>NZ_CP043450.1:3816401-5088535 GCF_003286415.2 Mucilaginibacter rubeus | reverse complement strand
AAAGCTACGCTGCCAAAGAGTAAGAGCCCGGCCATTAAGAAAGCTGTAATCCTTCTGATCATCGCGCCTAAGATAAACAGCAATTCTGAATAAAATCGGGGGATTTTAGCTGGCCAAGCCATGGATAACGTTCATGCAATATTAAAGCGATACAAATTTTATTGGGTTGTGTTTACATCGCGAAGCAATTGATAGCGCTTTCGATTGACCCCGTAAATTGTAACTTTTGTCTCAGTTGTAAGATGTTCAGGTATTTTAATTGATTTTTATCTAACTTTCGTTTTATTTTGTTGAATCCGTTTTCCGGTAAACCGGAGATCAACCAATTAATTTAGCTATTTATCTTCCCGGGACGCAGAAAGTGACGAGATCAATGGGTGCAATAAAGGATTTCACGGCCGCCGTTAAAGAAACAGATCTTTGGGATCTTTTCAGAGCGGGTAACCGGGATGCTTATACCGAGCTGGTGAGCAGGTATGCCAAAGCCCTTTTTAACTATGGTTACCGTTTTAACCAGGATGAAGCTTTTATTGAAGATTGTATACAGGACCTGTTTTTTGATCTTTGGGAGGGACGGGAGCGCATTAACGCCACGCCGGCGGTAAAAGGCTATCTTTTTAAAGCTATGCGCCATCGTGTTTTTCGCGAACAGGCAAACTGGCAACGAAACCAGGCGCTTGACGAATCCTATGATTTCCTGGTTGATTTCAGTATTGAAACCCGGCTGATTGCTGAGTTTGATGTCACATTACTTAGCACACGGGTACAACAGGTACTCAACGAGTTGCCGCCACGCCACAGGGAGGTACTTTATCTTCGCTTTTTTGAAGAACTGGATTTTAACGAGATCGAACAGATCATGGGTATTAACAGGCAATCGGTTCACAACCTGCTGCAACGTGCCTATAAAAGCTTCAAAGCCAACTGGGCGGTGTTTGTTTTTGTATTGATGCTTATAAAAACTTCTAAATTAATTCATTGATATTTAGTGTTTTATATATTAAATTAAAATTCCTTCATTTTTTTTGCCGGTAAGTGAGTATTCCGGGGCGGTTTTCTGATATATAGGGTGTAACCAACTGTACACCGACGCCCAGATGACCGATTATTCGAACTTCGAAGTTGAAGACTTTCTGCATGATGATTTTTTTATTGCCTGGGTTTTGAAAAAAGAACCGGATCATGATGCTTTTTGGGCGGAGTGGCTGAGCCAATACCCGGAAAAACAAAAAACAATTGATGAAGCAGCTGCGATAGCCGGATCAATCAGGATCAAGCCCCTGAAAGTTAGCCTGTCTGACGAGAAGGTAAACGCAATGATTGCCGGTCTGCAGCAAAGGATCAGTGTACCGGAAAAAAAGAAAACCGCTATTTACCGAACAATGTGGGTCAGGGTAGCCGCGGCTATTTGCCTATTTGCTACTGTTGGAGTATGGTTTTATCTGTCAAACTATAAAAAGATAAATCAGGGGCCGGTAATCGAGATCGTCAATATGCTGAATGTCTCCAACCAAAGTCATGTGGCTAAACTGATCCGCATGAGTGATGGGAGCCTGGCGGTTATAAAACCAGGATCGTCATTGCGATATCCCGCTACATTTGGTGATACCAGGGACGTTGTGTTAACCGGCGAAGCTTTTTTTGAAGTACATAAAAATCCCCATAAACCATTTCTTGTCCACAACGGAAATATCATTGTTAAAGTGCTTGGTACCAGCTTTACAGTTAAAAGCATAGCCGGAAAGCAGGACGTTAAGGTAGTAGTAAACACAGGACGTGTTTCCGTATATGATGGTGCCGCGGATGAAAAGGATCCCGATCGGCCTAAAGAAGTTATTCTTACCCAAAACCAGCAGGTGGTTTTCTCGGCCGGTAAGCAGAATAATGAAAAACAATTGCTCCCCCGTCCGCTCATCTTGTCGCAGGTACGGGCCCTTAAAGAATTTACGTTTGATAATGCCCCGGTTATTTCAGTTATAGAGAAGATCAATAAAGCCTACGGCGTAAACATTGAGTACGACCGCGAGAAACTGGAAAAACTTACCCTGACAACCTCAATTTCAGAAAAACCATTGGATGAAAAGGTGAGGATCATTTGTAAAGCATTAAATATGGAATGCAGTTTTAAGGACGGACGGATCATCATAGGTTCGCCGGATGATAAAATTAGCGCCGGCAGATAATCAATTAGTACAATTTAAATCAAATTATGAAGAAAAGCAGATCACCCGACATCAACCCTCAATAAACAAAAACCGGCAATATTTGCGGTACTGCCGGTTAAGTTGTTTGCCCCATTTTTCACACGTTCAAATGTTTCTTGGCCCAGGGCCGAGGTGGGGCTTTTTTTGCCAGTTACCAAATCAATAACTAACCAAAACTAAAGTATGAAATATAAACCTATACTCCTAAAAATAATGAGAATTACGCTTGTACAGTTAACTATAATTCTTACATTATTCGGAAGTGCTTTTGCCAAAACTTCAAGAGCCCAGGCGGCTCTTGAAACCCGTGTTTCGATATCAGAATCAAATAAATCGCTTAAAAGTGTCCTGAGGACGCTGGAAAGCAAAAGTCATGTTTCCTTTACCTTTGTGTCAGAACTGATCAATGCCAATCAAAAGGTTAATTTATCGGTAAGCGACCTTAAATTAAGCGAAGTGCTTGATTTGCTTTTATCGCCAATCAATCTCAGTTATGAGGCTTCGGGTAATGTCATTGTGATCAGCAACAAAGATATTCAGCAAAACGTCATGACTATTATCCGCCCGGAAATAGATTTATCACGGGCACCTGTAAAAGGCAATGTGGTTGATGAAAAAGGCCTGCCGCTTCCGGGTGTATCTGTCAAAATCAAAGGCACCCAAACCGGAACAGTGACCGACGTAAATGGCGACTTTTCTTTAAATGTGGCTCCGGGTACGGTGTTAATAGTAAGTTATATCGGTTTTGAAACCCAGGAAGTTACTGCAGGTGCTGAACCGGTGAAAGTTAAACTGGTATCCAGCAGCAGCAGCCTTAACGAGGTTGTAGTTGTAGGTGCTACGTTTAAAAAATCAGATTTAACCGGTGCGGTAGCCAGTATCGAATCAAAAACACTTGAAGAAAGGCCGGTTACTAACGTAGGTGAAGCTTTGCAGGGCCGCGTTTCGGGTGTTTTTGTAAGCGGAGGTTCAAAGCCGAGCGATGATGCCAGCATCCGTATCCGTGGCATCAATACCATTAACTCCGGCTCAAGCCCGATATATGTGGTTGATGGTTTGGTTATGGAAAACAACCTGGGCGGCTTTAAATCTATTAACCTGAATGATGTTTCATCGGTTCAGGTGCTGAAGGATGCATCTGCTACCGCTTTATACGGTTCAAGAGGTGCCAACGGCGTTGTGATCATCACTACTAAAAAAGGTAAAAGAAAAGCAGGCGACGGCACGGTTACTTATGAAGGCTGGGCTGGTTTTACAAACATCATGCGCATGCCTTCAACCATGAATGCCAATCAGTTATTTGACCTGCGTACCGATGCCTACGCCAATGGTTACCTAAAAGATAATCCGACTGCCAACCGCCAGGACTATATCAACAACACGTTGCTGAAAACCAATATCGCTTTTTCGCAGCAGGAATTTGATACCCATAACAGTGGTCAGAGTTTTAACTGGCTTGATCAGGTAAAACAAACAGGCTATCAGCAAAATCATTCGGTTGCGTTTTCGGGTGGTTCAGAACGTGGTACTTTTTATTTAAGTATGGGTTACGCGGGCACAAAAGGTATTATCGACGAAACCAAACAGAATAAATATACCGGCCGCTTTAATGCCGAATATGATGTTAAACGCTGGTTAAAAGTTGGTACCAATACCGGTTTTACCCGTACTGATGATAATATACCTACCGATGATGTGTATAACAAGGCGCTTAACGGCAACCCGCTTTTAAATTATAATCCTTATAAAGATCCGGCAACCCGTTATAACAGCGATTATCTTACGGTATATTACCGGTCGCACGGAGAACAGAATAATAACGATTTCAACCCTTTCAACTCGCTTGACATCACCCGTCAGCAAAACAGGAACAGGTTGGTAACATCAAATTATCTGAACATTAACCCGATCAAAGGCCTGGATATCCGCTCAACTTTTGCCGTTGATTATGCGCAGCAAACGTTCTTTACGTTTACTCCTAACAATATTCAGGAGGCTATCCGTAATTATAACGGCGACGCGCGTGCAAAACACGAGCGCTGGAGCGATCTTTACTGGCAGTGGGATAACACGGCTACCTACAACACCACCTTTGCCGGAAAGCATCATTTTACCGGCTTGTTAGGTACAAGTACCAGTAAACGCAGCTCGAATTATACCCTTGCCCAGGGCGATCGTTTTGCCAGCAATGATCTTTCATACTATGACCTTGGTGGCGCTGCAGCGGTAGAAAAATCGGTACTTGGATCGGATTTCTATGCCTATTCATTGTTTTCGGTAATTGCCAGGGCTAACTATGATTACGACAACAGGTATTATTTAACAGCTACCGCCCGTCGTGACGGTTCATCAAGGTTTGCTGCTGATAAACGCTGGGGTACATTCCCTTCAGTTTCTGCTGCCTGGGCTGTTACCAATGAAAGCTTTTTTAAAGGTCAGAAGGTTTTTGATCTGTTGAAACTTCGTGTTGGTTACGGTGTGGTAGGTAACCAGGATATTGGTAACTACGCTTACCAAACGCTTTATGGTTCAAGGATTGATAACGGCAGCGCTTTGATCGTAAATGACGGCCGGAGAGGCAACCCGAATATCACCTGGGAAAAGCAGAAACAAGCCAACGTAGGTTTGGATATGGCGTTCTTTAAATCGCGCTTAAACGTAACCGCCGACGCGTTTTACATCAACAACGACAATCTGCTGCTTAACCGTTCATTAGCCACCACAACCGGCTATACGCAGGAGTGGGAAAATATCGGTCGTATCAACAACAAGGGTATAGAGCTATCCATTAACGGTCAAATTGTTCAAAGTAAAGACTGGAACTGGAACCTGGGTGGCAACATTTCCTTCACCAGGAACAAGGTTGAAAAACTATATGGGGGCGCTACAGAGATCTATAACCTGTACGAAAACGTTATCCAGCGTGAAGGCAATATCTTCCTTGGTCAATCGCTGCATACCATTTATACCTATGTTTCGGGTGGTATTGCGCAGGAATCAAATCGTGCCGAATGGCAGGGGCTTAATTACAACGGAAAAACAGTTGGCCTGGGCGACCTGTTTGCCAAAGACGTATCTGGCCCGAACGGTGTAAAAGACGGTGTTGTTGACCAGTATGACCGCCAGGTTGTAGGTAAATCAGATCCTAAATTCTTTGGTGGTTTCTCAACAGATTTTTCTTACAAGAATTTTGCTTTAAACGCGGTATTTGTTTACTCGGTAGGCGCTAAAAAGGTGAGCAGCTACTATGAAGGTTTGATCAACAGTTATGGCGAAAGCATGGCTTCAACAGACCTGCTTAACCGCTGGACGCCTCAGAACACGAACACTAATATCCCGAAAGTGATTGCTAATACCAGCTATAACAGGTACAATCCATCGGATCTGGATTACAGCATACAGAACGCGTCGTACCTGCGCCTTTCAACCTTGACCTTATCTTATAATTTTTCGGATAAGCTGTTAAGCCAGTGGAAGGTAAACCGTCTGCGTGTTTATGCAACCGGTTCAAACCTGTTCCTGGTAACCAAGTACAAAGGCATAGATCCGGAAACCGGAGATTATGGCTATCCGCCGGTTAGAAGCTTTGTTTTAGGCGTCAACTTTGGATTTTAAACCTGAATGATTATGAAAAAGACATTATTTACCATATGCCTTGCAGGCGCATTATTAAGTACTGTTTCCTGCAAAAAATTCCTGACCGAGGATAGCCTGACCAAACTGGATGAGTCGAAGGTATATTCCGACGTAAATTTGATCGAAACCAGCCTGAAAGGGGTGTACTCCAACTTTAAGAACTTCCGTACCGACGAGCAAGGCCTGATCACGATGATGGGTACCGACGAAACTCAGCAGGGCGCTTTTCAAATGAAAAGCGATCCGCAAAAGGGTGGCCTCGACAGGTATGACCTTAACCTTAACTCTTTATTGCCTCACCTGGCCAATCAATGGAATATCCGCTGGCCGGTGGTTAATGAGTCGGCCAAGATCATCAATGGTTTGGAAAAACTGAATGCAAAAGCAGGTACCCGCGAAGGCAATTTGCTGGGCGAGGCTTATTTTGTACGTGGTTTTGTTGACTTTGAACTGGCGATGTACTGGGGTGAGATCCCGATCCGCGATATCAGCAGAGAATCTACGTTGGGCTTTAAACGTCAGCCGCTTAAAGATGTGTGGACATTTATAATCAATGACTTTACTAAAGCCTCTCAACTGTGTCCGCAAACCAACACTGCCGGAAGGGCCACCATTGGTGCAGCTTTTGCCATGCTTGGAAAGGCATATATGTCGGCCCCGGAAAGTACCGGTTTAAGGAATTTTGACAGTGCAAGGCTGGCCTTTGAGCAGATGATGGGCAAATACTCGCTGGTGGCTTACAAGGATTTGTGGGACTATACTAAAAGCAATACGGCTGAGTCGATATTCGAGTTTCAGTTTAGTCCGGTTTACCCTAACAACAATAAACTGCAGTTCCAGATTGGCTCACGTGCAGTACAGGCAGCCTTTGGTGATGGCTGTTACTATTCGGGTTATGATAAGATTGTGCCAACAGTTCATGCTTATGAAACTGTTGCCAACGGCGGTATTTGGGAAGATGGTGACTTGCGCAAAGACGAAAGCATTCGTTATGATTTCACTTATTATGGAACCACGCCTACTTTAGACCCAATCCTGTGGGAAGACCTCGGAACAAATTACGACGAGCTGAAACCTCACGTGAAAAAATATGAGGATTTCCGTACGGATAAGCATTCTGACCAGAAGATCAACAACGAGTGGAACTCAGGAAAGAACATTCCTGTGCTGCGTCTCGGCGATATCAAACTTTGCTACGCGGAATGTTTGAACGAACTCGGAAAAACCAATGATGCCGTTAACGTGGTGAACGAAGTACGTACCCGCGCCTGGGGCGGAACCTTGCCGGCAGATAAACGCTGGACAGCCCTATCGCAGGATGCTTTCAGGACCGCGATCATGGACGAGCGGATCCGCGAGCTTTTTGCAGAAAACTGGCGCCGTATTGACCTTATCCGTACCGGTAAGTTTATCGAATACGTAAAGACACGTAATAAGTGGGCAAAAGAGTCCGGCTCATTACAAGCCTTTCAAATGCTTTACCCAATCCCCGACGTAGAGATGAAGCTAAACGATCAGATCACCCCGGAGGATCAGAATCCTGGTTATAAATAAAGCAAAAAATCCCGGCGCGATAGCGCCGGGATTTTTTTATGATGCACCGGACAATTTCACGAGTTTTTTGACGCCATTTTAGTTTAGAGCAAATTCAACTGTCACCGTCAGGTCTGGTCTAAATGAAATTGTTGATTCCAATTTGATCTTTCTTTTTAGCATCCATTTTTTTAACAAGGTAATTCGTTTCTAGGGCGTGTAGTGATATTTATTTAAGCTTCTCGGCAATATCCGATATAACTGACGATAAATTCGTTTTTAGCTTGCACTCCCAAATAATAATAACATTCCATCCCGCCGCTTCTAAGCTTTTCTGGTGCGCGCTATCACGGGCTACGTTTGCTGCAAATTTTGGGCTCCAATACTCTAGATTTGATTTTGGCGTGGTAGCTGCCCGACAATTTTCGTGTCGATGCCAAAAGCAACCGTGAACAAAAATTACCGTTCGATATTTGGGAAATACAATATCCGGACGGCCAGGCAGGTTTTTGTCATGTATCCGATATCGATACCCTAGGGCGAATAGGGCTTTGCGTAATTTGATCTCTGGCTTGGTATCTTTGGAGTGGACCAAAGCCATAACCTCGCTGCGTTTCTTTGGTGGCCAAATATCCATAATAGATTGATCTGATTGTCTTTAGAAAGACAGGCGCAAGCGAGTTTTGTTGTCGAATTATTAATTTTCTAAAGTATCTCGTGTAAGAGTTCCGCTCTCATGAAAGGTTAGACAGTTTAAATTTCGTAGCAAAAATGCGGCAGCAACATTCATTTTTTGATCAAGAAAAGACCTGGCCTGTTCCCGGTATTTAGTCTTCATTGCCTCGACAGATGCGGTTAGAGGGTCTCCGGTGGTTAGAAAATGGATCAGCCCGCTATTTTCGCACGCGATAAAAAGAACATCGTCATCCGGGTTTCTCGGCAGCCTCACTTCGTCATTGTAGCCGACATAGCCCAGGCAACCTTCAGCGATCAATGAATCTTTAAGCTTAATTCCTGAATAGCAGCAATTGGTGTAAACCAGGCTCGATCCAAAATAGTAGGAATTACCGCCATGAACATAACCGCTGCCGTCTGCCGTAGATGTCAGAGCATCTTCGCAGCCGTGCGAAAAAGCTGCGAGGATAAATTTGCCACCGTTAAAAGTACCTATTGTTTTCTCGACTTCTGCAGAAGTGCAAAGATCGCCGTTCAAAAGCACGACATTGTTGCCTTGCAGATCGACTTCGTTTGTTAAATGATTATGCGAGAGAGCGCAATTAGTACCAATATCGGCGTCCTTATCGTCCGAAACAAATATTACATTAAGCATGTTATTCGCCTCCGCCTATTTTGGTTTGATCGGTAAGCAAAAGATCGACCGCTAATACTAAAATATCGTTTGCTATCTGCTGGCCAATGCCATTATTGTCGCCTCCGCGAAGCGATTGCAAGATGTCAAGGAGAGAGTAGGTGCTTCCGCTTCTCGATTTTAAGAATGGCCTTTGCTGCTCATCAGGAGTATGCCGCAGTATCCACTCTTCCAGTGCACCGTCGACGCGAAGATTAATATGATTTTCGGCATCCTTGACAATATTTAAAATTTCCTTTGCCGGCTTATCGCGCTGAACGATATACCATGCATGGCCGTTGACCAGGCTGGTAAGGCCTTTTTTGGACACTTGCTCGATGTTGCCGGTCATCACAATAAAGCAAACAAGCGCGCTTTGCTTTGCGATAGCATTAAAAACATCGACGCCTACTTCTTGGCCGTTAAACATAATATCAAGCAGTACAATAACTTTACGTGAAAGGCTCTCTTCAATGAATTTTACGCCGTCCGAGGAATTTTGAAATAAATGCACATTATCGGCAGTGTATTCATTTTCCAGAAAGCCGTATAATGGTTGGCTTTGGGTAAAATCGTCATCAATAATTACAATAAGCGGCTTTGTGGTTGCCATAATACTATTTCTTTAAAGGTAAGGTCAATTTGAAGGTGGCCCCTTTCGGCTCAAATACGCTTGAAATCAATTCAATGGTGCCATTAAGCGCTTTCATTCGCGACCTGGCGATAAACAGCCCTAGCCCTGCACCTCCTTCTTCAGCTGTTGTGGTCTTGAACATTTCGAACATTTTATCCCGTATTTTTGAATCTACGCCATGTCCGTTGTCCGAAAACAAGATAGTTAGCTTATCTCCGTCCGCGTAAGTTTCGCAAAGTATTTTTTTATCGTTTTCTTTAACAAGCGCCTTGCGCGAATTGGAAATCAAATTCGCTAAAACGTCTTCTAGGAATTTGCGCTTGCCGGTCAACCTGATATTATCCTTAATATTTGTTTCGATCATTATGCCCTCTTTCTCAAATATGATCGAATGAGCGCCTTTTAATACCCCGTCTATAACCTCTTTAATTGAGAATTCACTATCTTCAATATCAACCTGTGCATAGCTCAACATAAAATCAACGAGCGTACTGATGACCTCGGTTTGATTATATATCAGCTTGGCGTATTCTAAAAATCGATCATTTAATTTAGGATCGGGGAAAAATTCGACGATATACTCGGCCCCTTGCTTTGCAGGCGCCAATGCAAAACGAATCCCGTGGGCCAACTCGTTAGCAAAGTCCTGTAAGGACATCAGGCTTAAATACAGCTCTTCTTTTCTTAAAAACTCCTGTTCTGATGTTTCGCTTTCCTTAACGCCTTCCGTTACTTTATCCGAAGCGTCCTTTGCTTTGGCAATAGCCGGCGCAAGGACGGTTTTCAGTTCAGGGCGCTCCCGTACGATCTGGTTCAGGGTTCTAGATACATCCTTAACATCTGCCGACGCCCGCTTCAGGTTATTTTGAACCCGGGTCTTGTTCTCTTTTCGAATAACCGCTCGATATTTCGCGAGCTCGTCGATTTGCCCGATAATGAAAGTTTTGAGATTGCGGTATTCCGGCGTATCGTCGAAGTCCTGCCTGTTCGTAGCGTCAAGTATGGCCGGGTTACCATCCCTAGTAATATGTATGATACCAATAAGCTCGCGCGTGCTTAATTTGTCGAATGCTTCCTGGTACCTGCGCTTATCGATTCCTAGCACGTCCCGCCGCTTATCTAATACTTGCTCGTACTCAGCAAAAGGAGTACAAATCACTCCATCGCGATATATCTTAACACCCTCGATATAATTCGCAGTATTCTTGTATTTGGCCTTGAATTGTTTTTGTGCCTCCGCATTGAAGTAATAGAATTCCATTGAGATTGGGCCAAAATCCTGCGGCTCGATATACCGCGGAACAAATTCTTGCAGTTGCTCGTCAAAATGAACTACGCCCTGTTTTTGAGTTTCATAATCAAATTTAACTTCAACATGCACTGTGGCCAATTCTTCTATAGGCTCTGGCTTGATGGGCCTATGCGGCAATTCGAGCGAAGCAGCTGCTAAAAAGATATTGAAAGGTGGATCTAAATTGAAGACTGGCGGCAATATCCGCCCCAATTGATTTTCGAGCCGTAGCAGCATTTCTTTGTCCCAGGCTTCATGCAAAAGCGTTATTACCAGTTGCGTGCCGTGACCGTCCTGGAACAATTTTTCATGTTTAACATACTCATAATCGTTTTCCAGGTCGGTGAACAATCTTTTTTGCACACCCTGCTGTTGCTGCAAAAGCTCTTGTTCGTAGCTGGCCCAATCGATAGTTACTTTTAGGACCTCGGCATCGCTTTCTCTTTTAGTCAGAATCTGAAGATGTCCACCTAATTTATCAGTGGCAAACCTACCGACTCCTTTTTCACCTATATAACGGCGTTTGAAAGGTTCTGCCGAAAATGTAGCATCTCTTTTACTTGATGTGCCAACCACGAGCCACTTGTCTGTAATATCCGCTAAAGACATGCCCTGGCCATTGTCGCGGATAATGATGGTGCTTTTGGCGCTTCTTTTTTCTACACCGAGAAATTCAACATCGACCTTTGTTGCGTTGGCATCATAGCAATTCTTAACCAGCTCGTAGATCGCGGTTATCCTGTCTGTAATTAAGCCGCGACCGAGTAACTTAAAAGTACTGGCGTCAAATCTCCATTTAAGCTTTCCGCCCATCAATGTTATGTTGTTCTAGATGATTTAAAATACTCAAACCGATAGACTCTCCCAGCTTCGGCGGCACGGCATTTCCAATCTGCCGGGCTAAAACAGAGATGTTGAGGTCTTCGTCTTCTTTGACAAATTTATAGTTAGCCGGAAAAGATTGAAGCAACGCTGCTTCCCGCAATGTGATGGCTCTGTTCTGAACGGGATGTCCATAGCAACCATTGCTCAAACCAACGCAGTGCGTGGTCAAGGTTGGCGATGGCTTGTCCCAAGCCATCCTGCCGTAGGCGCTGGTAAATGTTTTGCCAATGCTGCTTTCGCGACACGTGAGCCCTTCAAGTAAATGTTCAGGCCACTCGGTCCAATTTCCGCCTTCCGAGGTTGCCATGATACGGGCCTTATTTTTAGGACTTAGCTTGCGTGCCCGGTGCAGTGTATCTTGTGGATGTATTTCGCCATCTTCCACAGGCGGCAAATGTTTGATAGCATCGGCAACTGTTGGAAACTGTTCCTTTTCGAACATTTTAGGCACTAATTCAATCTTTCCGAATTTTGAGGCAAACAAAATAAGTCTGTAACGTCTTTGAGGAACTCCATAATGGGCAGCATTAACTTTGTATGTCGTTACTTTATAGCCCAATGATTCCAATTTATTTACGAAGTCTTTAATTACAACTCCATCTTTATGGCTCATAAGTTGCGGAACGTTTTCCATCGAAATAATACTCGGCTTTACTTTTTCGATCATTTCGGCAAAAGAATACAACAGTCGCCATTTCCCTTCTTTATCCTCGCGCTCGCCCGGTACCTGCGAGAACGGCTGGCATGGCGCGCAACCTACCAAAATTTTTAAGCTATGTTTAGGGTAAAGTTTTGAGACTTCTTTAGCATTTATGGTTGTTACGTCGCGATGCAAAAATTTTGAATTATTATTATACTCAAAGGCATAATCGCAGGTTTGATCGTAGTCAATACCGGCGACAACATTCAATCCAACGTCTTGCATACCCCGTGTTAAGCCCCCGACCCCGCAAAAAACGTCAATTACCGCCACGTCCCTTTTTCTAGGTTTTCTTGCAATAATTTTGTCTTTCTGTTTCATCAAAAATTAGTACTTAAAAATTATAAATTCGCAAATAAAAACCTGCACACAAAGGTGTTACCAGGCCATTTAAGCCGATTTGACTACGAAAATAGCATATTTCTACCCAATTAATAAATTGAGATTGACTGTTCGCGGGTTGTAAGAGCAATTTTTAGATAGGGTGCTGTCGTTGTGCTTCGGTTTTTGCGGTCGTTAAATATTAAAACAGCGTCAAATATTAGCTATTTTTTATAAAAGTATGAAATATTGGGGACTACTACATTTTAAAAATATATTATAACACAATTTGCTACTACTCAAATTACCACGATGTTTGACCATAATTATCTCTTGCAACTAATAGCCAATGGCGTAGAAGAAAATACGGAATTAGAATATAAGGCCGCAGCAGCATTGCAACGGGAAGACAAGAAAATAACTGAAGCCACCAAAGACGTTTCTGCTTTTGCCAACTCCAACGGCGGTATATTAATCTACGGCATTCGTGAGAATCAAACAGCTAAGCATTTACCCGGTAACGTCGATCCGATTGACCGAAAAATTATTACCAAAGAATGGCTTGAGCAGATCTTAAACGCCAGGATAAAGCCCCGCATACATGGTATAAAAATCCACGTGGTAACAATTGCGGGTGATAACGTAGTCTATATATTAGAAATACCCAAAGGAGAAACCGCTCACCAAGCGGACGATCGTAAATATTACCGGCGACACAACTTTAGTGTTGAAGCTATGTATGATTCTGAGATACGCGATGTCATGAACAGGCAAAAGGCGCCTCAAATCAAAATTCATTTTAAGGTTGAAAAAAAGCCCAACATACTGATTGCGCCTAATGATAGACCTATACTCCACCAGCAAAGGCCAATTCTTTATTTTTTAAATGTTCATATTGAAAATGTAGGCAAGATGTACGCTACATATATCAACATCGTGCTAATCCTTCCGGAGCGCGTACTTGACGCAATGTGTGATGAAGGGGAAAAAACAACCGTACAAATTGCACTTGACAATAAAGTTAGGGACTTAATTGAGCCGCCCGACGATAGCCGTTCGATGTTCTTCATAGCCGAAATGAACAAATCCAAACAATATGGGCCAGCACGGAATGAGCCACTGTTGCCCGGTATGAAGATGGCTCTGAAATCTTTTCCTCTGTATATCGATAATATAGAGGATGGGGATATATTAAGCTGGACACTACATGCCGATAACGCAGAACCCCAAATCGGTGTGTTAGAGTTTGATCAGATAGAAATAATTTGAACTTAAATAACTATAGACTATCAAATCATCAAAATGATAAAAGTCTGACTTCAAAAACCAGGCATTATTACCCCTTATCTTGACTAACATTTGATCATTCGTATTTCTCCCTTTCAATGAAATTATTGATAGCTTCGAAATCGTCATAAAGGTTAGAGATTTGACCTGTTGCTTCTATATCAAAGAGGGGGCATTTGATATAAATTCGTGTTTTAGGTTAAAAGACCACCTTAAATCTTCCAAAAAAACAATAAAATTCAGTATTTTATATAGCGCCGCTCGGGATAGTGGCGTTCGTTAATTAACTTCTTACAGTAGCTGTTGTGTATGAACATTGTATGACCAAAAATAAAAGCAGCTACATTTTTACGTAGCTGCTTCATCTTCAAGTAGCGGGGAGCAGGATCGAACTGCCGACCTTAGGGTTATGAATCCTACGCTCTAACCATCTGAGCTACCCCGCCGTTTTTATGTATGTGACTCTTTTTGTGGTTAGTAAAAAGAGTGGCTTTGCTTTAAAACAAGTGGCCGTCCCTAAAAAGGTTTGCAAATATAGCAGAAATTCGTTTTCTTTAGAAAAAATGTTAAACATTTTAATTTTGTTCCTCTTTTTTAAGTGTAAACCGAATGTCCGAAAAGAAAAAATTTACCATTGAGTACGAGATAAAGTCATCTCCGCGTATCCTGTTCAGCTTCTTAAGCGAGCCTAACGGCTTGTCTCAGTGGTTTGCCGACGAGGTTAATATTCGTGACCATGTTTATACTTTTACATGGGATGATGAATCGCAAAAAGCCAAACTTTGCTCCGTCAAGGAAAACAAATCTGTACGTTTTAAATGGATTGATGATGATGCGCAGTATTATTTTGAAATGGAAATACTGCAGGATGAGCTTACAAATGATGTAGCGCTCGCCATTACCGATTTTGCCGCCGAAGATGCCATTGCGGAAAGAAAGCTGATCTGGGATAACTCTATCGATTACCTTATAAGTGTATTAGGCGCCTGATAAAAACTTTATTTTAGCTAATTTTGTACGCTTAACTATGTTTTGCACGTTAATGGGTTTAACTGTGCGGCTAACTGGTTTTGCCCCTGTTAATTGCAAATAGCACTAATGAAGAAAATCCACCTTTTACTCCTTAAATCGTTTATAAGGCCTTTTTTGGTTACACTTTTCATAGTGATGTTTGTGCTGCTGATGTTGTTTTTGTTTAAATACATTGACGACCTCATAGGCAAGGGTTTTGCCTGGTATACCATACTGGAGCTCATGATGTATAATTCGGCCACCAACGTTCAGATGGCGCTGCCCTTATCCATCCTGCTTTCAACCATCATGACCTACGGCTCGCTTGGCGAAAACTATGAGCTGGTAGCTATCAAGGCTGCCGGTATTTCGTTAAAACGTGCCATGTATCCCATGATCACTGTGGTTACCATACTCAGTATTGCAGCGTTCCTGTTTTCGGATTATATGCTGCCGGTAGCCAATTTGAAATATTTCTCGCTGCTGTATGATGCCCGGAAACAAAAGTCGGCCGATTTGCTGCCGGAGGGGGTATTCAGCAACAGTTTTCCTGGCTATACCATTCGTGTAAAACGTAAAGATCCCGATGGGCAGCGTTTGTACGATATCATGATCTATCAAAAAAGTCCGAACGGCGAAAATAACAATATTGTGATCCTGGCCCGGGAGGGTACCATGTTTCGTACCATGGGCGATAAATACCTGGTATTACGGTTGAAGGATGGAGTGAGGTACGAAGAATCGGCCCCGGAAAACGCCACTTATAATACCCGGCAGCGCCTCATGCGCCAGCGCTTTAAGGAAACTGAAACTAAATTTGATCTTTCTACTTTTAAGATTACCCGGACAAATGAAAGCGAGTTTAAGCAGGCATCACAAATGATGAACGTTAAACAGCTGACACATTACCTGGATTCGTCGCAGCATTCTGTTGATAGTAATGTGATGGTGAATTATAAGCTGGTAACACCATATATCAAATACTATTCGATACCAACCCAATCAAAGGTTATTAAAAAGTATAAGGAGTTTGATCCTAAAAAGGATGTTTTTCAGGGGCTTACCTTATCTGAGCAACAGATGAGCCTTAGCAGTGCCGCGTCTGAGATCAGATCAATCAAAGATGTGATCAAAAATCGGAGCGACAGGTATAAAGGCGATTCGGAAAATATCCGCAGGTATTTTGTAGAATACCAGAAAAAGTATAACCTTTCGGTAGCTTGTTTGGTACTGTTTTTAATTGGCGCACCGTTGGGTTCCATCATCCGCAAAGGGGGCCTGGGTTTGCCGGTGGTAGTTTCGGTTGTGTTTTTCCTCATCTACTATATTATTACCACCATTGGCGAAAAATCAGTTAAGGGTGGTGATATCAACAAGTACCTGGGTATGTGGATCTCCATTATCACGCTGTTGCCTATAGGGTTGTTCCTGTCATATAAAGCGGCTACTGATTCAGCCTTATTTGATATGGACATTTATAAACGTTTTGTAAACCGTGTTATAGCAAAATTTAAGCCCAAGGCAACCCACCGCAGTCATTAACGGTATTATTAATTAATAAACGCCATATTATAGAAGCAATATCATTTTACACAACGCCGACCCAAGTCTTGGTAATATGCGTTAAATTTGATTTAGATTAAACAAGCGTTTAAACGCACCCCAATAAGCAAGTATATAATGTTAAACACCATACAAGAAGCGATCGAAGAGATCAAAGCCGGTAAAACAATTATCGTAGTTGATGACGAAGATCGTGAAAACGAAGGCGACTTTTTAACGGCCGCCCGTAATGCCACCCCCGAAACAATTAATTTCATGGTTCGTCACGGTCGCGGCCTGGTTTGCGCTCCTATTACAGCACAGCGTGCACGTGAGCTCGACCTAATGCCTATGGTAAGCCACAATACCACATCGCACGAAACTAACTTTACGGTTTCGGTAGATTTGCTTGGTCATGGTTGTACTACCGGGATCTCTGCAAGCGACAGGTCTAAAACTACTTTGGCGCTTATCGATCCGGCTACCAAGCCTGAAGATCTGGGTCGCCCGGGGCATATTTTTCCGCTGATAGCTAAAGATGGCGGCGTATTGCGTCGTACAGGGCATACCGAAGCAGCTGTTGACCTGGCCGTTTTAGCGGGTTTTGAACCTGCGGGAGTCATCTGCGAAATTATGAAGGAAGACGGCGAAATGGCCCGCCTGCCCGATCTGCTGGAGATTGCGAAAGAATTTAATCTCAAAATAGTATCCATTAAAGACCTTATCGCTTACCGTTTAGAACATGAATCGATGGTAAGGAGGGAAGTGGCTGTTAAAATGCCCACCGAGTGGGGAGATTTTGATATGATAGCCTACACCCAGGTTGATACCGGCGAAAATCACCTTGCTTTGGTAAAAGGCACATGGGAACCGGGCGAGCCTATTTTGGTACGCGTGCATAGCTCATGCATGACCGGCGATATTTTCGGTTCATGCCGTTGCGATTGCGGTCCGCAGTTGCATAAAGCTATGGAGATGATCAGCAAAGAAGGTAAGGGCGCTATTGTATATATGAACCAGGAAGGCCGCGGAATTGGACTTATCAATAAATTAAGAGCCTATCATTTGCAGGAAAATGGTTATGATACTGTTGATGCAAACCTGAAGCTTGGCTTTAAAATGGATCAGCGCGATTACGGTATCGGCGCACAGATCCTGCGTAGTCTGGGTATTACCAAAATGCGTTTAATGAGCAATAACCCTAAAAAACGTGCCGGCCTTATCGGTTACGGTTTGGAAGTTGTTGAAAACGTACCTATCGAAATTGCATCAAACCCACATAATGAAGCTTACCTGCGCACTAAACGCGACAGGATGGATCACGCTATTATGCGCGATCATTAATTTTTGAAGCTTAAAGCTCAAGGCTAAAACAGATAATAGAACAAAGGCTTAAAGCACTCCGCTTTAAGCCTTTTGGTTTTAAGCATTTTCTGGAAAGCTGTTTAAAACGATTTAACAAAATCGATACCCCAACGTCATTGCGGGGCACGAAGCAATCGCACAGAGGCAGGTAACGACTATTGTTATAATGAACTTACATCGTCGCGCTCCTGGCCGCGCGGGGCCAGGTACTTTTGTCGCCACAAAAGTAGCCAAAAAGGCTTGCAGCAGAAAGGCTTCTTTGCGCACACCCTACCATAAGTCCACCGCACGGCCTTTGCCCTGCAAAACGAACAGAACCACGGGCTGCAATTATTTTGCCCCGATTCGCCCTATCCCCAGCTTCTGCAAAAACTTGCTATGCCCCTGCAGCCACACGTTCCCCGCATTGTTCTGCCCGTTTTCACCCGAAGCTGATCTGCTGCGAAAAACATCCGGTTTTAATTATGTCATGGGTAGGAACGAAGCAATCCCCAGCTTTTTAGCTTTACTGGTCATCATCCTCATCAGGCTTTGTGGCCGGTGTTGTTGTAGTTGAATTAGGAATAGGCGCGGGGGTAACCGGTGCAGTTTTGCGGCGGCTCTGTCTGAATATGTTCCGGATAAACTCACCAAAGGTGTCAAAGTCACGTTGGTAAACCAAACCAAACCCATTTACATACTGCGGTGCCAGTACGTCTGTAAGGCTGCTTAGCGTTACGTTATTTAGGGCCCTGTATGAATATCTTGCCGTTAAATTGCCGTCACGGCGTATTTTGTATAATGCTTCAAAGTCTTTGGTAAGACTGTTAAACCGTTGATTAAAGAGGTTGTTGTTATTGTTATTGAAGATATCGTTTGATCCATTATTGCTAAACAAGCTGCCGTTAAACGATAGGCGGCTATCAAAGAAACGCAGCGAAGCGCTGGCCTCATTAAATGAACGGATATTTAAATCGAAGTTTTTGATGTTTGATTGCGATATCAGACTGTTTAATTTATTAAATGCAAACTCGCTCACGGCCTCGCCCGCGGTGCCCAGTACCTGGTTAGTTAAGTTATTACTGTTTGATGTAAAGTTACGGCGTACAATAATACTGATAGCCTGCTGACTTCTGTTATTGGCATCAGCAAGATAGGTTGACAGATCGTCCTTAACTGATGGATCGGTAGGGAAGTTAAAGTCAAAATCAATATTGGGTTGTAACAGCGATTTGGTTAGGATAAGTTCGGCCTGTACCAAAGTTTGCTGTCCTGAAGTTGGTGTTTGCAGGCCCGCTGCTGTGTAAAGTGGCGCTTTGCTGGTACGCACCTCATACAGGGCCTTAAGGTTGATCTCCGCGTTTGACGGGTTACCTGTCCACCTGATGGTACCGCCCTGGCTTACCGTAAAGTTTTTACTGATAAAGTTTTTGGCGGTAAACTCAAATTTACCCGACGATATCAGGAAGTCACCATACATCTCAAAATCGCCAAGACTGTTAATATTCAGCTTTAAATTTCGGGCAACACCGCTACCTTCCAACTGGCCGTAATCTGTAGCAATTTTTACGATAGTTTTTTCGTCGGCACTTAAATCAAAGTTTAGGGTAACACCATTAAACGCGCGTGTTTTAGGTACAACTTTGGCAGTATCGCTATGGCTTACAAACTTAATAAAGTCGTAATCGCTGGCGGTTGATGAGGTGTTAAGCGGGATATTGAAAACCGTACCGGCATTGGTGCTGGCTGTGATATCAATTTTCATGTTATCAACCGGGCCGTTAAAGGCGAAAGTGCCGGTACCATAAGCTGTACCAAAATAAAGGTGGTTATCTTTAAATGTGGTGTTCAGGGCCATCAGGTTATCGGCCTTGAGTGTTACATTAATATCCGGGTTATTCAGGTTGTTAAGGTTTACGGTACCATTGGCGGTTCCGGTACCTTTATGAATATCCTTAAGCACCATATCCTTGAGGGTGATAACACTGTTATTAACATCAAGTTTGTTATTAACGGTATAGGCTGTTTTCAAATAATTAACAGTAAGGCCGGTATTAACAAGTGTCACGGTTCCATTAAGCTGAGGATTTGACGGTTTGCCCGTAAGCTTTAGGTCCGTTGAAACATGGCCTTTTATATCTGAAACAAGGTCTTTTATAAATGGTTCAAATATGATGGCTTCGGTTTGGTTCATCTTGATATCAAAATCAAGGTTATCATCGGTTTCTTTACCAAACGAATAGGTACCGCCAATATTCATGGTTTCCAGCCCGCGGTTAATAATATTCATATTAACATCGGCCTGTTTGCGGTCGTTTCCGAGTGCTGCAACCAGTTTTACATCACCCACCAGTGTTTTGTTCATGGTAAGTGAGTCGACAGTTAAGTGCGAATCTACCCCCGGCGATTTAAGTACCGAGCTCATGTTGATATCCCCGTTAAGATAGCCCTTTAAGTTTACCCCAGAGGTACGCGTTAGCTGGTTAAACGTACGCATGTTAAACTTCTGGAACTTAAGTTTTAACTGATCGGCCGGGTTGTCGGAAATAAAACCATCGATAAATACTTTTTGTGCACCGTTTGAAAGCTCGAAGCCCGATACCTGGGTTTTACCATCAAGTAAGCGGATCCGTACCTGCTCCTGGATCTTCCATTTTTCTTTTTCCAATATCACATCTGATGGAAGCAGTTTCAACTTAGCGGTAGTATCCCGCCCAAATTCAACCAGACCGTAAAGGTCCAACTGGTTAACAGCGTTTTTATCCGATAGCTTAACGTTAAAGTTAAGGCTGTCGTTTTTCAGGAAGTTGGTAATATTGATATCCTTAATAAAAAGGCTATCGGTAAGGTCAACCCGCTTCAGGGATAAGTTGAGGCCGAGCATACTCTCGGTTGTGTTTTCGTCGATAATGAAATCATGGAAAACCGTTTTGCCGTATTTGAGCGTTTTGATATATCCCGATAAGGTAGCCGTTTTCTTTTCCGAATTAAATTGCCCGACAAAAGTTCCCTGGTCAGGGATTTTCAGATCAGGCAGGAATATCGCCGTAAGCGGGTCGAGGTTTTTGAGGTTAAGGTTAAAATCAAACTCCTCCGGCTTAGGCGGTACTATAGTAGTTTTGATAGACGGGATGTACTTTTTAACGATGGTTTTAAAGTATGACGGCAGGGTAGCCAAATCGTATTTTCCTTTAATACTGCCATCGGCAAAGTCAGATTTCAGCGCGATAGTACGGTTGTTACCAAAACCTTCGGCAGACAGGTATAAGGAATCAACCACATAGTTATTCCGCGGATCAACAACTCTTGCAGGCGAAAACAGGATATTGCCCTGCAGGTTGGCCAGGTCATCACCTTTAAACTGGGTTTTAAGAAGTGTAGTTATGGTTAAAGTATCTTTAGTAAAGCCAAGTTTGTTCAGGTTGGCATCTTTGATATCGGCAGTAAGATCATAAGTAGGCAAGGCGGGCTTAAGATCAACCTTGCCTTTCAGGTCAAGCTTTACATTCCTGTCGTTAATGGTAATATGGGCGTTGGCCAGTTTATTGATAAAAGTACCCTTAAGGGTGAGTTTATTATAGGTGTAGCCAGAGTAGGTAACTGAAGCTATCCTCGCGTCCACTTTTTCGGTAAGGCTTTTAAGCTGATCGCCGCTGCCTTCAATGGTTGACGACAATGTGGTACGGCCCAGGTCTTTTTCATCAATCAAAGTACCCATATCAAAAGCATAGGTATTGATCCTTCCGCTATAGCTTGGGCGGTCGTTTTTATCAATCTTAAGGTTGATATCTGAATCAAAACGACCAAGCGCTGTTTTAAAAACACCATAAGCCACAAAGTCATTTTGTGAACCTGTGAACCTGCCCGTGAAATTAAAATTACCAAATTTGGATAGGATAGCAGGAGCCTTTTCAGTAGGAGTTCCCGAAAAATGACTGATCAGGTAATCAAGATCTTTTTTGTTTGACGCGACCTGTTCAAATTTCAATTCAAGGAAAGCGTTATCCCAATCGGTAAGGTTATGCAGGTTAAAATCTCCCTTAACAAAGGTAGCCTGTCCGCCGGTGATGGTAACTTTCTTGGCTTTGAGGTTATTCACATAACCTTTAGCTTGTCCATCTATACCTAAATCAAAACTTACTTTTTTAAGCGCGCTGGTAAAGTAGGCGATATCAGATGATGAAATGCGCGACGATTTAAAGTTGGCGTCCATGTGCACCTTGTTCTCAAAATCATCAAAGTCATCAAATGTTTTAAACTTCATCCGGAAATAATCTTTCAGATCTGAGCGCGGTGTTTGAATGGCCAGGTGCTTAAGCATAATCTGGTTGGTATCAATGGTAGCATCTGAAGCAAAGTGTTTTACCGTAAAACCGCTTTTTTCATGCAGGCTCAGACTTTTAATGTTGCCTTTAAACAGGTGGTTTTTTAAGTCCATACCCTGTATTTCGGTGCTGAAATGCTGAACATCCAGGTCATTAAAGTTAACACCTGCAATTACGGTATCCCTGAGGCTGTTTTTATATCTGAAATGGAAATTCTTGATAGCGATAGTGCCAAAGTTAAGCGTCCATGGCTTTCCTGCAGGCGTTTTGGTGGTATCACCCGAATTAAAATAATCTATAACAAACTGGAGATTGGTAGTGCTGTCCTTTTGTTTTTTGAGGTAGAAGGAACCGTTATCCAATTCAATATTGGCAAAGTTGATGGTGCGGCGCTTTATACTGCTAAAAAGATAAAAATCATCAATATCAACGGCCAGCTTTGGAGTGCTTAAAATAGTATCCTGTTTTTTATCTAAAATATAAAGCCCCTCAATTACTACCGAGCGAAACGGCCTGAGGTAAAGACTTTGGATGCCTACTTTGGTATGGAGCTCGCCGGCGAGATATGTTGCCGCTTTTTTTGCAGCCCAGGTTTGTACCGGCTTAAACTGAAACGTGAGTAAAAGTATGCTCAATGTCAATAAAATGAACAATACCAGGCCCAGGAATATTTTGAGTACTTTTTTAATAACTTTGCCTTTTAAACTATTTAATGATTTGGTGAATTATTGATTTAGCAAGTTCTTTACTATCCCTCTACAATTTTGCAGAAAGATGGTTTGCCGCTAAATAATAAATCACTGATTCGCTAATTCAATAACTCAATAATTAAACAAACGTGCCCGTAATTTTAGGAATCGAATCATCATGTGATGAAACCTCAGCTTCGGTTTGTGTTGATGGTGTGATCATGAGCAATGTTATTGCCAATCAAACCATACACGAGGCCTATGGAGGCGTTGTCCCGGAGTTAGCCTCAAGGGTTCATCAGCAAAATATTGTTCCGGCTGTTCAGCAGGCATTATTGAACGCAAAAGTAAGCAAAAATGATATTGATGCGGTAGCTTTTACACGCGGTCCCGGACTTTTAGGTTCTCTTTTAGTAGGAGTTTCATTTGCTAAGGCTTTTGCCCTGGCTAAACAGATCCCGCTTATTGATATTAACCACATGCAGGCCCATATCCTGGCCCATTTTATAGGTGATAAAAATCCATCGTTCCCCTTCCTTTGCCTTACGGTATCGGGCGGGCACACACAAATTGTGCTGGTGAAAGATTATTTTGATATGGAGATCATAGGCCAGACGCTTGACGATGCCGCCGGCGAAGCCATGGATAAAACCAGTAAAATTTTAGGCCTGCCGTATCCCGGCGGACCGCTCATTGACAAGTACGCACGCCAGGGAAACCCGGATGCTTATAAGTTCCCCGAGCCGCAGATACCTGGGTATGATTTCAGCTTTAGCGGTTTAAAAACTTCTATCCTGTATTTTATCCGCGACAACGTAACTACAAATCCAGATTTTATCCGCGAGAACATGGCCGATATCTGTGCTTCTGTAGAGAAACGCATTGCCACCATTTTGCTTAATAAACTGCAAAAAGCAGCACAGGCTTATGGTATAAAAGATATAGCTTTGGCGGGTGGAGTATCGGCCAATACCGGTTTAAGGTTAGGCCTGCAGGCCATGGCCCAAAAAAACGGCTGGAACAGCTTTATTCCTAAAATGGAATATTGTACAGATAACGCCGCCATGATTGCCATAGCAGGTTATCACAAATACCTAAAAGGCGAATTTATAGGACAAGACGTTGCCCCAATGGCAAGGATGGCCTTTTAGCCCCCGGCCCCTAAAGGGGAGGCATGGAGGGATAAGCTTAAGTTTATAATTATATACAAATAACACATTAACATCCCCCTTTAGGGGGTTAGGGGGCATATGAACGCATCAGGATATATTTTTTACATTGTTTTTGTTATCCCATTAATAGCCGCTATGGTTTGGCTTATACGCCAGGATAAAAAAAAGGGAAAGATTGGGCTTATTGTGCTGGCTGCATTGGTAGTTGGAGTTTTGATCTACGTTTACCTTAACCGTGAGGCGCTGAATGGCATAAAACCATAAAGCAGGGCATCTCCGACTTTATTTATTTGCCTTCAATTCTTCATATTCTTTAATCAGCTTTTTGGTGGCCCTGGCAAGGTAGGCTGTTATCAGCAACTGCTTCAGATCATCGGGCAATACGGTTTCGAGGCGTACCAGCATGTACTTGTAGTTTTGGTAATGTGGCGTAATGAAAAAAGTATGCGGATCAAGCGCTATCCATTTTTCCCGCTCAACGGTATGGATGGCCAGTAACTCGTCCTTCTCTTTTATATTGCAGAAAATCTTGTTATTAACATAGAAAGCCGGGTCTTCAAAGCACATCTTATGCGTAACACCCGGTAGTGGCAACAGCGTGCTTTTCAAGTACTGTAAAAAGATGTGCATATCGGTAGCCATAGTTAATTTATTTGAAGAGATTTTAGGTAGAGATACCTCACATGCGTCTCCCGTATGATAAGCTCTCTTGCAAACCTTTAACTGCAATAATTTGCAATTAAGACGCATGTGATGCGTCTCTACATTAACCTTTAATTATTTGCCTTCATTTCTTCATATTCCCTGATCAGCTTTTTGGTTGCCCTGGCAAGGTAGGCTGTTATCAGCAATTGCTTCAGGTCATCGGGCGATACGGTTTCAAGGCGTACCAGCATGTATTTGTAGTTTTGGTAATGCGGCGTCATGAAATACGTATGCGGATCGTGTGCTATCCACTTTTCACGCTCGGTGGTATAAATGGCCAGCAGTTCATCTTTTTCATGTATGTTGGCGAAGATCTTGCCGTTAACATAAAACGCCGGGTACTCAAAATGCATTTTGGTAGTAACACCCGGCAGCGGCAACAACGTGCTTTTCATAAACTGCAAAAAGATGTGCATATTGGTAGCCATAGTTAAAGTTAATAAGTTTTCCCCACAGCATTTAATAAAACAGTAATTTCGGGTTGAAAACAGCTTGGTCATGAACAGCAGCAACCTCCGCAATTTATACGGTAATATCGATATCTATTTGTTCGATCAGTTATTGAAAGGTCGTTTTGATAATTGCCGTACTGTACTTGATGCCGGTTGTGGCAGCGGCCGTAACATTACCTATTTTTTGCAGAACGGGTATAAGGTGTACGGCGTTGATCAAAGCGAGCATGCTGTTGAATTGTCCAAACGCCTATCGGCCGATTTATGTCCCGATCATTCTCCTGATAATTTTAAGCTGTCGGCTGTTGAAAATCTTCCTTTTGACGATGCTCAGTTCGACCTGGTGATTTGCAGCGCGGTGCTGCACTTTGCCAATGATGCCGAGCATTTTGACAATATGCTGCGTTCGTTGTGGCGCGTACTGAAACCCGGCGGTTACTTTTTTGCAAGGCTGGCATCCGACATCGGGATCGAAACCCTGGTGCAACCTCTTGGTAATTACCGCTATTTACTGCCGGACGGCTCCGAACGTTTTTTGGTAAATGAAGACATCTTGCTTGAGTATACCCGCGAACTGGGTGCGCAACTTTATGAACCTATTAAAACTACCAACGTGCAAAACCTGCGCTGCATGACAACCTGGTGCATGCAAAAAACAAACGCATAATTGCCGCCAGGCTTTTTCCCTTCTCTCCGTCTGCGTCATTTACCGGTTCATCGATACAATATACCTGTGTATCGATACACAAAGTGTTAACGGCAATTTCGCTCGAAATATTTGCGTTAAGCCTACAATAACGGGTTAAACAACGATTATTATTTAACGCTTAACACACCACCTTATGATTATTCTGCTTTGCGGTTTATCCGGATCGGGTAAAACTACTCTTGCTCAAAATGTCAAAATACGGCTATCAGATACCGATGTTCCTGTTGAAATTATTGATGCCGACGTATATCGCCAAAAGCTGTTCCCAAATTTAGGTTATACCAAAGAAGATCGTTTCGACAACATCCGCAGGCTTGGCTTTATCGCCGGTAAACTATCCGGACATGGCGTGGTAACTATTATCAGTGCTATAAATCCTTATGATGTTATTCGTCGTGAACTGATAGCCACATACCCTGATGTCAAGCTTATACATATTGATTGCCCTGTTAAAACGCTGATGCAAAGAGATACCAAAGGCCTTTACAAACGCGCGTTGTTACCAGAAGGGCATCCGGATAAGGTAACCAATTTAAGCGGCGTTAATGATCCTTTCCAAATCCCGTCGTCGCCCGATTTGTATATCAATACTCATGTTACCAAACAGGGCGACGCTACAGAAATGCTGGCAGGTTTTATTCTTGAAAATTATCAGCAGGCGCAAATCAAACAACTATACCAAACCGGTCGCTATTAACTAAACCATGATCAATACAACAGTCAAATTCACACCCCGGCAAACCTTAATTATTGCCGGCATGCACCGTTCAGGGACATCGCTTGTAACAAATTGGCTTAGCCGTTGCGGGCTGCAAATTGGCGAGCGCCTTTGCGGTAGCGGTACAGGCAATGTTGACGGGCACTTTGAAGATATGGAATTTTTGAAGCTGCACGAAGAGATCCTTGATCGCAACAGCCTGGAAACATCGGGGCTGATTGACAAAAAAGATATTGAGATCCCGCTTTACCAGTTGGAAAAGCTGAAAGCGGTTATCGGTATTAAACAACAGCTTTATGAACAATGGGCCTGGAAAGACCCGCGTACCTGTTTGTTTCTGGATACCTACGCCAAGTTGTTGCCCGGTGCAAGGTACCTGGTGATTTTGCGTAACTACCAGTCGGTGGTTACTTCATTGCTCAGACGCGATTTTGTTTACGTTGATAAAAAATACATGGCCCGTAAATATATTCAACGATTGGTTTGGGTTCATTTCAGACGGGCCCGGAGACTTAAGGCATTTTACCATGATCATGCCGAAAATTATTTAAAAGTGTGGATCAGCTATAATGAAGCCATTTTGAACTCGCTCAAAAAACTTCAGCCGGATGATTACCTGGTGATAAACTATTCCCAACTGCTTGAAAATGACAGCGAGGTTTTTTCATTTTTAACTGATAAATGGAAGTTTTCACTCAATTATTTTGATTTTAAAGACGTGTACAAACAGGAGCTCATGAATAAAGCCGATGATATCAGCGATTTTGTTGCCGATAAAACCCTGCTGATAAAGGCTACCTACCTGCTTAAACGCTTGGGAAGCTATATGCGGGGCAGCGAAAGCTTTCCGGGTAAGGTATAATTTTTCCGTCTGTAAGAAGCTGTTTATTTTTACAAAATATTCATTGCCGTTGGTTTTAACCAACGGTGAAGAATAATGAAAAATCCTGGCTTTAGCCCAATTATGCAAGTGGATTTGGGCTGAAGCCCTCTCATCGCTCTCTATTACTCCGTTGGTTAAAACCAACGGCAATGAAATTTATCTATCTGTAAAAGATATTCATCAATTCAAAACAACTTCTAAGGGCCTCTTGATATTGTCCTGAAAATTCGTTATATTATAGTATGAATATTATAACAGAATTTTACAATCAGGGCCTCGAACATTGGCCCAAAACGGGGCAGCATATTCTTGCCCATCAAACAGACGAAGAAATTGTGGTTTACCAGGCCTACAAAAAAAGTATTGCAAAGTTCGCCGTCGAAAACCAGTTTTTGGGTGGAAGCGAATACAGCTACAACCGCATGTCGTGGATTAAGCCCAATTTTTTATGGATGATGTACCGCTGCGGCTGGGCCGAAAAAGAAAACCAGGAAAGTGTACTGGCTTTGTGGATCCAGAAAAAAGATTTCGAGGCTATATTAAATGAGGCCGTGATCTCGTCCTTTAGTCCCCAATATCATGACAGCCATGAACAATGGCGGACCGAGTTAAATGGGAAAGAAGTACGCCTGCAATGGGATCCGGATCATGACCCTTACGGACGTAAACAGGAACGCCGGGCAATACAATTAGGATTAAAAGGGGAGATGCTTGAAAACTTCGGCAAAAAGCAAATTTCCCGCATTGAGGATATCACCGGTTTTGTAAAGCAACAAAAACAATTGCTGGATACCGGCAGACTTCATGAACTGGAAATCCCCCTTGAACGGTTTTACAAAACAACCAATGAAGCTTTGAATAAGCGAGTTGGTATAGATTGATAGTTGGAGCCCCCGAACTCCCGGTGCCTTACCTGCAAACAGCCACTCTTTTCTTAAACTTTCCCATCCGGGAGGGTAAGGCAAATAAAAGCCTCGCTTTTACTCAATTTTAAATAACTCTTCAGTTTACTTTTTACCGTATTTTAATGATTTACGGTTACCATTCTGTTTAATTGTTAGGTTCTCTTTATCAATTGAATAGCTTCTATTTTAAAACCTTATTTGTAATTAATCTAAATAAATATACCTTTGCGCCCGAACCCGGTCTTGCTGGTCGCCAAAACTTCATGGCCGGGATTCAATTAATGCTGATCCTTTAATCAATTATTATTTAAGTAAAATATGCGTTTTACAATTACCCCTATTTGCACGTTTGGCAAGTCTGCCGTAATGAACGTTAAAAATAATTTCTTTAAAGCTTTTACCTGTTTGCTGATGATTTTGCTGTTGGGTAACGATGTAAAAGCTCAAACAACTACCGGTTCAATAAAAGGTACCGTAAAAACAGCTGACGGTAAAGCTGCCGAGTTTGTGAATGTAGTTTTAACCAATACGCAGTTTGGTGCCACCGCCGGGCAAACCGGGCATTTCACCATTAAAAATGTTCCGACAGGCACCTACACCATTGTTGCCAGCTTTATGGGTCTACAGACCCAAACCAAAGAGGTTACCGTTGCCGCAGGCGAAACCACCACCGTGAACTTTGTTTTATCCGAGGGCGCAAAAGACCTGCAGGAGGTTTATGTAAAAAGTGCAAAACACAACAAATTCCTGAAAAAGGAGACTGAAGATGTTGCCCGTTTGCCGTTAAAGAACCTCGAGAACCCACAGGTATATAGTGTAGTGACCAGCGAGCTGATGAAAGAGCAGGTGGTAACCAGTTATGTAGATGGTTTTAAAAACATTCCGGGTACTGGCGTGCCTTTGGTTTACAATAATGGACGTACAACCTTATTATCGCGCGGTTTTGTTACCGGTAACTTTATCCGTAACAGTGTTGCCGGCTATAACTTTAACAGCATTGACCCTGCCGATATCGAAAAGATAGAAGCTATAAAAGGCCCTACCGGTACATTGTATAACAGCAGCCTTGCTTCATTTGGCGGTTTGTTTAACCGTGTTACCAAACAACCTAATGAAACGCCACGCACCGAAATTGCCTATCAAACCGGCAGTTTCGATCTTAACCGCCTTACTGCCGATGTTAATATGCCTTTAAATAAGGATAAAACCGTGCTGTTTCGTGTAAACGCCGCATTGCACAACGAGCATAGTTTCCAGGATGCAGGCTTTAATCGCAGTTTTTTTGTTGCGCCAAGTATTACTTACATTGTTAACGACCGCTTAACTGTTGATGTAGACGCCGAAATAGGTAATTCAAATGCTACATCGGCATACAGGCTTGCTCCGGATGCCAAAGGGAAAATTTTTAATATCAAAGATCTCGGCATCGATTATAAACGCTCATTTGCCAACAACAGTGTTGATTACCAGAGCAGGCAGATTGATCTTTACTCGCTGATCAACTACAAAATTTCGGATCACTGGAAATCGCAAACCATGTTTAACAAAACCTACTCATCAACCAAAGGTTATGTTACGCAGCTAAGCTTGGCCGATACCCTGATTAAGCAACAGGCCATCAGCCAGGATTATCCTTACTATATCACCAATGTTCAACAAAACTTTATCGGCGATTTTAAGATCGGTCATTTTCGTAACCGTATAGTTGCCGGTTTGGAATATTATAATCAAAGAAGCAATTGGACAAACTACACAGTTACCCTGCCTGGTATCAGCTATAAAAACCCTGGCGCGGCTTACAATAACTTTAATGTTGATAAAATATCGTCGCTGGTAGCGGCTTTAGCTCCCAACGCTAATTCGTACGTGCAGAATAATCAAAGCTCATACGCAGCCTATGTTTCGGATGTGTTTAATATTACCGAAAGATTGAACGCGATGGCCAGCCTCAGGATAGATAGGTTTATAAACAAAGGTGCCTATACACCGGCCAATGGTAAAACTACAGGCAATTTTAGCCAAACGGCATTATCGCCAAAATTTGGTTTGGTTTACCAGTTAGTTAAAGACCAGATCTCATTATTTGGTAACTACATGAATGGGTTTAATAATGCTACGCCTACTGCCACGGCCTTTGATAATTCAACCTTTAAACCACAGTATGCCAATCAATGGGAAGTTGGTGTAAAGGTTGATGCCTGGGATCATAAAATAAGCTCAACCGTAAGTTACTATAATATTAATGTAACCAATACCATCATGGACGATTTGGCCCATCCGGGTTTTATAACACAGGCTGGTACCCAATTAAGCAAAGGTATCGAAGCCGAAGTTATAGCCAATCCGTTTAGTGGCTTTAACATTGTCGCCGGTTTTGCTTATAATGATAGCAAAATAACTAACGGCGCTGCTTCAGTTCAGGGTTTACGCCCGGCTAATTCCGGCCCGGCCAGGTTGGCAAACATTTGGATGAGCTACCGTATTATGCATGGCAGCGTTCAGGGTTTAGGTTTTGGTGTGGGTGGCAATTACGGCAGCGATTCGTACCAAACCAATACGCAAACATTCAAGTTTACTATACCGTCATATACTACAGTTGATGCTACGGTATTTTACGATCAGCCTAAATACCGCGTAGGCTTTAAACTGGATAACCTTACCAACGAAAAATACTGGTCGTTCCGTTTGGCCCCGCAAAACCCAACCCGCGGAACATTGAGCGTGAGCATTAAGTTTTAAAAGCGATAATAATTAACAGAAAAGGCTTACTTCATTTATGAGGTAAGTCTTTCCTGTTACTAAATATCTAAAATGTTCCGGACAGTGTAGCATTCTTTTGTGTATGCCCGTATTATTGGTATACAAACCAAACTTACACAAATATGAAATTACCTTTAACCTTATCATTCCTGTTATTATTGGCATGCTTAAAATTATCCGCTCAAACCAAAGCCATTCAGTTTGGTATTAAAGCAGGAATTGCAACAACTTCGTTATCGCGCACTCCCGGTACAGATATCAAGCTTGATAAGGCCGATAAAAGCGGGTTCGGTTATTTTGCAGGAGCTTTTGCCAGCCTCAATTTTAATCGGTTTTCTTTGCAGCCCGCTGTTATTTTCAATTCATCTGTAAATAAAACCACCGAAAATATAATAAGCGGCGACATCGTTTATCGTCAGTATGGTAAATGGCATTTGTATTACTTACAGGTGCCCGTTAACCTGGTATATAATATTCCGGTACAGGGGGGCAATTTTTATATGGGCGCTGGCCCATACATAACCAAAATTTTATCGGGTAGATTTACACCAGATCCTAACCCGGCTTTACCCTATGCATACGGAGTGCCGAATTTTCCTCCTTTTAATGCGAGTTTTAGTGGCATCAACAGCAATTTTAAATCGTTTGATTACGGCGCGAACGCGGTTGCCGGTTTCGCCCTGGATAACGGTTTTATGATCAACGCTGTTTATAACTTAGGGATAACTAATATCCAGGGAAATGACAGGTATCTGTACGAAAGCACAAAAACCAGGAGCCTGGGTATAGCTTTGGGCTATAAATTTTAGGCTCCGTATATTGGCATAACTCAAACTTTCATAGCTGAAAATTGTATTTCAACTATGAAAGCATTGGTTTTTGAGCAGGCGGGCAATGCCGCTGATGTGATTCAACTAAAACATTTGGCTTACCCCAAACCGGCCCGCGGCCAGTTACTTGTCAGGGTAAAGGCCAGTCCTATACACCCGGCCGATCTGCTTTTCATCGAAGGGAAATATCGCTATAAACCTGCGTTACCTCAAATAGCTGGCCTGGAAGGTGCAGGTTATGTAGAGGAAGCAGGTCACGATAGTATTATCCCCAAAGGGAGCCTTGTAGCATTTAGCAAAATAGGGGCATGGGCGCAATACGTGATAGTTGATGAGCAGGATGTAGTATTATTACCCGATACTTTCCCAGTACAAAAAGCAGCTCAGCTCACGCTCAATCCTTATACCGCTTATGGTTTAATACAGGAAGCAAAAGTTAAAAGTGGCGATTGGCTACTGCTCACCGCAGGCCACTCTACAGTATCGCGCATAGTAATACAACTGGCCGCCGAGAAAGGCATTTGCGTAATAGCCACCGTACGGCACGAAGAACAAAAACAAGAGTTACTGGCGCTAAAGGCCGAACAGGTAATTGTTCCCGCCCCGGGGGAGCTTAAACAAACTATTAATGAGCTTACTAAAGGCAAGGGGATCAAAGCCGCAGTGGATGCGGTTGGCGGTCCCCTGGCTACCGAAATAATTTCGTCATTATCTCCCGGCGGACGCCTTATTGCTTATGGATTACTTGATCCTAAACCAACATCTTATTTAAATGCCGAGGTCGTTTTTAAAAACCTGATGATTAAAGGATTTGGTGTAAGGGGCTATGTTGAAGGCTTATCGCACGAGGAAAGAACACATATGATCAGCCATCTGGTACACTCTATTGGCCGGGCCGAATTTAAGCTTTCGCCGGCGGCAACCTACCCGGTTGATGAGTTTGGGCAGGCTTTGGCTTATGATAAAGGAGGGAAGGTTTTATTGGAGTTTTAACAACAAAATAATGTATTAAAATAGTTAAACAAATCGTAAATTTAGCATTAAGCGCACGGGTTTCGTACGTACCTAAATTGTTTGTTATGAAAACTATATTAATACCCGTAGATTTTTCCGACACCAATACCAACGCCATTAAATATGCAGCCGATATGGGTTGTGATATGCCGGTCAAGAAAATTATCCTTCTTAAAAGCTATTACACATCGGTATATGAACAAATCCTTCCCTCCCCAGACTATTTGCTGATAAGCCCGGATGATATTGAAAATGAACGGCAAAAAATTGAAGTTGAGCTTAAGGAGCTCATGAAAAAACTGAAAAACCGCTGTCATGAAAATATAGAGATCGAAACAGTAGTTAGCACCGAACCAATTATCAGGGCCATACATGATGTAGTTGAAGATCAGCATCCCGATTTGATGATTGTTGGGGGCGATATGGGGCACGAACTAAGCATGATTGGCGAGCAGGTGATCGAAATTGCAAAAAGCAGTTCGGTAAAAGTATTGATCATTCCACCCAATTGTAATTATCAGAAAATAGAGCAGGCGTTGGTGCCCTGTGATCTGGAAGCCGTTGCCCGGCTTGGCGTTTTACAAGGACTTAATACCTCACACAGTTGGCTTAACCCCAAACTGATGCTGCTTTATGTCGACCCGAAAAACAAACACATCGGGCGCGAAGAGGAGTTTGAGGCTTCGGTAAAACAACTCGTAAATTGCTATGAGTGTAAGCTTCACTACTCGGACGATAAAAATATTGTACGGGGGATACTCAATTTTGCCAAAGAGCAATCTGTACAACTGATCATCGCTTTGCCGGGCAAACATAGCTTTTTCTATAATTTAACTCATAGCAGTATCACCGAGGCCTTGTCAATAAACGCTACAAACCCGGTGCTGATACTTAAATAGCATTTGTAAAGTTTTTATCAATCTTGTTTTTTGTTTAGGTGTAGTTGCAGTGAATTGCCAATATTTACAGCAACTAAACTGATAAACATGTATAAACTCAAAGTAATAACTTCTACCGTACGTCCGGGCCGTAAAGGGCCTGCTGTTGCCAAATGGATAACTGAGGTGGCTAACAATCATGGCTTTGAAGCCGAAATGGTTGACCTGGGCGAGCTTAACCTACCCCTGATGAACGAGCCTGTTCACCCCGCCCTTAAGCAATATGAACACGAACACACTAAACAGTGGAGCGCTAAAATTGAAGAAGCCGACGCTTTTATTTTTGTGACTGCCGAATATGATTACAGCTATCCCGCACCACTTAAAAATGCCATAGAATACCTGGTACACGAATGGGCTTATAAGCCGAGCGGTATTGTAAGCTATTCTATTGGTCCGTTTGCAGGTGTAAGGGCGGTTATGAGTTTAAAAACAGATCTGCTTTCGTTAAAGAATGTTGCACTTGCCGAAATGGTCAATATTCCTCAATTAAACCAGTTTGTTGACGAGGATAATAATTTTACCGCGGATGAAAGGCTTGACAAAAACGCCAAGATCATGCTTGACCAACTGCTGCGCTGGACTAAAGGCATGAAAGCGATACGGGAAGATAAATAGCATTTGTAGTTAAGAACTTTAAAACCCTTGCCATAACCGGCAGGGGTTTTTTGTTTTAAATAATGAGGGGATTTTTGATGTAACATATTGACGGTAATTGTGTTAAATTTATGCTGATCATACTGTATTATTATTGGCTATGGAAAATCAATTGGAACAGATCCGCGATCAGCAAAAGCAATCATGGAATAAGTTTTCGCCCGGATGGAAAAAGTGGGACGAGTTTAACATGCGTTTTTTGAAACCCATGGGCGATGCCATTATTGATAGCCTAAAGATAAAAGATGGAGACGATGTGCTGGACATAGCTGCCGGAACCGGCGAACCCGGCTTAACCATTGCTGCTTTAACACCTAATGGAACAGTAACAGGTACCGACCTCGCCGAAGGTATGCTGGAGATAGCCAGGGCAAATGCCGCGGCTAAGGGAGTAAAAAACTACAAAGCTCAAATTGCCGACGTAAGTGAATTACCTTTTGATACCGAATCATTTAATGCCGTCAGTTGCCGCATGGGGTTCATGTTTTTTCCGGATATGCAGCTGGCTGCCAATGAAATTTACAGGGTGCTAAAGCCAGGTGGTCGCTTTGCCACTGCCGTATGGGCAGGCCCCGAACAAAATAACTGGGTTACCACCATTATGAGTGTTATCCAGAAGCACGTGATATTGCCTGCCCCGCCTCCGGGTTCTCCGGGAATGTTTCGCTGTGCAAAGCCGGATGTTATTGCCAATTTGTTAAAGCAGGCGGGTTTTAATGATATAACACCAATTGAGCTAACCGGACAGGTAGATTACGGAAGCTTTGACCGTTACTGGCAAATGATGATGGAAGTTGGCGCCCCAATAGTAGCTGCGATGTCGCAGGCCGATGAGCCAACTAAAAATAAAATAAAGGAAGAGGTTGCGGCATTGTTCCAATCGCAGAATACCGGAGGAACGGCGCTGCTCCATTATGGCGCGCTTGTAATTAGTGCGCAAAAATAATCTTCAGATAACTTTGATGTAATCTGAAATTTAACATTGAGGTTAAATTAGAGATATAACTTTACGTTAATGAAACCGCAATATAAACTTAAGCTTGTCTTATTGTTTGCTACACTAATGTTTGTGGCCAAGCCTTTTGTTGGTTTCATGATTTTTAACAGGCAGCACCCTCCGGTAAAAATCAACATCTTCCTGCTCGATAAATCATTTAGCAAGCGGATCATTCAATACCGGGATGGTAGCCTGTCCATAATGACGGCCATTCAAAAAAAATTGGCACACCCCGTTGTCAGTTTGCGTTTGAGGCTCTCCTTCTTTTTACTGCTTCTATATCCTTTTCTTTTCGGGTTCAGGAAGCGGGTTACCTACCGGCATATCAGGTTCTTAAACCTCAGTAAAACTTTATCCCATCCTCTGTATCTGGTCAACCGGCAAATTATTGTTTAACGGATGGCAAAGCCGTGTATTATCAGTAATTGATAACCTATCTGCGGTAACTCTATTTTAGTTGATCATCGGTTTATTTTATCCGGCTTCTGGGCCGTGTCACCATTGTTTATCCGCGGTTTTAAGCGTGATAAACTTTCATATTTATTAAAATGCCAGTTTCCTATTCATATACCAATTTTGACGATAACGATAAAGAGTTATCAAATTTTGCCAAGGCCCTGGCGCTGCCGGTAAGGGTAGCCATTATCAGGATAATTATTGAACATAATAATGTGGTAAAGCGCGAAATGCTTTACGAGATCCCCTTCAACATCGAAACCATAAACAAACACGTGGCCGAGCTTAAAAACCTGGGCATCCTGAAGGTTTACGGGATAAAGGGCAATGTCAATTACAGTATAGACGAAAGCTTATTCGATCAGATGGCTTATCGTTTTTCTATGTTGTTTAAAAGTGCAAGGCATCTGTTTGTACAACATATCAATTCCGATTATGAGGTTGCGGAAGTTACCCCGGCGGTTAACATCAGCAACGTAATGCCCACTTTAAGCCATTTTGGCCTTTTCATTAGCCAGCAACGAAATTTACTTAACATAACACAACCGGCACTCGCCGAAAAACTCGGTTTAGAAACGGAAAATTTAAACCAGATAGAACGGGGCGAGGTTGCTTTCAACCCAGAAAAATTGATGCTGCTTGCCAATGCGTTTAATATTGCACCTGCGGTATTAAAGCGCGAATATTACAGCTACCGTATTGCCGAGCTTGTTGACGAAAGCGGTTGCAATGAGTCATTGCTGGATAGCGCCAAAGAAAAGATCCATCAAATGCACGCTTCCTGAGTTTTTTGATTTACAGTGATTTAATATTGGGGTTAAGGTCCGATAAAACCTTTCTGCGTATATTTAGTTAAGTATCAACTATAAAATGGCATACTTAATTTAAACGCATGGAAAATTTTACAATGCTGCAGTTTTTTGAATGGTATTACCCCGCCGGAGGCAGATTGTGGAATCAGTTAAAAAATGACGCGCAAAATCTGAAGAAAAAAGGGATCGACTCGGTTTGGTTGCCACCGGCTTACAAAGCAGCAAGCGGTGGCTATTCGGCCGGGTACGATGTTTATGATATTTATGACCTTGGTGAGTTTGATCAAAAAGGTACTATCCCCACAAAATACGGCACAAAACAGGAATACCTTGACGCTATTGCTGCCGCGCAAAAAGCGCAGTTGAAGGTTTATGTTGATGTGGTGCTAAATCACATGGGCGGTGCCGATGAAATTGAGAAAGTGAACGCCCGAAAGGTTGACCCGGCTAACCGTAACGAATTTATAAGCGATGTTTACGAGATAGGGGCGTACACCAAATTCACATTTCCTGGCCGTAAAGGCAAATACTCCAAATTTATATGGGACTGGCAATGCTTTTCGGGTATCGACTATGATGCCTATAAAAAGGAAACCGCCATCTTCAGCATCCAAAACCAATATGGCGAAGGCTGGGAGGATGTGCTTGACGATGAAAATGGTAACTACGATTACCTCATGCTTTCAGATATTGACACCCGCAACCCAAGTGTGAGGCAGGAGCTCAAAAACTGGGGTAAATGGTATTTTGAAACCGCGAAGTTCAATGGCTTCCGGCTCGATGCTATTAAACATATGGATCATGGCTTTTATAACGAATGGCTTGATTATATGCGCAACGAGTTTAAGCATGAGTTTTTTACCGTTGGCGAGTACTGGGCCTTTGATTTGCCCAAACTGTTAAAATATATTGAGGCAACAGAAGGGCGTATGTCGCTTTTTGACGCGCCATTGCATGATAATATTCACCAGGCTTCAAAGGCAGGTAAAGATTATGATCTCACTACAATTTTTGATAATACCCTGGTAAGTGCCAATCCCGAGCGTGCCGTTACACTGGTTGAAAATCATGACACCCAGCCGCTGCAATCGTTGGAGCAGCCGGTTGACGCCTGGTTTAAGCCGCTTGCCTATGCGCTGATTTTGCTGCGCGAAGCCGGTTATCCCTGTGTTTTTTACGCCGATATGTACGGCTCAAAATATACCGATAAAGGCGGGGATGGAAAGGAATATAGCATTGAGCTGCCAATAGTTGCTGAACTGGAAACCTTACTTTATGTAAGGAAAAACCTTGCCTACGGTACTCAGCGCGATTATTTTGACCACCCTAATTGTATAGGCTGGACACGCGAGGGCGATACAGACCATGAAGACTCGGGATGTGCAGTTGTACTATCAAACAGCGAGGATGGCTACAAAGAAATGGAAATTGGGGCTGGGCACGCGGGCAAAGTATTTGTTGATTATCTGAACAAGCACGATGGTGAAGAAGTAATTATTACTGCTGATGGCTGGGCCGAGTTTAAAGTTAAAGCGGGAACGGTCTCGGTGTGGGGAATTAAAAAGTAATTTACATTAAACGGGGGTAACATTTTATACATTTGTTAACCCCGTAATAAATACAGCTATGAAATACGAAGAAATTCCCCTGGTAAATAATGAGGCCATCCATAATTTTGAACTGCATGTCGAAGGCCGCCGCGCTTTTATCGATTACAAGCAAAAGGACGATAAAATTTACCTGATCCATACCGAAGTACCGGTTGAACTGGAAGGTAAAGGTGTGGCGTCGGCTATAGTCGAAAAAGCATTCAACTATATCGAAGAACATAACCTGAAGCTAGTTCCTCTTTGTGTTTACGTTGCATCATATCTTAAACGTCACCCAGAGTGGTCACGAATACTGGCTATAGCTCCGGGTCATTAATATGCGTGTTTTAGTTACAGGTTCATCGGGTAGGTTAGGGGCAGTTACGGTTAAACATTTACGCTTGCATGGGCATGATGTTACCGGTATTGATGTGATTTCCGCCGAAACCACTGATGAGCAGATCGATATCCTGAATAAAGAGGCCGTTTTAGCCGTCACCAAAAATATCGATGCAATTATTCATACTGCAGCCTTCCATGGTAAGCACTATGAATTGAACTATCCCCGCGAGGCATTTATCGATGTAAATATTTATGGCACGCTTAATTTGCTCAATGCATGTATAGCCAATGGGGTGTCGAAGTTATTGTATACCAGTACAACATCTATTTATGGCGATGCGATGGTTGATGACAGTCGGGCTGTTTGGGTTGATGAAGAGTTAATGATTAAACCCCGCGATATCTATGATATCACCAAACAAACTGCCGAACAGCTTTGTAAAGATTTTTTTTATAGCGAAGGATTGCAAACATCAGTTTACCGGGTTGGTCGTTTCCTGCCAGAGGCTGATAATCTTAAACTAAATCATCGCCTTTACCGCGGGCTCGATGAACGTGACGGTGCCGAAGGATTACGATTAGCCCTGGAGAAAACTTTTCCGGAATTTGAGATCTTTAATATCACCAGCAGTTCGCCTTTTAAAAAAGATGAACTGGTTCAGCTCAAGCAAAACCCTGCCGAAGTAATAAAAAAACACTATCCGGATGCTGAAGCTATTTATAAAGCAAAAGGCTGGGAGTTCCCGAAAAGTATAGACAGGGTTTATGTAAGCGAAAAGGCCAAACGGTATTTTGGCTATGAGCCAAAGTTTACGTTTGATTATCTGTTGAATGATCTCTAAATGCTAACAGACTTACGAAGTTTTTAAAACTTCGTAAGTCTGTTCTTACTGCAATATTAACAAAGGATATCTAAAAGCATCTCGTTAACAACACCTTTTATTATATTGATTTTTAACAGGAATTGAATCAAGAGGGTAAAGCCTACAATGAGTGCAGGTAGTGCTCCGAAAATGGCTCCTAATAAGCAGATTGATAACAATATAATTTCAAAAAATACATCAAAGTAATAGGTCAGTTGAATTGTTGCTCCTTTTTCTGATGTCAAAATTTCAAACTGGCCTTCTTGCATCATTTTAAATCCTTTTTCTCCTCTGAGACTCCATCTATTATCCCCGGTATCATCAAACATGATCATTGAATCGGTAACCCTAATAACTTTATAACCTGAGTTAGTTAATACCTCAACAATAGTTTCCTTCAGGTTTTGAGGATCAAGATTTGTTTCCTGACTGATTGTGAATTTTATTTTCACTGAGTCTAAATGATCCAATTTCTTAGTGTGATAGGTTTTTGCCAACAAATTTAATTCAAAAATCCTTTTAGCGGGATGTTTTATTAATCTGCCTGGAACAGGTATTGCTTTGTTAACGAAAATGAAACCATTCACCTAATCAACCCAATCAACCACTCACCACCTAATAAGGCGAAGTACTAACCGCTGTCCATCCGCCATCAACTACAAGGTTTTGCCCGGTAATGTGTCTCGCATCGGGAGATACTAAAAACAACACGGCATTTGCCACATCTTCAACCGTAGCCGCGCGACCCATTGGCGTAATGCGGGCCCATGTTTTTTGATACCCGGCATCTTCCAGGGTGCGCTCGGTTAACGTAGCGCCGGGAGCAACGGTGTTTACGGTAATTTGATGTTGCGATAGTTCAACAACCAAACTTTTGGCCAGCATTTCCAAAGCCGCTTTGGTCATGCCGTAAGCCGCAAGGTCCTGATGGGCCTGGTGCCCCGTAACCGACGACATGAACAGGATACTTCCCCCGCTTTTTTGTTTTACAATTTGCCGGGCTGCCCTTTGCGCCAAAAAGAAACTGCCCTGTAGGTTAAGGTTCATGACACTTTGCAGCGATTGGGCCGGATAATTCAAAAAATCGCCAAACAAAGTGATGCCTGCATTAGCAATAGCAATAGTAAGTTTGCCATAACGTTGCACCGCTTCGTCAATCATTTGCTGTATAAAATCAATGTTTGAAGCATCGCCATGTATTGGGTAACAATTACCGCCCATGCTGTTTATAGCATCTGCCGCCTGGGTTGCCAGTTCTTTGCTCAAATCGTTCAATAATACAGAAGCACCGGCAACACTTAATTGTTTCGCTATTTCAAAACCTATCCCTTGTCCGGCTCCGGTTACTATGGCTACCTGCCCGCTAAATTTATTCGTTATCATTTTTTAGATTGATATTAATGCGAATCCCTCAAAACCTCGCTCCCTGAACTTCCCTTTAAAAAATCCAGATCTGCACCAAGGTGCGCTTGTTCCACATGGGTTTGGTATAAATGAGTGTATCCGCGTTTGCTGATATTGTTATTTAATACCAGTTTCGATTTTCTTTCGGCAATTTCCTCGTCGCTTACTTCAAGGTGCAAAGTTCCAGCCGGTACGTCAAGTTTAATCATATCACCGTCCTGTACTATGGCCAATGTACCGCCAATGGCAGCCTCGGGCGATACATGCAATACTACGGTACCAAAACCGGTGCCGCTCATCCGTCCGTCCGAAATGCGTACCATATCGGTAACGCCCTGATCGGCCAGTTTTTTAGGGATAAGCATATTGCCAACTTCCGGCATGCCTGGATAGCCTTTTGGTCCGGCATTTTTTAATACCAGTACACTGTCTTTATCTACATCCAAAGCCGGATCGTTGATCCGATGGTTAAAATCCTCAATATTTTCAAAAACAACTGCCTTGCCGGTGTGCCGCATTAAAGCGGTACTTGCTGCCGACGGTTTGATCACAGCCCCGTTTTGGCAAAGGTTGCCTTTAAGTACAGTTATGCCTGCTGTTGGGTTAAAAGGATTATCAACCGGAGCTATGAGATCGCGATTAAAACATTCGCTGTTTTCATAGTTTCGCGATATCGGATGCCCGCTTACCGTTATTGCATCGCTATTAAGTTGTTCGTGAAGCTCTTTCATCAAGGCTGGCAAGCCTCCGGCGTAATAAAAATCCTCCATAAAATACTTGCCCGATGGCTGCAGGTTGGCCAGTAAAGGTATTTTACGGGCGGAGGTATTGAAATCATCCATATTTAAATCAATACCAATACGGCCCGCTATGGCCAGCAGGTGAATAATAAAATTGGTAGAACCACCAATGGCCGCATTAACGGTAATGGCGTTTTCAAAAGCCTGCCGGGTAAGGATGTCTGAAGGTTTCAGGTCTTTGCGCACCATGTCAACAATTCGGTTGCCGGATAAATGCGCCAAAACTTTTCGCCTGGAATCGGCAGCGGGGATGGCCGCGTTCTCTGCCAGCGAAAGCCCCAGCGATTCCACCATGCAGGCCATGGTTGATGCCGTACCCATTACCGCGCAATGCCCCTGGCTCCGGGCCATACAGGCTTCGGCGGTATAAAGGTCCTCGTCGTTCATTTGCCCGGTTTGGTGATCGGCAAAAAAGCGCCAGATATCTGATGTGCCTATATCCCTGCCCCGGTATTTACCGGTTAGCATAGCCCCACCCGAAACAACAATAGTGGGAATATTAACACTGCAGGCCCCCATCACCAATGCGGGCGTGGTTTTGTCACAGCCGCAAAGTAACACTACGCCATCCAACGGGTTGGCACGAATGCTTTCTTCCACATCCATACTTACCAGGTTTCGGTAAAGCATGGCAGTAGGCTTAACCAAAGTTTCGCCCAGCGACATCACCGGAAACTCGACCGGGTAACCACCTGCTTCGTAAATGCCGTTTTTTACAGATTGCGCCAATTCCCGGAAATGAGCATTACAGGGTGTAAGTTCCGACCATGTGTTGCAGATCCCTATCACCGGTTTCCCTTGCAGCTGATGTGCCGGAATGCCCTGGTTTTTCATCCATGCGCGATATATGAAACCATCCTTGCCCTTTTTGCCAAACCATTGCCGGCTCCGTAGCGGTTTATCCTCCATAAAGATGTATTGTGTTTAAACTGGTTATTTAACAAATATAGATTTCTATAAATCGTTTTAGGTTATTGTAAATGAAAAGTTAGGAACTCTTTTAAATTAATACGGATACACAAAGTATAATTAATTGTAAGTGATTAGTACGATGCGCCAGAGCTGCAAACGGTTTGTGAAAAATCAAACGGCTCAAATGTGGTGTGCCGGAGGTCAATGTTATTAAATTAAGAGATTGACAGGCTGCACCGGAGGTGCAAAAGGTTTGTAGAAATAAAATTCAACAGATTTTTAGTGTGCGTACTTAGCGTCAGATGAGCTATCGGCGATTATCTTTCTATATATTATATAATAGATAGAGCATTGCAAATGCTAACCCGATGTTGATGATTTCCGGTTTTTTTCTGAGTGCTAACTGCCTGCTGAAAACTGCCAACTGAATTAAGGGCGTTCCCTCCGGTCGGGCTATCCGCTCATACTGCGCAGGCCTTAGCCACGGGCCGGTATCCGCTGCTATCCCTAACGTGGGTTTTACGGTCAGTATGAAACTTTTTCTCCTTGAGGAATAGCGAGTTAAAGAAAGTGCAGGGCGAATACTCAGAAATAATTTGGAAGAGGGTAAAAAGTGACTACCTTTGCAGCCCGCAAACGAGGAAGCGGGGGCAGGTTCTTTAAAGGTTGAGCGTGAATGAGGAAGGGAGAAAAAAGATTGTTAAAATCTTTTGTGAGACTGGAAAATAATTCACACCTTTGCAGCCCGCAAACGAGGAGAAGAGAGAGGTTGAGCGGGTCCAAAAAAAAGAAAAAAAAGTTTTGGAAAAGAGAAAAAGGTTGTTACCTTTGCAGCCCCAAGCGGGGAAGAAGTTTAAAAGCTTCTAAAGAGAAGAGGATGAGGGTTTTAGGCCTTTGGAATCAAAACGGAAAGAGAGCGATTCTCACCGGATAAACTGACAAATCGAAACGGTTAACACCGAAAGATTATATAGCTGAACTGAGATGGGGAGGCGAAAAAGTTCTTTTAAGAAATGGAAATCATGTAGCGTAACGGGAGGCGCGTAAAGGCTAAGGCCAATACAAGCTGAAGGGTTACAAAAAAAGCAAGCGAACTGTATAAAGATATAATAATACAGATTCTATTAATTAATAATAGGGTCAGTGAACAAACAAAACATTTTACAATGGAGAGTTTGATCCTGGCTCAGGATGAACGCTAGCGGCAGGCCTAATACATGCAAGTCGGACGGGATTTGGGAGCTTGCTCCCGATGAGAGTGGCGCACGGGTGCGTAACACGTATGTAACCTACCTTAGTCAGGGGATAGCCTCTCGAAAGAGAGATTAAGACCGCATAACATCATTGAATGGCATCGTTTGATGATCAAATATTTATAGGACTAAGATGGGCATGCGCAACATTAGCTAGTTGGTGTGGTAACGGCATACCAAGGCTACGATGTTTAGGGGATCTGAGAGGATGACCCCCCACACTGGTACTGAGACACGGACCAGACTCCTACGGGAGGCAGCAGTAAGGAATATTGGTCAATGGACGGAAGTCTGAACCAGCCATGCCGCGTGCAGGAAGACGGCCCTATGGGTTGTAAACTGCTTTTGCAGGGGAATAAACCTCGGTACGTGTACCGAGTTGAATGTACCTTGAGAATAAGGATCGGCTAACTCCGTGCCAGCAGCCGCGGTAATACGGAGGATCCGAGCGTTATCCGGATTTATTGGGTTTAAAGGGTGCGTAGGCGGCCTGTTAAGTCAGGGGTGAAAGACGGTAGCTCAACTATCGCAGTGCCCTTGATACTGATGGGCTTGAATGTACTAGAGGTAGGCGGAATGTGACAAGTAGCGGTGAAATGCATAGATATGTCACAGAACACCAATTGCGAAGGCAGCTTACTATGGTATGATTGACGCTGAGGCACGAAAGCGTGGGGATCAAACAGGATTAGATACCCTGGTAGTCCACGCCCTAAACGATGAACACTCGATGTTGGCGATATACGGTCAGCGTCTAAGCGAAAGCGTTAAGTGTTCCACCTGGGGAGTACGCCCGCAAGGGTGAAACTCAAAGGAATTGACGGGGGCCCGCACAAGCGGAGGAGCATGTGGTTTAATTCGATGATACGCGAGGAACCTTACCCGGGCTTGAAAGTTAGTGAATGTGACAGAGACGTCACAGTTCTTCGGAACACGAAACTAGGTGCTGCATGGCTGTCGTCAGCTCGTGCCGTGAGGTGTTGGGTTAAGTCCCGCAACGAGCGCAACCCCTATGTTTAGTTGCCAGCATTTAAGGTGGGGACTCTAAACAGACTGCCTATGCAAATAGAGAGGAAGGAGGGGACGACGTCAAGTCATCATGGCCCTTACGTCCGGGGCTACACACGTGCTACAATGGATGATACAGAGGGCAGCTACCTGGCAACAGGATGCCAATCTCACAAAGTCATTCACAGTTCGGATCGGGGTCTGCAACTCGACCCCGTGAAGTTGGATTCGCTAGTAATCGCGTATCAGCAATGACGCGGTGAATACGTTCCCGGGCCTTGTACACACCGCCCGTCAAGCCATGGAAGCTGGAAGTGCCTGAAGTGCGTAACCGCAAGGAGCGTCCTAGGGTAAAGTCGGTAACTGGGGCTAAGTCGTAACAAGGTAGCCGTACCGGAAGGTGTGGCTGGAATACCTCCTTTCTGGAGCAGATTTGCGAGCAGTGACTCAAGACTGTTACCTACATGATAATTTCTTAAAACACAAAAAAAGACAAAAGGAAACCCAGAAGATGAAGCCATCGATGTGGGCCGGCCGCTGAGGCCAGGACACGAGTGGCAGTAAGCAGTGGCAGCAGCAGTAGGTAGAAAGATCCTGCAAACTGCAACTGATAACTGCAACTAAAAAAAAGTCCTGTAGCTCAGCTTGGTTAGAGCACTACACTGATAATGTAGGGGTCAGCAGTTCAAATCTGCTCGGGACTACAAGGGTAAGCAGCAGTAAGAAGTGGCAGCAGCAGTAATAAGAGAAAAACTGCAACTGCAAACTACAAACTGCGAACTTTCATCCGAAAGGGGGATTAGCTCAGCTGGCTAGAGCACCTGCCTTGCACGCAGGGGGTCAACGGTTCGAATCCGTTATTCTCCACCAAGTATTCTACAGTAACTATAATATAGGTTACGCTACAGATGAAAACTAACGTTCTTTGACATATTGGAAGAAGTAATTGAAAACAAGAGAAAACAACAGATAGAGACGTTGTTGAGTTCAAAAGCTTCAGGAGATCAAAACCGCAAGGTAATGAGCAAATGAAACAATGACTTAATGACTAATCTAAATAAAGACATACCTTGCGGCGCAAAAGGCGCAAGAGTAGAAGAAAGTAAGAAAGGGTACACGGGGATGCCTTGGCTCTCAGAGGCGAAGAAGGACGTGATAAGCTGCGATAAGTACCGGGGATTTGCAAATAAGACTTGATCCGGTAATTTCCGAATGGGGAAACCTAGTTATTTGAAGAATAACTGCAGAATGCGCTAACCTGCCGAACTGAAACATCTAAGTAAGCAGAGGAAGAGAAAACAAAAGTGATTTCCAGAGTAGTGGCGAGCGAAATGGAAGAAGCCCAAACCTATATTGTTACGGCAATATGGGGGTTGTAGGACCACAACATGAATATTAAAGAGAACCGGAACGGGGTGGGAAACCCGGCCATAGAGCATGAGAGCTGCGTACGGGTAATTGATAATAGGATAGTGGTATCCTGAGTACCGCGAGGTCGGAGACGCCTTGTGGGAATTTGCCGGCACCATCCGGTAAGGCTAAATACTCCTGAGAGACCGATAGTGAACCAGTACCGTGAGGGAAAGGTGAAAAGAACCCCGAACAGGGGAGTGAAATAGAACCTGAAACCGTGTACTTACAAGCGGTCGGAGCCTGGTAACGGGTGACGGCGTGCCTTTTGCATAATGAGCCTACGAGTTACTCTTCCCTGGCAAGGTTAAGTGTTTAAGACACGGATCCGAAGCGAAAGCGAGTCTGAAAAGGGCGTATAGTCAGGGGAGGTAGACGCGAAACCTTGTGATCTACCCATGGGCAGGTTGAAGGTGCCGTAACAGGTACTGGAGGACCGAACCGATAAACGTTGAAAAGTTTCCGGATGACTTGTGGGTAGGGGTGAAAGGCTAATCAAACTGGGAAATAGCTCGTACTCCCCGAAATGTTTTTAGGAACAGCCTGGCGGTTGAGTTATAAAGAGGTAGAGCTACTAATTGGGTGCGGGGGAGTCAAATCCTACCAAATCCAGATAAACTCCGAATGCTTTATAATATACGCTGGAGTGAGGCTATGGGTGCTAAGGTCCATGGCCGAGAGGGAAAGAACCCAGACCATCAGCTAAGGTCCCTAAATTATTGCTAAGTTGAACTAACGAGGTCCGATTGCACAGACAGCTAGGATGTTGGCTTGGAAGCAGCCATTCATTTAAAGAGTGCGTAACAGCTCACTAGTCGAGCGATCGGGCATGGATAATAAACGGGCATCAAGCAGTATACCGAAGCTATGGATTCACAGTAATGTGACTGGTAGGGGAGCATTCTATTATCCGGCGAAGCAGGAAGGTAACTGACTGTGGAGGGAATAGAAAAGCAAATGTAGGCATAAGTAACGATAAGGCGGGAGAGAAACCCGCCCACCGAAAGACTAAGGTTTCCTGATCAACGCTAATCGGATCAGGGTTAGTCGGGGCCTAAGGTGAAGCCGACAGGCGTAGCCGATGGACAACTGGTTAATATTCCAGTACTTTTTAATACTGCGATGCGGTGACGGAGTAGTGACACTGACGCGAACTGACGGAATAGTTCGTTAAAGGCTGTAGGTATAGAGTTTGTAGTTAAGTACGCAAATTTTGCTGAAAGCTGATAGTACACCAAATCTTCGGACGAGGTGATAGTTCAGGTAATCAGACTTCCAAGAAAACCCGCTAAGCTTCAGGTATTAAAAACCCGTACCGTAAACCGACACAGGTAGTCGAGGAGAGAATCCTAAGGTGCTCGAGTGAATCATGGCTAAGGAACTCGGCAAAATGGCCCTGTAACTTCGGGAGAAGGGGCGCTGGCAGCAATGTCAGCCGCAGTGAAAAGGCCCAGGCGACTGTTTAACAAAAACACATGGCTATGCAAAATCGCAAGATGACGTATATGGCCTGACACCTGCCCGGTGCTGGAAGGTTAAGAGGGGATGTTAGTCGCAAGGCGAAGCATTGAATCGAAGCCCCAGTAAACGGCGGCCGTAACTATAACGGTCCTAAGGTAGCGAAATTCCTTGTCGGGTAAGTTCCGACCTGCACGAATGGTGTAACGATCTGGGCGCTGTCTCAGCCATGAGCTCGGTGAAATTGTGGTATCGGTGAAGACGCCGGTTACCCGCAACGGGACGGAAAGACCCCATGCACCTTCACTATAGCTTAACATTGATATCGGATACAGGATGTGTAGGATAGGTGGGAGACTGTGATGTGGCTTCGCTAGGAGTCATTTAGTCAACGTTGAAATACCACCCTTTCTGTATTTGGTGTCTAACTCTACGATGTGGAGAACATTGTTTGGCGGGTAGTTTGACTGGGGTGGTCGCCTCCAAAAAGGTAACGGAGGCTTTCAAAGGTAAGCTCAGTACGCTTGGTAACCGTACGCGGAGTGCAATAGCATAAGCTTGCTTGACAGTGAGACAGACAAGTCGAGCTGGGTCGAAAGACGGATATAGTGATCCGGTGGTTCTGCATGGAAGGGCCATCGCTCAAAGGATAAAAGGTACGCTGGGGATAACAGGCTGATCTCCCCAAGAGCTCATATCGACGGGGAGGTTTGGCACCTCGATGTCGGCTCGTCACATCCTGGGGCTGGAGAAGGTCCCAAGGGTTGAGCTGTTCGCTCATTAAAGTGGCACGCGAGCTGGGTTCAGAACGTCGCGAGACAGTTCGGTCCCTATCTGTTGTGGGCGTAGGAAGTTTGAGTGGGGCTGACCTTAGTACGAGAGGACCGGGTTGGACTAACCTCTGGTGAATCTGTTATGCCGCCAGGTGTACTGCAGAGTAGCTACGTTGGGAATAGATAAGCGCTGAAAGCATCTAAGTGCGAAACTAGCCACAAGATGAGACTTCCATTGAGGGTCGTAGGAGACTACTACGTTGATAGGTTACAGGTATAAAGGTGGTGACATCATAGCCGAGTAATACTAATTGCCCGAAGCTTTCTTCGTGAAGAAACGTTCACTGGTTCATTTGTTCAGTAGTTCATTGGTAGTAATATTGATGATAAGCAGGATAGATGAGCCGGTGAGAAACACAAAAACAGATAATGAACAACAAGTGCTGTTGTTTTCTCTTAAATTCAATCACTTCTTTCAATAATATGTCATTTATAAAGGCTGAAAGGCCAAAGGATAAAGGCGAAAGGTAATAAACCTTTGAACTTTAACCTTTAAGTTTTCACCTTAATAAAAAGAAATTCAGGTGCCTATATCGGCGGTGTCTACCTCTTCCCATTCCGAACAGAGAAGTCAAGCCCGCCAGAGCCGATGGTACTGCGGTAAAACGTGGGAGAGTAGGTCGGTGCCACCCTTTATCACCTTTAATGGTGCAACATTGCAAAAGCCTTAGCTAATCACTAAGGCTTTTTGCGTTGATAATACTTTCCTATTCCTACTACTCCAACAGCTATAACAACCATCCAACCTAATCAACTACTGACTATTCTCCACTCACCCGCGACAGCGAAGAAGATCCTTCGCGCCTCAGCATGACATGTTTAAAAACGCGTGTCATTCTGAGCGAAAGCGAAGAATCTTCTTCAATATACGGGCCGCCACGCATGATGAAGAAGATCCTTCGTTCCTCAGGATGACAACCGGAGCTGATGTCATTTGATCTTCACAGATCCTGATTTTCTCCCACTCAGGATGACAACGCTGAACTCAATTCATAGCGGAATCAACTACTCTCCACTCACCATTAACCCGCGTTAGGGATAGGAGCGGATACAGGCCAGTGGATAAGGCCTGCAGGCGTATGAGCGGATAGCCCGGCCGGAGGCAACGCCCCTTAAATATCATTTCACTTGTTTTAACATGCTACTTAAGCAGGACTACATGCCTCCCTTTAATCTATAATCTCTAATTATTCGCAATAGCAAGTGGCTTGGATATCGAAGAAGATGCCTAGTACCTCGGCATGACAGATGTTGAAATGGGAGATAGCTTTCATCATAATGTCGCAGAGTTGCGAGATAGTTTCTTGCATTAATCTTAAATTGTTTGCCAACTGGCAGAAATGAAAACAGGAAATTTCTGTACCAACAAAAATTATCAGTTAACACACATACTTTTTATTGCGGTAATAATAACTTAGAATCATTTTTTTATGTTTGCGCTTCCTAAAAATAGCCCCATGGAATTTGAAAAATTAGCAGCCCAAATTAAATTAGAAATAGCCAAACTGGATACCACGCCCGAGCTTGATAAGATCAACAAAGCTTTTGACGAGAAGATCCGTAAAGTGGAGGAAGCCCGCCGCGAAAAGCTGGCTACCGTGCCCGATAATGCTGTAGAACGTAAGAAGCTTATTGCAGCACTGGAAGCCCTCGGCGAGAAATATGTTGAGCCGGCTAAAAAGAAAAGCAAAGAGTAAGGCTTCTGGTTCAAAAAAATTTAAAAGGTCTGCCGGGTTTTGGCTGGCCTTTCTTGTTTATTGGCGGTGAGATATCGTTCCGCTTGGGGAATGGTATTGCAGCCAGTTGCTGCCATCCCGCCACGTCGCCCCTGAACTCACCAGCGTCATTGCGAGGCACGAAGCAATCCCCGAATTACGGAGCAGCTGTAGGAGGATCTCTCTGTGCAGTTCGCGATTGCTTCGTGCCTCGCAATGACGTGATAGAGGAGATGCCATAGGGGTATTCGGTAAAATCTGCCTATAAACAACAAGAGCTGCCTTTTAGGGGCAGCTCTCTTGCTATCAAAAAAATATCTTATTCGTTAACCACGCCCATTGAGCAAAATTTGTCGATACGCTCGGCTACAAGCTCATCGATATTGCGCTCTTGTAGGGTTTTGAGGTCTTTTAGCAATTGTTTTTTCAGGATACCGGCCATAGCAACAGGATCCTGGTGTGCACCACCAAGCGGTTCTTTGATCACACCGTCAATCAGCTTGTTCTTCAACATCTCTGTCGAGGTTAATTTAAGTACTTCGGCTGCACGTTCTTTGTTTTCCCAGGTTTTCCAAAGGATGGTTGAGCAGTTTTCGGGCGAGATCACCGAATACCAGGAGTTATCCAGCATCAGTACCTTGTCGCCAATACCAATACCCAGCGCACCGCCCGATGCACCTTCGCCAATGATAACACAGATCACAGGAACTTTTAGTACAGACATTTCGAGTAAATTGCGGGCAATGGCTTCACCCTGACCGCGTTCTTCGGCCTCTAATCCCGGATAGGCTCCCGGGGTATCAATAAGGGTAACAACCGGCTTGTTGAATTTCTCGGCCATTTTCATGAGCCTTAATGCTTTGCGGTAACCTTCGGGGTTTGCCATACCGAAGTTACGGTACTGGCGCTCCTTAGTGTTACGGCCTTTTTGGTGACCGATAAACATTACTGTTTGGCCATTCAGTGTACCGAAACCGCCAATGATGGCTTTATCATCGCCTACGGTACGGTCGCCGTGCAGTTCAATAAAATCATCGCACATCAGCTCGATGTATTGCAGGGTATACGGCCTTTCGGGGTGACGCGAAATTTGTACTTTTTGCCAGCCTGTAAGGTTGCTGTATATATCTTTTTTGGCTTCTTCCAGCTTGCCTTCCAGTTCGGCAACGGTGGCCGACATGTCGAGTTTATTTTTTTCCTCAACCTGTTTTACCTTCTCTATCTGCTGCTGTAGCTCAGCCAGTGGTTTTTCAAAATCAAACGTAATCTTCATACACTTTATTTGGAGGCGCTAAATTAAGCAAATCAAATGGTATATTTTCAATTATGAGCGTTGAGTGTTTCTAACTTGGTAATTTGCTGTGGCGCAAGGGCGTTCCCGGTACTCAAACAGGCCTGTAAAATGGCATTCCGGAGCTCACCGTAATACAATCCCGAGCGGTTGGCGTAAAATATGATGCTGCCGTTGTCCGTTCCGTTTTTCATCAGTTTATCCAGCGTAGTTTCGTTGGTAATTATAAAATTACCCATCTCTACCCGTTTTCTGTGCAGCGCGGTAGCTATAGCGGTTATTTTGGTAACCTGTACGGGGCTCAGGCTAAGCTCTTTTTTAAACTTCAAAGCGGCATCGGGCATGGGGTAATGGTTAAGCCGGGCTACCTGTTCTATATCATCAAACAAATACTCGCCGGTAATTAGCTGGGTAAACTGTTTATCATTAAGTGTTTTTATGGGCGATTTTTTCAGGGTGCTATCAGCTTGTTGGGCTTTGGCAGTAATGCCGAGCATTACGGTTATAATGATGGGGAGGATGGTTTTTAGCATGGGGGAGTTAACGCCTTATGTTGAAGAATATTTGAATATGTAAGATGCTGTTTAAATATACATTCATTGCCGTTGGTTTTAACCAACGGTAAAAAAGCAAAAAAGGTCCTGGCTTTAGCCTAATTATACAAGCGGATTTAGGCTAAAGCCTCTTTGAATTGCTCATTATCCCGTTGGTTAAAACCAACGGCAATGAAGTTACCTATCCGAAAACCATATTTATTAACTTAAAATAGCTTCTAAGAAACGCTAAATTTAGCAATAATCTTATACGATGCATAGTTTACTCACCCGGCATGCGCTTCGCTGGACCACCCTCTCTTCACCTTTGGCGGAAAGAAGGTAGGTAGTAAAAATCCCCCTCTTTGCGAAGCAAAGAGGGGGACGAGCGCAGCGATGTCGGGGTGAGTCAACATTACTCCACCTTCACAATTTTGGTTCTTGCCGAAATGCCGTTTTCATTAAACGCTTCTATCTGAAAATAGTATGGCAGGCTTTTATCCATTCCATTAAAATAGTATTCGTTTTTGCCGTAAACCATCATGTTGTTGTACAGTTTATCGGGCGCTATGCCGAAGTAAACGGTGTAACCTGTTGCATTATCATTAGGTTTCCATTTAAGCCAGGCGTTGCGGCGTTCGCTGTCGCCACGCAGTACAATCAGATTTTGTACGGTATCGGGTTTTGCGCCTGCGCCTTTACCAAATACCCTTAAGCCCGATAAGGCAAACTTACCTGTTGGCATGTGTAGGTTCACCATTTTTATATAGCGGGCTTTGGCTGGGGTTTTTAGTTCGATGTAATCGTGCGGTACGTCTTTACGGTTTTTGCTTTTGTTGATAAGGGGTTGCCATGTTTTGCCGTTAAGCGATGAGTAGATGATGTACTGGTGGTAAACGCCTAATGATTTACCCATAAATCCGGCATCCTGATCGGCATAGTTTATCTGGATGGCGTTTACGGTGCTTACCTCGCCAAGGTCGGTTTTGAGCCATTCGCCTTTGTTGGCTGTTTTGGCGCTCCAGTAGGTTTTAATATCCTCATCCACCACGTTGTTGGCAGCATAGGCGCCAAGGGTTGATGAAACCTCGACAGGTTTATTGTAGTTAAGGATCATCCAGCCGGTGAAGTTGCTTTTCAGGTGGTCTTCGGGCCCATTAGATAAATAATGTGGGTAATCGCCATAGGCGGTGTTGCTGTACAGCACACCATCCTGATCAAATCCGGCAGGCCAGAAACCGATGCGGCGCTCAAAGTTATTTTTTACCGAGATGCCCATCGTGCTGATATGCCAGTAATTACCATACTTATCGGCCCAGGTAGCGCCATGACCTGCGCCTTTGGCAAAGCCACCGGGTTTGTATGAGAAGGGATTATGCTTTTGATAAGTGAAAGGCCCAAGCGGATGATCGCCTACAAAAACGCCATCGCCGTAGCCGCTTTGCTCGGTGCCGGGGGCACCAAATTGCAGGTAATATTTGCCTTTATACTTGTTCATCCATGAGCCTTCGATAAACGGCAGCAGGAACACGTTATCATTATGTTCGCCAAAACGTTCCCAGCCGTGTTCTTCGGGGTTAAGCTTTACCATTTCTTTTTTAGGGCCAATAGGCTCGAAGGTATGCCTGTCTATCTCCTGCCCATAAAGCGGCAGCGTATTGCTGGAGCCATGATAAATATAGACCCTGCCATCATCATCGGCAAACATACCCGGATCCCATGCGCCTACCTTAAAATAGTCTTTGGCGGCTTTCCAGTCGTCATGCGTAGGGTTGGTGCTCATCCACAGGGTAAAATCTTTATTATAGGTAGATCCTATCACCAGCAGGGTGTCGCCCAAAACCAATGTAGCGGGTGCGCAAAGCTCATCGCCTTTTACTTGGTTATACGGGCGGACAAATTTGCGGTAAACAAAGTTCCAGTTTAGCATGTCATCGCTCCACCAGTAACCAAACTGGTTGGTAGAGAAGAGGTAATATTTACCTTTAAAAAGGGTCATGGTTGGGTCGGCAGTGGCGCGGTGCTTACCCCAGCCCGCAAAGGTTTCAAAGGGGGTATAACCATAATCAAGGTTAAGCGGGTTACAATAAGTAAGGCGCTTTTGTTGCGCATTGGCGCTCATCGCGCAGCAAAACATCAGGATGAGCAGATAACGGGTAACTGTTTTCATAAAGTATACTAACAGGTTATAATGGTATTACAACAGGGCGCTAATATCAGTTTTTAAACAGCAATAAAAATGTTGTGTACTACTACATCTGTTTCACATCATAAAATATTTTATTAATGTGTGTTAAAAATACAATTAATTCGTACTTTCATCAGCACAAGCCAATTATCTTAAATACCGCTTTTTATGAACAAGAAATACCTGCTGTTCGTCATCGCGCAAATAGTTTTTGCCGCGTCTGCATTTGCTCAATATCCTAAAATGGATAAGTTGCTTTACGGGGTAGCTTACTATGACGAATATATGCCTTACGAAAGGCTGGACAAGGATGTGCAAATGATGAAAGCCTGCGGCATTAACGTGGTGCGTATCGCCGAATCGACCTGGAGCACGGAAGAGCCACAGGACGGTGTTTTCGATTTTACGCATATCGACAGGGTATTAAGCGCCATGCAAAAAGCCGGGATCCATGTTATTATAGGTACACCAACCTATGCTGTACCTACGTGGATGGTTAAGAAACATCCGGAAATATTAGCTATCACCCCATCTGGCCAAAACCAGTACGGGCCAAGGCAAAATATGGATATCACCAATAAAGATTATCGTTTTTATGCCGAGCGTGTGATCCGCAAGATAATGGAGCATGTGAAAGATAACAAGGCGGTGATAGGTTACCAGGTAGATAACGAAACCAAATCGTACGGAACGGCAGGGCCAAATGTGCAGGCGCTGTTTGTTAACTATATGAAAGCGAAATATAAAACGCTGGATAACATTAACCACATTTTTGGGCTCGATTACTGGAGTAACCGCATTAATAACTGGGACGATTTTCCGTCGATGGTAAACACCATTAATGGTAGTCTTTCATCGGAGTTTGCCAAATTTCAGCGCCAGCTGGTTACCGATTATTTAGCGTGGCAGGCTGCTATAGTGCGCGAATATAAACGGCCCGATCAGTTCATCACCCAAAACTTCGACCTGGAATGGCATGGCTATTCGTTCGGTATCCAGCCCGATGTAGATCACTTTGCGGCAGCTAAAGCTTTAGATATTGCAGGCATCGATATTTATCATCCCAGCCAGGATAAACTTACCGGCGTGGAAATTTCTTTCGGTGGCGATGTAGCCCGCTCTATGAAAGGTGGTAAAAACTACCTCACTATCGAAACCGAGGCACAGGGCTTTCCGCAGTGGGTACCATATCCTGGTCAGCTGAGGTTGCAGGCTTTTAGTCACCTGGCATCGGGTGCAAACATGGTAAGTTACTGGCCATGGCATTCTATCCATAACTCTGCCGAAACTTATTGGAAAGGTTTGTTAAGCCATGATTTTGAACCTAACCCTGTTTATGATGAAGCTAAAACGATAGGTAAAGATTTCGACAGGTTAAGCAGCAAACTCATCAACCTGAAAAAGAAAAACGATGTGGCTATCCTGTTCAGCAACGAAGCCCTTACAGGCTTTAAAGCTTTCGGCTTTGGGTGGGGAACACGAACCGGCTATAATGATGTATTACGTCAGTTTTATGATGGCTTATACCACATGAACGTTGGCTGCGATTTTGTAGACCCGACAAGTAAAAACATTGAAGACTATAAGCTACTTGTAGTGCCCTTGCTGTATGCCGCGCCCGACAGTTTATTAAAACGCCTTAACGCCTATGTTAAAAACGGCGGTCATATCATTTACACCTGTAAAAGTGGCTTTGCCGATGAAAATGTAAAGGTGCGCACCACGCATCAGCCGGGCATTATTGACGAGGCTTGCGGTATTTACTACAGTCAGTTCACCGAGCCAAGCAACGCCTCGTTAAAAGCAGATGACTGGAACCTGAAACCCGAAGATAAAAAGCTAAACACCTGGATGGAGCTGATCACCCCAACCACGGCCAAAGTATTAGCTTACTACGATCACCCGGTTTGGGGCAAGTACGCGGCCATTACCCAAAATAAGTACGGTAAGGGCGTAGCTACTTATATTGGTACGCTCACCACCAACGCTGTTACTGACAAGCTGCTTGCCGATGAGGTAAAATCCATTGGCTTATGGGGTGCGGATCAGCAAATAGCCTGGCCTATTGTAACCAAACAAGGGGTAAACCAGGGAGGCAAAACGGTACATTATTATTTTAATTATTCGGCCAGTGAAACCAGCTTTACCTATCCTTATAACAATGGTAAAGAGTTGTTATCGGGCGATAATATCAGCAAAGATGCAAGCTTAAAACTGGAGCCCTGGGGCATCAAGATCATCGAGGTAAATTAATTAGGGATTAGCTTTGCGGGTTCGGCGAAGGAGGATCAGCGCGATAAGGCCGATAAAACTAAAAGCACCCAAAATCCAGTATCCCGTCATCTGTGATGGGTTCACCGTTTTTTGGTCGGTAGTTTGTTTTACGCCAGCATCGCCGCTGGGTACGCTGGTTTTATCGCTATCCTGCAAAGTGCCCGTTCCGGTACCCGATACAGTGGCCGTTCCGGGTGCGCCCTGGCTCACCCCGTTTCCGGCACCCGCACCATTGGCTTTGGTAGTGGCTGATGACGTATCTTTGGATGATTGTGCCAAAACCGGGACAGTAGCGCCTAATGTTAAGCCTAATAACATCATAGCCAGTTTTATCTTCAATGTTTTCATAGCGTATAGTTTTGATGCAGGTTAGTTAAAACAATAGCTGTGCCAGCGATGGAGAGGATAAATAATATGTTAATTCCTTAAGTAGCCGTTCTAACTATATTGGGCTGAAGCCCGCATATCCGGCATTTCCAACCCGTTCCTTAAAAGGAACGGCAATGAATCGATTATTCGCACCCACGTATTTCATTGCCGTTCGGCTTTAGCCAACGGGAACAATTCATACCAGATAGTGGCTTTAGCCTAATTTAAATATGCAGATCAAACCATTCGATTACTGTTAAACTTTACATTTGCTACCATGCAAACCATACCCTTCGAAGACCAAACTTTCACCAAAATAACTGCCGGGCAGCTCACCGGCGCCACTTACGAAAACTGCAAATTCATCAGCTGCGATTTTTCTAACGCTCAATTCACGGGCATCACTTTTGTTGACTGCCTGTTTGATACCTGTAACCTGCTTCTTGCAGACTTAGGCAATACCGGTTTGCAGAATATCCGCTTTAAACATTGCAAAATAAGCGGGGTAAACTTTGGTAAGGCCAACGACTTTTTGTTCGAGGTGCATTTTGAGGATTGTATTTTGGATAATGCCGTGTTTTACAAAAAGAAGAACAAGAAAGGTACATACACCGATTGCTCCATGATCGAAACCGACCTGACGGAAGCCGATCTGACCGATTGTAAGTTCAACAACTGCAATCTTAAAAATGCGTTCTTTAGTCGCACTATACTTAAAAATGCCGACCTGAGTACGTCTTACAACTTCATTATCGACCCGGATGATAACGTTATCAAAAAAGCAAAGTTCTCGCTACATGGCTTGCCCGGACTGCTTAATAAATATGATATCCGGATAGGATAGCAATATTTTAACTGTTTATTAGTTAATGTTGTTGATTATAAACCTTATGCAAAAAATCATCCTGTTTTTTTCTTTGTTATTGGTAAGTATCGGGGCTTTGGCTCAGCGTGATACTGCTGCTTTCACCAAATTCAACAGTTTTAATAACGCGGTTTTAAACGGCGGCATAAAAAAAGTGGAGGCGCAGAAGCAATTCGATATGGTATTAAAACGAATTGCTTTGCTTGAAATGCTGCGGGCCGAATTTATTCAGCCCAAACTGCAATGGGTATTCCCGCTTAAAGGATATAACAGCAGCGCGATAGGCGGCACTCACGGGAATGGTTATTTTGATAAAGGTTACCGTTATCTGGATGGAAACAAGCATGGCGCTCATCCTGCCCATGATATTTTTATTAACGATAAAAACCAGGATTGTATTGATGACCGTACCGGTAAACCTGTTAATGTGCTTAGTGTAGATGACGGCTGGGTGATAGCCTGCTGCAATGAATGGGAACCTAACAGTAATATGCGGGGCGGAAAGTTCATCTGGATCTATCATCCTAAGGCGGCTGTTTTTACTTATTATGCTCATAACAGCGCCATTTTTGTTAAACCTGGCAGCTATGTTACGCAGGGGCAGAAAATAGCCGAGGTTGGCCGTACAGGTTATAATGCTTATAAAAAACGTTCGCCAACGCACCTGCATTTTTCGGAATTTAAACTGGTTGACGGGATTCCCGTACCTTTTAATCCATATGAGCAGTTAAAAAAAGCCCGAACACTATGAACGCTATGATCGCCTGCCTGCTGCTGTTTTTGAATATCAACATTGCTCCACCTCCGGATAATGTAGTTAAAAGATTTGCAGTACCCGCAGGTTATCATCGTATCCCGGCCTCGCCCGGTAGCTTCGGGGCCTGGCTGCAGTCTTTACCCTTAAAACCTGCAGGTACGCCAACTAAAACCTATAAAGGGGATATTGCCCGGACAGACATTTACACTGCCGCCGTAATCGATATGAGTGTGGGCAATCAGGACCTTCAGCAATGTGCCGATGCTGTGATGCGCTTACGTGGCGAATACCTTTATCAGCAAAAAAAGTACAGCGAAATCTCTTTCAACTTTACCAGCGGTTTTAAATGCGATTATGAGCACTACACCAAAGGTTACCGTTATAAAAACGACCATTGGGTTTTAAAAGCCAAACCCGATTATTCATACCAAACGTTTTTAAATTACATGAACCTGGTGTTCAGCTATGCAGGTACTATATCATTGCAAAAGGAGCTAAAAGCGGTGTCAAACCCTAACGATCTTAAGCCGGGCGATGTATTTATCCGAGGCGGTTCTCCAGGGCATTGTTTTATTGTACTGGATGTAGTGGAAAATGCTGCTCATCAAAAGCAGTTTTTGCTGGCACAGAGTTTTATGCCGGCACAAAATATCCAGGTGCTGCAATACGGTTCACCATGGTTTGCGATGGATCAGCACAGCGGAATACTTTATGGCGAACTGATCAGCAAGAATTATTTGAAACGGTTTTAGTGTACATAAAAAAGCGTCATTGCGAGGTACGAAGCAATCCCAAAGTATACAGAGCGGACTGGTAAAGCCCCTCAACTAATCGGGGATTGCTTCGTACCTCGCAATGACGTAGTAGTCGGTAGACAGGGGTAATTACCTTTTCTCCACCTTGTCATAAAACCCACCGAAGCTGTTCATTTTTACAGCATCCTCATTGAAAAAATCGCCGGGGAAACCCAATTCGATAGCGCTTACCTCGTTAAGTTTTTTGAAATGTTCGGGAGATAATTTAGTGTCTACTGCTCTCAGGTTATCGTTTAGCTGGTCAATTTTAGTAGCGCCTACAATAGGGATGCAGCTAAAGTCCCTGTCCATCATCCACTGCAGGGCAACGTGACTTTCGGATACGCCAAGCTCTGTAGCTATGTCAACAACGGCTTCGGTGATAGTTTGCGCCCTGTTGTTACGGCGGTTACTTTCAGCTTTTACACGGCCTTGTTCGCCACGCAGGTATTTGCCCGTTAAAGCACCACCAGCCAGCGGGGCCCATGGAGTAACTGTCATGCCATAGTGTTTCGCCATCGGGATTAGCTCACGCTCTGCCGTGCGGGCAAGTAAGCTATATTCAACCTGTAAAGCAATGAACTGGCTCCAGCCCATCAGCTCGGCAAGGGTATTTCCTTTTGATACTACCCAGGCTGGGGTATCACTGATAGCTGCATAGGTTACTTTACCCTGTTTAATCAGGTCGTCCAGGCCACGCAGCACTTCGTCAATAGGGGTGATGTTATCCCAGATGTGCAGATACAGCACATCAATAAAATCAGTTTTTAAACGCTTAAGGCTTTCCTCCACACTGCGCATCATGTTTTTGCGGTTATTGCCCGACGCGTTGGGATTGGTGATGTTATCTTTTAAAGTGTATTTGGTTGCCAGCACAAAATAATCACGATCATGATTGCCCAGGTATTCACCGATGATCTTTTCGCTGGTGCCCAGTTTGTATACGTTGGCTGTATCAAAAAAATTGCCGCCTGCTTCGGCAAAGGCATCCATAATGGCAAAGCTGGCCTCCTTTTCGGCTCCCCAGCCGCCTTCGGTACCAAAGCCCATAGCCCCAAGGCATAGTTCAGAAACTTTAAGGCCCGAGCGGCCCAACAATTTGTAATTCATATATGGTGATGTTTTGTGTATTATTAAAAAAATATGTCATTGCGAGCGAAGCGTGGCAATCTCGTAGCCAATGCATTACAACTATACAGATTAATCATACCAGTCGATACTTAAATCTACCCAAGATGGATTAGTCGCTACTATCAAATCAATTTTCTTTTGTCTCGATCCTGCTTTTAATTGTTTTTCTCTGGCTATAGCATCATATATCCACTGAAACTGTTCAAAGTAAACTAATTTATCGCACGAGTACTTAGCCGTATATCCTTTATATATCTTTCCCTTGTGTTCTAATATCCTATTATGTAAGTCACTCGATACACCTACGTATAATGCCGTATTAGCTTTGTTTGTTAAAATATAAACGAAGTATTGGTGTATCTGCATTGTATAAGGCGTTGCACGAATCTAAAAGATTGCTTAAGGCTTTGCAATTATTGTTTAAATTATATCAGGCGATAGTTATAAAACTCATTTCATTGTGAGGAGCGGCATGGAGAAGTGTGGGCGCGAAGTGGCAATCCCGTAGCCATTGCATGTACGATCTGTATAGCTACGAGATTGCTTCGTCGTTCCTCCTCGCAATGACATATTATTATAGCCTAATTGGGTGCGAAGCTCGTCTTCCCAAACAATCCCTCCCTCAATTTTGTACTATTTAAATACATCGCTAATATACCAAATTATGAAAATCATCACCCTTCATACCGATATCGACCTTAACCAGTTATACCTGCTACTACACGAAAAACTGAACACCTTATTTCACGAACAGCGACAAAGCGATTTAAATTTTACAGTTGAGCGTAAAGGCGAAGAAGTGACCATTTCGTTGCCCGCTGTTTATGATGGCGTTCTGTTTAGCATCGTGATCAATGGTCATGAACTTTGGATCACCCGTAATGAGCATTATGTGGATGATGTAAATTCCCTCACTGTGGAATCTATCCTGAATGACCTGTTTGGTAAGGTTGCCGGCAATTTGGGTACAGACCTGGTGCAGGAGGGATAAATACGCTAATGGTAGGCAGGTTGAAATGAGCTAAATAATTTTTAGCTTTAACAGAAAAACATCCCTATGCCTAAATTTTTCAACCTGCTCATCCTTTTTCTGTTTGCCATACTTACGACACAGGCACAAAAACTCCCCGAAAAAACTGGCGAACCGGTAATTGTTAACCAGGATACCCTGTTTAAGTTTTATGCCCCACAGGGCTTGTTTGATCCAAAGGAACGGGCCGGAATTGTTACCAAACGTATTGAAGCCCTGATGAGTCGGATAGATTTTAACGCCGATTCACTGACGCTTAAAAATGATACTTCCATATCCCTGATAACCTACAACGGGCAAATGATCATGGGCGTTAACGATGCCGATGCCGCTTACTCCGAATTAACCCGGCCGCAACTGGCAGCGAGTTATCTGTCGATATTAAAAAATAAACTGGGTAATGTTTTTGAAAGCAATAGTCCAAAGCAACTGATTACAAACGTGTTGGAAGCCGTTGCTGTTATCATATTGCTTATCGTGTTGATATGGGTTGTTAATAAAGGATTCAGGTGGATAAAACTAAAAAGCATACAGGGCTGGGAGCGTAGGGTTGAAAAGCTGGCGGCAAAAGGTGCGCCTGTAGCTTATGCTTCGCGTCTGCTTCCTTTTATCAGCGGACTGATCAATATCGGGCGCTTGCTTATTATCCTGTTGCTGGTTTACCTGGCTTTGCCGGTGTTATTTTATATTTTCCCTTCGTCACAGTCTATCGCTACACAACTTATCGGTTTTGTGGTCGACCCGTTGAAAAGTATCTTACTTGCCATTGTTCACTTTATACCTAACCTGCTTACCATAACGGTTATTTATTTGGTTACCCGGTACATCGTGAAGCTGGTAAAATTTGTAGCTACCGAAATTGCCAATGGTGCCATCACCTTAAAAGGCTTTTACCCGGAGTGGGCTATCCCTACTTACAATATCATCCGCGTGCTGATGTATGCTTTTATGTTTGTGGTGATATTTCCCTATCTGCCCGGCTCTCAATCCAAAGTATTTCAGGGAGTGACTGTTTTTATTGGTGTGCTGTTTTCATTGGGATCATCATCTGCTATATCTAACATGGTTTCGGGGATTGTACTTACCTATATGCGTCCCTTTAAAATTGGCGACAGGATAAAGGTTGGCGAAATTATGGGCGATGTAATTGAGAAAAATCTGCTGGTTACCCGTGTGCGTACCATTAAAAACGAAGATGTAACTGTGCCCAATGCCACCATTTTAAGCGGCGCTACAGTTAACTATACCTCGTCGTCAAAAACTTTGGGTTTGATATTGAATACCAGCGTTACTATTGGTTATGACGCGCCCTGGCAAACTATTCATAACCTGCTCATCAGTGCTGCAGAGGCTACGGAGGGGATCCTTGCCGAGCCTAAACCATTTGTGCTGCAAACCGCGCTGAATGATTTTAACGTAAGCTACCAGATAAACGCCTATACCGATAAGCCCGGTAAAATGGCGGTCATCTATTCTGCTTTATACCAAAACATACAGGATAAGTTTAATGAAGCAGGCATGGAGATCATGTCGCCGCATTTTACAGCAGTGCGTGATGGAAGCCATATCCAGATCCCCGAAAATTATGTTGCCGAAGGTTATAAAAAGCCGGGTTATAAAATTGAGCGGGAGGAGTAGCGTGAATTGTGGGCCAAGCTTAATAGACCTTATAAAAAAGGCGTCATTGCGAGATACGAAGCAACCACCGATTTGCAGGTTCGCCCTGTATAGTTCGCGATTGCTTCGTACCTCGCAATGACGCGTGGATAGAATCTCTCCTTAAAATTATTTGATTGCTTACCCGTTGATCCAGGTAAATTTGTACTCCAGCATTGGGTTTTTCATACGTTCGGCTACACGCAGTAGGCGGGCCGGAAGGTTTACCACGTAATCGCGGGCTTTTTCACCTGCTTCATCCAAACCTGTTATGCTTTCGATATGCCAGTCGGTTAAAAGCTCTTTCAGGATATCAACATAGTCGATAGCTGTGTAAATGCCCAAGCGCTGTGCAGCATCGGTAAAGTGACCAAAAGTTTGACCAACCTTTAAACCAACTTCACGCAGGAAGTGGGCAGGCATCACAATCTTTTTGCGCATCATATCTTCAAAAGCTATCATAGCCTCGCTTGGGTCTACCTCAAATATTTTTTCGATAAAGTATTTGTAAGCTTTGGCGTGACGAGCTTCGTCAGATGCGATAACACCGCACATTTTTGATAGCAGGGGATCACCGTATTTTTTTGCCTGTGAAGCTACACGACGGTGCGAAACATTGGTTGCAAGCTCCTGAAAAGAGGTGTATATAAAGTTACGGTAAGGGTCATGACCAGTACCGATATCAAAACCATCAGAAATAAGGTATTGGGTAGAGATCTCCATCATGCGCATATCCACACGACCAGACAGGTACAGGTATTTGTTAAGCAGGTCGCCGTGACGGTTTTCCTCACCGGTCCAGTGGCGGGTCCATTTCATCCAGCCACCTTCTTCGCTGTCAGATACGCCTTCAACCATGGTTAGCCATGACTCGTAAGTAGGCAGGGCCTCTTCGGTAATGGTATCGCCAATTAAAACGGCAATCAGATCGTATGAAAGGCCGGCAGCACTTTCCTGCAATTCCTTAATTTCAGTAAAGAAAGAATCCCTCGAAGAATCAGGCAAAAAATCAGATGGTTGCCAGATGGTGTCAATCGGTTTCAGGTATTCATGTATTTTTTCTAACATGAACTTTTCGATATGCACCATTACTTCTCTGCGCTTTTCTTCAAAAAATCTCATAACTGTATATTAGTGAGCAAAGGTAACTAAATTTGTTACATTAATGTTTAAAATTTCACTGTGTGGCGCTAATTGCGTCTTTCATACACAGGGGCAAATTCTCTATAGACGGCCTGCCTGCAAACAGCGAAAAACTACTATTATAATCCCAAAGCATGCCGGGAATATCAAGCCGCTTTAACGCTTTACGAACCGCTTTGATGTAACGACACCGGCTATCCAAATCCGCATATTTATTATACACGCCATATTCGCCACATATAACAGGAACATCATATTTAAGCGCCCAGTTTTTAACAATTTGTAATTTATCATTTATTGATTGTTCATTGCCATCGCGCGGGTACATATGGTAGTTACTTTCGCCTGAAGTATTTTTTGCTTTGGGATTAAGTGCAGGAAAATTTTCCGCATTGTATGGAAATGATACCCCGGTGGTAGCCGCCTGGTCGCCCACCCAGCTTGCACCCTGATGGGTAAAAAAGAAAGGTTCGTAGAAGTGAAATGTGTAAATAATATTTTCGTCGGCAAGCCTTTCAAACCTGCTTAACTCATAGATACTGTTATAGTTTGAAGCGCCAACAATCAGCGTACGTTGCTTGTCTATTTTACGGATGGCTGTTACAATATTGTACGCGGCGTCTTTCCACACTTTGGGGTTGATATGGGGCGGCTCGTTGTAGATCTCGAAATAAAGGTTGTTATAACTTGCAGATTTATACCTTTTGGTTAATTTTAGCCACAAATCAATTATCAGTGGTGTTTCGGTAAGATAATTATTATCGCTTAAACAGCCATAATGGTAATCTATCACCAGCCTAAATCCGTAAGTTTCGCACTGCCCAATAACTTTATCTATATAGGTAAACAGTTGTGCATTTGTTTTAGGATTAAAGGAAGTAAAAGCCACAGGCAACCTGATGCTTTTAAAGCCCAGCTTTTTGAGCAGTAGAAAATCAGATTTTTTAGGCGCGTTTTGAGCCAGCGAACTTTCATTCCAGGTTTGCTCGAGCCATGAAATACTGATGCCATTATTTAGATTTTTGGCACGTTGAAACGCCATTAAACGCGCTTGTTCAGGATTTGGACGACTTTTTGCAACGGAGGTTATTGCTATTGACACCAGCAACAACAAACTTGTTTGAATTATCGTATAACGAATATTTTTATTAACCAATATTTTAACCGGATTAATTTAAACAACGGCCTTAATTTTTAATTACAATTCAAGATAACGAATAATGTTTGTTCAAATTACTAACGAAGAATTAATTAGAGAGACCTCAAAAAAAGCATGGTACCAAACCAATAATATAATCTGGACAATTATATTCTTATACCCGCTTTTCAGCATTGTTGATTTTATCTACGCTACAAATTTTTGGCTGCAGTTTTTCATTATCCGCATTATTACCATCCTGATCATATATGGTCTGTTTAGCTACTTTCAGCATAAACAGTTCAGTTATCGCATATTGCTGCATATCAGCTTTTTTATGCTCTCGGTAACGGCAGCTATATTATGCAACCTCGTAAATATTCAGTTTTTGACCATTTACTTTATGTTGTTTGCTACTACACTGCTGTTTTTTAACCTGCAGGTGTTTTGGGAGCCGTTAAACTCAATCATCCAAACCTTAATGGCGTTGCTGTTACTTGCCATTTTCTTTAACCTGCTGAGCGAGTATAACCTGGATCTGGTGCTAAGCAACGGCGGGCAGATCTTCTTCATCATTGCAGGTATTTCCTGCTTAATACCGGGTGCACGTTACAAAGTTATCCAGCGTGAGGTACGCTCGCAGATCATGATCGAAAAATCAAACGAGCAGCTTAAACAGCAAAACAAGGATATCGCCGAAAAAAATAACCTGATCGATTTGCAGTACGAGCAGCTGCGCAAGCTCGATAGCCAGAAAAACAGCTTCATTAACATAGCCGGACACGATCTTAAAAACCTCATTGGCTCTATAGTAATGAGTAACAACATGATCAAGGAGGAAGATTTCAGGCTCAGTACCGATCAGAAAGAGTTTGTTGGCTATATCTCCGAATCGGCCGAGAAGATGCAATACATGCTTAACAAACTGATGGATGTTAAGGAGATCGAATCGCCGGAGATGAAGTTTAACATGGAGATCTTTGATATCAACGTTGAAGTAATGCACGTTTATAAAGGCTTGTATGAAACGGCCCAGATGAAAAACATCCACCTCGTAGACAATATCCTGAAACTGCCCCTAAACGTAAGGCTCGACAGGGTTTTTACCGGTCAGGTGTTTCAAAACCTGTTATCAAACGCTATTAAGTTTTCGCAAACCAATAATACAGTTAAAGTAATAACCAGTCTGCAACGTCAGAAATTTGTTTTCGAGATCATTGACGAAGGTATAGCCATTGGTCAGCAGGAACTGGAGATGATGTTTAATAAGCTTAAAACCCTTAACGACACCCATGGCATGACCGAAAGCCGTTTGGGTTTGGGTTTATCAATTGCCAAACTGATGACACAGGAAATGGGCGGCGAATTAACCTACCGCAGCGATGACAACGGCAATTATTTCAGAGTAGAATTTTACGTAATAAATTAATATTTATACCCAATGAATAAGTTTTTTACCTTATTAGCCTTTATTTTATTATTCAGCACGGCTTCACAGGCTCAGGGCAACAGCATTGCATCCTTTAAAGCTTATGGCCATGAAGATGACATGATATATGGCATGAGCGGTGCAACTTCATTTTATTTCAAGATCACGCCTTTGGTTGAAATGAATGGCAGTAAGCTGGTGTTATTCTTTGAACCATCGCAGGCACTGATAAAATCACATTCATACATTAACCTGGTTATTAATAATAAACCGGCGTACAGCAGCCGTTTAGGTCCCGATTCTATTCAGAAGATTACCCTTAACCTGAGCCGTGCCGACCTGAGCCCTGATAAGTTCCTGAAAATTCAGGTTAAAACCCTGCTTACCATTACCGACGACCAGTGTAAGGACCTTGATAACCCGGCCATGTGGTTAAAGATCAAGAACTACTCCTACCTGAGTTTGGTTAAAAGCAATAAAAACTTCTTCGATAACGTAAATATCAGCAACTGCTTCGATTCAAAAAAAGCTATTGTTTATCCTTCAAACCCAAGCCTGCATGACCTTAAGGCTGTGGCCTGGGCTTATTCGAGGTTAAAAAAGACCCAAACTCGTGAAATAGCGGTTTATGAAGAAAGCAAACTGCCCGATAGCGTGCGCAACTACATCAGGGTAGGTACTGTAGATAAACTGCCTGCAGATCAGCGTGAATTGGTAAAAGTTACGCCGCAGGCTTCGCAAGGGTTGTTTTACCTGCACAAATCGGTGAGCCTTATAACGGATACCATTACCCGCATGATTGATGTTAAAGGCCAGCTTACCCCTGTTAAAACAGTAACACAGGAGCAAGCCCCTAAAGAGATCTTGTTTGTTACCGGTGGCGATCCTACAGGTTATGAAAAAGCCATTACCGCTTTGGGTAACATGAATATCCTTAACTCAACCTATGGTGATTACCTGCTGATTGAAAAAGCCGAGAATACCTTCTTCAAAACCATTGATGAAAACCGCTCCAAATTATCGCTGAAACAAATTGGTGGTGTAAGCGATTTTCTATCAGGTATTGGTTCGTTAAAAAGCGCTTACAGCTTTAAGAATAGTGATTTTAGCTTCACCCCTAAAGAAGTGGAGATCCGTTTTGTAGCTAACTACAGCGGTCTTGCCCCTGGCGACCGTGGTTTCTTCAACATATACCTGAATGGTTTACTGATCAGCAGTGAAAAGCTTGATGCTTCAGGTAAGCTCAACAGTTCTATTACCATTAACCGCTATCAGCACCATAAATACAACACGCTTGAGGCCGAATTCAGGTTTTACCCAACCAATGGCAACTGCCGCAACAGCTTCACCAACTTTTTTGCCGAGGTTGATGTTGACAAATCATACCTGGAATCAAAAAACCCGTTTATCACCAGCGACCTGAGCTTTTACCAGTATCCGGAAGCGTTTAACAGCGGTACCACCAAAATTGTGGTAAGCGAGCAATACGCTAAATATGCCGCCGCTGCTATGGGCGAGATCATTTATGAGCTTAACAATAACATCAACGCCAATAACTTCCCTGAGTTTGTTTACTCTAAAGATATTGATGTTAACGAACTGAAGAAAAATAACATCATAGCCCTGCTTTCAAAAGACGACAAGATACTGAAGGAGTTTGCCGATGCGCCAATTCAGTTTGATAAAGATTTCAGGTTGTACTATACCGATAACAATAAACCGGTGTACTCCCTGTCTGATACGGTATCAAACGGTTTAGCCCAGATCTTTTACGGGCGAAGTAATAATGCCACACTGGTGCTTACCGCAACGGGTAGTCATGTTGCCGAAGCTTTTCTGGCGGTATCAAAATCAATTACCGAGCAGCTTTCAACCCTGTCAAGCAACGTTTGTATCTCTGATGTTAACTCTAACAAATACCTGTTCAACATCAATAAATCAAGCGAAAACCTGGAATATATTGATACCAAAAGCGGCCTTACCCGTTTCTGGGACAGCTATAACCTGTACATTTTGTTAGGCATCCTGATCCTGATCCTGCTTTCGTTCCTGTATGTGCGTTCGAAAGTTCAAAAATCGCAGGATCTGTTTAACGATTAATACCTTACCCTGCCCTCTCCAAAGGAGAGGGTTTTAAGAAAAAAAGCTTAGAGAGGGCTTAAAAAAAGAGCTCCCTCTCCTTTGGAGAGGGCCGGGGTGAGGCTCTTTTAGCTTTTGTTTAGACACCTTATATGGATACACTGAGTATTTCTATTCCTGAAATTTTGGTTGCCCACGGATTTATTTCGCCGGCCGACCAGGAAAAGATCCACGCTTTTTCGGAAAGATCGGGTATGTCATACCTTAAAATAGCCCTTAACTTTGGCTATGTTTCCCGTAAAAATTACGAACGCGCTTTAGGCAATGCCGGCTACCAGTTTGCCGACATCCGCAATGAAGCCTTCGACCAAAATGTTCTGGACAAGGCAGAGCTGAAATTTGTGAACGATCAACTGGGCCTTCCGCTCCGTATCGAAAATAATAAGGTGGTTACCATTATGGCCGACCCTGGTAATGACCTGTTCCTGGATTTTGTAAGGTTTACTTACGATCTTGAACCTGAAGTTATTGTAGCGTCTGACCTTGAAATTACCTGGCTAAGCCACAAGCTTCTGGGTGATAAATATGTTAAGGCGGCAGTTTTTGACCTGGTTAAACGCGATCCTAAAAGTTCGGCATCAACAACTTTCACACCACGGCAACTCGCCTTTATTTTTATCATATGGGGCATTATCGCCATTGGCCTGTTCCTTAACTTTAAAACAGTATCCATCGGTATTAACCTTGTCATTAGTTCGTTTTTCCTGGTAGCGATAATATTTAAGCTGTTTTTAGCACTGGTAGGCTCGCGCTTTGAACTGCATCAGGCCGTTACTAAAAAAGACCTCGCCAATATTATAAACGACGAGCTGCCTATATACACCATACTGCTGCCCGTTTACAAGGAAGATAAACTGATCAAAAAACTTATCTGGAACCTTCAAAGTCTCGACTATCCGCGCGAGCAGCTGGATATTAAACTGGTTATTGAAGAGGATGATGAGAAAACATTAAACGCAGTAAAAAATCTCGACTTTCCATCGGTGTTTGAGGTTATTGTGGTGCCTTTCCACATGCCTAAAACCAAGCCAAAGGCCTGTAACTACGGTTTGCATTTTGCAAGGGGGCAGTACCTCACCATTTATGATGCCGAGGATATTCCCGATACCGATCAGCTTAAAAAAGTGGTGGCCCTATTTAAAAAGCTGCCCGAAAACTATATCTGTATCCAAAGTGCGCTGAACTACTTTAACCGGAACGAGAACTTCCTTACCCGTATGTTTACCCTGGAGTATTCGTACTGGTTTGATTATATGCTGCCCGGTTTGGATACGCTTGATATCCCCATCCCGCTTGGCGGCACCAGTAACCACTTTAAAATGGATGCACTGGTTGAGCTTGGCGCCTGGGACCCATTTAACGTAACCGAAGATGCCGATCTTGGCGTTCGTGCTTATGCCAAAGGTTATAAGGTAGCCATCGTAAACTCATCTACCTACGAGGAAGCCAACAACAACTACTGGAACTGGATCCGTCAGCGTTCGCGCTGGATTAAGGGCTATATGCAAACCTACCTGGTGCACATGCGTAACCCTGTAGGCCTTATAAAAAGGATAGGTTTCAAGGGCTTCCTGGGTTTTAACTTTTTTATCGGTGCTACATCGGCAACATTCCTGATTTACCCGGTGCTGCTCATCATTTTTGTGTGTTACCTGATATTTGATTTTTCAACCATCCGCAACTTGTTTCCGGATTGGGTGCTGTTCATGTCGATATTTAACCTGATGGTGGGTAACATCCTCATGATCTATATCAACATGATGGCCGTATTTAAGCGCCGTTATTTTGAGCTTATTTTGTTTGCTATAGCTAATCCTATTTACTGGCTGCTGCATTCGGTTGCCGCATACATGGGTTTGTATCAGCTCATCACCAATCCGTTTTACTGGGAAAAAACCAACCATGGTTTAAGTAAGGTTAATAACCCCACAAACGTTGTTAAATGAAAATTGCCAAAAGTACATACTTGTTTATTTTTACCCTTACACTGGCAGGCTGGTACCTGTTTATAGGTATCTACCTTAACCAGTTGGGCTACTATAACCAGGAGAGCCTGTTTTATATCGAAAAAACCAAAATAGTGTTTGAAGGGCTTGGCAACCGCCTTAAGGTAATGGGCCTCACTGCCCCGCTGTTGCCCTTTTACTCCACGTTTATATTTTCATCAATAAACAGTTACCTGGCGCCGGTAATAGCATCGGCAATAGGTACGGCAGGTTTGTTCTACCTTATTTCGCGTTCGTTTTTAATCAGGGTGAAGGATGATTTTTACCTGTTTATGGTAGCCATTCTGTTTGTGCTGCACCCTGGTATTATTTATATGGCCTGCTCGGGCAAAGCCATTTACCTGGTAGTTACGTTTTTGTACCTGTTTTTCCTTAACCTGCTTAAGTTTTACCGCTCCAATACCACGTTTCACGTATCGGTAGCCAGTATGTGTTTGGTAACGCTTATTTTTTGCGATTATCGCTTTATCTGGCTTACGCTGTTCTTTATTCCGCTGGTGTTGTCTATAACGCTGGCCAGCCTTAACCTGGGCGAAAAGGAATCCATTTTCAGGTTGTTCATGAGCTTTAACAGTCCCTCGTTAAGGCGTAAGCTCATCAATAAAACCTTTGCCATTTACGTGATATTGTTTATACTGCCAATAGCGTCATTGATATGCTACAAGCTGCTTAACCAAACCCACGCCAGCGATCTTAATTACTTTATTGAAAGTCCGCTGGCTACCTGGAATGTGTTGGTTGATAAGCTTAATTACGATACCGTATCAACCGCGGTAAACTACCAACTACCCGAACTCAGCATCCTGATATCATTAAGGGTAATTTATTTTTGCCCGCTCATTTTGTTTGGCATGTACCTGCTGCGCGAAAGTACCTACCAGGTGCTAACCGTTATTACGCTGTTTGCCTTTGTAGAGTTTTTGCACATTAAGTACGATAAGCTGTTCCTCACTTACCAGTATTACCTGATCTTTTTGTTTGTGTCGTTACTGTGCATGGTATTTAAGGTGCATACCATCAAAAACAAGCTGGCAGTTAAATTAGGACTTGCCTTTGTTATTGTATTGCAGCTATATACAGGCTATATTTTTTTAACCCATTCGCTAATTACCGACGAGCGCCGCTTTATTACCACGCTAAACCGCCTCAACCCAAATACCGATCAAAGCGAAAGCAAGGAGATGGCAGAGTATATCAACAAGCTGCCCGATGAAACGCACATCCTGATGGACGATGCCGTATCATACCCCATTGTAGCATTTACCAATAATGTAAAAAAGCTAACCCTGCCATACCAGCTTGATACGTTCCTGTCGGCCATTGAAACCCCATACAAATACGACGACTATATCCTGATAGCCACCCCTAAAAACCCATTCACCGGCTACACGCAGCTCAACGACAGATACATCCCCGAAATCCGTAGGCTAAACAGCGGCGTAAACTACAAACGCGTTTACGAAACCGATAGCTGGATTTTGTATAAGGTGGTATCGTTGCAGTAAGGGGGAGTGGCAGTGAGCAGTGGCAGTGGGCAGTAGTTTTTTAGTAGCAGTGGTGGCAGCAGTTGCCCTGGGCAAAGAAATTCCCCTCTTGAGAGGGGGCGCGGTGGAAATGCGCGGTAGCAGGGGTGTGTCTATACGCGCGACAGGTAAACGCTTTGATCTGCAAGCGGCTTAGCGAATGGGATTTACAACTTGTCATGGGTAGCCGTAAACACCCGTTTTACGTTATTATCCTGGGTGCAAAGGCCTGTCATCCTGAGCCTGTCGAAGGACGCGCGCAGAGGCCGTGCCCGCCATGCTTCGAGGGCCTCAGCATGACACCCGTTGTAATATCCACCACAACCCCTTAACCCCGAAATCAAAAATCCCTATTCCGAAATTAAAACAATGGCGTTGCCTGCGGCCCGGGCTTTACACTCCAAATCCTCGCCCCGGGCATTGCGCGCGAAGGCCTGTGCGGGCTGTGGGTTTTCCGTTGCAATCCCTAACGCGGCCCATGCTCAGAGGCCGAAGGAGGGGGGAATACAATTGCCGGCTTTGTTTACCGCTTAGCCCTGCATGCAGGCCACAAGGTACAACCTTGCGGTAGCGTTTTTGATTTTTTGCTACCGCAAGGCTGTGCCTTGTGGGCTATTTGCTAAGTGTTAAATTTGTATGGATATGAAGAAAATACTTTTAGTAGGAGGACTTGCTTTACTGTTCTTTATAATAGCAATTTATTCCTACAATAATTTGGTTCGAAAAAATTTTCCATTAGCATTTAATGGTAAGGTGCAAAACGTTGTCTATAGCGTTAAAGGTGAACCAACGGTTTCGATCAATAATAAAACTTTTATTCTTCCTGTGAACCTGTGGAATTTTAATCACAAAATTGAAAAAGGGGATTCATTGATTAAGTTTAAAGACTCGATGGTTGTCAAATTAATAAAAAGTAGATCAGGACAAGCGATACTGTTTAAATAGATAGCAAGCGGCTCATGATTGACAAAGAATGAATTACAGCTATTAAAAATTGGGGGTGCAACAACTGTATCGTCCTAAAAAAAGTTTACAGATTAAATGCTTGCGATAGCATGACGAAAAACATCTCCTACCTCTCAACCCCGAAATCGAAAATCCCAATTCCGAAATCAAATGAGTTTATCCGTCCGCTTCGGGGATGGGTATCTGTGAGACATTAGTCGGACACCTTGCTTCCTAAATCGTTCCGGACCTAAAGTAAGCCGTTCCATCGCCTTAATGCTATCGTGCGTATTAATTATAAACCTTGCAGCATCCACATTATCACAGCATATACTGCCGAGGCCGCTGTTGCTAATGCCCACATCGTTATATCCGTTTCTGTAAACATGCCTTATAATAAACTCGGCAGGCGAAAGCCATTCGGGCAAATCGGTAAGTTTGGCGGCCACCTTGCAGTTAATAAGCCTGATATTGGGGTTATCATCTTCGGTGGTTATTGAATACAATACTGGTATACAGGCCGATTGCCCTCTGCTAAGGTCGGTTACTACCCATGCTATTTTTTCCACGTGCAAAATTATTGTTTGGTTTACTTCGTAAAAAATGCTAAAAATATTAGTAATTTTACAACTCAAATCTTATCTTTTTTATGGACCTGAATACTATAGCAACTATTGGCAACCAGAAAACCATTAAGCTGTCACTAAAAAGTTGGCAACGGTTTATTCATACTTCTGTATTACACTTAATGTGGACCCCAATCAAAACAAGTTTCTGGAAAACTTGCCCGGGCTATGTCAACTCTCAAAGCATAACCCGGTACGCAGAAAGCCGAAGCAATCTGATATATTATGTTAACAATTTAATAATATGAGCTGCGTGAATGCTATAAACCCTTTAAATAACTTACACAATAGAATCATATTCACCAGCGTGGTAAACAGCAGTCGATACGTTCAATCGTAAATCTTTAAATCTTAAAATAAATCTTAAATCTATGACAACAATTGCAAATTATGGTGTGCTTACAACCTACGTGTACACACCAGGTAATGAATCTGTTTTTCTTCTGGGCTATTATTCAACTGGAGATGGAGGCGAAGGTCTTTTTAATTGGGATACATCAGGAAGCCATTCTGCAGATGGCGGAACTGTTGTTGGCAGTGGCTCGGGCAAATGGGTAAGACAATATGAAGGTGCCATGAATGCCAGGTGGTTTGGTGCAAAAGGTGATGGTATTGCTGATGATAGAATTACTTTAACTAGTGCTATTACCGCTGCCAAGCTTGCCAATAAATCCTTATTTATACCAGCAGGCACATATTCTATACAAACTGTACAAGCTGGAACTACAACAAGTATACAGGTTAACGGAAGCAGTGCGGTTGATGGATTGGAGCTTTTGGGAGAAACAGGGACAAAAATAACTTCGTCTGTGACCCCCGCTGATGGTAGCGGTAATACACTTTTGAGGTTTCAAGACCAATTCATGAATGTTAAGATAATGAATATAGAATTCGAGAGCACCCATGGGCTAACTACAGGCTCTACTCATTGTATTGGGCACAATGGTAATGGAACGAGAACCGGCACTCAAATAATTGACTGTAGTTTTACAGGATTTAGCCAGGCGTTGTTTATTAATGGCTCAGAACAATTAGTTGTAAACAGGTGCAAATTTTATTCGCCACTTGGACATAATAACGCACAAACCAATAGAAGCCCTGCAGCTTATATTCTTTTTACTGATAACGACAATGGTGTTAACATTAACCCGACTATTACAGAATGCTATGCTGAAGGATTTAGCGGTACGGTTGATAGTTCATTTCCCGGGGCGCTTGACGGGTTTATTTTTGGCAACCCAAGTGGTGCGGTAATTGCTTTAAATACCATGAAGAATTTTTCGCAGGAAGCGATATTTATTCAACCTAATACCTTTACCACCAACAGACCAACCTTTATTATTAATAACACCATACAATATGATCTTTCTGCCGGATCAGGGTATTACGGTATCAGATGTGATGCCAGCAATATTGATATTAGCAACAACACAATCATTAATGAAAATTATGGTATTCTTTGTCGTGGAGCGGAAGCAACGGATCCATATAAGCAAAAATTTACCAATTTGCGGATTTCGAACAACGATATAAATATTTCTCCAAACGCTACGCTTGCACAACGGGCTGTTTATATACAGGGAAACACCACAGGAAAAACTGATAATTTTATCGTATCAAACAATCACATTACCTTAAGTGGGGTTACATTAACAAATACCATTAATTTGATCACCATTGCCGATTGCGAAAAATCTATAATTGATAAAAACACGGTTAGTATTACAGGCACTACCGGAATGGATGCAACTCATCAACTGAATATTTATGCATTACTCAATAGTAATGATTCTGTAGTATTTGGTTCGTTGGATATTTCAGGGAGCTACAGCAATCTTTTTACGTACGGTACCGGAAGCAATACTAATATCACATCTTTAAACCCTACAAAAGGAAATGTATTATTTAAAAATGCTTCATACACTGTACTTGCCACCGATTTTTCCATTCAGGAAACATCTTCATTAGTGATTTTTGCCGATGCAACTCCGGCAGGCCTCACTATCACTCCGCCGGTTGGAGCAGCCTTTGCAGGTTACAAGATTGCAGTTATAAAAACAGATTCAACCTCAAATGTAGTTACAGTAGCCAATGTTACGGGTACGAATACCTTAACTGCACAAGGGCGATTAGATTTCGTTTTTAACGCTACGACTAACACCTGGTGGACAATATAATTTCTGTATAACTAACAGCGTAAAAGATCGGGAGAGATACTCCCGATCTTTTTTATTATTCGATTTACAACCGCCCATTCAACATCCTATTCACACTCCCCACGCTCATGCCAAGCCGTTCGGCTATCTGCCGCTGGCTTAAACCTTCATCGCTTAATTTTTTAGCTTCGAGGTTCATACGTTCGCGCTCTTGTCTGGAGGTATCGCGCAGGTGGTTTTTCTCGCAATCCTTACCCGTAAAAATAAACTTTAAAAAGCCGTTGTGCCGTTCCAGCTGGGCAAGGCATATATTATCGGCACCATAAGTTTCGGCCGTGCTGCGCTGCTTAATCTGCTTTAAGTACCGTTGGCCGGGGGCGGAGTGGCTCTCGCCCATGGCAAAGGCGCTGTCGTAAAAATTGATGAGCATTTTACTGCCCTGCAAATCGTTACGACTAAGCGGCAGGCGTGGGTTACGCTTGGGGGTATGGGCCAGCACCAGGATGCTGATACCGTGGCGGGTTTTAAGCTTTTTCAGTTCCTTCATCAGGGTGAGGGCAGCCCCGGCGCTCTCGGTTCCGTTGCGCAGGCAGGTAATGTTCAATAATGAGCACTTCAGCGCCGGTACGCTTAATGCCCCGCGTTAAAGCCTCAATCACATACTTATCGAGCTTTTGGTAGTGCGAGCTGGCACGGTTAAACTGGTTGTATTCGCCGCGGTAAAATTCGGTGGCAAAATGATAGCGGTTTTGTCCGTCGGTATAACGTTGTTCAAACTGCTTGCCGCTAAGCTCAAAATCAATATACAATACCGGCGAGGCGTCGGCCCCAAGCGCAAAAGGAGCAATAGGTTCACCGCGACTAATGCTGTCGGCCAGTTGTACAGCCAGCAGACTTTTGCCCATATTGGTATCGGCAAACAGAATGCACAACTCGCCCTGCAACCAAAAGTTGCCAAACAGCATCTGCGGCGTTTCGTGTTCGGTTTCCATAACCATCCACTCATTGGCCGGGTAAATATCAAATAGCTCAACCACGGCATCCGGGTCCGAGAACACAATCTGCCCCTTACGCGCGGCTGCATCCGCCATATCCCTCACATGCTTTTGAATCATTTGAACAACCAAAGGTTTCTCCGAAGTATGGTACATAAAAGTTATCGCCCCGTCCCGCAGATCAAGCAGGACAATCCATCGCTATTTGCCGCAAACCTGCCGGCAATCATGAAGGGCACTCAAATTTATCTACTAAAAAGTCCGCGGTTGGTGGTGCTATTTTGTCAGTGTTCAATTTTTAAAAACGAGGTGTTCAATGTTTTTTAAATAGGTATTGTAAGTGGTTGATTATCAATAGTAATTTGTTTAGATGATATTTTTGAACAGGCTTGTTGGTTTGTAAGTTATTGATTATCAGATGTTAAATTTTGGAGCAAAATGCAAAGTGTTTACACTTTTAAAAATTGAACAGCGAGGTTTGCAAGAGATTATATGAGTGTTTTTATTTTTTTTCTTGCGCTCGTTTGCAACGAGCGCTTAACATGGTCTTGCGATTGCATCGCATGATCGTTAATTTAGCCTAAACCTCTTTTTCACAATGTCACATCAATACAGGGTCAGAAACCATGAAGAAATTCATTTTATAACTTTTACGATAGTAGACTGGATTGATGTATTTATACGGCCCGGTTACAAGCAACTTATTATTGACTCACTTATTTATTGTCAGAAAAATAAAGGTCTTGACATATACGCATTTTGTTTGATGAGTAATCACCTGCATTTGTTAGTATCCGCTGTAGCGCCCAACAGGTTACCCGACATTGTGCGCGACTTTAAAAAGCATACCAATAAACAGATCATCAAGCTCATTGAAACAGAAAATGAAAGTCGCAGAGATTGGATGTTATATCGGTTCAAGTACCATGCAAAATTTGACGACCGTATACAAAATCATAAAGTATGGCAAGATGGTTATCATTCGATTGAATGCGACCGGGAAGACATACTTTTCCAAAAATTAGATTACATTCATGACAATCCGGTCAAAGCAGAGATTGTAAGCTATCCTGAACATTATATTTATAGTTCGGCGGCTAATTATGCCGGGCAACCGGGTTTATTTGAAGTTACCTTATTGGAAAGAGGCTTTATAACTGTAAGCTTTTAGTTTGCTTACGTTACAAACGTAAGCCCATGTTAAGCGCTCGTTACAAACGAGCGCAAGAAGTTGCATTGCTGTATGACGTGGCTTTTATTAATTTGATCATTAAATTTGATCATCAATTAAACCGTTTGTTATGAACACTGAAGAATTAAACAGCCCCTTTGGTAAACTGGGTAACCCGGCCCGGCGTGCGTTGGCCAATGCGGGTATTACATCGTTGCTTGAGTTATCAAAACTAACCGAGAAAGAGTTTTTGCATTTGCATGGCGTGGGCAAAAGTTCGGTGCCTATAGTGAAGGAGAAAATGAAAGAAGAAGGTTTAGGCTTTAAGGAATAAATAAGTGAACCCCTGTGCCTTCCCGCACAGGGGTGTAAAGCTTACAGTATATAATACACGTTTGCTTTAGCGGCAACAGGTTGAACTGCTGCCTTTTCACTCTCATGTTTATCGTTAAGCATCTGCTTCAAATCGCGTTCAATGGTTTGCGAAATGGCAGTTGTTGGGGTGTCTGTTGGTTTGCTTTCAAATGGGTCTTGCAGATGAATAGCCATTTTTTCTACCAGTAAAAATGCAGCTGCTATAGCTATGATCAGCGGTACTTCAAACATACCGAAGAATTCGATAAGGCCGAAGGGCAGCAGGATAATAAACAGGTACAGGCAAAAATGAATGTATAAGCTATACGTAACCGGGAACACCGTGTTCTTGATCCGCTCGCATTTACCCATGGCATCGCACAGGCGGGTAAGCGTACCATCTATCTGCACTTGCTGATAATCATTAAGCCATCCGTTTTTGTAGGCCAGCTTCAGGTCGAGCCCGTGCAGTTTTAATAGGCTGTTAGGTACGTTGCTGAAACGATGGGTAAACTTCACTTCTTCGTCAACTAACAGATGGGCGTTTTTGGCGTAAGGATCTTGCTTGCGCAGCGACTGGCTTAAGCCGTAGCACCAGGCTATCTGGCGGTAAACAAAGCGCTTTTTGAAACCTTCTATTTCTTCGCAAGCGTCATCGCCGCCATCTAAAAAGCTGATCAGCTCGCGGGTAAGCGATCTCGAATCGTTCACAATAGCTCCCCAAATACTGCGGGCTTCCCACCAGCGGTCATAAGCCTGGTTTGAGCGGAAGGCCAGCAACAATGATATGATGGTTGCCAGTATGGCCGGAACAGCAATAGGGATTGAAATGCGGTATTCAGGGAAAAAGCGATGGAACAGGGCGATAGTTATGGCATAACCGGCAACAAGTAAAAGCTCGTTCTTGATTTTTCCCACCACATACTTTACCGGGATATTTTCTTTTAGTAACATAGATAAATGTTTTAAATGATATTAATAAATATTAAACCTCCAGAAGCTCATGCTCTGCTTCGTTCTTAACTACGGTTAAAGGCTGTTTAACCTCAGTTTTAATGGTAACTATCTTATACCCGCTTCGTTGCATGAGTATAGTAGGGTCGAAACTGTTGGGTGTTAGCCTTGCGTAGCTATGATTTTCGGGCATGGCAATCAGTTCGGTTTCTTTTGCCTCGAGATAGTTTTTGAATACGGCTACTGTGTTGCCATAAAAAAAGTCGGGCGTAATGTTTTCTATCTGATCTGCATAGTCGTTTTTCAGCATGGTGCAACCCGCGTAAAAATCGTCGTCAATCAGTTGGTATTCCCGGCTGCGGCGGGATAGCAATAACAGGTCGGATATAGAGTCGGATAGTTGCAGGAAGTGAACAAGCGATATATTCAGTTTTTGCTTTGAATAGCGCTCGGCTAAAACAGGTATAATGTTTAATGATGATAAGGTGAAATCAGACGGGATAATGATGTTTAATGTTTTCATGATGATACCTTTTTTGTGTTTACTACTGTTTGTTGATACAATAGTAGGTACCGGGCATTAAAGCGGTTTAAGAAAGAAATTAGAATGTGATTAGAATTGATTTTTGTTGCATCACCACCGCGTCATTGCGAGGCACGAAGCAATCGCGAACTGTACAGAGGGATTTGCATAGCTGCGCTGTAAGCTGGGGATTATTGATTATAGTTTGCTTTTTACAGGTATTAATGAGCACCCTTCAGCCGGTTATCTTAGTGTTTTATAAAAACGTATTTGTGAGTTATTACCTATTAAGTTTTCGTTTTGTGACTATGGGCGTTGCCTCCGGCCCGTGCTATCCGCTCATACTGCACAGGCATTATCCACAAGGCCGGTATCCGCTACTATCACTAACGCGACCCCCGCACAAGTAAATGTGCATGGCGTATACATCAGGATCCTCTGCGAGAGACCTTAATGAGACGTTAAGATCCTTCGTGCCTGCCCACGACATAATTAAAACCGGATGTTTTTCGCAGCAGATCAGCTTCGGGTGAAAACGGGCAGAACAATGTAGGGAATGTGTGGCTGCAGGGGCATAGCGAGTTTTTGCAGAAGCTGGGGATAGGGCGAATCGGGGCAAAATAATTGCAGCCCGTGGTTCTGTTCGTTTTGCAGGGCAAAGGCCGGGCGGCGGGTTGGAGGGAAGGATGAGCGCAAAGAAGCCTTTCTGCTGTAAGCCTTTTTGGATACTTTTGTGGCGACAAAAGTATCTGGCCCTCGCGCGGCCAAGAGCGCGACGATGTAAATTCATTACAACAACAGTCGTTACCTGCCTCTGTGCGATTATTAATATTATAATTTGTTTTTATAGGCATTAATGAACTCCCTTTTTCTACGCCTTATAAACCGGCAGCATCACCCTGATCTCGGTGCCTTCGCCCTCTTTAGAGATAATGCCGATATTACCCTTATGCAGCCTTACAATATTCAGTGCCAGCGGCAAACCTACACCATGCCCCTCATACTTGCCCGTGTTTGACGCGCGGAAAAATGGCTCAAAAATATGCTGCACATCGCTTTCGGGGATGCCTATGCCCTGATCTTTTATGCTGAAGATGATGCTGTTATTTTCGGTATACACCCTAAGCGTTACAGGCTTGTTTTCAGAATATTTACAGGCATTAAGGCCTATATTACTTATGGCCAGTTTAAGCAGGTTGATGTTTCCTTGTGTTACCAGGCTATCCACATCATCGGGTAGCGACGAAAAATCGATGCTGAGGTTATTGGTGGGGATGATATGGTCAACAGCATCTTTTACCATAAAGGCCAGCTCATCGGCACGTATCTGTTCCCAATTCTGCTTTTTACCATCGAAACCACTTTGAGCCAGGCCTAATAAACTGGTGATAATATCCTGCAAGCTTTGGGTGCCTGTCAGGATTTCTTTAAGGTTTTTATGCAGATCGGCCCCCGGTGTATCAATGTTTTTGAGCGAAAGTTCGGCTTCGCCCTTAATGATAGCCAGCGGGGTACGCAACTCATGCGAGGCATTGCTGATAAAGTTATTCTGGGTTTCAAAGGCGGTTTCCAGCCTGTCGAGCATGTTGTTAAACGTTTGGGTAAGCTCGGCTATCTCATCTTTACCGCTGTAATCTTCCAAACGCAAGTGCAGGTTGCTTGCTGTGATGGTATTTACCTTTTTTATGATTTTGCGTACCGGTTTAAAGGTATGGTATGAAAACCGGCGACCGATGATATAAACTATAAGTATCGAGGTAAGGAAGCAGATGATTAACACCTGTTCAAGGTCATTAAGTTCGCTTAGGCCCGATGGGTTGGTTGCCGAAACAACAATAATGGCGTCACCCTCCGGAAAGCGGAATATATTACCCGCATAAAATATGTTATCGGCTTTAAACCTTGATTTTCCGTTGTAGAGGATATTATTTATCAGTTCGCGGGGAACGCCTTTTACAGTTTTGCCTTTGGTATAAACTTCGGGTTTAATAACGTACTGCTTTTCGGCAATGAGGCGTTCAAGATAGCGCTGCCTGATCTCCTTGTACATACCAAGGCTGTCGCGGTCATTAAGGTGATGGATTTGGGATGAGATGTTTACCCGGGTTTCAAGCCGTTTATAAAAATCATCAAAAGTAAACTGATGTACAAAGTAAAAAACAGCGCTGCTCAATATCAATATTACCGATACTGTTAGCCCAAAAAACAGCAGCGCTACTTTTTTCTGAATGGTCATGCGGCGTTATTTTTTAAAATATAGCCCATGCCAATAACCGTGTGGATAAGCTTGTTGTCAAAATCCTTATCCACCTTTTTGCGAAGGTAGTTGATATACACATCAACCACATTGGTACCCATATTAAAATCAATGTTCCAAACGTGCTCCAGTATTTCGATGCGGCTAAGCATGTGGTTTTTGTTTTTAGCCAGAAACTCCAGCAGGCGGTATTCGGTGGCGGTAAGGTCGATGATCTTATCGCCGCGTTTAACCGATTTTTCGTCGCCGTTGATGACCAGGTCGGCAATTTGGATCACGTTTGCCGGTTGCGCAAGATTTGAATTGCGACGGGCGAGGGTACGGATGCGAGCGTTAAGCTCGGCCAAACTGAAAGGTTTAACCATATAATCGTCGGCACCGCTGTCAAGGCCTACCACCACGTTTTCGGTAGTGCCCAGGGCGGTAAGCATGAGTATGGCAGCGTTTTGGTTGGCCTGCCGCAACCGTCTGCAAACCTCAATGCCATTAATGCCGGGTAGCATAATATCCAGAATGATCAATTGAAAATCCATTTTCATGGCCATATCCAGCCCGGTTGTACCATCAAGGGCAACACTTATTTCGTGACCTTCGGCAGTAAGGTCGCGCTGGATAATGGATACCAGTTTGGGTTCATCTTCAATTAACAGGATCTTCATTGTGGCAAATATATATTACGCTTAGTATAAACAATAAATAAGCATGATGTTTTAGTTAAACTCAACAGGAATACCGGCATTTTTTCAACTTCGACCAGTTATTGGCAAGCTACTGTATCAGCACTTCTGTCCGCAAGGTACCGCCCCCGCTACCGGACGGACACCATCCTTATAAACTTCAACCACTTATGTGATGTTTTAGTTAAACTGATCAGGAATATCGTTAAATTAAAGCGATATTAATTGTAAACCCACTCATGCCTAATCCTTTCAAAATCATCAGTAACGCAGCTTACCTTATGCTACTTTTAGGCATATTAGGCTGCCATCATGAAAGCAAGCCGATACATAAAAAGCCGCCTAAAAAAGCGGTTAAGGCAAAAGCAAAGGAATATGTAGAGGTTAAATACGCCGAGCCGCAGCTTATTGCTTTTTTTGATAGCGTGGGTAGGTTGCCTGTTGAGCCTTTAGCTAATAGTGCTGCTTTTTGGGCTGATTCTGTTTTTGAGAATTTTACTGAGCCGATGAGCAGGGTGCTGTCTGATGCTGATTTCACGTTATTGAAAAGCTGCATACGTAAGGGGATGATAAAACCAGTTGATGCCAGAAGCATATTTGGCGAACTGAAAGTTGATAGCACCTGTACAGCGAAAGGGCTGTTTGATTCTGTTAAAAAAGGGAATGTTTATTTGCAATATTATCCTTTCGGCGGTAATAAAAGCAAGTTTGACGAATTTGGAATATTAGTAGGGGATGCGGGACATTGCGACAGCTCAGAACTGTATTTTTTTAAGGGTAATAAAATAATAGCAAAGCAAAGTGGCTACAGTAGGTATACTGATAATGTGCAATACTTTAAAAATGTGGATGGCGAAAGTATAGTTTACCGGCGAATGGAATTTAATGAGGGTTCGGGTATTTGGTGGTTTAATTCTTTCTTCTATAAATACGATGGCGATAAATTAATTCCTGTATTAAATGAATTGAAGAATTCAAACTTATTACAGCCTTCTCCATGGGGGATACGTGAGATATGGCTGGAATCGACCATTCAACATACTAACCCTTTAGTCATGAAAGTAGTTTATCACCAACAATTTCAGGATACCACCGAATTTGATCATTATGAAGCTGACCCTAAACGGGGACCTATGATAGTTAATGATTCAACATTGGTAAAATATACCTGGAATGCGCAAACAAAAAAGTTAGAAGCGCAGCTTGAGTCATCTAAAATAAACACGCCTCAGGTATTGTCATACTACCTTGTTGATAATGAGCTTTTGTTTATAAATGCCTATCATCAGAGGTTGAAAAAGATGATGCTCAACAAAAAAAAGAAAAGATATATACTTCACTATTTGAATAATATAAAGAATTATCAAAACGAACCTCCTGAACACCTAAGCATAAATGATACTCTGTAAATATCACTGGTCGAAGTTTAGCGAAGCGTAACTTCGTCCTAAAACCCCGGAAGCATTCTGCTTCCGCAATTCCGGTTAAAATTTATTTCAAATAGTATTCAGATAAAGGCACTCAAGCTGAAAGCTTGGACTATTTTAGGACGAAGTTACGCTTCGCTAAACTTCGACCAGTATAAAGACCGCTAAAAACAAAAAATGCCCGCTCATTGGCGGGCATTTTCAAAATATCAAAGAAGCAATCTATCTCTTCCCTGTCACCCCAAATTTCTTTTCAAAGCCACTCAGTTGCGCACTGAATTTGTTGAACAGTTGCGGCTGCTTGTATTGCTTGCTAAATTCAACCAGGCCACCCAGTATCTGCATAGAATATTGCAGATCGCGGTTTTCGAGGTTGGTTTCGCCCTTTTGCAGCAGGGCATAGCTGTAATTAAGCTGATTGTTTACATAATCATCAACCAGGTTAGCCAGTTTGTTGCCTAACGGAATATCGTTTAAACGGTAAGCGTTTTCGATCATGTAATATTTACGTACCGCAATCTCCAACGAGTTAATGGTGGTTGGCATTACCTCATCATATTTCTTCAGCACTTTACGGGCCGAATCAGGTTTACCTGCTTTTGCAAGGTCATCGGCCAGGGTTGAGTAAAGCCTGGTGATAAGCGGGTAAAACATCGTCATTGATTCATGATCAAGGTAGCTGGCGTTTTTCATATTGCCCCACCTGTATTTGGTCATCATGTTTTCGTACATTTTACCGGTATTGCTGGCTTCAAGCGGCCCAACAGCTGTATCCGGTTTCAGCGGCAATAAACGATACGCAAAACCTTCGTTATACATATACTTATCCAGACCAATCATGTTGCTGTTTGGCACGGTAACCGAAAAATAAATAGGGCGTTTCCAATCATTATGGGTCAGGATATCCATCATGGCCAATACATCTTTAGTAACATAACGACCGCTAAATGTCCAGTCCATTTCAGGGGCTATCTTGTCTTTATCGGCTGCTGCCACGGTGCCTGTTTTAACAACCTCATCGGCATTAACCGTTAATTTGAATTTGTTGGTTGGCAGATAGTTGGCAACATCACCGTTATTGTACTCAACCATAGCTTCTTTTTTGTCAGAAGTGATAAAGTCAAAAACATCTTTTAGCTCGGTTGCTTCGGGAATCTTCTGGTCGTTGAAATAGATCACATCGCGTACACCGGGTTTAAACTTATCGTTAGTCATGCTGATAGGCAATGGTTCCGACTCGTTCATCTTATTTTTCATACCGCGGATGTACCAGTCGGTACCCAGCAAGCTCAGGTTTACGATACGTACATCCGGACGGACGTTTTCAACCTCCTGAATGTACCAAAGCGGATAGGTATCGTTATCGCCATAAGTAAACAAAATAGCATTTGGCGCGCATGAGTTAAGGTAATTGTAAGCCATATCATGCGGGGTAAGCTTGGTTGAGCGGTTATGATCGTCCCATTCCTGGTTAGCCATCAGTAAAGGAGCGGCAACTAAACAAACTACTGTAGAGATGATGGCGCTTACCCTTGCATTCAGTTTTTTACTCAACACATCGGCAATACCTATCACGCCCAAACCTATCCATATTGCAAAGGCATAGAAGGAGCCTGCATAAGCATAGTCACGCTCACGAGGCTGCAGCGGATCCTGGTTCAGGTAAAGTACAATGGCTAAACCGGTGCAAACAAACAGGATGGCCACAACACCGGCTTCGCGCTGATTGCGGGCAAAATGAAATACCGCGCCAAAAAGGCCTATGATAAGCGGTAAAAAGAACAGGCGGTTATAGCTTTTGCTTTCGGTAACCGAGTAGGGAAGGGGCTTGCCGAAATCCCATCCGCTGATCCACTCGCCATCGGCTCCGGAGCCAAGGCTTTGGCCGTCAAGGTCATTAGAACGACCAACAAAGTTCCACAAGAAGTAACGGGTGTACATCTGGTTAATTTGCCATTTAGCAAAAAAGTTAATGTTTGAACCGAAGGTTGGATGCTCGCTTTCGCCAAGGCCTGTCCATTCACGGTAAAATTCCGGGTGACCAGGTTTATCGCTAAACATACGCGGGAATATGGTATTGCGGTCGTAAACCGTATTTAATTTTTTACCTGCAACCTCATATTTAGTTGCACCGCGACGGTAAATATTAGCACCCTCGGTTTGTGCTGTAGCTTCCGAATCAAAAAACTGACCGTACAATAATGGGGTATCGCCGTACTGGTCGCGGTTAAGGTAGCTGTTCAGGGCGAAGGCATTTTCCGGGTCGCTGTTGTTAAGGTTAGGGTTAGCTTTTGCACGTACCACGATCATCACAAATGAGCTGTAACCAAACAGGATAAATAGCAGGCAGATCAAAAAGCTGTTGAGTGCAAAACGCTTTTCGCGGATTTTTACACCATACTCTAATAAGGCTAAAATACCTACGCTTACTATCAGGCCAATAATACCGCCGCTTATACCTAATATCAGAACAAAGCATGCCGCCGCTAAAATAATGGCAGGTTTAACAGGGTTTATGGTGTAATAAATACCCGCTACAATAGTGATGATCAATAAAATAAAGAATACCACAGCGCCGCTGCCAAAGCCCATGCCCAGGGTATTTACAAAAAGCAGATCGGAAAAAGCCGCGCCTTTTACGGTGTATTGTATCACTCCCCAAAGTACAAATGCCAGTGCCACAACGCTTGCCAAAAAGGTAAGCAATGTACCTTTGGTAGTAACGCTTTTAGCCTTGCGGAAATAGATCACCAGGCCAATAGCCGGGATTACCAGCAGGTTTAATAAGTGGATGCCTATAGAAAGGCCCATTACATAAGCGATAAAAACTATCCACCTGTTGGCATGAGGTTCATCGGCATGGGCATCCCATTTCAATATAGCCCAAAATACTACGGCAGTACAAAGCGATGATTGCGCGTAAACTTCAGATTCCACCGCCGAAAACCAAAAAGTATCCGACCAGGCATAAGCCAAAGCACCTACAAGGCCCGAGCCAATGATCAGGATCAGGTTGGTGTTGTTAAGTTGCTCCTCTGTTTTAACCAAAAGTTTTTTGGCGAGGGCGGTAATGGTCCAAAACAGGAACATGATAGTAGCGCCGCTTGCCAGTGCCGATGCCATGTTGGCCCAATAGGCCACTTTAGTATTATCCCCCATAGATAACAGGGTGAATACTTTGCCTATCATGGTAAATAATGGGGCTCCGGGTTGGTGAGCTACCTGTAAGCGATAGATACAGGCAATAAACTCGCCGCAATCCCAAAAGCTTGACGATGGCTCAAGGGTTAAAATGTAGGTTACTGTGGCAATAATAAAGGCTACCCAGCCAAATATATTGTTGAGTTTTTTGTAATTCATGTTTGAATGCTATATAAAAAACAGGATTAATGCAGCCGAAAATAACAAAACTATTGGGATGTTGCCATCAAAAACGGGCTTTTGAAGCGTGTTTGAATTTTATTTTGCTGTATTTGAGGTGTTAATGAATTTTTTTAAAATTCTATTTTGACTTTCAAATCTTAGCGCTATATTTGCATTCCTTTTCGGGGAGTAATACAAACCAAAGGAGATTGCCTGATAGTATAATGGTAGTACGACGGTTTTTGGTACCGTTTGTCTAGGTTCGAATCCTGGTCGGGCAACAATAAAAATTCGGATTTCGGATTTTCAATTTCGGATTTATTCTGATTGGAAAACTTGAAATCCGAATTGTGTTTTAAGGCGTTTGTGAAGCGGGAAGGCCTTATTTTAATAAGGCAGAGTAATCAATCCGAAATCGAACATCCGAAATTCAAAATCAAAGAAAATGCCCTTACAATTTAACCCGGTTAAATTATTTACAGGATCAGGCTCGCCGGAGCTTGCGCGTCTGATAGCTGATGCATATGGTCGTGAATTAGGAGAAGTTGTAATATCGCGTTTCAGCGATGGTGAATATCAGCCGCATTTTAACGAATCTGTAAGGGGGAGTGATGTTTTCCTGATCCAGTCTACCCATCAGCCTACCGATAATTTAATGGAATTACTCATGATGATTGATGCCGCCCGTCGTGCATCAGCTCATTATGTAACCGCCGTTATACCTTATTTTGGTTTGGCCCGTCAGGACAGGAAAGATAAACCACGTGTTGCCATTGGTGCAAAGCTGGTAGCTAACCTGTTGGTTGCAGCCGGTATTAACCGTATCATGACCATGGATTTGCACGCAGCGCAAATTCAGGGCTTTTTTGATGTTCCGGTTGATCACCTGGATGCTTCTATCATTTTTGTGCCTTACATTAAAAGCCTTGGCTTAGGTCACCTTACCATTGCATCGCCTGATATGGGCGGTTCATACAGGGCCCGTAGTTTTGCCAAGTTCTTTAACGCCGAAGTGGTAATTTGCGACAAACGCCGTAAACGCGCTAACGAAATTGAAGCCATGACACTGATAGGCGATGTTACCGATCAGGACATAGTATTGATTGACGACATCTGCGATACTGCAGGTACATTGGCAAAAGCAGCCGGACTTATCATGGAGCGTGGTGCACGCAGCGTACGCGCCGTTTGTACACACCCGGTATTATCAGGTAAAGCATATGAAACTATCGAAAACTCGGCGTTAACCGAACTGATAGTTACAGATACTATACCGCTGAAACAACAAAGCTCAAAAATAAAGGTACTTTCAACTGCCGAACTGTTTGCCAAAGCGATAAGCAACGTAAACGAACACGGTTCGATAAGTACCTTGTTTAAGGTGGAATAGTAGGTAGTTCATGGTTGATGGTTCATAGATCATAGTGAACATTTATCATGGAAAATAAAAAAGAATAAAGTAATTGGGAAATTAGGCCATGAACAATGATCTATGAACCATGAACTAAAAAAGGCTTTGTGGAAAGTAGAACAATGATCTATGAACCATGAACTAAATAAATAAACAAATAAATAAAAATGAAATCAATTGCTATTAGCGGTTCTCTAAGAGAGAACGTAGGGAAAAGAGACGCGAAAGAGCTGCGTTACAATGGCCAGGTGCCTGCAGTTCTTTATGGTGGTGCTACCCAGACCCACTTCTATGTGTCCGCAGCTGATTTGAGAGCCGTAGTTTACACTCCGGTTGTTCATTTCATCGATCTTGAAATTGCTGGTGTTAAATCACAAGCTATCATCCAGGACATTCAGTTCCACCCACTAACTGAAAAAATCACTCACGTTGACTTTTTATTGTTAGACGAGAAAAAACCTATCTCTATCGAGATCCCTGTTAAATTAACCGGTACTTCTCCAGGTGTAAAAGTAGGTGGTAAACTGGTTCAAAAATTAAGGAAACTGCGTATCAAAGCGCTTCCTAAAGATCATCTTGATGCTATTGAAGTAAGCATCGAGTCTTTAGAAGTTGGTAAATCAGTAAAAGTATCTGATATTAAATTAGATAACTTAACTATCACCAACGCTAAAGAAGATACCATTGTTTCTGTAACTACCTCACGTGCTTTACGTCAGGCAGAGCAAGAAGCAGCTCAAGGTAAAAAATAATTTTGCTTAGCAAATTATCAAAACAGCGATAGGGAAACTTATCGCTGTTTTTGTTTATTTTGAAATAGAAAACGGCGAGGCTTTTTTAAAAGCGTAGGCTTGTGCGATTCCCCTCTTGAGAGGGGAGGAGGGGTGTGTTCTTCAGCATAATGCATAACACACCCCTGCTACCGCACCGCCAGGCGCACCCCCTCTCAAGAGGGGAGCCAAAACCAAGCCCGTTCAATAATAATTAATCAAATTTCTCCGCTGATTAGCGGAGCCAGGGGCTTATGAAATATTTAATTGTAGGTTTAGGTAATATTGGTCCGGAGTATGCGGATACCAGACATAATATAGGTTTTATGGTATTGGATGAACTGGCTAAGCAGGAGGGAACAAGGTTCCAAAACTCGCGCCTGGCTTATTATACCGAGGTATCGTTCAAAAGCCGTACCCTTTGCCTTATTAAACCTACTACTTATATGAACCTGAGCGGAAAGGCCCTGAGCTACTGGATGAAGGATCTGAAAATTCCGGTTGAGAATGTTTTGGTTATCGTAGATGACCTTGCCCTGCCGCTGGGCACCCTGCGTTTGAAACCTAAAGGCAGTGCCGCCGGGCACAATGGCCTTAAAAATATTGAGGCAGTGCTTGGCAATAGCAACTATGCGCGGTTGCGTTTTGGTATTGGCGATAATTACCCCAAAGGTCGTCAGGTTGATTTTGTACTTAGTGCTTTTGATAAAGATGAACAGCCCGAACTTCCCGCACTTATTGATCGCTCGATAGAAATGGTAAAGAGTTTTGCTACCATAGGTACCGAACTTACCATGACACGTTACAATAAGTAACATGGCTGTTACAAACTAATATTTTAGTTAAATTCCCGTTCAAATCATGATTCGCGTTGTAACGCGGCATGATGTTCTTACGTCTTGTAAACCTAAATAACCTTATGAAACAAATCTTACTAACGGTACTTTGCTGTTGCTTTTCCACGCTCTTATTTGCTCAAACAAAAACTCCCGCTGCTCCGGCAGTTCCCAATATTATTGTAAAAGGTATTATCATTGATTCGGCAATAAACAAACCAATGGGTTATGTTACTGTTGCCCTGCAGGATGCTGCTACCAAAGCTCCCGTAAAAAGCACCCTGGCAAAAGACGACGGTAGTTTTGAACTGAAAGCACCCGAAGGTAAAACATACCAGTTGGTAGCTGTATTTATAGGTTACGCAACTAAAACCATCGCGGTAAAGCTTACCGGTAATACATTTAACGCGGGCAGGATCCTGCTTTCGGCATCAAGCAAGCAATTGAAGGAGGTTACCGTTACCGCGGTAAGGCCCGTAATGAAACAGGAGGTTGACCGACTGAGCTATGACGTACAGGCCGACCCGGAAAGCAAATCTATCACCGCTTTGGATATGATCCGTAAAGTGCCGTTGTTGTCTGTAGATGGAAGTGATAATATTAAGCTCAGAGGTAACGATAACTATAAGATCCTGATCAACGGTAAAGAATCGGCCATGATGGCGAAAAATCCGTCGGACGTATTAAAATCGATGCCGGCTGCCAATATTGAAAAGATAGAGGTGATCACTACTCCTCCCGCAAAATATGATGCCGAAGGTTTAGCGGGTATCATCAACATCATTACCAAAAAAAATGCCGACCAGGGTTATAACGTAAATATTAACACCGGTTACAACAATGTTTTTGGCGAACGCGCTAATGTGAACGTAACTGTTAAGCAGGGCAAGTTTGGTTTTAGCGGCTACGCTGGATACAATCACAGGCCGGTGCAAACTTCAACTTTTGAAAACATTAGCAACTTTTATCATCCGCCATCATCACTTAGCCAAACCGGTACAAGAGGTAACGGAGCCAATAACGTTTATGGTAGCGGAGAGTTAAGTTATGAAATTGACAGCCTTAACCTGATTACCGGTATGTATGATTTTTATGACGGTAAGGGTAAGCAGCAAAACAACCAGGTTACCAGTATTAAGGATAGCGTTGACGCGGTTACCCAGTTTTACCGCTTATTTAATGCCGGAACCAGCACTTTTCACGGGTCGGATTTAGGCTTGAACTACCAGATAGGTTTCAGGAAGTATAAAGACCAATTGCTTACCGTATCTTATAAATACAATAACAATAATAATGGCCAAAACAATGGTGCTACTGTAGCTGCCGACTCCATTGGTAAAGCACCTACCGATTACAGGCAGTATAATAAATCGGGTTCAAAGCAGCATACTTTCCAGCTCGATTATATTCAGCCCCGCAAAGTATTAACGCTTGAAGCCGGTGGTAAAATTATTTTAAGGGATAACTACAGTAACTTTTTTACCGACCTGAAACAGTCTGACGGAAGCTATAAAACCGATGATAGCCAAACTAATGATTTTACCTACAATCAGGATGTTTACAGCTTGTACAACTCATACTCGGTAAAGCTTAGTAAATGGGCTTTTAAAGGTGGCTTGCGATTGGAGCACACCAAAGTAAATGCCGATTTTTCAACTACTAACAGTACCGTTAACCAGAATTACAATAATCTTGTTCCATCGGTATCTATTCAACGCTCGTTAAAAAGCAGCAGCCTTACCTTAGGTTATACCCAACGGATCCAGCGCCCGGGCATTTACCAGTTAAACCCTTATACCGATAGGACAAACCCACAATACGTTAACATGGGTAACCCTAATTTGAAAGCCGCGGTTACCAATAACTTTGAGCTGGGATACAGCAATTTTGCCAAAGGTTCCATTAACTTAAGCACCAATTACTCGTTTGCCAATAATACCGTGCAAAACCTGGCACGAGTTGATTCGGCAGGGGTAACCACCAATACTTACGATAACGTAGGCTCCAACAAAAACTGGGGCTTTGATGCTAATATCAATTATCCTATCACCCCCAAATTAAATGTAAATATTAATGCCGAGTTGTTATTTGTATGGCTTAAGGGTTACTATAATGGTTCGTTATACAAGAACAGCGGTAACCAGGGGCATGTTTTTACCTATACCAGTTACAAGTTTGATGGCGGTTACCGCGCGGGTGTAAACATAGGTTACGACAGCCGTTATGTATTGTTGCAGGGAAAGGATAATTATTACTTCTTCAGCTCCATCAGCGGAACCAAAACCATGTTTAAGGAAAAGGCTACCTTATCAGTAAATGTTAACAATCCCTTCAAAAAATTCAACAAACTCGACTTCTACACCAAAACTCCCGACTTTGATACTTACACTGCTAACAACAACTTTTACCGCACCATTAACGTGAGCCTGAGCTACAAATTTGGCAGGCTTAACAGTAGCATTAAGAAAAATCAACGTGGTATTAACAACGATGATACCAGCAGCGGAAGCCGCAATTAAAAAATATACAATTAACCCGTTGGGTGACAGAAATAAACGTTAAAAAGTGTTAAACGCATATTTTTCGCTGTCACACACGGGTATCTTAAACGTCTTATGACCAAAATCGCAATTATGAAACAATTTCTACTAACAGTGCTATGCTGTTGTGTCACGGGCATGGTGATGGGGCAGGCAGCAACACCGGCACCTGTTCAAAATATAACAGTTAAAGGTATCGTGATAGATTCGGCAGCCAACAAACCATTGGGGTATGGTACGGTGGCCTTGCAGGATGCCGCTACCAAAGCGCCCGTAAAAAGCACACTCGCCAAAGATGACGGCAGCTTTGAACTGAAAGCACCCGAAGGTAAAACTTATCAGTTGGTTGTTGCTTCGGTTGGATATGCAACTAAAGTACTTCCTGTAAAAATAACTGGTAAAACGTTTGATGCCGGACGCATTTTGGTAACAACATCAAACAAGCAGCTAAACGAGGTAACCATCACAGCCGTAAGGCCGGTAATGAAGCAAGAGGTTGACCGCCTTAGTTATGACGTGACTGCCGACCCTGAAAGCAAGGCCATTTCGGCATTGGATATGATGCGTAAAGTGCCCCTTTTAGCGGTAGATGGTGACGATAACATTAAACTGAAAGGCAGCGGCAAATACAAGATATTGATTAACGGTAAAGAGTCGGCATTGATGGCCAAAAATCCATCGGATGTGTTGAAGGCTATGCCTGCTACCAATATCGAAAAAATAGAAGTGATCACTACGCCGCCGGCAAAATACGATGCTGAAGGCTTGGCCGGTATCATCAATATCATTACCAAAAAAAATGCCGATCAGGGTTATAACGGCAGTGTCAACATGCGTTATAACAGTGTATGGGGGCCGGGTTATAACCTGAACATGACGGCTAAGCAAGGTAAGTTTGGTGTTTCGGGTTATGCCGGTTTTGGTAATCAGAAACGTAATACCAATACATCAAGCATAAAACAAACTTTCTTTAATCCCGAGTCAGAGATCCTGCAAACGGGAGAAAACTCGTTTGGCGGTAAATATCGCTATGCCAATGCCGAGTTGAGCTATGAAATAGACACCCTGAACCTGCTTACCGGCTCGTTTGAATACTTTCATGGCGAATTTGACCAGGATGGCTCACAACGGTCGGCTCAAACAAATGCAGCCGGTGCCCTTACCCAGGGATATAACCTGTTGAGCAACGGCTACAATCACGATCAGGGCCTCGACGCGTCTATCAACTACCAACTGGGCTTTAAAGGACATAAAGATGAGTTGCTGACTTTATCGTACAAATACAGCTACGGGCCAAGCAAAAACTTTACTGATAACCAATTTTCGGAGAGGGTTAATTATTATAACGCCCTTCAGCCCGATTTCAGGCAGTATAATAATGCCGGTAACCGTGAACATACATTCCAGTTAGATTATGCCTACCCGTTAAAAAAAATCAGTATTGAGGCCGGTGGTAAAGTTATCCTCCGTAACAACTTCAGCGATTACAGGCGTGAGGATAAAGATTCAACGAGCTCTGTTTATAACGTGAATGCCGGGCAAACCGGTGAGTTTGATTATCACCAGGATGTGTACAGTGCCTATAACTCGTACCAGTTAAAATTTGATAAATGGACAGGTAAGGCCGGTGTACGTTTAGAACATACCCAGGTAAGCGCTGTGTTTACGGGTACGCCGCTTGATAAAAACTATAACAACCTTATTCCGTCGGTATCTATCCAGCGCTCGTTGAAAAGCAGCAGCATTAGCTTAGGCTTTACCCAGCGTATTCAAAGGCCGGGTATTTACCAGTTGAACCCTTTTATTGATAAATCGAACCCTAAATTCATCAGTACCGGTAACCCGGATCTGAAACCTGAACTGAACAATACTTTTGAATTAAACTACAGTAATTTCTCAAAAGGATCTATCAACGTAGGTTTGAGTTATGCATTCTCTAATAACGCCATCCAGAATGTGACCAGCCTGATTCAAAACAACATGGGCGATCATATTGATACGGTTACTTTTACTACTTACCAAAATCTGGGCAGCAACCGCTCGTTAGGATTAAACCTCAATACCAATATTTCCATTACTAAAAAGTTTACGGTTAATATCAACGGACAAATTTCACATATCTGGCTAAAAGGTACCTATAACGGCCAGTTTTATAAAAATGATGGCTATACAGGTAACGCTTTCGCCAACATCGGCTATAAGTTTGACGGTGGCTACCGTGTTGGTTTGGATGCTGGTTTCTTTAGCGGCGATGTTACCTTACAGGGTAAATCAAGCAATTTTATTTATAACTCTTATGTTGTTTCAAAAGAGTTCCTGAGTAAAAAGCTGACAGTATCCTTAGTGGCCAACAACCCATACAGCAAGTACCGTACTTTCCGGTCGACTACCCACACAGTTGATTTCGATCAGGAATCGTTATATCATAACCGCTACCGCCATTTCGCTATCAGGCTTAACTATAAGTTTGGTAAGCTGAGCAGCGATATTAAAAAGAACCAGCGCGGTATTAACAATGATGATACCAAAGGCGGCGGCAAAAGCAGCAGCGGTGGCAATGGATAATTGTTAACAGATATTTGTTAGCAAGCTGTTCAAAGTCTCCGGACTTCGAACCAATAAGCCTGTAGTTACAAACTACAGGCTTATTGGTTTAATCAGTAAATTTACCCCATGAAAGTTTACGGAATAACCAATTGCAATACAGTAAAAAAAGCCCTCGACTGGCTTAAAGAAAATAAGGTAGCTTACGATTTTCAGGATTTTAAAAAGCTGGGTGTAAGCACCGAAAAGCTACAGGAATGGGATACTAAGGCCGGCTATGAAAAGTTCATGAATAAACAGGGCCTCACCTGGAAACAGCTTGATCCCGCTGTTAAAGAAAGCATTAAAACTAATACTGATGCGCTGCAATTATTACAGCAAAAAACCAGTATGATCAAACGCCCTGTTATTGAAGATAATGGTTTCCTTTTCTTCGGCTTTGATGAAAAGGTTTATGCTGATCATTTTTTGGGGAAGTAATTTAATTGGGGTAGGGTTCATGTTATGAACGCCTAATAAAAAGCAAGTCATTACAGCTCCTGCAATGACTTGCTTTTCTTTAATTCATTATTCCTTTTTGAATACCGCTCCGCCGTTGTTGGTGTTGTCACCAACAACTAACCGTCATGCATAATATTAACTCAATTAAATTCGGTCAGGTATCTAAATGTCTATGGACAAAATAAACTTTGATTATCACCCGCAATTCTTTACGGCGACAATTTTAGAATGGAGGCCATTGTTAACGGAGGATGTGTATAAGGATATTATTATAAAAAGTTTGTTGTTTCTAAAAAACGAAGGAAGCATAATTATTTATGGTTTCGTGATAATGCCTAATCATATCCATTTGATATGGCAGATACAGGATGGGCATACTCGTGATTTAGTTCAGATGCGTTTCTTGAAATTTACTGCTCAGCAAATGAAATTCAGGCTATTGGATACTGATGACGATAGGTTATCCTTATTTCTTGTTAATGCTAAAGATAGGAAATATCAATTTTGGGAACGGAATTCATTGAGCATTGATCTATGGAGCCCCAAAGTTTTTATGCAGAAATTAGATTATATACATAACAACCCTTTGCAGGACAAATGGAAATTGGCTCAATACCCGGAAGATTATAGATATTCATCTGCAGGATTTTATCAGAAAGGTGTAGATGAGTTTGATTTAGTTACTCATTATGCCGGATAGGTAGTTGTTGGTGACAACACCAACAACGGCAGGAAGACCTATAAAAAGCAAGTCATTACAGATACTGCAATGACTTGCTTTTCTTTAATCATTTTTCTTTTTTGAATACTGCTTTGTATAACAGCTTAAGCAGGGCTTTCTTATCCCGGGTTGGGTTAAATATATATTGGGTTTTATTTACCCTTAAATAATCAATTTTTTCGCCGTTATAATTCGGTACAACTTTTTCGCCGGTTGCAATGTTGGTAATGTTATTTCTTAAGAAAAGCTCATCGGTAACCATGTTGCTTAGCATGGGGGTGTAGTAATAGCAATCCTCAAAAAAGTAATGCGTCACCTGCGACCATCTTGATGAACCTTCCTTTAAAACCGGCATACCGCCATGCAGGATATTGCTCGACCAGATTAGCATATCACCCTTTTTCGCGTGAAAAATTTTCCTTTCAAAAGGGCTTACCTTTACTATTTCTTCTATAAAGTCTTCGTATTCATTATAATTGTCATAGTTGTTGCTGGTGGCATTTTCTTTAATTTGAGCAAAATTGTATTCAGGTAAACGGTGTGAACCCGGGTAGTAAAATAGAGGGCCGTTTTCGTCATTTATATCTTCCAGAGCTACCCAAACACCACACATAAACTTGGCCGGTAACGAGCTAAAGTGGATGGTATCAGAATGGGCGAGTTGTTGTGTACCCTCACTAAAATTTAATGTTTGAAAGGGAATAGGCTTCCTGCCATATAAAGTTTCCAGCAATTTAAGGAGGGGAGGGTAAGAAGCTAAATCTTTGCAAGGTTCTGAAACCTCCCAAAAATCCTGGACCCGGGTTTTGGTGCGATGCGTTTTTATAGGGAAGTTGGTGTCGAAAGCCTTATTTTCTGTTTCTTGTTGAACTTTATCAATAAGGTCGGCAGGGAAAAAGTTGCTTAATGCCGTAAAGCCATTTTCGTGATAATCAATACACAGTTTTTTTTCTTCGGCACTTAGATTTTTTGTCTCGAGGATCTTATAAAAAAACGGCGATTCGATCCAGGGGAAGTTCGATTTGATCATAGGTAATTAGGATGGTTATGGTTATTTATTTTTTAACCTTTACGTTTTCTATGGCACAAACGTAACATAAAAAGTTAAAGTATATGTTTTGAAATAATAATTAGACCTGCCGATGATAGACAACTTCTGGTTAAATCTACTTTACATATAGATATTGCTGACGAATTAAATTATTTAATAAAACCGTAACAATCGTTTTACCAGTCCCTTGCATTTACCTAATTTGTAGTATACTTGTTCTTTTACTCAATAGATTGACTGAACATGAAATTAAAACTGATGGCAGGTTGCAGCCTTGCCTTTATGTTGGCCGCGAGCGCCACTTACGCGCAACAGCCAGCGCCTCCCACCACTACAACACCCGCCGGATCTGTTTATGATTATCACGAAACTTTTGGTCCTGGGTTTTATACTAAAAACGGTACCGAATTTCGCGCAGCAAGCGGAGAACCAGGATATAAATACTGGCAAAACCGTGCCGATTATCAGTTGGCTGCCAAACTGAACGATCAAACCAATGAAATTACCGGTTCAGAAGTTTTAACTTACACCAACAATAGTCCGCAAACATTAGGTTTTATGTGGATGCAACTGGATCAAAACTTGTTTAAGCTTGATTCACGTGGTACTGCCATTGTTCCGCCTGCGGGTAGCCGCAACTGGGGCCGTGGCGAAGCATTTGACGCCGGTTATAAAATTAAGTCGGTTAAAGTTGCAGGCCTGAAAGGCGAGTATGTTGATGTGAAGTTCCTTATCACTGATACCAGGATGCAGGTTTTCCTTCCAAAGGAAATTGCAGCCAACGGTGGCCAGGCTAAATTGAAAATTGAGTATTCATTCGTTTCTCCAAACTACGGATCAGACCGTATGGGTTACTTGCAAACTAAAAATGGTAAAGTTTATACCATTGCACAGTGGTACCCACGCGTATGTGTATATGATGATGTAATGGGCTGGAACACCTTACCGTACAGCGGTCCGGGCGAGTTTTACCTGGAATATGGTGACTTCGATCTGAACATTACTGCTCCTGCAAACCACATCGTTGTGGCATCTGGCGAATTATTGAACCCACAGGAAGTATATACCCCTGAACAATTGAAACGCTGGGCAGCCGCCGAAAAAAGCGAAAGCACGGTGATCATCCGCTCGGCTAATGAGGTTACCGATCCAAAATCACGCCCTGCCGGTAAAGCCGAATTAACCTGGCACTTTAAAATCAAAAACGCGCGTGACGCATCATGGGCTTCATCTGCCGCGTTTATTGTTGATGCTGCAAAGATGGATTTGCCAAGCGGTAAAAAATCAACCGCGATTTCAGCTTACCCGGTTGAAAGCGATGGTAACGATGCATGGGGCCGCTCAACCGAGTATGTAAAAAAATCTATCGAGTATAACTCGTCAAAATGGTTTGAGTACCCTTACCCTGCTGCTACAGCAGTTGCCGGTATTGTAGGTGGTATGGAATACCCTGGTATCGTTTTCTGCGGATCTAAAGCTAAAAAAGCAAGCCTTTGGGGCGTTAACGACCACGAGTTTGGCCATACTTGGTTCCCGATGATTGTGGGTTCAAACGAGCGTATGTACGGCTGGATGGACGAAGGTTTCAACACTTTCATCAACACCCTGTCTACAGCTAATTTCAACAATGGCGAGTACAAAAGCACCCGTGTGCCTGATATGCATGCCACTGGCAGTAACTTCACCAGGCCAGATCTTGAGCCTATCATGAGCCAGCCGGCCAACCTGAAAGAAAGAAATACAGGTACCCTGCTTTACTCAAAACCAAGTGCTGGTTTAGTATTACTGCGTGAGCAGATTTTAGGCCCTGAGCGTTTTGATTTCGCGTTTAAAACGTACATCAACCGCTGGGCATTTAAACACCCAACTCCTGACGACTTTTTCCGCACTATGGAAAATGCTGCCGGCGAAAACCTGCAATGGTTTTGGAGAGGCTGGTTCCTGAACGACTGGCGTTTAGATGTTGCCGTGAGCGATGTGAAATATGTTGATAACGATCCGACTAAAGGCGCGTTGATCACTTTAGATAACCTGGGTAAAATGGCAATGCCGGTTATCCTGGAAATCAAAACCAAAAGCGGTAAAGTTGAGCGTATGAAACTTCCGGTTGAAATCTGGGAACGTTACGCGTCATGGACATTCAAATATCCATCAACCGAAGAAATTGAATCGGTTACTTACGATCCGGACAAAGTATTGCCTGACTACAATCAGGACAATAACGTTTGGAAAAAATAACTTCTTTCTAAATTCCATTAAAGGGAGAAGATTTCGAAGAAACGGCGGTGAGTTAAAAACTCATCGCCGTTTTTTGTTGGTTATATCGGGGATTTTGGACGGCTATAGTGTAACAATGAAGTTCAGCTGACAAACAATTACGGCTGCTACTGTTAATTTTACAATATCAAACACAAACTATTATGAAAAACAAAGTATGGTTAATAACAGGCTGCTCAACCGGTTTCGGCCGGGAACTGGCAAAACTTGTTTTACAGCTGGGTTATAAAGCAGGTGTTGCTGCCCGTAATACCGATGATGTGAAGGACATTGTTGAAGGTTATCCTGAAACCGCGGTAGCATTAAAACTTGATGTAACAAAGCCAGAGGAAATTAAAGCTGCTGTTGAAACCGTTACGCAGAAATTCGGCACTGTTGATGTATTAGTTAACAATGCCGGTATCGGTTATTTCGGCGCTATTGAAGAGAGCGAGGATGAGGAAGTACGCCGCATGTTTGAGATTAACTTTTTTGGCCTTGCAGCCATGACCAAAGCTGTATTGCCAATTATGCGCGCTCATAAAAGCGGACATATACTTAACATAGCTTCTATTGGTGGATTGGTTGGTTTCCCTGCAGTAGGTTTTTATAATGCTACTAAATTTGCTGTCGACGGGTATTCTGAAGCCTTGGCTAAAGAAACAAAACATTTAGGCATCAAGGTTACAGTTATCGCTCCAAGCGGTTTCCGTACCGATTGGGCAGGCAGATCAGCTAACAACAGCAAAATTGTTATCGATGATTATAAAGAAACTGCGGGTACCAACAAAAACAATATCCGTGGCTACAGTGGCAAACAACCCGGCGATCCGGAACGTGCTGCCAAAGCTATTGTTGATGCTGTTGAAGCCGAAAATCCGCCGTTACGTTTGTTGTTAGGTAAGGCGGCCTTGAAAGGCGCACGTAACAAGCTTCAGGAATTACAAAAGGATTTTGATACCTGGGAAGCAACTACGGTAGGTGCTGATTTCCCTGAAGGGGAATAAAGGTTTTACTTTAACCTTTACAGATTTAAATATCTTCTTCATTTTAAAAATCCCCTCTTGAAAGGGGGCGCGTAGGAATGAGTGGCAGCAGGGGGGTGTTTCTGCATGCGATAAGCAAAGCACAGTAACACACCCCTCCACCCCTCTCAAGAGGGGAATCACACAATTCCGCGCTTTTTTCATATGACGTGGACAACCTACTAATGTCTGAATTCAAGCCATAGACGATTAAACCTATATTAGGTCTTCAGTTTTTCGTAAATTACATTCATAAAAAACTGAAACTCATGGGACTGATTGTAATTGTAGCTTATAAGCCCAAACCGGGCAAAGAGGAAGCACTTAAACAATTAATGAAAACGCATCTACCGCGTCTTAAACAGGAGGGTTTGGTAACCGACCGTGAATCTATCATCATGGAAGCAGCTGATGGTACCATCATTGAAGTTTTTGAATGGTTAAGCGCCGAAGCTATTGCCAATGCGCATAGCAATAAAGCCGTGCAGCAAATGTGGGGAGAATATGCCGAGGTGTGTGATTACGTTCCTTTAAACACGCTGAAAGAAGCCGGCGATATGTTTGCCGGGTTTAAGCCTGTTAATTGAGGTAACACCCTTTACCCCATTTGCAGCCGTTCGCTCTTTAGTTTCTTCTGCACGTCCTGCTTATAATTGCGACCGATAGGCAACTCATACCCGGCAACATCTATACTATAGGCATAAAAAGAATCTATTTTGTTGAGCGCAACTATAAATGAGCGGTGAATGCGTACAAACCTGTTTTCGGGCAGCATTTCTTCCAACAAGCTGATCTTTTGCCGTGTGATATGCGTCTGATTATTTACGGCCACTACTTTCACATAATCGCGCAGGCTTTCTATCCATAGAATATCATTGATATTTACCTTGATCGTTTTTCTATCTACCTTCAAATAAATGAATGTATGCGCATCGCTTACCGGCTCCTCATGAGTGATCAAGGGTTTACTCTTATGCTCGTTAAGCTGGTAAATTTTATCAACTGCCCGCAAAAACCGTTCGAACGAAATAGGTTTGAGCAGGTAATCAACAGCGTTTAATTCAAAACCGTCAAGTGCATATTCGCTGTAGGCTGTGGTGAATATTACCTTGGGCGGATTCTTTAGGCTTTTCAGCAAATCTGTTCCTTTTATTCCAGGCATCTGGATATCGAGGAACATCAGGTCGATAGGTTTTTGTTGTAGCAGCCTGAAAGCCTGGATACCATCGGTACAAGTGGCGGTAACCTCCATTTCGCCGAAGCGCGCAAGGTAGTTTTTCAACACCTCAATGGCATGGGGCTCATCATCAACTATGAGGGTACGTATTTTCATGCGGTTATCATTTGTTGTGTTGCGGATTGTTTTACGGTTTTCAGATCGAGATCGAGCGCCACAAAAAAAGTATCATCTTCGTTTACAATCTTCAGCCGTGACGAATGAGGATAAAGCAGGTCGAGCCTTTTGGTTACATTTTTTAAACCGATATGCCCGGGCGTATTGCTTGTATCAACAGGATGATCGGGTTTGCTGTTGGCTACCTTTAGCTTAAAATGGTTTAACGTAACACTTATATCAATATTGATCCAGGTAGCGCCAACTTGCTCGCTGGTGCCATGCTTAAAAGCGTTTTCAATAAAAGGCAATATCAGCAGCGGTGCTATGGTTTTATCCTTCAAATTACCGGTTATGGTAAAGTTTATATCTATGCGGTCTTCATACCGGAGCTTTTCCAGTTTTACGTACTGCTGCATCATAAACACTTCCTTCTCTAAAGGAACTTCATTATCGGAGCATTCATAAAGCATATATCTTAACAGATCTGATAGCCCGATGATAGCTTGTGGTGATTTTGGCGAGTTGTTAAGACTTAAAGAGTAAAGGTTATTAAGCGTGTTAAATAAAAAGTGTGGATGTATCTGGGCTTTCAGCGCATTGAGCTCGGCTTCCAAAGCGGCTTGTTTGCGCTCATACCACATTTTAAACAGCTTAATTGCAATCACAAAACCCGTAAACAGGTTGGTACCTTTAAACGAATTTACCAGGCTTTGTCCGTCCATTAACTGCTCAAAAAACGGACGCTGGGTCGATGCTATATAACCGGCATCGGTAACATGCATCACCCGGATGAGGTAAGGAGCAACAAAAAAGATCCCGATTGTGCGGCTGATGAACATACAAGCAAACACCAGCGGGATCAGCATCAGGAAAAACATCACATAGCGCTTTTCAAAAACATATTTGGGGATCAGCCAATAGGCAATGGCATAATAATAAGCAATTTGTATAGGCATATACAAAACGTTATTACGCATGGAAACCCAAAAGTTGGTTTGGAACGAATAAAGTGTCGTGATGAAAAACGATACAATCACCCAAAATATCACATGCTGCCAAAAACGCGGCAGCCTGACATTGTTGAGTATGATATCGAAGCCATTATTCATAATGCTAATTTACTGTAAAACAGTTTAATTGAATGATTTCTTAACCAGAAGTGCGACAAACGGCAATCAACTAATGACGAACAGCCGGGAAGAAGGCAGTTACCATCGCTTTCTACTGTCGAAAGTTTATTCGTCGTGTTAAAATGCAGTTTATCGTAACTGGAAGGTAGTGTGCATACATTGCTTTTATACCATTTTAAAGCCGCTTAATTTTAGTTTATAAATTAAAAAATAACGCCATGAAGAAGTTAATTATCACAATTTGCATCCTGGCATTTGCAGCAGCTGCAGTGCAGGCTCAGAATAAAATAACAAATACACACGGTTTTTGGGTGGTAGAACACAACGTTGATTTACCCCGTGTACAAACCGTTAGATTTTATAATGATAACAATAAGCTGATGTACGAGGAAACGGTTTACAACAAGCTCAATATCAAAAGGAAAAGGACCCGCCTGGCGCTTGATCAGATATTGGACAGACTAAATGAGCGCACCGCATATATCGAAAACAAAAACCTGGTAATGCTAAGCCTTAATTTAAGGAATTAAGATTTTTTTAAATATACGTTTAAGAAAACCGGTAGCCAACGCGAGGTATGGCGCCGGTTTGTTTTTTACCACCGTTTTGTCTTTCCGCTTTCCGTCGGCAGGTAAGCTTCGGGTGAAAGCGAGCAGAACAATGGTGGGCTGTGTGGCTGTAGGGCATAGCAAGTTTTTGCAGAAGGAAGGCAATGAGCGAGCGAAGCAGGGCAAAATAATTGCAGCCCGTGGTTCTGCCCGATTTGCAGGGCAAAGGCCCAGAGCGTAAAGAAGCCTATCTGCCGACTTGATTTTTGGTTCTTTTTATCAAGAAAAAGAACAAAGCCAACCCGCGGCGATTGAGCGGGCCAATGATATCGTATACAGCTAAATTTGTTGTTTATCTTGAAGTCCCGCTAACAGGGTTAATATTCCAGGTATTTCTCCACCCGGACGGCTACCGAATCTCCTTCAGCATATTTCCCTGTTTCTTCGCTCAAAACCCGTAGGATAATATCACCATGCTCAAGGATCAGATCTTCATAAAAACCTTTAAATAATACCTGTTTAACAACCCAACTGCGGGTAGCCGCTATTAATTTGATTTTGATATGTTCAGGGTAAATAACCGCGTATTCTTTTGATAATTCAATGCCGCAGAGTTTTGCTTCAGCAGCATTAAGTACGTTGCAGTTGCTGAGCAACTGGGCGGTATAAAGAAATTTAGGATGTTTATATAGCGCTTTCGGATTACCGTGCTCAACTATTTCACCTTTGTTGAGTACAATAAGTTCGTCGGCCATTGAGAGTACTTCGGCTGGATCGTGCGATACCATGATTACCGTTAAGCCGGTTTCTTTAACAATCTGCCTGATATCATGCTGTAAACCTTCCCTGAATGACGTATCAACCTGGTTAAAGGGCTCGTCGAGCAGTAATACTTCTGGGTGGGTGATAATGGCGCGCGCAATGGCTACACGTTGTTTTTCGCCACCGCTCAGATCGGCAACCCGCTTATCAGCCATAGCAAACATATTAAGTTGCTTTAGTACCCTTTCGGTTTTTTCTTCTTTAGCTTTAAGATTGGTTGCGGGGAGCATGGCCGCTACGTTATCCCAAACTTTTGCAAAAAGGTTGAGATCATCGGTATGCTGGGTAACCATTTTCATGGCGTCATGACCGGGGATCAGCTTCTCTTCTGGCCCCCAAATGCGTTCGCCCTTAAAATAAACTGTACCCTCATCAGGAGAAAGTAATCCGTAAAGTAACCGAAGTAAAGTGCTTTTACCGCTTCCGCTTTCGCCAATAATCGCGGTGATCTTGCCCTGTTCTATAACCAATCCGGTCTTTTTTACACCGGATTGCTGTTTCCCAGGATATATTTTACTTACGGCAACCGCCTGCAAAAAAGGAATATCTGACATCAAGGGCAAAGATAAACGTTTGAACCATGATTTGCCTGATTTAAGGATTAAAGGATGGAGCAGGTCATTTACCTATCATGATAATCCTTAAATCCTAAAAATCATGGTTCAGCATAATGGTTCAGGAGCTTAAAAACCAAATGTTAACCCAAACGAGAAGTTCCTCAGACCTTTTTGATCGGGACTGTTTTCAAACATATCGTTGAAGTAATATTTGGCATACAGGCCCATAATACCGTAACCCATGCGTACAAACACCCCTTTGCGAAGTTTGGCAAAATGGTAATCATCATTAAATTTCTGCTTACCATTTTCTTCACTGATCTGTTTTACGCGACCGTTTAGCAAGATCCCGATCTCCGGACCTGCAACTAACCTGAAGTAATTTCCGCGGTCGTCTTCATGGCTACGGTAGTAAAAGGATAGGGGGATACGCAAATAGCTTGATGAAAAACGGTTTTTGCTGTAATGGATACTGTCCTGTACGTAGGTTAAAACAGGGGCGTTACGCTGTATGGTAATATCATTACGCAGGCGGATATGCGTCCAGTCGAACCCGCCGGAAACATAGATCTTGAAAGCGCTGTTAAAACGGTAACCAAATTGCAGCACATCAAAACCAAAATTGCTGGTTTTCCACTGGCGATAGCTCAGGAACTTATTTTTGTCAGACAGGGTAAAGCTGCCGTTATCCACCAAAGTAGCAAAGCCAAGGTCGATCCTTGAAAAGGTTACACCGAATGAAAAGCCAGGCGCTTTGTGAGCATGGTAAGCGGTATCGGACCTGTCATTGTTAATATTAACCTGTGCCACATCATCACCAAAGCCAAGCTTTACTTTGACGTGCTTTTTATGGGTGGTAGTGTCTGTAGCGCTTTGTGAAGAATCGGCTGGGGTGCTTTGGGCGAAAACAAAACTCGCAGCAAGGCACATTATGATGGTAAAAGTCAGGCGTTTCATATTATTGTGGTATAACTATCGTTCGCTAAAATATTATTTGTCTTTGTCTTTTTTTACTTTAATAAAGCCGAGGTTTAAGCCGGTAATGGTGGCATCGTCTTCATCGGTATTGCTAAATTCAATCACTTTGTCTTTACGTTTATCAACAGCGGCAATTACCACATTAAAAACATCGCCGAGGCTACGGATCCGATGTTTTTTAACAGGTTTTGCAGTTGCCGGAGCAGGCTGTACAGGTGTTTGGGCTATTAACACGGGCTGTGTTTTTTCGCTGTTGATAAGGGTTGCCTTTGGGCTGATCTTTGTTGTTGTATCCGGGGCGGCGGTTTTAACAACATGATAATCTGCGGCAGGGTCGCTTGCAAATAAAGGTTCACCTTCATGGGCGATTACAGGTGGTTGAGCAGAGGTTGCTGGCTGTGGTATGGCTGGCGTCAAATTGTTTTTTGATTTAATTTTCCTGGTTTGTGCAATGTTGTTAACTGGTGCTATAACCGGATTTGCAGGTACTTTGTTTTGGGCCGGGGTTGGAGGCACCACGGGCTCAATTTTAACTGCTACAGGCTGTTTTATTGGTTCATGTGTTTTAGCTATTTCTGTTGAATGATGCTTGTCGTTATCCTTAACCGGCTGCTTAGGAATAAACAGGAGCCCCGCGGTAATCAGCAATATTACACCAGCTGCCGCGCTTAGCAATGGCAATAATATTCTTTTACGCTTATCGGCGTTTAACTCGGTGCTGATATCCTGCCACACCCGGGCCGATGGTTGTATTTCCAGGTTATCAAGCTTTTGTTGAAACAGCCTGTCCAGTTCCTTATCCTGCATATCCATAACTTTTGCCCTCCATTTTAGCAATTTGTTCTTTCAATATTGTACGAGCCCTTGATAGCTGCGATTTAGAGGCACCCTCGGTAATGCCAACAATTTCTGCTATCTCCTTGTGTGAATAACCTTCCAGCGCGTAAAGGTTAAACACTATCCGGTATCCCGGCGCAAGTTGCTGTATCATGCCCATCAGCACCTTTGCATCAAGATTGGCCGCGGCCAGGGGATTAACAGACGGCTCATGCCCTGCCTCTTGAATATCAATTACCTGCATCATTTTGTGATGTTTACGATAATACTCAATTGAACTGTGAACCATAATGCGCCTAACCCACCCCTCGAATGATCCGTCACCCCGGTAATCATCCATCTTTTTGAACACCCTTATAAAACCATTTTGCAACATGTCTTCGGCCTCCATGCGGTCGGTAGCGTAGCGCATGCATACCCCCAGCATTTTTGAGGCAAACTGTTTATAAAGCAGTTCCTGCGCCTTTCGCTCGCCGGCCCGGCAGCGGTCTATCAATTGCTGAATGGTATATTTAGGTTCCAAAAACATCATTTATAAGTAAGATGGTAGAGTGATGTAAATGGTTGCATGGTGGTGTAAATATTTTGATAAATAGTTTCAGTGGTAGAAAATCGAGTTAAATAGAAATGTAAGAATAGATATTTTATTTGATGCTTTTGTGTATATTTATTAAAATTTGTGTGTATGAGGACGAATGTAGATATTAATGATGAGCTAATAGCTAAGGCTCAGAAATTGGGTAATATAAAAACGAAAAAAGCTGTAATTGAAGAAGCTTTGAAATTATATGTAACAATCGAAAATCAAAAGAAGCTTGCTGAATTATGGGGAAAGGTTGAACTTGATGATAAGGCTTTTGAATAATGGACATCATTTTGGTAGATACGTCCGTATGGGTCAATTTTTTTAAAGGAATTGAAACAGAATCGAGCAAATACTTGAAGAATAATCTTGCGAATATTGTAGTAGCAACATGCCCTACAATAGTACAGGAAATCTTGCAAGGTATTGTTTCTGAATCAGAATTGAGGAAAGTAAAATCTTACTTTGATAGTATGACAAAATTGGTTGAAGATCCTTATAAAATTACTGTTCAAGCGGCAACTTTATATAGGGATTTGAGAAGAAAAGGGGTTACCATTCGTAAAGCCAATGATTGCTTGATAGCTTTATATGCAATAAATAATAAGATAGCTTTACTCCATGACGATAAAGATTTTCACTTTATAGCCCAGAACTCAACTTTAAGAACAGTAGAGTTCAATTAGCCTTTTATTTCTTCTCCCTATACCTTTTATAAATCTTAACGGCGATCATCAAAATCACACCTAAAGAAACTATTCCTACTACGCCAAACACCCAGCTTAAAGTATCTTTTTTTACAGCGAGGAAAACAATGGCAAATAGAAAAATGGTTGCGAGTTCGTTCCAAAGGCGTAACTGGTTTGACGTCCATTTGAAAATGCCTTTACGCATTTGTTTTATTTTGGATTCGCAAATGTGATGATAGCCTACCAGGCCAATTACGAAAGCCAATTTGATATGCAGCCATGGCATTTTTAACCATGCCGGATATAAATACAGCATGGTACAACCCGCCAATATGGTAAGCAACATGGATGGTTTGGCTATAACGTTCCATAGCCTGCTTTCCATAATTTCAAATTGTTTGGAGAGAATGGTGCGCTCGGGTTCGGGTTTATCCTGTGCTTCGGTATGATAGATAAACAGGCGCACAATATAAAACAGCCCCGCCATCCAGCAGACTACAAAAATGATGTGTATAGCGAGAAAGTATTGGTACATTTGCCCCCCGGCCCCCTAAAGGGGGAGTTTTTTAGCGTTAAAATTACTGGCGATTAGAATCCCCTTTTGAGAGGGGAGCTATAGAAAAGAGCGTTAGCAGGGGTGTGTTTCGTCCGCGTTCTTATCGCCTGGTTAACACAACCCTACACCCCTCTCAAGAGGGGAATCGCACTTCCCAGCCCTCGCCGGATTATTTATTCTTAGTTTCTGTATTCTTTTATCACTTCCACCGCGTACTTCACATTATCAAACGGGATATCAGGCATAATGCCGTGACCCAGGTTAAAGATGAAGCCATTTTCGCCTTTCATACGGTCGAACAGGCGATAGATGCGTTCTTTAATTACTTTTTTATCGGCATAAAGAATATGCGGATCAAGGTTGCCTTGCACCGCTACGCCTGCCGGTAAACGTTTTTTGATATCTAACAGATCAACATTCCAGTCGATTGAAATTACATCCGGTTTAGCTTCGGCCATTAACGGTGCGAAAACCGAACTGCCTTTACAGAAAGAGATCACCGGGATATCTTTACGGTTTAGCTTGCTGATGATCTCGGCAATATAACGGTGACTAAATTCTTTATAATCATCCCATGCTAAAGCCTGTGCCCAGCTGTCAAAGATCTGTACTGCATTTACACCAGCTGCAATCTGCATATTCAGGTAATCTGCTGTAACAGTTGCTATTTTTGATAAGAGCTGATGGGCCATTTCCGGCTCATTGTGCAGCATTAATTTGGTGCGTTTAAAATCTTTTGATGATCCGCCTTCAACCAAATAGCTCATTACGGTAAATGGCGCTCCTGCGAAACCGATCAAAGGAATACGACCTGCAAGACGTTGCTGAATAACTTTGATAGCATTGCCAACATATTGAAGTTTGTCCAATACATCTGTTTGCAGGTTATCAATATCTGCCTGTGTACGTACCGGATTAGCAAACAGCGGACCAACGCCTGCGTTAAAGCTCAGGTCGCCGCCCATGGCTTCGCCTGTTACCAGGATATCTGAAAATAAAATTGCACCGTCAATTCCCAACAGGTCAACCGGTAGCATGGTAACATCGGCAGCAATCTCCGGTGTTTTACACATTTCAAGGAACGAGTATTTGTTTTTAATGTCCCAATACTCTTTCATAAAGCGGCCTGCCTGCCTCATCATCCAAACCGGCGGGCGTTCTGTTTGCTCCGAAAATGCCGCTTTTATTAATAACGAATCTCTCATATTTTGGTTAGATACAAGAAGTCAAGAATCAAGAGCCAAGAAGATAACGTGTTTCTTCCTAATTCTTGCTTCCTGACTCTTGCCGTCTTGTTTTCTTACTTCCTTGTCTCCCGACTTTTTTATCTTGAATCCTGTCTCTTAAAGTCTTGACTCTTCTTTCCTGGCTCTTTTTTCAATTCCTGCTGAAGGCGGCTTATCACCTCCTTCATTTTGGCGGTTATTTTTTCTTTGTGCTTTTCGGCTAATTGCAGGTAGGCTTTGGCTTTTTCAAGGTTGCCGCGCCTGATGCTGATATTAGCCACGCTAACTAAGGCGGCTACGTGATCATTAACCGAACGTAAAGGGTACTGTGCCGCAATTTCATAATGTTTCTCGGCCTCCTCAAACTCCTGCCTTTGCAGACATAAACCGCCGTATATAAACTCATAATATCCCCTGCGGTTTTTGCTGAGCCATTCGGGTTTCATAATCTCCTTTAGTGAGGCAGCTGTTTTGTCATAATCCTTTACATGAAAATGTTTGGATGCAACAATTAAAGTACCCTGTCTGAAATAATCCCAGATAAGCAGGATGATCATCATTGCCGCTACTGCTGCAAGCTCATAAACACGGAAATACATCAACACACCTAACGACAGCAGAAATATAAACGCAATGAAAATACGTATCCTGTTACTGAACATTAATGCTGGTTATCGGTAAATTTATAGCCTACACCGCGGATAGAGTGAAAATAAACCGGGTTTTTAGGATCTGGTTCAAAATACTTGCGGAAGGTTAAGATAAAGTTATCGATAGTACGGGTTGACGGATAAACGTCATAGTTCCAAACGGTTTCCAGGATCTGCTCACGTGATACGGCGTCATTACGGCGCTCAATCAACAATTTAAGCAACATGGTTTCCTTTTTGGTAAGGGCGGTAATTGAGCCATCTTCATTAACAAGTTCAAACGAGTTAAAGTGGATGGTTTTATCGCCAATCTTATAGCTGTTAAACTCTTTCAGGTCTTCACCTTTCAGGCTGCGTTTTACCAGGTTGTTCACCCTTAAAATAAGTTCCTCAAGGTTAAATGGTTTGGTAAGATAATCGTCAGCTCCTTTTTTCAGACCCGAGATCTTGTCCTCATTGGTGTTTTTTGCCGTAAGGAACATGATAGGTACTTCTGTATTTTCAAGCCTGATGGTTTCCGCAACAACGAAGCCGTCAATTTCGGGCATCATTACGTCAAGTATTACCAGGTTAAAACGCTCTTCTTTAAACAGTTGTAAAGCTTTTTTGCCGTTTTTAGCCGGAGTTACCTTGTAGCCTTCCAGCTCAAGGTTAAGCTTAATTGCTTCTAACAAATGCTCTTCGTCTTCGGCCAATAAAATCCTTTTTTTGTTTGGCATGCTCATATTCTAATTTAGGTTAATCCAAATGTAACTTCAAAAATACTACCAGCAGGGCGGTTATCCTTAACCCTGATGCTGGCCTGGTGTTTATCCAACACCTCCTTAACAATATAAAGGCCCAGTCCGGTGCCTTTAGTGTTACGGGTTTCTTCGCTGCCTACGCGGTAAAAGCGATCAAAAATGCGCGTCTTTTCCTCGTCGGCTATACCGATACCATGATCGGCTACCTGTAAATAAACTTTATCATCTTTCGAAAACAGCTTTACCCCCACAGATGAGCATGGGCTTGAATATTTCACAGCGTTTTCTATCAAATTGGTCACAACCGATGTAAGGGCAAACTTATCGCCAACAATCTCAACCTTAGGTTCTATCTCAGCTTCGATGATCTGCTGGTTGCAATCGCATTTGGTGATCTGCAGGCGGTTAACAATGCTATCAACCAAAACCGAAAGATTAAAGCTTGCCTTAGGAAAGCTGTATGAGCGATTTTCTATTTTAGACGCCAGCAGCATGTTTTCAACCATATCATCCAAGCGTTCAACGTCGTTTAACGATTTGTCGATAAAATCAAGGATCTGCTCCCTGCTCAGTTGCCTCTTTTGAATGGTTTGCAGCAGGATCTTGATAGATGCCAGCGGCGATTTCAATTCATGCGTTACCGAAAGCAGGAAGTTTTTTTTCTGCTCTTGCAGTTTACGTTCTTTGTTAAAAGAACGGTGCAGGTTGATTGCGCCAATTAAAAATACGGCAACAAACATGGCCCCTTCGCCCAGGATCATGCCAGTGCGACGCGGTTGCAGCGTAACCAGCATATAGCCCCACCATACCAGTTCGGCAACGGCATAGGTGATAAGCGCGTAAAAAATAACAAATGACTTTTTCATTCGAGTTTTCAGTTTGCGGTTTGCTGTTGGCAGTATTTTTTCAGTTTGCATATTCAATTGCAAACTGCCTACCGGCAACTGCCAACTTATTTACCGTTAAATACTAAATCTAAACTATCAAATATAGCACGTTTTGTTTTCTCCAGGTCAATCTTGGTATGTGCCGATGATATAAAACCAACCTCGTAGCCCGACGGACCTAAATAAATGCCCCGGTTAAGCAACTCGCGGTGGAATTTCTTGAATTTTTCCATGCTTGAAGCATCAATATCTTCGGCTTTACGAATATACTCTTTATCTGTAAAAGCAAACCAAAATATAGAGCCTATGCCAAACACTTTGAATTTATAATTACGAGCCGTAGCAAAACGCTGAATTGCTTCTACGAACTCTTCTGTTTTATTGTTCAGATCTCGGTAAAAGCCTATGCGCAAAAGCTCGCTAAGCTGGGCGATACCGGCACCCATAGCAACTGGATTACCTGATAATGTACCTGCCTGGTAAACCGAACCCTCTGGCGAAATATTGCTCATAATTGCCGCCGATGAGCCATAAGCACCCACAGGCATACCACCACCGATAATTTTACCATAGGTGATGATATCAGGTTTGATCTGGTAGTAACCGGCCGCGCCTTCAAAGCCAACACGGAAGCCTGAGATCACCTCATCAAATATCAGCATAGTGCCATTTTGAGTACAGATATCGCGCAGGTATTGCAGGTATTCTTTTTCCTGCAATAGCAGGCCGTTGTTTGCCGGTACAGGCTCAATAATTACAGCCGCAATCTGGTCTTTAAACTCTTCAAAAGCTTTAGCCAAAGCTTCTTTATCATTAAGCGCTACCACAATGGTTTCGTCGGCAACTGATTTAGGTACACCGGCAGATGAAGTTTCGCCGAAAGTAACCAATCCAGAACCTGCTTTTACCAATAAGGCATCGGCGTGACCATGATAGCAACCTTCAAATTTTAATATCTTATCGCGTTTGGTATATCCTCTGGCTAACCTGATGGCCGACATTACAGCCTCAGTACCCGAGCTCACAAAACGAATTTTTTCAATAAACTTATTGTTTTTCAGGATAAGCTCGGCCAGTTCATTTTCCAGCGCGGTAGGAGCACCGAAGCTCATGCCGTTTTGCATTACCTCGATAACTTTTTCCCTTACTTTGGCATTGTTGTGGCCAAGGATCAGTGGTCCCCATGAGCAGCAGAAGTCAATGAACTCATTGCCATCCGCATCCCAGATATGGCTGCCATCACCTTTTTGAATAAACAGCGGCGTGCCATAAACAGACTTAAAAGCCCTTACCGGCGAGTTTACCCCACCTGGAAAGTAAGTCTGGGCCTTAGCATAAAGCTCGGCCGATTTTTCACGACTGATATCGGGCTTGCCCGTTGTATTTACCGGTTCATCCTCTGCAGAAAACATCTTTTTTATTGAATCGAACATATTGTAAGCTTAAAGCTATTTTTTTCAAAACCGTCATTGCGAGGAACGAAGCAATCGCGAACTATACAGGGCGGAACTGCTTATTGGGGATTGCTTCGTGCCTCGCAATGACGGTTATTTTAATATTTTAATTTCCTAACCTCTTATCTCTAACCTCTAATCACTAACTACAACCACTTATTCTCCAAAACCTCTTTGGCATGGTAAGTTAAAATAGCAGTAGCTCCGGCACGACGGATGCTGGTAAGCACCTCGGTGATGGCACGTTGCTCGTTTAGCCAGCCACGTTGTATAGCGGCTTTGATCATGGCATATTCGCCACTTACGTTGTAGGCAGCAACAGGCAGTTCGGTATTATCTTTTATCAGCTTAATAACGTCAAGGTAGGGCAGGGCTGGTTTTACCATCAGGAAGTCCGCGCCTTCAATCTCGTCCAGTTCAGCCTCAATCAGGGCTTCGCGCTGGTTGGCGGGGTTCATCTGGTAGGTTTTTTTATCGCCAAATTTAGGTGCCGAGTTAAGGGCGTCCCTGAACGGGCCATAAAAAGCGCTGGCATATTTAGCGGAATACGACATGATAGACACATTGGTAAAGCCGTTATCATCCAAAACATTGCGGATGTAACCCACACGACCGTCCATCATATCTGATGGGGCAATGATATCAGCACCTGATTGTGCGTGCGCCAAAGCCATCTTGCCTAAAACGTCAAGCGTTTCATCATTCAGGATCACGCCGTTCTCTACAATACCATCATGTCCGTCGCTGCTGTACGGATCCATCGCTACGTCGGTAATTACGCAGGCTTCAGGGAAGTTTTTCTTTACCTCGCGAATAGCACGTAAATAAAGGCTTTCATCACGGTAACTTTCAGTAGCGAACTTGTCTTTCAGTTCTTCGGAGATATTTGGGAACAGGTCAAAAGATTTTAAGCCCAGTTTAAGGCAGCTTTCAATTTCGCGCAGCAGGTTATCAATAGAATAACGGAAAATGCCCGGCATTGAGGCCACTTCACTTTTCTGGTTTACGCCGTCAATAATAAACAGCGGGAAAATCAGGTTAGCAGCGCTAACATGTGTTTCCTGCACCATCTGGCGTATCACTTCGCTTTTACGATTCCTTCTTGGTCGTTGTAACATATTTACTCATTATGTCATTGGGTCACTATGTCATTGCTCGTCGCCTTTAAAAAAGACTGAATAACCTACTACTCAACAACGTTTTGTAATGTCATTGAATCATAAGGGCATTGTTCGTCATTAAAAAAAATGACTCAATGACCAAATGACTCAATGACGTTTTTAAAGTCCAAACACTGCCTCTGCCAGCCCAACTTCGTCGGGTGAGTAGGGGAGCGTGTATTTTACACCCATTTCGTCAAATTTTTTGCCGGTTGATTTACCTATGGCCACCACCTTTTGATATGGGTCCAGCAGGTTATCGGCAAAGTAGGCCTCTACGTTTGATGGGCTGGTAAACACCATCACATCGGCACCGCTGGCTTCTACATCTTCTTCCAGTACAGTTTCGTAAACCGGCAAGTCGATTATCTTGGTATCGGCAGATAAGCCTTGTTGTATGCTCCTCATTGGGCTTTCGGCACCCGGGAACAGTACGATTTTGCCGTTGGCCAGTTTGGCAAATTCTTCAGCAACTTCGGCGGTATCAGTACCTTCCCCAACATAGTCGGTAAAGTGACCTTTACGGCGAAGCATTTCTTCGCTGCCACTGCCCATTACCCCAAATTTCACTTTTTTAGGGAATTGAGGGTTTAACTGGAAAAAGTATTCAACAGCATTTTTGCTGGAGAAGAATACCCAGTCGATATTTTTTAATATGTATGAGTCAAAGCGGGTGATTACGGGCACAGTACGGATCAGTGAACGATCTTCAATTGCAATGCCGTGTTTTTCAAGCGCTTTGCGGAAGTAGCTTTGTTCGCCAAGCTCACGCGAAATAAATACGCTTGCAGGGTGTTTACGACCTTTCGCAAATTTAGCTACTACTTTTTCTGCCAGGCCTTCAGTAGTCGGCGCTTCTAAAAATAACCTGTCAGGAAACTCATCGCCTTCGTTGGCTTTAGAGGTAAATACCTGGAAAAGACCATCTTCCTTACGGCAATAACAACCCAAAGGCAAGTGGCAGCCACCGCCAAATAATTTCAATACGGTACGCTCAACAGCAAGCTCTTCGGCAACATTGGTATGATGCAGTGCTTGCAGGGCTTCAAAAAGCTCATGGTCGTTTTCGCGGATCTGGATAGCCAGCGCGCCTTGTGCAGGTGCCGGAATGAGCTCAACCGGGGTGATCTCTTCCACATGAAACTCGCTCAGGTCAAGGCCTAAACGGGTAACGCCGGCTTTAGCCAGCATAATAGCATCATATTTTTCATCGCGGAGCTTACCAATACGGGTGGGCACGTTACCGCGAAGATCTTCAATTTCAAGGTCGGGGCGATGGGCCAATAGCTGCGCTTTGCGGCGGTTTGACGATGTGCCCACAATGGCGCCATATTTAACAGATAGCTTTTGGTGCACATCAACGCAATCTTTCAAGATCAACAACAGTTCAGCCGGATCTTCCCGTTCTGAAACTGCTGCGATAATGAGTCCCGGAGGATTTTCGGTTGGCAGGTCCTTATGTGAGTGGACCGCGATATCTATAGTGCCTGCAATTAATTCTTCTTCTAATTCTTTGGTAAAAAAGCCTTTACCTTCCAGCTTATCAAAGCTGAGGTTCAGGATACGGTCGCCCTGGGTTTTAATGATCTTTAACTCGACGGTAATGTTAATGGCAGCAAGGCTGTCTTTAACGAAATTGGCCTGCCATAAAGCCAATTCGCTGCCACGGGTTCCTATAATCAGTTTTCTGTCCAAAAGAATGAATGTTTTACAGCTGCAAATTTAATTTTTTATGCCGATGATAAGGCACAACAACATAACGAATTATTGTTAATTGCAACAAAATGACTGTAATGTGTGGGTTAGGTGCAGTGTAAAATTACCTTGCATATCGCATAGACGGCAAACAAGTCCCGCGCCCGGATATTTGTGCGGTGAAAGGATCATAATCGTCGTTGCCGACTGCCGCTGTATCGGGCAAAAACGCACACCGGTTGTAACGTTTCCGAACGATATAATAGGTTGTGTTTATTTAAATTATTGTTTATCAGTATTTTAAATAGATGGCATGAGTTTTAAGTATTCAGCTGTATTAAATAAAGGTTTAAGTTTAACATCTCTGCAATTAACATACCTATGTTCAAAACATATTTTAAACTGGCTTACCGGAATATTTTAAAAGACAAGGCATATTCTATTATCAATATATCGGGTTTAGCGATAGGACTTGCCTCAAGTATCCTGATTTTGCTTTGGGTGCAAAATGAATTGAGTTACGATAAATTTAATAAAAATGCCGCGCAGATTTACCGTATCGACAGTGATTTTGGCGATTCTAAAACGGCGGCAAGTTCGGCAGGAATGCCCTTTGGGTTAAAAGCGGAGATACCTGCTGTTAAAAACGCTGCCCGGTTGTACCCGGGTTTTCCTTCTGTTTTATTTGATGTTAACAACCGGAAATTTCAGGAGGAGCATGTTTTTTACGCTGATCCGGGATTTATGGATATATTTTCATATCCTTTAATAAAGGGCGATCGTGCCACGGCTTTGAACCTGGCCAATGGTGTTTTAATAACACAAGATATTGCTACAAAATACTTCGGGAAAGAGAATCCTATTGGAAAAATAATCCGAAAAGATAACAAAGATAACCTGGTTGTAACGGGTGTTATGGCCAATATTCCGGGCAATTCCGATCTGCAATTTGACATTCTGCTTCCAATGGCTTTGATTGCTCAAACCAACAACGATCTGAAAAATAATGAATGGAGCAATTTTAACTTTTATGGGTATGTTCAATTAGATGAAAATTTCGATCCCTCTTCAGCTAACATAGCTAAACTTGAAACACAAGTTGGTCAGATTTTTCATAAACATAGCCCTGATACCAAGGCAACATTTAAATTACAAGCCTTAACCCAAATACATCTTGCTCCTGAAAGATTAGGAGATTCGCCGGGGCACGGGAATTCACAGTATGTAAGCATCTTTTTTGTGATTGCCATATTGATACTTGTTGTAGCCTGTATCAACTTTATGAACCTGGCTACCGCGCGCTCAGCACGAAGAGCTAAAGAAATAGGCTTACGCAAGGTTGCAGGTGCTGTGCGCGGCCAACTGGTGATTCAGTTTTTAAGTGAATCGATATTTATTGCTTTTCTTTCCCTTTTGCTTGCGCTTGTTATCGTTCGTATGTTTTTGCCGGTGTTTAATGGTCTGGCTAACAGGAAGCTCGTCATTAATTTGTCGGACGCGAAACTTTGGTTTAGTCTTGCCGGTATTGCATTGGTAACCGGTATCATCTCGGGTAGTTATCCGGCCTTATTTCTTTCAGGATTTAACCCCGTTAAAGTGCTTAAGGGGAATATGAAGTCGATGGGAGGTAATTTGTTTTTCAGGAATACTTTGGTCGTAGTTCAGTTCATGGTATCTATTGTATTGCTGGTGGGTACGGTAGTTATCTATAATCAGCTTAAATTTATTAGGGACAGAAACCCAGGTTTCGAGAAGGCTAATCTTTTATATATGCCAATGACAGGTGAGATGTGGCATAAGCAGGAGGCTTTGAAAAATATATTGAGACAAACCTCGCTTACGAGCGATTTTACCACAATTACCGATTTGCCAACTGAACTTGGCGGCTGGACACTTAATGTGCAGTGGAATGGCAAAGATCCGCGTTCGCAAATGTCTGTCCCGGTAATGGCTGTCGACGGAGATTTTACGCGCACCTTCAGAATAAAATTAGCCGCCGGCCGCAGTTTTTCATCGGCTTTTAAAACCGACTCGAATAATTATATGATCAACGAAAAAATGGCGAAGGTAATGGGCCTTAATGCAAGCACTGCTGTAGGCAAACCATTAGCGGTTTGGGGCAATAAGGGTACAATTGTTGGAGTTGTAAAAGATTTTAATTTTAAGCCCGTTCAGCAAGCCATTGAGCCTTTGGTTATACCTTTTAATAAAGTTGGTGGCTATGTGGTGGTACGGACATTGCCTGGAAAAACCGAGGCTACTATTAAGATTTTATCAGTAATTAGCCAGCAACTAAACCCGGCCTATCCTTTCAAATTTGATTTTATTGATCAGGAGCTATCCAAACTTTACAAAGGTGAACAGCAGATGGGTAATATCTTTAACCTTTTTTCAGGTTTGGGTATCTTTATTTCCTGCCTGGGTTTATATGGTTTATCGGCATTTATGGCCGAGCAGCGCACCAAAGAGATTGGCGTGCGTAAAGTATTAGGTGCATCTGTAGTAAACCTGGTTTATTTACTATCATCAGGGATTACGAGGTTAATCCTCATTGCCATAGTGATAGCTATCCCGCTTTCCTGGTACGCGGCAAATAGCTGGTTATCGGGTTTTGCTTACCACATCAACGTGGGTTGGACCGTGTTTTTCGTAGCCTCTGTAGCCGCGTTAGCAATCGCCTGGATCACGGTGGGCTATGAATCTGTAAAAGCCGCTACGGTTAATCCGATAAAGAGTTTAAGGACGGAGTGATGGTGTGCTTATTAATGTTAACTTAGTTTAACAATTAAGCCGTATATCACAATGCTCCTGGCGAAAAGACTCAGCCTTTTATTAATAATACTTAGCCTGGTTTTTCCTGGAACAGTTCGTTGCCAGGTGCAGGATAGTTTAAAGAAGCTGGCAGGTAAATATATACAGGCCAAACTTGATAGTGCTACAACAATTGAGCTTCAGGAAAAATTGTTTAATGCCGGGAAAAGCGCCGTCCCTTTTTTGATCGACAAAATTGACTGGAACGAGAAACTTGTTTTTGGTGAGAAAGATGATTTCCAATCATCGTTTGCTAATCTCAAACGCCGCGATTATGTTGGTCTGTGGGCCATGTACTTAATCGAGCATATTCAGAAAGGGAGTTTAAACGGAAAGCCGGATGAAACTGTAGAGATAATATTTTATAAGCATCTGCAACTGGAGTATACCGATATGAAAGAGATGAAGGCTTTATATCAAAAATGGTGGGACAGGAATAAGTATAAATCTCCTGCTCAGTTAGCAAAAGAATGGAAGAACGATAAACGCCCTTTATCAGGTTCGTTTTATTATTGGAAATGATGGTGAACCAATGATTAGTGCCGGGCTTATAAAGCCCTTGGTATTTGAACTACCCAAATAAAGGCCTGCTACATATTGTTGTTGATGGATACAATATGTAGCAGGCAAATAACCATGTCTTTACTTCAGCATTGCCAGCATCTCGCCATTAGGTCGCTCGCGCGATGTATAATGTAAACTGAGTTCATGATTGTTATTCTTCTTTTCCAGCTGCAACAAGTCTTTTACGGGTACCACCATAGCAAAATCAGAGGCATCGGCAAAGTCCCATTTTTTCAATGTGTTACCCTTTTCGTCCTGAAGGGTAAGGCTGCGCCCTGTACCCGGGCCTTTGGTTTGGCAATGGTTATACTTAATGCGCAGCTCATCGCCCTCATTTGCCTTAGTGAGTTGTAATACTCTTAAATTAAGGGGCTGGTTTACGTATTGTTTCAGGATGAGCTTGTTGTTTAAGTAGATCTCGTAACCGTCCAGCCCAAATTTGCTTGCGAACCCCGATTCGGTAAAACTTAGCGTTATCAGCGTAAATAATCCTATAAACGCCTGATAAAATTTGATGTGTTTCATGATTAAAAAGTTTTAAATGAAATACTTATTTGTTTGTGCATGCAATATTAAGGCAACCGGAAATGAGGCCGAAAATTAGTAGACCAACAACCTGAAAAATAGATATCAGCCCTTTTATCCGTATCTTCCTCTATTATTTGCGCAGTTTGTCGATATAATTTTGCGGGCGAAATGCTTTTAGTTTCTTTTATGCTAAATGATATGAAACATCAAAATGGATGCGTTGGATAAACCACTTAAACTGCCGTTTTCAAAACGTAAGGTTACGTTAAGACATATCTTAATGCATGGCGCTTATTGGGTGCTGATCACCGGCTTTTTTATTTACGAGAAGAGATACCTCATATATAAAGCCAGTATGCCTTACTTTGTGGCCTGCGTTACCGGGCGTATCGTATTGCTTATTATTATCGCTTATCTTAACCTGCAATACTTTTTACCCCGGTACCTGTTAAAAAGACGATATCTGGCTTATTTTGCAGCAATCATCCTATCGGTTATTGGCTACTTAACCGCGCAAAGCCTGTTCGATTTTTACTTATATGGTTATGTAGTTGGCCCCATGCGTAACAGCAACCTGGTCGAATCGTTATCCTACAACTTTTTCAGCACACTATGGTACCTGGGCTTAATGCTCGCGCTAAAGTTGAGCATGGACTGGTATGGGCAGCAGTTGGTTATTCAGAAAATTACCGTTGAAAAGCTAAATGCCGAGGTTAATTTTCTGCGGGCGCAGGTAAACCCGCATTTTCTGTTTAATATCCTGAATAACCTTTATGCCCTGACGCTTAAAAAATCAGAACTCGCCCCGGATGTAGTACTGAAACTATCAGAAATGATGGAATATATGCTGTATGACAGCACCGGTGAAAAAGTACCGCTGGGAAAAGAGATCGGCTACCTCCATAATTACATGGAACTGGAGCGCTTGCGGTTTAGCGATGAGGCAGCCATAAATCTGAATATTAATGCTGAACCAAACGGATACGAAATAGCTCCTTTGCTTTTGTTGCCGCTGGTTGAAAACGCTTTTAAGCACGGACTGGGTAAGCAAACTAAGGGCGGCTGGTTAAAGGCGGACATCGCCATGGAGGGACATACGCTGGAGTTTATTATAGAAAATGCCAAGCCAGTTTTAATGATTGGCCATACTAAAGGCGGCATTGGTCTTGATAATTTGCGGAAACGGCTGGACCTGCTTTATCCGAATAGGTATACGCTGCTGCTGGAAGATAGAAAAGATACCTTTTGGGCAAAACTGTTAATTGATTTATAATAGAGATAATGGAAGCCTTGCTGAAATATGTGGTAGTAGATGATGAGCCGCTTGCGCTTGAAATATTGGATAGTTACCTGGAAAAAATTGATCACGTACATTCGGTATTCTTGTTTAGTAACGCGGGTGATGCGCTGCGGCATTTGCAAGATCATCGGGCCGATGTGTTGCTGTTGGATATTGAAATGCCCGAAATGACTGGCATCCAGTTTCTGAAAACGCTGGCAGATCCACCGGTGACCGTTTTTATTACAGCTTATCGTAACTACGCTTTTGAAGGCTATGAACTGGGCGTAATTGATTTTTTGCTGAAACCGATACCTTTTAAACGTTTTGAGCAGGCTATTAGCAAAATCAAAGAATTTCTATTGCTGAAAGCACAATATGACCATGCGGAGGAGCTTTTATCTGACAAGAGCACCGATTTTATTTTTGTTAAAAGTGGTGTTCAGCGTATTAAGCTTTATTTTAATGAGGTTACACACATCCAGGGGTTAAAAGATTATGCTATAATTTATACAAGCAAAGAGAAGATCCTGTTAAAAGGATCGATCAAGGCGATGTTGGATATTTTCCCACCGAAACGTTTCGTCCGGGTTCATAAATCTTTTATTGTATCTATTAATAAAATAACTCGTTTAGAAAGTAACCGTATTATTTTGAGTGGCCAGGAGATTCCGATTGGAAGGAATTTTAAGGATGATCTGGAACAGGTCTTATCGGCACGATAAGGAGGGCATTGGCTGGTTGAAGTTTAGCGAAGCGTAACTTCAACCTAAAATAAGGCAAGCATTCTGCTTGCGTGTCTAATATCTAAAGTTGTTGTTTACACCTGGCTTGCAGGTAACAAGATATATCCAGATACAGGGCTGGTTAAGCTGAAAGCTTAAACCATCTTAGGACGAAGTTACGCTTCGCTAAACTTCGACCAGAGATAAGGATTTCTCCTCGTGCCTCGTTCGAAATGACATTTTTTTTAAATGCATATCGATATCTTAAAACAAGATTCTTAAAGAAAATTTTTAGTGCTTGGTTGCAAAATACTTCAATCAATTTTCATTGATCAATATATCCTTCGCCATGATCATGGGTACACTGATATATTTTTTCTCCATGTAGTTGATCACCTTTTCTAAAATCTCGCGTGATTGCTCATCCAGGCCCTGTACCTCGTCGGCAAAAACGGTGTTGATGGCATTGTTGCGGATCTCTTTGATTTTTTCAGGTACCTGGCGCATGGCTACTTCAATACGGCGCTGTTTAAGCTGCTGTACAAACTCGGCAATGTTTTGCTCAATAATAGCTTCGGCGTGTACCAGTTCGTGGTAACGTTCCTGCAGGTTCTTTTTGGCAACCTCGTTAAGGGAATGTACTTCGATAAAGTTAACCGGGAATTGCTCCAGTACTTCGGGAGCGGTATCGTTAGGGATGGCAAGGTCAACTATGGTTTTCCTGCCTGTTTCGCCGTTTAACAGCGATTGGTAAATCTCGGTAGTGATGATAGGCTCAACTGCAGATGTGCAGGTGATAATAGCATCAAAACCTTTATTGTAGGTTTTCAAAGCTTCCAGGTCAAAGGCCTCACCACCTAAATCGGCAGCTAATTTTTCGGCATTGGCCACAGTACGGTTAAATACCGCGAAGTTTGAAAATTTATGTTTTTGAAGATATTTGGAAATGTTGCGGTTGGTTTCGCCTGCACCGATGATGAGGATTCGGGCATTTGAGCAAAGATTAAGGTCTTTAAGCTTGCGGTAAGCCAGCGATACTACCGAGATTGGGTTTTTGGAGATGTTGGTATGTGTGTAAACCTCCTTGGCTGTTTTTACCACGCAATTCATGATCATGCGCATGGCATCGCCGGTTAGGCCAGCCTCTTTGCAATGTTCATATGCTCTGCGTAACTGGGCAAGTATTTCCTTTTCGCCCACGATCAAACTCTCTAACGAACAAGAAGTACGTAACAGGTGAACCATGGCTTCCTGATCTTCATAAATAGACGCGCTATTCATGAAAGTGCTCAACGAATCGTGGCAAAGCTCTGTGTTAAAGGCTTCTATGAATTTTTTGGCAAAATCCTTATCAACCGCTTGTGGGGTTGTCATCACAAACTCGACACGGTTACAGGTAGCCAGGTAAAAAATTTCGGGGATGTTAAACTGCTCTTTAACCTGCGCAAGTTTATCTGTCAGATTTTCCTGGCAAACCACCAATCTACCCAATTCCTTCAGTTCAATCTGTTTGTGCGTAAAAGCTATTACCTTTAGATACTTCAAAGCAGTTTTAAAATTTGACCGAACAAAAGTATCACTATTCGGCACATCCTATGTCAACACTTTGTCAAACAGGCTTATTTGGAATGGTTATAAATTATAAAAACGGCTTGCTTTGCAGTATTTAAACTGTTTTGTGGTGCGTATAACAAAATATTTGTAAATTAAATCATGAATAAGTTTAAAAAAATAAGCCTGATAATACTTATAGCATTTTACGTGCTTGCCGGCCTTAACCACTTCCGCGATCCTGGTTTTTACTACGCAGTAATGCCTCATAACCTGCTATATCCGAAAGCGTTAAATATGGTGGCGGGTGTTGTGGAAATAACGCTTGGTTTATTACTTATCTCAACAAAAACAAGGTATTGGGCGGGCTGGGGCATTGTGCTTATGCTGATTGCCTTTCTGAGCGTGCATATTGGGATGATATTTGACGCGCCTTTTAAGGTTGAGGGGATGACAATTACGCCTTTTTTCGCCTGGCTCAGGCTCGCGGCACAATTTGTACTGATCTATTGGGTTTGGTGGCATACCAGCGATCGCGAAAAATTACTTTAAACCAATTGAGCTTTTGGATGTTGGGAGTACAGTGATGGGGTAGCTTGTTGGTTTGCCCTGCACTGCAATAAACAAACTTTGTCTTGTTGGGCGTTTGAAACACCTCGTTCGAGACAGTTCAGCATAACATAAAAATACTGATCGTAACAAAAAACTATGGATCTGCAAAGTGTAGAACTACGTAACCTGGAAGTACAGGATTATCAGGAACTTAAAAAGTCGATGAAGTCGGCTTATATGGATATGGATGAGGACTATTGGGATGCCAATTCCATCAAAAAGCTCATCAAACTTTTCCCTGAAGGACAGATCTGTGTAACCGTGAACGATGTGGTAGTCGGCTGTGCGTTATCTATTATTGTTGATTATCAAAAATTTGGGGATAACCACACCTATAAGCAAATTACAGGAGATAGCACCTTTAAAACCCATAACGAAAAAGGTGATGTGCTTTATGGTATCGATATTTTTATACACCCCAATTATCGTGGTCTTCGTTTGGCGCGCCGCCTTTATGAAGCACGGAAGGCACTATGCGAAAAGCTAAACCTAAAAAGTATTATAGCTGGGGGACGCATCCCCAATTATCAGAAATATCAGAACGAGCTTACGCCACGACAGTATATCGACAAGGTGAAATACAAGGAGATTTATGATCCTACACTATCGTTCCAGCTATCTAATGATTTTCACGTACGTAAAGTACTGAAAAACTACCTGCCGGAGGATAGCCGTTCAAAGGGTTTTGCTACGCTTATAGAGTGGAACAATGTTTACTATGAAGAAGTAAGTGATGCTATTAATCATAAAACGGTAGTGCGTATTGGGCTGGTGCAGTGGCAAATGCGCTCTTATAATAATATCAGCGAGTTGCTTAAACATGCCGAATACTTTGTTGACGCGGTGAGCGACTACCAGGCCGATTTTATTCTGTTCCCTGAGTTATTTAACACGCCGCTCATGGCCGATTATAACCACATGGATACGGCCAAGGCCATGCGCGAGCTGGCAAAATATACCCAGCAGATTGTTGAGGAATTTGGCAAACTGGCCGTATCCTATAACGTAAATATCATAGCGGGCAGCATGCCTAAAATTGATGAAGAATCGTTGTATAACGTATCCTACCTGCTGCGCCGCAACGGTAGCATGGAGGAGGTTTACAAGATCCACCCAACACCATCTGAAATTAGCTCATGGGGCATCCGTGGTGGTGATGAAGTGAGGGTGTTTGAAACCGATGCCGGTAAAATAGGCATTCTGATCTGTTATGACGTGGAGTTTCCGGAACTGTCGCGCATTATGGCCGGGCAGGATATGCAAATCTTGTTTGTACCCTTCCTTACCGATACCCAAAACGGATACAACAGGGTTAAGTTTTGCGCGCAGGCCCGTGCCGTTGAAAATGAATGTTATGTGGCTATAGCCGGCTGTGTTGGCAACCTGCCTAACGTAAATAATATGGGAGTGAGCTACGCGCAATCGGCGGTATTTACACCATCTGATTTTGGTTTCCCAACCAATGGTATTCAATCTGAAGCCACACCTAATACCGAGATGATTGTGATTGCTGATGTTGACCTGTCGTTATTGGACGAGCTGCATGAATACGGCAGTGTGCAAAATATCAAAGACAGGCGCACGGATTTGTATAATATCACTTTTAACGGGAAAAGGGTGTAGGGAAACAATATTACAAAAAGCGTCATTGCGAGGTACGAAGCAATCCCAGATAAGCAAATCCGCTCTGTATAGTTTGGGATTGCTTCGTACCTCGCAATGACGCTTTCTTTTGAATAGCTTGTGTTTTTCATTGCCGGTGGCTTTAGCCAACGGATCGGGTTAGCAAAGAAGGGCTTTAGCCTAATTACTTCAGACTGCTCCCGAAATAATATCCCGGTTAATACTAACTTAGCCGCCATGATCAGGAAAGATAATTTTACCCTTCCCGGCGCTAAAGGCCGACCAATGCTTATTGATGTTACCTATGATGATGCTTTTAAAAATGCGCCACTGGTAATTTTCGCTCATGGTTTTAAGGGCTTTAAAGATTGGGGTACGCATGATCTGCTGGCCCGGTACTTTGTCAAAAATGGCTTCCGTTTCCTGAAATTCAATTTTTCGCATAATGGCACAACGCCTGCACATCCTCAAGATTTTGCAGATCTGACTGCTTTTGCAGATAATACCATCTCTATCGAACTGGAAGACCTGGATACCATCATTGATTTTGCCTGCAGCGGCGCGAGCATACCCGTTGCCGATGGCGTATACCTCATTGGCCATAGCATGGGTGGCGGTATAAGTATCATCAAAACAGCCGAAGATGCGCGGATCAAAAAATTGGTGAGCATGGCTTCCATATCCGGTTTCCGTAACCTTTGGCCTAAACAGATAGAGCCCCAGTGGCGACTGCAGGGGGTTTTTTACTTTGAAAATAAACGCACCGGTCAGCAAATGCCTGTCAAATCAACCTTGTTGGATGATCTGGATAATAACCCGATTAGGTTAGATATTTTAAAGCAGGCCGCTAAAATCACCCAGCCATGGCTCATCATTCATGGTGATGCCGATCCTACGGTACCGGTTAGCCATTCGCAGCAGTTGCACGAAGCTAATCCTGCTGGCCAATACATCGTACAAAAAGAGGCCGATCATACTTTTGGCGGTTTGCACCCTTTTGATGGGGATGTTTTGCCTGCTCCGTTAATTGAGTTTTGCGATACAGCAATATCATTTTTAAGTAAATAAAGGTACCGGACATTCAACCAATCGTAACTTTTTTGCGTTACTTATATCATACCTGTTTTAAGTACTATAATTGCTGTTATGAGTTTACCCGCATCGCGAAAAAAAGGACAAAAATATCAAAATACTATACCTACCGACGAGGCTGGCTTTGGCAAAATGATTCCCATTTTGAGGGAATATGTGAATAACAAAGCCGAGAATACGCCTAAAAAAACTTTAGGTCCGTTTAAAACAGATCCATCGGTTTACAATACGCCGCCCGCATCTGGTTTGCGTATCACCTGGATTGGGCACTCCAGCATCCTGATTGAGATAGATGGAAAACGCATCCTTACCGATCCCGTTTGGAGCGACAGGGTTTCGTTTTCGCAATCATTTGGGCCTAAGCGGTTTTTTAAACCGCCTATAGCTCTTGAAGACCTGCCACCGCTGGATGCCGTGATCCAGTCGCATGACCATTATGACCATTTGGATAAAGCTACGATCAAGTTTTTTGCCGATAAAAATATTCCTTTTTTCTGCTCGGTGGGTGTGGCCCAGTATTTAACCCGCTGGGGTATGGCTGCCAATTTTATCACTGAAATGGATTGGGGTGATAGCGCGATGATCGGCAATGAAATTGTTCTTACTTCAACGCCATCCCGGCATTTTTCTGGCAGGGGGATTACCGGGAGAAACGAAACGCTTTGGTCGTCATTTGTGATTAAAGGCCCTGAACATAATATTTATTTTGGTGCCGATTCGGGATATTCGCCCGAGTTTAAAGCAATAGGAGAGGCTTTTGGTCCGTTTGATTTAACCATGCTTGAAATAGGCGCATATGGAAAATTCTGGCCCGATATTCACATGGGGCCGGATAATGCGTCTAACGCGCATCTTGATCTGAAAGGTAAACTGATGATGCCCATCCACTATGGTACATTTAACCTGGCCCCGCATGCCTGGTACGAGCCTATTGAATGGTTGGTACCTATGGCAAAACAAAAACATATCAATTTATTTGCCCCCAAACCTGGCGAACCGACCGAGGTAAAAGGCGCTTATAATTCTGATTGGTGGAAGGAATATCTATCTTAGAGGGATAAAAACACAAATAGAATATGTCACTGCAAGCGAAGCGTGGCAATCGCACAGAGGCAAGCCGGCCCTGTATAGTATGCGATTGCTTCGTCGTTCCTCCTCGCAATGATATGGTTATGTAATAGATCGCCTCATGTCCCAATCCTACATATTAGTCATTAACGGTAAACCCGAAGGGCCATTTACCATCCCCGAGCTCAAAACGCGCGGCATCAAACCCGGCGATTTTGTTAAGACCGATGACATGGTGGATTACAAGGAAGCCCAGGAAATTACCGAGTTACGGGAACTGTTCGGCTTTGCCCGGCCAAAGCTGCTCATGCAATATTACGGCAGCTTTGATCAGCGCTGGCTGGCATCAGCGCTTGACTGGTTTATAGTGTTTGGGGTATTTGTAATGCTTGCGGCTGCGGCGGTGTTCCTGTTCGTTACTGATAAGCAGGCCCGCATCTATACCTCTATCGGTATTATTGCTTTTACACCCATTGGCAAATTTATTTATCATGTGGTAATGGAAAGCTCGGTTAAGCAAGCTACTTACGGTAAGCAAATGCTTAATATAAAAGTAGTGGATATGGATGGCAACCGGATCAGCGTTGGAAAGGCGATCGGTCGTAACCTCGCCAAGTTATTTTCAGTATTAACCCTTTTTATCGGTTACTTGATAGCGTTTTTTAATAAGCAGCAACAGTGTTTACATGATATGATTGCCGGGACTTTGGTGATTAAAGATAGGTTGATATGATGGGTTTGAGCTTACTTTTGCTTTACCAATTTGTACTTTAATTTATCCAGAATCAATAAAGACGAATCTGCGTTGGGTTTGGTATCATAAAGCTTCAGTGTATCGCCATCAAACTTAAATGAGTAGCTGGCATGATGTTTTATATCATTCCTAAATCCGATCTCGTCAAGATTATCCATTGCGTCCGAGTTAAGGTCGATGTTTATGGTGTAGTTTTTAAAGCCACGAAATCCTTGCACTTTGCCATCAATACTAAACATTACCACGGAATTTGCTGTGGAATCTTGTAAATTATAGGTTCCGGCAATAAGCACCTTATTAATCAGGCGGTACATCCCATCTGCAATTTGCATTATCTCTTTGGAGTTTGCCCTGATAAATGGAGTGGTTTTAATCTGACCCTTATTATTAGGATAATAAACAGTTATGATAGTATCACCGTGATCAACAGTAGCACAAAGTTCGCCTGCTCCAAATATTAACGACGAAGGCCGCTTCCCTTTCTTAAATGATAACGTAACGTCACTTCCGTCATGATTATCCCAGCCAACGGGTACAATAATACTATCGCCTTTCATGTCTGCGGTATTGATGCTAAAAGATGATATGCCGTCAGCTTCTTTCACTGCCGCCAATGGCGATCTTGTTTTTGCCACCTTATCAATATAGGTCTTGTTTACCCAGGTGCCTTGCAGTAGTGGCTTGAATTTTTTAATGAGTAAATTAGAGTTTCCGGCATCTGCATCTATCGAAGCATTGTCTTTTTTAGTATTACTCTTGCACGAAAAGATGAAACAAAGCGTAATAAGCAAAATATAGTTTCTCATTGTGAAGAGATAAAGGTTTTATTTAGCTAAAATATATAAATTCAATTTAAAGTGATTGACTTTACTATGAATTTATCGTTTACATGCAGGTAGCCTAATCCCAACATATTCACTAAATTTGCATTATATTAATTTCCATCACTGATGAATACTGATGCTGTTAAAGTGCTGCCCGGTCGTTATTGTAACTCATTAACCGAATATTCGCGTTTTATTACCCGCGAGGTTAATATCGGCGATATACCTATGGGCGGGAATAATCCAATCCGCATACAAAGCATGACCACTACCGATACCATGGATACCATTGGTACGGTTGAGCAAACCATTCGTATGGTTGATGCCGGTTGCGAGTATGTGCGGATCACAGCGCCCAGCATTAAAGAGGCCCAAAACCTGGCCGAAATTAAAAAGCAACTTCGCGCCCGTGGCTATACAGTGCCATTGGTTGCTGATATTCACTTTACCCCAAATGCTGCCGAGGTAGCTGCCCGCATAGTTGAAAAGGTGCGTGTTAATCCCGGTAACTATGCCGATAAAAAGAAATTTGACCAGATAGATTATACCGACCTGGAATATCAGGGCGAACTGGAACGCATTCTCCAAAAGTTTGCGCCGTTAGTAAAAGTGTGTAAAGAATATGGCACTGCCATGCGTATCGGTACCAATCATGGTTCGCTGAGCGACAGGATCATGAGCCGTTACGGCGATACCCCACAAGGTATGGTTGAATCGGCCATGGAATTTATGCGGATGTGTGAGCAACTCAATTACTATAACCTCGTGATCTCAATGAAATCGAGCAACCCGCAGGTGATGGTACAGGCCTACCGTTTACTGGTTGAAACTATGGTTGCAGAAGGCATGAACTATCCGCTGCACCTTGGTGTGACTGAAGCCGGCGATGGTGAAGACGGCCGCATTAAATCTGCCGTAGGTATAGGAACGTTATTGGAAGATGGTCTCGGCGATACCGTGCGTGTATCCCTAACCGAAGAGCCTGAAGCCGAAGCCCCGGTTGCTATTGAGTTGGTTCGTCGCTATTCTTTGAGGGAAAAGGCGAAAGGCGAAAGGCAAAAGGCCGAAGCTTTAGGTGAAGATAAAAATATTTCGCCTTTAACATTTGACATTTCACCAGCTCAACATAATCCATACGAATACAAAAAACGCGAAACCTACGAGGCCAACGCTTTTATAGGCGGACATTTGGTGCCGAGGGTAGTGGTTGACTTATCGAAAAAGAACCTGAAAGATCCGGCTGTGTTGAACGAAGCAGGCTACCTGTACTCGCCGCTGCTGGATAAATATAACATGGCCGAACAATCAGTTGATTTTGTTTACCTGGCCGATGAATTGCCTTCGTTTACTTTACCAGGCAACTTAAAGCAGCTTTATAATTACAATACCTGGCTTAAACTGGCCGATAAAACCAATTGCCACCCTGTATTTACCCTACAGGAATATATTGGCGATGTCGACCGGTCTTCAAAACTAAACTTAGTAAGGTTGCAGCCAGCTGATATTGACTCAGATGCTTTCGGATCTATCCAGTTGGATAATTCGCTGGTGCTGGTGCTCGAAACCGAGGCCCTGCACGGTATGGCTGAGCAACGCGCTTTCTTCTTTAAAATGGAAGAGCTTGGTTTGGATGTGCCGGTGATTGTGAAGAGAAGCTATTTATTCGAGTCCGGAAGTCCGGAAGTCGGAAAGTCCGAAAGTGAAGTTGATCTCAAATCTCAAATCTCAGATCTCACATCTAAATTACAACTCTACGCTTCAACCGATCTTGGCGCTTTATTGGTTGATGGTTTTGGCGATGGTATCTGGATAGATGCTCCTGAACTACCTACTAATGTAATTACCTCTACCGCTTTTGGTATTTTGCAGGCTACCCGCTCACGTATCTCCAAAACAGAGTATATTTCCTGCCCAAGCTGCGGCCGTACATTGTTCGATCTGATGGTTACTACCCAGATGATTCGCAGTCGCACAAGTCACCTTAAAGGATTGAAGATTGGTATCATGGGCTGTATCGTAAATGGCCCCGGCGAAATGGCCGATGCCGACTATGGTTATGTTGGCTCAGGTACCGATAAAATCACCCTTTACCGTGGTAAGGAAGCCGTGAAGAAAAATATTAGTTCGGCCAATGCGCTTGATGAGTTGATCAATATCATTAAAGGGGATGGTAACTGGATTGATGTGGTGCAGGAGTAATTTCTGAATCAGAATTTACAGAATTTTAGAATTTACAGAATAAAAAAGAGGCCTAAAACTTTCAAGTTTTAGGCCTCTTTCATCTCCACCACGTCATTGTGAGGCACGAAGCAATCCCCGATTGGCAGAGCCACTCTGTATAGTTTGGGATTGCTTCGTGCCTCGCAATGACGAGCGGGAGACTCACACCAAATACTCAAACAAAGTCTGGTCTTTATTCAATTCAATAACATTGAAACGGTGCGCGTGCATCCGTTGCAACAGGGCAGGGTAGTCCTCAGCATTTTTTAGCTCGATGCCTACCAGTGCCGGGCCGTTTTCTTTTTCATTCTTTTTAATGAACTCAAAACGGGTAATGTCATCACCAGGGCCTAATACACTATTTACAAATAACTTCAAAGCCCCCGGACGTTGCGGGAACCTTACGATGAAGTAATGTTTTAAACCTTCGTACAGCAGCGATTTTTCTTTGATCTCCTGCATGCGGGCAATATCGTTATTACCACCGCTGATAATGCAAACTACCTTTTTGCCTTTGATTTGCTCTTTGCAGGCATCAAGCGCGGCTACAGATAATGCACCGGCCGGTTCAACTACAATAGCATCCTCATTATAAAGTTTGAGTATGGTGGTGCATATTTTACCTTCGGGTACCAGCAGCATATCGTTCAGGATATCTTTACAGATATCATAGGTTAACGCGCCAACACGTTTAACAGCGGCGCCATCAACAAAACGGTCTATTTCATCTAATGTAATAGGTTTACCATGGTTTATGGCACCCAGCATTGATGGGGCACCTTCCGGCTCAACGCCTATCAGGTGAATGTTCGGAACGTTATTTTTAAGATAGGTACCTGTGCCAGAAGCAAAACCGCCACCGCCAATAGGCATGATTGCAACTTCAATGTCCGGCAGGTCCTGCAGTATTTCAACACCTACGGTTCCCTGGCCTTCAATAACGCGGTAGTCATCGAAAGGAGGGATGAAAGTCATCTGGTGTTTTTCGGTATAGGCAAGGGCTTCGGCCAGGCAATCATCAAAGGTATCGCCGGTAAGCACAATCTCTATATTACCGTTGCCAAACATGGCGGTTTGTTTAACCTTTTGCTTAGGCGTTATTTCGGGCATAAAAATTACACCCTTAATATTTTTTTTGTTGCATGAAAAAGCTACGCCCTGGGCATGGTTACCCGCACTGGCGCAAACTACACCGCGGCTCAACTCATCGTCATTTAACTGACTGATCATGTTGTACGCGCCGCGCAACTTGTATGAACGCACAACCTGCAGGTCTTCGCGTTTTAAATAAACATCACACTCATATTTTGCCGAAAGACCGGCGTTATATTGCAGCGGGGTACGTTTCACAACGTCCTTTATCCGCTGGTATGCCGCTTCAAAATTAAGCCGGCTTTTTGTATCAGTTTCCATTGTTAATTTTTTACCAGTCGGTGCGCCATAAGGCCTTGCAAATCCTGGTCATTTATGTCAAGCTTACTATCAGCAAGCGTTAAAAAGTTATTGTAAACAAAAGCAAGTTCTTCCTTATCCAGCGTATATCCTAAACGCTCCAGATGGAATTTCAGAGCATGCCTGCCGCTGCGCGCGGTTAGCACTATTGTGGCGCTCGGAAAGCCTACATCTTCAGGGCGAATGATCTCGTAGTTTTCACGCATTTTCAGGAAGCCGTCCTGGTGAATACCTGAGCTGTGGGCAAAGGCATTGGCACCTACAATAGCTTTATTAGGCTGTACCGGCATACGCATTTGTGTGCGGATCATCTGGCTCAGTTCATAAAACTTTTTAGAGTCGATGTTAGTATGCAAGCCTAAAGTTTGGTGTGTTTTCAGGATCATCACCACTTCTTCGATAGAAGTGTTACCTGCACGCTCGCCAATACCGTTAATAGTACCTTCAATTTGGCGGGCACCGTTTTGTAAGCCGGCTATAGAGTTGGCGGTAGCCAAACCAAGGTCATTATGACAATGTACCGAGATAATAGCTTTATCAATATTTTTAACGTTCTCTTTCAGGAACTTGATCTTGGCACCGTACTGATCTGGTAAGCAGTAACCGTTGGTATCCGGAATGTTTACCACAGTTGCACCGGCGGCAATAACAGCCTCAACCATCTGGGCCAGGTAAACCACATCGGCCCTGCCAGCATCTTCGGCGTAAAACTCAATATCCTCAACAGATTTCTTAGCATATTTAACCGCTTCAACAGCGCGCTCTAAAATCTCTTCGCGGGTACTGTTAAATTTATGCTTGATGTGCATATCAGACGAACCGATACCCGTATGGATCCGTGGACGTTTGGCATATTGCAGAGATGCTACAGCTGCGTCAATATCACCTTTGTTAGCGCGGGTAAGCGCGCAAACAGTAGGCTCTTTAACAGCTTTTGAAATTTCAACAACGCTTTGGAAGTCGCCCGGACTTGAAACCGGGAAACCTGCTTCAATAATATCCACGCCCAGTAGTTCCAGTTCCTTAGCTATCTCAATCTTTTCGGGGGTTGTTAACTGGCAACCCGGTACCTGCTCGCCATCGCGAAGCGTGGTATCAAAAACATAAACGCGGTTGGGATCGTGTAACATATCTTTTTATTTTGATTTGAGATGTTGGATAGGAAATTAATGCCCTTATCCTTCATCGGTGTTTATTTCTTTGTTTTTTTATCAAAAAGCAAAATTCAAGTTAGAGAAAAAAATCTCATATCTCAAATCTCACGTCTCCTATCTATTCTTTTACTGCAATAAACCGTAACCTTTTGTAGTCGGCATACCATTCGCCGTTCTCATTATAAAAAGGTTCAAGCTTTTTGGTGATCTCGGCCAGGATCTGTTGTTTTTCGTCATCCGGGATACCATCTAAAAATTGAGCGCCAAACATGGTGATCCATTTGGCTACACCCTGTTCACCATCCTGAAGCGCGGTTTTGCGGTCATAGTGGATAACATACGTTACCCTGAAACCATGCTCTTCCAGTTTGGTGGTATATTCGCCTACCGATGGAAAATACCAAACTTTTACATCGGCTTTTTCATGGTAACCATGATTATGAAGCACCTGTTTAGTAGCTTCTATCAGGCGTTCAACATTGCCTTTGCCACCCATTTCGGCAACAAAACGCCCGCCTTTTTTGAGGCTGTTAAACACACTACGAATTGCGCCGTTAGCATCAAGCACCCAATGCAGGGCAGCGTTTGAAAAAACAGCGTCGTATTTTTCGTCGGTAAAGAAATCGGCAGCGTTTTCAACTGCGAAATCAACATCCGGGTAAAGTTGTTTAGCCTGGGCTATCATTTCGGGCGAGTAATCGGTACCTTTTACTACCGCACCTTTATCTTGTATTTGTTTGGTTAAATGGCCTGTACCGCAACCCAGATCAAGGATGTGCTCACCCGGTTTCACATCCAGAAACTCCAGCACATCTTCCCCGTATTTGAATACGAAGGCATGCTTTTGGTCGTACAAATCAGCGTTCCATTTCATATTTCTTAGATTACACCGATGCTTTTGATTACACCGATTATTTTTGTAATTCCCTCCCTTGGGAGGGGTGCGGCAGATTGTGTAGTGGCAGGGAGGGGTTTCTGCAACATGCATACTTTCCGCACGCTTATCTAACCCCTTCCTCCTCCTTCCCCAGGGAAGGAATCGCACTTGCCCGCGCTTTTATTTTATCCGGTTACCTCGTTAGAGGTAATTGATATTTTTTTGTTTCTAAAGTGCAATGCGATATAAACTACTGCACTCACCACAAACAAGCTGTTAACCCATATCACTTTACCAATGGCATCTGCCGAAGCAGCGGTTACAACTATTACCGCCAGGCTCAGGGCTATAATTACCCATAGCATCAGCTTGCTGTTTGAGCGGATGATGGCATAAACTCCGGCTACCTGGGCTGCTATTGCGAACAGCAATACCAGGTTTTCGAGCTTTTCATTATCATCCATGCTCATGGCCATCAGCACCTCGATAAAGGCAAATGTCCCTCCTCCGTTATTGGCTCCGTAGCCACAAAAGAGGAACAAGATCATCATGAAGATGCTGAACTTAGTCATCATGACAATGGCTGTCTACTATAAATATTCAAGCACTTTTTGGCCCATTGCCGTAGTGCCTAAGATTTTAGCTTTGTCGGTATTGGCATCTGCTATATCGCCGGTACGGTAACCGTCTTTCAGCGTTTCATCAATGGCGTCGGTTATCTTTTTAGCTTCCTCTTTAAGGCCGAAGCTTATTTCAAGCATCAGTGCTACTGATAAGATAGAGGCCAGCGGATTTGCTTTATCCTGACCGGCGATATCATGTGCCGAACCGTGGATAGGCTCAAAAAATCCTGTGCCATCACCTACCGAAGCTGAAGCCAGCATACCCATTGAGCCTGCAATTTGCGACGCTTCGTCGGTTAGGATATCACCAAAAAGGTTAGCGGTTAATACCACATCAAACTTTTTAGGGTTTTTAACCAACTGCATGGCCGCGTTATCAATAAACATGTGCTCGGTTTCAACATCCGGATATTGTTTGGCAATTTCCTGTACCACCTCGCGCCATAAGCGTGAAGCCTCCAATACGTTTGCTTTATCAACAGAGCATAACCTTTTACCACGTACGCGGGCAGCCTCGTAAGCTTTGATTGCTATACGCTCAACTTCGTAACGTGAATAGATCATCAGGTCAGAAGCGGTGTTACGATCTTCGCTGCGTTTTTTCTCGCCGAAGTAAACGTCGCCGGTTAACTCGCGGAAGAAAAGGATATCCGTACCTTTCAATATTTCGGGCTTAAGGCTTGACGCATCCAAAAGCTCATCAAACAACATAATAGGACGCAGGTTGGCGTATAAACCAAGCTCTTTACGGATCTTTAATAATCCCTGCTCCGGACGTACTTTGGCCGACGGGTCATTATCATATTTGATGTGACCGATAGCGCCAAACAGGATAGCATCGCTTGCTTTAGCTTTAGCCAGAGTTTCGTCAGGCAGCGGATTGCCGGTTGCCTCGATACCCGCATGGCCCATCAGGGCTTCGTCAAAAGTAAATTCGTGGCCAAAATCCTGACCGATTTTTTCTAAAACTGCTTTACCCCAAGTGGTAACCTCCGGGCCTATCCCGTCGCCGGGTATTACTAATATATGTTTTTTAATTCCCATAACCCTAATCTCTGCCAGAGGCAGCGGTTTTTTGTTTTATAGATGTTTTATTTATTCGGGTTTTACGCCGCATACTTCTTTTAGTTTCATCACCATTTGCTCGGCTTCATTTTCTACCCAGTTGGTGTACTCATCAATAGCCAGCAAGCGCGATTCATCATCAATATAGCCTTCCTCAACCATTTGCTTTGACTGGGCTACTTTTGCCCAGATGCCTGCTTTGCCTTCAAAGTTATATTCGCCTTTTTGATAAACCTCATCGGCATTAAATACTTCGATATTGGCAAAACCTGCTTCCTGCAAATATTCGGGCAGATCTTCGGCAATGTGGTTGTTCATACCGGCATCGCCCCGCCACCTTAAAAAAGTAGCGTAAAAGCGCTGCATGCTTACCGGTGGTTGCGGCTGCCATTGTAAAGCCTCGTGGTTATAATCCAAAATGGATACTGTGCCACCTGGTTTTAACAGCGAATACATTTTCTTTAAAGCCTCAACTGGATTGCTCAGCCATTGTAACACACGGGCCGAAACGATGAGGTCGTACTTTTCTTCAGGCTCAAAGCTGAACAGATCAGTGTAGATCAGTTCCAGGTTTTGAACCGAAGCGTAAGTCTCCTTACCGCTCTGGATAAAATATTCGGTATTGTCAATGCCCGTAACATGACCGCTTTCGCCAACTAACGCGGCAATATCTTTGGAGATAGCGCCCGTGCCACAACCCACATCCAGCACTTTCAGGCCAGGCCTGAGCAGGGGGGCAAGGGTTGCATAATCATTCGCTAAACTCCGTTCGTCGAATAATTTGGCGGTACCTTTACCTTCTCGCTGAATTACTTTATTGGTTGTTGACTGGTTCATTAGTTCATTTGTTCAATGGTTCATTAGTCTGGTCGGGTTTCTGACCCTTCGCCTTTAACCTTTCAGCTTTTACCTTACAGATTCAAACTCCTCAATCTTGCCTTTTTGGCTCAGGATGTAGTCGATATCATCATAGCCGTTTATCAGGCAGGCTTTTTTGTACGGGTTGATCTCGAAGCTTTCTTTTTCGCCGGTTGATGAGATGGTGATGGTTTGGCTTTCCAGGTCGATCTCTATCTCAGCTTTATGGTCGGCATAAACGGCGTCGAAAATCTTTTTCAGAAAATCTTCGCTCACTTGCACCGGTAGTAAACCGTTGTTAAGGGCATTGCCTTTAAAAATATCAGCAAAAAAGCTGCTCACTACCGCGTCGAAACCATAATCAGATATGGCCCATGCAGCGTGCTCACGACTACTGCCGCAGCCAAAGTTTTTACCGGCTACCAGTACTTTACCGCTAAAGGTTGGGTGGTTGAGTACGAAATCAGCTTTAGGATTATCGTTTTCATCAAAACGCCAGTCGCGGAATAAATTATTGCCAAAGCCATCGCGGGTAGTAGCTTTCAAAAACCTTGCAGGAATAATCTGGTCGGTATCGATATTCTCGATAGGCAAAGGCACTACGCTGGTTTGGATGTGTTTAAATATTTTAGTTGCCATTTTGTTTTTCTACTTTATGTCATTGCGAGGAACGAAGCAATCGCGAACGCTGTAGGTTCGCTCTGTACAGTATGCGATTGCCGCGCTACGCTCGCAATGACATACTGGTTTTCGCTCTTTTTAATGATGGTTATTAACCTACCAACTCCTCTTCGTTTAAAAACTGACGTATATCCGTAACCACACCTGTAATAGCGCTTGCTGCCGCGGTTAGGGGGCTGGCAAGGAAGGTACGGCTGTTTGGTCCCTGGCGGCCTTCAAAGTTGCGGTTTGAGGTTGATACGCAGTATTTACCTGCCGGTATCTTATCTTCGTTCATGCCAAGGCATGCGCTGCAACCTGGTTCGCGGAGCGGGAACCCGGCTTCGTTAAATATTTTATCAAGGCCTTCGGCAATAGCCTGCTGCTGTACTTGTTTTGAGCCGGGAACTACCCATACAGTAACATTATCGGCCTTGTGTTTACCTTTTACAAACTCGGCAACCTGGCGCAGGTCTTCAATGCGCGAGTTGGTACAGCTGCCGATGAATACATAATCAATTGGTTTACCCAATAGCGTTTCATCATCGTGCAGGCCCATGTAATCAAGGGCTTTTTTGTATGATCCCTGTTCTTTAGCTTCAAATGAAGCAGTTTCAGGAACGTGTTGTGTAACACCGATGCCCATACCCGGATTGGTTCCGTAGGTGATCATCGGCTCAATATCTTCGGCTTTAAAGGATAATACTTCATCAAACTGAGCGTCAGCATCAGAGTATAAAGTTTCCCAGTAAGCAACTGCTTTATCCCACTCTTCGCCTTTAGGGGCAAATTCGCGACCTTTTACGTAGTTGATGGTGGTTTCGTCGGGAGCAATAAGCCCGCACCGTGCACCCATCTCGATACTCATGTTGCAGATGGTCATGCGGCCTTCCATGCTCAGCGAGCGGATGGTATCGCCTGCATATTCAACAGCATAACCGGTACCACCGGCAGCCGAGATATGCGCAATGATGTAAAGGATAATATCTTTGGCGCCAACGCCTTTTTGTAATTTGCCGTTCACTTCAATTTTCATGCGTTTTGGGCGCGACTGAAGTAAACATTGCGTAGCCAATACCTGCTCAACCTGCGATGTACCAATACCAAAGGCAATGGCACCAAAAGCGCCGTGGGTTGAAGTGTGACTGTCGCCGCAAACATAAGTACCACCCGGACGGGTGATGCCCAGCTCGGGGCCTATAACGTGAACGATACCCTGGTACGGGTGGCCTAAGCCATATAGCTCAACACCAAACTCTTTACAGTTTTTGGTGAGCATATCTACCTGGTAGCGTGAAAGTTCTTCTTTAATGGGTAAGTGCTGATCAATGGTTGGAACGTTGTGATCGGCAGTGGCCACAGTTTGTTTTGGCCTGAAAACGGGTAAGCCTCGCTGACGCAAACCATCAAATGCCTGCGGACTGGTTACCTCGTGAATGAAATGTGTATCGATGTACAAAATATCCGGGAACCCCTCGCTGCTGCTGACGACGTGCGCATCCCAGATCTTATCAAATAATGTTTGTCCCATTTTATTTTAGTTTTAAGTGGCAATAGCAGTGTTGTTGTTAGTTTTTAAGTGGCAGTAGCAGCTGCAGTTTATGTCCTGCTACTAAAAAATTGCTGCTGCCACTTTCAACTGCTACTGCCACTAAATTATTAAGCTTCTACAACCTGGTTTTCAGGACGTAAGCTGCGTACGGTTTTGCCTGCTTGCCATAATTCGCTTTCGCGTAATTCTTTCAGTTCGGCATCCAGTTTTTCGCGGTAATCTGGCTGGCTATTTGAATCGATAGAACGTTGTGATTCTTTACCGGTAGCAACACTTTCGTAAAGCTCTTCAAACACAGGTTTAGTAGCGTCACGGAATTTTTTCCACCAGTCAAGTGCACCACGTTGAGCAGTAGTTGAACAGTTTGCGTACATCCAGTCCATACCGTTTTCAGCAACAAGCGGCATTAATGATTGGGTAAGCTCTTCAACAGTTTCGTTAAATGCTTCAGATGGTGAGTGACCATGGCTACGTAATACATCGTACTGAGCAGCGAAGATACCTTGAACGCAACCCATTAAAGTACCACGCTCGCCGGTTAAATCGCTGTATACTTCTTTTTTGAAGTTGGTTTCGAATAAGTAACCGCTACCTACAGCGATACCTAAAGCGATAACACGATCAAATGCTTTACCGGTAGCATCCTGGAAGATAGCGTAGCTTGAGTTTAAGCCACGGCCTTGCAGGAACATACGACGTAATGAAGTACCTGAACCTTTAGGAGCAACCAGGAACACGTCAACATCAGCAGGAGGCACAATGCCTGTTTGCTCGTTGAAAGTGATACCAAAGCCGTGAGAGAAATAAAGGGCTTTGCCTGGAGTTAAGTGTTTTTTAACAGTTGGCCATAACGCGATCTGGGCTGCATCGCTCAATAAGTAGCAAATTACAGTTCCTTTTTCTAAAGCTTCTTCAATTTCAAAAAGGGTTTCGCCCGGTACAAAGCCATCGCTGATAGCTTTATCCCAAGTTTTGGTGCCTTTACGCTGACCAACAATTACGTTGATACCGTTATCTTTTTGGTTCAGGGCCTGGCCCGGACCTTGTACACCGTAGCCAATTACCGCTACTACTTCATCTTTTAATACTTCCTGAGCTTTTGATAAAGGGAACTCTTCGCGGGTTACTACGTTTTCTTCAGTGCCGCCGAAATTTAGTTTTGCCATTGTTTTTTGATTTTTGTGATTTCACCGATTGCGGGCGATTTCACCGATTTTATTGTATTAGTAATTTAAGTTTTTGTTTCTTTTTATTAATCCCGTCATTGCGAGGCACGAAGCAATCCCCGATAAGCAGATCCGCTCTGTATAGTTTGGGATTGCTTCGTGCCTCGCAATGACGTTTTTTATAAGCTTTCGGCTTTCAGCCTTAAGCTTTGTGCTTTACATCGTAAACACCTTCTCGCCCTGGTTCAGGTATTCGTTTTCGATTACCTCTTCGCCTGGTTCGAGCCTTTCAAATTCGCGCAGTTTGCTGTTAAAGCCTTCGCTATCTTTAATGATAGCAACGCGGGCGCTGCGTACAAACTCAATCAGGCCATAAGGTTGTAATATGCTGATCAGGTTATCGGTTTCCTCGCGGTGACCGGTGGTTTCAAACACCGTGTAGTCCTTACGGATCACTACCGCGCGTGCACCGTTTTCGCGTAATAAACGCTCAACGCTAACCTTTTCGGCAATTACATCGGTTGATACCTTATATAACGCTAATTCCTGCCAAATCACATCTTCGTTGGTGTGATAATATGCTTTTAACACCTCAACCTGTTTTTCAATCTGGCGGGTAAGTTTACGCACTACCTCTTCATACTCGTTAATCACGATATTGAAGCGGTGAATACTGTCAATCTCCGACGGAGAAGTATTCAAGCTGTCGATATTGATTTTACGGCGCGTAAATATAATAGCTATCCTGCTTAATAAACCAATTTGGTTTTCGGTATATATGGTGATGTTAAATTCCTGTTTTTTTTCTGCTTCGCTCATGATTTTGTCTTTTTTAGAGGGCTTACTTTAACCTGATCTCGCTTACACTGCATCCTTGTGGTACCATCGGGAATACGTTATTCTCTTTGGTAACCATTACTTCCAAAAGGAATGATCCCGGCGTGTTTAGCATTTCATTTAATGCTGCAGTCAAATCTGCGCGATCATCAACTAATTTGCCCGGTATGCGGTATGCTGCGGCTAATGCCACAAAATCCGGACTTTGAATATCAACAAATGAGTAACGGCGCGAATTGAACAGCTCCTGCCATTGCCTTACCATGCCCAGGAAACGGTTATTAAAGATGATAATCTTTACATCGATACCGCTTTGCATAATAGTACCCAATTCCTGGCAGGTCATCTGGAAACCTCCATCGCCAATAATAGCTACTACTGTACGATCCTGAGCGCCAAATTTAGCGCCTATAGCAGCAGGCAATGCAAAGCCCATAGTGCCTAAACCTCCGCTGGTAACGTTGCTGCGGGTATTGTTAAACTTAGCGTAACGGCAGGCTACCATTTGATGCTGACCTACGTCGGTCACAATAACGGCTTCACCTTTGGTGATCTCGTTAAGTTGTTTGATCACCTCGCCCATGGTCATTTCAGGCGTGGTTGGGTTAAGCTCGTTATGGATAACTGCTTCAACTTCCTGACGGGTGTAGTCGTTAAACTTAGCCAGCCATTCAGTGTGTTCTTTCTTTTCGATGGCTTTGGTCAGCAACGGAAGTGTTTCCTTGCAATCGCCCCAAACCGGTACGGTTGATTTTACGTTTTTGTCGATCTCGGCAGGGTCGATATCCAAATGAACAACTTTAGCCTGTTTTGCATATTTATCCAGACGACCGGTTACGCGGTCATCAAAACGCATACCTATCGCGATCAATACATCGCACTCATTGGTTAATACGTTAGGGCCGTAGTTGCCATGCATACCCAACATACCTACGTTTAACGGATGGTCTGACGGGATAGCGCCTGCGCCAAGCACTGTCCACGCTGCAGGGATACCGCTTTTTTCAACAAACGCTTTAAATTCCTGCTCGGCACCGCCCAAAATAACACCCTGACCAAACAGGATGAAAGGTTTTTGAGCGCTATTGATCAGCTCTGCAGCCTGTTGAATGTATTGCGGGCGAACAATAGGTTTCGGCCTGTAGCTGCGGATATGATCGCATGGTTTGTAACCTGCAAAGTCAAATAGCTGAATCTGCGCGTTTTTGGTAATGTCAATCAATACCGGACCTGGCCTGCCGCTGCGGGCGATATAAAATGCCTTGGCAATAACTTCCGGAATTTCGGTAGCATCAGTTATCTGGTAGTTCCATTTAGTAACCGGGGTAGTGATGTTGATCACGTCGGTTTCCTGGAAAGCATCGGTACCTAAAAGGTGCGCGAATACCTGACCTGTAATACAAACCAATGGTGTGCTGTCAATCTGGGCATCGGCCAAACCTGTTACCAGGTTGGTAGCACCCGGACCGCTGGTGGCAAATACCACGCCCACTTTGCCCGAAGTACGTGCATAGCCTTGGCCTGCGTGAATGCCGCCCTGCTCGTGGCGTACCAGTATGTGGTTCAGTTTATCATTGTAATCAAACAAAGCATCATAAATTGGCATAATAGCGCCACCCGGATAACCAAAAATGGTATCGGTACCTTCGGCTATTAATGCTTCCAATAATGCTACCGATCCTGAAACATTTACGGTTTCGGCGGCGGCGGGTGCGGTTAGTGTATCTTGTGCAACTTCCATACCTGTATTTTTTTATGTTTATAGCACATTTTGAGGGTGCTAAATTGATTTTACTCTATCTTTCTCTAATTTGCTAAAATGAACGCGTTTAGTTTGTGTTCACTTTATTCATGGCTTTTTTAACAAGCCATTTTGTTCATTAATTATTCGTCGGTAACGCAGCCTTCAGCAGCGGTAGTTACGTTTTTAGCGTAACGGTATAACACACCCTTGGTAACCTTCAGCGCCGGTTTTTGCCATGCGGCACGGCGTGCGGCTATTTCTTCTTGCGGCAGCGAAACGTTTATCTTATTTGCAACAGCATCAATCTCAATTATATCATCGTCTTTCACCATCGCTATAAACCCGCCATCGTAAGCCTCGGGCGTGATGTGACCGACGACGAAGCCGTGCGTACCGCCACTAAAGCGTCCATCGGTAATTAATGCTACTGAGCTACCCAAACCTGCACCAAATATGGCCGAAGTTGGTTTCAGCATTTCGGGCATGCCCGGGGCGCCTTTAGGGCCTACGTTACGAATTACCACAACATCGCCTTTTTTAACACGGCCGCTCTGGATACCGGCAATCAGTTCAAACTCGCCGTCAAATACACGGGCCGGGCCGGTGAAACGCTCACCCTCTTTACCTGTGATTTTCGCAACGCTGCCACCTTCTGCAAGGTTTCCGTACAGGATCTGCAGGTGACCGGTAGCTTTGATTGGGTTTTCAACAGGTTTGATGATCTTTTGAGCTTCAAATTCCAGTGCAGGGATGTCTGCAAGGTTTTCGGCAATGGTTTTGCCTGTAACAGTGAGGCAATCGCCATGCAGCCAGCCTTGCTCCAAGCAATATTTCATTACAGCCGGAACGCCGCCAATATTGTGCAGGTCTTCCATCATGTATTTACCGCTTGGCTTCATATCGGCCAGTACCGGGATACGGTTACTTACAGTTTGGAAATCATCTTGAGTTAATTTAACATCAACGCTTTTAGCCATTGCAATAAGGTGCAATACCGCGTTGGTTGAACCGCCCAGTACCATGATCACAACAATAGCATTTTCAAATGCTTCGCGGGTCATGATGTCTGATGGTTTAATATCTTTCTCTAACAATACCTTAATGGCTTTACCGGCCGCAAGGCATTCTGCTTTTTTCTCTTCGCTTAATGCAGGGTTTGATGACGAATATGGCAAGCTCATACCTAATGCCTCGATAGCTGCGGCCATAGTGTTTGCAGTGTAAATACCACCACAGGCACCTGCGCTTGGACAAGCGTTTTTAATTACGCCCATGAAATCAACATCATCTATCTGGCCGGCAATTTTTTTGCCTAAGGCTTCAAATGCTGATACTATGTTCAGGTCTTCACCTTTCCAGTGGCCCGGTCTAATGGTACCACCGTAAACCATGATTGACGGACGGTTTAAGCGGCCCATAGCCATTATAGAACCAGGCATGTTTTTGTCGCAGCCAGGCAGGGTAATTAAACCATCATAATATTGAGCACCGGTAACAGCCTCAATTGAGTCGGCAATGATATCCCGGCTTACCAATGAGTAACGCATACCCTCGGTACCGTTGCTCATGCCATCGCTTACGCCAATGGTGTGGAAAATGAGGCCCACCATATCTTCATCCCAGATACCTTGTTTAACCAGTTTTGCCAGATCGTTAAGGTGCATGTTGCAGGTATTACCATCGTAACCCATGCTGGCCACGCCGACCTGTGCTTTGCGCATATCGTCGTCGGTTAAGCCGATCCCGTAAAGCATAGCCTGTGCTGCAGGCTGCGTTGGGTCCTGGGTAAAGGTTTTGCTATACTTGTTCAATTCTATAGCCTTGGTGGTATCTGATGATGAACTCATTTTATTAATTATGTAGACAGTTTTAGTACTTTAATTTTGTTGATGATACAGGTTTACTTGGTATCGAAAATCAATATATGTAAGGTAGCCATCGCATCAGGTAATAGCAATAGCCGCCACGGATTTTTTGAAATAAGAATTATATTTTAATTATTAATTATTTAAAAAATTTTATTCTGTTAAATTAAGATATAAAGATATAAAATATTTAATGAAATATACCAAAGTTCAAAACGGTATTCGGTATGTTTTTTATGCATGCATAGTAAGTTGTCGATTTTCTGCCTGAAATGGGAAAAAGGAGGAGTGAAGTTAAGAAAAATAGGCTTGCACTCGCAGCTTTAAGCATCTGCGCTTAAACGATAATAAATAGGGGTGTTCACGCTCCTGGGGGATAGTAAGCGTGGAAGCTTGACCTGCATTAGTTTTTAAATTCCTCTCTTGAGAGGGGCGCGGAGGATAGCGTGGTAGCAGGGGTGTGTTTATACGTTGGTCTATCCAAGCAGAAACACACCCCTACACCCCTCTCAAGAGGGGAATCGCACGATCCCCCGTTTTTGTTTTTCAAGTCAATAGTTATCAAACTGGCGCTTAAATACAGGTGCTTATTACTCTTGTTATATTATAAAGTATCTACATCACGAAATTATTCCAATTTAGAAATTGATAAAAGTAAGACGTAGCTTTGTTATTAGTTATTCTCCGCATGAAGGATCTCGCTTTTGAAATCTTACCCGTTGATTTGTTGGATGATTATCTCCGGCAGGTGCCTCAAACTGTGCTTCAAAGTTTTGAGCAATTAGCGGATAGTGAACTATCTACAAATACCTTTAGTTTTTATACAGCTCTCTCGGCAGTTTACTCATCTAAGATTGAAGGAGAGGATATTGAGCTTGATTCGTTCACAAAGCATAAAATGCTTGGTGTTCAATCTTTACCGAAATATATCCAGAAAGCAGATGATCTGTACGAATCATATCGGTTTGCCAAAAAGGCTAAACTCAATTATCATTCAGTTCAGGAAGCCCACCGTTTGCTTACCAAGCATATCTTAAAGGAAGACCGCCGCGGGCAATTACGCACCGGCAGCATGCTGGTAACAGCGCCGGACAGAAAGGAAGAATATATAGCCTGCTCTCCGGGCCTGATAAAGGAAAAGCTTGAAATGCTTTTTAATGATATCAACCTGCTGCTAAAAACAAAGTTAATCGCTACTGAAGTATTCTTTTGTGCAGCTATGCTGCATCTGGTATTTGTAAAGATCCATCCTTTTGAAGATGGTAACGGGCGCATGGCGCGTTTATTAGAAAAATGGTTTATAGCAGAAAAGCTTGGCCCGAAAGCCTGGTTTCTGCAATCAGAAAAATACTACTATGATCATCATCAGGATTATTACCACAACATCAGGTTGCTGGGGCTTGAGTACGACCTGTTGGATTACTCGGCTGCTTTACCTTTTTTGCTAATGTTGCCTGATTCTTTTTAGCTTATTTTATTCTGGCTGTTTAAAGAAAGTGCCTGATCCTGAATTATAAAAATAGGATTTGAATTTATTTTTTTTATACCTTTATACTAATCTAAATCTTATCAGCCTGAATGAAAAAACTCCTGCTTGTAGCCCTGCTGTTTTTGACGGTAAATCTTTCTGCCCAAACAAAAAAGAAACCCGTTGAAACAACTTCTGTAAGTAAGTCTGCTTTTATTTCTGCTGTTAAGACTACTATCGTAATTAAAGGAAACATTAAAAATTTTATTGGTGATATAGCCGGTATCCCGCATTATGTAACCATTGGGTGCCGATGGAAAAATAGGGGAGAATAACAGTGCAAGGCTGTTTTACGGTGATGCGCTTATTGCCTGGGCCTGACAAGGCATTGAAATAATATTTATAAACGTCGTCATGTATTGTGAGGTACGAAGCAATCCCCAGGGCAATTACAGGGTAGTTTTTTGCATGGGCCACTCTGCTAATAGGAGATTGCTTCGTACATTACAATAATGATGTTTACGTATAACCCCGGAAAAAGGGTACAAAAAAGCCCGGATAAAACTTATCCGGGCTTTTTAATTTTTAATAAATACCGCTTATTTGTGCTGAATGCCTTCGGCTAAAACAGTTACTTTATTGTTTAATGCTTCTACAACACCGCCTTTAATAAAAAACACTTCTTCTTTAGCTGCACCACCGCGTACGGTAAGTTTGCCATCCTGAAGGGTGGAAATAATAGGGGCGTGGTTGTTCAGTATTTCAAATAATCCCAAAGCACCAGGTAAGGTTACCGAGGTGGCCTCGCCTTCGTAAACTTTTTTATCGGGAGTAAGAATTTCTAATGTCATAGTTTAATGTGCCTATGTGCAGATATGCAGATGTGCAGATGATGTTTTAATTTGCACATCCGCACACTTGCACATTTGCATATTTATGAATTAGCCTCAGCTAATAATTTTTTGCCTTTTTCAATAGCATCGTCAATGCTGCCAACTAAGTTGAAAGCTGCTTCAGGGTACTCATCAACTTCACCGTCCATGATCATGTTGAAACCTTTGATGGTATCTTTAATGTCAACCAGTACACCTTTTAAGCCGGTGAACTGCTCGGCAACGTGGAACGGCTGTGACAAGAAACGCTGAACACGACGAGCGCGTGATACAACTAACTTATCTTCTTCAGAAAGCTCGTCCATACCCAAGATGGCGATGATATCCTGAAGCTCTTTGTAGCGTTGTAAAGTTTCTTTAACGCGTTGAGCGGTATTGTAGTGCTCATCACCTAAAACAGCTGGGCTAAGGATACGTGAGGTTGAATCCAAAGGATCCACCGCAGGATAAATACCAAGCTCGGCAATTTTACGTGAAAGTACGGTAGTAGCATCTAAGTGGGCGAAGGTTGTAGCCGGCGCCGGGTCAGTCAAGTCATCCGCAGGTACGTAAACGGCCTGTACTGAAGTGATTGAACCACGTTTGGTTGAAGTGATACGCTCTTGCATGGTACCCATCTCGGTAGCAAGCGTTGGCTGGTAACCTACCGCTGATGGCATACGACCTAATAGCGCTGATACTTCTGAACCTGCCTGGGTAAAACGGAAGATGTTGTCGATAAAGAAAAGGATATCACGGCCTTTACCATCTTCATCACCATCACGGAAATACTCGGCAATAGTTAAGCCTGAAAGGGCCACACGTGCACGTGCACCCGGCGGCTCGTTCATCTGACCGAACACGAATGTTGCTTTTGAATCTTTCATGGCTTCGGTATCTACTTTAGATAGATCCCAGCCGCCTTCTTCCATTGAATGCATGAAAGCGTCGCCATATTTTATAATGCCTGATTCAAGCATCTCACGTAAAAGGTCATTACCTTCACGTGTACGCTCGCCAACACCTGCAAATACAGATAAACCTGCATAAGCTTTCGCGATATTGTTGATCAGTTCCTGGATCAATACTGTTTTACCTACACCGGCACCACCAAACAGACCGATTTTACCACCTTTTGCATAAGGCTCTAAAAGGTCGATAACTTTAATACCTGTAAAAAGTACTTCAGTTTCGGTAGATAGGTCTTCAAACCTTGGAGGGGTTGCGTGAATAGGACGACCATTTGATTTGTCAAGATCAGCGATACCGTCGATAGCATCACCTACCACGTTAAATACGCGGCCTTTGATGTTGTCGCCTACCGGCATTTTGATAGCAGCTTCGGTATCTAAAACCTTCATACCGCGTAACAAGCCGTCAGTCGAGTCCATCGCGATAGCACGTACACGGTCTTCGCCTAAGTGCTGCTGAACCTCTAAAATAACTTTTTGGCCATTGTCTTTAGTGATCTCTAACGCGTCATAAATTTTAGGAAGATGAGCGTCATCAGCGAAACTTACGTCAACTACCGGACCAATGATCCTTGAAATTTTTCCAATGTTTGGCATATATAACCTGGTGTTTTTTAAAAAATGCTTTTACTGAACAGCCACATACATCATTTGTAACAGGAATGTATAAGATGCTATTTCAGAGGCGCAAAGTTAAGATTTCTATCCAATTATTTAAATAGTGTACTAAGTTTTTTAAAGGATAATTTCAACATTGTTAATTGTTTGCCTTTATTGCGCAAAAGTCAATACAATTTTGCCCGTATGAGCGCTACTTTCCATCAGTTTATGAGCTTCGGAAGCCTCTGCCGCATCGAAAGTTTTATACACTATGGGGCTGATTTTTCCTGATGAAAGCAATGGCCATATTTTTTGTTCGAGGTTTTGGGCAATCGCGGCTTTAAATGCAACCTCACGGCTTCTTAACATGGAGCCTGTAATGATGAGCCTTTTCGCCATCACTTTAGCCAGGTCAAGCTTCACTTCGCGGCCATTCATGGCGTTGATCATCACCAGTCGGCCTTCAATAGCCAACGAATCGATGTTGCCCGGCATATAGTCGCCGCCAATCATATCCAGGATCACGTTAACACCAATGCTATGAGTAAGCGATTTGATCGCATCTTTAAAGTCGGTTGTTTTATAATTGATGGCCTTATCCGCGCCGAGCTGCTCGCAGAAGCTGCATTTTTCATCGGAGCCGGCTGTTACATAAACGGTGCTGCCCAAAGCTTTGGCCATTTGAATGGCCGTAACACCAATGCCACTCGATCCGCCGTGTACCAAAAGTGATTGGCGGGGTTGGAGCTTGCCACGATCAAATACATTGCTCCACACGGTAAAAAATGTTTCGGGCAGTGAAGCAGCCTCAGCAAAGCTTAAGTTAGCAGGCACGGGCAGGCATTGGCCTTCGGGTGCTTTGCAATATTCGGCATAGCCGCCACCTGTAATCAAGGCACAAACCTTATCGCCTGGTTTCCATTGGATAACGGCATCGCCCACTTCGACAATTACACCTGCCACTTCCAGTCCGGGGATATCTGCAGACGCTCCGGCAGGCGGGGGGTAGTTCCCTTTGCGCTGAAAAATATCGGGCCGGTTAACACCTGCCGCCATTACTTTAATCAGTACTTCGTCGGCTCCATATTGGGGTTTGGGCCTTTCGGCAAGCTGTAAAACTTCCGGGCCGCCGGGTTGAGTAATTACTATTGCTTTCATTTTGTTAAATATCAGCATTAGTAGGAGTTATTTGACTTTTATGTCGACATTCATTTAGAGTAATTATACAAGCATATTAAACAATAGTATTAATTAAATTGTATAATTAAATTAATTGAGTTAAATTTGTTTGTTATTAAATTTTAATAACAAGAAAGCCCCCGGAGTCATTACCTCCGAAGGCTTAAAATACAATGGCTTCGACGCCTCTAATGGAACTCAGACCTCTGATATGATATCGAAAGCTAAAAAGGCCTTCTTGTTGTATTGGAGGTTTTCCTTTGTATCTATAACAAATGTAGATAAACATATCCGTTTCCAAAAATTTCCTCCTAATAATATTAGCTAAATATGCGTTTTTAGCAACACTTTATTGTGGTACTTTACTTTTTGCTGACTAATTATAAATTTAGTTTAATAGTGTTTCAAAAAGACACAGGTAGCCGATGCTCTATTTGGCCTGCCCTTCATAATTGCGCAAGGAAAATATCTTATTCTTATAGCTATAAGCTGGATATAGGCTTCGGATTAAAACTAATTGTTATAAATTTATATCATCTTAAATTATTAGAAAGTTTGATTGTTTAACAGCTCAAATATCGTGGAACCCCGAAAACTCATAACATCACTCGGAGTAATACTGACAACTATTACCGGTGTGATTTTATTTTTTACAGAGTTTGATAAAATTAAAGGTTTCTTTTTTCCTGCCGGGATAGCTATCAGTGTTCCCTTGTATGTTTTTTCGTTATTGGGTATTGGTATATTGGTGTTTTACAGCGTATATATCTTTTATTTCAAAGAAGTTACCAGTCATAAAAAAACCAAAACCGAATTGGAAAATGTGAAGGCGCTATTACTGGATTCGGAAAGAATGCGCTTGATTGATTTTGTGACCGGAATAGCCAATCAGGAAAAATTCAAAATAGATATCCAAAACAGGCCCAAAGAATTATTTCATCTGATCTTGATAGACTTAGATGGTTTCGGGGAAATAAATAAAAAGCAGGGTTTTCAGAAAGGCGATGAAGTGATCAGGACTATTGCTCAGGACCTGTTTGCCAGGATGAGGAGGGATGAAGAAATCTACAAAAGAGATTATAAGCTTGAAAATAACTTCATGAAACGCATCTACCGAAAATATACAGGGGGCGATGAATTTATTTTTCTGATAAAAGGTCCGCAATATGAGTCTGTTGGTTTTTTAGCGAGGATTCAAAAGCAGTTGGAAGAGCTTAATACTGAATCTCCTGTTTTTTCAAGTTACAAAATAACCTTTCACGGCGCTATCGTGCCACTATATCCGTCAGATACCTATGAGCAAGCTTATGATAAGTTGCAAAGAGGGTTTGTGCAGGCCGCGGAAGAAAGTAACGGGCTACGGGTGTATTGGGATAAAAGTGAAGAAGATACATTTGTGAAATACAAATCTTTGTATGATAATGCAAGAAGGATTTTTAAGATCCAATAATTGGGGAGATGTTAGTTTGCTGCCCGTACTGCCACTTTTTACATAGGCACATAAGCAAAAACAACCCTATATTACTTAATCCCCATCCCTCAAACTCTGAACCGGGTTGGCAGCGGCGGCCCTGAATGATTGCAGGCTGATGGTAGCAAAGGCAATTAGTATCGCTCCCGAACCAGCTAATATCACCATCCACCATTGGATATTTTGACGATAAGCAAAACCCTGCAACCATTTATTCATGGTTAGCCACGCCAATGGCGCCGCTATGGCGAATGATATGATCACCAGTTTTACAAAATCTTTTGATAGCATGGTTACAATAGCGGTGATGCTTGCGCCCAGCACTTTCCTGATGCCAATCTCCCGGTTGCGTTGCTCGGCCGCGTAAGCTGCAAGGCCGAACAGGCCAAGGCAGGCAATTACAATGGCTAAGCCTGTAAACGTTATAAAAAGCTGCCCCATACGTTGTTCCGTACGATATAGGGCGTCAAAATCGGCATCCATAAACGAGTAATCAAAATGTTCATTGGGCGCAATTGTTTTCCAGGTTTTTTCTATCCCGGCCATCAGGGCCGGCAGGTTATGGGTGTTTACGCGGATACTTAAACGAGCCAGCCAGTCGTTATCAAGAGTCATCACCAACGGGGTAACATTATCACGCAGCGAACTGAAATTGAAATCTTTTACTACACCTATCACATGATATTTTTTGAGGTCTTTCGCGGTACCTGTGGTAATGGTTTTACCATTGGCGTTATCGCCATAGCCAAATACCTTTGCCGCAGTTTCATTAATAACCATAGCTGTCGAATCGGTTCTAAACTCACCGGAAAACCCGCGACCTGTTTTCATTTGCATGCCCATGGTGCCGATGTAGTCTTCGTCTATTTTCCAGAACTGGGTAGATTGCCCTTCTTGCTTCTCGCCCGGCGATACATAGTTTAAAACCTTGTTGTTGGCAGTAGGTAAAAAGCTGGTTAGGGTGGCATTAACAACTCCGGGTAACTTTTTAATTTCCTGTTTTAGTAGTTCGGGGTGTTCAAGTGTGTTAACATTGTTGAGAATAAGCACCTGATTGCGGTTGAAGCCGAGATCTTTATTCTGGATATAATTAAGCTGGTTATAAATAACCAACGTACCTATCACTAAAAATATGGAGATAGAAAACTGGAAGACCACCAGCGTACTCCGGAAAGCCCCGCCTTTAAAACCCGTTGAGATTTTTCCTTTTAAAACGTTAATAGGCTGAAACGCCGAGAGGAAGAAAGCAGGGTAAGAACCAGCTAAAATGCCAACGATGATGACAATGCTTAACAAGGCAGGCAGTATCCAGGTTGCAGTTTGAGCGTTTATGGCTAATTGTTTGTTTGATAAATGATTGAATAATGGGAGTAAAGCCCAGGCAGCGAGTATCGCTATAACGGCTGCCGCAAAGGTTACGATCAGCGATTCTGCCAGGAACTGGAAAATGAGGTGACTGCGGGATGAACCTAAAACTTTACGCACACCAACCTCGCGGGCGCGGTTGGCCGAGCGGGCTGTGGACAGGTTCATGAAGTTAATGCAGGCCAGCAGCAGGATAAAAATCGCTACCGCTGCAAAAATGTAAACGTACTGACTATTACCATTGGCACCCAGTTCCATTACCCGGTTTGATTTAAGGTGGATATCTGTCACCGGCATCAGGCTCAGCTTAAAATAATTGCCGCCTGCGGTAAATTTGCTGTAGTTCATGGTGCTTGAACCTTTGAGGCCCTCTTTCATCACGGCATTAAGCTTTGATTCGAGGCGGGGAACATTTGAATTGGGTTTAAGCAGCACATAGGTGGCAAAGGCGGTTAACCTATTCCACGGAGCATCATTGCTAACCGGCCCGGCCGACAGTAAAAAGTTGGCCCTGAAATGTGATTGTACCGGCATATCTTTCATTACCCCGGTTATTTTGAGCGGTGTGCTGCTTGTTACCAAAAACAGAGTTTGCCCAACTACATTGACGCGGTTAAAATATTTTTGAGCCATCGACTCGGCAATGACCACCGTGTTGGGCTCTTTTAAAGCCGTTTTTGCATCTCCGGAAAGTAGGGGAAGGGTAAATACATCGAAAATATTGGGCTCGCTGTAAAAAGTTGAGCCGTCTTCCCGCACAATTTCATCACCTTTTTTGAATCGGATATTTAAGGCTGGTGTAATGCGCACTGCTGTTTCAACTTCGGGGCATTCGGTTTTTAAAACGTTGGCAACCGGGATGGCGGTTATGGCATATTCGGTAAGCGTACCGCTAAACTTTAGGTCGGTATTTACCCGGTATACACGCTCGTGTTTGGTGTTATACCGGTCATAACTTAATTCATCTACCACATAAAAGGTAATAAGCAAGCAAATGGCCAAGCCCAGTGCCAGGCCTAAAATATTGATGAAAGTGAATCCCTTATTTTTAAGCAGACTGCGAAAAGCGGTTTTAAAATAGTTCCTGATCATAGCATAAAAGGTTTATGTCATAAAGTTATAACTAAATTTTTAGTTATACAAGGCGGTTAACTAATTGTTTAGTTTTAGGATTGTTTAATCAGGCTTTATATAAAGGAGGCAGGCATTAAACATCTTAATGTTAAAAAAGAATATGAGTTTACTTAACTCGTTTTATTTTCCTTTTTTTGTCACAAACAAGCAAATACTATGTCATTACAAATTGGCCAGCCGGCCCCTCAGTTTATTTTAATTTCATCAGCATTAAAAAGTGTTTCATTGGCCGATTTTAAAGGTCGCAAAGTGGTTATCCATTTCTTTCCTCTGGCTTTTACGGGTGTTTGTACCACGCAGCTTTGCACCATGCGCGATAGCTTTGGCTATTATGACGGCTTAAACGCTACCATATTGGGTATTTCTGTTGATTCGCCTTTTACCCTGGCTAAGTTTAAAGAAGAGAACAATTATCAGTTCGATCTGCTTTCTGATTTTAACAAAGATGTATCTACTGCTTACGGCGCCATTTACGACCAATTTGTTATGGGACTTAAGGGCGTAGCCAAGCGCGCAGCCTTCGTAATTGACGAAGAACAGAATATCATTTACGCTGAGGTTCTTGAGGATGCCGGACAGCTGCCTGATTTTAAAGCTATTGCAGAAATTGTAAAATAATTTTGAATAAAAATTTGCAACGAAAGTTTTAAAACCTATCTTTGCATTCCATTTCGGAACAGGCACTCGTAGCTCAATTGGATAGAGCATCTGACTACGGATCAGAAGGTTAGGGGTTCGACTCCCTTCGAGTGCACAACAAAGCCTGCAGCCCGGGATTTTTCCACCGCAGGTGCAAATTAACTGTAAGCCTTTCTGTTGTATTACCGAAAGGCTTTTAATTTATCAAGAGCATGCTAAATCTGGTTTTGTTTGGCCCTCCCGGAGCCGGGAAAGGTACTCAGTCGAAAAAACTTATTGAAAAATACGATTTGATCCACCTTTCAACTGGAGATTTGTTACGTGGCGAAATTGCACAAGGTACTGAGTTAGGTTTGGAAGCCAAAAAACTGATGGACGACGGAAAACTCGTTCCGGATGCTGTAGTTATTGGCATGATCAGCAATAAGCTTGACGCTAACAAAGACGCTAAGGGTTTTATTTTTGACGGCTTCCCGCGTACAGTTGCGCAGGCCGAAGCTTTAGATCAATTACTGGAATCAAAAGAATCTGCCATTTCGGGTATGATAGCACTTGAAGTTGGTGATGATGAATTGGAGCGCCGCTTGTTGGAGCGTGGTAAAGAATCTGGCCGCCCGGATGATGCCAACCCCGAAGTGATCCGCAAACGCATTAAAGAATACAATGACAAAACCGCTCCTGTAGCTGGTTTTTATCAACAACAAGATAAGTTTACAAGTATAAACGGTGTGGGCTCGGTTAATGAGATCTTCGCCGAAATTGTTGATGTGAACGAATCATATAAAAAATAGTCTTAAAGTCTTAAGACCGAAAGTCAGTAAAGTCCGCAAGTTAGGAACGTTAAAAATTCTTAATTTTGCGGACTTTACTGACTTTCGGACTTTCCGTCTAAATCAAAAATTATGTCTCAGGGTTCAAATTTTGTTGATTATGTAAAAATCTGTTGCCGCTCGGGCCACGGAGGTGCCGGTTCTGCCCATTTGCACCGTGATATATTAACTTCAAAAGGTGGTCCTGATGGCGGTGATGGCGGCAGGGGCGGCCATGTTATTGTTAAAGGTAACGCCCAGTTATGGACTATGCTGCACCTCAAATATCGTAAACACGTAATTGCAGGTGATGGCGATTCGGGAGGTAGCTCATTACGTTCGGGCAAAACCGGTCGCGACGAAATATTGGAAGTTCCCCTTGGTACAACTGTAAAAAATGCCGAAACCGGTGAAGTGCTTTTTGAGATAACGCAAGACGGCGAAACAAAAATTCTTACTCCGGGTGGTCGTGGTGGTTTAGGTAACTGGCATTTTAAAACATCAACATTACAAACACCTCGTTTTGCCCAACCCGGCGAAGAGGGCCGTGAAGACTGGAATATCCTTGAGCTTAAAGTATTGGCCGATGTTGGTTTGGTAGGTTTCCCAAATGCGGGTAAATCAACCCTGCTTTCGGTAGTTTCTGCTGCTAAGCCCGAAATTGCCGATTATGCCTTTACTACACTGGTGCCTAATTTGGGTATAGTGTCATACCGCGGAGGCCGTTCATTTGTAATGGCCGATATCCCGGGCATTATTGAAGGTGCATCGCAGGGAAAAGGTTTAGGACTTCGGTTTTTAAGACATATCGAACGTAACTCGGTATTGTTGTTTATGGTACCTGCCGATACATCACGTAGCATCAAAGAAGAGTATGACATATTACTGCGCGAATTGGAAGAATACAACCCCGAACTAATGCACAAGCCCCGTGTGCTGGCTGTAACCAAAACCGATATGCTTGATGATGAATTGCAGGCCGAAATGAAAAAGGAGATCCCTGATGGCATCCCCTTTGTATTTATATCATCTGTGGCCCAGAAAAATATCGATCAGCTAAAAGACCTCCTTTGGAAAGAGATCAATGCCAGCGTTATTTAGCTTCCCACAAAATATAATCGTTACTCAGCATCGTCATTTTAAAGCCCTTATATCCCGGAAAGCATTTGCGCATAATGGTTGATTTTGGGCCGAGATAATTGGATGGTAACACAATGTATAACGGGCCGGCGTGGCCTTTGTATACATAATCATCATAATCAATTGCTACTTCGGGGCCGATATCTTCAACCGTTATGGTACGGTTATGTTCAATCTCGAGGCTCAGATCAGGGCTGTTGAATACAAAAATGGCATTGGTGTTTTGCTTATCCAGGTTGCGGATATAATTTAACGATGGCTGATCAATAAAAAGCTGCGCTATTCCTGAATACCCTCTCGCGCTGATATTTTTATTTTGGAAATAGCTCGGTACAAAATATTTATAGCTTGAATAGGCTATTACAAAGCACACAAAATAAAACAGGTATTTGAAGCCTCTTTGCAGTTCACTTACCAGGTAAATGATGCCCGGAGCGGCAATAAGTCCTATTAATCTTAAGTGCCTTGCCTCGTATGAGATATTGGCCTGCCTCAGGAATGATTGCCCAAAAAACAGCACCGCTACCACATAAAACACTGTTAATAGCAGTGCGTAGTGTTTGTACGGTACTTTTTTCACAACAAACCTGATCAATAAAATGCTCAATAAAGCGCAAACCAATACAATTATTACACCCCAAACGTAGGAGAACATAGGCGTATCGTCATGGAACAGCAGTCCGTTGGTTAAATCATCTATAGAAAAGGCTGTTAATATTGGCGATGCCAGCGGAAAGCCAAAAGTTTCCCAGGCCAGCTTGACGCTCCCGTGTACTGTTGATGGGTTGCCGCCCTTAGAAAGGTAAAAATGATTGATGGTAAGTAATGAAAGTATCGCGGGGATACTTATCCAGATGCCGTTTTTTATCCAGGTAACAATGTCTTTTGTTCCTACAGAAAACCTGATCCATAAAAAGCAGCAGGCAGCCGCCAGCATCCATAAAAATGATGATTTACAAATAAAGCCAATGATGCCGGCAGCAAACAGAAATACCGCCATTTTCCAACTGATTTTTTCAAAGGCAACGCATCCGTATAAAAACCAGCCTGTATATCCTAAAAGCAATACCTCGCCTCCGTTATAAAATACATAAGGTGTAAAAAACGATACCTGGATAAATATGAACAGCACGCTTAAGGCCGATATCATAGGCGTAAAGCCGGCCTTTTTAAAGAAGTAGTAAAAGCCAAAAATTCCCGATAACGAAAATAACAGGGTTACTATAGAGGAAGCCCGCCCGGTATTCACGCCTAAAATCAGCTTAAAAAAATAAGGTACCAGGTATTGCCCCGGCGACCACCACGCTAAAAATTCAGATGTGTTTTTGCTGATATCGTTTTGGTCGGGTTTTACGCTGATATTAAAAGCCGAGCCCAGCTCCATTGAGCGCATTACCTGGAAGCCTTTGCTTGGGTCGGGGTAGATGGCTGCCGGGGCGATGATCAGCATGATGCCCATAATGAAAACAATCCCGCTGATAACCAATAAAATGATTTGGTGGGCTTGTAGTTTTTGTTTCAGCATATAATTATTTTAAGCAGATGACATATAGTTAACTGATTTCGCGTGTCCGGATCTTTACCGCTGGGTTACCCTGGTAAATACCGTACGCGTCAAGATTGTTTGTGGCGATGGAGCCACTGGTAAGTACCGCGTGCGATGCTGCTGTTACGCCCGGGTTTACCATGGCTCCGGCACAGATCCACACCCCATCTTCCAAAATTATGCCTTTGGTTATTAAGTCAAAGGATTTTTTCTTGTAATTGTGGCTGCCGGTTAGTAATATCGCCCCCTGCGACAGGCACACATTTGCCCCGATATCAATCAGCACCAGGCTATCTATCCATACGTTTTCGCCAACCCAGGTTTCATCGCCTATACGGAGGTTCCATGGATATTTGATATTTACGCAAGGTTTAATAGTAACGTGCTTTCCTATCCGTGCTCCAAACAGTTTCAGACAAAATACCTTAAATGCGCTTGAGGGTATAATGCTGGTTTTAAAAAATACAGCATTAAAATAATACCATAAAACGCGTTTTAAAACATTGCCGCCAGGATTATAAGGATAGTTATTATAGATTGAAAGGTCTGTTTTTAACATCTGCGGCGCTAAGCTTGTCGTTACGTTTAGCCCAAATATACAGGCTAAGCGCTATAATAGTGCAGGGAATGATATTAAATATGGCAGGATGGTCAATCACAGGGTTGACCTTTTATCTTAACGAGTTATAAAAAAAGCAAATGACAGATTGAACGATAAAGTCTCCCACACTGATTTGAAGGCAATATGCTGAAATGTTGTGTTTTGCAGGTTTTAGCTATAGTATTAAAGTTGTTACCAGAAAAATCTTAATTCTTTTAATCATTAGTTAACCTTTTCCGGTCGTCTTCGTATAAAGGCTTTATAAACCCTTAAATGAATAGACCGGTCACTAAAACACATTTATAGCATATGCTTGAATTTCTACGCTCTTATCATTTTGTTTATAATGTGCTCATAGTCGTATTTTCAACACTGGTAACACTGCTATGTATACCTTCAATTTTACATGTTGCGCGTGCCCGCCATTTGTATGATGATGTTGGCCATTTCAGGAAACAGCATGATCAGGGTATTCCGCGTTTAGGCGGCGTAGCCATTTTTGTGAGTTTTACCATTACCGCTTTATTATTCAGCATTATTGATAAAGCGCTGCCGGTTAGTTACCTGCTAACAGCTTGTATCATTTTGTTTGCCATGGGATTAAAGGATGATTTGTCGGGAGTTAATTCCAGTACAAAGTTCTTGATCCAGTTTGTAGTTGCCGCTATATTGGTTATCCCAGGAGATATCCGGATCAGCAGCATGTATGGTGTGTTTGATATTTTTGCCCTGCCATATATTCCGAGTGTAATACTGTCTATATTGGTTATTATGCTTGTCATCAATTCATTTAACCTTATTGATGGTATTGACGGATTGGCTGCAACCACAGGCATTATTGCCAACAGCACTTTCGCCGCGCTGTTTATTTATATGCAACAGTACGAGCTGGCTGCAATTTCACTTGCTATGGTGGGTGCGGTACTTGGTTTTTTACGTTTTAATATAACCCCTGCTAAAATATTTATGGGCGATACCGGAGCCCTGCTTATTGGCTTGGTAACGGCAGTAATGGCTATTAAATTTATTGAGCTAAGTAAGATCTCAACAGTTAAATTACCTTTTATATATACAGCTCCGGCCTTAATTGTTGCCATACTTATAGGTCCTGTTTTTGATACCCTCAGGGTTTTTACTATCCGTATCTTAAACGGAAAATCGCCGTTTGATGCAGACAGGAACCATATCCATCACCGCATATTGAAAATAGGTTTAACACATCTGCAAACCACTATGGTTTTAGCGTGTCTAAACCTTGTTTCGATAGTAATGGTGTTAATTTTCAATGGTTTAAATAACTCTTTACTTATCGTATTGATATTTTTATTATCGCTATCCTTTAACTGGGCGATCACTTATTTTATCCGTTTAAAAAGACGCGGGTTCCTGATGTTCCGCAATTTTGGCGATTGACGGTCAATTGTAACCTGCAGGTAGTAATCATACAAACCTGGAAATTAACCATCCATCTTCATTAACTTTGTTGCACTATAATACTTTGCGATGAAGATAGCTATAAACGGGTTTGGCCGCATTGGCCGTATATTTTTAAGGAACATTCTATCGCACCCCGAAATACAGGTGGTTGCTATAAATGACCTTACCGACACGCAAACTCTTGCCCATTTATTTAAGTATGATTCTGTTCACCGCGGATTTAAAGGCGAGGTTAGCGCTGATGATAACGGCCTTATCATTAACGGTAACCACATACAGGTACTTGCCGAACGGGACCCGCTTAACTTACCCTGGAAAGCGCTGGATATCGATCTGGTTATCGAATCTACCGGTAAATTTACTTCCAGAAAAGGCGCCGAAGCCCATTTAACAGCCGGGGCACGGCAGGTTATCATATCTGCCCCTTCAACAGATAAAAATGTACCCACTGTTGTGCTTGCAGTGAATGACGGGCAGGTTGACCTTCAGTCGCCGATATTGTCAAACGCTTCATGCACAACCAACAACGTTGCCGCGATGGTGAAAATACTGGACGAAAACTGGGGTATTATTGATGGTTATATTACGACTGTGCATTCCATGACCGGCGATCAGAACTTGCATGACGCTCCACATAAAGACCTGAGACGGGCACGTGCCGCGTCTGCCTCTATCATACCTACAACCACAGGTGCTGCCAAAGCCATAACAGCTATATTCCCGCATTTAGACGGACGGTTGGGTGGTGCCGGCATTCGTGTACCGGTGCTTAATGGTTCGTTAACAGATTTTACCTGCAGCCTTAAAAAGCAACCTACCATAGCCGAAATTAACGAGGCTTTTAAACAGGCGGCTGATGGGCCAATGAAAAACGTACTGGAATATACTGAAGATCCGATTGTGTCAACAGATATACTGGATAACCCGCATAGCTGCGTTTTTGATGCGCAACTAACCTCTATAGTAGGAGGGCTTGTAAAAGTTGTTGGCTGGTATGATAATGAAATGGGCTACAGCAGCCGATTGGCCGATTTGGTAGTTCAGATAGCCGAATTGAAAAAGCAGCCGGCCTAAGCCGGCTGCCTGCAATTATTTATTGTAAACAACTTTAGCGGTTGTAGATGTGGCATCGGTGTTTTTGCCGTTCATATAGTAATATGAAGAAAAGCCAATCACATCAGTAGTTTGTTTCAGAATATTATTTTGTGCTTCAATAGCAAGGTCTTGCTGTTTATAGGCTTTTGAAAATTTTATTGCCCTTTCTAATACCAGTTTGGTAAGCTGTTTACCATTAACAGTTGAGGTTGAAGCCGATTTTATAACCACATTGTTAAGGTTATCATCAAGATAGTTGGTTGCTACCTGGTTATCTTTGTTAACAGTAGTAAAGTCAAAATTGGCCAGTCCTGATTTTGAAAAATCCTCCTTGAAATGTACTGCTGATGACTTCTGATAATCATCAGCGTTTAGAATCAAATTAACAGTTTCGGTATAATTTAGATAAAGCGTATTGTCGCTTACCTTGGTAGTTACTATTTGGTCGGCTATGTCAAGCTTTACAGTACCGGCTGCCGGAATGCTTGCATCCGTATTTGAACCGGTGTTTGTACCTGAGTCTGAGCCGGTATTGGTGCCTGTATTTATACCCGTAGCACCTTTTGTTACTTCGGGTACGATATCAGTTTTTTTACAGCTGGCGAAAACGGTGATAAGGAAAATGTAGGTAATATATTTTTTCATTTTTGTTGTGTTGCTAATTTTCTTCTTTCAGAGGCAACAACTATGCCTTACTCCCGATTTGTTTAATAGTAAGTAATAAGAAAATCCTTTTAATTGAAGGTTGGGGTTAGTGGGCGAGGCAGCGAAACATTAACCTGCAGTTATTATTTTTATGGGATAAAAATTCCCCATTCGGGGAAAATTGCCAATTTTGCGGCTATGGTCAGGTTTATTAATGTTGATGAGTTGCTTCATGTACGCAACGAAGTACTGCGTGAGGGCAGACTCACCCTTGATGAATGCCGTTTTCCTTCAGATAATGTCGAAGGCAATTTTCATCTTGGTTATTTTGTTGATGATGAGCTGGCATGCGTGGCTTCTTTTCACCCCCAAAGCTATGGTGAATTTAATGGTATGGGTTACCAATTGCGTGGTATGGCAACCATTGAAAAATACAGAGGAAAAGGTTTCGGCAACCAGCTGGTTAACTTTGCCCTGGTATACCTGCGCGGGCAAAAGGCAGATTACCTGTGGTGCAACGCCCGTAAAAGCGCGATACGCTTTTATGGTGGCCTTGGCTTTGAGATTGTTTCGCCCGAATTTGAGGTGCCGGGCATAGGGCCTCATCATGTAATGTATGTTAAAATAAGATGAAATTTCGGCGGAATGAAACAGCTTTTTTCCATTTTAGTTAAGTATTTTGAATTAAAATGCTCAATTTGCGCCCGTTCATAACAAATGACCCTTTAATAGATATGAAAACAATAGATCAAATTAGTTTTGCCGGCAAAAAAGCCCTCATCAGGGTTGATTTTAACGTGCCTCTTGACGAGAATTTCAATATTACCGACGATAACCGTATGACGGCAGCTTTGCCAACCATTAAAAAAATATTAAAAGATGGTGGTAAAGTTATCCTGATGTCGCACCTTGGCAGACCGAAAGATGGTCCTACTGATAAATATTCTTTAAAGCATATCGTATCTCATTTGTCAGATCTGCTTGGTCAGCAGGTTCAGTTTGCTGATGATTGCATCGGCGAGCAGGCTGTTGAAAAATCAAAAGCGCTTGGTAACGGCGAGGTTTTATTATTAGAAAACCTTCGTTTTTATAAAGAAGAAGAAAAAGGTGATGTAGCCTTTGCCGAAAAATTATCAAAATTAGGTGACATATATGTGAATGATGCATTCGGCACTGCTCACCGTGCTCACGCTTCAACTGCTATCATTGCCCAGTTTTTCCCTGAGGCTAAATACTTCGGTTACCTGATGGCCGCCGAATTAAACAATGCTGAAAAGATCCTGAACAACGCACCTAAGCCTTTTACAGCTATTATGGGTGGTTCAAAAGTATCTGATAAAATTGAACTGATTGAGCGTTTGCTTGATAAAGTTGATAACCTGATCATTGGCGGTGGTATGGCTTATACCTTTGCTAAAGCTGATGGCGGTAACATTGGTACTTCATTGGTTGAGATGGATAAACTTGATCTTGCATTAAGCTTAAGGCAAAAAGCTAAAGACAAAGGTGTAAACCTGTTGTTGCCTTTAGATAACATTATTGCTGATGCATTTTCAAATGACGCTAACACTGATATAGCTAAAACCGGCGAAATAAAAGATAACTGGATGGGCCTTGATATCGGTCCGGAAACTGTTGCTTTATTCAGCAAAGTAGTTGAAGAATCAAAAACCATTTTATGGAACGGCCCGATGGGGGTTTTTGAAATGGAGAAATTTTTAGGTGGTACTAAAGCCATTGCCGAAGCGGTAGCTAAAGCTACTGAAAACGGTGCATTCTCACTGATTGGTGGTGGTGATTCTGCCGCTGCGGTTGCTAAATTTGGCATGACCGATGAGGTAAGCTACGTATCAACCGGTGGTGGTGCTTTGCTTGAGTACATGGAAGGTAAAGAATTACCTGGTGTAAAAGCAATAAACGACTAATACATACTAAAACGAACAAAAAAAGCTCCGGTGACGGAGCTTTTTTTGTTTACAGGCCATCAACTTATTCTTTATAATTATTTAACTTCAAATTGAGTTTTTTCAATATTGTCTTAACCAATTATAAAGTATGGTCAACATTAACTCCGGAGGGACGGCTCAACACACTTTTGATGCTATCGTCATCGGGTCGGGCATTAGCGGGGGATGGGCGGCCAAAGAGCTTTGCGAAAAAGGGTTAAAAACGCTGGTGCTGGAACGCGGCCGGAATGTTACGCATTTAAAAGACTATCCAACCGCTACTAAAAATCCCTGGGATTTTCCTCATCGCGGACATTTACCTGAGGCGATAAAAAGCGAAAACCCAATAGCCGGAAAATGTTATGCTTTTAGCGAGGCCACAACTCACTTCTTTGTTAAAGATAAAGAGCATCCGTATGTTCAGGAAAAGCCCTTCGACTGGATTCGCGGGTATCAGGTAGGCGGGAAATCATTGCTCTGGGCCCGGCAAACCCAACGCTGGAGTAAGTTTGATTTTGAGGGCCCGGCAAGGGACGGATTTGCTACTGCCTGGCCTGTTAGTTACCAGGATATTGCACCATGGTATAGCCATGTAGAGCTATTTGCAGGAATTGCCGGCAACAAGGACGGCCTGGAAACACTGCCCGACGGAGAGTTTTTACCACCCTGGGAAATGAATGTAGTTGAAAAGCATATTCAAAATAGGATTATGGATGCATATAAAGACCGATACGTTGTTATCGGAAGATGCGCCCATTTAACCAAGCCGCAGCCCATTCATTTACAACAAGGCCGGGGCCAATGCCAGGCCCGTAGTTTATGTGAGCGAGGTTGTCCGTTTGGCGGATATTTTAGCTCAAATTCTTCAACCTTGCCATGGGCTGCAAAAACCGGTAATCTTACACTCCGGCCTGATTCTGTTGTGCATTCTATTATATATGATGAACAAAAGGGAAAGGCAACCGGCGTCAGGGTTATAGATGCACATACCAAAGTAGCAACCGAATATTATGCCCGCATCATTTTTGTAAATGCTGCCACCTTAAATTCCAATCTTATTTTACTGAACTCAAAATCATCCAGGTTTCCAAACGGATTGGGAAATGATAATGATTTGCTGGGCAGGTATATCGCCTTTCATAATTACCGAGGATCATTAACAGCAACTATCGACGGATACCTGGATACCTATTATTATGGCAGAAGGCCTGCGGCGGTTATGATGCCAAATTTCAGAAACGTTTATAAACAGGAAACCGACTTTTTAAGGGGATATATGACGTTTTACACCGCCACCAGAAGTAGCTGGGGCCATGCTGTTGGTGGCGATCAGATTGGAGCAAACTATAAAAAAAATATCGCTGAACCCGGAGGCTGGAGCGTATACATGATGATGCAGGGTGAAACAATTCCGAAGGCTGCGAATAGGGTGAGCCTAAGTAAAGACCAAAAGGATGAATGGGGGATACCATTATTATCAGTTTCGGTAGATTATGACGATAACGATGTAAAATCATTGAATGACTTTTTGCAGCAGGGAGCTGAGATGCTCGATAAGGCCGGTTGTAAAAATATAGCCCCTAATGATAGCAAGCAGGCGCCAGGGCTGGATATTCATGAAGTGGGAGGGATAAGGATGGGAACCGATCCGCGAACATCATTGCTAAACAAATGGAACCAGCTGCATGCATGCCCGAATGTGTTTGTAACCGATGGGGCTTGTATGACATCTACCGGAACTCAAAACCCTTCGCTAACTTTCATGGCCCTAACGGCAAGGGCCGCAAATTACGCGGCAGATGAATTGCGGAAAAACAATATATAGTTTTTTCGATAATTTGATGTGCTGTAGGCTTAATAAGGAAGCGAAGCGTTTCGGTCTTCAATAATTAATAAACAGTATTTTCGCTGGTCTTGAAATCAAATAATTTACATATCCGGCCATTTAATGAAGCAGATCGTGATATGCTTAGAGAAATCTACCTGCTTTGCCGGATCCAGGTTTTTCATTGGGCGGATAGTGCCTTATTTACATTAAACGATTTTGATGCTCATACAAAGGACGAAGATATTTGGGTAGCCGAATGCGATGATGAAATAGCAGGCTTTATGACTGTTTGGTCGCCTGATGCTTTTATTCATCATTTATACGTTGATGCTGCTTATAGGGGAAGAGGTATTGGCAAGGCCCTGCTGGATTTGGCAGCTCAAACTTATCCTTCGCCGCTCAGTTTAAAATGCCTTGTTAAAAACGAGGCAGCGTTGCAATTCTACCGGGCTTTGGGATGGCAAGTTGTGGAAGAAGGCCACGATGCTTTAGGCAATTATTTTTTAATGAAAAGCGTATAATAAAAAGGCGTTTTCGGATAGAAAACGCCTTTTTATTATACGAACGGCTATCCGAAGTCTCTGACTTCGGATAATTATGCTTGTAGTCTTCAGACTACAGTGCCGGGTATCGTTCCGGAAAAATTATTGAATTTTAACAGAAGTTACCACATCATTCGCGTTAGGCGATAGTGTGGTGAAATTAGGTGTATTTGCGGTCCGTGTCCATGACGTACCTGTCGAATTATCGTTCGAATACATCGTTACCGTCCATCCTGTCGGGATTTTCATTGATGAAGCCCAGTTATCTACAAAACCATAAGCCTGCAGTTGGGCAAGGGTATAGGTACCTTTAGGTATGGCGCTTGTAACTGTGCCCGCGTAATTGATATCCTGGTAAAAAGTTACGCCTGTAGTACTTGTTCCTGTATAAACTGTAGGCTTACCGTACAGCGCGTTTGATACGCTTGTCAGGTAAGTGTGCGAGTCGGCATTGGGAAGGTTGTAATATAGGTAAATGCCATAGTTGTTGTTGACTGTTTGTGTAGCCAATGATGCTGCAGTTGATGAGCTGGTGCTTTGAATATCAATAGCTGCAGGGCCAAGGTTGGCAGCAGTTAATCCCGGAACGTTTGGAACTGAGTAGGTGCCATAGATAGCGTTCCAGCTATAGTTTACCTGCGAGCCAACAGTTACACCGTTATAGCTTAAGCGTGAAGCAGCCGGGCCATAGTAATAAAAGGAAATTATTTTGGTAGGCATCAGATTGCGAAGCGCGGTAACCAAATAAACAAACGAGCTTGCATTTGGCTGCCCGGTACCATTGGTGCCATAATCGGCATATTCATCGTCAAAGTCGATACCATCCAGTCCGTAAGTAGTAACCGCGTTACTAAGTTGCTGAGCGAAATCATTTGCGGCGGCCTGAGTTGGAAAATTGGAAATACCTGCCCCCTGGTGATTACCCAAAATAGACAATAGTACTTTAATACCTTTAGCCTGTAAGCTTTGAATGTAAGTGGCTTTGTTGTTAAGTACATTGGTTACCTGCGGATTAAAGTACAAAACTGCCTTTTGAGTACCAGTATCATAATTGATATTGGCCGCGAATATGATAGCGATATCAAAAAGCTGTTGCCCGGTTGACAGAGTGTAGTTGCCCACATTACGAATGTCGTTGTTGTTTACTTCCACATAGCAAACACCTTTTGGCCCGGCTACGCCAATGGCATTAGTGCTTAGTTTTGAAGAGCCACCGGCTGCGTCGGCTGGTAGCGCGGCTTTTTCCTTTTTACAGGCGGACGTGACAAGCATTACAACACCGAGTAAGGCGGTCAGTGTTTTTGCAAGGGGCAGATTAAGGTTTGTTCTCATAATTGTTGTGTTTGTTAAATTGTTTATAAAAGATAAATTGTTTTAGCATTTTGGTTCGCGTAACGTCAGCCCATAGCACGGCCATAGGGATTTACTATCTCTTAAAAAAAGCTGTTTAAAATATTTAGGTTACCGCCGCGTTTTAGGTCCCCGCGTTGGTGTTATATCGGTTCAAGTGTATAGACCATTAAACGGGGGAAATTGCCTACAGGTTTTAATTATTATTTTATAAAAAATCCACCATAGTTAATAAAAGTATTTTTTACACTTATTTTTAACTTTAACAAAAACCTTTATTCTGTAACAAAAAAGCGGCTTTTATTAAATTAGGGTATCGCCTGTTGTCCTTTTTATTTTATTCGGCTACATTTGATTGACTGACAAAAAATTTATGAAGAAAACTTTACTGCTCGCTTTTTGCCTTTTGCTTTCCGCATTAGGTATTTACGCTCAGCCCAAAGGGCCCGATGCCGATTATATCAAAGCCAATTACCAGAAATACGAATACCAGATCCCGATGAGGGACGGTAAAAAACTATTTACCTCGGTATATGTGCCAAAAGATCAATCGAAAAAATACCCCTTCATGATGGACAGGACCCCATACAGTGTTGCACCTTACGGTACAGAACTGTATAAAGGCAGTCTTGGCCCATCGCCTCTGTTTGCCCATGATGGTTATATTTTTGTTTACCAGGATGTACGTGGCCGCTGGATGAGCGAGGGTATCTACGAAGAAATGACTCCGGAAAAGGAGGATCATAAAACCAATAAGGATGTTGACGAAGGAACCGATACTTATGATACCATTGATTGGCTGCTGAAAAACATCCCGAACAACAATGGCAAAGTAGGGGTATGGGGCATTTCATATCCGGGCTTTTATACCACAACGGCTTTGTTAAGCCGTCACCCGGCTTTAGTTGCAGCGTCACCGCAGGCTCCGATTGCCGATTTGTACCGTGATGACGCGTTCCATAATGGCGCGTTTATGCTGGTTGCCAACTTTGGTTTTTATCCCGGCTTTACCAACAGACAGGATGATAAACCAACCCAGCGTCGCGGCAAAGGCTTTGATGCCGGTACCGAGGATGGCTATGACTTTTTTATGAAGATGGGTTCGATGAGAAACTCAAATGTTAAATATTATAAGGATACCATTCGCCTATGGAACGAAATGCTTGATCACCCTAATTACGATCAGCATTGGAAAGATCGTAACGTGCTTTATCATCTGCATGACATCAAAACTGCGGTATTGGTAACAGGTGGCTGGTATGATGCCGAAGATTTATATGGCGCTATCAATACCTATAAAACATTGGTAAAGGAAAATCCTAAAACCCCGGTTTACTTTGCCATGGGGCCGTGGGTGCATGGTGGCTGGGCGCGTGGCGAGGGCGATCATCTGGGCGATGTTGGCTTTGGCGGTTCTACCGGTCCGTTTTACCGTGAAAAAATTGAGTTCAATTTCTTTAGTCATTATCTAAAAGGTACTGCAGATTTCGACCTGAAGCCTGTATCTACCTTTGAAACCGGTGTTAACGAGTGGAAAACATATAACACCTGGCCTCCAAAAGAAGCCACCGAGAAAAACCTGTACCTGCTGCCGGGTGGCAAATTATCATTTACCGCACCAACCGCTGTAGCCGATAGTCATGACGAGTTTGTATCAGATCCTAATAAACCAGTGCCCTTCATCAACAGCATTGATATGGATATGAAGCGCGAGTATATGACCGCCGATCAGCGGTTTGCATCACAGCGTCCGGATGTGCTTAGCTATGAAACTGGTCTGTTAGATAAGGATATAACTATTGCCGGTAATATCTGGGCTAACCTTAAAGTTTCAACCACGGGTACCGATGCCGACTGGGTAGTTAAAGTAATAGATGTTTATCCTGATTCGACAAAAAATACCAAATGGGCAGGTAAAGATGTTTACCTGAGCGGTTATCAGCAAATGGTACGCAGCGAAGCTATGCGCGGTAAATTCCGTAATGGTTTTGATAAACCTGAGCCTTTTGTGCCCGGTAAAGTAACGTCGGTGAACTTTGAGCTGCAGGATGTGCTGCACACTTTCAAAAAAGGCCACAAAATCATGGTGCAGGTACAAAGCACCTGGTTCCCGCTTATCGACAGGAACACACAACAGTTTCAGGATATTATGAAAGCTAAGGATACCGACTTTAAAAAAGCCACTCATAAGGTTTATACTTCAAAAACAAACCCGAGCTATTTAAAGGTTAGGGTTATTGAATAAAATACTGCAATGTAAACGTAACAGCCTCATGTATTTGATGGGGCTGTTACGTTTTACACCATGGCGCCGTAAAGGTTATTAGTTAAACCTATAACCATGTACAAATACATTATCTTTTTTATGGTAGCGGCAGTCTTATCAGGCTGTAAAAAACATAACCAGCAAGCGGGCTGCCCAAGCCAGGCCTGCACGCAGGAATTTGCTTCAATAACCGTGCACTTTGTTACCAAAGATGGCCTGCCTACACCAGGTAAAAATGTAACTGTGATAAATTTGCGAACTCACGAGGCTATAATTGCCAAAGGTAACGGTGGTGCTGTTGTACCATCTATCGGTCCTAACTTATTTACTATTGCTACTGATAATAATAAAAGTGAATTTTCGACTGAAGGCGATGATGTTGAACTTACTGCAACTGACGTAGTAACCAATATTACCAAGACCGCCACTTTTAAAATTTCGGGTGGATGTAATTGTCATATCTCTAAAGTATCCGGCCCGGATAAAATAGTTTTCAATTAATAGTTTCCTCAATTAATTAACGGCTGCGTAATAATCATTGCGCGGCCTTTTTGCATTTACTGTTATTTAAACTAATTATAAATAAAACTTGCAGAGAGGAAGTCTTTTTATATTTTTGCGCTTAATTAGACTTAATCTAAATAGAATGTTAAATAACCTTTACTACTCCCTGCGCACAATCCCTTTTTTAATTTTATTCCTGTTTTTAAATGTATCGGTACTGAAAGCTGAAGACGAAGGCAATAACGGCAAAATAACCGGTGTTGTTAAAACCAGCGATGATAAACCGGCTTCATTTGTAAATGTTGCCATTAAAGGATTAAACAAAAGTACTACCACTACCGACAACGGATCCTTTGCCTTCCATAACGTTAAACCAGGCACTTATACCCTGGTTACTTCATATGTAGGCACCAAAACCGAAGAGCAAACCGTAACTGTTACCGCAAATAAAACTACTGTGGTATCTTTTAAACTTAATGAAAGTTCGGCCCAGTTAGATGAGGTTGTGGTTTCATCAACCAAAACCATCAACCGAAAAAAACTAAACATTGGCAAAATGAACGTATCGCCAATGGATCTGCCTCAAAGCGTTACCGTAATAGGCCGCGATGTGCTTGATCAGCAACAGTCATTACGTTTGAGCGATGTTATTAAAAACGTTAACGGCGTATACCTGTATAGCAGCCGTGGTAATACCCAGGAAACTTTTGGCGCCCGCGGTTATAACTTCGGAAGCAACAACATGTTTAAAAACGGTTTCAGGGTTAACTCTGGCGTTGTGCCTGAGATCAGCTCGCTGGAGCGGGTAGAGGTACTAAAAGGAAGTGCCGCGTTATTATACGGAAACGTTGCACCCGGCGGTATCCTGAATATGGTGACTAAAAAACCTTTATTTGAGCAGGGCGGCCAGGTATCCATGACCTATGGCAGCTATGACCTTTATCGCCCATCGTTTGATGTTTACGGTCCTATATCTTCCAAATTAGCTTATCGAGTAAACGGTACTTATGAAAATGCTAAAAGCTACCGTGATAATGTAAAATCAGAAAGGGAATATATCAACCCATCATTCCTGTATAAAATAAGCGATAAAACAACTTTGATTGTTGAGGGCGATTATCTTAACTATGATTTTACCCCCGATTTCGGAACAGGACAAATCAACAACGTTATTGCCAAAGTGCCGCGTAACAGGTATTTAGGTGCCTCATGGTCAACCGGTAATACCAAACAAACTACAGCTACGGCAACTATTAACCATCAGCTCAATAGCCTTTGGCAGTTAAGCGGTGGTTTTTCATACCAGCATTTTAACCGCCAATACCAAACAACCGAGCGTGTATTGCCAGATGCCAATGGCGATTGGGGCCGTACCCTAAACAGGGCTAAAACGCTTGAAGATTATTATACAGGACAATTCAATATTACCGGCCAGTTTAACACAGGTGCTATAAAACACAATATTTTAGCCGGTGTTGATGCCGATTGGTATCGTAATAATGCTTATACCTATGTTGCTACTGTAAATAAAGTATCAAGCTATCTTGATCAAAATAATGCGCCACAAAACGCAATTTATGACAAGATCAACATTTTTGACCTTGATAAATACACGCTTCGCACTGATAAACCACAGATGAATCCGTTTTATAGCATTTTGACGCCGACCAATCGTTTTGGCGCTTATGCCAATGACCTGATCAGTTTATCTGAAAAAGTTAAAGTACTTGCAGGTATTCGCTGGTCATATCAATATGTATCACCAACATCGGTTAGCAATTATAACACACTTGCTACCGCAACTCAGGCAGCCGGTAAAGAAGATAAAGCATTTTCACCGCGCGTGGGTGTAGTCTATAAACCAATAGCCAATACCGCCCTGTTTGCAAGCTACTCTAATTCATTTGTAACCAATACCGGTACTGATATAACTAACAAGCCGCTCGATCCTTCAATGATCGATCAGTATGAAGTTGGTGTTAAAAACGATTTCCTGAATGGTAACCTGTCGGTAAACGTAACAGCTTATCGCATTAAAAATAATAACCTGGCCCAAACAGCACCATTTGCTGCTGATGGGGTTACACCTAACATCAATACCAACATTAAAGTACTAAGTGGTGAAACAAGGAGTGATGGTGTGGAGCTTGATATCGCCGGTCACCCGGTAAAAGGCCTGGACGTATTGGCCGGTTATAGTTATACCAATGCCAAGTACACTAAAACCGGAACCGCGGTTGGCAGCAACATAGCGGGACAGCCATTGTTGAATACTCCAAAGCATACCGCCAACACCAGCGTATTTTATACTTTTTATAATGGCGATTTAAAAGGCTTTAAAGTTGGTGCATCGGTTTATTACCTGGGAGATCGTGTTGCGGGTAATGCAAATACAGTAGGCCAAACCCAAACTATATCAAGGTTAGTTAATGTACCGGGCTTTACCACGGTTGATGCTTCGGTAGGTTATACTTATAAAAAGATCTCTATTATAGGTAAGATCTCTAATATTGGCAATGTGCTTAATTACAATGTGCACGAAAACTATAGTATTAACCCTATACCGCCAAGGCAGTTCTTAACTACATTGAGTTATCGATTTTAATTAATTGAATTTAACCGGGCATGGGAACATGCCCGGTTTTTATGCTTATAAACTGATGAAAGTATTTTTCCGCACCATCCACCTCTACTTAAGCCTTGCGGCAGGAGTAATCATTTTTTGCTCGTGCTTAACCGGTACCATGCTGGTTTTTGAAAAGGAAATTCAGCAGGCACTTAATCCGCAGCGGTATTTTGTAAAACCCCAGGATAAAAGGCTGCCGATATCTGCGCTGACTGCAGGCGTTTTAAAGCAAATTCCCAAATCAAAACTGGCAACTGTCACTGTTTATGAGGATCCTGAGCGTACTGTAGAGGTGGCCCTTATTGTACCCGAGAAGAAGGATAAGAAAGCAGTTGGTGCTCCCAAAGCCGAAAAACATGCCGGCGCGCATGCCAAAAAGGATGCTAAGCCAAAAGAAGCGGAACGCTCAAACCTTACCGCTTTTGTAAACCCGTATACCGGGCAAATAGTTGATCAGTTTAACCGCAGGCAAACTTTTCTGTATTCGGTAGAGATGTTTCACCGCTATTTACTGGGCGGCAAAAATAGCCTGGGCGATTGGGTGATCAGCCTCTCAACCTTATTTTTTCTGTTGATTTTGATAACCGGTGTAATACTTTGGTGGCCTAAAACCAAGGTTATTATGAAGCAGCGTCTTAAAATAAAATGGGGCGGCAGCGGAAAGCGTTTAACACACGATCTGCATATCGTTACCGGTTTTTATACTTCTATATTTTTGATCATCATTTCGGCCTCCGGCTTGGTCATGACCTTTAAATGGGCAAACAGTACTTTGTTTTTCCTTACCAATTCAAAAGTTGTTGCCAAAGAAGATATCAAAACCCCGCTTTCAGTCTATCAGTCGGGCGTTACTGCTATTTCACCTGAAGCTGCTATTGGCGCTTTAGATAGTAAAATAACCGATGCCGAAAATTTCACTATCCGTTACCCGAAGGATACAGCAGCGGTTTATACTTTTAATGTGCTCAAAAAAGGTTCGGTTGAACTGGCTACCGATACTTATTATATTGACCAATACAGCGGTAAAATAGCAGGTTCAGCTTTATATGCTAATAAAAGCCTCGGCCAGCGCATCAGAGGTGTTATTAAACCCATTCATACAGGTTCTATTTATGGCTGGCCTACTCAGGTTTTAGCCTTTTTGATCACCTTGGTTTCACTCATTTTCCCGGTAACCGGTGTAATGATGTGGCTTAACCGTACGAGCAAGAAAAAGAAAAAACAGGTTCGTAGCAGGTCGAAGGTATTGCCTGTTGAGGTTGCTTAAGTAAGAAAACGTAAGCATATAATAAAGTCACGTCATTGCGAGGTACGAAGCAATCCCCGATCAGCAGATTCACCCTGTACAGTTCGGGATTGCTTCGTACCTCGCAATGACGTTATATTAAAGTTATTACACTTTAACTCCTTCCAGTGATGGTCTCCTTGATAAAGTAACGGTGCGCTGCAGCTTATATATCGCTTACTTCAACAACCCCGCCGGAATTTTCCCATCCACCTTTGGAAAAGGTATACCCAGGAGTTTAACCATAATCGGCGTCATATCGCGCAGGTTCATTTCTTCTATCACTGCACCTTTACGGATGCCTGGTCCGTAAGCTATTAGTCCGGTGCGGATATTTTTTGTATCAGGAAAATGGCCGTGTGTGCCTCCTTTGCCAGGCTTCACGGCATTGCCTGTAATGGCTGAGCTAAATGCAGCGTCGTGTTCTCCGGTAATAGCAAAAGCAACATTCGGGTTATAGCCACCTTTATCTAATTGTTCCCTGCTGATGATGCGGTAATATTGCTTCACGCTATCGGGTTGCGCTTCCAGTATTGTTTTTACTTTATTGGCTGTAGCTTTATCAGCAGGATTTTTCAAGTACAGGTAGGCAGATCCGCCAACTGCATTAAATTGCGCTTTCCAGTCGCCGGTTTTCAGGTCGTTGATTAATCCGGCTTCTTTCAGCCACACGTTAGGCGAAATCGTTTTATTTACATCATAAAACCCGTGGTCGCCGCCAATAAGCAATACGGTGCTTTCCCATATACCGGCAGATTTCAAAGCATCAATGATAATGCCCACCGCGGCATCCGCGTCGGCTACAGCTTCCTGTACCCTTGCCCCGGAACGTCCTTCGGCATGCTCTGCTCCATCGACAGAAAATACGTGAATGGTCATCAATTCAGGCTTGCTTTTTTTGATCACGTACGCGGCAATTTTGGCAATGTTCTGATTTTTTCCTGCATCTATTTTGTCGACACCGCCAAACACTTCTTTTTTTACTTCGGCATAAAAACCCTGCGGTAAAGAATACTGCTCACGAACCGCGTCGCCCAGGCTACCTATATCCGGGATGTTGTAATCGACAGGCGCATTGGCAGATACCGGCCAGTAAAGTGAGGCAACGGTCATGCCTTTGTCTTTGGCAGCTTTCCAGATGGTAGGGGCATGGATGGAACTGTCCTGCCAGTAAGGCTGTTGTGGTGCTCCGTCTGGCGTAAATACGTTGTTGTAAAATATGCCATGCTTTGCGGGCTGTACACCGGTAACTATGGTAGTATGCGAAGGATAGGTCATAGATGGGAACACGCTGTTTACGCCTTTGGCGTAGGCACCCTCTTTCATGAGCGCGTGAAGGTTAGGTGTTTGCCATTCGCTGTCAAGATAAAAATCCGGGCGAAACCCATCGATGGTTACGAAGATAACGTGTTTGGCAGTTTGCGCCATTATTTGTCCTGTTGTGATAAACAGGGCGAGTAATGCTAAGGATAATTGCTTTTTCATGGTAGATATGTAGAGTTTCCGGGGAGTTAAAAGCATTTAGCAACCGGAATGAAACGGCGGTAAAAGTGCTCGTAATTTTGTTAACTCCCTGTGAAGTTATAGTTACGTAATCAGCCTAACGGCTCCCTGACCATGATCCAGTAAGGGTAGCCGGTAAGCGGCTCAGCTACTTCTTTTGTTGTTTTATACCCCATCCGCTCATAAAATCGGATGTTGCGTGGGGTGAATGTTTCAAGGTAGGTCGGTATCCCGTTTTTGTCTGTTTCGTTAAGTACTTCCGTTAACAGGCCAGCGCCCAGTCCTTTGCCCTGGTAATCGGGCTTGATCCCTGCAATTGATAAATACCAGGCATCTTGCAGTGTTACGTCAAGCTGTTCGCTCATAAACGAAACAATGGTTTGGTATGCATTGAGCGAGGTTTCGCCCATGTATGTTTTTATAAAATCTTTCTTTTGCAGGCTCTTTTCGTTTTCGGTGACCGGGTCTAAGGGCTTACTCCAGATGGCAGCGCCATAAGGGACGTCTCCGGCAATGGTTAAGCGGCCGTACTTTTCAGCTTCTGTCATGGAATAATCCATGTATCTCATCAATATTTCCTGCTTTTCCTGCTCGCTGCCGGTAATATCGCGTAACAATTCTATGTAAAAAGGGTCGGGGATGAGGGCTTCGTATAGGGCCGAAGCCAGGTCCTGGTATTTATAGGTATACATGTAGTTTGTCATATTCAACGGCTTAATATACAAAATATTAGTCCGGCAGGCTCAGGCAAGCAGTTGTAGTTTGCCGGTGTTATGCTTTCGTGATAATTGGTTTTTTCTCCCACTTTTTAATCTCCCAGTATTTATAGCTAAAACCCGATGTAACTATCTGTCTATTAGTGGATTTTATAGAGGGTGAAATTTCTGAAAAACTTTAAAAAACATAAAACAGAGCCGTCTAAAAATTGTTGAAAACTTTTAGTGGGGGAAAGTGGTAGAAAGTGGTAAAAGTATTTACTTTTACGTTACAAAATTGCCCAAGTCATACAATGTCGTTTTTAACCGGTGAATTTGAGTGTAAGCTTGATCCTAAATTTAGGATGATGATCCCGGCTGGCCTTAAGAAAAAGCTTCCTGAACTGGAATCTGAAGGCCTGGTGATCAATCGCGGGTTCGAAAAGTACCTTGTCATATACACTAAAAAGGAATGGGATAAACGACTTGAAGATTTGAGCAAACTTAATGAATACGAAGAGGATAATATAGCCTTTATACGATATTTTACCCGTGGTGCCACCGAGCTTATGCCTGATGCTGCCGGTAGGGTATTGTTGCCGAAATTCCTGTTGGAATATGCGGGTATAAAAGGTGACGTTGTGCTGGCTTGCCAGTTAAATAAAATTGAGGTTTGGGATGCCGAAGCGCACCGCAAACTGATGGATGATGAGCCAAAAAGCTTTAGCGCACTGGCTAAAAAAGTAATGGGCGGTAAAAATAAGGAGCAGGAATGAGTGAGTACCATGTACCGGTAATGCTGAAGGAGTGTATTGATGGGCTGAATATTGATCCGGACGGTACTTATGTGGATGTGACTTTTGGAGGTGGCGGGCATTCGCGCGAGATATTAAAACACCTGGGGCCAAAAGGCAGGCTGATCGCTTTTGATCAGGATGCTGATGCGCAGCGGAATATTATTGATGATGAGCGTTTTGTTTTTGTAGATCAGAATTTTAGATATCTCAAAAACTTTTGCCGTTTACATGGTGCTATCCCTGTAAATGGTATACTGGCCGATCTGGGTGTGTCATCGCACCAGTTTGATGAGGCCGATCGCGGGTTTTCCATCCGGTTTGATGCCGAGTTGGATATGCGCATGAACCAGTTGGGCGAGCTGACTGCTAAGGATGTGGTAAATAATTATTCGGTTGCCGACCTGCACCGGATTTTTGGCATTTACGGAGAAATTCAAAATGCTAAATCATTGGCCGAAACCATTGCTACAGCAAGGTTAAATGTGCCTATAATTACCATTGCTGATCTGAAAAATGTGATCAGTAACCGCATCCCTAAAGGAAAAGAAAATAAATACCTGGCACAAGTGTTCCAGGCATTAAGGATAGAGGTTAACCAGGAGCTGGAAGCATTGAAAGATTTTTTAATGCAATCGGCAGATGTTTTGGCAATTGGCGGCAGGCTGGTAGTAATGTCATACCACTCGCTGGAAGACAGGCTGGTAAAAAACTTCATAGCCAAAGGCAAGTTCAGTGGCGAGGTGGAGAAAGACCTTTATGGAAACGATAATAAACCGCTTGATGCTGTAAGCCGCGGGGCTATAACGGCATCGGCAGAGGAGATAACCAAAAATAATAGGGCACGGAGCGCTAAATTAAGAATAGCTGTAAAAAAATGACCAATCGTTTACGTACAGAAATTCAGGAGGAAGAAGAAGTAGAAGAAGTTGTTGAAGAAAGGCGACCTGCAAGGGAATTGCCCGATAACTTTTTTACGCAGCTTTTCACCAAAGGCTTTCTTACAACCGAGAAGGCCACCAATGCTTTGCCCTTTGTTTTGTTTTTAGCCTTTTTAGGTATGGTGTACATTGGTAACATGCACTATGCCGAAAAATCGGTACGCGAAATTGACGCGCTTACTAAGGAGGTTAAAGAGTTGGGCTGGGATTATAAATCGACTAAGGCCGATATGGCATTCAAAAGCACGCTTACCGAAGTGGCCAAGCGTGCAGATACATTGGGTTTGAGTCAGTCGGTTGATCCGCCGGGAAAAATAACAGTGAAGGAGGTGGCAGATGGGAATTAGGACTAACATACTGGCCAGGGTTTATTTAGCCTTTGGTCTTGTTTTGCTTTTGGCCATTGCCGTTGTTGTGCAGCTTTGCCGCCTGCAATATGTTCAGGGCGACAAGTGGAAAGCTATGGCTGCCGATCTTTCTGCTCAATATCAAACTGTTGAAGCTGCAAGGGGCAATATTTTTTCTGTTGATGGAAGTCTGCTGGCTACTTCGGTACCAGAGTACGAATTGCATATGGATATGCTGGCCGGTGGTATTGCATCAGATACGGCATTTAATAATAATATAGACCTGCTGGCTGCAAAGCTGTCGGGTATGTTTGGTGATAGGTCTGCAAGGGATTATTCACGCATATTGCGTGAGGCCCGCAGGGATAGCTCACGTTATGTGCTCATCAGGCGTAAGGTTTCATACCAGGATTTGAAAAAGATCCGTCAGTTCCCGGTGTTTAACATGGGTAAGTACAAAGGCGGATTGATCGTTATTCAGAAAAATAAAAGGATCCTGCCATTCCAGTCGCTGGCGGCACGTACCATCGGTTACAAAAACGAAAACGTTAAAAACCCGGTTGGTTTGGAAGGAGCTTATGCTTCATATATCAACGGCGAAAGCGGCAGGCGTTTAATGCAGCGGATTCCGGGCGGCATCTGGATGCCGGTTGATGACGATGATGAAGTAGCACCTAAAGACGGCGCTGATATCATTTCAACCATCAATGTAAACTTCCAGGATGTGGCACAGGATGCATTGAAGAAACAACTGGTAAAAAGCGCTGCCGATCATGGCTGTGTGGTGCTGATGGAGGTATCAACAGGAGAGATCAGGGCAATTGCCAATTACACACGCACTAAAGATGGCGATTACAAGGAGCAGATGAACTACGCTATCAGTAACGCCATCGATCCGGGTTCAACCTTTAAGCTGGCATCGTACATGACCATGCTCGATCAGCATAAGATTGATACCAGCACCATAGTTAATGCCGAGGGTGGTAAATATAAGTTCCCGAAAGGGCCAACTATTACCGATACCGAACATGATAATTATGAAATGTCGGTTAGGCGTGCTTTTGAGGAGTCATCAAACGTGGCTGCGGCAAAACTGGTTGATAAGTTTTACCATAATAACCCATGGCAGTACATCAATAAGCTGTACAGCTATCATCTGAATGAAAAGCTTGGGCTTCAAATTCAGGGTGAAGGCAGGCCGGTAATAAAAAATCCGTCAAACCGCAGCTGGAACAAAAATTACAGTTTGCCCGAGATGGCTTACGGTTACGAAATGAATATCACGCCGCTGCAAATGCTGGCTTATTATAACTCGGTAGCTAATAACGGTAAAATGATTGCTCCGCTGCTGGTTCGTGAGATCAGGAGATTGGGTAATCCTATTGAACAGTTTCAGGCAAGGGTTATTACCGAGCAGGTTTGCTCGGAGGCTACTTTAGGTAAAGTAAGGGGTATGCTTGAAGGTGTAGTGATGAATGGTACCGGTAAAAATGTTATTAAAAACAAGCTTTACAGCGTGGCCGGCAAAACCGGAACAGCGCAGGTGGCCAACGGAACCAAAGGCTATAAGGATAAAAAATACCAGGCTTCGTTTTGCGGTTATTTCCCTGCCGATCATCCTAAATACTCGATGATTGTGGTGATCAATAACCCAACACAAGGCGATTACCTGGCGGCGAAGGTTGCCGGTCCGGTGTTTAGGGAAGTGGCAGACAGGGTTTATGCCAATGATCTGGATATTAACCAGAATTCACAGACCCATTATGTAGGCAATACGGTATTGCCGCAGGTGAAACAAGGTAATATGAAAGCCTTGAAAAAAGTTTATTCAAAACTGGGCGTTAAACCTTTGTACGCGTCGGCCAATAGCACGGTTGATACGAGCAATGGTATTCCGTTTGAGGAAGTAAAATATAAAAATGGTACTGTGCCGGCGGTAACGGGCATGGGACTTAGCGACGCGTTGTACGTAATGGGTAACGCGGGTTATAAGGTAACTGTACGCGGAAGCGGTGTAGTTGCCAATCAATCGGTTACCGGTGGAAGTGTTATACCAAAAGGATCACGAATTTTATTAGAGCTGCAATGAGGTATTTAAGCGATGTAATTGATGGACTGGCCTTCACTGAGTTGCAGGGAAGCGCCGATGTGGAGATCACAGCGATTGCTTTTGATTCAAGAAAAGTAATCCCGGGGGCGATGTTTGTTGCTGTTAAAGGTACTGTTGTTGATGGACACGATTATATCGATCAGGCCATTAAAAAAGGTGCTGTAGCGGTAATTTGCGAAGACCTGCCTGCTCATACCACCGGCGAGGTTGATTTCCTGATGGTGGCCGATTCGGCTGTGGCCTTAGCTCTTGTTGCTGCTAACTTTTACGATAATCCATCGGCTAAATTAAAATTGGTTGGAGTAACAGGCACTAATGGCAAAACCACTATCGCTACGTTGCTTTACCAGTTGTTCCGCGATTTGGGATATAAATGCGGTTTACTATCAACTGTTGAAAACCAGATCAACGGCAAGGTGATCCCATCAACCCATACTACACCAGATCCGGTTGAGCTGAACAATCTGCTGGCCGAAATGGTGGACAGCGGCTGCGATTATTGCTTTATGGAAGTAAGCTCGCATGCTATTTCACAAAAACGCATCGAAAGTTTGGTTTTTGCAGGTGGTGTGTTCACCAACTTAACGCATGACCATTTAGATTATCATAAAACCTTCCTGAGGTATTTGAATGCCAAAAAGGAATTTTTTGACGGCTTGCCGAAAGAGGCTTTCGCGCTTACCAACAGCGATGATAAGAATGGTAATGTAATGCTGCAAAATACGGCGGCGCATAAAAAAAGTTATGGCCTTAAAACCATGGCCGATTATAAGGCCCGCATCCTCGAAAATCAGTTCAGCGGTTTGCTGCTGCAAATTGACGGCGAGGAAGTATGGTTTAAAATGGTGGGTACATTCAATGCATACAACCTGTTAGGGGTTTATGCTACTGCTATGCTGCTTGAACAGGATAAAGCTAAAGTGCTTACCAGCTTAAGCAAACTGACCGGTGCCGAAGGCCGATTTGAATATATAACCGCGCCAAACAAAGTAGTAGGTATAGTTGATTATGCCCACACACCGGATGCTGTACAAAATGTGTTGAGTACTATTCACGATATCCGCAAAGGAAATGAGAAAGTGATCACGGTAATTGGCTGCGGCGGCGATAGGGATAAAACCAAACGCCCCATTATGGCCAAAACAGCCTGTGAGTGGAGTGATAAAGTGATCCTGACATCAGATAATCCGCGTACCGAAGATCCGGCGCAGATCATCAAAGAAATGGAAGAAGGTGTTGATCCGGCATTTAAAAGACATACGGTAAGCATTATCGACAGGCACGAAGCAATCAAGACCGCCTGTATGCTGGCTAACCCCGGTGATATTATCCTGGTAGCGGGCAAAGGGCACGAAAAATACCAGGAAATAAACGGAGTGAAAAACCACTTCGACGATATGGAAGAATTGGAGAACCGGTTTAAAGATTTGGTATAAGAAGATACTATTAGTAAAAGAGAAGAGCAATGTTGTATTACCTGTTTAACTACTTAAGCAAAAATTACAGTATCCCCGGGATAGGTGTATTTCAATACATCACCTTCCGGATGGCGATGGCTGTAATTACATCATTGCTGATCACTACGGTTTATGGCAGAAGGCTGATTGATTACCTGCGCTTTAAACAGGTTGGTGAAACCGTAAGGAATTTGGGACTGGAAGGGCAGATGCAAAAATCGGGTACCCCTACAATGGGTGGTGTCATCATTTTGCTGGGTATTTTAATACCAACGCTGCTGTTTGCCAAGCTGGAGAACGTTTATGTGATCCTGATGATAGTTACTACCGTTTGGTTAGGCGCTATCGGCTTTTTGGATGATTATATTAAAGTATTTAAAAAGAACAAAGAAGGTTTAGCGGGAAGGTTCAAGATCATTGGTCAGGTTGGTTTGTCGCTTATTGTTGGGTGGACGATGTATTTCAACAGCAGCATCATCATCCGCCAGGAAGTGGTTTTGCCGGTGAAGGACGATGCCCCGGTTGAGTTTCATATGAAACGTAATACCCCGGTTTATACGCAGGATGTGCATTCTACCAAAACAACCATGCCGTTTTATAAAAACAATGAATTTGATTACGCCAAGGTGTTAAAGTTTTTAGGTAAAGGTTATGAGCAATATGCGCTTGTGGTGTTCCTGTTTTTTGTGATCCTGATCATCACGTTTATATCAAACGGAGCAAATATAACCGATGGCATTGATGGCCTGGCGACGGGTACTTCTGCTATTATAGGCATCACGCTGGCTATACTGGCTTATGTATCGGGTAACACGGTTATTGCCGATTACCTGAACATTATGTACATCCCTAACTCGGGCGAGCTGGTAGTTTTTGCCGGTGCTTTTGTTGGTGCGTGCGTAGGCTTTCTATGGTATAACTCATACCCGGCACAGGTATTCATGGGCGATACCGGCAGTTTGGCCATAGGCGGTATCATCGCGGTGTTTGCTATCATGATCCGCAAGGAACTGATGCTGCCGCTGTTGTGTGGTATTTTCCTGGTAGAGAATTTTTCGGTAATTATCCAGGTGTCGTGGTTTAAATACACCAAAAAGAAATTCGGCGAGGGCAGGCGTGTGTTTTTAATGGCCCCGCTTCATCACCACTATCAGAAAAAAGGGTTCCATGAAGCAAAAATTGTTACCCGCTTCTGGATCATTTGTATCATACTGGCGATAGTTACGGTGATAACGTTGAAGCTTCGTTAGAGGTTAGTGATTGAAGATTAGAGGTTAGGAAAGAAGAAATTGGAAAATGGAACCGGTGGAGTGAAAAACATCGGTGAAATCAAAAAAGTAAAAATGGATCAGGACAATAAAATATCAAACCAATCAACTCCCTCTCCTTCGGATGGGGCTGCGAGGTTAGTTATCCTCGGTGCAGGAGAAAGCGGTGTTGGTGCTGCATACCTTGCGCAGCAGCAAGGCTTTGATGTTTTTGTGTCGGATTTCGGTGGCATTGCCGATAACTATAAAAAACAGCTTGAAGATTGGAGAATTCCTTTTGAAGAGAAACAGCATACAGAAGAACTTATCATGAACGCGGCCGAAGTGGTCAAAAGCCCCGGTATTCCGGATAAGGCACCGATCATCAAAAAGCTGCACGAAAAGGGAACGCCTGTAATATCAGAGATTGAGTTTGCCGGGAGGTACACTGATGCAAAGATCATTGGTATAACAGGTTCAAACGGTAAAACTACTACTACCAGCCTAACCTACCACATTTTAAAAGATGCGGGGATGAACGTTGGTTTGGCAGGCAACATAGGCAAAAGCTTTGCTTACCAGGTTGCTACCGAAAAGTTTGACTGGTATGTGCTGGAGCTAAGCAGCTTTATGCTTGACGATATGTTCAGGTTTAAGGTTGACATAGCGGTACTACTAAACATCACACCCGACCATTTGGACAGGTATGACTATAAACTGGAAAACTATGCCGCATCCAAATTCAGGATAACGCAGAACCAGACTGTAGCCGATTATTTTATTTATTGTGCCGATGATCCGGAAACAATAAAGGGAATGAAAGAGCGAACGTTCGGGGCACAGCTGTTGCCATTTTCCATACAGCAAAAATTTGAACCGGGCGCATACCTGGATAACAACGACAATATTGTCATTAACACAACACAAGAACATTTTACAATGTCAATTCAAGATTTAGCCCTGCAAGGCAAACACAACATTTACAACTCCATGGCATCGGGTATTGTAGCAAAGGTGTTGGAGCTGCGTAACGAAACGATGAGGGAGAGCATGGGCAACTTTAAAAGCATTGAGCACCGCCTGGAGTTTGTTGCCAATATCTCCGGCATCCGCTTCATTAACGATTCAAAGGCTACCAATGTTAACTCAACCTGGTACGCTTTGGAAAGCATGACCAGCGATGTAGTGCTGATCTTAGGTGGTGTTGACAAAGGAAATGATTACACTATGCTTAATGATCTGGTTAAGCAAAAGGTAAAAGCCATTGTGTGTTTAGGTAAAGACAATAAACGCATTCACGAGGCTTTTGACGATATGGTTGAAATTATAGTAAATACATCATCGGCCCAGGAGGCTGCAACTGTGGCTTATCACCTGGCAACCAAAGGTGATACGGTATTACTGTCGCCGGCCTGCGCCAGCTTCGATCTTTTTAAAAATTATGAAGACCGTGGCGATCAGTTCAAAGCGGCAGTGAAGGAATTGTAAAATAGTTCATAGTTGATAGTTCATGGATCATAGTGAAAAAATCTAAGCCATGATCTATGAACCATCAACCATGAACCAAATAAAAAAGAAATGCATAGGATATTAAACAACACAAAAGGAGATCGCTGGATATGGCTCATAGTCATATTGCTTTCTGTTATATCCTTGTTGGCGGTATATAGCTCGGTGGGTACGCTGGCATTTAAGCAGGGTAAAGGAGTTGAGATCATTCTCATGAAACACGTGTTTATGATAGTGGGAGGTATAGCGCTAATGTATTTTTCGCATAAGCTTGATTACCGCTATTATGCAGGTATCTCTAAGGTGATGATGATCGTAACCATTCCGTTATTGTTGTATACGCTGGCTTTTGGTAGTCATATCAACAACGCAAGTCGCTGGATAGCCATCCCCGGAACCGGGTTAAGCTTCCAGACTTCGGATTTGGCTAAGCTGGCATTAATTACTTACCTGGCCCGTACATTATCGCGCAAGCAGGAAAATATTAAGGATGTTAAAGAATCCTTTTTGCCTATCATGGGCTCGGTTTGCGTGGTGTTTATCCTGATTGCGCTGGCCAACCTTTCAACAGCCTTGATGCTGTTTGGGGTTAGCATATTACTATTGATCATTGGCCGTATCAGTATCAGGCAAATAGCCATCACTTGCGCTGCAGGCTTTATATTGTTACTGGGCGTTATATTCCTTGGTCCGAGGCGGCATACTTACGTATCGCGTATGAAGGTGTTTATGCATCCCGAACTGGCGAAGGCTGATAAGTCCTTCCAGAGCGACCATGCTAAAATTGCTATCGCTACAGGTGGTTTATTTGGCAAGGGCCCCGGGAACAGTACCGAGAGAAATTACCTGCCCGAATCATACTCCGATGAAATTTACGCCATTATTGTTGAAGAGTATGGTTTGGTAGGTGGTATAGTTGTAGTGGGGATCTATGTGTTCCTGCTGTATCGATGTATCAAGATTATAACCAAAGCACCAAAAGCCTTTGGGGCCTTACTGGCCTGTGGTTTAAGTTTCAGCTTAACTATACAGGCTTTTGCCAATATGGCTGTAGCCGTTGGTTTGGGGCCGGTAACAGGTGTGCCGTTGCCGCTGGTGAGTATGGGGGGTACTTCGATATTGTTCACCAGTATAGCCTTTGGGATTATCCTGTCGGTAAGCAAGGATATTGAAGAGCCTAAAAAAGATAAAACTATAAAAGAAGATAACGCAGGGCCGAATAAAATTATAGTAGGAGAGATCAGGACGGCGTGAGCCGCCCCCTAACCCCCTAAAGGGGAAATGATTGAGATGGTTATATAAACGTTAACAAAAAGTGACAGATAAAAGCAAGGATATGAAAGACGCAACTCAAAAGCACTCCCTTCAGGGGGCGGGGGGGGCGTCGCCGCGTATCATCATCAGCGGTGGCGGAACAGGAGGACATATCTTCCCGGCTATCTCTATTGCCAATGCTTTAAAAAATATTGATCCCAATACCGAGATTCTGTTTGTAGGCGCTAACGGTCGTATGGAAATGGATAAAGTTCCGGCGGCGGGTTATAAAATTATCGGTTTGGATATCCAGGGGATTCAGCGTGGTTCCATTGTCAAAAACCTGATGTTCCCTGTCAAGCTTGCCAATAGCGTGCGCAAGGCTATCAAAATCATTAAAGATTTTAAACCTGATGCCGCGGTTGGTGTCGGCGGATATGCTTCAGGGCCGCTGTTATATGCCGCGTCGCTAAAGGGGATTCCATACCTCATACAGGAGCAAAACTCGTACGCGGGTATTACTAATAAATGGTTAGGCAAACACGCCCAAAAGATCTGCGTGGCCTTTGATGGTATGGAGAAGTTTTTTCCTGCCGATAAAATCATAAAAACCGGTAACCCCATCCGTAAGGATGCCGTGAACATTGCCGGTAAACATATGCAGGCTTTGGAGTTGTACCATTTGTCGCACTTTAAAAAAACGATACTGATAACCGGTGGCAGCCTTGGGGCACGTACGCTGAACAATAGTATCATGAATGGTATTGATAAACTGCTGGCTGCCGATGTACAGGTGATATGGCAAACCGGCAAGTTTTATTATAAAAGCATCATCGAAAAGCTGGGCGAAAACTATCACCCCGATCTGCAGATCAGGGAGTTTTTAACCCGGATGGACCTGGCTTATGCCGCTGCCGATGTTATTATATCAAGGGCAGGGGCCGGCACTATTGCCGAGTTGTGCGCCATCAAAAAGCCGGTGATCCTGGTGCCTTCGCCCAATGTGGCTGAAGATCATCAAACCAAAAACGCTTTGGCCCTGGTACATGAAAACGCGGCCGTTTTTGTGGCCGACCGGGACGCCGAAGCAAAGCTGGTTGACAGGGCGCTTGAATTATTTGAAGACCGCGACCTGCAGAAAAAATTGAGCAATAACATTGGTAAAATGGCCATGCCAAATGCCGATGAAGTTATAGCAAAGGAACTTATCCAAATAATAAGTAACAATTAAGATGATGGTCCTCCTCTTCCAAAGGGAGGAGGGCCTTTTTTAAACAAATTGAAAATGGAACTGCACGACATAAAAAGAGTTTATCTCATAGGCATAGGCGGCATCGGTATGAGCGGCCTGGCACGCTATTTCCATCATTTGGGTTGCATTGTTTGCGGATATGATAAAACGTCGACTGATTTAACAAACCAGTTGCACAACGAAGGCATCCAGGTTGTTTTTGAAGACCATGCGGATTATATCCCGATGAGTTTCCAAAAGCCGTGCAGCGATACGTTGATCATTTATACGCCTGCGGTGCCAAAGGATTCACATATCGTTAATTATTTCAAAAGTCACGGCTTCGAGTTGTTCAAGCGTTCGCAGGTTTTAGGTTTGATCAGCAAAAGCTCGTTCACCATCGCTGTTGCCGGTACGCACGGCAAAACTACCACCTCAACCATGGTAGCGCATTTGCTAAAGGCATCGGGCAATGATTGCTCGGCTTTTTTGGGTGGTATTTCATCAAACTACCAAACCAATGTGCTGTACGGTAAAAACAATGTAATGGTGGTTGAGGCCGATGAGTATGATCGCTCGTTCCTTACGCTGTTTCCTGATGTGGCTATCATTACATCAATGGATGCAGATCACCTGGATATTTATGGCGATCACGCGCATCTGACCGAATCGTTTAAGCTATTCGCCTCGCAGATAAAACCGGGCGGTACGCTGGTGCACAAAAATGGTTTGCCGTTAGATGGTGGTTATACTTACGCTTTTGAAGATGAAACTGCCGACGCGCATGCTTCAAACGTGAGGATCATTGACGGCGATTTTTACTTCGACTACAACAGTGCCGCGGTAAATATCACCGATATAAGAATGGGTATAGCAGGCACTCACAACGTGGAGAATGCTGTAGCTGCCATTGAAGCTGTGTTGAAGCTGAATATTTCGCCTGAAAATATTAAAGCGGCGCTGGCATCATTCAGAGGTGTTAAACGCAGGTTTGAATACATTGTTAAAACACCGGAGCATATCTACATTGATGATTATGCGCATCACCCTGAAGAATTGAGGGCATGCATATCATCAATTAAGAGATTATATCCGGCTAAAAAATTAACGGCCATATTTCAGCCGCATTTATTTACCCGCACCCGCGACTTTGCCGATGGTTTTGCCGAAGTGCTGGACATGGTAGATGAGCTCATATTGCTGGAAATTTACCCGGCGCGCGAATTGCCGATAGAAGGAGTTGACTCGCAGATGCTGCTTAACCGTATGCATTTGCAAAATAAAAGGATATTAAGTAAGGAGGCCGCGGTAGCTGCGATAGCTTCCGAAAAACCTGAACTATTGTTAACAGTAGGAGCCGGTGATATTGATACGCTGGTGCAGCCATTAAAACAAGTATTAAGTAATGAATAAAAAACTCATTTGGAAGCGCCTGCTGATAGGTTGTGCCTGGGTAATATGCCTTGGTGGCCTTGTGGTGCTCATGAGTTTTATTGAAACAAAAAAAGCGGATGTTAGGTGTACTTCGGTAAATGTGAGCATTCCTGGCGGTCAGTATTTTATTGACAAGCAGGAAGTTGATCACATTATTGAAGTTACCAGTCACTCGCTGGTAGGCAGACGTGTCGAGAATATTAATATCCAGGAGCTGGAGGATAAGCTTAAGGCTAACCCTTTTATTGAGTTTGCCAAGGTTTATACCGAAATGGACGGGGTATTAAGGGTTGAGGTAAGTCAGCGCCAGCCGATACTGCGGATCATGAACCGTTATGATATGGATTTTTATGTAGATCAGCATGGTTTAAAAATTCCGCTATCATCAAACTTTACCGCAAGGGTATTGGTGGCAAATGGTTTCATTGACGAGTTGTTTACTAACCGTGTTGATTCATTGCATACCAGGTTGGCGAAAGATTTGTTCAGGGCAGCAGATTATATCCGTAAGGATTCGCTTTGGGACGCGCAGATAGCACAGATGTATGTGAACAACGAGCGTGAGATTGAACTGATCCCGAGGGTAGGCAACCAAAGGATCCTGATAGGTAACGCCGACTCGCTTAACGTGAAGCTGAACAACCTCCAGGCTTTTTACAAGCAGGTGTTGCCAAAGGTAGGCTGGAATACTTATAAAGTGATCAATGTAAAATATACCAACCAGGTTATTGGTATAAAAAATGAAAATATAAAAGCAGATTCGATTAAAGCGGCTAAGACTGCCAAAGAGGATTCGCTCAGGACGAAAAGGGATACATCTCAAATTAAATTGTAATATGGACAAAAGCTCAACTCAGGAAAAAAGTTCGCCAATTGTAGTAGGATTGGATATCGGGACTACCAAGATATGTGCCATTGTCGGGCGCAGGAGCAAGAACGGGAAGATTGAGGTTTTAGGAATTGGCAAGGCCGAATCTGCCGGCGTAACGCGCGGTGTGGTTTCAAATATAGATAAAACAGTACAGGGCATTCATCAGGCGGTGGATGTAGCAGGATCGCAATCAAATGTGGAGATCAGGGTAGTGAACGTGGGTATTGCGGGTCAGCACATTAAAAGTTTACAGCACCGTGGTTTAATCACCCGTCGCGATCTGCAATCAGAGATCGGTCGTAAAGATATTGATAAACTGATAGAGGATATGTATAACCTGGTAATGCCTCCGGGCGAGGAGATCATCCACGTATTGCCGCAGGAATTTACGGTAGATAATGAGCCGGGTATCAAAGACCCTATTGGTATGGCGGGTGTTAGGCTTGAGGCTAACTTCCATATTATATCTGGTCAGGTAACCGCTATCAAAAACATTGTAAAATGTGTTAACAAGGCCAGCCTGGAAAGCCAGGAACTGATCCTTGAGCCGCTGGCATCTTCAGAATCTGTTTTGAGCGAAGAGGAAAAAGAAGCCGGTGTGGTTTTGGTTGATATTGGTGGCGGCACTACCGATGTGGCTATCTTCCACGAAGGCATCATTCGCCATACAGCCGTTATCCCTTTCGGCGGTAATAGCGTAACTGAGGATATCCGCGAAGGCTGTTCTGTAATGCGCAACATCGCGGAGCAATTGAAAGTAAGGTTTGGATCTGCCCTGGCCGATGAGAACAAGGAAAATGAGATAGTATGTGTTCCGGGTTTACGTGGCAGGGAGCCTAAAGAAATTTCGGTGAAAAACCTGGCTTATGTAATTCAAGCCCGTATGGAAGAGATCGTAGAGCATGTTTACTACGAGATCAAATCATCAGGCTACGAGAAAAAGCTGATTGCAGGTATCGTGATAACCGGTGGTGGCGCACAGCTGAAACACTTGCGTCAGTTGGTTGAGTTTGTAACCGGTTTGGATTGCCGTGTGGGTTACCCTACCGAGCACCTGGCTAAAAACGAAGTGTTGCCAAAAGGAACATACGAAGAATTGCAAAGTCCGACTTTTGCTACCGGTATTGGTTTGTTGATTAAAGGTATCCAGAAAATGGAATACATGAATGAAGCGATCCCTGCTGAAGTAAAAACGGCTAAGCCAAAATTTGATACAAAAAGTAAAGAAGGTGGTTTGTTAGACAGGCTGCTGAAAAAGAGTATAACATTTATTAAGGATGACATTAAGGATGAGGACTTTCTGAAATAATATTTATTCACAAGGGTTAAACTTATTCACATTGCTCACAAATGTGGATAAACCTTGTTGAAAAAGTGTTATTATTACGATGGTAAAATCTAATGTTGGGTTGAATTACATATAGCTGAAAACGAAGATTATGCATTTTGAAATGTTAAAAGAAAAATCGTCAATCATCAAGGTAATTGGTGTTGGCGGTGGTGGTGGTAACGCGGTAAACCATATGTACAGGCAAGGAATTACCGGTGTTGATTTTATAATATGCAACACTGATGCCCAGGCATTGGAGCTGAGCCCTATACCTAACAAGGTGCAATTAGGTGCCAGTTTAACCGAGGGCATGGGTGCAGGCTCAATACCCGAAGTAGGCAAAAATTCGGCTATTGAAAATATCGACGATATTAAACAGATGTTGGGCGTTAATACCAAAATGTTGTTCATTACAGCTGGTATGGGCGGTGGCACGGGTACAGGCGCAAGCCCTATCATTGCCAAAGCAGCGCGCGAAATGGATATATTAACGGTGGGTATCATAACCACACCTTTCTCTTTTGAAGGTAAACGCCGTAAAATGCAGGCTGATGCAGGTTTGGAAGAACTGCGTAAGTATGTCGATTCGTTCCTTGTGATCTCGAATGACAGGCTTCGCCAGATTTTCGGTAACCTGACCATGAGCTCGGCATTTGCACAGGCTGATAACATATTGACCACGGCAGCCAAAGGGATAGCCGAGATCATCACCTTACCGGGTTATATCAACGTCGACTTTAAAGATGTGCGCACGGTAATGAAGGATAGCGGTGTATCTATCATGGGCAGCTTTAGCGCCGATGGTGAAAATCGTGCTCTTAAAGCCGTTGAAGGTGCATTGGCGTCGCCATTGTTAAAAGACAATGAAATTGAAGGCGCAAGGTATATATTGCTTAACATCAGTTCGGGCCTTAAAGAGGTTACCATGGATGAGATCAGCGTAATTACTGATTACATCCAGGAAGAAGCCGGTTTAGCTGCCGACCTGATCTGGGGTAACTGTATCGACGAAAACCTGGGCGAGCAATTATCGGTAACTATCATTGCTACCGGTTTCCAAACTAAAGATGAGCGCGAAAAAGAAAACAGCAACAAGAAAATAGTTTCGATGCTGGTTCCGGAAGAACCTCAACCAGTGCGCCCGGTTAATGAGTTTATTAAACCTGTTAAAGCGGATGCTCCTGCCGAGCCTTATGCTAAAGCCCCTAAAGAGGATGCTAAACAAGCCGGTTTATTTGACATGTTTGCCGGTAGCCGCCAGGAAGAACCTGCTGTTGTGAGACATAGCTTAATGCATGAAGATTTGGAGGCTGATAATGAGCCGGATACTGCTGGTTTTACTTTTAAAATGAGCGAACCGGTAAGCTACGAGCAACCTGTAAGGGAACAACCACGCATGCCGGAACCCGAGCCAGAGCCTACTCCGGCACCGCAACCGGTTGGTGCTGATGACAACAAAACCAACGAATCGATAGAAGAGCAGTTGAAAAAATCGCGCGAGCGCATTATGAGGCTGAAAGACCTGAGCATGAAGCTGCGTACAGGTAATATCCAGGAGTTGGAAAATGTACCGGCTTATAAACGTAAAGAAATAGCATTGCAGGATACCCCTGCATCTGACGAAAGCCAGATTTCACGTTTTTCCCTGATGCAGGATAGCGAAGGTAACGTGGAGATTAGGAATAACAATTCTTACCTGCACGGGAACGCGGACTAAAAGAGTCAGGACTTTTAGAGTCAAGAAGTAAGAAGAAAATGGAAAAACCACAATAATTGAATGGGAGATCAACAAAAGAATTACATCTGAGCGTTGATCTCCCTTTTTTTGTTTGAAGCCCAATAAGCTGCATGAAAATGAACAACCGTCATTGCGAGGTACGAAGCAATCCCCGATAAGCAGGTCTGCCTTGTATAGTTTGGGATTGCTTCGTACCTCGCAATGACGGTTTGAGATCTATTTTCCAAAGTCTTGAATCTCACCATCTTGGTTCTTGACTCTTAATATCTTGCTTCTGTTCTCTCAGGTTATAACCTATTCTAAAAAGTTATAGCTATTGTTTGAAGGTGTTTTTACGGCTATATTTGCATTTAAATTTATAAAAACAATTCATTTTGGATTTATTTGATAAAATAACAAAAAGCTTAGGTGGGCCGATAGGGCAGCACCAGAAGTGGTCGCATGGTTATTTTTCTTTTCCTAAACTGGAAGGCGAAATAGGCCCTCACATGCAGTTTAATGGAAAAGAGCATTTGGTTTGGAGCCTTAACAACTATCTTGGCTTGGCTAACCATCCCGAAGTAAGACAAGCCGACGCGCAAGCCGCCGCAGATTACGGTATGGCTTACCCAATGGGCGCGAGGATGATGTCAGGGAACTCAATCCATCACGAGGAGCTTGAGAATGGCTTAGCCCAATTCGTTGGTAAACAATCGGCCTTTTTGCTTAACTACGGTTACCAGGGTATGGTATCTATCATTGATGCTTTGGTTGACAGGAATGATGTTATTGTTTATGATGCCGAATCGCACGCTTGCATTATTGATGGCGTACGTTTACATATGGGTAAACGCTTTGTTTATCAACATAACGATATCGAAAGCTGTGAAAAACAGCTGGAGCGTGCAACCCGTTTAACAGAACAGACCGGCGGTGGTATATTACTTATTACCGAAGGCGTTTTTGGTATGTCGGGCGCGCAAGGCAAGCTTAAGGCAGTTGCCGATCTTAAAAAGAAATTTAATTTCCGTTTATTGGTTGATGACGCTCATGGTTTTGGTACTATGGGGAAAACAGGTGCCGGCACACATGAAGAGCAGGAATGTATGGATGAGGTGGACGTGTACTTTGCTACCTTCGCCAAATCAATGGCCGGTATTGGTGCTTTTGTAGCTGCCGACCAGGATATCATCCACTATCTGCGCTATAACATGCGTTCTCAAACATTTGCCAAAGCATTACCAATGCCAATGGTTTTAGGTTTGAAAAAGCGTTTCGAAATGTTGAAAACCCAGCCAGAGCTTCGCGAAAAACTATGGTTAATTGCAAACACTTTGCAAGCCGGTTTAAAAGAACGTGGCTTTGACCTGGGTGCTTCAAACACCATGGTTACCCCGGTATTTTTAAAAGGCGACTTATTTGAAGCGACAGCACTAACCCGCGATCTGCGTGAAAACTATGGTGTTTTCTGTTCGATAGTGGTTTACCCGGTAATCCCTAAAGGATTGATCGTGCTAAGGTTAATCCCAACAGCATCACATAGCCTGGAAGACGTACAGCGCACCCTTGACGCCTACAGCGCTATCGGCGAAAAGCTGAAAGCTGGGTATTACAAAGAGAACAAACTGGAAATTGCCTAACAGCATTTGATGATATATTTAAAAGCCCCGGAGATATCCGGGGCTTTTTTTGTGTTTTAGAATCTGATGTAGAGACGCATTATATGCGTCTCCCGTGAGCAAGGCCGCTATAGTAAATAGACACGTAGTTGCTTGTCCTGGCGGAGACGCATGTGATGCGTCTCTACATTTAAAAACCTTGATAAAACGTTTTCTAAATTATTTTAGCAAGCTTTTTTGTTTAACTAAAACCTTTTCTATTTTTACGGCTACCATATCAAAACCATGAAATTAACCAGACGACATTTTATAAAAATTAATAGCGTTGCAGCAGCCGGCATCGGCTTAGGTGTAACCCCGGTATTTGCTTCAGCTGTGGCCCCTGCCTTTGAAAGCCAACGCCCGAAACTTGCCGACCGTAAATTTACCAGCAAGGCTGTTGAAGCCATCATTAAAAAAGTTAAAGCCGATATCAAAGACCCTGAAGTTGCCTGGCTTTTTGAAAACTGCTATCCCAATACTTTAGATACTACGGTAAACTATTCTGAAAAAGACGGTAAGCCGGATACTTTCGTGATTACTGGCGACATCAATGCTATGTGGATGCGCGATTCATCGGCACAGGTTTGGCCGTACCTGCCGCTCATTAAAAATGATCCGGCATTGAAGAAATTAATCCAGGGTGTGCTGAGCCGTCAGGCTAAATGCGTGATCATTGATCCGTATGCAAACGCCTTTAACGAAGGCCCAACCGGTAGTGAGTGGGATAGCGACCGTACTACCATGAAGCCCGAGTTACACGAGCGTAAATGGGAGATCGACTCACTTTGTTACCCTGTAAGGTTGGCTTACAACTACTGGAAAATCAGCGGCGATACCAGTTTCTTTGACGAAAATTGGCAAAAAGCAGGTAAGATCATCCTGGCTACCTTTAAAGAGCAGCAACGTAAGGACGGTAAAGGTCCGTACTTTTTCCAGCGTAAAACCGAAACACAAAGCGATACTGCCCCTAACAGGGGGTATGGTAACCCGATTAAACCAGTTGGTTTGATCTGCTCTATCTTCCGCCCGTCGGATGATGCTACTATCTATCCATTCCTGATCCCGTCAAACTACTTCGCGGTAGCAAGCTTAAATCAAATGGCCGAAATGTACAGCACTATCGGCCATGATAATGCTACAGCTGATGCCTGCAAAACCTTGGCAGCAGAGGTTCAGGCGGCACTTAAACAATACGCGGTTGGACATCATCCGCAATTTGGACAGGTGATTCCGTTTGAAGTTGATGGTTATGGGAACCAGTTGTTCATGGATGATTCAAACGTGCCGAGCTTGTTGGCTTTACCATATCTTGATTCGGTAAAGGTTGATGATCCGTTATACCAAAGCACCCGTAAGTTTGTATTGAGCGATAGCAATCCTTACTATTTTAAAGGCACAGCTGCCGAAGGTATTGGCGGTCCGCACGTAGGTATTGGCTATATCTGGCCAATGGCAATTATTATGCGTGGCATCACTTCAACCGATAAAGCGGAGATTGTACAGTGCATTAAATGGCTGAAAAGCACTCATGCGGGCACCGGTTTCATGCACGAATCATTCAATAAAGATGATGCAAAGGACTTTACCCGTAAATGGTTTGCCTGGGCTAACACTTTATTTGGCGAATTGATACTAAAAGTGCACGAACATTACCCAGATATACTGCAGCAGACTTTTTAAACCTGTAAATATATTAATACCTGAAAGTATTTTAAATACTATGTTATAGTTGTATAGATAGCTATAGATATTATTTATACTTCGATATGATTTGTATTTTAATTATTAATCAAACTTATTTTAAAATATAAGTTTGATTTAAACTTTTTAATAGAAAATAAGAGGTGGCTCATAAATAGAAACCGGCAAAAATGTGGAAAAAAACCACTGTTAAGGCCGTATTTTTTGGCTTCAAAAGTTTTTAATTAACAAAAAACATTTTAGCTTAGCTTTAATTAAAACAATAAACCTCAAAATTTAAAAGGAGTAATTAAATGAAAAAATTTACTGAAGTAAAAGAGCTTGTAGCTGCTTTAGAGGCTGATGCCGACAAATTCTACAACAAAGGAAACAGCGCTGCCGGTACACGTGTACGTAAAGGCATGCAGGATCTAAAAAACCTGGCACAGGCAATCCGCCTTGAAGTTCAGGAAGCTAAGAATAAAGAAGCTTAGTAAGATTTTTTATCATCTTATTCCAATAAAAAACCCGGTCCATGGACCGGGTTTTTTATTTTATGTGGGATTTTGAAAAGTACCGCACAAAAGAAACGTCATTGCAAGGTACGAAGCAATCCCAAACTATACAGGGCGGACCTTCTAATCGGGGATTGCTTCGTGCCTCGCAATGACGCTTGTTGGGAAATCTGTATAAGGTTACGCTTTTACCGCTACCGGGGCAAGCTTTTTAAGTTCAGTTGCAATAGCATCGGCAGTTTTTTCGCTTACCTGTACCAATGGTAACCTAACAGTATCACCACAGATGCCCAATTGCTTTAAAGCGGTTTTAACACCGGCAGGGCTACCTTCGGTAAACATTAAGCGGGTAAACTCTATCAGATCAAAATGTGCAGCATGTGCGCCTTTGTAATCGTTATTAAGTAAAAGCCTAACCATGTCAGATAACTGACGCGGAAGGGCATTGCCAATAACAGATATTGCACCAACACCACCTAAAGCCATCATTGGTAAAGTAACCGGATCATCGCCCGAAATAAACAGGAAACCTTCAGGTTTATCACGCATCAGTTGGTTAAACAGATCGAAATTGCCTGATGCTTCTTTGATACCGATAATGTTTTTAAACTCTTTTGCCAGGCGTACCGTTGTTTCGGCGCTAACCGTGCTGCCTGTACGGCTTGGTACATTATATAATATTATAGGCAATTTACTGTTTAGCGCAATTGCTTTATAATGCTGATAAATGCCCTCCTGGGTAGGTTTGTTATAATGCGGACTTGCTGAAAGTATAGCATCATAACCATCAATATCAAATGATTTTATTTGTTCAACAACTTCATGAGTATTATTACCGCCTATACCGGCCACCAGGCCAACGCGCTTATTTACCACTTCGGCAGTGAAAGCCCAAACCTGCTTTCGTTCGGCCTCGCTCAATGTGGCGCTTTCGCCGGTTGTACCTAACGATACCAGGTATTCCACCCCGCCATCAATCAAATGTTCAATCAGGTTTCTCAACCCGTCGTAGTCAATTTGACCATCCGCATGAAAAGGGGTTACCATAGCTACCCCTGTTCCGTAAAATATATTCATGAGTAAAATTAAAAGGATGCTAATATAGTGATTAGTGATTGGAGATTAAGGTTTTATTAGAGGTTTATTTTGGGGAAAAGTGCCTTGGTTGAGTTTAAAGTTGGATTTTGGGTGGGGAATTGCATTTTAACGCATCCGTCATTGCGAGGCACGAAGCAATCCCTGATGAGCAGGGCCGACCTGTATAATTTGGGATTGCTTCGTGCCTCGCAATGACGCGGTGGAGATATTATCAAATCACCCCAAATAATGAGCCGCCTTTTTCGCCAAGCTTATCAACTGTTTTTTCCACCTCGGGCACACGTTCAAGCACAGGGGCGTGATGTGGTTTTATCCGGGCATCTATAATCAACGTACCTTTACAGCCCCAATGTTTGTGCTCGGTAAAGCTGCCAACCCCATAAATATCATGCGACGGGTTGCTGCGGGTAAAGGTTACCCATACAAAATTATTGATAGTTTGCGCCGCGAAGCCTGCGTCGTCGCAAAGTACCATTAATGGTAAGCCGGTGAGGTCTTCGTCCTGCAGGCTATATTCAAGAATACTGATAACATTATCGATATCCTTGTGATTTACATGCTTGGGGACTTCAACCATCAGCACGCCGGGCATAGCCATTTTGTAGCCGGTTATAGGGCGGGGGAGGTTGAACCAGTCGGGCAATTCAGTCCATAGTTCACGTTTAATATCCCCGGCAGCGGTAACGGCTAATTTACTGCCGGAGTTAAGACCTTCGCCACTATAGTCGAGGGTGTCAATGGTAGTATTAGTGTGAAAATGCAGGTCGCGGGTAAGGTCAATCCTTTGCAGGATGTGTTTCAGGAAACCGCCGATGTCGTTAACATTCAGTTTAGGATCGTCCTCATGCGCCGCAATAAAGAGGTATTTGGCAAGACTTAACTGACCTTTACCCAATATATGATTGGCGATAGTAACTATCTCCTGCGGCTTGCGCTCTTTAAGGTAAGGAGTGTACCGTTCGCTGCCAATGGCGAAGAGCAGCGGGTGAACACCCGCGGCATCAACCGCGTTAACCGCATGAAGGCCAGGAATCTCCTTAGGAATGGCCGAGCCGGTAATTTCATGGATGAGCGCCCCAAAGCTGGTGTCCTCCTGTGGCGGGCGACCAACCACAGTAAACGACCAAACGGCATCTTTACGGTGATATACGTTGTGCACTTTCATCAATGGAAAAGGGTGTACCAGGCTATAGTAACCCAAATGATCACCAAAAGGCCCTTCCGGTTTATTTTCGTGCGGCATAACTGTGCCGGTGATCACGAAATCGGCATCTGCCGAAATACAAAAACCTTCATTGTCATAAAAATACCGGAAACGGCGATTGCCTAATGCGCCGGCAAAGGTCATCTCTGATAAACCTTCGGGCAGGGGCATTACCGCGGCTACTGGATGTGCTGGAGGTCCTCCTACAAATATGCTCACTTTTAACGGCTGTCCTTTGGCATTGGCTTTGGTTTGATGCACGCCTATACCCCGGTGGATCTGGTAATGCAAGCCAATCTCCTGGTTTTGAATATAATCATTGCCGGCCAGTTGGATGCGGTACATACCCAGGTTGGCGTTCATGATACCTGGCTGATCTGCATCTTCGGTATATACCTGCGGCATGGTAACAAATGGGCCGCCGTCCATTGGCCAGTTTACAATCTGCGGAATATCGCTGATATTACATTTGCCAAATTTTATGGGCGCGCCTGCACCGCTTTTCATAGGCAATGCAGAAAGGGCTGTTAAACCAACACCCGCATATTTAAATGGGTTTTTTATCGCTTTTATCGGGTCGTTCTTGATATCAACTAAAATCTTGATCTTTTCGAGCGTGTCCCTGAAAATAAACTTTGACCTGTCGAGGGTGCCGAAAAGGTTAGACACGGCCGGGAATTTACTGCCCTTTACGTTCTCAAATAATATAGCAGGCCCTTCGTTCTCAAATACGCGTAAGTGTATCGCTGCCATTTGCAGGTAAGGATCCACTTCTTCCTTAATACGAATAAGGTGGCCTTTTTTTTCGAGATCGGTAATGCAGGCTTGTAAACTTGAGTAACCCATGAGCAACTAAAATATATTAATTGGCCAAAAGTAAACAATAGTTCAATTTAATATGCTGGAATCTTGAAGCCCTCAATCGCGTCGGGGTTGCCAAGAAATGTCCATCTTAAACCAACAATATAAGTATTTAAAGCTTTAGCAACCTGGTCTGTTGTGGCCATATATACCAACTGCGGAAAATCGTCGGCATACTGCCATCCGCCATTTATTTCGGCCAGGCCAAGCCGGTTAGTAACCGATGCCGCGCTCTGATCATTAATAAAATTACTGATCAGGAAGCCGTTCTTAATCCGGGTAAGCCATTCATTATTAACACCTGTCGCTTGTAGATTTTTTAATATGTTGAGCATGGCGGGAATAGCTTCCTGCGGTTTGTCGGTACTTAAATGCATATGTGCAAAAGGCATTTGGTATGACCATGTGGAGGCGCTTGGATCATAAGCCAATCTGCGTTGGTTGCGTAATTCATAGTAAAGGGTATTGGCCAAAGCCGAGATCCCTAACCTGAACGGAACATTATCGGCACTATTAACTGCCGGTGAGTTCATGATAGCCGATATATAATTGGTTGGCAGGTCACGTCTTTCACCAACCAGTTTATTATCTGTCCAGGCCGGAGAAGGGTAATCAGGCTTTGCATAAAACGCCGATGGCATGTTACTGAAGGAAGCCAGTACCTTTTCAAATATCTCCTGCTTGGTTAAATTACCTACAACCACTATGAATATCTTGTTTTTATTTAACAGGGTTTTATAGTACTCTTTTAAATCGGCTGCTGTTAAGTTGCGTAAGGTAAGTTCGTTGCCTTCGGGCTGTGTGGCATAAGGTGTTCCGCTAAAGGCATTTTGCATTTGTAACTGCTCCAACCTGGTATCGGGATAAGCCTGGGCATTTTTAGTTTCTGAAATCAATTTAGTTTTTAGCAGTTCAACCTGTTGGTCTTCAAATACCGGGTTCATAATGGCCTCGGTAAACAGGTCCCAGGCCTGATTCAGGTATTTGGAAACAGTGTTGACTTGTACATAACCACAATCGTATGACGAGTTGCCGTTCATAAAAATCTCGTATTTATCAGCAGTGTCTTTTAAGGCCGAAGAACTGTATTTTTTAGTACCGCAATCAGTAAGCGATTGCAGGGTAAGGGTTTCGATACCCGCTTTGTTAGGCTTGTAATTGGTTACGCCACCACGGTAATACATGCGTACGTTAACTACATTTTTAGGGCTGGGTTTAAAAATTACTTTGATGCCGTTCACGTCAAATGAGGTTGCTGTTGGAGCTGCTGGCACCTGGGCAAAAGTTGCAGAAAGGCCGGTGAGCAATAATATGATGGATAAAATAGCTTGTTTCATGATAAAGTTTGAGTTAATTGGCCTTGAAAAAATCGTCTGCGTTAACCTGTGCTTTTAAATCGGGATTGATTAGCAAGCCGGCGCAATATGGTTTTGCTTTAATGTATTTGCGTACATAGGCTTGTACATCGGCTTTGGTTATCTTGTCTATTTTATCATTATAAGTAAAGTGATAATTGAGGGATGCAGATGCCCACCAGAAAGTTAGCGTTTGTACGTATTGCGTGGTGATCTCGGCCTGTCGTTCCTGGCTTATCTGAAGTTTTCGTTTGGCAGTCTGGATTTGCTCGTCGGTAATATAATCGTCGGTATCAAACAAGCTGATCTGTTTTTTTGCCTCGTCCAGGCATTCTTTAATTTTTTGCGGGTTGGGCTGTATGTAAAACGAGATTTCGCCGCCGTGTGCCAGTGTAAGGTAATTAAAGTTGATTTCCTGGGCCAGGCCTGTTTCAACAAGGGCTTTACTCAATTTTGACGATCGCTGGGTAAGTATATATGAAAAAATATCGGCAGCATAGGTTGAGGGAATATCATGCCGCGTATCGGGGCCCTGCCAACCCATATAAATTGACGGTATGGTTGCCAGGTTGGATTCTGTGATAAAATAGTCGGTTTTTTTGAGTGGTTCAAACTCCGGTACTATCCACTTTTTTAAAGGGCTAACAGCCGAAGCCTGCCAACTGCCAAACAACGGTGTTACCTGTTTGAATATAGCATCATGGCTTACTTTGCCTGCAACTATGAGTATGGCATTATTAGGATGGTGATATTTTAGCTTTACCGAATCAACCATGCTTAACGTAGCTGCATTTATGGCATCGCGCGTGCCAATGGCAACTTTTCGGTTGGCGAGTTTACCCCATAAGTGCTGTAGTATAGCTAAGTTAAATTTGAATGATGCTGATGATTCTTTCTGTGTTAACTGGGCAAGTGTAATGGTTTTTTCACGTTCAAGTTCTTCATTATTAAGTACCGGAAAACGAATAGCCGAATTCATATACTTTAACCCTTCTTCTATATTAAAACTTGGGAGCGTAAAAAAGGAACTGCCATATTCTTGCTGCACAGTGCTGTTTTTTTGAGTGCCTAATACACTTGTACGATAACCAACCTGCTCGGCATTACCATAGTCTTTATTGGCTTTGAAAAGCATCATCTGATACAAACCGGTAAGTCCGCTGTATTTTATGGGTTCTGTAAAGGCACCGGTTTTAAACGCTATGGCAACTGTTGCTAACGGAACGCTGTTGTCTTCAACTACCAATACCGTGAGCCCATTTTGCAGGGTTTTTACAAACATGTTTGCGGGGATTTTGACCTGGGCCAATGCAGGTATCGAAGTTGTGAAGAGTAATAATAAAACGTAAATTTTCTTTATCATGGTTAACGCCGATAAGGTTTTTAAAGGTTAAAATAATAAAAGAAATTTACTCGGTATAAATTTATTGCCGAAGGCGGCAAAATGTTCTGTTAACTTAAAAATTGAATCATCCTAAGAAAGTAATCCGTACTTTAGCGTCATTATTATTCCCCTATGTCGGTTACCATACTTACGCTTATTATACTTGTTGGGTCGTACTTAGCGGGTTTATTGGGTTCATTAACGGGTTTAGGCGGAGGTGTTGTTATTATTCCGCTGCTTACCATTTTACTTGGTGTTGATATTCAGTATGCCATAGGCGCATCACTGGTATCAGTAATTGCTACCTCTTCGGGTTCGGCGGCGGCTTATGTTAAAGAGGGGATAACCAATATCAGGTTGGGGATGTTCCTGGAAATAGCTACCACCATAGGCGCTATGGTAGGCGCGCTGATAGCGGTTTATATCCCTACAAATTTCATCGCCATTTTATTTGGTGTTATCCTGATCCTGTCGGCGGTAATGTCATTAAAAAAGAAAGCCGAGCATATTCATCAGCAAAAAAGCGTACTGGCCGAAAAGCTGAAGCTTAATGGTAGTTTTCCTACTCCGGCGGGCGCTGTTCCTTATACTGTAAGAAATGTTGGCGGCGGTTTTTTCATGATGCTTTTTGCCGGAGTGATATCGGGCTTACTTGGCATAGGCTCAGGAGCGCTGAAGGTTTTGGCGATGGACGGGATTATGCGGATCCCTTTTAAGGTATCAACCACTACCAGTAATTTTATGATAGGGGTTACCGCTGCTGCAAGCGCGGTAGTTTACCTGCAAAGGGGTTATATCGACCCGGGACTTTCCATGCCGGTTGCCATAGGTGTTTTATTAGGGGCTTTAAGCGGATCAAAAATATTGGTGCATACCTCATCATCCGGATGGCTGCGTGTGGTTTTTGCCGTGGTGGTTACGTTTTTGGCGTCGCAAATGATATATAAAGGAATTACTGGTAATATATAGTCATTAGGTCATTGCGTCATTAAGTCATTTTTTTATGACGTTGAATACAATGGCTGTTCGACATGATGAGAAGAAATGACTTAATGACCAAATGATTGAAAAAATGACTAAAAAGTTCAAAGATACCGATATGCAGGCCGTGATAGGCTGGATACTGCGCGCAGGGGTGCTGGTATCAATGAGCGTTATTTTTATTGGTGGGGTTATTTACCTGTACCGTCATGGGTATACGCATGTTGATTACAGCAAATTTGTTGGTGTACCCGATTTTGTGAGTAATCCGGCCGGAATCATACATGGCATAATTACATTACGCGGGCGGGCAATTATACAGGCCGGGATAGTGCTGCTGATAGCCACGCCGGTTATCAGGGTGGTATTTTCGGCTATTGGTTTCATCATGGAGAGGGATTTCCTGTACACCGGCATCACTATGCTGGTACTGCTTATTATTCTGGCAAGTATGATAAGCGGCCATGCCGGATAATATTTTTGAAAACTTTTTTGTATTTATTATAGTATATATAATAAATGCAGAGACGCCCCGTACAATCATCGGCTTTAAGCAGCGTTGGCTATGACCCGGACGCCCGGATCCTGGAACTTGAATTCAGGGAAAATGGTGGTGTATGGCAGTACTTTGGTTTTCCTTCCGCTACCTTCAAAAAATTCATTAATGCCGAATCGTTGGGGAATTTCTTCGCTACCCGTATAAAAGGCAAATACCCCGAACTAAAAGTAAAGTTCGCGCATTAATTTCCGGTGCGGCGGCGCTCATCATCATTTCCAGTATTGCGCTTATTGGCCGATTTAATGGTGCTTTTACCAAAACGATAACTAAAATTAAGCCTCACAATGCGGGTATCGCGCTTGTTAACTTCCGAAAGATCGATGTTTTGGTAAACGGCTCTGTTGCGCCCCCTGTCTGTATTAAAAATATCATTCAGCGTTAGTTTAAGGGTAGCCCGCTTATCTAATATTTGCTTGCTGATACCGGCATTTACAGCATAGCTGGCCTTTAATTCATTGATGCCGTAAATGGTTGGGGTTTCATATCTGCCGGATAATTCGCCGAGCAATGTACTTGTGATAACAAAGTTTTGTGTGCTGCCGAAAATGATATCTTGCTTGCCCCGGTTAAAATCGCCATTGCGGGCATAGGCCTTGTAGCGTACGTAAATGGCATCAAGGTTAAAACTGGCCGACCACCATTTGGTGAACTGCACAGGTGCGTAAAACGAAGCGCCGTAAACAAATATCTGCCCAAAGTTTTTGCGATAGGTTACATTAACCTTGGTAGAGTCGTTTTGGTAATAAACCGGGAAATCATAAGCATCGTTTGTAACGGTATAATATAGTTCGGTCGAAAAAGTCTGATCGTACGTATGCGATATTTGTATGGTATTGGTGTATTCGGGTTTTAGCTGGGGATTACCTGCGCGATAGTCATATAGGTCGGTGTAGTACAAAAATGGGTTGATATCCTCATAAAGCGGCCTGTGGATGCCTCGATTGTAACTGATGCCAATGATATTCTTTTTATCAGCCTCGTAACTTATTTGCGCCTGCGGAAAAAGGTTGAAATAATTATAAGTGTTTACATCCGGTGTGTCATCATTTAATCCCCATGATTTGCCAGTTGCATGAGTATTTTCGGCGCGCACGCCTGCCGTAATATCCCATTTCCCTATTTTATTAACATAGTTCATATAAGCAGCGCTCACTGCTTCTGAATACAGGAACCTGTTGCTGAAATTTTCGTCGGGCAGATATCTGCCACTTACTTTTGGGCCAAAAATAAGATTATTGTTACTCCGCGCATTATTGTATTTGATGCCGACCTCTAATCGAGAAGTTTTATTCAGCGGATTTACAAAGTCCATTTTTGATGTCCAGATATGGATATCCGATGGCGAAAGGTTTTCCAGGTCCAGATCATTGCGGTAAGTATTGCCTGCCGGAGTGAAAAAGCTATTGGTAATAAACTCATTTGAATGGCGCTTATACGTTGAATAATTACCATCTACCGAGATACTTCTGCCGGTTTTATCCAGCACCGCGTTATAATTGATATTGTAATTTAAATAGCTGCTGCCCCTGTCAAGGTTTGATTGCGCCCTGATAATTGAGTCGAGCTTACTTTGATTGCGGATGTACAGATCGTTGTTTTTCGCAAAATCATCTTTCCTGATAATGCCGCTTACCAAAAAGCCTATGGTCTGCTTTGTGTTGATGGAATAATCGGCGCCTAACTTAAAGTTGTGGTTCCGGGTTTTCTGAATGTTATTATAATCAACATCGTAGTTGCTCAGGATATCGTTATAAGTAATGTTCCGGTTGGTGGTAATAGTGCGGGTGCCTTTGTTGTTATCGTAAGTGTAATTACCAAAAATATTGAGCTTGCTGGTGCGGTTGTTGAAAACGATACCGGCCGTACTTTTATAATACTTGCCGTAGCCTGCCATGGCTGTAATTGTTCCGTTTGTACCCAGATTTTTGCCTTTTTTTAGAATGATATTGATAATGCCTCCACCAGATGCATCATATTTTGCCGATGGGCTACTGATCATCTCAACCTGATCAATAGTGCTGCTTTGCATACTGCGGAGCAGGCTGGTAAGGTCATCGCCGGTAAGGTTGGTAGGTTTACCATCTATGGTGATTAACGCGGCTTGCCTGCCGTTAATGCTCAAGGTTTCATTACTGTTAACCCTAACCCCCGGCGATTGCCTCAGGATATCAAATGCCGAATTACCCTCGGCCAGGATACTGTTTTGCACGCTTAATACAATTTTGCCGGGTTTAACCTCGATATAAGGTTTCCTGGCCACTACTTTAACTTCCTGCAGCTGGTTATCCGAAAGTTTTAAAATAATATCCCTGGTAATTGTTTTTTGACCTGCAGTTACTTTGTATGGCCCTGTATAAACTTTAACATAACCTATTTTACTAATGAGTATGATGTAACTATCGGGTTGAAGTCCTGTAAACTCAAACTGTCCATTTTTATTTACCAGGTTTGATTTTAGGATGGAGGAGTCGGCGGCAGAAAGTAAAACGGCGGTCGCGGCTTCTGCTGTCTGGTTATTTTCAGTTAAAACCTTTCCCTGTATTATTGAGGATTTTGTTTGGGCAAAAGAAAAACAATACATTCCCGTCAGGAATGCAAAAAAAAAGCCTGCTGTTAAACCCCTCATTAATCAGTAGATGTAGAAATTTGCTATAGTTTAAAAATTTATAAAATGTACCGCAATATAATACAATATATATTAAACTATATGTATTGTATTGATATTTTAACGTTATAATATAAAATAATGTTGCAACATGAGTATTGAATTGTAAGGGTAAAAGGTTTTATGCCGGTGTAGTAATATATTGTTTGCAAAAACGCCCACAATAGCATAAATAAACAAAACAACCTGATTTTTTCTTTATTTTCGGCCTCGGTACATCATCGCACTGTATATTGACCATTATAACATGAAAAAAATTTATCTGTTTATATTAGTTACCTGTTTTGCGGGTAAATTGTTTGCGCAAACTCCTCCTGCCAATTATGCCACGGCTTTAAATAAGTTTAAGCAGCTATATAACAATAACCAACCCGACAGTGTTTACAGCATGTTTGGGCCCGAAATGATGAAGGCACTTTCTCAAGCCGACTTCAAAAGCACCACCGTGCAGTTAAAAACGCAGTTAGGCTCACTATTGCAGGCAGATCTGGAAAGCTATGAAACTCCTATAGCGCACTATAAAGCTACATTTCAAAAAGCTGTTTTTTTATTAAACATCTCGTTAAATGCTGACAATAAATTTACAGGGCTTTCATTAACACCATACAAGGCAGAAAACAATGCTACAGCATCAACTTCGGCTGGTAGTACAGCTTTGGCAACCGACCCTTCTTTAGTTGAATCTCCTGTAACTGTTAAAACTTTGCTGGGTTCAATATCAGGAACCTTAGCTATGCCAAAGGATGCAAACGGAAAAGTACCATTGGTATTGATCATTGCAGGCTCAGGCCCTACGGACAGGGACGGCAACAGTCCTAAATTGGGCCTTTATGCCAATATTTATAAAATGATCGCTAATGAGCTGGGCAAAAAGGGTATAGCATCATTACGTTATGATAAACGTTTGGTTGGTAAAAGCACTACTTCAATCAAAGAAAACGAGATCAGGTTTGAAGACTATGTGGAGGATGCCGCAGCCTTGCTTAACATGTTTACTGCCGATGAAAGATTTTCGAGGGTGATTATACTCGGGCACAGCGAAGGCTCATTGGTGGGTATGATGGCTGCTTATGATGAGCCTATAAAAGGCTTTATATCAGTAGCCGGTGCAGGCGATTCGGCCGATAAGATCCTGACCGAGCAGATGAAATCACAGCCAGCTTTTATATCTGACGGATTTAACCGCATGCTTGACAGTTTGAAACGCGGTAAAACAACTGACAATATCGACCCTGCACTGTACTTTATTGCCAGGCCAAGTATCCAGAAATACCTGATGTCGTGGTTCAGGTACAATCCGCAGCGCGAGATCAGGAAAGTGAAAGCACCGATATTGATCATCCAGGGAACAACAGATTTACAGGTAACTGTTGGTGATGCCGAGAAACTGAAAAAAGCAAAATCAGACGCGATACTTGATATTATCCCTAACATGAACCATGTGCTGAAAGAAGCCCCAGCAGATAAGGAAAAGAATAAGGCTACCTACAATGAACCCGACCTTCCGCTGAAACCGGAGTTTGTTACGGCGATAACTAATTTTGTGTTGAAAACAACGAGATAATATACAAAAAACCATGTCATTGCGAGCGAAGCGTGGCAACCGCACGGAGGCATATTCGCCCTGTAAAGCATGCGATTGCTTCGTTCCTCGCAATGACACGATAATAATTTCTTACCAAGCTCCCAACAACCTCCTGATCACAATGATCTCGGCAATGTGATAGGCATTGTGATCTGCAGCCTGTAATGCCTCACGAAGAATAGTTTGCCCATCGCCATGAAGGATTTTTCCATAGATATCCCCGGTTTTGACCAATTCAATTAGTTCATTCAGGTCGTCGTCAATTTGTTTTAGGCTGTTATTCCAGGTTTGGTCATCTTGTGGCTCAAGTTCTTTTGGCCAGTAAGCCTCCGGCCATTTTGGTGATTGATGATTTCCATCCTTACTAAACTCCAGCATATCCCATTGCGCTATCCGGATATGTTCAACCAATTGCCATATGGTATACGGGAGTTTATCAACCTTAGCTCCGCGAAGTTGTGGTGACAGACCGTCAACTGCCTTTTTTAAATCGGCATGGGCGTTACCGCCTTGCAATAAATGGATGATTTCATCGACTAAAATCGTATGTTCATTATTCATAGGTAAATCAAATGTTTGATAAAGTAACAAATTCGTCGCCGGTTTGATTTATTTGGCTTAAATGTTTTAAGTTTATGCTTCATTGTAAAACCCCATCAGTTGTGATCAGAAATATATTCTTAAAATTAACACTCGCCGTTGTTTTATTTATGGTAGCCTTTACCGGTTGTAAAAAAGAGGGGGGAAGCGGTACCGGTCCGCTTTTGGGTAAGGATGATGCCGCTTTTCTGAAATATGAGAATACATTTCTGGATAATTTCTGGAAGCTGAACCCCGATTGGGCTACATCGGCAGGATATCATAAATATGATAGTTTAATGGTGATCCCTAACGATCAAAGCCGCGATAAACTGGTAACCTTCGCCAAATACCAGGTAGATTCGTTAAGCCGCTTTGAAGTGAATACGCTGTCAGAAGCTAATAAGATAGATTACAAGATTCTCCAAAACCAGCTTGAATACGTGCAATGGCAGGTTCGTCAGCTAAAACAGTACGAGTGGGACCCATCATCATACAATGTTATAGGTACGTTTGCTTACATCCTGAATGAGCATTACGAGCCATTGCCTAAACGTCTGCGCCATTTTTATCAGCGCATGTCATTCATTCCGCAGTATTACAAGGAAGCCGAAAAACAGATCAAGAATCCGGTAGTGGAGCTTACCAGCCTGGCTATTGAGCAAAATCTGGGCGGCATGGATGTAATAGGAAAAGATTTTGCCGATTCGCTCAAGAAAACCAATATCCCTAAAGCCGAACAAAAATTAATGACCGACAGGGCTGCCCAAAGCGTTGTTGCTATTAAAGCATATGCCGACTGGCTAAAAGCACTGAAGAATGATCATCCAAGAAGTTTCAGGTTGGGCAAAGATTTGTATGAGGATAAGTTTAAATACGAGATTGTAGCATCTAACACTGCCGATAAGATTTACAATGCTGCGGTTGAACGTAAGAAATTCATTCACCGCGAAATGGGTAAGATCAGCAAGCAGCTTTGGCCCAAATACTTTGTTAAACAAGCCGCTCCTGCCGATAGTTTGCTGATGATAAGCCAGCTGATAGATACGATATCAACTAAACACGTTAAGCCTGAAGATTTTCAATCATCAATTGAGCAAATTATTCCTAAGCTTAACGCCTTTGTAAAATCTAAAGACCTGTTAACACTTGATCCGTCAAAACCATTGATTATCCGTAAAGAGCCGGGTTATATGGCCGGTGTAGCAGGTGCATCTATGAGCGGGCCTGGTCCGTATGATAAAAATGGTAACTCATACTACAACGTAGGCAGCCTTTCTGGTTGGAGCAAGGAAAAAGCCGAAAGTTACCTGCGCGAGTACAATAACTATATTTTACAGATTCTGAGCATCCATGAAGCTGTGCCAGGGCATTATGTGCAGGGTGTATATTCAAACAAAGCACCAAGCATTATTAAAGCGGTATTTGGTAACGGCGCTATGGCCGAAGGCTGGGCGGTATATACCGAGCAAATGATGCTGGAAAATGGCTTTGGCAACAACGAGCCCGAAATGATGCTGATGTGGTACAAATGGAACTTACGCTCGGTATGCAATGCTATATTGGATTACAGCATACACAGCGGTAGCATGACCAAAGATGAGGCTATTAAATTATTAACCCGCGAGGCATTTCAGCAACAGGCCGAAGCCGATGGTAAATGGAAGCGTGTTAGTGTAACCAGCGTACAGCTTACCAGCTATTATACCGGTTATAAAGAGATTGTTGATTTAAGGGATGCCTATAAAGTAAAAATGGGCGATAAGTATAAACTGAAAGAGTTTAACGAAAAGTTTTTGAGCTACGGCAGTGCCCCTGTTAAATTTATAAGGGAAGCCATGCTGGCCAAAACCAGCGGAAATTAATTGATAGTCCATAGGTATAAACTCATGGACTATGAAACCATGAGTTTATTTCCTTATGAACTATCAAAAATCTTTTTATTAACAGCTTAGGCGTAGTGGTTTTTTATCTGGTGCTCAAGCTGGGTCATCACGTTTTTCTTCAGTTTGCCCTTGTAGCAGGTGCAGCATCCCTCGTTCAGGTTAAGCTCGGCAATTGTTTTACCCTGGTACACTACGCGGAAATTCCCGGCTTCGTTGGGTAAAATGGCCAAAATACGTTCATCTTCTCCCGAAAAATTGATAAGCACATGAAACTGGTGCTGTGGCATAAATGCTATCTGCTGTAACATAAAACCTCTCCTTCGTAAAATTAGGTGTGTGAAAAAAAATAAAGAGTTGAGCGTAGTATAAAGTTAACGAATTTGTTTTTAATTAATTGTTAGGAATTTTCAGTTTTTTGCGAGATATATTATAATATATTTAGCGCTTACATCTTTGCATACTATGAAGAAGATTTTGTTGGCTGGCGCGCTGGCTATGATGGTATTTGCAGGTTATGCCCAAAAGGTAAAACCGGCACTGAAACTGGTTAAAGGAAACACCTATTACCTGTCAACCCTGGCACATTCGGTTGTAAAGCAAACTATAAACGGGCAGCTTAACAATATTGATATGACCATTGAAGGCAAAATGTCATTCAAGGTGCTTAATGTTGATTCGTTGTATTACATGGAGGTTAATTACACCAAAGTAGGTATGAATATGCAGTTACCTAACGGTAATGTAGCTTTTAATTCTGACGATAAGGATACTACCAATATTATGGCACGGATCATGGCAGGCATAACCAATAAGCCGTTTACCGCTACGTTAAGCAAAAGCGGCAGGATCAGGTCGATTGAGAATGCCGAGAATATGATCACATCCATGATAGATGGTTTTAAAGAAGTTCCGGCAGATAAGAAGGAGCAATTAAAAACTCAATTGAGCCAATCATTTGGTTCCGGGGCGCTTAAAAGCAATCTGGAAATGGCTATGTCCGTCCTTCCGGAGGTATCGGTTGTTAAAAACGATAAGTGGACAATAAAAAATAACCTGCAGGGGGCTATGAGCGCTAAAATGGTTTCGGTTTATCAACTGATGGATATTACGCCGCAAAGCTTTGTAATTCATGGCAACGCCACTATCGAAACCGATAATACCGCTGGTTACAAAACAGTTGGAAACTTACCCATGAAATACAACATGAAAGGAACTATGGTATCAGATGTTGTTGTTGATAAAGCTACCGGCTGGATCTCAAGCTCAAAGGTTAAACAAAACATTGATGGCGCGGTAGAAATAAAGGATAGCCCGCAGGTGCCGGGCGGTGTAACTTTCCCTATGAGTGTGGTAAGCGAGACCTCAACTACAGGTCATTAATTAAACACATAAAAAAATCCCTGCCGAAACCGACAGGGATTTTTTATTATTTTCCGGGATTATAGATCCAAACACCTTCAAGGTAAAGCTTATACCGGGTGGGTTGAAATTCGCCATAGGCAAAAACAATTATCGCGTCTTCCTTTTTTGCGTAATAAAGCCTGAGCCTATCGCTGCCCTGGTAAAGGTTAAGGAAGCCACCGGGGGTAAAGCCGGCTGTTTTTATTATGGTATCGAAATCACCAGGGGTAAGTATCTTTTGCAGATCTTCAAAATTGTTATTGGCAAAATCACTGAACTTTATGCTTCCGGCTGGCAGACTGAAAGATTTATGCACTGCCTCTTCTTCATCTCCATCAAATAATAATGATTTTGTTACTTCATATTTTGTGATCATATTTTAATATATATCGTTTTTACTGTTTTACTTCTTCAATGAAACCACCGGCCTTAAGGTCATTAACAGTGGCTGGTACTTCATACTGTATACCTAAGCCTGGTTTGCCAAACCATGGGATGATTTTGCCTTCCCTTACTTTGGCTATCGGTTTCAGTATCTTATAAATTTTATAGGGCTTGCTCAGGGTGTTATCCGGCAAAGCACGCATGGGGAAAGGTACACCTTTTGGCGATACAAAGGTGCCTTTATCCTGAAAAGCGCCTGAATCATCTGTGTAGCCGCCATAACGGTCTATCAGCACGCCTTTTTTAAGGGTAATAATGATCAGGTTTACAGCACCGCGGTTTGGTGGCCAACCGCCGTTAAGGTTGTTCCTGGTGAAGAATTTTTCAAGGTCATCCCATTTCTCTGTTTTGAAGAACACCCAGGCCGAATCGGCAAGTGGCTTTTTGGTGCTGTCGGCGAAATCGGCTACGGAGCTTTTAAAATCTTCGTAGGTAACGCCACGTACCGGCAGGTGGTGTGCCTTTGCAGCATGATGTGGTTTGGTTTGCGCTGTCGCCAAAAAAGGCATCAGCATTACGGATAGGATCAGCAGTTTAAGTGTTTTCATTCGATGTAGTTTTTTGTTGGATAAAACTACATTACCCGGTGCTTTTATGAAAGGGTATTTATGTATTTATTTTATTCATATTATATGTTAGATAATAAACTGAACAAGAGTGGCTCTGCCCAAAATAGGCAAAGCCACTGTCATGATAGCATTGGGTTTAAAGCTTTTTTTCCAGAATTGAACCATCGGCTTTTAATGTTTCAATTGTTGCGCCATCTGATAATCTGAATTGTACGCCTTGACCTGGCTGTTTACTCCACGGAATAGTTTGCCCTAATTTGGCATGGATATCTTTTTTTATTAGATATCTTTTGTAATATTTATTGTCGTTATTTTCCTGTGGGATAGAGCGTTGTTCAAAAGGTATACCAGAGGGAGCTACGAAATCGCCGTTTACATCGCTGAAATTACCTAAGTCGTCATATTTGCCACCGTACCGATCAATCAACCATCCGGCTGGAAGTATGATATCTACTTCTTCTGATATTGCACCATAATTAGGTGGAAATTTTATTTCGAGGTTTTTGAACAGCGTGTCAAGTTTTCCCCATGCCTCATTCTTCCAAAGTGTCCACGATAAAAGGACGAGTTTTTTAGGATATTCGCTGTTTCGAAATTTCTTAACAGTGTATCTAAAATATTGATAGCTTACACCTCTCGTAGTAGAAGTATCCGATTCAGCGGAATACGATTTTAAAAGATTTTCGGTATAGTCATTTAATTTCTGAGCATTTACCAGGAAAGGCATAAGCAGCATTCCCAATAGCAGGAGGTTTAGTTTTTTCATGGTTTTAAGGTTTTATATAAAGTTAACAACCATTTAGAGCTTTTGGGAATATTTTCTTGATTTTTATATGTTATTTTATTGCTTATCAGTTTGTTGCAGCGTTTTGGATTGTTTGAAAAAAACGAATAAAGGAAATTATTACCTTCGTACCTATGTCATCAGCTGAAGCAAAGAAACAAATAGAGGCATTAACAGCCGAACTTAAACAGCACAATTACAACTACTATGTGCTGGCTATGCCAACCATTTCTGATTTTGATTTTGATAAAAAACTGGAGCAGCTTAACAAGCTCGAAAAGGAATACCCGGAATTTGCCGACCCGGATTCGCCAACACAAAGGGTAGGCGGGGATATTACCAAGGAGTTTGTAACGGTTAGGCACCGATGGCCAATGCTGTCGTTAGGTAATACTTACAATGAGCAGGAACTGCTTGATTTTGATCAGCGTATCCGTAAAGCCATTGGCGATAATTTTGAGTATGTATGCGAGCTTAAGTTTGACGGCCTGAGTATGAGCCTTACCTATGAGGACGGCAAACTGGTACGCGGTGTTACCCGTGGCGATGGCGTACAGGGCGATGAGGTAACCACTAATATTAAAACTATCCATACCATACCAAAGCGTTTACACGAAGGTGAAGGCTATCCTGCTTACTTTGATATTCGTGGTGAGGTGTTTATGCACCGTAAAGCTTTTGACAGGCTTAATAACGAACGCATTGAAAACGGAGAAGTGCCTTATGCCAATCCCCGTAATTTTGCTTCGGGTACCGTAAAAATGCAGGACTCGGCCGAGGTAGCTAAACGCCCGCTTGATTGCTTCCTGTACTTTCTGTATACCGAAAAACCATTATTTAAAACCCATTGGGAAAGCCTGCAGGCTGTTAAAACCTGGGGTTTCCATACCAATGAGCATAGCGAGCTTTGCCCGGATATTAATTGCGTAATGGAGTTTATTAATAAATGGGATAAGGAGCGCTTTAATCTGAGCTATGATATTGATGGCATTGTTATTAAAGTAAATAACTACTCGCAGCAGCAGGAGCTTGGCTTTACCGCCAAATCGCCACGCTGGGCTATCTCCTATAAGTTTAAAGCCGAAAGGGTGGAGACCGAACTGCTTGAGGTAAGCTACCAGGTTGGCCGTACAGGTGCCGTTACCCCGGTTGCCAATTTAAAGCCTGTGCTGCTTGCCGGTACTACGGTAAAGCGTGCTACGCTGCATAATGCCAATGAAATTATCCGTTTGGATTTACATGAGGGCGATACTGTTTTTGTTGAAAAAGGCGGCGAGATCATTCCTAAGATCATCAGCGTAAATCCCGAAAAGCGGAAAGCCGATGCCGTTCCTGTTATTTACCGTACTACCTGCCCTGCTTGCGATACCCCGCTTGAACGTAAAGAAGGTGAAGCCGCGTTTTATTGCCCTAACGATGAAGGTTGCCCACCGCAGATTGTTGGCAAAATGCAGCATTTCATCGGGCGTAAGGCTATGAATATTGATGGTTTGGGCGATGAAACTATCGAAACCCTGTATAATAAAGGATTTATTAGTCATATCAGCGATATCTATGAACTGCATACCCATGCCGCCGAGTTAAAGCAGATGGGCCGCTTTGGCGAAAAATCTATCAATAACATGCTGGAGGGTATCGAGGCATCTAAAAAAATGCCTTTCGAAAAAGTGTTGTTTGGTTTAGGGATCCGCTATGTGGGTGAAACGGTAGCCCGTAAGCTGGCGTTCCATTTTAAGTCGATTGATAAGTTGATGGCAGCATCGGTTGAAGAACTGACTGCTGCCGAAGAAATAGGCGAACGCATAGCCCAAAGTATCACCGAATATTTTGCAGGTGATATCCATCGCCAGGAAATACAAAAGCTTAGGGAGCAGGGCCTGCAGTTTATAGCCGAAGAAAAAGAAGTGGTACTGGCCAGCGAAAAGCTCGCCGGGATGAACTTCATTATCTCGGGAACGTTCGAAAAATTTTCGCGCGATGAGCTGAAAGATATCATTGAGCAAAATGGTGGGAAGATTTTGAGCAGCATTTCGGCTAAACTTAATTACCTTGTTGCCGGCGACAATATGGGACCTGCAAAGCTCGAAAAAGCCAATAAACTTAACATCCCCATTATTGGCGATGATGAATTAATTGCGTTAATAAATTAACATCTGTGTTTGGTTCATTTTATTCATTGGGTTAAATTTTTACTTTTTTAACTCAAAAATTAGTTACTTTGTAGTACCCAAAGGGCCCCCCATAATTAATTAAACGTACTATGTCCGAATAATTTGCTATGGATAAATTTATACAGATACAGCCGAATATTTTTTGTGAACCGTGTAAGGATTGTGGTGAAAGGCCAGTAATACAACAGGTTAAAGGGAAGTTTGTAGTGAGATGCCCTAAAAATAAATCACACTACCAAACAAAGTCAGGTTTGGTTGATATCAACGACTGGAACCTTAAAAATAAACAGCATCCGCCTCTTGGCAATAAAGAAACTTCAAAGAAAAAGGCATCCTAACCGGGTGCCTTTTTACATTATTTAACAATTTGGGGCTGTAACAATCAATTAATAAACTTCATCTTAGCATAAACATCTGCTAAATGAAGCAAGCCCTAATCGCGCTATTTTTACTCCTTAATTTTTCCTCATACGCCCAGCAATTCAGCATTAGCGGTAAAATAACCGGCGACGACGGTAAGCCCATTCCTTTCGCTTCTGTATTTATAAAAAATACCACTACCGGCGTATCTGCCAATAGTGAGGGAACGTACTTGTTGCGTTTAAATGGCGGCAGGCAAGAGATCCAATACAAGGCGGTAGGTTATGCCCAGCAAAGTAAGATTATTGACCTTGCTGCCAACCAGGTGATCAATATCAGCCTGCAAACAGAAACTTACCAGCTTAATAATGTTACCGTACATGCCGGGGGCGAAGACCCTGCCTACGCCATTATGCGTAAGGCTATTAAGAAGCGCAAAACCTACCTTAACGAAGTAAAGGCTTACACCTGCGATATCTACATTAAAGGCCTGCAAAAACTATTGGCAGCGCCTAAAACCTTTATGGGTTTTGATGTGCAAAAGGCTACTAACGAGGCCGGGCTTGATTCAAACCGCCGCGGGATAGTTTATCTTTCCGAATCAGAATCAAAATACAGTTTTATCAGGCCCGATAAGGTTCATGAGGAGCAGGTATCCTCAAAGGTGTCGGGCCGTAACAGGGCGTTCAGCTTTAACCGGGCGTCGGATATGGCGGTTAACTTTTACCAGAACTATGAAACCTGGCAGGGCATGAGCAACCGCCCGCTGGTATCGCCTGTTGCCGATAATGCCATGTTTTATTATAACTACAAATACATAGGCACATCGGTAGAAAACGGCGAAACCATTAACAAGATAGAGGTAATGCCCAAACGGGCGCACGACCCATGTTTTGAAGGGGTTATTTATATTTTGGATGATAGCTGGCGTATTTATGGCCTGCAGCTTTACATCACTAAAAAGGCTAACATCAATTTTGTTGATACCCTTAAAGTTAATCAGCAGTTTTTCCCGGTGAACGACAAGGTATGGATGACATCATCCATTAAGTTTGAATTTACAGGAGGCTTGTTTGGTTTTAAACTGGGCGGCTATTTTATCTCGATCTATAAAAACTACAACCTTGATCCTGATTTAAACAAATCCGATTTTAACGAGGTACTCCGGATTACCAAAGGCATCAGCAAAGATACCGCCTACTGGAGCCAGGCTCGCCCAATACCGCTTACCGGTGAGGAGGTTACCGACTACACCAATAAAGATAAACTCGCCAAAAAACGCGAATCAAAAGAATACCTCGACTCGCTGGATAAAGCCAATAATAAATTTAAGCCGGTAAACCTGCTCTTTACAGGTATCAATACCCGCAACCGCTATAAAAAAGAATATTTTCATTACGATCCCATCATCGGGGCCCTGCTTTATAACACAGTAGAAGGTTTGGCCATTGATTACGGAGCATCGTACAGTAAGCTGATAGATACGGTTAATAACCGATATTTTATGCTGAACGGTAAGGTGCGTTATGGTTTCGCCAATCATTTGCTAAACGGATCGGCAGGTGTGGCTATCCCGGTTATGCAGCGGTTTACGCTGGGTTTAAGCGGAGGATCGGATGTGGTAGATCTGAATAATCTGGCCCCGATGTCGACTTTTGTGAATACGGTTCATAGCCTGCTTTCACAGCAAAACTTTAAGAAATTATATCAAAAGCAATTTGCATTGGCATCGCTTTCGGGCAGGGTAACCGGTGGTTTGCGCGGTAGCGCTTCGGTTGAATGGGCTAACCGCAAAGCGTTATTGAACACGGCTTCGTTCAGTGTTTTTGATCCGCACTCGCACCAGTTTGATTCAAATAACCCGTTTGATCCTAATCATAATACGCTCTTGTTTCCCGAAAACCAGTCGTTCACGGTAAACCTGCAGGCCAGTTATGATTTCAGCAACCGATATGAAACCTACCCGTCGGGCAGGCGTTATCTGCCATCAAAATATCCAACCATCAGTGTAAATTATACCAAAGGCATCAGCAATGTGTTAGGCTCAGATGTTAACTATGATAAGATCAGCGCGGATATCTCCAAATCAGATATCAGTATGGGCTTTTATGGCAGCAGCTCGTTCTTTATTGGTGCCGGTAAGTTTTTGAATACCAAAAGCGTATTCTTTCCCGATTATTTTCACTTTGCAGGTAACGAGGTGCTTTCATACAAACCAAGGCTAAACCGCTTCCTGATGCTGGATTATTACGATTTCAGCACTCCGGATAAATACATAGAAGGGCACTTTGAGCACAACTTTTCCGGCTTTATTACCAATAAGCTCCCGCTCATCCGCAAGTTTAAACTCCAGGAGATCATCGACGTGAATTACCTGTACACGCCTACACTTAAAAACTACACCGAGCTTGGTTTCGGTCTGCAATACCTTAATATCCGGTTGATGTATGGTGTATCCTATAATGGCGGCACCGAGGCAAAATCGGCGATAAGGTTGGGGATAAGTCTTTGATTTAGGTGAGTAGTTGGTTTTTGGGTGAATGCTTGTGCGACCAATATAACTTTATCAACTACTCATCTAATCAACCATTCACTTAATCAACTCTTGTGCGTCCGTCCGTTTAGGGGAGTAAGACATTTTACGGCCAACAGGTGGACAAAAATAAAAAGCGTCATTGCGAGGAACGAAGCAAACCCCGACTTTACAGAGTGGCTATGCATGTGCCCCTGTACAGTTCGCGATTGCTTCGTGCCTCGCAATGACGGATTGGATAATGATAGCACCCCCTCCAAAAATCAACGAAATCAACGTAATCAAAAATCACCAGCATTAAATTCAAATCAACGGTTTACCTTTGCCACATGATCAAGAATATCTTTCCCTGCTTAATAATCATGCTTGTGGCTTTTGGCTGCACTAAAAAGAATGTACCGCATTACACCATATCAAGGGTTACCAAATCAGATACTGCTACCAGTCTTACCGTTAAAATTGACGGCAGGCTTAAATGGGCCGAGCTGTTGAGTATAACTTCGCAAATTAAGGCTGATAGCGCTAAGCTGAGCAACCTGCAGCTTAACTTTTTACTGCCGGGCCATAATGATAAAAGTACCGGTGCCAATACTTTTTATGCTGTAGCCCGCTATCCAAAGGGCGATAACGTTACCATGCAGGATACCACTAAAGATGCTGACGGAAATACTGTCAGGTTAAACATCACAGGTATCTCGGCCGAGAAAGCTAAATACCTGCTGGGCTTAAACCCAACCGATTTGGATGGAAAAAACATCATTGGCCGGTTCATTGATGATAATAACCATACCGTTATTGTGCCATTTACTGATATGGCAGGCGGTAAAAAGGAAACTTATATTATTGAGCTGGATACCACCGGCACTGTAGTATCGCGCACTATACCGCTTATGGATAACCGCGATGGCGTTGAAAAACTGCATGTAAGCCAAAGTGGCGACTATATCACCATAAAAGATAGTGTACTTACCCAATACGCTGCCCATGATATGGGTTTGCCTTATAATAGTATTAAAGCCGGTATTTAATTGCCGGTTTGCAAATATGCCAAAATCACCACAGGCTTAATTTGATGTTAAAAAATTGGGGATAAGCGGTTAAATCATTCATTTGTTTGAGATTATACCGATATATTTATAGTGTTAAAAATATTGTAAATATATGAACCGAAATTTTATCAAAATTTTTGCATTAGGCGTAGCCGCGGTATTTAGTGCCTGCATGGCTACTGCCCAGGTGAGGCTGCCGGAAGGCTACTTCCTTAAAACATTGCCAAACGGGCTGGATGTGCTGGTTATAGAAAACAGCAAAGTGCCTTTAACCACTATCGAAATAGCTGTTAAAAACGGTGCTTATACCGAAGGCCCTGAGTACAGCGGTCTGTCGCACTTGTTTGAGCACATGTTTTTTAAAGCTAATAAGGACTATCCAACCCAGGAGAAGTTTTTGAAACGCACGCAGGAGCTTGGCGCCATCTGGAATGGTACCACCAATACCGAGCGTGTAAACTACTTTTTTACCTTTGACAGGGATAGCCTTAAAGCGGGTTTAAAGTTCATGAACGCTGCTATCCGTTTCCCTATTTACCGCGAGGAGGATATGAAGAAGGAGCGCCCTGTGGTTGACGGCGAGTTTCAGCGTGCCGAAAGCGACCCGGGTTTCCAGCTTTGGTATGGTATGCAGCAAAAGCTTTGGGGCGATCTCATCACCCGTAAAAACCCTATCGGTATCCACGAAGTGATCAACACGGCTACGCCCGAAAAAATGATGATCATTAAGGATAAATACTATTTCCCTAATAACAGCTTGCTTACTATATGCGGCGATGTTAAGCATGACAATGCCTTTGCCCTTGCCGAAAGCATTTTTGGCGACTGGGCCAACAGTGGTTTCGATCCGCAAACCAAGTTTCCCATCCCGGCATTTAAGCCTTTAACCAAGCCCGAGTATTTTGTTAAAGAAACAACCATTGCCCAAACCCCATACATGGAGTTTACCTGGCAAGGCCCTTCATATCCAACAGACTCTGCCGGTACGGTTACTGCCGATGTGTTTTCGACCATTGTGGGTTTAAACTCATCAAAACTACAGCAAGCTTTGGTTGATAAAGGTTTGGCCAGCGGTGTTTATGTAAACTACACTACAAGCCGTTATGTAGGCCCTATTGATATTTTTGTGGTTCCTAACCCCAACAAGCTTAAAGAGTGCTATACCGAACTCATGAACCAGGTAAGCATGTGGAACAAGGATGATTACTTTACCGACGAGCAAATGGCTACCGCTAAAGCTATCCTGCACCGTAATGATATCCACGCTAAAGAAAAACCTTCATCGTTACCAAGCCAGATCAGCTACCAGTGGTGCAGCACCTCGTTTAACTTTTATACCGATCTGGATGCCAACTATCAGAAAGTTACCCGTGCCGATATTAAAAAGTACCTGGAAACTTACATCGTTGGCAAACCATACGCTGCCGGGTTGATCATAGCGCCTGAGTTAAATAAAACAGTAAACGCGGCTTCATTTTTTGCAGCCAAGTAATTTAAAACTACCTCATCATGATGAAAAAATATATAATTGCCCTGCTGGTAGCAGCGGCTATAGGAAATACCGCTAAGGCGCAAAAACAGGCCTATGAAACCACGGTAGATGGCGTAAAGGTTATTGTACAGCCAAGCGGTAACGATATTGTTGAGATCCAAACCATTATAAAAGGTGGTGTGCAAAACTACCCGGCTACCAAAGCGGGTATCGAATCGTTGGCCATGAGCGCCCTTACCGAGTGCGGTACCTTAAAGCACGATAAAAACAGCTTTAAAGATGAGCTGGATAAGGTAAGCGCCACCGTTTACGGCAGCAGCAACAAAAACTACTCGGTAGTGCGCATGAACTGTATTAAAGGCGACTTTGACGTGGTTTGGCCTTTATATGTTGAGGCTATTACCCAGCCTAAGTTTGATGAGAAAGAGTTTGCCCGCATTAAGCAGGATGCCATCAACAACATTAAGCAGGAAGACTCGCAGCCCGATAACGCTATTGATAAATATGCCGATAAGGTAGCCTTTGCCGGTACCAACTACGCTAAAGACCCAAGCGGAACAGTGCCTATTGTTACAGCCTTAACCCCGGCCGAAACCAAGGCTTATTACCAGTCGATATTAACTAAATCACGTATGGTGATTGTTGTGGTTGCCGATTTGGATCAGGCTGCTATTGAAGGTAAGGTAAAGGCGATGCTGAGCGGTATTAAACAAGGTTCGGCTTTCGCGTTCAAGAAATCTACCTTCCGTACCGAGAAAAACAGTATCGCCGTTGAAAAACGCGATCTGGCTACCAACTATGTTGAAGGTATTGCCAGCGGTCCTGCTGCCGGTACGCCCGATTTTAACGCCTTTAACGTAGCTATGCGCATTTTCTCGAACATGCACTTTTTAGAGGTACGTACCAACAACGGCTTATCATACGCGCCTCAGGCATGGTTTAGCGCCGGTCAAACATCAACAGCCCGTTTCTCGGTATCAACCACCGAGCCCGATAAATACATTGCCGTATTTGATAAACTGGTCGAAAAAATTAAACGCGAGGGCTTTAAAGCCGATGACGTTGCCGACATGAAGGTTACTTACCTTACCGGTTTCTACTATAAAAACGAAACCAACAGCGCCCAGGCATCGTCAATAGCAGCAAACGAAGTATTGCACGACAACTGGAAACGTTCACTAACCATGGTTGACGACGTAAAGAAGCTAACCCCGGATGACGTAAGCAACGCCTTCCGCAAGTATATCAACAACATAGTATGGGTATATCAGGGCGATCCTAAAAAAGTAAACCAACTGCTATATATCAACGGAACGCTGCACAATGGCGATAACCCGGTGATGCATTAATTTTTTAGGAGGTGAAAGGTTAAAGGCGAAAGGTAAAAGGTAGCGCACTCGCGTGGAATCTTTAATTTAGGCAAAAGGTGAAAGGCGAAAGGTAAAAGGTAGCGCACTTGCGTGGAATCTTTTATTTTTTGCCTTTCGCCTTTTACCTTTTACCTTTCACCTTTTACCTTTCGCCTCCCCCTCCGGTAGCACCGCTTTTTTCCTTGTTCTGCTCCAGCCGGGGCCTTTTTGTCTGGTGGGGAGGGTATCGCCGAGGAGTTTTCCCCATGGTTTGAGGGTATCTATCCTGTCGAAGATGATTTTGAGTACTGCCACAAAGGGGATAGAAAGGAACATGCCCGATAATCCCCAGAGCATGTTGCCCAGCAATACCACCACAATAGATATCAGCGCGTTGATCTGCACTTTTGATGATACTATGCGCGGCACCAGGATATTGTTATCAATAAACTGGATCACCATATAAGCAATGATCACCCCTAATTGCGTGCTGTAACCATCTTTAGTTACCGTGGCCATCAGCACGGGCAAGGCAATAGCTATGATACCGCCAATGTAGGGCAGCAGGTTAAGGATAGCACCGATAACGCCTATCAGGATGCCATATTTAACACCTAACAGCATCAATGCCGCCGAGTTCATGATAGCTACTATCAGCATCTCAATCAATAAACCCTGTATATAGCTCTGTATGGCTGTTTTGGTTTCTTTAAGCACCTCGGCAACCTGTTTGGAGTTTTCTTCAGAAAATACCTCGAACAGGAAATTAAGGATCAGTATTTTATAAAACAATATCAGGAATACATACACAGGCACAACAAATACCAATCCAAAGGTGCTCAGCACATTGCCCAGTGTACGCCCAACCAGCGCCTGGCTGTTATCCATAGCATCTTTAATAAGCTTATCTTGCTTTTGAACAGAGTAGTTGAAAGTAGTGGCAACCCAATCTTTAAAGGTGATGAACAGCTCGGCAAACTTCTTTTTAAGCATAGGCAGCGAGTCGCCAAACTGGATGATTTGGGTAGAGAGGAAATAGAACAATCCCGCCAGTAAAACAGCGCCGAGCAGCATGGCTAAGCCTATGGCTAATATCTTGGGTACCTTACGCTCTTCCAGCCAGTTGGTTACCGGGTTTAGCAAAATGGCAATAAAAGCGGCAAAGGCCAAAGGGATCATGACATCTGCCAGTTGGGCAAACACATAAACCAATAAAATCAATCCGAAAAGTATAACGGTACTTTTAAGGTAAAAGGGGTATTCTTTAACAGCAGGCATTGATGCAGGGGGTTTATCACTCAAAGGAACAAGATAAGCAATTGTTTGCTTCGCAGATAATTAGGCTGGTTTTATGCTGATTGGGTGTCCGTCCGTAAAGGGGAGTAAGGGTGATGATGGACTGGGAGTGGACGGGAAAAAGAAAAATTCCCCTCTTTAGAGGGGGCGCGGAGTTGCGAGCGGGAGCAGGGGTGTGTTTATACTGCGTTTATTTTCTGGCGATGAAACACACCCCTCCACCCCTCTCAAGAGGGGAATCGCGCTATGCCCCCGCTTTTCTCCTCGCAAACAAAAAACGTCATTGCGAGGTACGAAGCAATCGCGAACTGTACAGGGCGAACCTGCTTATCGGGGATTGCTTCGTGCCTCGCAATGACGCGGTGGAGATTTTTTTGAAGCTACTTACGCCAGCACATTCCTCCAGCTAACCTGATCGCCTATGATCTTGTCAAGCTCATCGGCAGGAACACGTTCCTGGGCCATGCTGTCGCGGTAACGGATGGTTACGGTGTTATCTTCTAAAGTCTGGTGATCTACAGTGATGCAGAAAGGTGTACCAATAGCATCCTGACGACGGTAGCGCTTGCCTATAGCGTCTTTTTCTTCGTACTGTATGTTGAAGTCAAGCTTCAGTTTATCCATGATCTCGCGGGCTTTCTCTGGCAAACCATCTTTTTTGGTAAGCGGGAAAATAGCGGCTTTAACCGGTGCCAGGCATGGGTGCAGGCGTAACACGGTACGGCTGTCTTGCTTGTCTTCGGTGCTCAGGTCTTCCTCTTCGTAAGCGTTGATCATGGTAAGCAGGAACATCCTGTCTAAACCTATTGATGTTTCAATTACGTAAGGGATATAGTTGCCGTATGGCTTGCCTGTTTCAGGATCAACCTCCGGATCAAAGTATTGCATTTTTTTGCCCGAAAACTCCTGGTGCTGACTTAAATCGAAATTCGTGCGGCTGTGGATCCCTTCAACCTCTTTAAAGCCAAACGGAAACTCAAACTCAATATCATAAGCGGCATCGGCATAATGGGCCAGTTTGGTGTGCTCATGGTAACGGTATTTAGCGGCATCGGTACCCAGGGCAAGGTGCCATTTTAAGCGGGCCGCCTTCCACTGGTCAAACCACTCTTTTTGTGTGCCGGGGCGAACAAAGAACTGCATCTCCATTTGTTCAAACTCGCGCATGCGGATGATGAACTGACGGGCAATAACCTCGTTACGGAAAGCCTTACCAATTTGCGCTATACCGAAAGGGATTTTCATCCTGCCCGATTTTTGCACGTTTAAGTAGTTTACAAATATACCCTGAGCGGTTTCGGGGCGAAGGTAGATGGTATCGGCATCATCAGCTACAGCGCCCATCTGGGTGCTGAACATGAGGTTAAACTGGCGTACATCTGTCCAGTTGCGGGTACCGCTTATAGGGTCGGCAATTTCGTGTTCAAGGATCAGTTCTTTCAGGCGCGGCAGGTTTTCGGCTTTCAAGGCCTCATCCATATCGTGCTGTAGTTTTTCGGCCTTATCGGTTTTGCCGTCTTTGCTGTAGCGCTCTATTTTATCTTCCAGCAACTGATCGGCACGGTAGCGTTTCTTTGAATCTTTATTGTCGATCATCGGGTCGCTGAAGCCATCAACGTGACCACTTGCTTTCCAGATCTTAGGGTGCATAAATATGGCCGAATCAATGCCCACAATGTTATCATTCATTTGCACCATGGCTTTCCACCAGTATGTTTTGATGTTGTTTTTAAGTTCGGCGCCGTTTTGGCCGTAATCATAAACTGCACTTAAGCCATCATAAATCTCGCTGGAAGGGAACACAAAGCCATATTCTTTGGCGTGTGAAATAACATTTTTAAAAAGTTCGTCGGTTGATTTGCTCATAATAGCTGCAAAGATAATTTTTGATTTCGGAATTGAGAATTTTTTAGGGGGTGCAATCCTCACGGCGTCATTGAGGTAGGAAGCAATCCATTCACCACGGCGTCATTGCGAGGCACGAAGCAATCCCCTACTTACAGAGCAGCTATGCAAGTACCTCTGTACAGTTCGCGATTGCTTCGTGCCTCGCAATGACGTGGTGGTGTAGCGTCATTGTGTCCGTCCGTCTCCAGGTGCCCGTTGCTAATATTCGGCGCGAACACCCGAGGGCTTGTCCATTTATGATTTTAGGAGTTGGACTCAACCAGACGGACGGACGTACAGATATGTTGCGAATGGTTCTTTAATATAAAGAAATTTCTGTATATTTGTATTGCCGAATATTATCTCCAATAATAAGGCTGTCCATCATTGTCCATCAGGAGGAGTGTTACCCCCCGGCGGACGGACAGGTCAATCCAGTTCGGTTTACCCACTCATATTCTACAGGTCGGTAGCATCCGCTTACGGTCAAGGTTAATATTAATATACTAATATTAGCTAATGGAGGGGTATTTTCTAAAAGCGTCATTTCTTTTTTTTACGTCATCGTCATTTTTAAAATAAGCGTCATTGCGAGATGCGAAGCAATCCCCTACTTACAGAGTAGCTATGCAAGCACCTCTGTACAGTTTGCGATTGCTTCGTACCTCGCAATGACGTTGCGTTGAGCTATGCAAGTACCTCTGTACAGTTTGCGATTGCTTCGTGCCTCGCAATGACGTGGTGGTGAGTTAGGCAAGTACCTCTGTACAGTTTGCGATTGCTTCGTGCCTCGCAATGACGTGGTGGTGAAAATTGCTTCGCATCTCGCAATGACGTATTCAGTTCACAACTGCTTCCTGCCTTATTATGTCGCAGTGTTGAGTTAATTTCTCTCCCATTTGTAAATCACCTGCAATTATTAACATCAAATAAAACTATTAACCGTTTGCTGCATTAATATTGTTAAACCAATAACACGCAAAGCCATGGAACAGATAGTGAAAATACTTTCGGCAAAATATGTTACCCATAATGTAAGGCAGTTCAGGCTTGAAAAACCATCGGGCTATGGCTTTATACCTGGGCAGGCTACTGAGCTATCTATCAATACCGAAGGATGGCAGGATGAAAAACGACCGTTCACCTTTACCTGCCTTAATAGCGATGATTACCTTGAGTTTACCATCAAAACCTATACCGACCATAATGGCGTTACCAATCAGTTAAGTAAGCTTAACGTTGGCGATGAGGTTATTATACGTGATGTTTGGGGTGCTATTGAGTATAAAGGCGAGGGGTACTTTATTGCAGGAGGTGCAGGCATAACACCATTTTTGGCAATATTAAGGCAGCTCAATAATGATGGCGCCATAGGCAATAATAAACTGTTTTTCTCAAACCGAACCGATAAGGATATTATTTTGGGCGATGAACTGAAAAGCATACTTGGCGAAAATGCTCACTTCAGCATCACCAATCAAAAGGATAGCATGTACGATCAGCGACGTATTAATGCCGATTTCCTGAAAGCCGAAGTAAAAGACTTTTCAAAACATTTTTACGTATGCGGTCCTGATGCTATGGTTGAAGAGATCAGCAGTTTATTAAGCGATCTGGGAGCTGATACCGAATCGGTAGTATTTGAGCGATAGTTAAAAAAGCGTCATTGCGAGGCACGAAGCAATGACGCAGAGGTGAAGATACCTCGTACCTGGCAATGGCTGTGCGTCCGTCCGTCTGGGTGAACCCAACTCCCGGAAATTGAAAGCAGACAGATGCGTCCCCCTGTGGTTCCTGTCCGTAAGTGCAACGGGCATACCTTTCCGGACGGACGACATCGGTCAATACTCCGTTTTTTTACAGCGTTTAAATCCAACATCTTGCATCTTTTCTACGTATGAAGTAAAGGTTAGTTTTTACAAGCTTTTACTTTGACACCGTATCTCATCAGAATAATAATGTACCGGATGTTTTCCGTTGCACGAATCACTGCGTTTCTGCTTGTTTCGCTAAGTTTTTATGCTCCAAATTTATTTGCCCAGGCACCCGTTATAAAATATACAACGCCGCATCTATATAAGATCAATAAGCCTATAACGCCTTTAGTACCTGCTAATACAGGTGGGGCGGTACCTGCAACCATTTACGGGCAGGTGAGTATTAAGGCTGGGCGTGGTATTTTCGGCTATTTTAGTACGGTGACGGGTGTTGCTGCTGATAAGAATGGGAACGTATTTTTTGCAGATTGGAATACTAATAAAATTTATAAAATAAACGCAGCGGGAAGTTTATCGGTAATAGCCGGAAGTGGAGCTACCGGGTGGAACGATGGATTAGGCCCCAAAGCATCTTTTAACCAGCCCGATGCACTGGTTTTGGATGCTGTAGGTAATTTATACGTTGGCGATCAGTCAAATAACCTGATCAGGAAAATAACACCTGCAGGTTTAGTAACCACGCTTGCCGGTACACCAAATGGGGTTGGTGCTACAAATGGTACAGGTTCAAACGCTACGTTTAATGGCCCAAGGGGTATGGCTGTAGATAATGCCGGAAATGTTTATGTTGCTGATGAGGCAAACAACCTGATCAGAAAAATAACGCCTGCGGGTGTGGTTTCTACGTATGCGGGTAGTGGTGCATCCGGGGCGGAAAATGGAGCTTCAAACTCAGCCTCATTTAACACGCCAACAGGTGTTGCGTTAGATACTGCGGGTAACCTGTATGTTTCCGATTCGGGAAATAACATGATCAGAAAAATAACGCCTGCAGGGGCGGTTTCTACAATAGCATCGGGGTTTGATTTTCCGCGCGAACTTAGGGTAGATGGCACGGGCAATATTTATGTAGCTGAGCAGGGGCGTAATTTTATAAAAAGAGTAAGCCCCTCTGGCGCAGTAGCAATTGTAGCCGGAACAGGCAGACCTGATGCCAGCGGTGTTAAAAATATCGAATTTAACAGCCCCATTGGATTGGCCCTGGACGGAAACGGCAATCCATATGTTGGCGAAGGTGGCGGTGATGTTATAAAGATTGTGCTAACAGGCTACACCATTAACCATGTTCCATTGCCTTCGGGGCTGGTATTTGATCCTAAAACAGGCATTATTTCGGGTAAACCAACCGTATTGTTTCCGCCCGCCGTTTACACTATAACGGCCTACAATAGTTATGGAAGTAGCACAACTACCATAACCATTGGGGTAGCCGGGTCGGTTACGCCCCAGTCCTCGGTTATTACTTTTTCGTCTCCTGCAATTGTTAACATAGATGTTGATGATATCCTGCATCCTAATGCTACCAGTACCAATGCCGTAACACCAATCACCTATACCAGCAGCAACCCTGCTGTAGCCATTGTGGGAGCCGATGGGCGAATTAAGGCGGTGGCACCCGGTACAACTGTTATTACTGCTCATCAGGCCGGCAATGATGACTATACCGCCGCCGAACAGGTGTCCCAAACATTTACCGTGATGAAAAATCAGGAGATCACCTTTCCTACACTGGCCGATAAACCTACCTGTAGTGCTGATTTTGCGGCAGGGGCAACAAGTTCCAATTCCACCATTTCGCTTACTTATGTAAGCAGCAATACAGCGGTTGCCACGGTTTCGGCAACAGGTATTGTTCATATCGTTGGGGCGGGTTCTGCAACTATTACAGCATCGCAAAGCGGCAACACCTTGTATAATCCGGCTACGCCTAAGTCGCAATTGTTAACCGTTACTCCCCCGGTTTTGCCGTCGGTAACCATATCACCAACGGGGGTGTTGGGAGGCTGCGATGGCCTGGAGGTTAAGTACACTGCCGATGCTCAAAATGCCGGTAATAATGCAACCTATCAATGGATGGTAAATGGTCAAAACAGTGGCGATCATTCCAAAACTTTTACCAGCAGCGCATTACACACAGGCGATATCATTACCTGCGTGGTAATTAATAATGACGGATGTGTACCGCTAACTTCGCCGGTATCTAACGAGGCTACCATCAAAGTTGATCCCTCTGCTACGCTTACCCTAACCATCAGCTCATCAGTTAGCGGCACAATTACTTCGGGGGCACCGGTTACCTTTACGGCTGTATCTCCTAATACATTAAATAATCCTGTTTATCAATGGTATGTTAACGGGCAAACCGTGGGCACCAACAGCGCTACATTTACCAGCAAAACTTTAGCAAATGGCGATGTAGTTAACTGTAATATGACCTCGGGAGGCAAGTGTATTGCTAACCCATTGGTAAATTCAAATACCATTACGGTTGCAGTTATAGTTCCTGAAAAAGTTATAATACCCAATGTATTCACACCTAACGGCGATGGGCATAACGATAACTGGTATATTGTCGGGTTGCAGTCAAATACCCAATGCATTGTAAACGTTTATAACCGTCGGGGTGTCATCATATATCACTCGGTAGGCTATCCGCGTCCCTGGGACGGTACCAGCAATGGTATAACAGTACCTGCCGGAGCGTACTACTACATGATAGATACAAAAAACAGCAGCGGAAAGCTAACCGGGGAAGTAACGGTGTTGAGGTAGGGGGGAGTGGTTGGTTTTTGAGTGAGTGGTTGGTTATCGATAGAGAAAAGCGAGGCATAGCGCGATTCCCTCCCCCGGGAGGGTGTAGGGAGGGGTTTCAGCGTAATGCCTGGGCGTTGCAAAGGCGTATAAACCCCTCCCTGCCAAATCACAACCAAACACACCCCTCCCAAGGGAGGGAATATTAATAATTCCCCCTGTACAGTTCGCGATTGCTTCGTGCCTCGCAACGACGGGTTGTAAAGGGAGTAGCTAAGCAAATGCCCCTGTCTGCCCTCGTCCATCACCATTCGTGTTACCCCTTTACGGACGGACACCCGGATCTCAACTGATTCAGCGGCATTCTTATATCTCATATCTATTTCAGGTATCAGGTAAAAAGCTTAATTTTCGCCAGCTTTTACTTCATCACTTATCTGATCAAAACAATAATGTACCGATTGTTTTTTGCTTTACGAATTACTGCGTTTTTGCTTGTTTCGTTAAGCATTTATACTCCAAATCTATTTGCCCAGGCACCCGTTATAAGCTATACAACACCACACACGTATAAGGTTAATGCGTCTATAACGCCTTTAGTGCCAACTAATATAGGAGGGGCGGTACCTTTTAATGCTTATGGCGAGGTAAGTACCTTAACCGGGCTTGGAGGTCCCGGAGGGTTGATTAACGGGCCGGTTGCAATTGCCAAATTTAATGGCACACGTGATGCAGCAGTGGATGACCAGGGAAATATTTACGTAGTTGACGATAATAATAGAATAAGAAAAATTACCCCGGCAGGTATTGTAGAACCTTTTGCCGGAAGCGGCGCAATTGGTTTTGTTAATGGTACGGGTGCAGCAGCAAGTTTCGCCTACCCAACGGCAATTACTGTTGATAATAATGGTAATGTGTATGTATGTGATAATAATAACCACGCTATCAGGAAAATTACGCCTGCCGGGGTAGTAACTACAGTTGCCGGTAATGGAACTATAGGGTTTTCAGATGGTTTGGGAGCAGCGGCTATGTTTCATACGCCTTGTGGTATCACCGTTGACGCCGCCGGCAATCTATACGTTGCAGATCAGTTTAATAACGCCATCAGAAAAATCACACCGGCTGGCTTGGTCACTACTATGGCCGGAAATGGTAGTTACGGCGCGATAAACGGAACGGGTAGTGGCGCCACTTTTTCTCAACCTGTTGATGTAGCTGTAGATGCTGCCGGGAACGTGTTTGTTGCCGACGAAGGAAATAGCCTGATACGAAAAGTTACACCAAATGGTGTTGTTACTACGGTTGCAGGTAGAGGTTCATCAGGATTTGCCGATGGTGTTACAACATCAGCCGTTTTTAGCTTTCCTTCCGGGATTGTTATTGATGCCGCTGGTAACTTATATGTTGCCGATGCTGTTTACAATCAGCGTATCAGGAAAATAACTCTCGACGGAATGGTCACAACTTTGGCGGGCAATGGCAATATCGGTTTTACCAATGGCATAGGTACTTCAGCAACGTTTTCTTACCCATATGGTATAGGTATTGATAAAAATGGAAATTTATATATAGCAGATTGCGCAAATTCGGCTTTTAGGAAAATTGGGATAACGGGCTATACCATTGATAAGCCATTGCCGGCAGGTTTGGTATTTGATGCCAAAACGGGCACTATTTCGGGTACGCCAACTGCTCTATCGCCGCCTACGGTTTACACTATAACAGCCTACAACGGGAGTGGCAGCAGTAAAACTACAGTAAATATACAGGTAGCCGATATTGCATTGTTACCATCGGTTATTACTTTTCCGCCTCCTATGGTTGTTTACATTGATGCCGATAATATATTACATCCCGACGCCACCAGCACCAATACTGACCCCGAAACGCCAATCACTTATACCAGCAGCAACCCCAATGTGGCATATGTAGGGCCCGACGGGCAAATTCATGTAATAGCTCCCGGTTTAACTACCATTACGGCCCACCAGGCGGGCAACGAAAACTATTCGCCCGCCGTTCCTGTAGCTGTGCCATTTAACATTACCCAGGATCAGGTGATCACATTCCCGGCCCTGGCAGTTAAAACCACCTGTAGCTCTGATTTTCCGGTAGGGGCAACAAGCTCTAATAACACTATTCCGCTTACTTATGTAAGCAGCAATACGGCGGTTGCCACGGTTTCAGCCACAGGCAATATTCATATAGTAGGGCTTGGCTCTGCAACTATTACAGCATCGCAAAGCGGAAACAATTTGTATAACGCCGCGGTGTCTAAGTCGCAACCGTTAACCGTTAGCCCTCCGGTAATGCCATCGGTAACCATATCGCCGCCGGGTGTAATGGCCGGGTGCGATGGCATGGAATACACATATACAGCCGATGCGCAAAACGCGGGTAATAATGCAACCTACCAATGGATGCTAAACGGGCAAAACAGTGGTGATCATTCCAAAACTTTTACCAGCAGCACATTACAAACCGGCGATATTATTACCTGTGTAGTTATAAATAACGATGAATGTGTACCACTAACTTCGCCGGTATCCAATCAGGCTACCATAAAAAACAGCGCATATACTACCCTTTCGTTAAGCATCAGTTCATCAGTTAGCGGTACAATTACTTCAGGTACTCCGGTTACTTTTAAGGCGCAACCATCAAATGTGCAGGATAACCCTACATATCAGTGGTATGTTAACGGGCAAACCGTTGGTACCAACAGCGCTACATTTACCAGCAATACTTTGGCCGATGGCGATATGGTTAGCTGTGATATGGCTTCGGGAGGTATGTGCATTGTTAACCCATTGGTAAATTCAAATGTGATTACAGTAGCTGTAATAGTACCCGAAAAAATTATAGTACCAAATACATTCACGCCCAATGGCGATGGGCATAACGATACCTGGTATATCCCCGGCTTGTTGTCATACACCAACTGCATCGTAAATATATATAACCGCTATGGCGCCATCATGTACCGCTCGGTAGGGTACCAGCACCCCTGGGACGGCACTGCCAACGGCAAAACCGTACCTGCCGGTGCGTATTACTATGTAATAGATACAAAAAGCACCAGCGGAAAGCTGAGCGGGGAAGTGACGGTGTTGAGGTAGGGGGCGGTGAATGGGTGAGTGGTTGGTTAGGTATGAGGCACTCTTCACTACCACATGATTGCTTCATGCATCAAAATAAAAACGTAAGGGATTGTGCGATTCCATCCCCTGGGAGGGTGTAGGGAAGGGTTTCAGCGAGATATTGGGAAGATGCAAAGTAGTATAAACCCCTCCTCGCCAACACTCATCTCTGTCGCACCCCTCCCAAGGGAGGGAATAAAAATTCATCCGTGTACTTATGTTTCCTCAATGATACGGTAGAGCGTGTGCGTCCACTGCACGTCCATCACCCCCAGTGGTTCCCCTTTCCGGACGGACACTCGCAATCTCATATCTCACGTCTCAAATTCTCACATCACATGCCCCACATCTCAAATCTAAAATCTATTTTTACAGCCATGAGTATCAGTGTTGAGGCATTAACCAAGGTTTATGGCGTACAAAAGGCTGTTGATGGCATTAGTTTTACTGCCCAGCCGGGTGTATTGGGCTTTTTAGGGCCTAATGGCGCAGGTAAATCAACCACCATGAAAATCCTTACCGGCTTTATTCCGCAAACATCGGGTACTGCATCGGTATGCGGGTTTGATGTGGCTAAACAACCGCTTGAGGTTAAACGCCGCATAGGTTATCTGCCCGAAAGTAATCCGCTGTATACCGATATGTATGTTAAAGAATCATTGGGCTTTGTTGCGGGTATCCATAAAATTCATGAGCCTGCCAAACGCATTGCCGATATCATTGAGCAAACAGGCCTCGGCCCCGAGCAGCATAAAAAAATAGGGCAGCTATCAAAAGGTTATCGCCAAAGGGTAGGGCTGGCGCAGGCCATGCTGCATAACCCTGAAGTACTGATATTGGACGAGCCAACTTCCGGCCTCGATCCTAATCAGTTAATTGGTATCCGCCAGTTAATCCTCGATCTGGGTAAAACCAAAACCATTGTACTTTCAACCCACATTATGCAGGAAGTTGAAGCTGTTTGCAGCCAGGTTATCATCATTAATAAAGGCACCATTGTAGCCAACGATACCTTACAGCAACTCCGCAAAAACAACGGAGGTAAATCGCTGGAGGAGGTGTTTATCAGCCTTACCAATAATTAAAGAAGATCTAAAGCAATATCGTATTTTCGGCCCGTTATGAAAAAACTGTTATTGCTGCTGCTTATTCTCCCCGCTCTTAAAACCTATGCCCAGGATGCACCGAAACCTTCAACCGCTTTTAATGCGGGGATTGAGTTTGGTATTCCATCTCGCAGTTTGTATAATGTGGGTGTTGGGGCATCGCTTAAACTGGAGCAGCCGATAGTAAGCCCGGTAAGTTTGACGCTAACCGCAGGTTTCAATAGTTTTTTTCGTAAAGATTCTCCTTTTAGCAACGGCCACTCGGGTGGCGATATTTTTGTGCCCCTTAAAGCCGGGCTAAGATACAGTGTTAGTTCCGGCGTTTTCCTGGAGGCCGAGGCTGGTAGTGCTGTCGAACTTAATTATGATGAGCGTAAGCTGTTCGCCTTTTCCGTTGGACCTGCAATTCTGATCCCTACGGGTACTGATAACCGTAACTTTGAATTGGGCCTGAGGTACGAAAGCTGGTCGGCCCATACATTGCAGCAAACGGCTATCAGGTTTGCTTACCGCTTTGGCCGATAATAATATTTTTGTAGCGATATATTGCTGAAAAGCGTATCATCGTTAAATAACACCTGTAATCTTATACAACATGACTAACAAACCTATCCGCATCACATTCATTTTATTATTTACTGTATTTTCATTTGCCGCTAAAGCCCAGCGGGGCAAACAAACATCGTTAAGCATAGGGTCTGGAATAATTGCGCCGCTTAATATGAATAATCGCAATGATAGCGGCACCGACATTAATATAAATTCCGGCTTTAGCATTAACTTGACGATGGAAAAGCCCATAACTGAAACCCTGCATTTTACAGCAGCTACCGGCTTGGTTTTTACCGAATCAAACGCAGATTATTTATTTTCAAGTAGTTCGTCAAATGTTTTTTACGATAACAGCTATCATAATCTTTACGTTTACCTGCCGGTAACTGCAGGCTTAAAATATTACTGGGCAAAACACTTTTATGTAAATGCCGAAGCCGGCAGCGCTTTCAGTATCAATAGCAGGGCCCGTACCTCGTTTATTTATGCGGGCGGGGCAGGAGCTGTTGTACCAATAGGTCCGCATCATGGGCTTGATTTTGGTTTGCAGTTTGAAAGAGGCTATAAAAATACCGATTACGACCACGCCATCAGTCAGTTGGTGTTAAATGTGGCTTATAAATATAGGTTTTAGGCTTTTGTAATTGTCCAACTGTTGTCTGCAGATGTTGGATTCCCGGAGCGGACGGACGTTTTAATATTTAATACTGAAAGTTCAAGCATGTTTAAATCCCCCCTCTTGAGAGTAATAGCCCGTGAAAAGGCAGTCATAAGGTTTTAATTTTAAGAGTGGGGATTGCGCGATTCCCTCCCCTGGGAGGGTGTAGGGAGGGGTTTCATCGACAGGTTTATTCACTAAATGACGTATAAACCCCTCCCTGCCAATACGCAATCCTAACGCACCCCTCCCGGGGGAGGGAATTGTCGGTACGTGGGCTATTACTCTTCTGCAAGTTCAAGCGTCTCTCGCTTGAACTGTGTTTTAGCAGGAGCGTCCACGCTCCCGATTTAAAGTAAGCGTGGACGCTTACCTTAATTTTGATTCAAGCGAAGACGCTTGAACCTGCAGAGACGCTTGAAGCTGCGAAAGAAAAAAATAACTAAATCCGAAATCGAAATTCCGAAATCCGATATCCTGTACCCGATATCCAAACGCACTTTGCTTTGGCGCAATATTGTTGTAATTTCGGCGCTTAACACAATATATTATAACGTGCTGAGCATCCTTAAAAAAGAAATAATATCATACCTGAGCTCGTTGGTGGCTTGTGTTACCATAGGTGTATTTTTACTGGTGCTGGGTTTGTTTTTATGGGTATTCCCCGAGTCGAGCATATTGGAATATGGTTACGCCGGCCTCGAAGGCTTGTTTAGCACAGCGCCATACCTGTTCATGTTCCTGATCCCGGCCATTACCATGCGCTCTCTTGCCGAGGAGCGGAAAGAGGGTACTTTTGAGCTGCTGTTTACCCGCCCCTTAAAAGATTGGGAAATAGTGCTGGGCAAATACCTGGCCTGTTTATTAATAGTGCTTTTTGCTTTGCTGCCAACACTGGTTTATTACTACTCGGTTAGCGCGTTGGGTATGCCGCAAGGGAATATCGATACCGGGGCGGTAATAGGTTCATACATCGGTTTGTTTTTGCTGGGCGCTGTATTTGTGGGGATAGGTTTGTTTACTTCATCGGTCACCAAAAATCAGATCATCGCTTTTACTATCTCCGTTTTCCTGTGTTTCTTTTTTTACAGCGGGTTTGATTCTATCAGTCAGCTGTTATCCCTGCAGGATCTGGGATTGCAGAATTTAGGTATCACCCAGCATTATGATTCGGTAAGCCGTGGCGTACTGGATACCCGCGATCTGGTTTACTTTATCATCACTACCGGTATTTTTATATGGCTTACCCTGTTTGTACTGGCAAAGCAACGCCAGGCAGGTTTAGGTAATGCTACGATGATAGGCATACCCCTGGTATTGTTTGTTTTGGCGATGTTATCGGCATTCACCTTCACCCGTTTTGATTTTACTGCCGAAAAACGCTTTACCCTTTCGCCCATCAGCACGCAAATTATGGATAAGCTGCAAAAACGTGTAAAGGTGGTGGTGTATTTACAGGGCGATAACCTGCCGGGCGGTTTTAAACGCCTGCAAAGTGCCACCCGCGATATGCTGAGTGATCTGCAAGCTTATAGCCATGGCAAAATCCAGTTTGAATTTCGTGACCCCTTGAAGGGTTTAAATAATGATCAGCAAAACGAGGTGATCCAGAACATGGCTGCCGAAGGTGTTGAGCCAACAAACCTGAGTGTTAAAACCGATAATGGCGTAACGCAAAAGCTGATATTTCCATCGGCATTGGTATCGGCAGGAGGGAAGGATATCCCGGTAAAGCTGTTATTAAGCCGTATTGGTCTTTCGCCCGATGAAGTGCTGAATAACTCTATCCAAAATCTTGAATACGCTTTTTCATCAGCCATAAAAAAAGCCGATGCCGGCGGGCGACCGCAAATAGGTTTCACCGAAGGGCATCATGAACTAACCGACTTGCAACTGAACGACGCTATGAAAACGCTTAGCGAAGGTTTCCAGGTAGGCAGGGTAGACCTCAGCGCTATTTCCTTTGCCGATCTGCAAAAGATCAAATTGCTGGTAATAGCCAAGCCCGATCAAAAGTTTAGCGAGGTAGAGAAATTTAAACTCGACCAGTATATCATGTACGGAGGCCGGGTATTATGGGCAATAGACCAGGTAAGCGCCGAACTGGATAGCCTCAGAGGGCATGGGGGCGAACAACTGGCTTTCGCCAAGCAGCTTAACCTCGATGATCAGCTTTTTCGTTATGGCATCCGCATTAACTATGATCTGATAGCCGATATGAACTGCTCGCAGATACCGGTAAGTACCGGCAACGTGGGCGGGCAGGCGCAGATACAGATGCTGCCATGGTTATATTACCCGGTATTTATTCCGCTGAGTAAACACCCGGTAGTGAAAAATCTGGATGGTATCAGCAGCGAGTTTGCAAGTTCTATCGATATCCTCGATACCAAAAATGTTAATAAAACGGTGTTGCTGACATCATCGCCCTATAATAAAAAGCTAACCGCCCCGCACATATTATCATTGCAGGCCCTGGAGCAGGAGCCAAACCCTAAGGAGTTTCAAAGTACACCTAAAATAACCGGCGTACTGTTAGAAGGCCGTTTTACCAGCGACTGGCAAAACCGTCCGCTGCCCGAAGGCTTAAAAGAGCAGATTCCTGTACTATCACAAAGCGAGCCTACAAAAATGATAGTGATAAGCGATGGTGATATTTTAAAGAACCAGGTAGGTAACGATGGTTCGCCATATCCGTTAGGGTATGATCATTATACGCATCAAACTTACGGTAACAAAAATCTGCTGCTCAACATAGCCGATTACATGACCGATGATTCGGGCCTGATAGCCTTGCGTACCAAGGAAATTAAGATCCGCCTGCTTGATAGGGCGCGTATTCGGAGCGAAAAAATGTATTGGCAGTTGGTTAATAACATTGTTCCGTTGGTATTAGTGTTAATATGTGCTATTTTTCAACATTATCTCCGCAGGCAAAAGTATGCCCGTTAAATTTTATATTTTTGATTGCTTAATTACAACCACATGAGATTTATTGTTTCTACCTCAACATTACTCAAACAACTGCAAGCGGTGAGCGGCGCATTGAGCAGCAGCACTGTGTTGCCTATATTGGAAAACTTTTTGTTCGAGATAAAGGATGGGAACTTGACCATTTCTGCTACCGACCTGCAAACCAGCATGACCACCTCTTTGCCTGTTGAGGCTAAAGAAAACGGCAGGATTGCTATCCCGTCGCGTATATTGTTAGAGACCCTGAAATCGTTACCCGAGCAGCCTGTTGCTTTTTCGGTTGATGATAAAACCTTCGCCATTGAAATTAACGCTGGTGATGGTAAATACAAACTGAGCGGCGAAAACGGTGAGGATTTTCCTAAGATCCCGGTTGTTGAAAACGCTTCATCGGTAAACCTGCCTGCTTCTGTTTTAGCCGAAGCTATTAACAAAACCATTTTTGCGGTAAGTAATGACGAGTTGCGCCCGGCCATGACAGGTGTATTCTGCCAGCTTACCACATCGGCACTTACCTTTGTATCAACCGATGCGCACAAACTGGTAAGGTACCGTCGTAAAGATGCCAAAGCAGCAAGCACAGCATCATTCATTTTACCTAAAAAAGCTTTAACCCTGCTTAAATCATCATTACCAAGCGATGATGTTAACGTATCGGTTGAATATAACAACACCAGCGCTTTCTTTAAGTTTGGCAACATTAACCTTGTTTGCCGTTTAATTGATGAGCGTTACCCGGATTATGAGGCTGTTATTCCTCAAAACAATCCTAATAAATTAAACATCGACAGGCTTACCTTCCTGGGTTCGTTAAACCGTGTGGCTATTTACGCTAACAAAACCACCCACCAGGTAAGGCTAAAAATAAATGGCAGCGAGTTAAATATCTCGTCAGAAGATATCGACTTCGCTAACGAAGCTCACGAGCGCCTGAGCTGCCAATATGAAGGCGAAGACATGGAAATTGGCTTCAATGCAAGATTTTTAATAGAAATGTTAAAGAACTTAAGCTGCGAAGAAGTATCTTTGGAAATGTCGACTCCAAACCGTGCGGGCTTATTGTTGCCACAAGGCGGAGATGAGAATGAAGATGTGCTGATGCTGGTAATGCCGGTGATGCTCAATAGCTATGCTTAAGTGTAAACTTAAATTATAAATCCAAAACTAAGTCCGGTAACATAAAACCGGACTTTTTTTGTTCAGCACCCGATACCAAAAGTTACACTAAGCAGTTATAGCATATAATTGTATATGAAGATAAAGGTTAAAGTTTTATTGATGATTGCCGCGGCGGCAGGTTGCATAGCATCGTGCAAAAAAAATAATGATAAGCCCGATGCAGTGGATTCATCAACATCATCATTAAACGTAATCAACGCCACATTTAATAATGTTAATGTTTACCAGAACGGTATCCGCATCAACAATACAACAACTTTTTATCCCGGAGGCACATTAGGCTATATTCTGGTAAAAGCCGGAACACAAAATTATTCGGTTAAGTTAGATGGGCCAAGCAACCCTAATCCACTGTTCAGTTTGCCGTTGACACTCAGTAAAGATTCGGTGTATTCATTTTACATAGCAGGTAATACTGCCGATCAGGTATTTAAAACTACCGACGTCATAGCTGGAGATACAAGCAAGGTACCATCAGCCAAAATCAGGTTTGTAAATGCTTCGCCAGACGCGGGAAATATTAGCGTGCATTTTGAAGGGACAACTAATAAAGTTGCCGTAGATACCGAAAAAGTAAGTAACCTTGCTTTTAAAGCCACCTCTACTTTTTATTTAGTGGCGCCGGGAGAACACAATATGGCCATGCATTCGGCCGCGTTTCCGGGTACTATTGTTAGGGATACGGTGCAGCTGGTAGGTGGTAAGGTGTATACCTATTATGGTTTTGGTAATAAAAGTGCCGGCCTGGCAACAGGTTTGTTCACTAATCAATAATTACATTAATGGTTAATAAAAATAAAAGCAAGGTCCTGGTTTCGTTTTTTGCAACTGTGATAGGCGTCCTTTTTTTATGCGGGGTATCATCATGCGGCAAGGGAGGGAACGCGTCGTCGGTAGGCCTCAATACCCAGTTTCAGATAGTTAATTTAAGTCCCGATATTCAGCCGGTATATCTTTATCAGCATTATATCAGGTATAGCTCAACTACATATACGTATCCTAACAGCTCGGGGTATTTTTATCTTTCAACATTGGAAGCGCCTTTACAGTTACGAACTGCAACTACTGCACCTACAATTTTGCTTCAGTTTGATAATACGCTCAAAGCCAACCGGAAATATACCATGTTTGTAACCGGTTACCGGAAGGACAGTTCTTTTGTCAGTTCGTTTATATTATCTGACAGTACCAGTTTGCCGCCTATAGGTAAAGGAAAAGTTAGGTTTGTGCATACTTCTCCTGGTACAGCCGCCCTTGATTTGAGGGCAAATGATACGCTTATGGTAAGCGGCACCACGTTTAATAAGGTTACCCCCTATTACGATCTTACTGCCGGTAACTATAACTTTACCATCAGGGCAACGCGTACCCCTACCAAAATTGAAACAACCCTGCAAAATATAACTATACAGGACGGACGCGCTTATACCATTTATACCAAAGGTGTTGTTGGCGCTGCCGATTCATTGGCCTTTGGTGCCGGTGTACTCACTAATAATCTGCTAAGTAAGACACTTCAGTAGCGGCTTTCTGTTTAATATTTATATTTTTGGGCAAAATTTACGCCTGTGGAAGTAATAAAAAGCATCATCGACTTTATACTGCATATTGACAAGCACCTGGTACAAATCACCAGTGCTTACCAGGGATGGACCTATCTCATCCTTTTCCTGATCATATTTGCCGAAACTGGCTTTGTTGTAACTCCCTTTTTACCCGGCGATTCACTGTTGTTTGCAGCCGGTGCTTTAATTGCAGGTGGCAGCTCTGGTTTAGATATCTGGTTGCTGGGTATTATACTTATTGCAGCTGCATTTATAGGTAATACCGTAAATTACCTTTTAGGTAACTACCTTGGCCCCAAGGTATTTAAGGAAGAAAATAAGATCCTGAAGCTGGAATACTACCTTAAAACCAAAGCATTTTTTGACAAACACGGCGGCAAGGCGGTAATATTTAGCCGTTTTATGCCTATCATCCGTACCATAGCACCTTTTGTTGCCGGTGTTGGCAGGATGCCTTTTTTACGCTATAGCCTTTATAACATCATCGGCGGCGCATCGTGGATCATCGTATTCCTGTTTGCAGGTTACAAATTAGGCCAGGTAGATATCATAGCTAAAAACTTCTCATTGGTGGGAGTAATTATTATCCTGATATCAATATTGCCTCCAATTTTTGCCGCTGTAAAAGGACGCGCTGCTAAAAATCCGACTGCTTAGCCGCAAATTTAAGCTGGTCGTTATAGCTATATAAAAATAAGTTTATTGTTTTATTAAATTTAAGATTCTGTGACTGAATTAAATAAGGAAGCTTTATCTTTGATATTGTTAGTAATACACCCCCTATATTAATTAATAACTCTGTAAACGAAAGATATTTGTTTATGGCCGAAGTTTTATTGATTGAATATTGAGTGTATTTATAAGAATATATAAGATTTAATGAAACACTCTTTACGAATCCGCCTTATCATCTCTTCCTTGTATTTTATTTTAGCTGTTTTTGGTTGCAAAAAACATGAGATGGCTAATGCTCAAACGCCTTCATCTCCGGGTAATCCTGTTGCTGATAGTCTTTCCTTTATACCCGACATAAATGCCGAAGATTTTATAGATCAAAGATCTATTACTTTAGGTAACATCATTTATAAGGCCCCGTATCTCGATCAGCCTTATATTGTTCAAGCCAGGGATAGCTCATGGATTTGCGTATTTACTACTGGTCGTGGTGCCGAAGGCACCCCCGGGCAGCATGTTATGAGTAGTAGAAGCACCGACCTGGGAAAAACATGGGGCCCAGCCGTTGATATCGAACCATCCTCTGGCCCGGTAGCTTCCTGGGCAATTCCCTATATAACTGCTTACGGGAGGATATACGTTTTTTACGATTATAATGGAGACAATATTTCAGAATTAAATGGCAAGCATATAAAAAACGATCTTTTAGGATGGTATTGTTATAAATATTCTGACGATATGGGGCAAACCTGGTCTGATAGGTACAGGCTTTCCATAAAAAATACACTCGTTGATAATAACAATAATTTTAAAGGTCAGGTACAAATGTTTTGGGGGATTTGTAAACCAATACACTCTACAAATGGTTTATTATTTTCGTACACAAAAATTGGTGCATATATAAGTGACCGGGGTGAAGGTTGGTTGGTTAATTGCCCAAATATCGAAACAGAGAAAGATATTAATGCCTTGCAATGGAATATTTTACCAGGCGGGGATGTGGGAATAAAAAACCCAACCTGGTCTCTTCAAGAGGAACACAATCTCGTGCAGTTGAGTAATGGCAGCTTATATTGTGTAAACCGTACGTATTTGGGCTTTCCTGGTTTTGCAATTAGTACAAATTTAGGTACCTCCTGGAATACGCCGGCGCCTATGCGTTATGGTAACGGAACTCCCAGCGACCGCATATTCAAGCATCCAACTGCCTGCCCGAGAATATTTAAGTGCTCAAACGGAAAATACTTATTCTGGTTTCATAATTATGGAACTCCTGGATATAACAACAGAAATCCTGTTTGGGTATCGGGTGGAATTGAAAGAAACGGAACTATCTGGTGGTCGGAGCCCGAGATCCTTTTATACAGCGGCAATGTAAATGAAGGCATGAGCTATCCGGATTTAATAGAGCAGGAGGGTAAATATTTCATTACAGAAACTCAGAAAAATACAGCAAGGGTACATGAAATTAGTCCTCTGCTCCTGAACGATCTTTGGTATCAGCGTTTTAGAAAAGAGAAAGTAACCAGAGGGCTCATAAATGAATATGAGGCTCCCAATGACTTAACGCTGCCATCTAATAATAAGTTTTTCCCAAGTCTGGAAAACAATGGTGGCTTTACTGTAGATTTTTTTGTTACGCTTAATAATCTAAATTCAGTAGGGCATATTTTAACAAATAGTACAGGTAATGGCCCGGGTTTGGATATTGCTACAACAAATAACGGAACTATTGCTATCTCCTTGAATGACGGTGTTAAAAGTGTTAGTTTAGAAACTGACAAAGGCACCATCGTTCCAAATAAGCTTCATCACGTTGCCTTTGTTGTTGATGGGGGAGCAAACATTATTATGGCAATGGTAGATGGAAAACTTTGCGATGGTGGAGCGAATGCTCCTGCCGGTTGGACAAGATTTTTTGGAATTAATAACATAAATACCGATTCGCCTGTTACGTTCGGTAAAAATCTGGACGGTACAATATCTAATTTAAAGATTTATTCAAGGGCTTTGCGCACATCAGAATTAGTGTCTAATTACCGGGCAGCTAAATAAGCTGTTAAACGGTCAGCGATTATTTATCCCGAGATTACTCCAAGAAATTATTAAAAATACTTCAAGAATAAAAGCCGGAACCTGGATTTAGATCAATCCGGGTTCCGGCTTTTGCATATTAAACGGAAGTTTGGTTTATTCAATCACCATCGGTAACTACTACGTTAAAACGATGAGTCCTTGAAAACGGGGTTTTAGACTTGTCAGAAAATCCTGTTACCTCCAGTTCAACCGTGTAGCTTCCGGCCTCATGGGTTTCATGTATTGTACCCGAATAGCCGCCATGCTTTGCTTCTGTCAGTACAGCACCACTTTTCAGGTGTGGTAAAAGGTCTTCTTCATTTTCATTTAACCGCTGCTTGTAAAGCAGATCAAGCTTCGCCAAATCCGGATATTGTATTGTATCCATTGTTTCATCAGACAGCTTTATTGTTTTAAGCTGGGCGGCATAAGTTTTTAAGGCACTTTGCTGACTGAATTTAGGACGGGTAATAACTGCATGTACATGTTGCCCTGTTATAGGTTTGCCGTCATCGGTTAAATGCGCGTGATAGGTAATGGGCTGCCCTTTGCGTACAGCCGCCGGGGCATCAACTGTGAGCTGAAGCGGGGCCGCATTGCCTGATGGTGCATATTCAAAGGCGCCGCCTGTTAAACCCTGTGGAGTTGTACCTCCGTACATGATCTGGATGTACCACAGGCCTACGGCCGGGTTAGGGATGTTAAACACTACGTAGGCTCCCCCCTGTAAAGTAGGCATTGGCGTAATTACCACACCGGCCGGGGTTACCAGTGTTACACTTAATTGATTAAGCCCGGGCTGGCCATTTGTGAAGGTGTATTTAGTATCGCTCCATACAACCGAAAACTGTCCGACATCGTTACCTGCAGACACGGTAGCAGGAATCATCAGGTAATCGTAGGCCTGTGCTACTTTATACCCGTTGGCAAGCAATTGTGCCGAAGGGGTTTGTGCCCTGATCTGGTTATAAATCTGCATCATGTTGTACACATATGGCGCATAGTAATATTGCCCACCGCTTTGGGTAGCAATTTGCTGCATCAGGTTTTGGTCAGATGACGGCCCCATAGCACAAGAATACACAGGTGGGGTTCCGGCTGGTAAGGGCAAGGGATTGGTGCCGCAGTTTTGATAACCATCAGATAGCAAAACCAAGCCTTTGTTTACACCGGAGGGGGCACTGGAAAGCATGTTTACTGCTGTTTGAAGCCCACCTCCCATATTGGTGCAGCTCCCGGTAAAGTTAAGATTTTGTACGGCAGCGGCGGCGGCAACTGGTACGGTTAGGTTTTGATCAACCTGCGTTAGATTATAAGTTACTCTGCCGCTAACATCGTAAGAGGCAACTCCGATATAATCGCCCGGCAGAGCGTTATTCAAGAATGCTTTTGTATCTATAACAGTAATTGCAACGTAGTTGTAATAGGTCATACTATTTGAAGTGTCTACTATAGGTATAGCGACAATAGGTGTTGAAGTCGGCATGGCTTATGAATTAAAAGAAGGTGAAACTTTGGTTGATTGAAGAAGTTGTCCGCATGCGGTATTGTATTTAAGTGAAAGTATGGTAAGCTGAGTAGCCCATACAATAAAGCCGGCAAGTATGGCTGCCGCCTCAAGGCCTGTTACAATAGCTATCACTTTGCGGAGGATCCAGAATAAGGCATACCATCCTGCAGATGTCAGTACGAATTTGATGATAGTCCACATTAGTCCCTGCTGATATACTACACCAACAAACCCGATAGCAGCGGTAGCGCTGATTGCTTTTCCGGCCATTGAGCTCATCGCGTTCATTACCGTTTGGTTTGCACGCAGCAGGTTATAAATGCGGGTGGCTATATTGCCGGTAGTAGGCGCCAGCCCCACAGCCTGCAGGAAACCTACAGTAAGTGCGAAGATGAATTGGATCCACCACAACGTACAATCTGATTCAGCACCTACGGCCCCTTCATAAACAAGCATATCCGCTTTTACGCCGTGGTAAATAATGCGGGTTATGCCATTGGTGTCGGTTCGGGTAAAAACACGGGATAAGTTGGCATTTTCATCAAACATTTGCCTGGCCTTTTCATAGGCGTTATCAAACTGCTGACGAAAACCTTCGGTTGCCGGGCCTCCATTTTTACTGCCAAACCATTCCTCGAACTGTGCCCAGCTTTCTTCTTTATGATCTTCGGTAAATACCTGGGGCTGGTTGCTAAATAATATGTCTGTTGGCGGCGGTACCGGTGTTTCAACGTTTTGATTAAGATAGATGGCATTGATGGATTGTGGTATTCCCAAAAGTGCAATCTGCTCGGTGGTTAAAACGTTTACGGTTTGGAGTTGCTGTACAGCACCGTTATCCAGCTCCAATGTCGATTTATCGGTGGTATCTATAGGAGGGTTAACGGTAAAGTCAAAATTGGAAATTAAACGGTTGTCGGTTATCACATCGTTATACATCCATTGAACAATTTCCGATTGCTCAAGGCATACATTCCAGATCCGGAGGTTTTGAATAGAACCGTTAAAATTATTGATAATATTTCCATTCGAGTCGTACTGAGCGCCAACGAGTACATGCCCGTTCGGAACTGCAGTAACCGGCGAAGGAAAATAATCGATAGCCTGAAGGTTGCCATTTACGTACAGGCTCAGTGCCTTAACATCGCTGTCGTAGCTAAGCGCGAAATGATAATAGCTAAGCGGTAATACAGATGCGGCTGATGATAAAGAGATGGTGTCGCTGTTGCGCTGGCCTGTAACCTGGTTGTTTTGATAGCTTACCTAGTATTCCCATGCGCCGTTTAATCCATAGCTTAGTAAAATGCCGTTGCTGCTGCTGCCAGGGAAAAACCATCCTTCAATGGTGTAAGGTGCATTTCCGGAGATGCTGTATTCGGGGAAGGAGCCGCAATCAACATAACCATCTGCTCCCAATACCACCGATGGAACGTTAAATGCGTATTGTACATTGTTTTTGAAGTTAAGGGTTATATTGTTACCTGAACTGTCAACTCCCGGCATTTCGGAAAAGTCGCTGTAAAAGATAAGGTTTGGATTTTGGACGGCGCTGTAATTATTTACCTGTACCGAATCATTAAGGATATCTTCAGCATCGCGAGTGCTGTTCCAGATCATGATCCGGCCAATCTGGCCCTGTAGGTACCAGATCGGGCTGCCCTGTTGCATTACAGCGCCCAACAGTACATTGGTACCATTAGTTGGCAACGTTCCTGAAAAATTGCTTTGTGCAACAGCTACGCCATCTACATATAGTGATAAGCTGGATGTTGTACTGTCAAATACCGAGGCCAGGTGGTGCCATTCGTTAACAGTGATAGGTAAGGTGGATTTGATCAGGTATGGAGCAATGCCTACATAGGCATAAACATAACCCGATTCAAGAAATAATTGGTACTGTCCGCCAACCGCATTGTCGACATTTCCTACTACAGATTGAAATCCGTTCAGGCTCGATACATTTACCCAGGCCTCCAGTGTAAAGGAGGTTAAATTGTTAAGTACGGTTGGTGTACCGCAATCAACATATGCGGTGTTTCCGAGTTGCAGCACACTCGATGCCCATCGTGGTGCTAAAGTTAAGTTTGCCATAAGATAATAGTTTATAGATGTAAATATTTAGTGATAAAAAACGCAGTCACTTGATATGGTCTCCTGCTTACTTTAAATCTTCTTCCAGGCTTTTGGCCTGAAACGACAAGGAGGGAGGTCAAATCAACTTCCTGATTGATTTAACTAAGTTAGGAGGGCTGTAAACCGGCTTATAGCGTATAAATACCTAATGGAGAAACTGCGTATTAGTACCGTGATAATGCAAAATGAGGTAATTAAAGAATGAACTTTTAAGAGTTGATCGCGTTATCACGTCACGATTGTTTCAGTGATAGTCGGTGTTATCTTTTCGCTGTTTTAGCGAAGTTTATTTTGAGGAATGTAGAGGAAGATAAGAGGGGAGAGGTGCTGTTTTTTAGCGTTAATTATTTTATTACCGGTGCTTTGCCTGAACGGTACAGTGCTTCTTCTTGCAGGAGTTTTGTTTTTTGCTCATTGCTTAAAGGCGTAGCGATAAGCTTATCCAGGTCCGGTTGCCCGGCATCAACCCAGGCCGAATACCAGAAACTGCCTACAGAAAGTATGGAGGCACGCATTTGCCTTGCAACCATTCCTTTCAGCATTTTATGGTAAGCCTGGCTGTAGGCTACGGAGTAATCGCTGATCTGCCTTTTGCCGTGCTGCACCAATTCGTATTTTTTATCCTGCGGGTAGGCTTTGTTTAGCATGCGCTCAAAACGCAAAACAGTATCCACACGTTTATAGGTAGCCTTGCATATACGGAAAGCCTCGTTAAGCGGGTTATCAATATACCGGGCTTTGCCAACATAATAATTATAATGATCGGCGAACAATTCGGGCAAACGGCTTTCCCAAAGGGCATGAATGCCGGTTTGCCCGGAAAGCTGACCATTGTAGTTTTGGGTTAAGTGCAGGGGTACATGGGCATCGGCAATATAATGCCCTAAATATGCCGAGGCATTAAGTATATCGATGGTATCATGCGCTTTGAAAGCTCGCACCAGCCGGTAATATTGGTATTGGATAGCCCAGGGAACGGTGCCGTATTTAATGATGGTATCTTTAGGGTATTTGGCTACCGCATCCTTCCATTTTTTAGGCATGGCCTCAAATGGTTTTTTGCCATAACGGTCGGCATCAAAGAAATGGCGGGGCGCTTCTGATGAGTCAACATAGCGGCGTTTGTCGGGGCTCACAGCATGTTCTGTTATATAGTCGATATTGGCCCTGTAAAAGCCCGACATGGTCTTAGGTAGCGTGAAAACAGCCAACCGGTTAATGCGGTAATGCGCAAAGAACCCCCATGATGAGCATAACATGATTAAACAGATTCCTGTTATGCTTAAAATAATACGGCGGTTCATGGGTTAAAGATGCAATTTAAAGGGGAGTTTTAAATTACAAATTATACTTCTTCCGCAATTGGCTGCTTACTTTATTGGCATCATCAATGATACTCTCCGGGAAACCTACGCCTTTTAAAACCGCTATGCCATTTCTGTTTTTAAGCAGGCCCTCTTTAATTTTATAATCAAATACCAGCCGGTCATCACCTATCACTTCCTCAAACGAGAAAACTTTATAATCGCTGCCTAACAACTCGGCCAGCTCCAGATCATGTGTTGATACAAACACAAAACTTTGGTTTTGGATAAAATAGCTTAATACAGCTTTGGCAGCTGCTATCCGCTCAATGGTGTTGGTTCCTCGGAAAATTTCATCAATAATCACCAGGCTGTTTACGGGCTTACTGGCTATAGTTTGCGAAACTATATTTTTTACAGCCATTGCTTCGGCCTGGAAATAGCTTTTATTATCACCCAGGTCATCGGCCATATCAATGCTTGTAAATATTTTAAGTGGAGGCGCCTGGTATACTGTAGCAAAACTGGTGTTAATAGTTTGCGATAGCAAGGCGTTAATTGCAATAGCCCTGATGAAAGTGGTTTTACCCGACATGTTAGAGCCGGTCACCAGAATGCCCTGTGTATTATCAATGGAGATAGAATTTGATACACAGTTTGGAATAAGGGGATGATAAAGATCGTTAATAACAATATTGACGTTACCCGTTGTTATTTGTGGCTTGCAATAATGCACCGCCCCCTCACGTACAGATTGGATAGAAATAGCTATGTCCACCTCGGCTACCGCTTCATAAATAACCTTAATGTCATCCAGGTATTTGTTCACTTTGCCGATGGATTTGATAAATACCAGCGGCTCAATAAGCAGGAACATTTTCAGCCATTCGGTAACAAGATAATAGATATCGGTTGGGTCGATGGCTGCCTTATTTTGCAGGGTTATATAGTTCAGCGACTTTTTGAGTTTGCCCATATTAACCATGCTGGCGCGCGTATGTTCATCATCCCGAAGCAGGTTGTGATTTTTAAGCCAGTTTGCAACCCGGAATAAAATCAGCAGCTGTGGTAATGAATGCGTGTAATTAAGCATTTGGGTTTTATTGCTGTAATGAATAACAACATTGGTTATCATTAATACCAGCAATAGTATAAACATAAACTGATTAGGAACTATAAAAAGGCTGAAGGCCACGCCAATGATCAAAAATGGCGCTATGTTGATATAAACATTGCCGAGAGCAGGGAAAATGGAATAATGGGGCTTTTTGAAAAGTTCGGGTAAATAATAGGCGTCATTACTGCCCAATTCCGATAGTTTAAGCTCGGTTTGCTCTCTTAGCTCTCTGTTGGTTGTGGCAAGATCGATTCGTTGCTCAATCGTTTCAAAATAATCTTCCGAAATTTGCGGCGAACGAAGTTGTTTGTATAAGTATTGCTGACCTGGTTTTGAGTTTGTTCGGTCGATATATTCAAATACGCTATCGATATCCAGGTCACTTGCGGTGTCTGTTGAGATCTCGTTTGAGCCCTTATAGGTTGTTAAATAGTTGCTGATCGGTTTGAAATTCCTGCTCGCAATTATGGGTTTTCCCCAGCGTTGTTTAATCTTAGCAAGTTTCTTTTTTTGTTGTGCTTTGCTTTTTAAATGGCTTATTAAAATAAATATGAAGGGCAGTAATATTATAATGATGATCCAGTATATCATGTTTAAAAGTGGTATTTATAAGCTATGTTTTGCTTATTAGATAACACCTGCACACAATTGTTTCACCAATACGAAATAATGCTCAATTTATAATTTACCCGAATATACTTTGGTATCGTAATTAATTACAATAACCCCATCGTGCTGAAATTTATGAAAAAGCGCCTGTAAATCATTGATCATCGGCTGGTAACCCGCATCGTCGCGCGTAGGCATGTATGATGATGACAGCAGTCTGCCTTTCAGGCCTTCAAAATCAAATACCTGTTTATTGGTAAAGATTTCCAGATGAACGGGTTCCGGGGTAAAAAACGCTTCAATATCCTCAGTATCGATATTGCGGTGATCAACCTTTACATAATCGTTGCCATGTTTTATGATAAGCTCATCATACTCCTGTTCAAAAGCCGATGTTGTTTTTCTTTCATTCCAGATAAGTGCAACGATGCCATCCGGCTTTAAGATTCTTTTAAACTCGATGCGGGTTTTTTTTGCGTCAAACCAGTGAAAGGCCTGTCCGGCTATAATGGCGCTAATTGTATTGTCTTCAATGCCTGTGTTTTCGGCTGTGCCGTTTTTGGGGATAAAGCCGTGGTATGAGCCTAACAATTCGATAGCTTTTTCGCGCATCTCGAGGTTGGGTTCAACGGCAATTACCCGGTAGCCTTTATTCAGGAATAAGGCAGTAGATATACCTGTGCCGGCTCCAATGTCTGCAATAAGTTTGTCCTGGGTCAGGTTATAGGTGTCATGTAAAAATTTAACAATTTCGGCAGGGTAGCCGGGGCGATATTTTACATAATCTTCAACCCGGTTGCTAAACCTGGTGGTGCTGTTGATAACCATGATGCGATAACTTTAGCTATTAATAACGCTGCAAAAATCAATGTGTTGTATGAACACTTTGTAAACCTTACGTTAATAGCTTATTAAAAAAGGGTATGGCGGAGGTTGTAAGGTAATAGATAATCCTGCACATTATCAATTCAATTACTTCAAAATATAAATCAAAAAACCATTTGCATATTAAATTTAATCGCCCTATATTTGCAGTCCTTAAAATAAGTAGAAAAGAATAACAAGCTATACGAGATGGCAAATCATAAATCATCATTAAAAAGAATCAGGGCAAACGCTGCGAAGCGTCTGCGTAACAGGTACCAGGCTAAAACAACCAGGAACGCTATTAAAAAATTAAGAAACACTACTACCAAAGCCGATGCAACTGCATTGTTAGGTAAAGTAATTTCTATGCTTGATCGTTTGGCTAAAAAGAACGTTATTCACAAAAACAAAGCTTCGAACAATAAATCAAAGCTTACTAAATTTGTTAACGGCTTAAGCTAATCTTAGCTATTTAAAATATACTAAGGGGATAGTGTACCAACACTGTCCCTTTTTTTGTTTGGTGCTTTTTCATACTTTCAGGGCGTGGAAAACTACGAAAGCAAGATCAGTATCAAATCATGGGCCGAGGAAGATCGCCCGCGGGAAAAACTAAGCGGACAAGGGCGTCGTGCCCTTACCGATGCCGAACTGATAGCGATATTGATTGGCTCGGGCAGCCGTACCGAAACAGCGGTTGAATTAAGCAAACGCATTTTGCACCACTATGATAACGACCTCAATAAACTGGGTAAGGCCTCAATAACCGAGCTATCCAAATTTAAAGGAATAGGAGAGGCTAAGGCTATATCTATTATAGCGGCGCTTGAAATCGGTCGCCGTCGGAACGAATCTGAATCGGGGGCCATTGAGGTGATTACTTCGAGCAGGGATGGTTATAATATTATGCGCAGGCACCTGATGGATTTGAACCATGAAGAGTTCTGGATTATACTATTAGGGCGTTCCAATAAAGTATTAGGAAAAGAATTGATTAGTAAGGGCGGGTTATCGGCAACGGTGTGCGATCCTAAAATCATTTTTTATTCGGCCCTGCAATACCAGGCCAGCGGACTAATCCTCGTCCATAATCACCCGTCTGGTAACCTGAAACCCAGTAACGAAGATATCCAACTTACCAAAAAAATAAGCGCCGCAGGCCGGATGCTTGACATCGGCGTGTTTGACCATTTAATTATTACCGATGGTGGCTATTTGAGTTTAGCCGACGAAGGGATGATGTGATTGAAGGTGTGCAAATTATAGTCAATTATCCAGCAGCCGGCGATGGTAGTTTATTTGACCCAAATGGTAGCTTAAATGCATGGCAAGGTGAACAAAAAAGTATTCGGTAGATGCATCTTTTAGGATTATTTCAGCCGGGTATTTTTCGTTCAACTGATTCTCTGAAATCATATCGAAGGTTTTTTCGATCATAAGGATCGTGCTTTTTATTTTATCCACCAATTCTGAGCGCGGTACATCTTTTAACGCAAATTCATCAACGCGGTTTCTTACATAACCGGTTTTTCCAAATTCTGCACCGATATAGGTATTAAGGTTGCCAACCAAATGTAAACAAAGGTTGCCCGCAGAATTTAATATACTCTTTTCAATATGCCAGAGCTTCGTCTCGTTTTGGTAAGCTTCTATTTCCTGCTTTAATTTTTCAAGGTCACGGATGATCAATGCTTTGAGCGTATCTTTTATCATAGTTTGATGGAAATGGTTGAAGTTTATTCCGGGAAAATCTTTGGATTAACAATGCAATGTAAGTTATTTTATAATTGATTGCCAAGATTTCGATTCAGGGTTTAGCTTTATTTGTTGAGCAAGTAACATTGGTTTGTATAATCAAGAATCATCTTAAATCTGCATATCTACCAACCCCACATCCGAAATCTTTATATCTTTGCCGATTATCATTTCGGAATAATGAAAATATCTTATAACTGGCTTAAAGAATTTATTGATACTGATAAAACGCCTCAGGAAATTTCAATCATCCTTACCGGAACCGGTTTGGAAGTTGAAAGTCTGGAGAAAGTACAAGCCGTTCCAGGCGGACTGGAAGGCCTGGTGATTGGCTACGTAAACGAATGTGTTGACCATGCCAATTCTGACCACCTGCATGTTACTAAGGTTGATGTTGGCACCGGCGAAGACCTGCAGATTGTTTGCGGTGCTGCTAACGTAGCTGCCGGACAAAAAGTAGTGGTTGCGGTAGTTGGCTCAACAGTTTACCCAACCAGCGGCGAGCCTTTTGCTATCAAAAAATCGAAGATCAGGGGTGAAGAATCTCACGGGATGATCTGCGCTGAGGATGAGATAGGTTTGGGAACCAGCCATGCGGGTATTATGGTATTGCCGGAAGATGCGCCTGTAGGTACTCCAGCTAAAGAATATTTCAAGCTGAACGACGATTACATGTACGAGATTGGCTTAACCCCTAACCGTGCCGATGCGGCTTCGCATTTGGGTACTGCAAGGGATATTGCCGCTTTTCTGAAAATAGGTATTCACAAGCCCGATGTAAGCGCTTTTAAAGTTGATAACACAAGCCGTACGATTGAGGTTATTGTGGAAAACGAACAGGCTTCACCGCGTTATTCAGGTTTAACCATCAGTGGTGTTGAAGTTAAAGAATCACCACAATGGTTAAAAGAGCGTTTGGCTGTTATCGGCATCCGTGCTATCAATAACATTGTGGATGTTACTAATTACGTGCTGCATGAGCTTGGACAGCCGTTACACGCTTTTGATGCCGATGAAATAACCGGCGGCAAGGTATTGGTAAAAAACTATGCCGAAGGCACCGTATTCAAAACACTTGATGAGGTTGACAGGAAGTTATCTGCCGATGATCTGATGATTGGTAATGCTGAAGAAGCAATGTGTATAGCCGGTGTATTTGGCGGCGCGAAATCGGGTGTTAAGGAATCAACCAAAAATATTTTCCTGGAGAGTGCCTACTTCAATCCGGTATCTGTTCGCAAAACCTCAAAAAGGCATGGCTTAAAAACCGATGCTTCGTTCAGGTTTGAGCGTGGTACCGATCCGGATATGACCGTTTTTGCATTAAAACGTGCTGCATTGTTGATTCAACAGGTGGCGGGTGGTCTGGTATCGTCAGAAATTTCTGATCATTATCCGGCTCCGGTTGCACCCTTCGCTGTAGAGATCACTTATAACACCATCGATAAATTGATTGGTAAGAAGATTGGCAATGATGAGATCAAAGGTATCATCACGGCACTTGATATTAAGATAGTGAATGAAACTGCGGATTCGCTATCGTTACAAGTACCGCCATACCGCGTGGATGTTACCCGCGATGTGGATGTGGTTGAAGAGATCCTGAGGATTTATGGTTATAATAACATCGAGATCCCTACCCAGATCAGGGCATCGTTAAATAACTCTACCCGGCCGGAGAAAGATACTGTTCAAAATCAGTTATCTGATTTGCTGAGCGCGAATGGATTTAATGAGATCCTGGCTAACTCGCTTACCAAATCTGCTTATTCGGATAACCTGGATACTGCTGTGAAGATCCTAAACCCGTTGAGTAGTGATCTTGACGTAATGCGTCAAACGCTGCTATATTCAGGTTTGGAAGCCATTGCTTATAACCAGAACCGCCGGAGCTCAGATTTGAAATTTTATGAGTTTGGCAAAGTGTATAAACTGGAAAATGATAAATACATCGAAACCCAGCGTTTCAGTATTTTTATTACAGGGGCTAATGCCGGCGAGCAATGGAACCAAAAATCGAAACCTGTATCATTCTACAATATCAAGGCTGTAGTTGATGGTGTTTTACAACGCCTGAACATCAGTAACTTCACTGTTGAGGATGCAACCTGCAAAAAAATGTCGTTTGGCATTCAATACATGCTTAATGGTAAGCAATTGGTAAAATTTGGTTCGGTTGCTGGTACTTCATTGAAAAAGGCTGATGTTGATAAAGAGGTGTTCTACGCCGATTTTAATTTCGATCTTGTATTGACCGCCATTCGTAAAAATAAGATCGTTTTCCAGGAGGTTTCAAAATTTCCGGCTGTAAGGCGCGACCTTTCTATGCTGATAGACCAAAGCGTATCTTTTGGTCAGTTGAAACAAATTGCCCTGCGTACCGAGCGTAAATTGCTGAAGGAAGTTGATGTGTTTGACGTTTACCAGGGCGATAAATTGCCTGCAGGTAAAAAGTCATATGCCTTAAGTTTCATTATCCAGGATATCGAAAAAACGTTAACGGATAAGGCAATTGATTCTATTATGCAGAAATTAATTTATAATTTAGGAAAAGAAGCCGGAGCGGAAATCAGGAAGTAATTCGGATTTCGGAATTTCGATTTCGGATTTGGTGGGGATGTTGAATTATTTAATTAATAAATTAGTATTTCAATTATTGCAGAACTCACCAATTCATTAATTCAATAATTCACTAATTAAAAAGATGCCTTCTTTAGCAGAGCAGTTAAATAAAATTGTAGATAAAACCGAGCGCCTGATTGAACTGTGCGCTGCTTTGCAGGAAGAAAATGATCTTTTAAAACTGGAAAGCGAGGCGCTTACAGTAGCCCTAAATGCCAGTAAGGCTAAGACAAAAGAACTGGAAGAAAAATTAAAAGTTGTTAAAGTTGCCAAGTCTTTTTCTGAAACAAATGAAAAAAGTGTTGACATTAAGCAAAAAATTAACGACTTTGTGCAGGAAATAGATAAGTGTATTGTATTATTGAAAAAATAGTACAAAAAGTGAAAAGCTCAAATGGGAGAAATCTCAATAAAAATAAATATTGCTGATCGTGTTTACCCCTTAAAGGTTAACATGGAGGAAGAAGAAATAATACGCAGGGCGGCTAAGCTGATCAACGACCGGATAAAAGAATATCAAGAAAATTATGCGGTTAGGGATAAGCAGGATTTACTTTCAATGTGTGTATTGCATTATGCTACATCATCATTGAAGGCTGAAAAGAAAGTTACCGTGGAGGATACCGAGGTAACAGAAAAAGTTTATCATTTAGATCATTTGTTGACCGAATTTTTTTCGAAGTAATAAACGTTCTTTACATAATATACAAGAGCACATTAAGATTTAACCGCAGTTAAATTTTAGGTTTCACTATTAAAAACTTAACGCTTCAATATTAAGCGGATCAAGAGGCATGCGTTAGTTGCGATTAACGTTAACCAACCCATGGTCCCCAATATCCGAAATGAAGTTTTAAATACATGATACTTAAAAGTTAGTTGCGGTTTTTTTATTTACATACATATATACAACACCACCAAACCTAAAATGGACATATTACTATACGTTATCATCGGCCTGCTTGTAGGCGCCATCATTGGCGTTTTAATTGGCCGCTTCCTGCTTCGAAAGCTTTTCAAAGACCAGGAAGCCTCAGCTCAGAATAAAGTGAAAAAGATTTTAAAAGATGCTGAAAATAATGCCGAGATCCTCAAGAAAAACAAACTGCTTGAAGCAAAAGAGAAATTTTTGCAGATGAAAGCTGAGCACGAGCAGGAAGTTAACAATAAAAACAACGCTGTAAACCAGCGCGAAAACAGCGTAAAACAAAAGGAGCAATCATTAAATCAGCGCCTGGAAAATGTTAACCGCAAAGAGAGCGAGCTTGATAATACCCGCAAAAACCTTGAGAAACAAACAGAGGTAGTAGTTAAAAAACAGGACGAAGTTGAGCACCTGAAAAACCAGCACATCCAGCAACTGGAAACCATCGCCGGCTTATCTGCCGATGATGCTAAAAACCAATTGGTGGATACCCTGCGCGAAGAGGCCCGCACAAAAGCCATGATCCAGATCAAGGATATTGTTGATGAGGCTAAGCTTACTGCTACAAAAGAAGCTAAGAAAATAGTTATTCAAACTATTCAGCGTACTGCTACTGAAAGCGCTATTGAAAATACAGTATCTATTTTCAACATCGAAAACGACGAGATCAAAGGCCGTATCATTGGCCGCGAAGGGCGTAACATCCGTGCTTTGGAGGCTGCTACCGGTATTGAGATCATTGTTGATGATACCCCGGAAGCCATCATTTTATCAGGTTTTGACCCGGTAAGGCGCGAGATTGCCCGTTTGGCAATGCACCGTTTGGTTACCGACGGCCGTATTCACCCTGCCCGCATTGAGGAGGTGGTTGCCAAAACCAAAAAGCAAATTGAAGAAGAAATTGTTGAAATAGGTGAGCGTACTGTGATCGACTTGGGTATTCATGGTTTACACCCTGAACTGATCCGTATGGTTGGCCGTATGCGTTACCGTTCATCATACGGGCAAAACTTGTTACAGCACTCGCGAGAGGTGGCAAATTTTTGCGCTACTATGGCCGCTGAGTTAGGCCTTAATGTAAAACTTGCTAAACGTGCCGGTTTACTTCATGATATTGGTAAAGTACCTGATGATAACCCGGAGTTGCCTCACGCTATTTTAGGTATGCAACTGGCCGAAAAATATAAGGAACATCCGGAAGTTTGTAACGCTATTGGTGCTCACCACGATGAAATTGAGATGACCTCAATGCTGTCACCAATAATTCAGGCTTGTGATGCTATCTCAGGTGCACGTCCTGGTGCCCGTCGCGAGGTTGTTGAAAGTTACATCAAGCGTTTGAAAGAGTTGGAAGAATTAGCGCTTTCATATCCGGGTGTAGAGAAAACCTTTGCGATACAGGCAGGCCGCGAACTGCGTGTTGTTGTTGAGAGCGAAAAGATCAGCGATGCGCAATCAGAAGTATTGGCTGCTGATATTTCAAACAGGATCCAGACAGAAATGACTTATCCAGGTCAAATTAAAGTTACCGTTATCAGGGAAACCCGTTCGGTAGCATTTGCCAAGTAATCATTATAAAATTAAACAGCACCCTTCCGGTACAAAGCCGGAGGGGTTTTTTATTTTTACAGCGTGGCAACAAAAACAAACAACAAACAGAAAGCAACGGTAAATATTGATGAACGCCTGGTTGATCAATATTTTAGGGAGTATCAAGAAGCTCACCAGGATGAGGTTAACAGTATGATACATTATATCTGCATCCCAACTTTAACGTTTAGCCTCTTTGGATTGATCTGGGCTATCCCTTTTCCGCATTTGGGCTTTTTAGGAATCTACAACGGATATTTTAACTGGGCTTCATTTGTGATAGCTATTGCCATCTATTTCTATTTAAAGCTATCGCCAATTATATCTTACTTTATCTTATTTATTTTATTGGGGTTTAGTTACGGTATAATGGAACTGGTAGCCTGGCAACAAACGGGAGGGCCTGCTATGTGGCTGTTATGTGTTTCTATATTTATTCCTTCTGTAAGCGCGTTGCTCATAGGCAATAGCCGCGAACCGGAATTTGCAAAAAACAAACTCAATATCAAATCATTGGCTATAGCACCGGCATACCTGCTGAATCAATTGCTTAATAAGCTGAGAATCAAAAGTTGATCTTATCCTATTGCTTATTAAGTATTTGTTAAAAACCTAACTATTGTTAGTTCGGCAGATTGACTTAATAGCGTCAGGTTTTTAGTCTTAATGTGCATAGTTGTGTAATTTATGCTCAATCTATAGTTGCAGAAAATTTAACATTATGCCATAGGGTTGTTTTTTATGTTGTTTATAATCAGCATGTTATGTTTTTATTCGAAGGCTTTCATGTTAAGCAAAAAAGAAATTATTAAGCAGTTGTTAATATAATAATCTGGTGTTAATGTAAACTTAACATTGTCTGGGCAATTTTGTGCAATAAAAAATCACAAATGAAAAAGCTCTACTTCATTATTTTAACACTAATAATTATTGGGGTTGGGGGCGTTGCAAACGCTCAGATCACCACCTCGGTACTTAATGGTAAAGTTACAGATCAGAAAGGTGCTACCCTTCCGGGTGTTACCATTACTGTATTAAATACCAGCACAGGTACCAGGTATGGCGCTCAAACCAATGCCGAAGGCCGCTTCTCGGTTAATAACATTAACCCGGGTGGTCCTTACACTGTAACCGCTACTTTTATCGGTTATAAAAAAGACGAAAAAAGTGACCTGACACTTCAATTAGGCAACGCTACTTTAAACTTTATCCTGCAGGATGAAACTACTACGCTGCAAGAGGTTAAAGTAAAAGCATCTGCAGGGCCTGCTAAAACAGGTGCAAGTACCCGTATCGGTCAAAACCAGATCCGTACTGCTCCTTCAATTAACCGCAGCTTGCAGGATTTAACCAGAAATACCCCCCAAAGTAACAATAACTCATTTCAAGGTACCAACTTCCGTTACAATAACGTAACGCTTGATGGTGCTATCAACAATGACGCTATTGGTTTTAGCCCTTCATTGGGTGGTCAAACCAACGCTTCAGGTCAGGTAGGTAGCAGTACCCGTACAAGCCCAATCTCTCTTGACGCTATCCAGGACATCCAGGTTTATGTTGCTCCTTACGATATCAAAATCGGTAACGTATTAGGTGGTAGTATCAACGCTGTAACCCGTAGCGGTACAAATGATTTTAGCGGCGCTGTTTATGGTTACGGCCGTGGTTCATTTATGGTTGGTAAAAACAATGTACCAGCAAACTTGGGTGGCGATGGTTCAAAACTTACCGATTTTCATGATTACCAAACCGGTATCCGTTTAGGTTTCCCTATCGTAAAAAATAAATTATTCTTCTTTACTAACGAAGAGCTTGCACGCAGGCAGGATCCGGTTATCCGTGGATTGGATCACAATGGTTCGGCTAACATCTTAAGCCAGGCCGATGGTGATAAATTGGTTGCCGCATTTAAATCGTTTACAGGCGGTATTGATCCGGGTACTTACAACAACACTACGATATTTTCTAACTCAAACAAGTTTTTTAACCGTTTGGATTGGAATATCGACGATCACAACCAGTTAACTTTACGTAACAATACTATCAGCTCAAAAGCAACAAATTTAGAGCGTGACCAACAAAACTTCCGTTTCAGTGGTATTGATTATACCTCTCACAACAACTCAACATCAACAGTTGCTGAGTTAAAATCAAGGTTTTCTGGCGACTTAAGCAATAGCTTAGTATTAGGTTATTCTGCTGTTCATGACTACCGTGACCCTAACTCAAACCCAGCGTTGCCGCAAATTGAGATCACCGGCCGTACTCCGGGTACAACTATATTTATGGGTACCGACCGTGAGGCCGCTATTTTTGATATGCACCAGAAAACTGCTGAGTTTACCGATAACTTAACCTTGACAAAAGGAAGGCACACGTTTACATTTGGTACGCACAACGAGTTTTATAATATCACTTATAACTTCGTAAACGCATGGAACGGTCGTGTTGCTTATAGCAGCATCGAGAATTTTGTCAATAACAACCCTTCTCGTGTACGTGCTAACTTTAACTATATAAACAATACTCGCGACTATATCTTAGCAAATCCTTCAGCTAAGTTTAAAGTTAACTTGTTTAGCTTCTACGCACAGGATGAAATCCAGATAACAGACGCTTTCAAATTGACAGCAGCTATTCGTTTGGATTATGCAGACGTACCTAATAAACAACCACTGAGCGATAAAACTACTAACGCTACAGTTGACCCTAACTACGGTAATACGTTTACTTACACCAAGCCAAAAGATATCAAACAAAATTATCTTGGTAATGCAGAGATCAACCCACGTGTTTCATTTAACTATGATGTGTTAGGTGATCAAAGCGTTATATTACGTGGCGGTAGCGGCTTCTTCACTGGCCGTGTTCCTTTCGCATGGTTTGGTTATTCATTTTATAATAACGGTACTACTTATGGTGCTTATGATAACCAGCCGTCAAAATCAAATACTCCTTTTGTTGCCGGTTCTAACCCTGTTCAGGCACCTGCCAACGGTGGTTTAAATTTTGTTAATCAGCAAAATTTCAATACCTCATCTGCAGGTAAAACTCAGGTCGATTTGATCGATAATAACTTCAAAATGCCACAGGTATGGAGAAGCAGTTTAGCGGTTGATTATACAACTGATAACCAATGGAAATTCACTGTTGAAGGTATCTACACTAAAGTTATCCACGATTTGAAATTCCAGCAGGTAAATACTACCGACCAGGTAACTTATTATCCTTATGATACACAGCATTTACAGCCAATCTTTGTAAATAAAGGTGTTAATGCTACATATACAAACGCTTATCTGTTATCAAACACAAGCCAGGGCTACCGTTACAGCACTACAGCGCAGGTAGGTAAATTTACCCAGTTTGATTCACAGAGTGCCTTGAATTTCTCAGTTGCCTATACTTATGGCCATTCAAAAGATGTTACCAATGGTATCCGTAACTCAATGGAGTCAAACTGGCAGCTTAACCAGGCTTTAAATCCTAACAACCCAGGTTTAGCTAACTCAAACTTTGATATCCGTAACCGCATCGTATCAAACGTTAACTTTAAACATGATTGGGATGGTGCTCACAACTATACTGCTAACTTTACTTTCTTCTTTAGCGCGCAATCAGGTAATCCATATACCTATGGTTTCTACCCAAGTGCTATCGATGGTACTGGTCAGCAAGTTAGCTTAGCTTACATTCCTAACAGGGGTGAAACTGCTAAATTCTTCCAGGATATTGTTGGCGGACAAACAGCAGTTCAGCAAGCAGCAGCTTTTGATGCCTTTATCGATGGTGATAAATACCTGAGCACTCGTCGTGGTAAATTCACTGAGCGTAACGGCGCGTTCACTCCATGGAATAACGACCTTGACTTCCGTTTCACTCAAGACTTTAAATTTGGTGGTGGTAAGCACAAACAGATGATCACTTTTACTTATGACATCATCAACCTTACTAACCTGTTAAACAAAAACTGGGGCCGTTACTACTTCTCAGCTAATACTTATAACTCAACTGCAAGTGTAGGTTTATCTCCAAAAACAACTCCTTCGTTTGCAAATGCGTCAAGCACTTATCCAACTTACACATTCCAGAACCCTGGTGTGCCGTACTCAGTTGATTTGTTTTCTTCACGCTGGCAAATGCAATTTGGTGTACGTTACAGCTGGTAATTGTATAACAAAACATAGTTAATAACAAAAGCGCCCTGTCGGTATTCGGCAGGGCGCTTTTGTTGTTTATAGAGGATTTTTAATTATTTAATATATGTTATAATCTTTTTATTTGAGACGATGATAATTCTTTTATGTTAATATTGTTGTGTGTTTTTTATCTTTTGAGTAATTTTTAATTGTGTTTACTGTTTATGTTTCTTTTTAGGAAATAATTAACAATTATATAATATTGGAATATGCGTATTTGTTGTCTTATTATGTATTTTTATAATATATAATAAACCAATATTCACAAATCTGTATGAAAAAACAATTAAAACCGATTTATTTTTTGATTTTAATAGCTATTGTGTTATTAAATAGCTGTAAAAAGAACCCAGTGGAAGATTTGAAGAAATTTGACAATAATTCTTCAAAGAAAACTTTAGGTGTAAATGCTATAACGCCTTATAATTTTAATTGGGAAGTAGGTGATTACATGCCTGCACCAACCGGAACGTCGATTTTGAAACCATGGGCAAGTGGATCAAATCAGTCATTTCCACTTCTTTATGCTACCGATATAAAAGCTACCGATGGTTGGCAATTAGTTTACAATACTTTTAATACAACGCAGTTGACACCTCCTTTATATTTTGTTTTATATAACAGGTATAGGGGAGTTTTAAGAGCTTATTTTTACTTGAGCCCAATTACCCCTATACCGAGCAGTAATATTATACATACTTTGGTACAACGGGCAGCAAACAACGCACATGTACTCAGTTATTCGGCCGCCAACGCTGTTGATTTGAATGCAACCAGTAATACAACCTCATTGGCACAGCCTTTTAAAACCACCGCTACCGGCACGTGGTATGCTGCAGAATTTGAAATGGCTTACGATCCTAATGTTGGTACGAAGGACGCTGGCAGCAATTTGATGAGCTGGGAAGTTAACTCTATCAATGTGAGCAACCTAACCCTTAATGGTACATCTCAAGGTAGCATAACAGGCACAATAGCTCAACCTGCACCGCCTTCACCAGGTATGTTTGGAAGTCTTTTAAGCGGTGCGTTAGAAGTTGGGGGCTTAGCCGCATTAGGGCCAATAAAAGAGGGCGCGACGTCGCTGCTTAAATCGGCGCTCCATGACGCTTTGAAATCTGGATTGAGCGGGTCTGTGAAAAATGTTTCTAACGGAATTTTTGGTGGGGTAGCGGGTGCCGACAGCACCAGGCAATATGTTCACCTGACTACTAATACTACTTATACATTTACAGGGGCTTCTACAGACGTTTATTCATTGGCCAATATGAGTATGATTATACCTGGTAGTAAAAATCAGGAGAGCACAACAGGTTATGTGCCGTTATATCCTTCTCCGTTGGGTTTGATGACCTTATCGGCAGCGCCAACTGCTCAATTGGTTTATCTTCAATACAGTTGGGGGCATTTTCCTGTTGCGCAGCTCAACCCTAACTCTTACAATATTGTTTGGAATCAATCTATCATTAATAACACTTCAACAGGGGCAACTATTGCTAATCTTAAACAAGAAATTATTAGTTATGAAAATACTAATGATGATGGCACAGATCAGCCCTGGCCAGTTGGTTCAGAATACGACGGAGCTAATCGTTATGTAAACCTCGGTTATCCGAGCCCAAGTAATAATAATTATTTTGCGATACGTACAGTTAACACATGCTATGGCTGCGATTTTAGTAATTCTGAGGCATGGGCCACTTTTACGATAGGACAAAAAATGCCAAACCATGTGCTAAGGATTTCTTTTGATGTTGTTCCTAATAATGGAACGCCTAAAATTAAAATTGTCAAATCCTTTAACATCACATTGTCGGGTGTTACAACTATAGACGGATAACATCAATTAAAAAAAATGCCCTGCCGGTACCGGCAGGGCATTTTTTTTCGTTTTTCTTTTTGAATATTATAAATTTTTCCCGAGCTTATCCAATATATCCTGTGGTACTTTTTCAAGGTCGAGTACCAGGAAGCCATCAAGGCAATCGGCGAACTTAGGGTCGATGTTAAAGCTGATGATCTTTGCATTAAGAGCAATATACTGACGAAGCAATACCGGCACTTTCATGTTACGGGTTTCCACTTCAGATATCAGGTTATCGAGGCCTTTAAAGCTGTCTTCGCCGGCCATGAGCAGGTCGGTATCAATTTTGGCAAAATCAACCTTAAATTTTTTGCGTGGTTTAACGTACTGCGCCATTTCATGATCAAAGTGATTGCGGTTGATATAATCGACAATAAGTGATTTCGAAAATTTAGAGAACGAGTTACTGATACTTACAGGGCCGATCAGGTAACGGTACCTCGGGTTATCGATCAGGAATTTCAGGATGCCTTTCCACAACAGGAACAGCGGCAGTGGTTTAGTCTGGTATTCTTTACGGATCCAGGAACGGCCCAGTTCAAGGCTGCGGCGCAATACCGGGATAAATTGCGTTTTAAGCTTAAACAGCTCATTAACATAAAAGCCCTTTTTGCCCACGCTGTAAAAGATCTCATCCCCCAAACCAATGCGGTAAGCCCCTACAATCATTTTGGCTTCAAAATCCCAGATAAACAGGTGATGGTAATAAATGTCATACTCATCCAGGTCGATGCTTTTATTGGTGCCTTCGCCCACCTGCCTGAAAGTAATCTCCCTTAAACGGCCAATCTCGCGGATTACGTTCGGAATGGTTGAGGTGGGAACAATAAATACTTCGTAGTTTTTTTCGGTCCAAACCTTGTAATTTTCCCTTAGCGGCTCTATTTCCTTTTCAAGGATGGCACTGTCAATTTCAGGAGCAATTTCTTCAGCGTCACGTTTAATTTTAAACAGGTTACGTGGGCTAAAGATTTTCTTTTCTTCTTCCAAGCCGGTGCCTAAAGCATAAGTACGGGCACGCAAAAAGTTAAGGAGCTTTGTACTGTTAGTATAATCCGGAATTTCGGTTACGTTGATAGGCTTGCCTATGCGTAACTTAATAGTATGGCCATGCTTGTTAAATAGTTCTGATGGCAGTTTGGCTGTACGTAGAGTAGGGTGCAGCAAACTCAGGAAGTTAAATAATAAGCCATTATTGCCATGGAAATAGATTGGCACAACCGGTACTTTGGCTTTAGCTATGATTTTTCCCACAACGGGGTGCCACATGCGGTCGGTTACCTGTTTTTGTTCTACTTTAAAGGTTGATACCTCGCCGGCAGGGAAAATACCTATCGGCGTACCCTGGTTTAGTAATTCAAGGGTGTTTTTTAAACCGCTTATGCTTGATGAATGTTCAACGTTTTCAAACGGGTTTACGGCAATAAAATAATCGGCAAGATTTGGGATTTTTTTGAGTAGAAAGTTGGCCATCAACTTCGAGTCGGGACGGGCCATGCAAAGGATTTTTAACAGCACCATGCCTTCAATACCCCCGTAAGGATGGTTGGCTATGGCTACAAAGCTTCCCTCTTTAGGTATGTTGCGCAGCTCGCGCTCGTCAAATTCAATGTCGATGCCGCATCCCTCTAATATAGCGTCAACAAACTCAGGCCCTTGCTTGGGTTGCGCCTGTGCAAACAGGTCGTTTACCTGGTTTATCTTCATTAACTCCATCAATAAAGCGGCCAGGCCCGGCATTTTCAACTTATCCAGTTTGGTGGCTTTGGCAAACTCTTCGGTGGTTATAACTTTCATTGTTTATAAGCAGTATGTTTTAACAAATAAATATCCTAAATTTTTATTTAATTTAACGGCAGGAATGTATATAAATGAGCCCGCAACTTAAAAGCTATCTGTCCATCACAAAAAAGGAGTGGAACGGAATGGTAGTGTTGATTATTTTAATAGCGATGGTTTTGTTGGCCCCCTATGTATTCCTGGCAAACCACAAAGATAATACAATAAATTTTAAGGCTTTTGATAAAGCAGTAGCCTATGCCAATAAAACGGGCGATCTCATAGCTGATGAGCATACTTCAGCAGCAAATCACACAACGTTACCCATTACTCTTTTTAAGTTTAACCCCAATAATTTAGCTGTTACAAGCTGGATAAAGCTTGGCCTTACAGAGCATCAGGCACAGGTAATTAAACATTACGAAGAAAAAGGTGGTCGGTTTTTTACCAGGGGAGATGTGCAAAAAATGTATAGTATTAGTCCAACAGAGTATAAGCGTCTCGAGCCTTATATTGATTTGCCTGATGGCCCGGCCTTGCACATCAATAAGGTTAAGCCGGGCGAAGTAGTTGATATCAACAGTGCCGATTCAGCAAGGCTTACCATGATCCACGGAATAGGTCCCGCGTTTGCCCGTCGTATTGTTCGTTATCGTCAGCGGGTTGGCGGCTTTTACAGCAAGGAGCAGTTAAAGGAAGTTTATGGCCTCGATCAGGAAAAGTACGACCAGATAAAAGACGAGGTTGCGGTAGATGGCAGGCATATTATCAAAGTGAACATTAACAGAGCTACTTTTAATGATCTCAGGCGTTTTCCATATATGAGCTTTAAGCAGATGGATGCCATTATTGCTTACCGCGATGAGCATGGTAATTACAATACCTTGACCGATCTGAAAAATATTGCCATACTTAATGACGGAATTTTGCGTAAAATTGGGCCTTATTTAGTTTTCAAATGATAGCTCAGCAAATAAAAGCAGCCATAAGGGATATTCCCGATTTTCCGAAACCAGGAATTATTTTTAAAGATATTACCCCCATACTTAAAAACCCTGAGCTGTGCGAAAACATTGTTGACGCTTTTGTTGAGCAGTTAAAGGGTACCCGTATTGACGTTGTGGCAGGAATTGAAAGCAGGGGCTTCCTGTTTGGGCTTACGTTAGCTACCAAATTAGGTGTGCCTTTTATTCCAGTGCGAAAGGCCGGCAAGCTACCGTTCACCATAAAACAAAAAGCATATAAACTGGAGTATGGTACCGCGACTATCGAACTGCATACCGATGCCTTTGAACCGGGCCAACATATATTATTGCATGACGATTTGCTCGCAACCGGCGGTACCGTAACCGCGGCAAGTGAACTTATAAAAGAAATGGGCGGTATTGTTGCCGGTTTCTCCTTTGTAGTTGGGCTCGGTTTTCTGAATGGAAGAGAGCGCATAACGCCTATTTGTGATAAGCTGGTTGTGCTGGCCGATTATTAAGCAGTATTTTCATTATATATAAGATTCCCGCGTTAGGGATGGAAGCGGATACCGGCCATGCGCCTAAGGCCTGTGCAGTATGAGCGTACAGCCCGGGCTGAAGGCAACGCCATGAATATGTGTATTTATAGCGATGTTAGGTAAATAATTATATGTATTTATCCGGGTTGATAAATCGAGCACTCTTGTATTAAATTTATGGGGATTGAACAGAACGAATCTGGAATGCCCGAATGGCAGGTAGATATTATAAGGGAACGTGTTGAGAGTTACAATAATGACCCGAAGCAAATTCTTGATTTTAACGATGCGATGGATGACATCGAAAACAATTTGTAAGATTTCCTGAAAAATATTTTCCACCAATTTTTCTACCCCAAAACCACCCTATTTAAACTAAACCTATAATTCATACCCAATACCAAAGCGTTCTTGATTTGCAGGCTTTTACGGGCAAACCAATGTCATTTTTTATACGTTATTTTGTTAGTAACCAATTATAAAATGTATGGATGCGATGTTGACTGATACCCCTCATACCGATGGGTATAATTTTGCTATGAACGAAAATCAGCAAATGGTAGGCCAGATGGCCAAAGACTTTGCCGAACGCTATATTAAACCTCATGTAATGGAGTGGGACGAGGCCCAGCACTTTCCTATCGACTTATTTAAGCAACTGGGCGAGCTTGGCATGATGGGTGTTTTTGTGCCCGAACAATACGGTGGTTCTGGTTTCGGATATTTTGAATATGTAACCGTAATAAGTGAGATAGCCAAAGTTTGCGGCGCTATAGGTTTATCTGTTGCTGCGCATAATTCGCTTTGCACAGGTCATATCCTTGCTTTCGGTAATGAAGAACAGAAGCTAAAATGGTTGCCTAAACTGGCTACTGCCGAGTGGCTTGGTGCCTGGGGACTTACCGAGGCCAATACCGGGTCAGACGCGTTGGGTATGAATACCACCGCTGTTTTGGATGGTGATCATTATGTTGTTAATGGTTCTAAAAACTGGATAACTCATGGTAAATCGGGCAATGTTGCCGTGGTGATGGTACGCACCGGCAACAAAGGCGACTCGCACGGTATCTCGGCTTTGGTGATTGAAAAAGGTACGCCAGGATTTACCCATGGTAAAAAGGAAAACAAACTGGGGATGCGCGCTTCAGAAACTACCGAACTTATTTTTGATAACTGCCGTGTGCCTAAAGAAAACCTGCTGGGTGTTGAGGGTGAAGGTTTTAAGCAAGCTATGAAAGTGCTGGATGGTGGTAGGATTTCGATAGCGGCGCTGTCGTTAGGAATTGCTAAAGGGGCCTTTGATGCTGCCGTGGCTTATGCCAAAGAACGGCACCAGTTTGGGCAGCCGATAGGCAATTTTCAGGGGATAGCATTTAAACTGGCCAATATGGCTACTGAAATAGAAGCCGCAGAACTGTTAATTATGCAGGCTGCCGATTTAAAGAACAGGCATTTGCCGGTAACCAAACAATCGGCTATGGCTAAATATTTCGCCTCTGAAACGGCGGTTCGTACAGCTACAGAGGCCGTGCAGATCTTCGGCGGATATGGCTATACCAAGGATTTCCCGGTTGAGAAATTTTACCGCGATGCCAAACTCTGTACAATAGGAGAGGGGACAAGTGAAATTCAGAAAATAGTGATCAGCAGGGAAGTGTTGAAAGGTTAGTAAACGATCAAAAAGGCCTGGCAGTTGATAATTTTACAATCGTCAACTGTCAGGCTTTTGTCATTTAGTGTGCGGTTAAAGACCATTTATGGTGGTTTTTATCACGTAAATATATTGTTACATCGATTTTTTAAGCATCAAAACATGATTTTGGTAATGTTTTTTAATGCTTTTTCAGGGAAATAATTTCTTCTTAGGGGCGGTTTCGCCGGGCTTTTTCGGCCAAAACTGACGCGGTTTTATGCGTCTTGGTACCTTAATTTTTCTATTTAACTTCTCGTTGCAGTTAATTTTATTGCAGTTTGATATACAGACGCTTATAAAGCAAATTAGGAAAATGCCTCGCGCATTTTCCTAATTTATAATTAACAATATTAACTGACTTATTACCGGCCGGATCTAATCGGCCATGTGGTATTAACGTTGGCAAAGGTAATTTCTTGTTAGTTATTTCCTAAAACATTCTCTATGGTTAAATAAATTCCTGTAAAGGAAATATTACATTCTGCTGTTGTTTTATTTTACCCTTCTATATTAAGTTTGCCATCTTAACTATTAGCTAAATTTTTTCTATGAAAAAACGATTACTACTAATTTTGTGCAGTTTCGTATTCGCTGTAACACAGCTTTTTGCGCAAAATCACACTGTTACCGGCACGGTAACAGCCAAAGAGGACGGTCTTCCTCTGCCGGGTGTATCGGTTAAAATAAAAGGTACAACAACCGGTACCCAAACTACCGTCGACGGTAAGTTTTCACTCAGCGTTCCTAACAACGCAGTATTATCATTCAGCTTTATCGGTTATGCCACTCAGGATGTTCCTGCCGGAGCTTCAGCAAACCTTAAAGTGGTTTTAGAAGCCTCAAGCCATGGGCTTAATGAGGTAGTTGTAACCGCCTTAGGTATCTCAAGGCAGCAAAAATCAATAGGTTATGCTGCACAACAGATTAAGGGCGATGACCTTACGGTTACCAAGCAATCTGACCTTAACACTGCTCTTGCCGGTAAAATTGCAGGTGTACAGGTGTTAGGCGGTTCTGGTGCAAAATTTGGTACCTCAACTATCCGTATCCGTGGTGTTAACTCATTATCAGGCGCTAATCCTATTTACGTGGTAAATGGTGTTGTTACTGATGCTAATGCTATCAACAATGACGACATCGAATCGGCAACGGTGCTTAAAGGCCCCGCTGCTACAGCTCTTTATGGTCAGCGTGCATCTGAAGGTGCGGTTGTTGTTACCTTAAAAAAAGGTGTTGATAAAGGAGTAGGAGTTTCGTTGAATCAATCAACAACTTTCGAAAAAGTATACCAACTGCCAGAGTATCAAAATGAATATGGTGGTGGTACCAGCACGCAGTGGGATACTTACACTTATGATCCTGCAAATGGCTCTCCTGCTTCGTTTGCTAAATTCAACGGCGTAAAAATTTACGATTATGGTGTGGATGAAAGCTGGGGTCCTAAAATGGATGGCACCCTTTATGCTCCATGGTATTTCTGGGATCCTTCAAATCCAGACTTTGGCAAGCTAAAACCGTTTGTGGCCCAGCCAAACAACGTACGTGATTTTTACCGTACAGGTGTTACCTATAACACTAACGCTGCGTTTTCAAAAGCTTCTGACAACTATAATTTCAGGGTATCATATACTAACATCGATCGTACAGGTATTACTCCTAACAGCGCTCAGAAACGTAACAATGTTGGTTTAAACGGCGAACTTAAATTAACCAAGAAGTTAACTGTAAGCGCCAACTTTAACTTTTCGCAAATCAACTCAAATAACGTACCTCAGGAAGGTTACGGTACACAAACTGCCGGTTCATTTAGCCAGTGGTTTCACAGGGATGTTGAAATCAGCAAACTTAAAAATTACAGAAGAGCTGATGGTACCTATACTTCATGGAATATTACCGGTCCGGATGATTTAACGCCGCACTACTGGGATAACCCTTATACCGAAGCTTATGTGAATACTTCGCTATCAAACAGCAATCGTGTGTTTGGTAACTTAACAGCTACTTACCAGTTTACTAAAGATCTTTCTTTGTCGTTAATTGCCAGGGAAGATTTGTTAAACCGTGATGATAACTCAAGGGTTGGCTCAGGTACTATCAACACCGATTCATATTCACAAAGCCAGTATACCTACAAAGAAAATAACTATGTAGCTAACTTAGCATATAGCCACAACTTTAAAGACCTTTCTGTAAAAGCAGGTTTATATGCCGAAACACGTCAGGACCGTTACCTGTATACAGGTGGTAATACCAATGGCGGCCTTGCTATTCCTGAATTGTACTCGCTTGCAAACTCTTTGAACGCGCCTACATCTATCAGCTACAACGGCTTATCAAGGGTAAATAGCTACTATGGCTACACTTCATTCGGTTACAAAGATTTCTTGTACCTTGATTTTAACGCCCGTAACGATATTTCATCAACCTTGCCAATAAACAATAATTCATATTGGTACGGTGGTTTATCTGGCTCATTTGTGTTTACCGAGCTAATGCCTAAAAATGACATTCTTAGCTTCGGTAAATTGAGGCTTTCTGCTGCAAAATTAGGTTCGGATGCTGCTCTTTATTCAATTTATCAAACGTACAACTTAAGTACTACACCGTACAGCCCTACTAAAACAGGTAGCTCACCGGTACAGACAGTACCTAATACATTACCTAATGCCGACTTGAGGCCATCACTTTCAACTTCGTATGAAATTGGTACCGAATTGCGTTTCCTGAGAGACAGGGTTAAATTTGATTTCAACTACTATACCCGTTCTCAAAAGGATCAGATCCTGCCATTGCCTATCAACGGTACATCTGGTTACTCAACTGCAGTAATCAATGCCGGCCAGATCAGGAACAGTGGTATCGAGATCAGCCTTGGTGGTACCCCGGTTAAATCAAAAGACTTTACCTGGAATACTGATTTCAACATTTCATTTAACAGGAATAAAGTTATATCACTGTACCCTGGTTTAAATAACCTGAAAGTTACTCCTGATGGTTTAGGTGGTTATACTGCATCTGGCGGTAACCAGGCTGCCGGTACACAAAGCTTTGGCTTTGTTGGTTCGCCAAGCTTTGGTATTAACGGTATTGTTGGTAAATCTTATGGTCAAATTATTGGCTCTGGTTTTACCCGCGACAAAAACGGAAATATCATAGTTGGTGATGACGGTTTACCTATTGTAAACAGCACAGTTAACTTGGGTAGCATGCTGCCAAGCTACACTGGTGGTTTTACCAACTCTTTCAACTACAAAAACTTCATATTAGCTTTCTCTCTTGATTTCCAGAAAGGCGGCAAATTTGTGTCAGTTACTCAACAAAACTTAAACGGTTCTGGTTTGGGTATCGAAACTGTAGGCAACAATGCTAAAGGCAATCCAAAACGTAACTCAGTTGCCGATGGTGGTGGTGTTTTAGTAGCGGGCGTTCATGAAGATGGCACTCCTAACACAACTTATGTTGAAACCCGTACTTTGTATGAGCAGGCATATAGCCAGATTTGGGAAAAATGGACTTACGATGCTTCTTACATTAAATTAAGGGAAGTTAGCGTCGGCTACTCGTTCCCTAAAAAGATGCTGGGTAAATTACCATTCCAAACTGCTTATTTCGGCATAACTTCTCAAAACCCATGGATGATCTATTCTAAACTTAAAGGTGTAGATCCATCTCAATTGCAAACCTCTTTCTACGAAGGTGGTCAGTTACCAAACACAAGAAACTTAGGGTTTAACATCAAGTTAACGTTCTAATTAGCGCACAAATCATGAAAAGAATATCTAATATTAGTAAATATATAGCTGGGGCGGGTATGATTATCCTTGCTTCGTGCAAAACCGGCGGCGACGTAAATGTTAGCCCTAACCAATCGCCTAACGTGCAGTCGGGCTATTTGTTAACCAGCGCCCTTCAGTACCTTGGAGGTGTTAGCGGTGCAGGCGCTACTACCAATATCAACTCTTTTACAGGCGAACTGTATTCACAATACCTGGCAGAAACTTTTTATACCAATGAATCATTGTTTTCATTGAAGCAATATGATTACCAGGGATATTATACCGGCCCGTTAAAAGACCTTAAAACAATCATCGACGTTAATACCGATCCGACAAAGAAAAGTCTTGTGGCTATCACAAAGTTTGGTTCAAACGCTAATCAGATAGCCTCGGCCCGTATTCTTAGCGCTTTTATTTTCCTTACTGTTACTGATAGGTGGGGCGATATACCATATTCACAGGCTTTAAATGGCAAATCAAATCTTTCGCCTGCATTTGATGCTCAAAAAGATGTCTATGCGGCATTGATGAAAGAACTTGACGAGGCGCAAGCTCAGTTTGATAGTGGTGCCGCAATGCCTGCACAACAGGATATCTTATTTGGTGGTAACCTTACTAAATGGAAACATTGGGCAAATTCATTGCATGCTATTATGGCATTAAGGCTTTCAAAGGTTGATCCAAACACAGGCAAAGCTGAGTATGCTAAGGCTGTAGCCGGCGGTTTAATGACTTCTAACAGCGATAACGCTGTTTATGCCTACCTGGCCGCTCAAACTAACGAGAACCCTTATTTTACAAACTACCGTAACCGTTATGATTATGCGGTAAGCAGTTTAGTTGTTAATACGTTAACTACCCTGAATGACCCGAGGTTGCCTGTTTACGCTGCTCCGACTGTATCAAATACATATGTAGGTTTACCTTATGGTACGTATGGTGATGCCTTAGGTAATTACAGCAAAGGAACACGTAGCAAACCAGGTAACATCTCTTTAATCGGCTTAACCGTATCTAATCAGGGATCGCCAACTGTATGGACATCATATGCCCAAATCATGTTTACACAGGCAGAAGCTGCCCACCTTGGCTGGATAGCCGGTGGTGACGGCGCCGCTGCTGATTACTATAATAAAGGTGTAGCTGCATCATTGGAACAAAACGGTGTTAGTACTACTAACGAATCCGCTTATCTTGCGCAGGCAGCAGTTCAGTTTTCGGCTGCAACAGCTATGGACCAGATCATGACCCAAAAATGGATTGCCGGTTTCTTAGGCAATGGTTGGGAGTCATGGGCAGAGTACCGTCGTACAGGTTTGCCTAAATTGCTTGATCCGGTTCCTGGTTCATTAAGCCCGGGCCAGAAAATTCCACGCAGGCAACAATACCCGCAAACAGAAAGTGATCTTAACACCGCTAATTACAATGCTGTAATAGCCCGTCAAGGTCCGGATGCACTTAATACAAGGGTATATTGGGATAAACAATAATTATTCAACCCAAAGTACATTTAAAAAACAACAAAGGCTGCCATTGGCGGCCTTTGTTGTTTTTAGCAGATTGCTTCAAAAGCGGGGCGTGGTGGATTTAATACTATTTAACAAACAGTATTCATTAAATAAGCTATCTTAGTTTAATGTGATAAACCTGTCATGTATTTTAAACCTATCCTGTTCTCGTTTATTTATCTTTTTTTTCTTAATCAGACTATTGCCCAGGAGAAGCACCCAGAGGGAGTTGAATTGAGCAAGTTTATCAAAGAAGGCGCCGGGTTATATCAAAGGCAATTCATTATACCATACGCCCCAATCGGCACTTGTACAGATTCAAATTATAAGAATGCGAAATTAATTCGCACAGGATGGGATGATGGAATATTTAAAACCAACCCTGGCTATTACAGGTATGATCTTGCAAGTACTGTTCCGGTAGGGTAGGCAGCGCTATCAGAAGCCGACAGAGAGATGTTTGTAATAAGTATTAATCAAGACTCTGTCAGGCAAATGAAAGATACAGTATGCTATACCGATGGCAAGTTTCACAGATGCCTTTACGGGATAATTCCGGTGGCTTTAAGCAATCAATCTACTGATACATTAAAGTATATTAATATGTCATGCTTATGGATAGATGTTTTTAAAACTAATGCAGAAAACGTAAAACTTCTACGCACCGCCTTGATGGAAGAGTGTTGGAAAAATAATCCTGCTGTTTATGGGGTTGCACCTGGCCAACAAAATGTATTTTATATACCGGTAGGTTTTTTAACGGACACAGGTAAAGGGGAATTATTTATGCCAAAAGTGTTTAAAATAGGAATGAGCTTATACAGATATATTGAAGGTGCGCGGCTTCCTGTAGATATACGCTGGTTAACGCTCCGCCGGGAAACAGATAATGTGATATGGAGCAATGAGATTGCTGTGCGGTAGCTATCTGAGTTTAAGTTAAAAATAATTCCTGCTCTCTCTTTGATATTCAAAACATTGTGATTATCTTTGCCCTCCCTTGAAAGGAGGTATTTTAGGAATTATGATCATTATTAACGTAAAAGACGGCGAATCATTAGATAAAGCATTGAAACGCTTCAAAAAGAAATTCGAAAAAACAGGTGTTTTAAGAGAACTACGTAGTCGTCAGGCTTTCGAAAAAAAATCTGTAACCCGTCGTCATGTTGTTAAACATGCTATCTACAAACAAGGTTTGAATCAAGAAACTGTTTAATTGTAAAATTTTATAGTTTTCTTAACACTATATTAAAACTATTTGTACATTCATAATCCCGGATGTATAAATAGTTTTTTATGTTTTTAGAGCGTTTTATCCAGTACATCAAGTATGAAAAGCGGTATTCAGTCCATACTGTGTCCGCGTATCAGTCAGACCTGGATCAGTTTGTGCGCTTTTTAAACAATCCCGGCGGTGCCAATCCTGGGTCCGAGCCGGTTATCACCCATCCATCGCAGGTAAGCTATCATGACATCCGTAACTGGATGGTTGAACTTCTTGACCAAAAACTTACTGGCCGTTCGGTTAACCGGAAAATGGCTACGCTGCGCAAATACTTTAAATTTTTATTGCAGGAAGGCATTGTTGAAACTAATCCAACATCGCGCATTCATTCACAAAAAATTGCAAAAACCCTGCCTGTGGTGGTTGAAGACGCCCGGCTAACAAAAATGTTAGATAGTGATGACGTTTTTACAAACGACTTTCCGGGGCTGCGCGATAAGCTTGTTATTGAGATGTTGTTTGGCACCGGTATACGCCTTGCCGAATTGTTAGGCATTAAAGAACAGGATCTTAACCTTGATGGGGGAGTAGTGAAGGTATTGGGGAAACGTAATAAAGAACGTATCATCCCTATCAATAATGAGCTGAAGATCCTGCTGCCCCAATATTTGGAGTTAAAGAAAAATCAAAATTTTAATAACAATTCCTTTACATTTATCGTTACAAATAAAGGAGCCGATGCTTATCCGAAATTGATTTATTTAATAGTGCAGAAATATCTCTCCAACATATCAACTCAAAATAAACGGAGCCCTCACGTGCTCAGGCACACGTTTGCAACCACCATGCTAAACAACGGGGCCGACTTAAATTCAATTAAAGAACTTTTGGGTCACGCTAACCTCAGTGCCACCCAAATTTACACGCACAACTCAGTTGAACGACTAAAATCTATTTATAAACTCGCCCATCCAAAGGCTTAAAAAGGAGGAAACATGAAAATTACAGTGCAGTCAATTCATTTCACCGCAGACAGGAAACTTTTAGATTTTATTCAGAAAAAGGCAGATAAGCTTGATACGTTTTATGATCATATTATTAGCGGTGAAGTTTACTTAAAGCTTGAGAATGTGGAAGATGAATGTAATAAGATAACGGAGATCAAATTATTGCTACCAGGAAACCAGATCTTCGCTAAAGAGAAATGTAAGAGTTTTGAGGAAGCTACCGACCTGGCAGTTGAGAGCCTGAGGAAGCAAATTGAGAAGCATAAACAAAAGAAAGCCATTGCTGATGCTACGGCCAAAAAAGCTGTTTTAACGGCAGCAGAGGACGGTTTTTAGTGATATAGAGGGGCTTACATCAAGTCAAATTCGGCAGGTTTTTAGCCTGCCGAATTTTTTTTATAAAAAATTTTGACGTGGTGTTATTTTTTGTAGATTTGCAGTCCCTTTCGGGGAGGTATTTAACGCCTCAAAAAAAAGTTAAAATAGTTCTTTAAAATATCAAAAAGCTTATTACTTTTGCGCTCCGTTACCGAAAGCCACACACGGTTTAAAATAACGAAAAGGCAAATTTAAATATAAGCCTCCTTAGCTCAGCTGGTAGAGCAACTGACTTGTAATCAGTAGGTCATTGGTTCGATCCCGATAGGAGGCTCAGTTTTTTTCGGAAAGATGATGTTTAGCTTCAATTTTGGACATTGTTAATCCGGGATAAACTACTGGGGGGATACCAGAGCGGTCAAATGGGACGGACTGTAAATCCGTTGCTTCGGCTACGAAGGTTCGAATCCTTCTCCCCCCACATATTAAGTAGGCAGTTTATAGTTCGCGGTTAGTATAAAGCTAACGGGATTGTAAACTGCTGACTTGATTAAGGAGGTTTGAGGAATGGACTTTTAGTACTTAGAAGGTATAAAAAAAACAAACCAAAAGCTTAACAAGCGGAAGTAGCTCAGTTGGTAGAGCGATAGCCTTCCAAGCTATAGGTCGCGAGTTCGAACCTCGTCTTCCGCTCGGTTGCAGATAGCAGTAGGCCGTAAGCAGTAAAGTAACTGCAAGCAAACAACTGATAGCTGTAAACTAAAAAAAAGAAAATAAGCCGACGTAGCTCAGGGGTAGAGCACTTCCTTGGTAAGGAAGAGGTCATGGGTTCAAATCCCATTGTTGGCTCGGTGTTATTGAAACATTACATATAAAGTTAAAATTAACCTACAAAATAATTTATAGATCATGGCAAAAGAAAAGTTTGACCGCAGTAAACCGCACTTAAACATCGGTACAATCGGTCACGTTGACCACGGTAAAACAACCCTTACCGCAGCTATCACTAAAGTTTTGGCTGATGCAGGTTTATCAGAAGCTCGTTCATTTGATTCAATTGACTCAGCTCCTGAAGAAAAAGAACGTGGTATTACCATCAACACTGCCCACGTTGAATATTCAACAGCTAACCGTCACTACGCACACGTTGACTGTCCAGGTCACGCGGATTACGTGAAAAACATGGTTACTGGTGCTGCCCAAATGGACGGTGCAATCATCGTAGTTGCTGCAACTGATGGTCCGATGCCACAAACTCGTGAGCACATCCTGTTAGCTCGTCAGGTAGGTGTACCTGCACTTGTTGTTTTCATGAACAAAGTTGACATGGTTGATGATCCGGAATTATTAGAGTTAGTAGAAATGGAAGTTCGTGAATTATTATCATTCTACGAATTCCCAGGTGATGATATTCCAGTTATCCAGGGTTCTGCATTAGGTGGTCTTAACGGCGATCCTACCTGGGTTGGTAAAATCATGGAATTGATGGACGCTGTAGATAGCTACATCCCAATTCCTCCACGTTTGACAGATCTTCCTTTCTTGATGCCTGTTGAAGACGTGTTCTCAATCACTGGTCGTGGTACTGTTGCTACTGGTCGTATTGAGCGTGGTGTAATCAACTCTGGTGAGCCAGTTGATATCTTGGGTATGGGTGCTGAGAACTTGAAATCAACCGTAACTGGTGTTGAGATGTTCCGCAAAATCCTTGACCGTGGTGAAGCTGGTGACAACGTAGGTTTATTGTTACGTGGTATTGAGAAAACTGATATCCGTCGTGGTATGGTTATCTGTAAACCAGGTTCAGTAACTCCTCACACCGATTTCAAAGCAGAAGTTTACGTATTATCAAAAGCAGAAGGTGGCCGTCACACTCCATTCTTCAACAAATACCGTCCGCAATTCTATTTCCGTACCACTGACGTTACTGGTGAGATTTCATTAGAACCAGGTGTAGAAATGGTTATGCCAGGTGATAACGTTACAATCACTGTAAAGTTGATCAACGCTATCGCAATGGAAAAAGGCTTACGTTTCGCTATCCGTGAAGGTGGTCGTACCGTAGGTGCTGGTCAGGTAACTGAAATCTTGAAATAATTGATATTTCAATAAAAGGTTAATTTGAAAACATAAGTTTAGCCTTCAACGGCAAACTTATGTTTTCTTATTATAAAATAACACACGGGAATAGTTCAACGGTAGAATAGAGGTCTCCAAAACCTTTGATCAGGGTTCGAATCCTTGTTCCCGTGCTTAAGCACAATATAAAAATGGCAGGCGTAGCTGAATATATTAAAGAGTCATACATCGAGTTAACCGAGAAGGTTACCTGGCCTACATGGCGCGAGCTGCAAAGCAGCGCTGTTTTGGTATTGGTTGCCGCTGTAATTATTGCGCTGGTTATCTTAGGTATGGACCAGATCATTAATTATTTGCTTAAACTGTTTTACACATCACTAACATAATATCAGGGGAGAAGCAGATGAGTGATCAATTGAAATGGTATGTAGTTAGGGCTATTAGTGGTAAGGAAAAAAAAGTTAAACAATATATCGATGCCGAAATTAGCCGTTTGGGCATCGGTCATTTGGTACCACAGGTATTAATACCTACTGAAAAGTACTACCAAATGCGCGATGGAAAGAAGATAGCCAAAGAGCGTAACTACTTTCCAGGCTATGTGTTGATGGAAGCTGTTTTAGATGGCGAAACCGAGCACATTATTAAAAACATAAACAGCGTAATAGGTTTCCTGGGTGATAAAGCCGGAAATGCTATCCCGCTTCGCCAGTCAGAAGTTAACCGTATTTTAGGTAAGGTTGATGAGATGAGTGCCCAGGGTGAAACTATGAGCGTACCTTACTATGTTGGTGAGGCTGTTAAAGTTATGGACGGGCCTTTCAATGGTTTCAGCGGCGTTATCGAAGAGGTTAACGAAGAGAAAAAGAAACTGAAAGTAATGGTAAAGATATTCGGGCGCCGTACGCCGCTTGAATTGAATTACATGCAGGTAGAAAAAGAATAGTTTTTTTATCATCAGTACCCGACTGGAAGGCGGGTATTATCACATGATAAATTAACAGGTAAAATATTAAATACAAAAGGTTTAAATATTAAGAAAGCGTTAAATAAGCTACATTGATATCAAACCATAAAAATCTTAAATGTTACTAAGCTTCCACGTACTAACATTGAGTTTATAATTAAAGTAAATTAAAATGGCAAAAGAGATCGGTGCAATGGTTAAGCTGCAAGTTAAAGGCGGCGCCGCAAACCCATCACCACCAATTGGCCCTGCATTGGGTGCAAAAGGTGTGAACATCATGGAGTTTTGCAAACAATTTAATGCACGCACCCAGGACAAAGCTGGAAAAGTATTGCCTGTTTTGATTACTGTTTATGTTGACAAATCATTCGAATTTATCATCAAAACCCCTCCCGTTGCTATCCAGTTATTGGAAGCTACCGGTTTAAAGAGTGGTTCTGCTGAGCCTAACCGTAAAAAAGTTGCCAGTGTTAACTGGGAACAGGTTGAGACTATAGCAAAAGATAAAATGGTTGACTTGAACGCGTTCACAGTTGAATCGGCCATGAAAATGGTGGCAGGTACTGCCCGCAGCATGGGAATTACCGTATCAGGTACAGCTCCCTGGAATTAATTAATTTATACAAATCAGTTTAAAGACAGTGGCAAGATTAACAAAAAATCAAAAAGTGGCACTCTCCAAAATTGAGGCAAACAAATCGTACACATTAGAAGCTGCATCAGCTTTGGTAAAGGAATTAACCTTAACTAAATTTGATTCATCAGTTGATATAGACGTTCGTTTAGGTGTTGACCCGCGTAAAGCCAATCAAATGGTGCGTGGTATTGCAACATTGCCTCATGGAACCGGTAAAACTGTACGTGTATTAGTACTTTGTACTCCTGATAAGGAGCAAGAAGCTAAAGACGCTGGTGCAGATTACGTAGGTTTGGATGATTATATTGCCAAGATTGAAGGCGGATGGACTGATGTTGATATTATCATCACTATGCCAAGTGTTATGGCTAAAGTTGGTCGTTTGGGTCGTATTTTGGGCCCGCGTAACTTAATGCCAAACCCTAAATCAGGTACAGTTACCCCAGAAGTTGGTAAAGCTGTAACTGAGGTAAAAGGTGGTAAAATCGATTTCAAGGTTGACAAAACCGGTATCATCCACACCTCAATAGGAAAAGCATCTTTCTCTGCAGATAAAATTTATGAGAATGCATTAGAAGTATTGCAAACAATCTCTAAATTAAAACCTTCTGCAGCAAAAGGAACATATTTCAAGAGTATTCACATCTCTTCAACTATGTCGCCAGGAATTACAGTTGAAACTAAATCAGTAGCGGGGATCTAATCATGAATAAAGAAGAAAAATACGACCTTGTTGTAGCCCTTACTGAGCAAATCAAAGAGTATGGTAATTTTTATATCACTGATACCTCTGATTTAACTGTAGCCAAGATCAACAATATCCGCCGTAAATGTTTCGAAAATGACATTACAATGCAGGTAACTAAAAATAGCTTGATCAAAAAAGCTATGGAAGCTGCTGGCGGTGATTTCAGCCCGATATATGATGTGTTGAAAGGTTCATCATCAATCCTTTTCTCAAAATCAGCAACTGCACCTGCAAAGCTGATCAAACAATTAAGGAAAACAGGTGAAAAACCAATCTTAAAAGCAGCTTATATTGATTCGGCAGTATTTATTGGTGATAACCAACTGGATACTTTAACCAAGCTGAAATCAAAAGAACAATTGATCGGCGAGATTGTTGGCTTACTTCAATCACCTGCCAAAAACGTTCTTTCTGCTCTTCAGTCAGGCGGAACTACAATTGCAGGCCTCGTAAAAACATTACAGGAAAGAGGTTAACGAACGCCTCCATAATAAGGTTCGATAATAACAAACAAAAAGCATTAAAAGTAAAAATTTAAATAAAATGGCGGATTTAAAAGCGTTTGCTGAACAGTTGGTAAACTTAACAGTAAAAGAAGTAAACGAATTAGCTCAAATATTAAAAGACGAGTATGGTATTGAGCCTGCTGCTGCTGCTGTAGCAGTTGCTGCTCCTGCTGCTGACGGTGGCGACGCTGCTCCAGCTGCTGCTGAGCAAACTGCATTTGACGTTATCCTGAAAGAAGCTGGTGGCGCTAAATTAGCAGTTGTTAAATTAGTAAAAGACTTAACTGGCCTTGGTTTGAAAGAAGCTAAAGATCTTGTTGACGGTGCACCAAAAGAACTTAAAACTGGTGTAACTAAAGAAGAAGCTGAATCTTTGAAAAAACAATTAGAAGAAGCCGGAGCAGTAGTTGAGGTTAAGTAATTTAACCTACTAAAATATAGCATCAAGACTCCGACCATATTGGTCGGGGTCTATTGCTGTTTATAAAGGTTTGGATGAAGAAGATAATAGATATGAGATATGAGATATGAGATCTTCTTCCTGCAGGTTTAACAGGAACACAGATCTTCAAAACATATTTTTTAGTCTCAAATCTCACATCTCAGATCTCACATCTATCAAGTTTATTAATAAACTAAAATTTAAATACCTTGGCAAACAATAATAATCAAAGAGTAAACTTTGCAACCAGCAGAAAGGTACTTGATTACCCTGATTTTCTGGATGTTCAGTTACAATCTTTCCAGGAATTTTTTCAATTGGAAACCACTTCCGACAACCGTTACAAAGAAGGGCTGTTTAAAGTGTTTGCCGAAAACTTTCCTATTTCAGATTCAAGAAACATCTTTGTCCTGGAGTTTCTTGACTACTTTATTGATCCGCCACGTTATGATATACAAGAGTGTATCGAACGCGGATTAACTTACAGCGTACCGTTAAAAGCCAAGCTTCGCCTGTCATGTAATGATGAGGAGCACGAAGACTTTGAAACAATTGTACAGGACGTATACCTGGGTACTATCCCATACATGACGCCAAAAGGTACATTTGTTATTAATGGTGCTGAGCGTGTAATTGTATCACAGTTACACCGTTCGCCAGGTGTGTTCTTTGGTCAGAGCCGCCATACCAACGGTACAAAATTATACTCTGCCCGTGTTATCCCTTTCAAAGGTTCATGGATTGAGTTTGCTACAGACGTTAACAACGTGATGTACGCTTATATTGACCGTAAAAAGAAATTCCCGGTTACTACGTTACTTCGTGCCATTGGTTATGACTCTGATAAGGATATATTAGAGTTGTTTGAACTGGCCGACGAGGTTAAAGTAAGCAAATCTGGTCTGAAAAAATATATCGGCCGTAAGCTTGCTGCAAGGGTTCTTAAAACCTGGATCGAAGACTTTGTGGATGAAGATACCGGTGAGGTAGTTTCTATCCCTCGTAATGAGATCATCCTTGAGCGTGAAACCTTACTGGAAGACGACCATATTGATATGATCATCGACTCTGGCGTTAAAACTATCATCCTTAATAAGGAAGATGCTTCAACCAGCGGTGATTACACTATTATATACAATACCTTACAGAAAGATACTTCCAACTCTGAGAAGGAAGCGGTTGAGCACATCTACCGCCAGTTACGTAACGCTGAACCACCTGATGAAGAAACAGCACGTGGTATCATCGACCGTTTATTCTTCTCAGATAAAAGATATGACCTGGGTGATGTGGGCCGCTACCGCATCAACCGCAAGCTTAAATTAACTACCTCTGAAGATACAAAGGTGTTAACTAAGCAAGATATCATCGCCATTGTTAAATACTTGATCAAATTAATCAACTCAAAAGCCGAGGTGGATGATATCGATCACTTATCAAACCGTCGTGTACGTACCGTAGGTGAGCAGCTGTATGCTCAGTTTGGTGTAGGTTTAGCACGTATGGCCCGTACCATCCGTGAGCGTATGAACATTCGTGACAACGAGGTGTTCACACCAACCGATCTGATCAACGCGCGTACATTATCATCTGTGATCAACTCGTTCTTCGGAACAAACCAGTTATCACAGTTCATGGACCAAACCAATCCACTGGCAGAGATCACGCACAAGCGTCGTCTGTCAGCCTTAGGCCCCGGCGGTCTGTCGCGTGAGCGTGCAGGTTTCGAGGTTCGTGACGTTCACTACACCCACTACGGTAGGTTGTGTACTATCGAAACTCCGGAAGGCCCGAACATTGGTTTGATCTCTTCACTTTGCGTACACGCCAAGATCAACAACTTAGGCTTTATCGAAACTCCGTACAAACGTGTGGTTGAAGGTAAAGTTATGGTTGACGAGCCGGTTATCTATTTATCTGCCGAAGATGAAGACGGTAAAACCATTGGCCAGGCAAACGCGGTGTATGATGACAAAGGTGAGTTTGAATTGCCACGTGTAAAAGCACGTTTCGAGGGTGACTTCCCGGTTATCGAGCCAGAGCGTCTGGACTTGATGGACATCGCTCCAAATCAGATCACTTCTATCGCGGCTTCGCTGATTCCGTTCCTGGAGCATGATGACGCTAACCGTGCATTGATGGGTTCAAACATGCAACGCCAGGCCGTACCATTGTTACGTCCTGAAGCGCCGATTGTTGGTACCGGTTTGGAAGGCCGTGTGGCAAAAGACTCTCGTACCCTGATCAACGCCGAAGGCGATGGTGTGGTTGAGTATGTTGATGCTAACGAGATCCGTATTAAATATGACCGTAATGAACTTGATCGTTTGATCTCGTTTGAAGGAGATAGCAAAAGCTACCGCTTAACCAAGTTTAAGAAAACCAACCAAAGCACCACCATGAACCTTAAGCCTATTGTTAAAAAAGGCCAAAGGGTTGAAAAAGGTGAGGTACTTTGCGAAGGTTACGCTACCCAAAATGGCGAGCTTGCATTAGGCCGTAACCTTAAAGTAGCGTTCATGCCTTGGCAGGGATATAACTTTGAGGATGCGATTGTAATTTCTGAGCGTGTTGTATCGCAGGATATATTTACTTCAATCCACGTTGAAGAGTTCGAGCTTGAAGTTCGTGACACTAAACGCGGTGAGGAAGAGTTAACACCAGATATCCCTAACGTATCGGAAGAAGCTACCAAAGACCTTGACGAAGACGGTATCATCCGTGTTGGTGCCGAGGTTAAAGAAGGCGACATCCTGATTGGTAAGATCACCCCTAAAGGTGAATCTGATCCTTCTCCGGAAGAAAAACTGTTACGTGCTATCTTCGGTGATAAAGCAGGCGACGTTAAAGATGCTTCATTGAAAACCCCACCGTCAATCGCCGGTGTTGTTATCGATACCAAATTGTTCTCTCGTGCTAAGAAAACTTCAAAAGCTGAAGAAAAAGCACAGTTAGAGAAATTGGATACAAGGCATGAAAAAGCTGTAAAAGATCTGAAAAATACCTTGATCGACAAGTTATTTGAGATCGTTAACGGTAAAACTTCGCAAGGCGTTTACAACGTTTACAAAGAGTTACAGGTTCCTAAAGGTGTTAAATTCACCCAGAAAATATTAGTTGAGCTTAATTACGACAATATTAACCCAACTAAATGGACTACTGATGACGATAAAAACGATCAGATCAAGATCCTTCTTCATAACTTCAACATTAAGTACAATGAAGAGCTGGGTGCTTACCGTCGTGATAAATTCGCTATCAGCGTGGGTGATGAGCTTCCATCAGGTATCGTACAAATGGCTAAAGTTTACATCGCTAAAAAGCGTAAGCTTAAAGTAGGTGATAAAATGGCCGGTCGTCACGGTAACAAAGGTATTGTTGCACGTATTGTACGTGACGAAGATATGCCTTTCCTTGAAGACGGAACACCGGTTGATATCGTGTTGAACCCGCTGGGTGTACCTTCACGTATGAACTTGGGTCAGATCTACGAAACCGTATTAGGCTGGGCCGGTAAAGAGCTTGGTGTTAAATTCGCTACTCCTATCTTCGACGGTGCAAGCCACGAAGAAGTAGAAGAGTGGATCAAGAAAGCCAACTTACCAGAATCAGGCCGTACTTACTTATACAACGGTTTAACAGGTGACCGTTTTGATCAGCAAACTACTGTAGGTATTATCTACATGCTGAAATTAGGTCACATGGTTGATGATAAGATGCACGCCCGTTCAATCGGACCGTACTCGTTGATCACTCAACAGCCATTGGGTGGTAAAGCACAATTCGGTGGTCAGCGTTTTGGTGAGATGGAGGTTTGGGCACTGGAAGCATTTGGTGCATCAAACATTCTGCAGGAGATATTAACCGTTAAATCGGATGATGTTATCGGCCGTGCCAAAACATATGAGGCTATTGTTAAAGGTGAAAACCTGCCAACGCCATCAGTTCCTGAATCATTCAACGTATTGGTTCACGAGTTACGCGGCTTAGGTTTGGATATCACATTAGAATAAGGTTAAAGCTTAAAGGCTAAAGGTGAAAGGTTAGGACAGGTTCCGAAACCTTTTACCTTTCGCCTTTTACCTTTCGCCTAAAAATTACCTTTAAAAAATCAAAGTAGACTATGTCTTACAAAAAGGATAATAAAATCAAAAGTAACTTTACCACCATTACCATCAGTTTAGCCTCTCCTGAGTCTATCCTTGAGCGTTCAAGCGGTGAAGTTTTAAAGCCGGAAACCATTAACTACCGTACTTACAAACCTGAGCGTGATGGTTTGTTCTGCGAGCGTATTTTTGGTCCGGTTAAGGATTATGAGTGCCATTGCGGTAAATACAAACGTATCCGTTACAAAGGTATCGTGTGCGACCGTTGCGGTGTTGAAGTAACCGAAAAGAAAGTACGTCGTGAGCGTATGGGCCACATCAACCTGGTGGTGCCTGTTGCGCACATCTGGTACTTCCGCTCATTACCAAACAAAATAGGTTATTTATTAGGCCTGCCTACAAAAAGGCTTGACCTTATCATATACTACGAGCGTTACGTAGTTATACAGCCAGGTATTAAAGAAGCAGACGGAATCAACAAAATGGATTTCCTTACTGAAGAAGAATACCTTGACGTATTAGATACCCTTCCAAAAGAAAACCAGTACCTTGACGACAAAGATCCTCAGAAATTTGTTGCCAAAATGGGTGCCGAGGCCTTGGAAGAATTATTAAAACGCCTTGACCTTGATGAATTATCATTCAGCCTGCGTCACCAGGCAGCTAACGAAACTTCTCAGCAACGTAAAAACGAAGCTTTAAAACGTTTGCAGGTTGTTGAAGCTTTCCGTGATGCTAAAACCAGGATCGAGAATAACCCTGAGTGGATGATCGTTAAGATCGTTCCGGTTATCCCACCTGAACTGCGTCCGTTGGTACCATTGGAAGGTGGCCGTTTTGCTACTTCAGATTTGAATGACCTTTACCGTCGTGTAATTATCCGTAACAACCGTTTAAAACGTTTGATCGAGATCAAAGCACCAGAGGTGATTTTACGTAACGAGAAACGTATGTTGCAGGAAGCTGTGGATTCGTTATTCGATAACTCACGTAAAGTTAACGCGGTAAAAACTGAAGGTAACCGTGCTTTGAAATCACTTTCAGATATCCTGAAAGGTAAACAAGGCCGTTTCCGTCAAAACTTATTAGGTAAACGTGTGGATTACTCTGCGCGTTCGGTAATTGTTGTAGGTCCTAACCTTAAATTACACGAGTGCGGTTTACCAAAAGATATGGCAGCCGAGTTGTTTAAACCATTTATCATCCGCAAAATGATTGAGCGTGGTGTGGTTAAAACAGTAAAATCTGCCAAAAAGATAGTTGACCGTAAAGACCCATTAGTTTGGGATATTTTGGAAAACGTGTTGAAAGGACACCCTGTATTACTAAACCGTGCGCCTACGCTGCACAGGTTGGGTATCCAGTCGTTCCAGCCAAAACTGGTTGAAGGTAAAGCGATCCAATTGCACCCATTAACCTGTACAGCATTCAACGCGGATTTTGACGGTGACCAGATGGCCGTTCACGTACCACTTGGTAACGCGGCAATTTTGGAAGCCCAGATCCTGATGCTTGCTTCGCACAACATCCTTAACCCTGCCAACGGTACACCTATTACTGTACCATCTCAGGACATGGTGCTTGGTTTGTACTACATAACCAAAGGCCGTAAAACCGACGAAACACGCGTGGTTAAAGGACAAGGCTTAACTTTTTACTCTGCAGAGGAAGTAATTATCGCTTATAACGAGAAAAAACTTGACCTGCATGCATTTATCAAGGTTAAAGCTTTGGTTAAAGAGCGCGATGGCAAAATCGTAAATAAAATTATTGATACTACTGTAGGCCGCGTGTTGTTTAACCAGCATGTACCTGTAGAAGTAGGTTATATCAATGAGCTGCTTACCAAAAAATCACTTCGTGATATCATTGGTGAGGTAGTGAAAATCACCGGTATGGCACGTGCCGCCCAGTTCCTTGATGATATTAAGGAGTTAGGCTTTAAAATGGCATTCCAGGGTGGTTTATCATTTAACCTGAAGGATATCAATATCCCTGCAGAAAAAGTAACCCTGATTGATACAGCTTCTAAGCAAGTTGATGAGGTAATGAACAACTATAACATGGGTTTCATTACCAACAACGAGCGTTACAACCAGATCATCGATATCTGGACACGTATCAACAACCGCTTAACTGCTAACGTAATGGACATCCTGAGCAACGATAACCAGGGCTTCAACTCTGTTTACATGATGCTTGACTCAGGTGCCCGTGGTTCTAAAGAGCAGATCCGTCAGCTTGCAGGTATGCGTGGTTTGATGGCGAAACCTCAGAAATCAGGTTCAGGTGGCGAGATTATCGAAAACCCGATCCTTTCAAACTTTAAAGAAGGTTTGTCGGTATTGGAGTACTTTATCTCAACCCACGGTGCTCGTAAAGGTTTGGCGGATACGGCGTTAAAAACAGCGGATGCTGGTTACTTAACACGTAGGTTGCATGACGTTGCCCAGGACATGATTGTTGGTGAGGTTGATTGCGGTACTTTAAGAGGTATCTACACAACTGCACTGAAAGATAACGAGGATATTGTTGAGCCATTATATGACCGTATTTTAGGTCGTACTACGCTTCATGATGTTCATGACCCTATCACTAACGAACTGTTAGCAGTAGCCGGTCAGGACATTACCGAAGAGGTTGCCAAAAAGATCGAGAATTCTCCGTTAGAAGGTATCGAGATCCGTTCGGTATTAACCTGCGAAAGCAAACGTGGCGTATGCGCATTGTGCTACGGCCGTAACCTTGCAAGCGGTAAACGTGTGCAAAAAGGCGAGGCTGTTGGTGTAATCGCAGCACAGTCAATCGGTGAGCCGGGTACACAGTTAACACTTCGTACATTCCACGTGGGTGGTACCGCGTCAAACATCGCGGCTGAATCTCAGATCAACGCTAAGTTTGATGGTATCATCGAGTTTGAGAACGTACGTACTGTAACTTATGAAACTGCTGAAGATGGTGCTGTTGATGTGGTATTAGGCCGTTCGGGCGAGTTCCGTATCATCGAAGCCGGAAGCAATAAAGTAATTGTTACCAACAACATTCCATACGGTTCATACCTGTATGTGAAAGATGGTAGCAAGATCACCAAAGGCGACCGTATCTGTTCATGGGATCCGTACAACGCGGTAATTATCTCTGAGTTTGCAGGTATTGCCCAGTTTGATGCTGTATTGGAAGGTATCACTTTCCGTGAAGAATCTGACGAGCAAACAGGCCACCGCGAAAAAGTGATCATCGATACCAGGGATAAAACAAAAAACCCTGCTATCCAGATTGCCGATAATAAAGGGAACATCATTAAAGGATATAATATCCCGGTAGGCGCCCACATCGCTGTTGATGAAGGCGACAGGCTGCAAACAGGTCAGGTTATTGCTAAAATTCCTCGTTCAACCGGTAAAACGCGAGATATTACAGGTGGTTTACCACGTGTAACCGAGTTATTTGAAGCACGTAACCCTTCAAACCCTGCTGTAGTAACTGAAATTGACGGTGTGGTAACTTTAGGTGGTGTTAAACGTGGTAACCGCGAAATTACAATCGAATCAAAAGACGGCCAGGTTAAAAAATACCTTGTACCACTTTCAAAACACATCCTTGTACAGGATAATGACTTTGTTAAAGCTGGTATGCCATTGTCAGATGGTTCAATTTCACCTTCAGACATCCTTGCTATTAAAGGACCTGCGGCGGTACAGGAATACCTTGTTAACGGTATCCAGGAAGTTTACCGCTTACAGGGTGTGAAAATTAACGATAAACACTTTGAAGTTATCGTTCACCAGATGATGCAGAAAGTATCTATCGAAGATGCGGGCGATACCCGTTTCTTAGAGCGTGAAGCTGTTGACGGATGGGATTTCATGACCGAGAATGATGAAATTTACGACAAGAAAGTTGTTACTGATCCGGGTGATTCAACTACGTTGAAATCTGGCCAGATAGTTTCATTACGTCGTTTACGCGATGAAAACTCGGTATTGAAACGCCGCGACCTTAAACTGGTTGAAGTGCGTGACGCCATCCCAGCAACATCGAGCCCGATATTGCAAGGTATCACCAGGGCGTCGTTAGGCACCAAGTCGTTTATCTCGGCAGCATCGTTCCAGGAAACTACCAAAGTACTGAACGAAGCAGCTATCGCAGGTAAAAAAGACAACATGCTTGGCCTGAAAGAAAACGTTATCGTAGGTCACTTAATACCTTCAGGTACCGGTTTACGCGAATACGAAAATATCCGTGTAGGTTCACAAGAGGAGTTTGACCGCCTGATGGCTTCAAAAGCAGAAGAGTTGGAAGCTTAATTGCCAGCTACTTAAATAATTTATTAAGCCTCCCGGTTATCCGGGAGGCTTTTTTTATGATTATTTTTAAAATAGTTAAAACAAAAGCGAAATACTTCTGTTCTACGTTCGGCACTTTGAAAGCATAATGTAGGATGGAATATATTCTTAAAAGCTATATTTGCCGCAGCATTTACCGCGCAAAAAGACAGTTAGCGAAGAACGTCTTTTTGCTAATTTAGTAGCATGGAAGAACAAAATGAAAATCAGCTCAATATTGAGCTATCAGAAGAAATTGCAGAAGGTGTCTATTCAAACCTTGCTATTATCACTCACTCAACCTCTGAGTTTGTATTAGATTTTATCAGGGTTATGCCCGGTGTTCCGAAAGCCAGGGTAAAATCGCGGATTATACTGACTCCCGAACACGCCAAACGTCTTCTTTCGGCATTGCAAGACAACATCGAAAAGTATGAATCTATTAATGGTCGTATCAAAGTACAGCCCGACCACCCTGGTTTTCCGATGAATTTTGGTGGCACAATGGGGCAGGCATAATTTTCAATATTATATTAAAACGCACTTTTGATTAATAAAAAGTTATGCTAAAGGCGGTTTTATAAAAAAATTAATAAAAGTGTGTTGCATTTGAGAAAAAAGTGTATATATTGCAACGTTTTTAAACTTATACCTATAAAAACATGGGAGTCCTAATTTTATGAGAAAAATTTTTCTATATAACTCGTATCTGGTTTTATTCCTTTTTGTAATTTCTTTTAGCTTTTTTTCTTGCGATACGACAAAAAAAGTAAAATATTTTCAAGATATCCCTGATTCCGGGCGTTTGAATACGATCTTGAAGTCTGAGTATATTGAACCTACGATCAAGGTTGATGATATTTTAAATATCTTCATACAAACAATTGATCCACAGGCAACTATATCCATAAACGCAGCTAATGTGCCACTTAGTACCTCTGGCTCGGTTTCAACTCCGGCGTTGAATACTGTAACTCCTACCGGTTATTTAGTGAATAAAGAAGGCTTTATTGAGTTGCCTGTTTTGGGGAAATTGAATGTTTTGGGGTATACTACATCTCAATTGCGAGACAGTATAACTAAAATAGCGGCCGCAAAATATTTTAAGGATCCAACGGTGATTGTAAGGTTTGCAAATTTCAGAGTAAACGTTACCGGGGAAGTATTGAAGCCTGGTCAGTATGTTATGCCAAATGAAAAGGTTAGTATCATAGATGCGTTAGCCATGGCCGGTGATCTGACCATTTATGGAAAACGCGAAAATGTGTTGTTGATAAGGGAGAATGCCGATGGCACGAAGACACCATACAGGGTGAATTTGACCAGAAGTGACATTATGAGCGCTCCGTATTACTATTTAAAGCAAAATGACGTAATATATGTTGAACCACGGAAAGCAAAATCCGATGCCAATGATGCATCGCAGGCCAGGTATGTTACTATAGCCGCATCTCTACTATCAATTTTGATAATACTTGCTACCAGGCTTAAATAAGCAACGTAATCTTATAAACCCCTAAAATATTTGCTAATTGAAAAGATAGTAATCTTGAAATGTTTGTAGAAGAAATGGCACTGTAGCCAGGTTATTTACAAACTGATTCCGGATTTACGATCTGTGAATGCTTTTTTAGGGGATTTATTAACTACTATAATTCACACTATTTACCAGAAGATTTAATTTATGGCGAATTCGGATCAGGCACTTGATCAGGCTTTAGGAAAAGAACAAAGTTTTAATGTTAAGAAACTCGTAGGTAACTTTCTGGGTCATTGGTATTTATTTCTGCTAAGCACTCTTGTTTTTGTAGCACTTGCTGTTATGTTTGCAAGATACAGTACTCCTTCTTATAAGATAAACAGTAAGATCACCATCGATGACGGATCATCAGGAGGTGCGTTAACCGGAAAATCTGGTGCTAACTCGTTAATGGATTTTTCCGATCTGTTGGATATGTCCAGTAACGCTTATAACGAGATCGATATATTAAAATCAAGAGCTTTAATGACCAGTGTTGTTAATGATTTGAATTTAAATGTAACAATCTTTAGAAAGGGAAAGATAAATGCAATTGAATTATACGACGAAGCTCCTTTTAAAGTAAAGCTAATACCCAGAATAGACTCTATACAACTAAGGAATTATGACGTTGACTTAGTAGGCGAGAAAATTCATATTAAAAATGGTAAAGACGATGTTGATACAACAGTTAATTATAACACTAACGTTGTGTTGCCTCAGTTTGTACTTGTTTTTACTAAGGTACCGGGTGTTGCAATTTCGGGAACCGAATATAAGCTTCTTTTACAATCCATTGATGATAAGGTTGAATCAATTAGTAAAGGACTTGACGTTGATTTAACAGACAAAAAAAGTACAACTTTAGCAATCACGCTTCAGTACTCAAATTCAAAAAAGGGCGAGGCCATTTTGAAGAAGATGATGGAGTTGTATTTGAAGGGAAATCATGAAAATAAAATAGCGATAGCAGATAGTACTTTAGCCTTTATACAAGACAGGTTATCGGTGGTTAGCCAGGAATTAACCGGCGTTGAAAGTAAATTTGAGAAGTTTAAGGAGCAAAACGGTCTTGCAAATGTGCAGGCTCAAGGTGAGGCGCTTATAACCAACGTTACGGAGTATGCTAATAAATTGAATGAACAAGAGATTCAATTAACATTGGCAGATGATATTTCAAAATATATCAGCGATCCGGCAAATAGGAAAATTATACCTAATACTGTTGCTATTCAAGACCCGGTATTTATTGCTGCTATTCAAAAGTATAATGAGTTATTAATTAACAGGGATAATTTGATGCTTTCTTATAAAGAAGGTAACCCTGTAATACAAAATATAGATGCGGAAATAAACAGCGTTAGGAGTACATTAGTTAAGAGTTTTGATAATTATAAAAAGAGTTTGGTTGTAATAATAAAACAACTGAAGCAAAATAATTCGACACTAAATGGCAAAGTTGGAAATATACCAAAGCAAGAACGTGTTTATCTTGACTTTTCGCGTCAGCAGGATTTGAAACAGCAATTGTACTTATACCTGTTGCAAAAGAAGGAAGAAACCGCTATATCAAAAACCTCAACGCTTTCAACTGCTCGAATAATTGATCCGGCTAAGAGTGATTATTTACCATTTAAGCCGAGCAAACCATTGGTATATGCTATTGGCCTGATATTAGGTTTATTAGTTCCCGTAGCTTATTTGTACGGTAAAGAGTTATTGAACATAAAAATTGTTAATAAGGACGACATTTTATCCAATACCAAGATCCCTGTAGTTGGCGAGATAGGTAACAATCAAAATAATGATTCTTTGGTAGTTGGAACAAATTCAAGATCCGTTATATCGGAAGAGTTCAGAGCCTTAAGAACAAACCTACAATTTGTATTGAAGCCTGGACAACCGAGTGTGATCATGGCAACCTCAAGTATGAGTGGTGAAGGTAAGTCGTTTATTTGTACCAATTTAGCCAGTGTAATAGCATTGAGTGGAAAAAAGGTGGTGTTGATTGAATTGGATTTGCGTAAACCTAAGTTATCAAGTAACCTTGGCTTGAGCAACGACCACGGGTTTACCAACTACATGGTTTCTGAAAACATGAATATAGATGATATAATTAAGCCTACGTTCTTTTCTCAGGATTGCTTTATTATATCATCCGGCCCGATCCCTCCAAATCCTTCAGAACTTTTGTTGGATGAAAAGCTGGGCTTAATGATTGAATACCTAAAAAAGAAATTTGATTATATCATCATTGATAGTGCTCCAATCGGGCTTGTATCCGATGCTCAACTTATAGAAAAGCACGTAGATGTGGCATTATATATTGTTAGACAAGAATATACCCTCAAATCTCAGCTAAATATTATTAATGATTTGGTAAATGGTCATAAATTCAGGCGGGCCTTCCTTGTTATCAATGATATTAAGACTAAAAAAGGTGGTTATTATGGTTACGGCTATGGTTATGGCTATGGTTACGGCTATGGCTATGGTTATGGAGAAGAACCAAAAGATGCTGGTTTCTTTAGTAGGCTTTTTAAAAGGAAGTAAAACCGTCTGCAAATGTTTATTAACAGATAATTGGTTTAAAAGTACAATGCATGTCCCCTATTTGCACCTTAATTATTCGTTCATATAATGAACAGAAACACATAGGAAAATTACTCGAGGGTATAAAGAAGCAATCTATTTATAACCAAGTCGAGGTAATTTTGGTTGATTCTGGTTCGACAGACCAAACCGCTGCTATAGCGCGGGAGGCTGGTGTAACGGTTGTAAATATTAATCCTGAAGATTTCTCTTTTGGACGAGCATTGAACGTAGGTTGTAAACATGCTAAGGGAAAGTTTCTTCTGTTTGCGAGCGCACACGTATATCCTCTTTATACTGATTGGATCGAAAAGATGGTTAAACCCTTCGAAAAAGAGAAGGTTGCTTTAACGTACGGGCGACAGGTAGGAAATGAAATAACAAAGTATTCGGAAGAGCAATTGTTTAAAAAATGGTTTCCTGATAAGTCAAACTATGATCAGAAAATCCCTTTTTGCAATAACGCGAACGCCATGATCAGGAAATCGCTTTGGGAAGAGCTTCCTTACGATGAAGAATTAACAGGCCTGGAAGATTTGGATTGGGCTACCAAGATAATGCAAAAAGGACACGCCATAGCTTATGAAGCCACGGCTACAATAGTTCACGTGCATGAGGAAACACCAGCCCGCATAAAAAACAGGTACCGCAGGGAAGCTGTAGCATTGAAAAATATCTATCCAGATGAAAAGTTTAACTTTTTTACCTTTTTAAGATTATCGATTGGTAATATCTGGTCAGATTCGGTTCATGCTTTACATGATGGTAAGTTCATAAAGGAGTTTAGGTTTATTGTCATTTTCAGAACGTTACAGTTCTGGGGAACATACAAAGGTTACAGGCAGCAAGCTGTACCTGATGAAACCCTTAGGATGCGTTTTTATTATCCCAACGATTTTAAAGATAAGCTCTTTAAAAAGAAAACAGAGAAGGTTACATCCAATCTTGGCGAGAAGATAGTTTATAGCTCGTAGTTTCTAATTGAAAAAATAACTAACAAAGATATGTCTGCATATAAATTAACAGCAATTATACCGATGCGTCATTCCAGTGAAAGGGTTCCTGGAAAAAACTACCGCGATTTTGCCGGTAAACCTTTGTTCCACTACGTTGTTGAGGCAATGTTAAATTGCCCTTTGGTGGATAAGGTTGTTATTGATACAGATAGCCCTATCATTATCGAACAAAGCGCTAAGGCATTTCCGCAGGTATTGGTGTTGGAGAGGCCTGAGCATCTAAGGGATGGCAGCATCCCGATGAATGATGTTTTGTTGAATACCATTAACCAGGTGCCTTCTGAATTTTATTTGCAAACACACAGCACAAACCCCATTTTATCAACAAAAACCATTACAGAGGGTATTCAGAAGTTCTTCTCTTTATATCCGATGTATGACTCATTATTTTCGGTAACACGTAAACAGGTAAGATACTGGGACCCGTTAGCAAGGCCAATAAACCATAACCCGAATATTTTATTGCGTACCCAGGATTTACCTCCAATTTACGAGGAAAACTCTTGTATGTATTTGTTTACTAAAGAGATACTTGAAAGAAAACATAACCGCATCGGTGACAGGCCGTTTTTATTTGATATGCCTGAGGTTGAAAGCCAGGACATTGATGTTGAACTTAATTTTATAATGGCCGAGTTGCTTTATAAAAACCTTAATAAGATATAAATCTGTAATCCCCCTTATAAGAATGAAAGTATTAGTAACATGCCCTCCAATGCTTAGGGCAATTGATCAACTCAGATACCTGTTTGAAGAAAAAGGAATTGAGCTAATAACCCCTAACGTTGTACAAGTACTTACTGAAGACGAATTGGTTGAACTTGTACCTACAGTTGATGCCTGGATTATCGGTGATGATCCGGCTACAGAACGTGTATTCACTGCAGGTAAAGCAGGGAAACTTGTTGCTGCTGTGAAATGGGGAGTAGGTGTTGATAACGTAGATTTTAAAGCTTGTGAAAAGCTTGGTATACCTATTTCAAATACGCCAAGAATGTTTGGTAATGAGGTTGCTGATATGGCCCTTGCCTATTTTACAGGTTTGGCACGCGAAAGCTACCTTGTTGACAGAGAGGTAAGAAAGGGAAACTGGATTAAGCCTCCGGGTATGTCACTTGAAGGAAAAACTGTAGCCCTTATCGGTATTGGTGATATAGGATTGGCAACTGCACGCAGGCTTAAAGCGTTTGACGTGAAGATTAATGCCTATGATCCGTTTACGAAGCTAACACCAGCTGAGGCTAATGTTGATGAAATACTTGCTTTCCCTGACAAATTGGGCGATGCTGATTTTGTTATCCTTACCTGCGCATTAACCCCGTCTAACTACCATCTTATAAATAACGATTCTATTGGTCAGATGAAGGACGGTGTGATAATTATAAACGTTTCGAGAGGGCCGCTTATTGACGAAAAGGCATTAACTGAAGCTTTGCTTTCAGGTAAGGTTAAATCTGCCGGATTGGACGTTTTTGAAGTGGAGCCACTACCTGCCGACAGTCCATTACGTCAGTTTGAGCAATGTATTTTTGGTACCCACAACGGCTCTAACACAAAAGAAGCTGTGATCAGGGCCAGCTTGAAAGCTGTAGATTTACTATTTGGCTATTTAAATATCAAATAATTTAATGGATAAGAAGACAGTTTTAATAACAGGCGTTTTAGGCGGTATCGGTAGCCAGCTGGCACGTACTTTTAGCGAAAACAACTATCGTGTTATAGGACTTGACCTGGTAGATGAGCCATCTCCTTATTGCGAGAAATTTATCAGGTTTGATTTAAACAGATATTGTGCAGATCCGGATTATAAAAGCCATATGGAAACAATCCTGAATAAGGAAGTTCCTGAACTTTTTGTCCTGATAAATAATGCCGCTGTACAAATATTAAGCAGTCTTTCGGAAGTTAAGATTCAGGATTGGAATCAAACCCTTAATGTGAATTTAACCGGGCCACTTATGCTAAGCCAACTGTTTTTAGATAGGCTTGAGAAATCGCAAGGTTCTATTATTAATATAGCAAGCATCCATCATCAGCTTACAAAAAAGAGGTTTTTAGCATATGCTACTTCAAAAAGTGCGCTTGTTGGCTTAACAAAGTCGCTTTCGGTTGATCTTCAGGGTAGGGTTAGGGTAAATTCAATTAGCCCTGCAGCCATTGACACCCAAATGCTGAGAGACGGATTTAATAACGACGAAACAAAAGTTAAACAGCTTAATGAATTACATCCAAGCCAGCGCATAGGTAAACCTCAGGAGGTTTCTCAATTGGCTTTGTTGTTAGCAGAAGATAAGCTCGGCTTTATTAATGGCGCTAATCTTAATATTGATGGCGGTATAAGTAACGTTTTGAAGGATCTGGATTAGTTGTTTGATTTTTTTTATTGATATCTACTGAGATATAACTCTATATATAAATATGCTGAAGCGCGCGTGGAATTCTCCTACTTTAATGACTTGGTTGAGCTATTCAACCAAGACACTCACACTATTTGGGGTTTTACCGCTAATCTTAAAGCAGTTTTCATCAGGTGATGTTGTTTTGTGGTATTTATTTTCTACAATAATTTCATTACAAGCCATTGCCGATTTTGGCTTCAGGCAGACATTTTCGCGGGTAATTTCATACGCTTATAGTGGCGCAACCGACATAGGTATCCTTTCGGGGAGCAGCTCTGAGGCAACTATAGAAAGTCAGGAGGTTAATAAAAAGCTGTTGTCGAGTATTGTTTCAACCATGAAAACAATATATGTGTGGTTAACAGCTTTTGCGTTTGTTGCAATGGGGATTTTTGGCACATGGTCAATGGTAAAGCCGGTTGGAGGTGCAGCTAATGTTCATCAGGCCTGGTGGTGCTGGGTGATTGTGTTACTGGTATCATGTATAAGTTTTTACGGGAAAATCTATATGAATTTTCTGGAAGGCTTATTTAAAATTGCATTGGTAAGACGAATAGAAACGCTTACCTCGGTAGGTAGTATAATAACAAGCATCATTGTTTTATTTATAGCACCATCGTTATTGAACCTGGTTATTGTTAATCAATTGTGGGTAATGGTGGTAACTATAAGGGACTGGTATCTGTGTCGCAAAATAGATGACGGACTTTATAAGGAAGTCTCAGTTAAGGAACCTTTTAATAAAGAGATCTTCGCTAAGATATGGCAACCCGCCTGGCGTAGCGGAATATCCGGTTTTATGTCGGCCGGATTAACTAATTTAACGGGTGTTGTATATGCGCAGTTTGGTTCTGTTGAAGCAGTTGCTTCTTATTTGCTTGCTTTACGTATCATAAATCAGATCAGGGATATTTCCATGGCCCCTTTTTACAGCAAGCTGCCGTTATATGCTATGCTTAGGGTTAAAAACGACATGAAAAACCTGGTGAAGATTATTACCAAAGGAATGTTTTTAAGCCATATGGTTTTTATCATAGGCTTTATAATAGTAGGGTTATTTTCTGATTATCTGCTGAAAGCAATTCACAGTCAGACACAGTTTGTAAGTCAGCCATTATGGATTATGCTTGGATTAGCATATTTTATAAATAGATATGGAGCCATGCACATGCAGGTTTATTTATCTACGAATCATATCATATCTCATATTGCAGACGGCGTTTCTGGTATTTTATATGTTGTTTCAACGCTAATATTAACTCACTATGTTGGTATCTACGCCATTCCTATTGGCATGATTATCGGCTATCTTGGTTTTTACTCGTGGTATGCAGCTATATATTCATACCGATCAATCAACATCAACTTTTGGACTTTTGAGAAGCAAACTACATTATTACCGCTTTTGGTGACAACTGTTTACATTCTTATTGTTTGGCAATATCACATATAGTACCCCCTATGACAACAATTTTTTTTAAAAACGGTATCGATCAGGTAATCAAACTCATTGAAAGCATCGAAAACAGTACAGCGTTTTGGTATTCCCCTGGTTTGCTATCATATGAATACCTGGATGATGCGTTAGTTATAACTGAGCTTCAAATTGAAGAAAGTATCTTTAACGATTTTAAAAAAGATTACCCGCGTCTTATAGCTAAATATCCGCATAGTACCTTTAAAGGTACAAATACTTCGGCACCGGTTGCGCCAAGCAAGATAGCGCTTTATGCATCAAGCGATACCATTGTTAAATCGTATAAACCGCTATTGGGTAGTTTGAATATTGACAGTGACGTGTATTGTTCGCCGATAGAAAATGCTTTGCCGGCCGCTCAAAAACTTGGGATTAAAGCAACCGTTGCTAAGCATTCAATCTCGCCTCGCAATTACTCTCTGCTTGTAGTAGCAAACGATTGGGGATTTCGTGAACGAAAGTTCAGTCTTGATTTTATGAAAAATGGAAAAAATGCTGTTTGCATACAGGAATCAAGTATTGATTTAAGACCAGTAGACGGTAGAATGCGTACGTGTAGTTTCCCCATTTTTCAGGGTACAGCTACGCTCGAAAACATAAGCGTAAAAAATAAGATAAGTGCCGTAATAGGTAACCCACGCTTTGAGGACTTAAAGCCTGCCCCCGCTCCGGATTATGAAAAGGCTCTGATTAACGTAAATTTTACTTACGGTATTTTTGAGGAAGTTCGTAATTCATGGGTGAAAGATATAGTTGATGTTTGTACAGATCTTAACATTGATTACTTGCTTTCTCAACATCCACGTGATGCAGGTGTTTTTGAAAACTACAAGGTGGAAAAATCTAATCCACTAAGTGTTCATGACTCTATCCGGAATTCATCGGTGCTCATATCGAGATTTAGTGCATTGTTAACCGAGGCCATTTGCCTTGGACGGCCGTCTATATATTATAATCCGCATGGAGAAAATATGGGCTACAAATTTGAGGCTGATAACAAAATGTTTTTCGTTGCAAAAAATAAGGAAGAATTGCTGACAGCATTACAAACTATAAGGGAACTGAAAACCAGCAATACCACAGTTGATTCTCAGTTCCTGTTTAAACACCTGGGTAATACCACCGCCGGAAAGGCCTCTAAATACATCGGTCAGGCGTTAAAAGATGTTGCAGGATTTCCTTTATTAAAAAAAGTAACCTTTTATGATAGAATGATCGCTTCTTTAAAACTATACAAGCGCACATACATAAAAGCATAAATTAAAGTATTGTCATGAGGTTACGCGAAACACTAAAAAAGGATATTAAAGCAAACAAGGGTAACCGAAAAGGCCAGTTTGTAGTTTGTTTTTATAGGATTAGTAGCATGTATTACTTTTCTGAAAAGAAATGGGTTAGGATTTTATCTTATCCTGTTGGCAAATTTTATAATTGGATTTTTATATGGATAATAGGCATTGAGTTGCCTATAAACACTAAAGTCGGGGCCGGCTTGCAAATTTGGCATGGCTCAGGTTTGGTTGTAAATTTTGAAAGTGTGATAGGTGAAAATGTATTGTTACGTCAATCAACTACGATAGGTAATAAATATTACGGCTCAAAATGCCCTCGTATTGGAAACAATGTTGATATTGGGGCACATTGTGTAATTATAGGTGACGTTGAAGTGGGAGATAACAGTGTAATAGGCGCGGGAACAATAGTTACTAAATCTATCCCTGCAAATTCTGTAGCTTACGGTAATCCCGTTAAAATAAAGCCTAATTTACGTGTAACAGATCAAGAGGTTAAATAATAGACGAATGAAAATAAGTATTCGAAATACTGATATCAATATTTTACTTTTTTTCCTGCCGGCTATTACCTGCTTGTTTTTTTTTGTAAATGCTGTTAGCCACGGTAATATTCAAATCGGGTCATATTTTAATCTTGCCCTTACTCTTTTTCTTTTTAATAAATTTTTTAGGGCAGACAAAAATGTCGTTCTGGTTAGTGGCTCAATTTTGGTTACCGCTTGTTTGGCATATTCGGTTCTGCTTGGAACGCCAATAAACTCAAGCTTTTCCTACATCGTTATATTTTTTAATATAATATTTGCCTTTAATTATTTACCCAAATGCGATTATTCTCAAGTTGATCTTAAAAAATTCCGAAAGCATCTTACATGGTTTGTAATAATTTTCATTGTTTTTTATGAACTATCGGCGCCGTTTGCACAAAATAAGAATTCGGAGGAAGAATTTTATGATGTGCACCGCGTATATAAAGAGGGCTTCGTAATCTCACATATTGCCTGTTATTATCTTGGCGTTGCCGGATTCTTCCTGTATTTATTACGGAGACGTTTGGTAGCATTACTTATTTGGGCGTATGCTGTAAGTCTGGGAGCTCGTATAGGGTTAATATATGTGGCTATTGCCATTGTCATAATAGCTTTAAAAAGCTTGCCGAAGGTTTTTAACCTGGTAGCAAGATATAAGTATTTTATTGTACTCGTAATAATTGTTATAACAACTATAGCAGCGCGGATTACCATAAGCAAGATAGGTATAGAAGGGCTTATGGTGTTCACTTCAGGAAGAAGTCTTTTTTGGTTTAAAGCGATTTCACAAGTCGCGGATGACGGTTTAAGTTTTATAAACATATTTGGACGGGGACCTAAATATTCAAATACTTACAATAAACAGTATTTCGGTTTGGATATTTGGATGCATAATGATTTTATTGATATCCTTTTCAATTTAGGTTTTGCGGGCCTGATAACGTATTTGAGTAGCTTTTATAATTATATAAAGCAGAGCCGGACGTTGTTTTTATTGTTTGTCTTTTTATTCACCGCGTTCTTTAATGGTTTCTTGCTCTATGACGCTTTGTTTATTATAGTCCTATCAACCTTATTTTCAAAAAAAAATATCACTACATGAAAAATGAACCTCTTGTTTCGGTACTTATACCAACCTATAACGTTTCTGAGTTCATTGATGAAGCAATAGAGAGTATTTTAAACCAGACTTATAAGAATTTGGAGGTCATTATAGTTGATGATGGCTCTGGCGACGAAACATACCAAAAATTACAGATACTTGAAAAGGCAGATAGTAGGATCAAATTGTTTAAAAACCCCACCAATCTGCGCATTGCCGAAACATTAAATTTTGCTTTGAGCAAGGCATCTGGCCAGTATATAGCCCGTATGGACGGTGATGATATAAGCTTGCCCGAACGAATCGAAAAACAGGTAAGTTATCTTATTGAACATCCTGAAATTGATTTGCTGGGTTTACAGGTTATAGCTGTTGATGAGGCAGGAGTAGAAATAAAGCGGCTTAAATTTAGCACCGATCCTGCAATATCAAGAACGCTTATTGAGTATTTTTCTGCAGTACCGCATTTTTGGATTGCTAAAAAGTCGGTTTATGATACAGTTGGCAATTATCGGATTGCTACTGCCGAAGATTATGATTTCCTTTTAAGGATGGCTACGCTGGGTTTAAAGTTTTGTAACCATCCCGAATTTCTGTATAAACAGAGGATAAGGGGAGGAAATACAACTACTGCCAGTGGCCTGGTTCAGCGTAAGTATATGAGCTACATAAGAGAATTATATAGAGAGCGCTTAAAAAGCGGACAGCCTAATGATTCTTATTCAGATGCTGAACTTTTGAAACGGAAAAATACCGGTAACGTTGAACGCTCTTTGTTTAATTTTTCTAACAAGTTCATGTTTAAGTTTGGGGTATATATACAGCAAAACAAGATGAAAGCCGCTTTATATTTCATTTTGGCTATGGTATTTAGCCCCATTCACCAGGGACGATATTTTTTGAATAAAAATAAATACAATCAGATATTACGTGCGCAAGCTGGAGCTAATTAAAGCTTTTTGTAGGTAAATAATTAAGATTGAGTTTAACAATAAATATATTAAGGCGGGGGAGCTGAACTAAGACAGCCATCCATGTCTTTTCAACTTCTGTTAAATTTCATAGTGGCGATATAAAGCTACACAACATAACATATTAGTATTAGCTGGTAGCCCCGGATAATTAAAGTTCAACTGTTTAAATCTGATGTCAAAAAAAGACCTACGTATTCTGGTAATCGGACAAACGCCACCGCCATTCGGTGGTCAGGCCATGATGATAGAATACATGCTAAATAATAAATATGAAGGAGTACAAATGTATCACGTACGAATGTGCTTTTCAAGAGAAATGAACGAGCGTGGAAAGATATCGTTGTATAAGATAACCCATATTTTTTGGATTATAAAGCAAGCCTATCTTTTAAAATTTAAGTATAAAATTGACGCACTATACTATCCACCAAGTAACTCGCCAAAGGTGAGCGTACTCCGCGATATTATATTATTATTGTTTATTCGCCCGATTTTTAAAAAGACTATTTTTCATTTTCATGCGGCCGGTATAATGGAAGAAATTCCTAAAATGAATCCCATTATAAAAATGCTGGCACTGATAGCCCTAAAAAAGCCAGATTTAGCAATCACAAGTTCGGTATTCAACCCGCAGGATGGAGTTTTTCTGGAGGCGAAAAGAAATGTAATAGTTCCTTTAGGTGTTCCGGACGAATATCCTCAAAATTTAGCTGCACTACAGACTGACCTACCAGAGATAAAAATATTATTTGTAGGCCTTTTGAATTCTACCAAAGGTGAAGGGGTGCTTTTGGAAGCTGTGCACCAATTGCATGAACAAGGATACAAAATACAATTGCAGATAGCAGGTAAATTTGAAAGCGAGGAATATCGGGAAGCTTTCTTTGCCGACGTAAAAAAATATGGTGTTGAAAATAATGTAGAATATCTTGGAATTATAAAAGGAAAGGAAAAAGAAAAGGCCTTTTGTAATGCGGATATTTTTTGTTTCCCAAGTTACTTTGTGTCGGAATCATTTGGAGTGGTGTTGCTTGAGGCTATGCAATATAAGCTACCCATTGTGGCAACAAGGTGGCGAGGTATTCAAAGCATAGTTGAAGATGGTAAAAGCGGCTATTTAGTGGATATAAAAAATGCAACACAGGTTGCCGCGAAAATCAAGATACTTATAGACGATCCGGAATTCAGGAAAACTATGGGTGATTATTCCCGGGAGGTGTTTTTACAAAAGTATACCATAGAAAAATATATTGAGAATTTAAACGAATCATTTTTGTTAATCAACGATTAAGTATGAACATATTAATAACCGGCGCATCTGGATTTATCGGAACCAATCTAATTGATTTTTTACACGCAAAGGGATTTAACAAAATTATTAATTTTGATAAAGTAAAACCAACAAACCCGCTGCATGTTAAACTTTGGGAGTCAGGGAATATCATGGACGAATCAAGATTAACCGAGGTATTTGAAAAATACGAGCCCGAAATAGTTATCCATTTGGCTGCCAGAACGGATACATTGAGTGATAACCTGGAAGATTATATCGAAAATCACGAAGGTACGCAGCATCTTTTAAACGTTATAAAAAAGACACCGTCGATAAAGCAAGCCATAATTACGTCTACTCAGTATGTATATAAATCCGATGAGAAGCCGTTCCCTTCTGCTGATAACGAGTTTAAACCACATACTATTTACGGCCAAAGTAAAGTTTTAACAGAGCAATACACACATAATGCCAACCTTGCGTGTAATTGGACAATTATAAGGCCTACTAATATCTGGGGGCCATGGCATATGCGTTATCCTAATGAGTTGTGGAAAGTTATTGATAAAGGTATATACTTTCATCCTGTTAAGCACGAAGTGATCAGGACATACGGCTATGTTAAAAACATCGTGCACCAGATTTATCAGATAATGATTGCGGCTCCGGAAGTTGTAAATCACAAAATGTTTTACGTGGGGGATCCTTCTATCGATTCTTACAAATGGTTGAATGAACTTTCATTGCAACTAACCGGTAAAAAGATAAAAAGATTGCCGAAATTTATATTTAAAGGTATAGCAATCTGTGGAGATGTACTAAGAACCTTAAAAGTACCGTTTCCATTATATTCAAAGAGATTTAAAAATATGGTTGAAGATTACCCGGCACCTACAGAAATTACTGTTGAGCTATTTGGTCAGGCCGAGCCGGATCTGAGCAAAAACGTAGCTGAAACTGTACTTTGGTTAAAGGGAGAGGGTAAGCCATATTTTGAATATTGGAAAAGTAAATAAAGCTATTATGAAAAAGGCACTCTATATTATTATCGGTCTGTTTATTATTACAAACAGCTGTTTTGCTCAGCAAGTAACGAAATGTTATGTTTCTTTAAATGGATCAGATGATAATCCGGGGTCTTTGAATAAGCCATTTGCAACAATTTATAAAGCCCAGCAGTACATAAGGGCGGCTATAGCCCAGGGACAAAAAGGCAGTTACCAGGTTATATTTAGAGGCGGCACGTACAATCTTACCAAGCCCTTAACTTTTGACGACCGAAACGATATTGATTCATCAAGCTCGATAGAGTTCACCGCTTTTAGCAACGAAAATGTGGTTTTGAGTGGAGGTAGAACATTAACCGGAAGTTGGGCAAAAACCGCCGACCCTCATATATGGAAACTTAATTTGCCGGCTGCTTTTAATGATAACTCATCTTTTCAATCTCTTTTTAAAAATGGGAAACGGTTAAAAAGGGCTGCTTCTGACACCTTGTTTACCCAGGGGCCCGCACCTGAGTTTGCAAACTCGTACAAGGTTTTTGATTTTAAGGCATTGAGCAGGCTGGTAAAGGACTCATTGAACGTGTTTTGTGCTTTCAGTTATTCTGGAACTGATTTAGATAACCTGAAGGATATAGCAGCAGCCGACGTTATAATTTATAATAGCTGGGAAGCATCCTGGCTTCGGGTATATAAAGTTGATAAGGCAAGAAAGGTAATTTATTTTAGGAATCCATCTGCTTACCCTGTTGGTTTTTATCAGCCTCACATGCGGTATGTAATTGAGAATTCTTTAGATTATTTGGATAAACCGGGTGAATGGTATTTCGATTCGGCAAATAAACAAATATTATATTATGCTGCAACAGGTGAAGATCCTAATAAAGCAACCTTTATTGCTCCTGTTTTAGATCAACTTGTTGCTGCCAAAGGCAATGCAGGCATTAACAGGTATGTATCGAATATTAAATTTTCTAATATTAATTTTAGTTATACCAAATCGGCTTGGGGGGTTAATTTGAATCAGCAGGCATATGGTTATAAAGCCATGTTGGCAGGTTTCAAAAAAAATAATTTGCAAAAATACCCGTGGATGGACCTTAATGTGGGCTTTTCGGCTTCACAAATGGCTCTTGATTGTGGTGCTGCAATCACATTGGAGGTTTGTAAGAATTGGTCGTTCGATAATTGCTCATTTACCCATTTAGGTAATTATGCGGTTGGCATATTAAATTACTCCAGCAATAATTCTATAACAAAGTGTTCTATAAATGATGTAGGCGGCGGCGGCGTTATGATTGCCTATAATAATCTCGGTGGTAAAAGAACAGATGTTCCTGACAACATATCGCCCACTGCCAATAAAGTTATCAATTGTACAATTACCAATTGCGGGCTGGTTTTTCCATCAGGCGTGGGTATTGCAGTAGTTCAGGCAAATCATAGTTTGATAAGCAAAAATTTAATATCAAATTTGCCCTATTGCGGCATAAGTGTAGGTTGGACATTTAGTGCTACCGATGATAACTACACTTCTTACAACATTATACAGTACAATAACATACATGATGTGTTGCAGGCATTAACCGATGGTGGTGGTATTTATACCCTGGGTAAGCAGGTCGGCGCTGTTTATAAAGGTAATTATATCTATAATATATATAGAAACAAGAATGCTACAGGAGCACATTGTAATGGATTTTTCTTTGATGAGGGATCTTCAAGTTTAAAACTGGATAGCAACGTTGTATTCAATGTTAAAGATGAAGCGATGAGATTTAATAAAACAGATGTGTCAAAAATTTCACGTGGATTTAATTCTTTGGAAAGGGTTAACAGCAGCAGTACCCTGAAGAGTGAGATTTATAAAAAAATCATAAAGTGAAAAAACGAACTTTCATTTCATTAAAAATTTCGGTTGGGAAGTATAGCGAGTTTATAAATGAAATTATAGACCTGGCGCTTCTTAAAAAATCATCATATGTATGCGTTGCAAATGTTCATATGTTAATAGAGGCCTACAATGATGATAATTTTGCCGATGTAGTAAATAACGCTGATATAGTTACCCCTGACGGAATGCCCTTGGCATTAGCCATTAAGTTTAAGTATGGTACAAAGCAGGACAGGGTTGATGGCATGAGTTTGTTGCCCGACTTGATAAAAGAGGCTACTCAAAAAGACGTTTCGGTTTATTTTTACGGGGGAACCGAAGAAGCCATTAAACAAACTAGGGATTACCTTGACCAACATTACCCCAATCTTCGGGTTGCCGGAATGTACTCGCCGCCTTTCCGCCCTTTAACTTCTGATGAAGAAGAAGTTATAGTAAAAAATATAAATGATTCCGGTGCACAAATATTGTTTGTAGCATTAGGATGTCCTAAACAGGAAAGGTGGATGGCATCTATGAAAGGACGTGTTAACTGTGTTATGGTTGGCATAGGAGGGGCATTACCTGTGTTTGTTGGATTGCAAAAGCGGGCTCCTGTGTTTTTACAAAAGCTAAGCCTTGAATGGTTATTCCGTTTATTTCAAGAACCCAAACGCTTATTTAAGCGATATTTTCTCACTAATACACTTTTTATATACCTGGTAAGCAAAAAGGGTTTGAAGCGAATTTTTATAAAAAACAATTAATTTTAAAATTGATTGTTGAATTGTGGAATTTTTGCAATATTTTTATGGAAACTTCTGTTTATTTACTTTTTTGTTAATCGTACATCTCGAAATCACTAATGAAAAAAATTGCCTTATTAACAGGTGTAACCGGACAAGACGGTGCATACCTTACAGAATTACTTTTATCTAAAGGATATGAAGTTCACGGTATAAAGCGCCGTAGCTCTTTATTTAATACCGATAGGATTGATCACCTATACCAGGATCCTCATGAAACCAATGTAAGGTTAACGCTACATTATGGAGACTTGAGCGATTCTACAAACTTAATTCGCATAATTCAACAGGTACAACCGGATGAAATTTATAACCTGGGTGCTATGTCTCACGTTAAAGTGAGCTTTGACACTCCTGAATATACCGCAAATGCTGATGGTATTGGTACCTTACGCTTGCTGGAGGCGATCCGCATCCTTGGTCTTGAGAAAAAAACCAAAATATATCAGGCTTCAACATCTGAGCTTTATGGTTTGGTTCAGGCTGTTCCTCAATCTGAAACAACTCCGTTTTATCCACGTTCGCCTTATGCTGTAGCAAAAATGTATGCTTATTGGATTACAGTAAACTATCGTGAAGCTTACGGCATTTATGCTTGTAACGGTATCTTGTTTAATCACGAAAGCCCGCTGAGAGGTGAAACTTTCGTAACCCGTAAAATAACCCGTGCAACCGCTAAAATTGCTATGGGCTTACAGGATAAATTGTATTTGGGGAACCTGGATGCTCAGCGCGACTGGGGCCATGCCAAAGATTACGTTGAAGCAATGTACCTGATATTACAACAGGAAACACCTACTGACTATGTTATTGCAACAGGCGTAACAACACGCGTACGCGAATTTGTTCGGATGGCTTTTGCAGAGGTAGGTATAACAATTGAGTTTAAAGGCGAAGGTGTTGACGAAAAAGGATACGTAGTAGCTTGTGAATCACCAGATTTTCAGGTTGAAATTGGTAAGGAAGTAGTAGCGGTTGATCCAAAATATTTCCGCCCAACAGAAGTAGAGTTATTGATTGGTGATCCAACAAAATCAAAAACATTACTTGGATGGTCGCCTAAATATGATTTGAAAATGTTGGTTGAAGATATGATGAATGCCGACGTTGATCATTTCCGTAAAGAAAAATTATTAAAAGAATCTGGCTATACTATTAAAAATCAATTTGAATAATTTGATGGAAAAAGATGCCAAAATTTATATTGCAGGCCACCGTGGTATGGTTGGCTCTGCAATATATCGTAAACTCGTAAAAGAGGGGTATAGCAATTTCATTACCCGTACATCAGATACACTTGATTTAAGGAACCAACAGCAGGTAGCAGACTTTTTTGAGGTTGAAAAGCCCGATTATGTATTTCTTGCTGCGGCAAAAGTTGGAGGTATCGTGGCAAACAATACTTATCGTGCCGAATTCTTGTACGATAACCTTCAAATCCAGAATAATGTAATTCACCAATCATACCTGAATGGGGTTAAGAAACTGATGTTTCTTGGCTCAAGCTGTATTTATCCAAAAATGGCACCGCAGCCATTGAAAGAAGAGTACTTGCTAACAGGTTTATTGGAAACAACTAACGAGCCTTATGCAATTGCAAAAATTGCAGGTATAAAAATGTGCGACGCGTATCGTGCGCAATATGGTTGTAATTATATTTCGGTAATGCCTACCAATTTATATGGTTACAATGATAATTATCATCCGCAAAACTCACACGTTTTACCGGCTTTGATACGCCGTTTTCACGAGGCAAAGGAACAGGGGTTGCCTGATGTTACCATTTGGGGTACAGGATCGCCTAAACGCGAGTTTTTGTTTGCCGATGATCTTGCTGAAGCGTGCTACTACTTGATGCTCAATTATGACGAAGAAGGTCTTGTAAATATTGGCACCGGCGAAGATGTTTCCATCAAAGAATTAGCACTTTTGATTAAGGATATCATAGGATACACCGGTGAAATCAAGTTTGATACTTCTAAACCTGATGGCACGCCTCGCAAGTTGATGGATGTATCCAAACTGCACAGTAAAGGTTGGAAACATTCTATCGAATTGGAAGATGGCATTAAAATGGCCTATCACGATTTTTTGGATAAAACTAAAGCCGACCTTATAAAAAGCTAAGCAAGGATAGATGAGTACTATTATTGATGCCACCGTTGCTTTAAAAGTAAACGCGAAGTTGGGCGAAGGCTCGATATGGAGTGTTGAAAACCAAAAGTTGTACTGGGTTGATATTGAAGGCAGATGCTTAAATGTTTTTAACCCTGTTACCGGCGAAAACAAAGTATTTGATGTTGGCCGGCGAATTGGCACAGTGGTACCTGTAACTAAGGATACTGTTTTAACTGCTCTTGAAGATGGTTTGGCAACAGTAAATCTTGAGAACGGTGCCGTTGACTATATCCTGAATACCGAAATTCATAAAGAACATAATAAGCGATTTAATGATGGTAAATGTGACCCTCATGGTCGGTTTTGGGTTGGCACTTTATCTATGGATGGTGTCAGTAATGTGAGTTCACTGTATTCCGTCGATAATGGGCTTGATCTTAAGGAACAAGTTAGCCAGGTGTCAATATCAAACGGTATAGCATGGAATGCCGATGGTTCAAAAATGTATTATATCGATACCCCGACAGGAGAAATCGTACAATATGACTTCGACTCAAAGCACGGCAATATTTCAAATAGGAAATTGATCTTAAAAATAGCCGAAGAGAACGGCTATCCTGATGGAATGACTATTGATAGCGAAGGATTATTGTGGGTTGCTTTATGGGATGGATTTGGTGTGATCAGGGTTGATCCATCAACCGGAAATATTTTGCAGAAGATCAATATCCCCGCGCCTAAGGTAACTTCATGTGCTTTTGGAGGGCCAAATCTCGACCAGTTGTACATTACTTCGGCAAGTGTTGAAATGTCGACCGGGGAGTTGGAACAATATCCGCTAAGCGGCTCAATATTTGTTGCAGACTTAGATGTTGCGGGCGTACCGGCCAATTACTTTAAATTCCTGAACTAAACAGGGTATTTGTATTTAATTTATAAATTTTCCTAAATATTGTTATCCTTCCTGTTGGTTGGGTAATTTGAAGCGAAAGGCTGATAGTTAATATTAACCCTTTCGCTATATTTTTTTAAGATAGTGCAACAAATTGCCAGTTTTTAAGTATAAGCTTTAAATATGGCTATTGGGTGAGTTTAGTTGATACCGGGCATTTTAGCGCTTCGTATCATCTTTTAAGCTCTCCTGTAAGTATAATTTTTTTTTGATTGTATTTCTGTGATATTTGAATAAAAAACACAATCGTATGCTCCTAATTAGCTGTTATCTATTTAATATCGGGCTTATTGGGAGTTTATCTTTATAAACACTATGACTATAATACCAACCCCGCTCGAGGGATGCCTGATCATAAAACCACGTATTTTTAATGATGACCGTGGTTACTTTTTTGAATCTTTTAACCAGCAGCGATTTGCTGAGGCTACAGGCTTCAATATTTCTTTTGTACAGGATAATCAATCATATTCAACAAAGGGTGTACTACGTGGCCTTCATCTGCAAAGGGGCGAATTTTCACAGGCTAAACTGGTGAGGGTAACTAAAGGTGCGGTATTGGACGTAGCTGTTGATCTGCGTAAAGGTTCGGCAACTTATGGCCAGTATTGCAGCGTGATCTTATCAGAAGAAAATAACGAACAGTTTTTTATACCAAGAGGGTTTGCACATGGATTTATTGTGTTGAGCGATGAAGCCGTGTTTCAATATAAATGCGATAATTATTATGATAAAGCGTCGGAAGGCGGCTTGCACTATGCCGATCCCGACTTAAATATCGACTGGCAACTAAGCGGCAGTGATGTGCTGGTGTCGGACAAAGATATTGAGCTGCCCTTTTTAAAGGATGCTCCTGATTTTGGTTTTTAACCCTATCTTCCATAAGTCAAAAAAAATAACACGAAGTAAAATGCAAAACATCATTGTATTCGGTGCATCCGGACAATTGGGTAACTGTTTAAAAAAAGTGGCAGAAGAAAAAGGGATAAATTATATCCATTTTTTGCCAGAAGACGAGGCTAATATTCTTCGCGAAGACCTGCTTGATATAGTTTTTGAAAAGTATAAACCAACTTTTGCTATCAATTGTGCTGCCTATACAGCTGTAGATAAAGCCGAGGACGATGTTGACCTTGCGCGTGCCATTAATAAAACAGGGGCCGCTAACCTGGCTAAACAATGTAAAACTTACGGTACTGTCCTTGTACAGATCTCGACAGATTTTGTTTTTAAAGGAGATGTGGCGTTACCGCGTACGGAAGAGGATGCTGCTGACCCTATTAGCATATATGGCCTTACCAAGTTGGAAGGCGAACAGGATATCACAGCAATTATTGATCAATACTATACCATCCGTACAAGCTGGTTGTATTCTGAATATGGCAACAATTTTGTAAAAACCATGTTGAAGCTTGGGGCCGATCGGGACGAGCTTAAGATCATTGCCGACCAGGTTGGTACCCCAACCTATGCTATTGACCTTGCAGGTGCTATTCTTGATATAATTAAGTCAGATAAAAAGGCTTATGGCATTTATCACTACAGTAACGAAGGGGTAACTTCATGGTATGACTTTGCCAAAGGCATTTTTGATATTTCGGGTACCAATGTTAAAGTATTCCCGATCCGTACTGCAGAGTTTCCAACAAAGGCACAGCGCCCTGCCTTTTCGGTGATGGATAAGGCTAAAATCAAATCCACATTCGGGATGGAAATACCGTATTGGAGAGACAGTTTGGAAGTCTGCATCAAACGATTATCGGATACACAATGAATTCCTTGAAAATGCAAGCTTTTTAACAGCGCTAAAAAGATATTTTTAAAATAAAAGAGGCTCCCTGCACGGGAGCCTCTTTTATTTTGTTCTCTCAGGAAACCTGCTTTTTGCTATGGATTTGTCTTTAAAAAGATCTGTTAATGGTGGTACTATTCCAGCTTGTATCTGCAACCAAATGAAAACCGTTGCCCGCTGGTTTACCGGCACCCCCAAATAAATTGCCGGTTAAAACTGTTTTTTTATTAGGTAAGCAGCTTACGTTTGGTATAGTTAACGAGGCAATATCAGGCGAAAGATTATTGATTGTTGTGCCAGATGAGCAATAAATTGATTGGGTTGAAGAAGGCATAGCCAAAAAAACTCCGGTATTAAAGCTGTAGTTAATTTTACCGATATCGGTCGGGGTTAAAAAACTGTAAGTCTCATATGTGTTAAGTGTTATTGTTTTAGGGGTACCACTACCTATGTAATACTTTTCACCTATAGAGGAAATTTCAAGCGCTAAAGTTTTTGCATTTGCAGGTATCGCATCTTCTATAACCACCTGCACCTGTGACGTTATCCTATCTAAACTGACATTTATAGACCCGGTTTGCGGAATGGTTAATGCTAACTTTTTATAAAAAGCATCTTTGTTAAAATTGGTTATGTAACCAGTGGGAGTATCGTTGCTTTTATAAAGCAGGATATCGGTACTTAATTTGTGTAGATAAGCATACTGACCACCGGTTTCACCACCAAACCAAGTGTAATCTGTTGATAAAACTAAGCCGGTTTTACCCGCAGCAACAACGGCTGTGTAATTCCCATAATTTAATGTGTCTGTAAAAGAGCCAAACCCACTATCTGTTGATAATTTCTTGAGTAAATGTACGAAGGTCCCATCCGGATTATAAATTGCTAAATACATCACATCAACCTGATCGGTAAGCGCATTGGTAGCAGTGCTATTGGTTTTTAATGAATTGACTTTGAAATCACTTGTTTGCTGTGAAAAGCCCACGTTAAAGGTAATTACGTGTTGTTCTTTATCCGGTTTAGGATTGCTATTGTCAGAGCTTTGCTTTTTGCAGGATAAAATAACCATACAAGTTAGCGCAAGGCCTAAAAGAGATCTTTTCATTTTTTTTAATTTAAGTTTATCACTTAATGATTTTACCGTATTGCAATTTGCTTTAATAATGGATAATAATAGGACTTGGGTCCCAGTCATTATTAATACTAATGGTGAACGGTCCAATGGCGCCATAGTTAAACAACTTGCCCGATAATATGGTCCTTGTGTTTTTTTGGCAGGTGACATTGGAAAGAATAATACCAGAACTTACCAGGCTTTGATTCGCATCGTAACAGGTGATTTTTACCGTAAACGGACTCGAAGTATTGGCCATAATACTGGTTATTTTAAAGTTGGGCTTTCCTTTCGCGGCATCAGGAATGACAGTGGTAAGCGTCATTGCGGACGCATAATCAAGGTTTTCAGTAGCAATAAAGAATCCAGTATACTCTTTGCTTATTTCAACAACAATTGTTTTAGCATTAGCCGGTATAGCGTCTTCAATATTAATTTGTAATTGCCCAACTATTCTGTTCAACGTTATATCCTGGTTGATGTCTCCGGATACAGTTAATTGAAATTTATCGAAAAATGTATCCTTCCATAATGGCTGATAAGAAGCATCTTTTTTATAGTTTAAATACATCCGGTCATTATATTGGAATCCTGTTAAACCGGCAGCAATAGAAATGGTATAAGTACCGGCGGGCAAACGATCTGAAATGACACCGAAGTTACTGGCAGTAGAATCGATAGCTATGCTATGAAATATTGAAGGAGTACCATTTCTATCAGGAACTAAAACAAAGTATTTTATAACTTTAAAATAGTCGGCGGTAATAGGTGTGGGCGTGGCATTTGTTTGTAAGCCGTTTGTTTGTGTTTTTTTGCCGGCCGTGTTTTCTATGGATTGTGTAAAACCATTCAGCCCCAATTTTACATTATATTCTTTAGCATTAGGGTCTGTAACAGGGTGATGGTCCTTTTTACAGGAAAATGCAAAAAAATACACACCAAGCAAAAAAGGTAGATATTTTTTCATAAGGTTAAGTTTTTTTCAAAGTTAAATTTAATTTATAAAGTATACTAACTAATTTTAAATTAGCCGGTTGCGGTAGCATCTAAACTGCAGGAATCATTTATTTGATTAAAGACAAAGAATAGCACAATAGTATTCATGCCTTTTGATTTATTCTATCCAAGTAGGAGTACAGGGTATGATTGAAGCGAGGCTACTTCAAAATTCTATTAATATTTGAGGCAAAAAAATGAACAAAAATAGCTGAGTCTAAAATATAGATTAGCTCGGAACGGTTCTTAATAAAGTAAAAGAGGCTCCCTAAGTAAGGAGCCTCTTTTACTTTGGAATATTTGCTTTTTTACTATTTCCTAAAATAGGAATTTGAGCTTATGAAATCTTTTATGGTATTTTATAACAACAACCTGCTTTTCTTTTGCCTTGCGGTGTTTTTACATTAAAAAGGTTTACTTACAATTGTACTATTCCAACTTGTATCTGTAACTAAATGAAAACCATTGCCGACGGGTTTACCCGCCCCACCAAATAAATTACCTGTTAAAACCGTTTTTTTATTGGGTAAGCAGGTTATATTGGGTGCAGTTATTGAAGCAATATCCGGGTTAAGGCCGTTGTCTACCCCGCTGTTATTGATTGTTACGTCAGACGAACAAACAATAGTTTGGGTTGACAAAGGTATGGCCAAAAAAATGCCCGTATTAAAACTGTAATTAGTTTTACCAATATCGGTCGGAGTTAAAAAACTGTAGGTATAAATTGTGTTACGGAATGTTGTTTGAGGTGCACCGCTGTTTACATAAAACATACTGGCTACGTAAGAAATCTTAAGTTCCAGGGCTTTTGCCTTTGCCGGTATCGCATCTTCTACAACTACTTGCTCCTGCGAGGTTATCCTGTCTAAATTAATAGTTAAAGCCGCGGTTTGCGGGATGGTTAATGCTACTTTTTTGTAAAAAGCATCTTTGTTAAATAGGGTTGGGCCAATCACGGGACCGGTTTCTGATCCATAAATCAGAACGTCAGTGCTTAAATTGTGTTCTACAAAGAAACCACCGGTTTCTTTACCAACCCAATGATATTCTGGTGTTAAAGATAACCCTGTTTTCCCGGCAGCAAAAATAGCTGTGTAATTTCCATAATTTAGTGTGTCAATAAAAGAGCCAAAACCATTATCTGTTGATACTTTTTTGAGTATATGTAACAGGCTTCCATTCGTATTATAAATTGCCAAATACATTACATCAGCCACATCGGCCAACGCCGTGGTGGCCGTCGTACTATTGGTTTTTAAGGAATTGGTTTCTAAATCACCCGTTTGCTGTGAAAACCCCACATTAAAAGTAACTACGTGTTGTTCTTTAGTTGGTTTAGAGGGAGTATTGGTATCAGAGCTTTGCTTTTTGCAGGATAAAACAACCATACAAATTAGCGCAAGGCCTAAAAGATATCTTTTCATTTTTTTAAATTTAAGTTTATCACTTAATGATTTTACTGTATTTATGTAGGCTTTAATAATGGGCAACAACAGGGGTTGGATCCCAATCGTTATTAATACCAATAGTAAACGGATCAGTGGTGCCATAGTTAAACAGTTTACCCGATAATATCGTCTTCGTGTTTTTCTGACAGGTAACATTGGGGACAGTGACTCCTGAGCCCACCGCGTTTTGATTAGCATCGTAACAGGTTATTTTTACCGCAAACGGAGTCGAGGTATTGCCCATAAGACTGGTTATTTTGAAGTTGGGCTTTCCTTTCGCGGCATCCGGAATGACGATAGTGAGCGTCATTGAGGACATCTGGCCGGATTTTTCAGTACCGATAAGATATTGACGAGATTCATCGCTTATGTTAACAATAATTGTTTTGGCGTTGGCCGGGATAGCGTCTTCAATATTAATTTGTAATTGCGCAACTATTCTGCTCAGCGTTACATCCTGGTTGATGTCTCCGGATACAGTTAATTGAAATTTATCAAAAAATGTATCCTTCCAGAATGGTTGATAAGAAACATCTTTTGTATAATATATCTGTTTGGGATTACTGTTACTGAATTGAAGGCCCGCTTTACCAGCCGCGACAACAACGGTATAAGTACCGGCAGGTAAGCGATCTGAAATAACGCCGAAGTTGCTGGCTGTAGAATCGATTACTATGCTATGAAATATGGGGCCTTCCTCGCTGTAATCACCAGGGCCAAAAACCAGATACCGGACTACTTTTAAATAATCGGCGGTAACAGGTGTGGGTGTTGCATTGGTTTGTAAGCCGTTCGTTTGTGTTTTTTTGCCGGCCATGGTTGTAATGGATTGCGTAAAACCATTGAGGCCAAATTTTACGTCATATTCTTTTGCATCAGGATCTGTACCGGGATGATGATCCTTTTTACAGGAAAATGCAAAAAAATATACACCAAGCAAAAGAGGTAGATATTTTTTCATAAGGTTAAGTTTTACTCAAAGTTAAATTTAATTTATAAGGTATGCTAACTGATTTTAAATTAAATAGTTGAGGAGGTGTCTAAACCGAAGGAATCACTCCGGCTTTTTATTTACTCTCCTAAAGTAAGAGTAAGCTGTATGGTAGAAGCGAGGTTGCCTCAAGAATTTTATTATAAATAGGGGGAAATCTGAATCTAAAATAAAGCTCAGCTCAGAACAGCCCGCGGTAAAATACTATGATAATAAAAAAAGCGATCAGGTAAAACTCATCTTTTACCTGATCGCTTTAATGACTTTTGCATTTTTAAGAAGAGATTTTTTAATTGTATCCCCTTTAAGAGTCTGGCTTTGGCCGTAGTTTACAAAAATGTACCCGCCGCCACAGTTTCATTGGTTGATTCATCAACCAGGATCAATGAACCGGTAATTCGGTTTTTGCGATACTCGTCAAACACTACCGGTTGGGTAGTGCGTAAACGTATCTTCACCATTTCGTTCATCTTGATATCGGTATTTTCTTCCTGCTTTTCAAGTGTGTTGATATCCAGCTTATAATAAACCTCTTTGATGATCGACATTACTTCGCGCGTGGTAGTTTTAAGGTGGTATTTTGCCCCCGGGCGCGGTCCGCGTGTTGCCATCCAGCAAATCATGGCGTCAAGGTCCTGGCTTACCTGTGGTTCGCTGTCATCTTTTACAATCATATCGCCACGACTTACGTCAATGTCATCCTCTAAAGTAATAGAAACCGACATCGGCGCGAAAGCTTCCTCAACCGGGCCCGAATAGGTATCGATAGATTTAATGACTGATGTTAATCCCGATGGCAATACGGTTATCTTATCGCCAGGCTTAAAAATGCCTCCGGCTATACGCCCTGCATAGCCCCGGTAATCATGATATTCATCAGCATGCGGACGGATCACTGTTTGTACAGGGAAACGTGCGTCTGAGTGGTTTTCATCACTGGCAATATGGATAGTTTCCAGGGTATGCAACAAGCTCTCGCCTTTGTACCATGGCATATTTTCTGAATCGTTTACTACATTATCGCCGGCCAAAGCGCTCATGGGTACAAAACGGATATCTTTAACATCAATTTTGGCTGCAAATGCCTCGTATTGCTCAACTACTTTGTTAAAAGCCTCTTCACTGTAATCAACCAGATCCATCTTGTTTACGCAAACAATAATGTGGGGGATCTTTAACAGTGAAGCAATGAACGAGTGGCGGCAGGTTTGCTCAACCACACCTTTGCGCACATCAATAAGTACAAGTGCAAGGTTAGCAGTTGATGCGCCGGTAACCATGTTACGAGTATATTGGATATGACCCGGAGTATCGGCAATAATAAATTTGCGTTTAGGGGTTGCAAAGTAGCGGTAAGCAACATCAATAGTGATGCCTTGTTCACGCTCAGAGCGTAGGCCATCGGTTAACAACGATAAATCAACATGCTGAAGACCTTTGCGTTCGCTTGATTGTTTTACAGCCTCCATCTGATCTTCAAAGATGGATTTTGAATCGTATAGCAAGCGCCCTATAAGGGTACTTTTTCCATCGTCAACACTACCGGCTGTAGTAAAACGTAATAATTCCATTGTGGTGGTATGTTTTTTGCTCCGGGCATTGGGACCCAAAGGCTTATTGAATCAAATTTTAAAAATAACCTTGCTTTTTCCTGTCTTCCATTGAAGTGTCCGAGCGTTTGTCATCACTGCGGTTACCACGTTCGGTACTGCGGGTGGCCGATACTTCGGCAACTATCTTCTCCAGCGTGTCGGCATCAGATTCGATACCGCCGGTGATGGTGATATCGCCGAGGGTACGGAAACGCATCAACTTGTTTTCGATAGTCTCACCTTCGCGAAGCTGTAAAAACTCAGAAGCAGGCAGCCAGGTATTATCGCGGTAAACGGCATCACGCTGGTGTGCAAAGTATAAAGAAGGTATGGCTATGTTTTCCTGTAAAATATAGTTCCAGATATCCATCTCAGTCCAGTTGCTGATCGGGAATACACGGAAGTGCTCGCCCATACGCTTGCGGCCGTTGAAGATATTCCAAAGCTCGGGACGCTGGTTTTTAGGGTCCCATTGACCAAATTCATCGCGGTGGCTGAAGAAACGCTCTTTAGCGCGTGCTTTTTCTTCATCACGGCGGGCACCGCCAATGGCTGCATCTATTTTATGGTTTTCAATGGCATCAAGCAGAGTTACTATCTGCAACTCGTTGCGGCTGGCATTAATACCGCTTTCTTCAACTGCGCGGCCTTTATCAATTGATTCCTGAACCGAGCCTACAATAAGTTGTACGCCAAGGTTTTCAACCAGCTTATCCCTGAATTCCATGGTTTCCGGAAAGTTGTGGCCGGTATCAATATGAATGAGGGGCATAGGAATTTTGGCAGGCCAGAATGCCTTTTTTGCCAGGTGTGTTACAACAATAGAGTCTTTCCCGCCCGAAAACAGGATGGCAGGACGATCAAACTGCGCAACCACTTCCCTGATAATGTAAATGGCTTCCGATTCTAATTCCTGCAGATGAGTAAGATAATATTTATGCATGTTACCGATAAAACACTGCTAACCCCACCTAAGTAGTAGAGTTTTGCATTTAAACTGCAATTATACGCAATTATGGCAACTATCATGCTATCTATTTGGAATTTAACTTTTGTGTTTTATTATAGCAATCAGGCATAAATTAAACAAAGCGGTAATATTTTACGTAAACCATAAAGCTGAAAAAAATATTTATTTTAGCTGTAGGTAATTGAAGGATTTTAGCAATAATTATAACATATCACGTTTATAGGCATACCAAAAAAACATACATATTTATGAAAGGAATTATTTTAGCGGGCGGTTCAGGTACACGTTTATACCCTATAACCAGGGCCATAAGCAAACAATTGATGCCTATTTACGATAAGCCGATGATCTATTATCCGCTGTCTGTTTTGATGCAGGCCGATATTAAGGAAATATTGATTATCACCACTCCGGAAGATAATCCGGGGTTTAAACGCCTGTTAGGAGACGGTGCTGAACTTGGGTGCAAGTTTGAATATGCAATACAGGAAAAACCCAATGGCCTTGCCCAGGCTTTTGTAATAGGCGAGCAGTTTATTGGCGATGACAAGGTAGCCCTGATATTGGGGGATAACATATTTTACGGTACCGGCTTTGCCGAACTGATCCGCAGTTTCAATGATGTTGATGGTGCTGCCATCTTCGCTTATCATGTAGCAGATCCGGAGCGTTATGGTGTGGTTGAATTTGATGCTGAATTTAGAGCGTTATCAATTGAAGAAAAGCCACTTCAGCCTAAATCAAAGTTTGCTGTGCCGGGTCTTTACTTCTACGACAACTCTGTGATCCAAATAGCCAAAGATCTTAAACCATCTCCGCGTGGCGAATACGAAATTACCGACGTAAACAAGTTTTACCTTGAACAGGGTAACCTGCATGTTGGCGTAATGGATAAAGGTACGGCCTGGCTTGATACAGGAACCTTTGATTCACTGAGCGATGCTACCGAATATGTGCGTGTGATTGAAAAACGCCAGTCCACAAAAATTGGCTGTATAGAAGAGGTTGCTTATCGTCGTGGATTTATCAATGATGACCAGCTGCGGTTATTGGTTGAGAAGTATATCAAAAGCGGTTACGGAAAATACCTGCAAAGCTTATTGCCGCAATAAACATTTATGCCGGTGTTTCTATTGTTTTGATCATTTGGTCAATGACATTTGGGGCACCGGCATCAAACCAGATAAAATCTTTATCTTTTCTGAACCAGGTAAGCTGCCTTTTGGCAAAGCGCCTGGTATTTTGTTTTATGAGTAACAGTGCCTCATCAAGGCTTATTTTCCCGTCGAAGTAATCGAAAATTTCGGAATAGCCAACTGTATTTAAAGCATTCAAATAGCGATAGGGCAGGAGGGATTGTACTTCCTGTACCAGTCCTTGTTTAACCATGAGGTCAACACGGAGGTTGATACGCTCGTATAGCTTTTCGCGCGGCATATCAAGCATCAGTTTAATTACATTAAAAGGCCGTTTGTTAACTGTTGCGTTGCGATAAGAGGAAAACGTTTTACCCGAAGTTTCAAAAACCTCTAAAGCCCGGATGATGCGTTGGGGGTTATTCAAATCAACCTCGTTATAATAATCAGGGTCAACCTGTTTTAGCTTTTTTTGTAATACCTCGAGGCCTTTTTCTTCAAGCTCGAGGTTTAGTTTTTCCCGCACAGCCGTATCGGCCACAGGCAAATCATCGAAGCCTTCGCAAATGGCTTTAATATACAGGCCCGAGCCCCCGGCGAGAATCACCTTGTTGTGTATTTTAAAAAGTTCGTCTAAAAGTGCAAGTCCCTGCTTTTCAAAATCGCCGACAGAAAAACTTTCAGATATTGAGTGCGAATTGATAAAATAGTGTTTGGCCGCAGCTAATTCGTTTTCATCGGGCTTGGCGGTACCAATACTCATCTCCCTGAAAAACTGCCTTGAATCTGCCGAAACTACAGCGGTATTGAAATGTTGCGCCAGTTTAATAGCTGCTGCTGTTTTACCCACAGCGGTAGGCCCGGCAACTACTATAAGGGTTGGGATGGAAGTGTTCATAGATGATGATTCATAGTTCATAGTACGGAACCTAATTGAAAAGTGGTTTAGGAAATACCATAAACCATCAACTATGAACCATCAATTAAAATTTAATAGTCGTCGCTGTTGCCGCGGCCTGGTCTTTCATCGTCATCAAAGCCTTCATCATCACTAAACTCGTTGCCAAACTCGTCTTCCTCTTCCTCCTCATCGCTATGACCGCCGCTTTGTTTTTCTTCCGGTAGATCATCGCTATCGGTAACTTCTGAAAAATCTTCGGCATCTTCAGGATTAAAGGCCATCTCGTTCAGGAAGTCAAAGTCTTCGGTAGTAGGAGGTAGGATGGTAGGGTTAAAGGCGTTGCCAAATTGTTTAGGAGCTTCACCAACTGATTTTACAACAGCAGGGTAGCTTGTGGCTGCGTTTTCATCAAGAATGATCTTAAGCAATTCGACATGAAAATCGAATGGGCGATCAAAATTAAATGTATAGTAAAATTTCTGGTGCGGATCATCAATAAAGCTTAACAGTTTTACTTTATTCATTAATGACACGCCCCGGTCAATACGTCTTTGATTGGGCAGGTAAGTAATTTCTTCACCTTTGGTCCACTGATCGTTGCTGATATAAAATGATGACGGAAATTCCGGATTGTAGCCGGTTGACTGATGAATTGCGCGGTGAAGGTCTTCGAAAGTTTGGTTTGATTTTACATCAATTTCTCTCGTAACGTCATCGTAGTCTTCAAAAGTAACCCTGAACCTGTATACTGCCATTGCTTATTGTAGATTTTGGACAAAAATAATAATGTTTTAATTTAATTTGGGGTAGTCACAACTTTTAAGCCAATTTCAAGGCCCTTTGCAATTGTGAATGTTAAGGCAGCCTCGCGGTTGTTGGGGATTTCGCCTTCCAGTATGGCTTCACGGATCTGATTTTTGATTATGCCAACCTCGCGCCCTTCTTTTATACCAAATATGGTCATGATATCGTTACCGGTAACTGGTGGCTGCCAGTTGCGGATGCTGTCGCGCTCTTCAACATCTTTTAGTTTTTGTTGAACAAGCTCAAAATTGTTACGATATTTTTTTACCTTATATTCATTTTTGGTGGTGATGTCTGCTTTACACAACAGCATGAGCCCTTCAATGTCGTCTCCTGCCTCAAAAAGCAAACGCCGTACAGCCGAATCGGTAACTATTGATTGTGAGAGCACTATGGGCCTCAAATGCAATTGTACCAATTTTTGAACCTGCTTCATTTTTTCATTAAGCGGCAGTTTAAGCTGAGCGAAGATCTTGGGCACCATGCGCGCGCCGCGGTCTTCATGGCCGTGAAAGGTCCAGCCGTGGCCCGGTTCAAAACGTTTGGTGGCCGGTTTGGCTATATCATGTAAAATAGCTGCCCAGCGTAGCCAAAGGTCGTCGGTAGTTTCGCAAATGTTATCAAGTACTTGCAGGGTATGGTAAAAGTTATCCTTATGGCCTTTACCATCTACATAATCAACGCCGTAAAGCGCTGTCATTTGCGGGAATATCTTGTGCAGCAGCCCGGTATCAAACAGATAATTAAAACCGATGGATGGCACCGGCGATAGAATGATCTTGTTCAGTTCATCGGTAATGCGCTCCTGCGATATAATGCTGATCCTGTCGGCAGTGTTTTTAATAGCTTCAACGGCAATATCGTCAATCCTGAAATTAAGCTGCGTGGCAAACCTGATGGCCCGCATCATGCGCAACGGATCGTCAGAAAAAGTTTCATTGGGGTTAAGCGGTGTGCGGATCAATTTGTTTTCCAGATCGACAATACCATTGAAGGGATCAAGCAATTCGCCATAGGTGTCTGGGTGAAGCGAGATAGCCAGTGCGTTGATGGTAAAATCCCGGCGTTTCTGGTCGTCTTCTAAAGTGCCGTTCTCCACAATAGGCTTGCGCGAATCACGGCGATACGATTCCTTACGGGCGCCTACAAATTCGACCTCAAGGTCGCGGTATTTGAGTGATGCGGTACCGAAGTTTTTATAAACCGCCAGTTTAACTTTAAGCGTGCTGGCAACTACTTCGGCAAATGCGATGCCGTTACCGATAACAACAATGTCAATATCTTTTGATGGGCGGTTCAGGAAGATATCGCGTACAAAACCACCTATAGCATAAGCCTGTACATTTTGTTCGCCCGCCAAACGGGATATTACAGAAAATACGGGATGCCTGAGGTGTTGCTGCATAGTTGGATGCTTAAAAACGCTAATAAGGGTACAAAGGTAAGATTAATTGGTAACTATGCTTTGTAAAGTCAAAAGTCTTAAGTTAAAAGTGTTAAGAATTGGCCTTTTAAGTTAAAAATGGAGTTGCAACCGGAGTCGCAAACTCCGGGCATAATTATCGGAAGTTAAAACTTCTGACAGTGGTCTGATAGTAACGGCAGGGGTTAACAGGGTTAACACTATTGGGATTATTAACATTTAAATAATTTATTATCAATTATTTAAATGTTAATAGGGGTTACGCGAAAGATTTTATAAAAATGTTTCTGTTAAAAGATATTTTCAAAAATGCCTTTTAACTAATCACTAATCTCCAACCTCTAATCTCCCGTTAACGGCGCAAAAACTCAAACCGGCCATCGGGTGCCAGTTTCATAATAGTTGATGGCGTTTTGATTTCTTTACTATGTTGCTCCAAATCAACAACGTAATCAACACCATCAATAATTTCCTGGTCTATCTGTGAAAAATACTGTGGCGAAGGTTTCCCGCTGATATTGGCCGATGTTGACACCAATGGTTTGCGTAAACGCTGAATCAGTTGTTGGCAAAACGGAGTATCTTTTACAACCCTGATTCCTACGCTGCCATCTGTAGCGATTAAAGCCGGTGAAATATTTTTAGCGCCAGGCATTACCAGTGTTAACGGGTTTTCGGCATACTCAATCAACTCAAAGGCCAGCGGATTTACTTCGCTGATATAACTTTCCAGCTTGTTTTCGGTATCCAGCAAAATGATCATGCTTTTAGCCTCATCACGCTGTTTAAGTCGATAAATTTTTTGAATGGCCTCGGTATTGGTGGCATCACAGCCTATACCCCAAATGGTATCGGTAGGGTAAAGGATAATGCCGCCTTCCTGTACTACTTTTAAAGCTTTGGCTACTTCGTCTTTAATCATGGCTCAAAATATTTTGATAAAGCCGCATTAACTGCCGGCTTAGTTTATCTTCAGTAAAATTGGTTGCGTAAGCGCAACCTTTAGTTATCATGTTTTGCCGCAATAAATCATTGGCAAGTACGCTGTTTATTTTTTCGGCCAGACCGGCATCATCATCCGGGCTAACGTACAAGCTATCTGGGCCGCCGGCTTCTTTAAGGCATGAGCCCGTTGTAGCTATAGCCGGGACGCCTGAGTTGAGTGCCTCTAATATCGGGATGCCGAAACCTTCGTACCTGGAAGGGTAAACAAATACCGATGCCAGCTGATAAACAGCAGGTAATTCTGCAAAAGTAACGTCTTTTAAAAATATTACCCTTTGGTTTAAATTGCTGGCTGTTAAATAAGCTTTAACCTGTTGGGTATATTGGGTTTCTTTACCAACAACAACCAAAGGTATATCATCGACTACGTTTTTTAAAGCTTTGACAATTAACAATAGATTTTTGCGCTCTTCGATAGTACCTACACTCAATATATAGCTATCAGGCAAATTGTATTTTTCTTTTACGGTCAATTTTTGCTCAGCTGTCTGTTCAATTGCAAAAGCAGGGTCGCATCCCTGGTAAATAACTTCGATTTTTTGGGGATCGATGCCGAGCAGTTCAATTACATCATCTTTTGTTTTTTGACTTATGGCGATGATCTTATCCGCAACCAGGCAGGCGTGTTTTACCTTGGCCAGGTAAATACGGTAATTAACCGGGCCAAATTGTTTAGGGTAACGCATGAAGATAAGATCATGTATGGTAACAACCGACCTGATGTTTGTTTGCCCAATACCTGAAGGAAGCTCATGACTTAACCCGTGGTATAATTCAATACCATCGCGCTTAAGATCTTTAATAATGCCTTTACTGCGCCACCATGAAGTAAACCATTTGCTTTGTGGCGTAACGATTTGAATGTTGGGATAACTGCCAATGAAATTAAGCCGGGAATTGGCTTTTGCTTTTGGCGTATATAGGTATAAAATGTTTGACAGATTGAGCGATGCGATGCCTTTTAATAGCCAGCGGCTGTAATTACCTAAGCCGGTATTATTATAAAAAGCCCGTTTAGCATCGTATCCTATCTTCATGTTTTAGATATGGGATGTGAGATATGAGACGTGAGATAATCAGTAATGTCTCTCTGGTAGGTATATCAGATGTGAGTTGAGCTTATTGTTTATTCAAAATCTCATATCTCATATCTCACATCTGATATCTCATATCTATATTAAACCGCTACGTTATTTTCACGCAGGGCGTCATTCAACGACGTTTTTTTATCGGTTGACTCCTTACGCGTACCGATGATCAGGGCACAAGGCACCTGGTATTCACCAGCAGCAAATTTTTTGGTGTATGATCCCGGAATTACTACCGAGCGGGCAGGTACACGGCCTTTATACTCAATAGGAGTGCTGTGGGTAACATCAATAATTTTGGTTGATGCTGTTAATACCACGTTTGCACCTAATACTGCTTCGTGTTCAACATGTACGCCTTCAACAACAATGGCGCGTGAACCTAAAAAGCAGTTATCTTCAATAATAACAGGAGCAGCTTGTAATGGCTCTAAAACACCACCAATACCAACACCACCACTTAAGTGGACATGTTTGCCAATCTGCGCACATGAACCAACAGTAGCCCAGGTATCAACCATGGTACCTTCATCAACATAAGCGCCGATGTTTACATACGATGGCATCATGATAACACCTTTAGCCAGGTGAGCTCCGTAACGGGCAATACCGTGAGGTACCACACGGACACCGGTTTGTTTGTAATCGGTTTTGAGTTTCATTTTGTCATGAAAAACAAAAGGACCGGTTTTAATTTCTTCCATCTGCCTGGTTGGGAAATACAGAACAACCGCCTTTTTAATCCACTCATTTACATGCCAGCGTGAGCCAATTGGTTCGGCCACACGGATTTCGCCTTTATCCAACCGGTCTATAACGGTTTCGATGGCGTTGGTATATTCATTGTAGTTAAGCAGGTTCCTGTCCTCCCAGGCCTCTTCAATCAGTTTTTTGAGATCTTGCATTGGTGAAATTAAACTTTTGGCAAATTAAAGGATTTTTAAGGAAATATGTTTGATTTTAAAAGATTGAATGTATGATGAATGAAACGCATTGGGGTTAAAAGATTCAGCGCTATGGCCACATTAATCATTAATACTTAAACCGGATCGCAACGCATTGAAACTCGATTTTGATGTTATATGAGCGATATTTTGAGAAAACTGTGGGTATATTTGACTGATTGCGTATAATAATTTGATTGTCAGTGTATTGGTTTACACATAGGTATACAAAATCCGGACAATCAGTTAACAGCATATAAAAAAACGTTAAGTAAGCCTTAATTTTATATAAACGAAAACCAACGTTTAAACTAATTAGGTGTCAAAAGCCTTCCGGACAGCGAGTGTCGGGGAGGCTTACTTGTTTTAGCGACATAGTATTTTCGGGGAGATAAGTTATAAAACCGGTAAACATTGATGCGTTATTTAGCGTATAAGAGTTTTCTTTAAATAGTAAGAAATTACTTTATTGAATTTTACCTTTTAATTTATCACTATTAATCCCCCACTCCCCCAACGTATGAGCCATCTTGCGTCATTTGCTGTTATTTTGCTTGGATTTGCATTGCTGCTTATTTTAGGTGTTTTGTTTTTTGGTACGCTTAAAAGTATCAAAAAACGCTATTACCCCACCTGGAAATTTCCTGATTATATAAGCGTTGGTTATGCCGAATATCTTTATCGTAAATTCATAAAAAGAGACCTGCCTAAATAAGTTATTGAATTTATTAGCTATTAAGGCTTGCTTACTACGGCGAGCTATGGCGAAGCCATGCAAAATTTTTAGATTTGAGGCTTAATCCTGCGAGGAGTAACAGTTACCAGTTGGCCGGCAGGTTTATTAAGGAAAGGGACTGATAAAATGGGCGAAAAAGAGAAGCTAAGAATAGATAAATACTTGTGGGCCATTCGTGTTTTTAAAACCCGTACGCTGGCCTCTGATGCCTGCAAAGCCGGGCGCATAAAATTGGATGGTAAAAACATCAAACCATCATACGAGGTGAAAATTGGTGATGTTTATCACGTTGCCAAAGGTATTGAACGTAAAGTGGTAAAGGTAACCGGCCTGCTCGAGAACCGGGTTGATGCCAAAACCGCTGTGAATTTTTATGAAGATATAACCCCGGTTGAGCAAACTCAGGCATTTAAATCCATGTTCCATGCTCCGGTACTGAAACGCGACCGCGGCACCGGCCGCCCTACCAAGCTTGAAAGGCGTGAGATTGATGACTTGAAAGATAACTTTTTTGAAGAGCAGGAAGAAGAGAACCAGGATTAAGCGGATTTTCGGGATTAATGGATTTTGATTTGCAAATGTGACCGTTAAATTGGATATAACGCTGAGCAATTCAAAATTCTGCCCATCTGATAAATCCTTCTAATCCCGGTTCAGACAAGATGTTCTCGCCAAATCCTGGTTAATAATGTTCCTTATGCTCGGTAGTTTCCCAAAGCTTAAAGGCGGTTTGTGCTTCCTCCCTGAGTATTTGTACAAAAGGTACCCTGCGTTTTTCCATAGTGCAGCCCAGTTCGTCATAAATAAAATGATCGTCGAAGCCTATGGCAGCGGCATCCGCTTTTGTATTGGCGTAGTAAATTTTATCAATGCGGGCCCAGTAAATAGCGCCCAGGCACATAGGGCAAGGTTCGCAGCTGGTATAAATTTCACAGCCGGCTAAATTATAGGTCCCCAACTCCTGGCAAGCCAGGCGAATCACCGAAACTTCGGCATGCGCGGTAGGATCATTAGTGGGTACAACACGGTTGGCGCTGCGGGCTATAATCATACCATCTTTAACTATAACAGCCCCAAAAGGGCCGCCTATGCCGCGCTTTACATTGTCTTCGGCCAGCTCAATGGCTATGCGCATAAATTTTTCGTGTGCCGTGTTTTCCATATTGTCCTAAATTAAAAAACCTCAACCGAAGTTGAGGTTCTAATTTGAAAATGTGACAATTTGATAATTTGAAGATGATATTAATTTTTAATAGCATATCATCAAAATTTTCAAATGTTTTATTTTTTGTCTTTAGCGTAAGCGTCGTTCAGGCGTTTAGCAACATCAAGCGTGACGTCTAAAGAAGGATCGCCATATAATACAGTTGGGTTAGCTTTTGAAAAAGTTAATACCATTTTATAGCCTTTTTCTTTAGCATAAGCTTTTACAAAATCGGCGATTTTGTCATACAACTTAGCATTCTCAGCAGCTTGTTCGTTTTGAAACTCAGCACCGGCATTTTGTGAGTAGGTTTGCAGTTCCTGTTGTTTACGCTGTAACTGCTGTTCTGTAGCCTGACGCTGATCGGCAGGCATGGTAGCCTGGTTTTTTTGGTACTCAGCAACCTGGCGTTGAAAAGCCTGGCCGCGGTTTTGCAAATCAGTTTGTGAAGCTTTGCCTTTATCTTCCAAACGTTTTGAAAGATCTTTAAAGTAATCGTATTTGTTCAGTAAAGAATCTGAATTTACAAAAACGATAGTTTCTTTATCGGGTGTTGCTGTAGTTGAAGCAGCAGCCGGTTTATCGGCAGTTTTATTTTGGCTACAAGCGGCAATGCTGCCTGCAATGGCTAATCCTAAGGTGAGTTTGGTTAAAACTGAAGCACTGGTTTTCATTCTGTTAATCTGAAAAATATTATAAAATTTTGACAAAGATAATCTTTCATAGCAAGTATCCTAATCAGATGTGCAGATAATATGCCAAGGCAATGGGATTGGCTATTGGCGCAATTAATTGCGGATTTCATAAAAATAAGAATCCTCTAAACCTTTTAAAGTATTCTCCGTAATAGGGTGTAATTTAATAATAGTTTATTTTATTTCTTTAAATGATTTAAAAAGTAAATTAAAATTAAACATTTTTCAAGTGTTTTTTTAAAAGCTCTCCTAAGCCGCGCAATTGATCTCCTGAATAATTAAAACTATTTTAAGTATGAAGAAGCTGTTTTTATTGCCGCTTTTGGTATTTGTACTGGGTAAAAGTTCAAAGGCTCAGAATGCCGACTGGCGCGATCAGGTTACCAATCAGAAGTCCCTGCACTTTAATGTGGGCACACAAGGGGTAGGAGCCGAGTTTGCATATGGCGTTTTGCCCAAAATGTCGTTACGGTTAGGGGCTAATATTATCCCGGTATCGGCCGATAACGTTTTCAGTGTTTCGGGGTTTAACTCCAACTCGAGGATGTCGGCCAATTTCTCAAATATCCATTTACTTGCCGATTTTATTCCGTTTAAAAGCGCTCCCGGTTTCAGGCTGGTAGGCGGTGCGGGCTATTTTATTAATGCGAAGGGTAAAATAGCTGTACAACCTAAAGACAATTATACATACGGCGATATCGTATTGAATAATGAGGAGGTTGGTAATCTTAACATGAATGTTAACTGGAGAGGCTTTGCACCATACGCCGGTATTGGTTTATTAAAGCCTTTTTCAAATCGCACGTTTAACGTTAACCTCGATTTAGGTACTTACTTTTTGAAACAACCCGACGCAAATATCACAGCCTCAGGTATTCTTTCGGGCAATACCAGTCAATCGGCGCAGTTGCAGCAGAATTTAAAAGGGTACAGGTTTTTACCTGTTGTTCAACTAAACTTCAATTTTAGGATACAATAAAAACTATGATGAAAAATATAAAGAAATTGCTTTTTGTATTATTGCTGCTACCGGTGGCCTGTAAAAAGCCAACGGAAGATCTTAAAATAGTAGTAGATACTGACATAATAAAATATACCGCGCTTATCCATGTCACCGATGCCTCAAACCCCGAAGTGGTGCTCAAAAGCGGCACTTTAAGCGTAAGCGGTGATAATGCCGACGATATTTATGAAATATCGGGTAATAAGCAGTTAAACATTAGTAATGGTGTAATTACCATTGGTCCTGGGCCTGCGGCTGTACCTGTAGCGGGCAAGCCTGAAACTTATTCGGTCCAGGTAAAAGTACCGGGTTACAACACCGCTACTAAATCGATAACTTTTACGGCCGATCAAAAGCAGCAGGTAATAAATGTTGCCTTGTCTAAAACAGGTTCGGTTAACAGTATTCCCGTTACGCAGAAACCGCTGCCGGTTTATGATGCGGTTAGTTTAAACTTTACCGGCACCTGCTCCTCAAGGCCCGACCTGGTAATACGCCCGAGTATGTATGTGTTTTTCAGGGAAACAGGCTCCGGCGCGGCTTATCAATATCTTGGATATATGGAAAGTGGTAATATGACTGTTACTGCATTGGAGAAAGGGAAGACCTATGATTTTCAGGTTACTTACGATGGCCAGAATTACGGTACTACCCAACAAATCAACAATGAAAGCGAAAGCCTGACTATAAATATGGGATCGGCTATTTGTAATAATTTTTAAGTGAGGAGCGATAGGTGTTTATCCGCTACCGGTCGTAAAATTGGTAGCGGTTTTTTTGTTTCTGAACCAGGATTAAACGGATTTATCTAATTTATGGATTTTATATTGCAACTCCAGCAATGGTCAAAATCCCCCCAAATCTATCTTCAGCTATGAACCATGATATTCATCACGAATCTATTCCACAACGGTACTTTTATCCACAAATAATCGTTAATCCGGGGTATTTTTTGTAATTTTGAAGATTGTTTCATTAAATAAATATGAGCGAAGAAATTCAGGATAAATCCAATTATTCAGCAGATAACATACAGGTTTTAGAGGGTTTAGAGGCGGTGCGCAAGCGTCCGTCGATGTACATTGGTGATACAGGCGTTAAAGGTTTGCACCACCTTGTATATGAAGTAGTTGATAACTCTATCGACGAAGCTCTTGCCGGTTATTGCGATGATATAAAAGTTACTATACATGTTGGCAATTCCATAACCGTATCTGATAACGGTCGTGGTATTCCTACGGGTATTAATACAAAAGAAGGTAAATCGGCGCTTGAAATTGTAATGACTGTTTTGCACGCCGGTGGTAAATTTGACAAGGATACCTACAAAGTATCGGGTGGTTTGCACGGTGTGGGTGTAAGTTGCGTTAACGCGCTATCTACGCATGTTGCTACTGTTGTTCACCGTGAGGGCAAGATCTTTACCCAGGAATATGAGCGCGGTAAGCCAATGTTTGATGTTAAGGAGATTGGTGTATCTGATAAAACAGGTACTATCCAAACCTTTCAGCCGGATCCGGAAATTTTTACCACTACTACCGAGTATAAATACGATACACTGGCCGGCCGTTTGCGTGAGCTTTCGTTCCTGAACAAAGGTATCCGCCTGAGCTTAACTGATGAGCGCGAAACCCTGGAAGACGGAACTTTCCGTTCGGAAGAGTTTTATTCACAAGGTGGTTTACGTGAGTTTGTTAAATTTTTGGACGGTACCCGTGCGCCCATCATTCCTGAACCTATTTATGTGGATGGTAATAAAGGCGGTATCCCGGTTGAGCTTGCTTTACAATATAACGATACCTACAGTGAGAACGTTTTCTCATACGTAAATAACATCAACACCATTGAAGGTGGTACCCACGTAGCGGGTTTTCGCCGCGGTTTAACCCGTACTTTGAAAGCATATGCTGACAAGGAAGGTTTGCTGAAAAACGTAAAAGTTGAGATCAGTGGTGATGACTTCCGTGAAGGTTTAACGGCGGTAGTATCGGTAAAAGTTGCCGAGCCTCAGTTTGAAGGCCAAACCAAAACCAAATTGGGCAACAACGAGGTAATGGGGGCTGTTGACGTAGCCGTAGGCGAAATTTTAGGTAACTACCTTGAGGAAAACCCTAAAGAAGCGCGCCTTATTGTAAATAAAGTGATCCTTGCTGCTACTGCCCGTGCCGCCGCCCGTAAAGCGCGCGAAATGGTACAGCGCAAAAGCGTGATGACAGGCTCAGGTTTACCGGGTAAACTGTCGGATTGTGCCAATAGCGATCCAACCCTTTGCGAGTTATTCCTTGTCGAAGGTGACTCGGCGGGTGGTACCGCCAAACAGGGCCGTAACCGCGAGTACCAGGCTATTTTACCATTACGTGGTAAAATCCTGAACGTGGAGAAAGCCATGGAGCACAAGATTTATGAAAACGAGGAGATCAAGAACATGTTTACCGGTTTGGGCGTTAGCCGCGGTACACCTGAAGATGATAAAGCCCTTAACATGACCAAACTCCGTTACCACAAGATCATCATCATGACGGATGCCGACGTGGACGGTTCGCACATTACTACACTGATCCTTACTTTCTTCTTCCGTTATATGAAGGAGCTGGTTGAGGCCGGTTATGTATATATTGCTTCGCCGCCGCTTTACCAGGTTAAAAAAGGTAAGGAACATGAATACTGCTGGAATGATGTACAGCGTGATGCCGCTATTCAGCGTCTTAAAGGTTCTGGTAAGGAAGATAGTGTACACGTACAGCGCTACAAAGGTTTGGGTGAGATGAATGATATCCAGCTTTGGGATACTACCATGAACCCTGAAACCCGTACCCTGAAACGTGCTACCATTGAAAACGCCGCCGAGTGCGACCATACCTTCAGCATGCTGATGGGCGATGAGGTTGCTCCTCGCCGCGAGTTCATTGAGCGCAACGCCAAGTACGCTAAGATAGATTCGTAAGTTACGCCCTCCGGCCCTAACGGGGGAGGAATAGTCTGATAAAATTTAAAACGCCCGATTTCTTTTGAGAACCGGGCGTTTTTGTAAAAAAAACCGCCGCAGGTTTTTAACCTGTGGTGCTTTATGGTTTAAGCTTTCAGCTTAAATTTAACTAACTATTTTAAGCTTTGGCTTTTGAAATGCACGGGTTTTTAGCGTCAACGTTTTCCGCCCATAGTCAATAACCGCTTTGTATTTCATTAAAATATCGCCGCCCAAAACGCCTAATACCCGTGGATGACCCATCTGTTCATAAGCCATATTGATAGTAGAAAGGTCAAGCACTGCGGCTTCAAGTTCGGCGATGGGCAGTTCGCCAATGTACATGTCACTTACCGTTGCGGTGAACGATTCCATTGTATTAGTACCAAGGCCGGTTGAGAGTTTCTCGGTGGCTAATATGTTCATGGTTTCGTTAGCTTCTGTTAACGATGTTTGATCAAAAGCGGTTTTAGATGCGCCTGTATCCAGCACCATGGTAAAGGCTTTGCCAAACAAGGTGACTTCAATCAGCGGATGAAAACCATCGCCATGCAGATCGATGATTTCTAAAGGAACAGATATAATCATGGTAGGTGTGAAAATTACGAATTACAAATGTGCAGATTAAAGCAGTGGATTCAAACAGAAAAGCCCCGGTTTGCTGACCGGGGCTTTTCTGTTTGAATGTTATGTTAAGTTAGAACGGATACCCGATAGCGAGGTTAAATACGCTGCGGTTAAAGTTAAAATCCCAACGTGGTTCATTGGCACGTACATATGGTGTACGTAAGGGGATACCCAGATCGGTACGTAACACCAGTACCGTTAAATCAAACCTTAAACCAAAACCACAGTCGACAGCGAAATCATTATAAAATTTATTGCTGAACACTGCTCCGGGTTGTTGGCTATTTGAGTGCAGCAACCAAATGTTACCTGCATCAACAAATAATGCACCCCGTACAATACTGAACAGTTTAGGCCTGTATTCAACGTTAGCTTCTATTTTGATATCGCCCGATTCATCTGCCAGGAAACCACCGGTACCTACACCGGTTTGCGGATCAAATGAACCTGGTCCTATAGCCCTTGCCCTAAAACCACGTAAGCTGTTTGGTCCGCCTATGAAAAACTGCTGACTGTATGGTAACTGTGTGGAGTTGCCATAAGGTAAACCAACGCCTACTATAAATCTTGTAGCTATAGTACTGTTTGGTCCGGTTTTATGAAAATACCTGATTTCGTTTTCCAGCTTTACAAACTGGTTAAATATAGCTCCGAAAAGTTTTTTGGGCTTGCCGCCCGCGCTATCGGCTCCGGTTACTAAGCCATATATATTGTTGGAGAGGGTGATCTTTCCATTGTAATAAAATGTGTTGGTACGATAATCCTCATTGGTATTGGTAAAGGTGTAGCTGTAGCTTGGGCCTAATATAAATTGCTTGTCGATAACGTGTTTTAAAGCAGGATTGACCGGGCCATTAGCCGGATTAATACTTGCCTTATATTCATCAGATACGCTTAGCGGATTTACGAACTGAAAGTTGATGAGGTTAAGCTCGTGCGAACGGTGTTCAGTCTCGCGCCATTGGTAACCAAATGATAGGTTATAGGAATTTAAGTTGTACAGCTTTTGACGGTTTACAATGGAGTAGCCCAGGCTTAAGTTTGTATGCGGAATATAGGCATCAGCCGCTTTAGGATATATCGGCCCTATAAAGCGGGGCCAGGAAAGTGTGGTTTGAATACCTGCCTGGTACACATTATAACCGGAGTTTTGTCCGCCCGCTTGTACGTCGGTACTTCCAAAAAGCGTTATTTTTAAAGATTCTGCTCCTTTAAAGGCATTACGGTTAAGCCAGTTAAGGTTTACCTGCGTACCGGTAAAGTTGGCCGATGTTGTGCGACCCAGCACATCAAGCGAGAGTGATTTCTTTTTGTATTGAGTTAAAAAGTAGTAAACATCCAGTTTTGATGAATCGGCAGATACATCCTCAAACCTGTTTTTTACAAATTTGTAAGGGCCGAGGTTAATGAAGCGGTTAAGTGAGTTGTTATGCGCGGTACGGTTATAAACCTGACCAGGACGCATCAACACTGTATTGGCAAAAGTATAGGTATGCACCGTATTGCGGCGCTCAACAATATTATACCATTTATAAAAAACGGCTTTATCCTTCATCAGCGAAGTATCCCTTAATGAGTAGCTTGGATAAACGTAAATGTTGTTGATGGTATAAATATTTTGCGCGCGCCCAGGGGTCTCATTTTTTACAGCCACAAATATATCAACCTGGTGCCCGGCTATGGTACTATCCACGTGCATGATCAAGTCTTCGGGCGAGAAGTAGTAAAAGCCTTCTTCCTTCAACCTTGCGTCAATGCGCAGGCGCTCTGTTTTGATCACATCAAGATTGTATTTATCACCAACCTTTAACAGTGTTTTTGCCGATGTTCCTGTAACTGCGGTATCGATAGTTCTGTTACCCGGCGGGAATACTACCTTCCTGATTTTGTAGCCCGGTCCGGTTACTGCCGTATAAACCGCCTTGGCAACTTTTGATGTCGGTTTTTTGCTTACTGTATCTCCGCTTACCTGTGCCTGGAAATAGCTTTCATTTTGCAGCCTGTTTTGGAGGATCTTGCTGTTTTGATCGAGGTTTACAGAAGTGATAAGCACAGGAGGTTCTCCTTTTTTATTAAGCCAGTGGGCAAGGCCTTTAGTTTTATTGGTTTTAGTTTTAAAGTACAGCCATAATTTAAAACGCATTCCTAATATGGTACTATTGGGTACAGGTCGTAATAAAGCGCCAAGTTCTTCGCTAAGGGCGTTCTTTTCGCTCTTTTTCAAAACCGAATCTTTGATCACTACCTCGCCGCCTGTGTATAACTTTTGGCCCGGCGCCAAAAACTTAGTGGTACTGCAGGCACTCAGTAAAACACATGATGAAAGCAATATATATTTTAAATGTTTGGTCATGGGCTTAGTTTGAAGTAGTTTGCGGTTTGTTGTCCTGTTGCTGCTGCATATTCTTTTGCTCCATCGCTTTATCCGCCTCGTCCTGTTTTTCTTTTTTCTCTTTTTGTTCCTGCTGATACTGGCGGCGTAACCTGCGTTCTTCAGGAGTACGTTTGCGGAAGATCTCCCTGAAACGGTTATAATCAACAGTTAGGGTAAAGCCTACGCCGGTTTCAATGATCTGGCCTTGTATCACTATAAATTCGTCGCGGCGGTAGGCGCGCAGGGTGTAGCGGCCATCCTTACTTAGTTTATAGGCTATAGATACGTCGCCGGCTATGTTTGATGCTTTTTGTCCTGGCTGGTTACCTTCCAGGTTAAAGTTATTGCCCACGCTAACCGTCAAACGGTCGCTCAGGAAACGCTTGGACAATCCCACGTTCAGATCCGTACGATTAGTCGCCGTTCCCGACGAATAATCTTCACCAGAGCTCAAACCGAAATTAAGGTCAACTCCCGAGATCAGGCTACCTGCCAAACGGTTCAACTGATCGGACAGCAAGCTGCTCACACTATTACGGATAGTACCTTCTATAGATGTGCCTGCTCCCTGGCTTTGCAGCGGGTTATCGCCAATAAAGTGGCCCAATACTAAAACGCCCAATACTTGCTTGTTAAGCTCATTAGGATCCTGCCGTATCTGGGTGAGGCGTGTATTAACGGTGTTCACTACATCCGATGATACTGAGTATGTGCTATCGGGCAATACGATATCAAAACTGATGTTTGGAGTAAGCAGCTGATCTTTCAGGTTCAGATTAACATTAAAAGGCAGTTTTTGCTTATACATCGTACTGTTTTGCGCATCCGAAAGCTGGTTGGCTACCAGGTCTATCGGCGGTACATTGGCAACATAAATGGCGGTAAGGTCGATATTGGCACTGGTTGGGTCGCCCGTCCAAACTATGGTACTGCCTTGTTTAAAATTAAAAGTACGTTTAACAGTAGCATAAGCCAGGTTGTACGATCCTGAGTTAACCACATAGGTACCGGTAAGGTTGATCTTGCCGCTCGGGTCGATACCGCCGTTTAGGTTGGCTTCGCCTTTCAGGTGAACGATATCGCCGTTACGTTCATCTACCACAATGGTAAACGCGGCGTTTTTATTTACGGTGATGGTAGCCGATACATCGAGGCCTGTAACATCCGATTTTTTGAGCGAATCCAGCTGCCTTGCCAGCAGGATGGAATCCATTTTTGGCGCGTCCTTGTCAATAAAGTCAACCACGCCCTTACGGTCTTCCACCGCCGGGTCATTGGTTGGCAGCACAAAGGTCATATCGGTTTTATCGTTCACGGTGAGGTTGGCGTCAACAACCGGTTTAGCCATATTACCGCGGATTTTGATGCGGGTATCCACATAAAGCTTACCATAGTAAAGTTTATTATCAGCTTCGGTAGAGTTGGTCACCCTGAAGTTATCGGCATTGATATCCATACCAAAGGCAAAGTCGGTGTAGGTTTTGGTGTAGATGCTGCCGCTAACCACAGCCTTATTGCCGGTTGAATCAACCAGCGTGAAATCATTAAAGCGGATGCCCTCGTTATTGAACGTAATGCTTTCCTGCGGCATCCGGAAGTAGGAGTTGAGCATGGAAACATTGAAGCCTACTTTGTTGAAGTTAATATCACCCCGTACAGATGGCGCCGTGGTGGTTCCCGATATTTTGAGTGCCCCGGTAATATTACCCGTTGCATTGCGCAAACTGCCAAAGCTGAAACCTTCGATACTCTTCATACTCAGGTTTACGATATTCAGGTCGAGGTCAAAGCGGCTCTCGGGCGATGTATAGTAAGTGCCGTTCAGGTCAACCTGGTTGCCTTTACCGGTGATGCTCATTTGGGCGGCGTAGGCATTTTCGGTTTGGTTATTTACCTTGAGGGCTATGTTGCCTACCGTATCTCCTTTAAAGTTAAAATCGTTAACGTTGATGGCTGCAGTAAATACCGGCGAGGCCTGGAAATTACTAACTGTCGCGTCGCCATTAATGGTACCGCCTACCTGTAATGAATCCTGTTTGGCCATTTTGGTAAGCGCCTCGATATGGAAGTTGTTGAATTTGATATTCAGCGGACTGTTAAACTCCTGTGTGCTGCTATTAACGCTAAGGATTTGGTTGTTGTTGCTAATAGTGAAGTTATGCGCCAGGACCCCTTTTGGCCCATATTGTAAAAAGTTATCATCACTAACCGCCCATGGCAGGTAATCAAGCAACAGACCATCTTTATTAAAGCTAAACTGGTACTCATTAGGCAATAAGCTAAAGGTACCCGCGATCCTGAAACGCTCCTTCTTGGCCGCATCGCGGATTTGAACGCTTAAACCCGCTTTGTTGTCCTGTGCCGAACCGGAGATACTGGTGTACAACAGATCGACGGAGGAACCAACTTTGACTTCATCAACAGAGAAATTATAGTTAAGCGCATTGTTATTGGTATTGATATTAAGCGATGCCTTATTAACAGTGTTGGTGCCGTAAACCACTTTGGGTATCGAGCCTTTAACAATCAGCTCGCCAGTTTGGCTATTGAAACTGCCGTTCAGCAAAACCGGATCAAGCTGTTTTAGGTCGGGAGCAAACTGGTTGAGCAGCGGGGTTTTAACCAGGCGGGCTTCAAACTTAAATTGCTGCGCATCATATTTTACCACTGGGGCAGGTTTGGTTTTAACGGTTTTACCGCCCTTGGTTTTTACAGCAACCTGCTGACCGCCGGCAATTGCGGTGTTGAAATATTTATTGATCACATCCTGCAGGGCCGGGGCTATTTGGGTAAGTTTATACTTACCGGCCATATGGGCAGACATGATAGGAGTTTTCAAGCGCAATGTGCTGCTGTCGGCACTGGCTGTCGAGATGAGGCTGATGGTATCCATCTGGATCCGCTGGCCTTTGTTTACTACCAGCAGGTCGGTTGCCTGAATATTGGCATTCAGGTAGTCCGGATCGGCGGTTGGTACATCGGCCACAACTTTGCCATGAAAACGCATATCATCCTTTACAAAATTCAGGTTTTTAAGGTTGATGCTATCCACATTCAAAGTAGCCTTAACTGCCGGGTATTTTTTATTGAGATTGGCTTTAGCATCCAGGCTAAAGTTGATGTTAGGATCTTTCATAGTGGCAACGGCGGTATAAGCGCCATTGCTTGATGTACCTTTCATGGCCAGGTTTTGATAAGTGTAACCCTTAACATACGCTTTGGCTACATTACCGTTGAAGGCTATGCTGGCCTTTTTAGGGTCGAGGCTTCGTCCTTTCAAATTAGCGTTCATGGTAATGCGGCCAACCATTTGCGGCTGTTTGGTAAGCGCGCCAACATTTAGTTCGTTAACTTTAATATTGGCGGTGTAAGTTGCCGCGTTTTTGTTTTGCCCATTCTTTAAAGCAGCTACCAAATCAATCGCGCCATAGCTTGAGCGCAGGCCCATTTTAGTATTAAAGGTGTACATGCTTCCTTTAAAGTTACCTTTAAGGTTCATTTTTTCGGGAATGCTTACGTTTGATGGAATGCTTCCGGCAGGGGCAAGTTTATCTATATCGCTGCGGCTGGTACTGAAATCGGCGATGTTAACATCAAAGGTAGCCTTGTTAACATCGGGAAGGCCTTTCATTTTGGCCGAAGCTTTAATATGGGTACTGTTTAAGCCGGTAACTTCCAGGTTAGGGATATCAAGATTATCAACCTGGCCGTTTACCCGGCCGTTAATTTTGAATACTGTACCCGGCGATGATTTAAACGGCTCCATACTCGCCATGGTTGGCATCAGCAATAAAACATCTTTCAATCCTAAACGACTGCCATCTAAATTGGCATTGATACCCAGCGCGCCAATGTTTTTGGTGATTGCATCAATAGATGGGTAACGCACCTGAACTGATTTTTGCAGGGTGGTATTCGGCGTTTCCAGTAGCAGGTCATTCATGTAGGCTGTAGTTGGCCCGTACAGAAATGCTGTATGGAATTTGTTGATCTTTAAACCGCTTTTTTCGGTAAAGGTAAACGTGTTGATCTTGCCAGAAATGGTATCAGGGCTGTAAGAGATATTTTCGGCTTCGGCATTCAGGTTGCGGATATCCATGTGGCCAAAATCAAGGCCTTTGGGTATAGCTTTTTGCGCTTCATTATCAAACTTAATATCATCATTAGTGAAAGTGACCTTACCAATGGTAGCCCGCCATGCCGATTTGGTAGGAGAGGATACCAGTGTATCCAGTTTTTTAACGGTTTTAACAACCTCTTTAACTACGGTTTTGGGCTTGGCTAAACTGAGCCCTGCTTTGGTATCACTTAGTTCGATGTTTTTGATGCCTACCTTTTGGTTTTTCAGGTCGATCTTGTCCATTTCCACCAGAAACTTGCTTAAATCTACCTTAGCGCCCATCTCGGCACTTTGATAATCAACCTTGATCTTGGAGATGTCGATCACCCCTAAATTCAGATCCATATTAAGTGGAGTAGTTGCGGTGTCAGGTGCTGGGATTGCTTTGGTTGGTGTTTGGATGATCCTGGCGTTAACATCACTCAACGTGATTTTGGGTATGGTAAACTTCATTTTATCCATATCAAAATCCTTAACCCGGGTATCAAAGTGGCCCAGCAAAAACTTAACATCGTTGCCGGTAATGGCGTCCTTATATTTTACGTTGATCTTATCGAGGATGATCTTATCAACAGAAAACTTCATAGTTGATGTGGTATCCGTAGGCTTAACCTCTTTCTTTTGTTCGCCAACAAAAGCTTTCATAATATAGTCGAAGTTGAACACGCTGTCGGCACCGCGGTTTACGTTGGCTGTAATGCCTTGCAGGTTTATTTCATTTACCTCAACCTGGCTGTGCAACAGCTTGAGCATACTGATATCAACCTTTAGTTTTTCGCCGGCAATGAGGGTGTCTTTCTTTTGGTCTTCAAAATACACATCCTCCAAAACCAACAGCTTGGGCAAACCAAGGCTTATATGACCAATCTTAACCTTGGTATGTATTTTATTCTGTAAAAAAGTTACTGCTTTATCCTTTGCGAAGTTTTGAACAGCAGGTACCTGTATTAAAATTACTACAAGGATAACCAGCAGAACTACACTAACCAGTATCCAAAGTATCGTTTTAAGGGTTATTCGTAGTATTTTTTTCAATTGTATATGTATTTCAAAGGTGATGATAGGGTTGCTTAATATATGCAAATAACATGCTAAGTATAGCAGTTTGCTGTGTGTAGCTATATAATTTACAAAAGGGCGGGACCGGCTTTAATTAAAAATTTCCACAGCGCTACTTTTTAACAGTCTACATCCTTAACTTGTTTTAACTTTGTACCTCATAAAGATTTTGTTGAAACGGATTTACTATGCCTGATTTTTCTCACCTCCACGTACATACCCAATTCTCCCTGCTTGACGGTGCAGCCGATATATCCAAGCTGTATAAAAAAGCCGCTAAAGATGGGATGAAAGCCCTTGCTATTACCGACCATGGTAATATGTTTGGCGTATTTAAGTTTGTGGCCGAAGCCGGTAAACACAATGTAAAACCCATTGTAGGCTGCGAGTTTTACGTGGTTGAAGACAGGCATAAAAAACAGTTTACCAAAGAAAATAAGGACGTACGTCGCCACCAGCTGATGTTGGCCAAAAATCCTACAGGTTACAAAAACCTGGTTAAGCTATGCTCATTAGGGTATATGGAAGGCTTGTACAGCAAATGGCCACGTATTGATAAAGAATTAATCCTGAAATACCACGAAGGTATCATCGCTACTACTTGCTGTATTGGTGCATCAGTACCGCAGGCTATTTTAAAAGATACGCCCGAAAATGCCGAGAAGGAATTTAAATGGTGGCTTGATTTGTTTGGTGAGGATTTTTATATCGAGATTCAGCGCCATGAGATCCCCGAGCAGCAAATCATCAATAATGTGTTGCTCACCTACGCTAAAAAGTATAATGTAAAAGTGATCTGTTCAAACGATTCGCATTATGTGGATCAGCAGGACTCGAACGCACACGATATTTTGCTTTGCGTAAACACAGGTGATATGCAAAGCACCCCGATAGCTACCGATGAAGAGGGTGGTAAAGGCTATCGTTTTGGTTTTCCTAATGATCAGTTTTATTTTAAAACCCAGGAGGAAATGGGACGGCTGTTCCATGACGTGCCAGAATCATTGGATAATACCAACGAAATTGTTGATAAGGTAGAGACGCTAAAACTTAAGCGAGATATCCTGCTACCTAACTATATCATCCCCGACGAATTTAAAATTCACAATACGCCCGATGCAGATACCCTTAACCAATGGGAGTATCTGAAGCACCTTACGTTTATGGGTGCCAAGGAGCGCTATATAGATATTAGCCCAGAGACTGAGGAACGCATCAACTTTGAGCTATTCACTATCCGTACCATGGGTTTTGCGGGATACTTCCTCATTGTGGCCGACTTTATCAGGGCAGGGCGCGATATGGGCGTATTTATTGGTCCGGGCCGTGGTTCGGCAGCCGGATCGGTGGTGGCTTATTGTACAGGCATCACCAATATCGATCCTATGAAGTATAACCTCCTGTTTGAGAGGTTCCTTAATCCCGACCGTAAATCGATGCCCGATATTGATACGGACTTTGACGACGCGGGCAGGCAGCGGGTTATTGACTATGTGGTTGATAAATATGGTAAAAACCAGGTAGCGCAGATCATTACCTATGGTTCCATGGCTGCCCGTACCAGTATTCAGGACGTAGGCCGTGTGTTGGATATGCCATTGGCCGATGTAAGTGCCATGAAGAAGCTGGTGCCCGAAACTTTGGGTATCACCCTTAAAGATGCCATTGAACAGGTTCCGGAATTAAAAGAGATCCTGAATGGTAACGATCTTAAGGCCCAGGTACTGCGCGAGGCCGAAAAGCTGGAAGGATCGGTACGTAACACCGGTGTGCACGCCGCGGGTATCATCATTGCCCCTTATGACCTTACCGATATTGTTCCGGTAGCTACGGCTAAAGACTCGGACCTGTTGGTTACCCAATATGACGGCCGCGTAATTGAAGATGCCGGTGTAATCAAAATGGACTTTTTGGGTCTGAAAACCCTTACCATTATTAAGGACGCCCTGCGCATGATCAGGCAAAATCATGGTGTAGTGATAGATATCGACTACATTCCGCTGGATGACCTTAAAACTTATGAGCTTTATCAGCGTGGCGATACCAACGGCACCTTCCAGTTTGAAAGTGACGGTATGCAAATGTACCTGCGCGAGCTTAAGCCCGATAAGTTTGAAGACTTGATAGCCATGAACGCCCTTTATCGTCCGGGCCCAATAGAGTACATTCCTAACTTTATTTCCCGTAAACACGGTCGCGAACCTATTGTGTTCGACTTAGAGGATATGGAGGAATACCTGGGCGAAACTTATGGTATTACCGTATACCAGGAACAGGTGATGCTTTTATCGCAAAAGTTAGCAGGCTTTAGTAAAGGTGACGCCGACGTTTTGCGTAAGGCGATGGGTAAAAAGCAGATTGAGGTACTGAACAAGATGGAGGCCCAGTTTATGGACGGGGCAGTTGCCAAAGGCCATCCAAAAGATAAGCTTACCAAAATCTGGACCGACTGGAAAGCTTTTGCGCAGTACGCGTTCAATAAATCGCACTCCACATGCTACGCTTTCGTGGCTTACCAAACTGCTTATTTAAAAGCGCACTATCCGTCAGAATATATGGCGGCGGTTTTAAATAACCAGAATAACATTGAAAAAATTACCTTCTTTATGGAAGAGTGCCGCCGCATGGGTGTTGAGGTATTAGGTCCGGATATAAACGAGTCGGACATGGCTTTCGCGGTGAATAAGCGTGGCCAGGTACGTTTCGGTTTAACCGGTGTAAAAGGTGTGGGTGATAAGGCGGTAGAAAGTATTATTGAAGAACGTACCGCTAACGGGGCTTTTGAAACCGTTTATGATTTTGCGAGGCGATCAAATACGCGCAGTGTAAACCGTAAATCGTACGAAAACCTGATTTATGGTGGCGCGTTTGATGGTTTTGGAATTCCCCGCGCGCAGTTTTTTGCTAAGACCGAATTAGGTACGCTGACAGGAGTTGAGCGTCTGATCAAATATGCCAACGATTATCAGAACGTGCAAAGCAGTTCACAGTCGTCATTATTTGGTGGTTCGGTAGCTTCTTACGTACCTGAACCTGCCATGCCAGATGTTGAGGAATGGGCGCTGATAGAAAAGCTGAAGTATGAGAAAATGGTTATCGGGATCTATTTAACCGGTCACCCTTTGGATAATTATAAAGTTGAGCTGAAACGTTTCTGTAACGCCAACATCAGCGATTTGAAATTGATGCAAAAGGCCCGTTCAGGTGAAGGAGGCGAGGATGTGACGGCGGCATTTAACGAACTGCGCCGTCGTGGTGAGTTGAGGATTGGCGGCCTGGTATCAAGCGTTCAGCATAAAATGACCAAAACGGGTAAGCCATTTGGTACGTTTGTGTTTGAAGATTACAATGAATCGTACGAGTTTGCCCTGTTTGGCGACGATTATGTAAAATTCCGTAATATGATGATGGAAGGCTACTTCCTGCATATTAAAGGAAACATCGAAGAAAAATTCCGCCAGAAAGATAACTGGGACCTGCGGATCATGGTAATGGACCTGTTATCAGAAATGCGCGATAAGCTTACCAAATCATTAACGGTTTGTATTGACGTAAATAATCTAAATAGTAAACTGCTGGATGATATTCAGCACATGATTGACGATAATAACCAAAAGTACCCGGTAAAAAACTGCAAGCTCCGTTTCCAGATCAGGGACAGGGAAGAAGTGATGCTGGTAGAACTCTCATCCAAATCATTCAAAGTAAACCCAAGCGATGATTTCATGGCCGGGATATTGAGCTTGACAAATGAGGAGCCGGTTTTGAGTTAAGATATGACGTGAAAATCATGTCATTGCGAGCGAAGCGTGGCAATCTCATAGCCAATGCATGTCCGATCTGCATTGCTACGAGATTGTTTCGTCGTTCCTCCTCGCAATGACATCTCAAATTGATTATACTTCCGCCTTCACCACCTCATCATCCTGTTTCACTAAAGTATAACAAGTATAATCAGGCTGAATCACTTCGCCGTTGGCGTTAGTGACGGTCATGTAGTGGCTGCCCCATCTTTCAAGAGTATAAAATATAGACGATAGTTCCTGGCCAATGGGAGTGAGGGAATATTCTACCCTCGGTGGCACTTCGGGGAAAATATGGCGGCTTACAATACCATCCTCTTCCAGTTCGCGGATTTGTTGTGAAAGCATCTTTTCGGTCATGCCAGAAATAGCGCGATTTATCTCGCTGTAGCGCTTCTGTCCGGATAATAATTGGTTTATTATACTCAGTTTCCACTTCCCGCTGATCACGCTCAGGGCCGCTGCCATAGTGCAGGAATGATCGGAATGTCTGTTTTTTGTCATAATGAAAAAGGCGATATATCGATTGCATCAAACCGGCCCATAACCTACCAAAAAGTACGTTCCGCACAAAATGGTGCATTCTTGACCGGCCTCGCAACTCACTGTACCTTTGATGTATCAATAACAAAGATAATGAAAAAGTTACAAGGAAAAACAGCAGTAATAACAGGCGGAAACAGTGGTATAGGCCTGGCCACAGCACAGGAGTTCATTGCACAAGGTGCTAAAGTGATCATCACCGGCAGAAATCAAAACTCAATTAATGAGGCACTTGAAATACTTGGTGCTGATGCTAAAGGTGTAATTGCCGACAGTGGTGACATGAACCAGGTAAAACAATTAGGCGAAAAAGTAAAAGCCGTTGCCGAAAAAATTGACATTGTGTTTATCAACGCCGGTATTGGTCAGTTCAATTCAACCGAACAAATGAGCGAGCAAATGTTTGATGATATCATGAACATCAACTTTAAAGGTGCTTACTTCAGCATTCAGCAATTGTTGCCTTTAATTAATGATGGTGGCTCTATCATCCTGAACACTTCAATCAATGCGCACATTGGTATGGCCGGTGCAACTGTTTACGCAGCAAGTAAAGCAGCTTTGCTTTCATTAGCTAAAAACATTTCTGCCGAATTATTGCCACGTCGTATCAGGGTTAACTCTGTAAGTCCCGGCCCGGTTGTAACACCTTTACATACTGCCGATAAATTAGGCTTAACCCAAGAACAACTGGAAGGTATGGGAGCCGAGTTGGTAAAACAAATTCCGGTTGGCCGTTTCGGTTTGGCCGAAGAAATCGCCAAAGCCGTTACTTTCTTCGCTTCAGATGATTCAACCTTCGTAATTGGTGCCGAACTGATTGCTGATGGTGGAATGGCAACCATGAAAGGTGCTTAATTCATAAAAGAGAATATTTGTCCGGGTCCTCACAAATTTGGGTATTGTGAGCGTTGTTATTGAGGACACGGACAATTTATTAACTGATGACCGGCGGCTGTGGCTTCCGGTCATTTTTTGTTGTCTGAACTCGAATTTTAAGGAATCGAACGAATTAGCAGAATAAAAGTCCAATTCAATAAATTCAAATAATTCTTTAAAATTCGAGTTCAGACATCAATATAGTGTACATCCGTAATGTTAATTAATACCCCCAATGTTAAAAAGTAACCCGCCGCTACAGTTGTAAATATGCTCCGGAAATAGGTTATTTGTGTAAATACGTCATGTCGCAAAGTGGTGTTTTGAGGTGCGAATGCGACAAATGGTCATACATGCGTTAACTGCGCGTATTATAATAATATAATTGTCACAATGTCAGTAACGCACTTGTGGCAAGCAATTTGAATAGCATATATTTGTAAGTACAAAATTTAAAAAATAGAAATCATGGCTTTAGAAATAACTGATGCAAACTTTGACGAGCTTGTCCTGAAATCAGACAAACCGGTATTAATTGACTTTTGGGCAGAATGGTGCGGTCCGTGTAGGATGGTAGGTCCGGTAGTTGAAGATATTGCTAAAGAATATGAAGGCAAAGCTGTTGTTGGTAAAGTAGATGTTGACAACAACCCAGGTATATCTGTAAAATACGGTATCCGTAACATCCCTGCCTTATTGTTCTTCAAAAATGGCGAAATTGTGGATAAACAAATCGGTGCTGTGCCAAAATCAGTATTAACTGATAAACTGGTAAAACAGTTAGCATAACTCATAGATGCTTATTTGATGCTACGCGCTGTAGCATTAACACAACATATTTTAGTGAAAAAGCGTTGCAATTTTGCAACGCTTTTTTTATGTCCCTATATTAGCCTATGCCCAAATTAAATGAAGATCAGCAGATAAGGCAACTGGCCAATCTTGAATTACTGGCCCGGCAGGTGGTAGAAGGTTTTATTACCGGCTTGCACCAAAGTCCCTTTCATGGCTTTTCGGTTGAGTTTGCCGAACACCGCTTGTACAACAACGGCGAATCGGTGAAAAATATCGACTGGAAGCTGCTGGCCCGTACCGATAAATTGTTTGTTAAGCAATTTGAAGAGGAAACCAATTTGCGTTGTTTCCTGTTGCTGGATACATCATCATCAATGAACTTTCCTGAAACAGGCACCAATAAGCTACAGTTTTCGGTTTATGCAATTGCTTCGCTGATGTACCTGTTTAAAAAACAGCGCGACGCGTTTGGGCTTTGCCTGTTTTCGGATAAGATAGACTGGATCAGCGCGGCTAAATCAACCACTACACACCTGTTTTATTTATATGCCGAACTGGAAAAAATGTATGCCAGTCCTAAAGTAAATACACAAACCAATATCACCAATGTACTGCATCATATAGCCCAGGAAATTCACCAGCGCTCCTTGGTGATTATTTTTAGCGATATGTTGGAGAATAACCTGGATGCTGAAAAACAGCAGGCTTTATTTGCTGCTATTCAGCATTTGAAGTTTAATAAACACGAAGTGGTAATCTTCAATGTTACCGATAAGCAAAAGGAACTGGAGTTTAATTTCGATAACCGTCCGCATCATTTTGTAGATATTGAAAGCGGCGAAGAGCTAAAAGTAAACCCGGCCCGGATCCGCGAGGCCTATAAAGCATCATTAAAAGAGTACCGTCATCAATTGGAACTCAAGTGTGCTCAATATAATATCGACCTGGTTGATGCCGATATTCATGAGGGCTATCATCATATCCTGAACACCTATCTGGTTAAGCGGAATAAGATGATATAAATGGAAAAAAACGTCATTGCGAGGAACGAAGCAATCGCGAACTATGCAGAGCAGCTCTTCTTATCGGGGATTATTAATAATTATAATTTGTTTTTATAGGTATTAATGAGCTCCCTTCGGTCGGTTGTCTTCGTTCCTCGCAATGACGCAGTCATAAAATCTTTCTTGAAATAAAAAAGGCCATCTCCATCGGGGAAACAGCCTCTATGATTAATTAGGGGATCTACTTATAAAATAAACTTTGTAAAGGTATTGATACAATGTGAAGATTAGGTGAAGCCCTACTCACGGTGAAAGATGAGGTACACGCTTGTCCCCTTGTCTTTCATCGAATCTATTTTCACCCTGATGTTGTGGAATGTGGTAATACTTTTTACGATAGCCAACCCAAGTCCATAGCTTTCCTTTTCTTCCGTTTCAAATTTTTCAAAACGGTTAAAAGCGTTTTCTATTTGCTGCTGGTCCATGCCTGCGCCGGTATCGGTAATTTCCAGTATATAAACGTCTTCCTTTAATTCGTCGGCAATAATAATACTGCCTTTAGGTTTGTTATACTTAATGGCATTGTTAATAAGGTTGAACAGCAGGGTATGCATCAACGGGCGGTTGCCCATGAGCGAATAAATGTATTTGATGTTGTTGTTAAAAACGAGATGTTTTTCTTCCAGCCGGTCCTCCAGTTCCTCCTCAATCTCCATAATTACACCGGCTATCATCACCACATCGGTTTTTGCGTATTGGTTGTTTTCAACTTTTGATATCAGCAAAAGGCTGTTAATGATAGATTTAAGCCGGTTTAACGTTTTCAGCGAAGCGTGCATTTTGTTTTCGCTGGCTTCGCTAAGCTCTTCCTGTAGCAGGATATTCTCCAGCCGGGAACTGATAATTGATATAGGCGTAAGCAGCTCATGTGATACATTGGCAATAAACTGTTTTTCGAGACTGAACAGGTTACTGATCTTTTTCATCAACGTGCTGATGCTATCGTCAAGCAGCTCAAAATCCTGTGTGGTTGTCTGGATTTTTTCGTAATCAAAGTTCATGGGGTCATTTACCTTGATCAGTTTGCGGTCAATGATCTTATAAAACGGGGCAAGCAGGAATTTGGTAAACACCAAATCGCTCACCAGTGTAAGGGCAAGTGCTATTACCAATGTTAAAAGGGTAAATCTTTTTATGATTGATTTTAACTCTTCAATGGAAGTAATTGCAACGCCAATTTCAAGCAAATAGGTATGATTGTTAAAATTAAACTGATGGGTTAGTATGCGATACGTTTGCGTAACCTGTTCGCTTGTTCGGGTTTCGGTTGTAAATCTGGCACCCTGGGTTTCCGTGGGTTGAAATTTAACCGGTTTAATTATAATGAACTCCTCTTTTAATATATTATAATCAGTATAGGGTTTTTGATCTGAAAGTTTACTGTTAATCTCTTTTGAACTGAGATTTTTAAGCGTTTCACGTTCATTCTCCTCAAGTCTCAGCTCTACGTGGTCATATGAAATCTTCTCGATAGAAAGCAGGATAAGCAGGCCCGTAAAAAGTATAATGGCTAATTTGGTTAGGGTATTATAAAGGGCCAGTTTTACCTGTAATTTCATAACGTTGCTTGCTTCAGATGTTGATACGGTAGCCGATACTTCTTACGGTTTCAAACCAGTCGATAGGGATATATGCCGACAGTTTTTTGCGCAGGTTTTTAACATGCACATCCACAAAGTTCGAGTCGGAGTTAATTTCCAGTACATCGCCCCAAACGTGCTCGGTGAGGTTGGTACGTGATATTACCCGGTTTTTATTTAAAACGAGGTAGTTAAATATCTCAAACTCTTTTTTGGTGAGCGCTATCCGTTCGTCGTTATAAGTAACGGTGCGGTTTTGAATATTGATCTTTAGGCCTTTTACATTAATATCATTACTCTCCAGGCGGTGCTTGCGGCGGGTAATGGCGTGCATACGGGCAAGCAGTTCGTTGAGGGAAAATGGTTTTGCAAGGTAATCGTCGGCACCCTGTTCAAGGCCGGATACCCGGTCGTCAACAGCGCCCCGGGCGGTTAATATAATCACGGCGTCTTCACGGTTGTTCATGCCTTTCAGCATTTTAAGCAGGTCAAAACCATCGCCATCGGGCAAACCGAGATCGAGCAGGATAAAATCATAATTGTTTACGAAGATTTTTTCGGACGCCGACTTTTTGGTACGGGCATGCTCAACGGTAAAACCTTCATGGCTCAAAAATTCATCAACTTCAAGCGCAAGGCCTTTTTCGTCTTCAACAATTAACACGTTCATAACTGTGCATTCAATATGGGTTACAGGATCGGGATTGTTCACGGCAGGCAAAATACCGTACCGAAGATTAACAAAAGATGAAGATAGGTTTTTATCCCGGCCTGTGGAATGTCATTTTTTAAATGTTGCGTTTAAATTAAAAAAGCATAAATCAATTTACGCTAATTACTGTTACAATTAAAAGCTACCACTTCATAGTATGAGACTTTCTATCGAACGCAAACCCATCCGTGTAAATCCAGATCCGAAACGTGTAATTGCAAGGTTTTTTTTTAACGGAAACGACCGCGCTAAAGAAGTTATTGAGCGTGTGATGCTCATCAGCGAGGATGAGGCCTTCGGCATAGTATCGCCAATATTGCAGGAATACTCCAAAAGGCACCGTAATATCACCCGCGTACTAAACAGGCATTGCAGCAAACTCAAGCCCCTGTTTTTGGAGTTGAATATTGATTTTGATACCTTAACGGTTAACCGTAAACTGCTTATCGGGTCGTTTTTTACGCATGAATATTCTATCGAGTCAGCAGCGTTTTTTAATCCATCAATAATTGAAGATCCCGACCAAACCGAACTTGAAGACGGGCAGCGCCGGGTAATTATCAGTTTCAGGGCGGTAGGTGAGGGGCACATCTCATCCATCACCTTTCGCCGGGCCATGATTGATAAGGATAATAACATCAGCATACAACCCGCCGGAAGCTATATCGACGAAGCAGAAATTGTACGGAACGCGGTTTACAATAAAAAACTGTTTTTTGAAAAGGCGGCTATTACGCAGATCAGCATTGATGTGATCAATGAGCTGGAATCAAAGCTCGATCATCATTTTGAATACGCGAACCTGCGCCGTATCATCATGGACTCGCAACGGTTGCAGGAAAACGATATGAAGCGCCTCGAGTACGACAAAGTGCTTTGGCTGGCCGATTCCTATTATGAAATTGTTTTTTCGCTGGATACAGATATATCCGATAGGGTGATCTTCCCGATATCCGAATATGAACGCAAGGGTATTGAAGATGCCCGCTTTGTGCAGTTTACCAACGATGACGGAAGCAAGCTCTATTATGCTACGTATACTGCCTATGATGGCTCACTGATTATGCCTAAGCTACTGCAGACAACCGATTTTTATAATTTCAAGATCATGCCTTTGTACGGTGCCGGCGCGCAGAATAAAAACCTGGCCCTGTTTCCGCGGAAGGTGAACGGTAAATATGTGATGATATCACGGATAGATGGTTGTAATAATTACATCATGTATTCGGATAAGATCAATATCTGGGAAAAGCCGGTGATGCTGCAGCAACCAAAGTTTAGCTGGGAGTTTGTGCAGATAGGCAATTGCGGTTCGCCAATTGAAACTGCCGATGGCTGGATCATGATAACCCATGGCGTTGGCCCCATGAGGCGTTATGTATTGGGGGCAACACTGTTGAAACTTGATGATCCTGCTGTTGAGATAGGACGTTTAAAAGAACCTTTGCTCATCCCCACCAGCGACGAACGGGAGGGCTATGTACCAAACGTACTTTACTCATGCGGGGCAATAGTGCACAATAATAAACTCATTATCCGTATGGTGTATCCGATTCATCAACCGCCTTTGCTGAGGTATCCTTGGATGACCTATTGAATAAGCTGAAGGAAGCTTAAAGCCGAAGGCTGAAAGCAGAACGCTATTAAATGTAAAGAAACTTCTTCACTCGTCATTGCGAAGTACGAAGCAATCCCAAAGAGGCAGAGGAGCTGAGCAAATCCCCCTGTACAGTCAGGGATTGCTTCGTACAATAATGACGGTTTCGGCTAAAACTTATGCCTCAAGAAAAAGCTTAGAGCCTTCTGCTTTAAGCTTTTTGCTTTTTCATTAACTGTTGATTTTAAGTCATTTAGCTATCATTTGAAACTCATTATGTATTATTAGTTAAAACTTATTCTTCTTTTTTAAGTTAAATAAATATGAAAAAGATAATTTTAAGCTTAAGCATAATGCTGATTTCGCTTGCAGGTTTTAGCCAGGCACTTAAACCTGTAAAGATAGATAGCCTCGTTACGGTTTCATTGCCACAAGGCTTCATAAAAAAGGATACATTAGGTCAACAGATATACCAGGGTACCGGATCATTAGGTAATATTCTTGTTTTACGCGTACCAAACGCTAACAACAAACCCTTAAATAAAGAGAAAGACCTGAAAGATGTATTTAAAACCTACATCAATGGTATCCAGAAACAATCGGTTAATGGTAGTGTAATGTATCCGCGTGATACTACCATCGGCAAATTGGAAGGTAAAGTATTTACCCTAAGGATTGATAACAGCGGTTCAACAGGCGAGTCTCCTGAGTTAAGGAATTTTATCCTGCTTTATACCCAGGATGCAACCTATACTTTTGAGTATAACTACCCCGAACAAAGGGCCGACCTTGCCAAGGCAGAACTGAAACAATTTTCAAGTTCTATTCAGATCGCACCAACTTTAGATCGTCGTGACCAGTATTTGTCTGACGCTAAAGGTATGTCTGCTCCAGCCAAAATAGGTATTTATGGTGGCGGCGCGGTCATCGTGCTGATCATTGTATTAACCGTGATCAAACGTAAAAACAGGCAATTAGAAGCGGGAGTTTAATTAACAACAGGGGCTTTCTTCAATAAATGGAGCAGGCCCCTGTTCCATTTGGCCGACTGGATGAATTGTTTACCATCAAGCCAGGTAAGCCAAAAAATAGTAACAAACACGCCGATAGCCGAGCCTGCAAGTACATCCTCGTAAAAGTGCTCGGTTAGGTACATTCTTGAATAGCCAACCATAATGGCAACAAACAAGGCTGGGGACCCCCAGCCTTTGTTTTTACAAAGGTAAGTTATAACAAGCGCTGCAGAAAAAGCACTCACCGTATGCCCTGAAGGGAAGCTGTATTTTTCCAATATATAAACACCTTCTACTGTATGCACCCTGCTCCACTGGCTTTCAAAGTAAAGCTTTGGTCGTGGTGCTATGTAAATGTATTTTAGGATCTGCGCAACTATAGATGTTATAGCATAACTTGATGCCAGCAACAGCCAGCTGCGATAGCTGAACAGCAGCATAAAAAGCGACAATACTACGGCTGTGGTGCCATCACCAATGTCTGTAATGTAGGGTTCAATGGCATCAAGCCAGGGTTGGTTCCAACTGTTAACTGTGAAAAAAATAGTTTCACGGCTGTATAGCAGTTTGATAGTTAAGCAGGTAGCTAAGAGGATAAGGTAAAGGATAAAAAAAGGGCGGATCCTGTACAACACGTCTTTTATTCCTATCTTCATGCTGCAAAGTAAGCATATACTTATTCAATGCAAAAAAATGATTAATTTTGAGATTGATTAGACTTATTAATTAAACTACATGTCGAAAAGTATCTTTCGTAAAAAGTCAGTAGCGAAAATTTTAAATGATGTTGAGTGCGGTTTTAGTGATAGTGAGCATCCCGGTACAACATCATCCCAACTCAAAAAAGAACTTAATGTAAAAGACCTGACCCTCATGGGCATAGCAGCTGTTGTAGGGGCCGGTATATTTTCGACAATTGGTGAAGCTTCATTTCATGGTGGCCCCGCGGTTTCCATCTTATTTATTTTAACAGCCGTTACCTGCGGTTTTTCGGCGCTTTGCTATGCCGAATTTGCCTCGCGCATCCCGGTTGCGGGTAGTGCCTATACTTATGCTTATGCATCGTTCGGCGAGCTGATTGCCTGGATCATAGGCTGGGACTTATTAATGGAATACGCCATCGGAAACATTGCCGTAGCTATTTCCTGGAGCGAGTATTTTGTAAACCTGCTTGAAGGTTTTCATATCCACATGCCTAAGTTTTTAACTATGGACTATGTTTCGGCCTTACGTGGCCATGAGCAGGTTCTTGCCGCGGGCAAAAATCTGGCTGATATCAGTGATAAAGTAAAGTCAGAAGCGCTGGCCTGGGATCAGGCGCCGGGTTTGGGCAGTTTTAAACTGATAGCTAATTTACCTGCACTTTTGATTGTAATCATTATCACATACCTTGTTTATATAGGCATCCGCGAAACTAAAAAGGCTACCAATGCCATGGTGGTGCTTAAAATTGTAATAGTAATAGCTGTAATAGTGGTGGGATTCTTCTATGTGACGCCTGCTAACTGGCACCCGTTTATGCCTAATGGTTTCAGCGGTGTTATGAAAGGTGTATCGGGCGTGTTTTTTGCCTATATTGGTTTTGATGCGATATCAACCACCGCCGAAGAATGTGTAAAGCCTCAGCGCGATTTGCCCCGCGGCATGATTTATTCATTGGTAATTTGTACGGTATTATATATTTTGATTGCCCTTGTACTTACCGGTATGGTAAGCTATAAAGATCTCCAGGTTGGCGACCCGCTGGCCTTTGTTTTTGCAAAGGTTGGTTTAAATAAAATAAGCTATGTGATCTCTATAAGTGCGGTTATTGCAACAGCCAGTGTATTACTTATTTTTCAGTTAGGTCAGCCCCGTATCTGGATGAGCATGAGTCGCGATGGTTTACTACCTAAAGCTTTTTCACGTATCCACCCAAAATACCAAACGCCTGCTTTCGCTACTGTGGTAACAGGTTTTGTGGTTGCTATACCGGCGCTGTTTATGAACCTTACCGAGGTTACCGATTTGACCAGTATAGGCACCCTTTTTGCTTTTGTATTGGTTTGCGGCGGTGTGTTGCTACTTCCCCGTCAGGAAGCAGAGAAAGGTAAATTTCACTTACCATATGTAAATGGCAAATTCATTGTGCCAATTCTTACGCTTATCATTTTGGGTTCGGTGGCTTATTTTAAGCCGGCTGCTCAAGTTGAAATGATGCAGTTTAAAAAGCTTAAGGACAGGAGCGACATTATTGACAATATGGATAACAATGATAAGCTGAGCCTGCTTAAAACCACCAATCAGCTTTACAGCACCAACATTGTCTCCCAGCCAGATTCCGCCAAAAAATATTTTAAAGATATAGAAGAGGATAAATTTAATACTGCGTTAAGGCAAACCAATGATATCAGCGACGCCAAGAAATACTATCTTGGTTTCGATGGTTTCCTTTACAATTTTCCTAACTATCTTTTCTTTATCCTAATCATCATCATAGCGGTTTATAGCTTTATGAAAAACTTCTCCCTGATCCCGGTTTTAGGGCTGATGAGTTGTTTTTATCTCATGACCGAACTTGGTTATACCAACTGGCTAAGGTTTTTAATTTGGCTGGTAATTGGATTGGTTGTTTACGGTACCTACAGCTATAAAAACAGCGCCTTAGGCAAAGAATCTGTAACCGCGTAAATACCATGTGGACCTGCCCCTTATGCGAACGTGAATTTACAGCCACTAACCAGGTACACTCATGTCGCGACAGGGAATTATCAGAAGCGCTAAGCGGTAAATCGCCACATACGGTAGCTTTGTTTGATCATTTGGTTGATGAATATTTGCAAATAGGCCCCGTCAAAGTTTATCCTACCAAAAGCATGATAGCTTTAGGGGCGAAGGTAAACTTTGCTTATATCTCCCAATTGGGCAAAAACTTTATTGACGTGGTATTTCCCTTTAAACAGGCTTATGACGATAACCTGTGCTTCAGCAAGATAAAGCAGGTACCGGGCACCAATCAGTATAACCACTACTTCAGGATGTATTTTAAGGAAGATATTAATGATGAAGTGCGGAAGTATATGCGAATGGCCTGGGGAATGGGCGCATAAAAAACTACACTACCTCAGATGAAATTTTATGTCATTGCGAGCGAAGCGTGGCAATCGCACGGAAGCATAGCCGCCCTGTATAGCATGCGGTTGCTTCGTTCCTCGCAATGACAAGTTAATTAATATCAAAACAAAAAAGCCTCCCGTTTCCGGAAGGCTTTCAATATTAAAAAGGCTGTTTAATTAACCCTGTGTATTTCAATTGCTTCGGGTATGGCAAGTACCAGCGGCACTTTCTCAACTGTTACAAAGCTCAGATCGAGGCCGAAACCGCGCTCTTCTGATAAACTTACTTTCTTAAGCTGCTTGTAGTAGTCCATAATAAAGCGCTCAACAAACGACAGGTTATGCGAACGTGAGAAGATCTTCTCAATCACCACAAAACGGAAGTCGCCTACTATTTTGTGCTTATTTAGCGATTTGTAAGTACTGGTAATATCAACCTCGCCTTTTTTAACCAGGTCTTCCACTACTTTCCTGAATAGCAGGTTTATCTGCTGCTCAACACGGAAACCGAGTTTAAAGTCAATGCGGATCAGTTTGTTTGGTACCAGGTGGTCAACCTCATATTCGCGTTTATAGGGTTCATCCACTACGTCAACGTGTACCAGCCAGTAAACGTCGGCACGTTTAGGTTGCTTTTGCAGTATCGAGTAAACAATTTTTGATTCAATTTCCGAGTTGAAATTAGCGCTGGTTAAGTACACCAATTGCGAAGCATATTTAGGTACGCTCTCGTCAGAGCTTAATTCTTTAATGATATCAAAATAGTCTTCTATCTCAACAAACTTAACGTAGCGGTTCCTGATTTTACGGGCCGTATGCCAGGTCCACATTACGGTGAACAACAGGAAGCCTATTGATAGGGTAAACCAACCGCCATCTAAAAACTTGTGCAGGTTACCGGTAAGGAAGGTGCCTTCAATAAGTAAGTAAACGGCCAAAAACAAATTGATAATGTAGTTTGGTACCTTTTTGCGTTTCAGGAATTTAGATACCAGTATGGTGGTCATGAGCATGGCTACGGTAATACTTAAACCGTAAGCAGCTTCCATTTTGTCGGAGTGTTTGAAGATAAGCACCACACCTAAACAGCCTGCCCACAGCAGCCAGTTAACACTTGGCACGTAAAGCTGTCCTTTTTGCTCAGATGGGTAGTTGATCCTCACTTTTGGCCAAAGGTTAAGCCTTACAGCCTCGGCAATAAGGGTAAATGAACCCGATATAAGCGCCTGGCTGGCAATGATAGCAGCCACGGTAGCGATACCGATACCGTAGATCAGGAACCAGGTTGGCATGATCTGATAAAAAGGGTTTTGGGCGTTAAGGTCCATAACGTGACCATTGCGTTGTAATAACCATACTGCCTGGCCCAGGTAGTTTAAGATCAAACATATCTTGACATAAATCCAGCTTACACGGATGTTCGCTTTACCGCAGTGACCCAGGTCGGAGTATAAGGCCTCGGCACCAGTGGTACACAGGAACACGGCACCCAGTATAATAAATGCGCCATCGCTTGAGCTGGATGTAAGTAATTTAAACGCATAGTACGGGTTCAGGGAACGAATAACCCATGGATCATGCACAATATAAGTGACACCCAAAAAGCCCATCATGGTAAACCAGATAAACATAATAGGTCCAAAAGCTTTACCCACCAGCGATGTACCAAACTGCTGTATAATGAATAAGGCCGTAATAATGGCCATTACCACATATACAGTTGGTAAATTAGGGTAATAAGTTTGCAAACCTTCAATAGCCGATGATATGGTAATTGGCGGGGTAATGATACCATCGGCAAGCAGTGCGCAACCGCCCACTACCGCGGGTACAATTAACCACTTTGCTTTGCGACGCACCAACGAGAACAGCGAAAAAATGCCACCCTCACCTTTGTTATCGGCCCTTAGCGTGATCACTACATATTTTAAAGTGGTTTGCAAGGTTAATGTCCAGAAAATAAGCGAAACACCTCCAAGAATTAACGTTTCTGAAATTTGACGTTGGCCAACAATGGCCTTAAATACGTATAGTGGGGAGGTACCAATATCACCGTAAATTATTCCTAAACTGATCAGGAAGCCAGCGGCCGACAGTTTATGCAGATCTTTATGATTTGACACTTTTATGATTTAGAGATGGCAAAAATATTAATTTTTTTGGTTAAACCATTATACTGATTAAACGTATAAGGAAATAATGTGTCTATGGTACAATAAGGTTACACATTTTGTTAAAATTTGTTAAAAAGTTTTACAAAAACATTAATATTTAATGGGATGAGGGCATTATTTATACTTTTGTAGAATCATACTAAATAATGAGGCGAAATTTTACATATTCTTATGTTTACACCTACACCTGGGTCGTGATGATTGCGATGGCAATTTTCATGAACTTCGCCTTTGTAGTTGATGGCCATACGCTGAAGTCTGATACCGTGTATCTCAGGGGTAAAACCAAGGGCACCAAGACCTCTTATTTAAAAAATGGCCTGCATCTTTCGCTTCCTCCGCTAAAACCTGCTGTTACTTCAAATGTTAAATTAAATGTATCAAGACCGGATGATAAACTGTTAAGTGATGTACAGTTGTATCCTAACCCGGTTACCGATCAGATCAATCTTAAATACTCTATATCACGCAATACCAATGTTACCATTAAAATAATGGATGTGTTGGGTAACGACATTTCCACCCTGTTTTCGCAAAGGGTTGAATCTGGCGATCATAATCTGAACTATCCTATCAGCAATAAGCTGGTCCGCGGTTTTTACTTTGTACGCGTAGTAGCCGGCACCGAATCGGTTATTAAAAGGATTTCGGTTATTAATTAAAGACTTTCTATTTCTGAGTTTCACCCCGCCGTTGTTGGTGTTGTCACCAACAACTCTGTGCCTTGAAATGATTTTGTGCTGACAACAAACGGATAGAAAGAAAAGTTGTTGGTGACAACACCAACAACGGCATTGGCTTAAAAAGCGTCAAATAATTAATACAACATTACAAACCTTCTCCCAAACCCATCAAATTTTTTAGCTTTGGCGATTATAGCGTTCATTTATGAAAATTATTGCCATTGGCCGCAACTATGCCGAACACGCCAAAGAACTCAATAACCCGGTACCTACCACTCCGGTTATCTTCATGAAGCCCGACACGGCTTTGCTAAAAGAAAACAAGCCTTTTTACCATCCCGATTTTTCGGAAGATGTTCACCACGAAATAGAACTGGTTTTAAAGATCAGCAAGGAAGGCAAGCATATCAGCGAAAAATTTGCCGCTAACTATTACGAAGAAATTGGTTTGGGGATTGACTTCACCGCGCGCGATGTTCAGGCCCGTCATAAAGAAAAAGGATTGCCCTGGGAATTGGCCAAAGCTTTTGATGGTTCTGCACCTGTCAGCAATTTTGTGCCTAAAAGCAAGTTTGAGTCGGTTTATGATATCAACTTTAAGTTGGATATCAACGGCGAAACCCGCCAGCAGGGCAATACCCGCGATCTGCTTTTCTCGTTCGAGAGCATCATCGCTTTTGTTTCAAAATACATCACCCTTAAAAAGGGCGACTTAATATTTACCGGCACCCCACCGGGTGTATCAAAAGTAAAAATCGGCGACAGGCTTGAGGGATATCTTGAGGATGAGAAAATGCTTGATTTTTACGTTAAATAAGCATGATCAAAAAACTATTGGTTACAAGTGCAATGTGTTTAGCGCTTTATTCAAACACATTTGCACAGAATGATATTATACAAAGCAGGCAATACCCGCAAAACTATTTCAGGTATCCGCTTGATCTTACACCTCCCACCACAGCAGGCTCATTTGGCGAGCTTAGGCCTTCGCATTTTCACTCCGGCCTGGATTTTAAAACCAATCAACGTACCGGATACCCTGTACACGCCGCTGCCGAAGGTTATATATCAAGGGTACGTGTGCAATTCGGCGGTTTTGGACGGGCTATCTACATCACCCATCCTAACGGATACACAACCGTTTATGGCCATTTGGAAAGTTTTAGCCCGGCGGTTATTGATCTGGTTAAAAAATACCAGTACGAGCATCAAACCTATGAAGCCGATTTTAACCTGACACCAACGCAGGTTCCGGTTAAAAAAGATGAGGTTGTGGCTATTTCTGGTAATGCAGGCGCATCGGCCGGCCCGCATGTGCATTTTGAGATCCGCGATAGCAAAACCGAAGAAACCATCAACGCGCAGCTGTTCGGGCTAACCATTCCGGATAAAGTACCGCCGACGATCACTTCTATCGGGATCTATCACCTTAATGGAAAACCTTTCAGCGAAAAAACACCGAAAGAGTTTTTAGGCGTTACCGGTGCAGGAGGAAATTACCATCTCATTAAACCGCAAACGCTGGAACTAAGCGGCAATATCGGGTTTGGTATTAACACCACCGATATGAACAGCACATCGTTTAATCATAACGGCGTTTATTCTATCGAACTAAAACTGGATGGTAAAACGGTATACACCTTCGCTGTCGAGCGTTTCGCGTTTGATCAAACCCATGCCATCAATGCTTATATCGATTACCCAGCTTTCGAATCATCACGCAGGTGGATGCAGAAATGTTTCATTCTGCCCGGAAGCCGTATTTCGTTGTATCCGCAATCGGTAAATAACGGTATCATCACGTTTGATGACAATGCTACCCACGATGTGGAATATGTAGTGAAAGATGTTGCGGGCAATACATCATCGCTGAAGCTGAAAGTTAAATCGGCTCCGTTTACAAATCCTCAGCCTGTAAAACCTACGGGTACCATGTTTTACTATGATAAGCGCAGCGAGTTTAGTAACGACAAGGTGAAGGTGATCATTATGCCGGGTAATTTGTATGATGATCTGGATTTTCAATATTCAGTGTCGGCCAAACCAGCAGGTGCTTATTCGGCCATGCACCATATCCATAACCACTTAACACCTATTCATGATAGCTATGAGATCTGGATCAAGCCAGATGTTGACCTGGGCAAGTATGCCGATAAAGCCGTTATTGTAAGCTCATGGGGAGGCTGCCAGGGAGGTTATTTTAAGGATGGTTACGTGATATCGCAGGTGAGTGCCTTTGGCGATTATTATATTAAGGTAGATACAGTAGCACCGGTTATCCATCCGCTTAATATCAAAAACGGGAGCAATATGAAGGCTGCACGCAGTATTAACTTCAGGATGAGTGATAATTTATCCGGCATTAAAAGCTATACCGGCACAATTGATGGTAAATGGGTGCTAATGGAGCACGATTATAAAAGTAAAATATTAAGTTACACGTTTAATAACGATATTGCGCCCGGTAAACACGTGTTTAAGTTGACTTTAGTTGATAACAAGAATAATTTTTCGGAATTTTCCGCCGATTTTTCCAGATAAGTACCTAAATAAAACATGACAACATTAAAAGAAGGCGATAAAGCACCCGCTTTTACCGCTAAAGACCAAAACGGTAAGGAAGTATCCCTTGCCGATTACAAAGGTAAAAATGTGATCCTTTATTTTTACCCAAAAGATGATACCCCAGGCTGTACCGCCGAATCATGCGATTTCAGGGATAACTATCAGTCGCTTTTAAGCAAAGGGTTTGAAGTAATAGGTGTAAGTACCGACGATGAAAAATCGCACAAAAAATTTGAAACCAAATACAGCCTGCCATTTACACTTATTGCCGATAATGAGCTTAAAATTGTTGAAGCTTATGGCGTTTGGGTTGAGAAGAATATGTACGGCAAAAAATACATGGGTACGGCACGTACTACATTCATAATTGATGCAGAAGGAGTTATTACGCACGTGATTAGCAAGGTTGATACTAAGGCCTCATCACAGCAGGTGCTTGATCTTGTAAAATAAGTGTTAAAAACACAATCATAATAGCTACTTTAGCAGTTCCTAAATTCCATTAATGAAAGCAGACTTACAAACATTAGAAAAAACCGCGTCACAAATAAGGCGCGACATTGTACGTATGGTACATGGCTGCCAATCAGGTCACCCTGGTGGCTCATTGGGCTGTACCGATTTCTTTACCGCACTGTACTTTTCGGTAATGAACCACGATCCTAAATTTAATATGGATGCTGTTGGCGAGGATATCTTCTTCCTGTCAAACGGCCATATTTCGCCTGTATTTTACAGCACACTGGCACACGCAGGTTACTTCGATAAAGCAGAACTTGCTACTTTCCGTAAGTTGAACGCGCGTTTACAAGGTCACCCAACTACACATGAGCACCTTCCGGGTATCCGTATTGCTTCGGGTTCATTAGGCCAGGGCTTATCGGTAGCTATTGGTGCCGCGCTTGCTAAAAAATTAAATGGTGATAAATCATTGGTGTTTACCCTGCATGGTGATGGAGAGATCCAGGAAGGCCAGATTTGGGAAGCCGCGATGTTTGCTCCTCACAATCATGTTGATAACCTGATCTCGACTATAGATGTTAACGGTCAGCAAATTGATGGTCCAACCAAACAAGTACTTTCATTAGGCGATCTTCGCGCTAAATGGGAAGCTTTTGGCTGGGATGTATTGGATATGAAAGGTAATGATATGGCCGATGTGGTTAGGGTGCTTGAAGAAGCAAAAAGCCGCACAGGTCAGGGCAAACCAATCATGATCCTGATGCATACTGAAATGGGTTATGGTGTCGACTTTATGGTAGGCAGCCACAAATGGCACGGTGTTGCTCCAAATGATGAGCAGCTTAAACTGGCGTTAGATCAGTTAGAGGAAACACTGGGCGATTATTAGCCCTCCGGGCCCCTAAAGGGGGAGAGTCAAAAAAACATCAATTTAGTTATCACGATTTAAAATCCAAATTCCTTTCCTTGAAAGAGGGGAGGGGTAGGCAAAATGAAAAAATACACTTACACAGATAAAAAAGATACCCGCTCGGGCTTTGGCGCCGGGTTGCTGGAAGCAGGCCAGAAAAACGATCAGGTTGTTGCCCTTTGTGCCGACCTTATCGGTTCATTAAAAATGAACGATTTTATTAAAGCATTCCCTGAGCGTTTTGTACAGGTAGGTATTGCCGAAGCTAACATGATCGGTATTGCTGCCGGTATGACCATCGGTGGTAAAATCCCTTTCACCGGTACTTTCGCTAACTTTTCTACAGGCAGGGTTTATGACCAGATCCGCCAGTCGGTAGCTTATTCAAACAAAAACGTTAAAATTTGCGCTTCACACGCTGGTTTAACTTTGGGCGAAGACGGTGCTACCCACCAGATCCTGGAAGATATTGGCCTGATGAAAATGTTACCAGGCATGACCGTTATCAACACCTGCGATTATAACCAAACCAAAGCTGCTACTATCGCGATAGCTGATTATGACGGCCCGGTTTACTTACGTTTCGGTCGCCCGGTTGTTCCTATCTTTACCGATCCTGATCAAAAATTTGAAATTGGTAAAGCATGGATGGTGAACGAAGGCGCTGATGTAAGTATCTTTGCTACCGGTCACCTGGTATGGCAGGCTATTTTAGCCGGCGAAATCTTGGCTGAGCAGGGTATCGATGCCGAGATCATCAACATCCACACCATTAAACCGCTGGATGAAGAGGCTGTATTAAAATCAGTTGCTAAAACCGGTTGCGTAGTTACTGCCGAAGAGCATAACCGTTTAGGTGGCTTGGGTGATAGCATTGCGCAGGTACTTGCGGTACACAACCCATCACCACAGGAGTACGTAGCTGTTGACGATAGCTTTGGCGAAAGTGGTACACCAGAACAACTGATGACAAAATACGGCTTAGATGCCGAGCATATTGTGGCAGCGGTTAAAAAGGTGATAGAAAGAAAAAACAAAAAAGGTTAATTAAACCTTTAACATTAATAAAATTCTAAAAATGTCGGTACAGGTTGAAGATTCAGAGATATTAAGCAAGTTTCAGGACGAAAAGACCCGGAATGAGGCATTTAACCTGTTGTTGAAAAAATACCAGCAGAAAATATACTGGCACATCCGTCGTATGGTTGTTGATCATGACGATGCCGATGATCTGGTTCAGGATGTTTTTGTAAAGGTTTGGAAAAACCTGGCTGGTTTCAGAAACGACGCGCAACTGTACACCTGGATGTACAGGATAGCATCCAACGAATGCATTACTTTTTTGAATAAGAAAAAGCAAAAAAATAATGTTTCGTTGGATGATGTTGCTTATGAGCTGGCCGATACACTGGCCGACTCAACCTATTTTAACGGCGACGCCGCGCAGCGTAAACTGCAGGAAGCATTGCTTACCCTGCCCGAAAAACAACGGCTTGTTTTCAATATGAAATACTATGAAGACATGAAGTACGAGGAAATGTCGCAGGTTTTGGGTACCAGCGTGGGGGCTTTAAAAGCATCTTTTCACCTGGCAGTCAAAAAGATAGAAGCTCATTTGCTTGGCAGAGATTAATTTTTTAATTTACGTTAAACCTTTTAGCACAATAGTAATCTATAGTTGTGTATGAAAAGCGATATGGACAATAGGGAATGGCTGGATGATTTCATCGCGCTGAAACAGGTTAGCAAGACTAACCCGTTCACGGTGCCTGATGGCTATTTCCATGAGTTGGCGCAGCACATTACAACACGCATAAGGCTTGAGGGATTAAAGAACTATCCATCTGCAGGGTACACGGTACCTGAAAACTACTTCGACGAGTTAAATAGCAATATCCGGAGCCGCATAAATATTGAAAGTGCTTTTAGCGCAGGTGATTCGGGGTTTACCGTTCCCGAAAATTATTTTGATGAGCTTAGCAGCAACATTCAAAGCCGTATTGTGGTAGATGAAGCCATGGATGCGGGCGCGGGTTTTACGGTGCCCGAAAACTATTTTGACGAACTGAGCAGCAACATCCAAAGCCGCATTGTGGTTGAGGAAGCCATGGGTATGGCTGATGAAGGTTTCACGGTTCCTGAAAATTATTTTGACCAACTGAGCGGTAATATCCAAAGCCGTATTGCGGTGGAGGAGGCCATGGGCGATGAAGGCTTTACCGTTCCTGAAAATTATTTTGAGGAATTGAGTGCCAATATCCAAAGCCGTATAGCGGTTGAGGAAGCCATGAATATGGAGCATGAAGGTTTGGAAGTACCTGCAAACTATTTCGACCAGCTTAGCCAGCGCATTTTGGATAAAACCGTTAATGCGGAGATTGAAGAAGAGCAGGAGATTGATAACGTTGTAAGCATTAACAAAGCTAAGCCTGTACAGAAAAAAGGTATGGTAAGGAGGCTTTGGTCATCACCAACCATCAGGTATGCTACAGCCGCTTGTTTTGCCCTGATACTTGGCGTAGGTGTTATTTTCAGGGGAGATTTACAGCCATCAGATCATAACCACTCTTATTTACACGAGCAGGTATCATCAGTTCCGGTTGATGAAATAAAAAGCTACCTTCAGTTACATATGGACGCGAGCGACACCCGTACACTGATGGATGCTAATCAAAAAAGTAATACAAGTAATGCAGACGAAGATCTGTCGGATTATATAGATAATTAAACAGAGGAAATATTTAATGAGTAAATTGATCAGGCATATTTGTATTGTGCTATTTGTTATGGCTATAGGCTATGAAGCTGTGGGGCAGGTTAACCGCTTTGTTCCGGCTCAAACGCCCTCAAGGCCCGAGCTTAATCCCGTTCGCCCTAATGGCAATAAAAAAGGTGCTATGGGAAAAAGACTTGAGGCTGCCCGTAACAGGTATATCAGCCGCCAGCTTGATCTTACCGATGATGAAGCGACCAAATTCTGGCCGCTTTATAATCAATATCAGCAGGAGCTTACTGCTGTACGCATCCTGAAGCGTTTAAACAACTCAACCTCATCAACCAACGGTACCGAGCAAATAGATAAAGAAATTTATTACGAAAGCCAATTGGTTGGGATCCGTAAACGTTACCGTGATTCATTCTCCAAGATCCTCCCGCCCGAAAAGGTGAGCGTGCTTTACAAAAGCGAGCAGGAATTTAACGACGAACTCATCAAACAACTCAGCGAACGCAGCGAAAGAGCGGGGAATTAGGGGAGAGATTAGAGGTTGGAGTTTAGAGATTAGTTACCTCACTGTCTTAAAAATCTAAAGTATTTCAAATAACATTTGCAGATGGATTTTCGTCCATCTGTTTTAGTTTATCTTTGTCGCTAAAATTTAAGTAAGCGTCATTGCGGATCTAAGACTTACGAAGTTTTTAAAACTTCGTAAGTCTGGGTTCTACTACTCGTCATTGCGAGGTACGAAGCAATCCCCGATTAGCAGAGCCGCTCTGTACAGTTCGCGATTGCTTCGTACCTCGCAATGACGCCATTTAGGCAATAACTTCTAAAGGCGACTTAATACTTATAACAAAACATCATGACAACTCTTCGCCAGCTTTTTTTAGCCAACAACGCTCAAACTACAAATTTCCCTTTATTGCTTGAATTTGAGCGTGCCGAAGGTATTTATATGTACAATGCGGAGGGCAAACCGTTTATCGACCTGATATCGGGCATTGGTGTTAGCAGTTTAGGACATAGTAATCCTTATGTTATTAACGCCATAAAGGAGCAGGTTGATAAATACATCCACCTGATGGTATACGGCGAATATGTGCAAACCCCGCAGGTCCGTTTTGCCGAAAAGTTGGTGTCTGTACTGCCGGATACCCTGCAATCGGTTTATTTTACCAATTCTGGAGCTGAAGCTGTTGAGGGCGCATTAAAGTTGGCCAAGCGCTTCACTGGCCGGCAACAGATTGTAGCCTGCCATCATTCCTACCATGGCAGTACCCAGGGTGCTTTAAGCGTAATGGGTAATGAAGAGTTTAAACAGGCATACCGACCATTATTACCCGGAGTAAACTTTATCCGCTTTAATAATCCTGAAGATCTGGATTTGATCACTGAGCAAACAGCTTGCGTGATCATCGAAACTATCCAGGGGGAAGCCGGTATCCGAGTGCCGGATTTGGCTTATATGAAAGCTTTACGTGCCCGCTGTACCCAAACAGGCACTTTGCTGATACTGGATGAAATTCAGGCCGCTTTTGGGCGCACGGGCAAGCTTTTCGCTTTTGAGCATTTTGATATTGTACCTGATATTCTCTTGCTTGCAAAAGCCCTGGGCGGTGGAATGCCGATAGGAGCGTTCATCTCATCAAACCAGATTATGGATGCGCTGAAGGAAAATCCTATCCTTGGTCATATCACTACCTTTGGAGGGCACCCGGTATGTTGCGCGGCGGGTTTGGCTGCCTTAGAATTTCTGCTGGATAATGACCTTGTATCTGCCGTTGCAGAAAAAGAAGCCTTGTTTCGTGAATTGCTTGTACACCCTGCCATACACCAGGTTCGGGGCAAAGGCCTTATGATGGCCGCTGAATTAGAAGACTTCGATCTTAATAAAAAAATAATTGACCGCTGTATCGAAAACGGCGTGATTACCGATTGGTTCCTGCATTGCAGCAACTCTATGCGCCTGGCCCCGCCGCTCATTATTACCCCAGATGAGATCAGGAAAGCTTGTGATGTGATTATAGAGGCGATTGATTTCTATACGAATAAATAAAAGAATTAACCCCTCGTTGTCATTTCGAACGAGGAACGAGGAGAAATCTTATACAATATGATAAGCAACTATGCAGGTTGAATTTGCATGACGTATAAGATTTCTCTTTCGCCCCACCAGGCAATCCCATCTCCGCTCTATCGAAATGACATAAAGTGTACTTTCCTCATCCTACAGTATACCTCAGGGTACTCTCCGAGAGACCCTGAGGGGACAAAAAGCTTGTGATGTTATTATTGAGGCTATTGATTTTTATACGAGATAAAGAATATAATACCCCGATGTCATTTCGAACGAGGAACGAGGAGAAATCTTATACAATATGATAAGCAACTATGCAGCTTGAATTTGCATGACGTATAAGATTTCTCTTTCGCCCCGTCGCGTAATCCCCCAGCCATGCTCTATCGAAATGACAACATTTATAACAATAACTCCTCCCTGTAACTTGCCTGTTACAACTGTTGAAAATTGTCGCCGAATTATAGTTTGAGTTAAATTGGTATAGTTTGTGCATTTATACCTGTATCTATGAAAATAGTGCCTTGTGTGTATCCGAAGCAATAATTCAGGTCACTTATTGCACTTTTTTGTAGTCATTCTGTTTTTACAATTAATTAAATTTTGTAAAGCAGATCAATGCAATGAATCTATACACAATCTACTTATGAAAATAGCATATATATCAACCTATCCTCCCCGCGAATGCGGTCTTGCAACATTTAATAATAATTTGATGCACGCCATCAACTCAAATTTTCCGGAAAGGCGAAACCTGGCACAAAATGGCTTTGTTGTTGCCCTTAACGATTCGGAAAATTTACAGGAATACGAGTACCCGGAGGAGGTGAAGTATGTTATCCGGCAAAACCACCAAAAGGATTATATCCGGGCCGCCAATTATATCAATACCAGTGATGCTGACGTATGCATTATGGAACATGAATTTGGTATTTATGGCGGCGAAAGCGGCATTTATATTCTCCCGCTGATCAATCGCCTGGAGAAGCCTTTAATCTCTATCCTGCATACCATATTAAAAGATCCGAGCTATGTGCAGCGTATCATCATCCGTGAAATAGCCGAGCAATCCTCAAAAATTGTGGTGATGAGTAAACGTGCGGTTGAGTTTCTGACTAACATTTATGAAATCCCTGCCGATAAGATCCAGATCATAGAGCATGGCGTACCCGATGTTGAAGCACCGGTTGAAAACCCGGTTAAGAATCTTTCATCATTCAAAAATAAAAGGGTAATGCTCACTTTTGGCTTACTGAGCCGGAATAAAGGTCTGGAAACGGTGGTTAAAGCACTTCCTAAAATAGTTGAGAAACATCCCGATGTGATGTACGTGGTGTTGGGCAATACCCACCCGGGCGTTATTAAAAGTTCGGGCGAGGAATACCGCGATCACCTGAAGTCGCTTGCGGCACAGTTGGGCGTTTCCAAAAATCTCGCTTTTATAGCCAAGTTTGTTTCTGAAGAAGAACTGGTGAACTATCTTACCGCCTGTGAAATATATGTAACCCCATATTTGAACGAAGCCCAAATCACCAGTGGCACACTTTCATATGCTGTTGGTGCAGGGGCGGCGGTGGTTTCGACGCCGTATTGGCATGCCACCGAATTGCTGGCTGATAAACGCGGCAGGTTGTTTGATTTTAAAAATTCAGATGCATTAGCCGACACGGTTATCGAATTGCTTGACCAGGATCGAGTACTTGCTGAGTTAAAAGAGAATGCTTACCAATACGGCCTGCACTTGCGCTGGCCGGTAATTGGTGCCGAGTTTATTAAAGTGGCTCAGGAATCATTGGTACGTTATGACTTTAGCGACAAGATCCTTCGCAATAGTATCGTAGATCCGGAGATACTTCCAAAATTCAGTTTAACCCATGTTTTGCGCCTGACCGACGATACCGGTATCGTGCAGCATGCCAAGTATGGAATTCCAAATTTGAAAGAGGGTTATTGTTTGGACGATAATGCCCGCGCGCTGATTATGGCACTCATGGCTTACCAACGCAATGGAAGCCGGGAAGCTTTTGAATTGCTGCCAATATACCTGAGCTATATCCACTACATGCAAACCGATGATGGCAATTTTCGCAACTTCCTGAGTTTCGACAGGCGATATCTGGATGAGGTTGGATCTGAAGATTCATTTGGCCGTACAATTTGGGCCTTAGGTCATTTAATTGGCTGTGCCGCAAGTAATTCATATCGTGAATTTTCGTTAGAGATCTTTCATAAATCCGTGCCACATTTCGCAGCATTGAAGCATTTGAGGGGTATGGCCAATACTATTATTGGTATCAGTCTTTACCTGCAGGTCTATCCTACCGATGAGGGCATGGTAAAGATATTAGCCAATTTAACCCAGCCGTTGATAGATGCGTACAACAATACTCAATCTGATGATTGGCAGTGGTTTGAAGAAAAGATGACCTATGATAATGCCATTCTTCCGCTGGCTTTACTGCATTCGTGCGAGATAACGGGAAATGAAGAGGCAAAGAAAATTGCTTTGGCAACCATGGCTTTCCTTGATCAGCTTACATTGTCAAACGGGTATTTGAGCCCGGTAGGTAATGACGGCTGGTATTACCGTGGTGGTACCTTCCCTACGTTTGATCAGCAAGCGATAGAAACTATGGCTATGGTACTAATGCATTTCCAGGCTTACCAAACCTTCAGGATTCCGCAGTATATCGAAAAAATGTTCCTGAGCTATAAATGGTTTTTAGGTGAGAATACCCTGCGCGCTCCACTTTACGATCATGAAACTAAAGGCTGTTGCGACGGCTTGCTGCCGGGAGGCATAAACCGTAACCAGGGGGCAGAGAGTACGCTGGCCTACCTAATATCGCACCTTACCGTATTGAAAGCTTTTGAGCTGGAATACGAATATAACAAGTACGGTCAAAAATTACAGACCTGCTAAAATGAAAGTAGCTGTATTAGCCCCTGTTGCCTGGCGCACACCGCCCAGGCACTACGGGCCATGGGAGCAAATAGCATCAAACATAGCCGAAGGTATGGTTAAGCTGGGCGCAGAAGTAACACTCTTCGCCACCGGCGATTCCATAACCAAAGGTACGCTTGATGCCATTTGTGCCGCCGGTTACGAGGAAGACCGAACTCAAGATGCCAAAGTGCTGGAATGCCTGCACATCAGTAACCTGATGGAAAAAGCGGATCAGTTTGATATCATCCATAATAATTTCGATTTTCTACCGCTTACCTATTCGGGTTTGATCAAAACACCAGTTATTACTACCATACACGGCTTTTCATCGCCAAAGATCATCCCGGTATATAAAAAATACAACAGCAGGGGACATTATGTATCCATCAGCAATGCCGATCGTAGTCCGGAACTGGATTATCTCGCTACAGTTTACAACGGCATAGACACCCGGGATTTTAATTTTTATGAGCAACCGGATGATTACCTGCTGTATTTTGGTCGCATCCATCCCGATAAAGGGACGTCAGAGGCTATCGAGATCGCCAAAAAAAGTAAATGGAAGTTGTTGATAGCGGGCATAGTGCAGGACGCTAAATATTTTAAAGAAAAGATAGAACCGCAGCTTTCGGCAGGTATAGAATACATTGGTCATGCAGGTCCTGAAAAGCGCAGGGAGCTTTTAGGGAAAGCTTATGCTTTGTTACATCCTATTAGTTTTAATGAACCATTTGGTTTAAGTGTAGCGGAAGCCATGCTTTGCGGCACACCGGTTATTGCTTTTAATCGCGGATCGATGCCGGAACTGATTAAGGATAGACAAACCGGTTTTTTGGTTGATGGTGTTGATGAAGCGGTGGAAGCGATTGCTGCTGTTGGTGAGATTAACAGGATTGATTGTTACAACTGGGCTAATGCTCAGTTTTCGAGCGAGAAAATGGTGAGTGATTATTGGGCGTTGTATAAGAGGATATTGGCAAAATAAATAGCTGCCGCGGGTTTAACGAAGCGTGACCCGTGGTGATAAAAAATATGTCATTGCGAGGAACGAAGCAATCGCACGGAAGCACGGCCGCTCTGTAAAGCATGCGATTGCTTCGTTCCTCGCAATGACATAAAGTATTATCGAATTATTTAATTCAACTTATCCAACTCCGCTTTCACAAACTCCGCCAGTTCTTTTACGTAAGCCGCGCTGAAATCAAATTTGATCCCTGCAGTTTCATAAATTTCCTTGATGGTTTTGGTGTAGCCTAACTTAAGAGCGTTAAGATATTGCTGTAAACCTTTTTCGGGGTTTTCTTTATAGTTTTTCCAAACGGCTATAGCGCCTAACTGGGCCATGCCATATTCAATGTAATAAAAAGGTACTTCGAAAATGTGCAGTTGTTTTTGCCATAAGTTTGCCAATGCTTCGCGATGTTCGCTCCAATCGGCAAAGTTTGCGCCGAATGGTTCAAAGATCTCGATCCATGCCGTTGTGCGGTCGGCATCGGTGTGACCAGGATTGGTATAGATCCAGTGCTGGAACTGATCAACAACAGCTACCCATGGCAGGGTTTTCAGTACATCCACCAATTGGTCGCGTTTGGCGCGTTTCAAGTCTTCCTCATTGTCAAAATAAACATTCCAGTTATCCATCGAGATCAACTCCATTGACATAGAAGCTAATTCGGCGACTTCAGATGGGCAATGTTTAAAGTCATTCAGCTCGAGGTCCGCAGTAAGGAAAGTATGTACCGCGTGGCCCCCTTCGTGTAGCATCGTGGTTAAATCGCGGAATGTATTGGCCGAGTTCATGAAAATGAACGGAGCGCCTGTTTCTGCCAGGGGATAGTTGTAGCCACCTGGTGCTTTACCTTTACGGCTTTCAACATCAAACAGGCCGTTATCTTTCATGATCTCCAAACGCTCTCCCAAATAGCGGTTAATATTGCTGAAGCACTGGATTGATTTTTCGATCAGGTCTTCACCATTTTGGAATGGCTTAAGCGCTGGCTTGCCCGAAATATCTACATCCATATCCCATGGTTTAAGGGCAGGTAGACCTAAAGCCTCACGGCGCTTTTCGGCCTGGGCCCTTAGTATTGGAACAATTTCGGTTTCGATAGCCGCATGGAAGGCGTAGCAATCCTGCGGGGTATAATCAAAACGGCCTAAAGCCTGGAACATATAATCGCGGAAGTTTTCAAAACCTGCGTTGGTAGCTACTGTATGACGAAGCTTGCGCAGATGGTCAAAAAGCTCGTTCAGCTTTTCTTTATCCTGTAAACGGCGGTTGGTGATCTTTTCCCAAACTTCCTGGCGCTTGACACGGTCGGTACCTTTTAAAAATACTAATGCCTGCTCTAAGGTAAACTCCTTATCGTCAACATGCACCGACATAGAACCGGTTATCGACTGGTATTTCTGCTGCTCAACCTGGATCTCGGTTTGTACCGGGATATTTTCCTCGCGGAAAAGTTCCAACGCTTTTTTTACAGCACGGAGGAAAACGAAATACTTATGGCTGTCCAGTTTGTCAACATACTCGCTGGCAACCAGCTTTTTATTGAGTTCGTTACTGAAGGGGGCTATTTTAGGCTCAATTTCGGTAGCAAAGTATTGGAATTTCTGAAGCAGCTCCTCGCTGGTAGTATCGCAGGTCATGCGGATGTAGCGCCAGGCAAAATCTTCTTCCAATGCAGCCTCAAGCTCACTTTTATCGCGCAGCCATTTTTCCAGTTCTTCAACCGAATGAATAGGACGATCAAGCAGTTCTTTATAAAAAGGTTCAAGCGTTTCCCATTTAATATCAATGGAAGCCGGGATATATGTTCTTGTTTTTTTGTGGATCATAATTTTTAGATGTGCAGATATGCTTATGTGCAAATGTGCAGATTATGGTTGGAGATGTGCAAATAATACACGTTTAAATGTGTTTTATTTGATAAACGAAAAGTATATCCACCACGTCATTGCGAGGCACGAAGCAATCCCCGATTTGCAGGTCCACTCTGTATAGTTCGCTATTGCTTCGTGCCTCGCAATGGCGTTTTTTGTTTTTAAACAGCTATTTACAACTCCATACTTAAGACTTATGAAGAGTTTTTGATATTTCGGTTATGCCATCCTCATAGCTTGTTGGTTTAAAGTTGAATGCTTTCTCAAATTTGCTGCTGTCGAAAATATAATCGTGATCGTATTGATAATACATCTCCACTGTGCCCATTACTACCTTTTTAAATAAACCGAACAGCCACAGCATTGCTTTATTAACGCGCGTATATTTTGGTTCAACTTTATAAATCCTGGCGGCAATATCCAAAAACTGTTTACCGGTAATGGCCGGCGGAGTAGGGAGGTGCCAGATCTGGTTGCCGCTATCGGGGGCCTGACCAAGCATGAACATAGCCTTACCTGCGTCGGGCACATAAATAAAATTGTGTTTACAATCCGGATTGCCTATCCATTGTGCGTTTTGTTTTTTGGCGTAATTGCTCAGCACCATCATATCAACAAAGCTGTTAATCGGGGCGCCATAAAAATCAGGTGCACGGGCTATAGTCGCGTTGATATTTCCTGCCTCGACTTCGTTCATGAGCATTTCTGCAATCCCTGCACGAATCTCGCCTTTAACACTGCTGGGTTTGTAGGATGTGTTTTCGGTCATGGCACCGTTAACCAGGCCGTACATGTAAACGTTATCAAAAAATATTAAACGCGCACCGGTTGCTTTGGTAGCATTGATCACGTTTTGCATGATCACCGGCCATTGCGCGCGCCAGATATCTTTATCATAAACCAAGCCTGCAACAAGATAAATTACTGTTGATCCTTGTGCTGCGGACAGTACTTCATCATAATTTAACAAGTCGGCTTTTTGCCAGGTTACTTTGTTGTTGTTATTGGTATTAACCGGTTTGCGGCTAACTAAGCGGATAGTTTCGTTATGGTTGATTAACTCTTTAGTAAGGGCGTTCGCTACCGGACCGCCAGCTCCTAATATAGTATGCATGATCTTTTTCGTTTTGTGTATAACAAAGGTAGGTGCCCTTTGTAAATCAAAACGTTAACAAAAGATAAGGAATTGGGGGATTTCGGAGTTCGGAATTTCGATTTCGGATTTAGGTGGATTTTTGAATTTTATCTGCTTTCGGCTTTAAGCCTTCAGCTTTGGGCTTTTTTCTTTTCGACTTTTTGCCTACGGCTTTTAAGAAAAACCTTTAGCCTTTCGCCTTTTACCTTTCGCCTTTAAACTTTCACCTCAAATCAAGCGCTTATTTTCATGATCCTTCGCCTGATCCGCGATAGCGAAACCGGGGTAATTCCTAAAAAGTTGGCGATATAATGTTGCGGAATTCGGTACAGTGCTTCGCCACCGGTTTCAAGTAGCTGGCTGTAGCGTTCTTCGGGCGATTGTGTGATAAATGAGGTAACACGTTCTTCGTAGCAAATAAGATAATGCTCGGCTATTAACCTGCCAAAACGTTCCATCTTAAAACCGAGCAACTCATTCATGCATGCTTGTTGCAGGTTTTTGTAGCTCAGATTTACGATAACTGAATCTTCAAGTGCCTGAATATAGTTTACAGCAGGAGTACGTGTAAGGAAACTTTTGTATGAGCTCAGCATTTCATCTTCAAAGCTGAAATAACCGGTTATTTCCTCACCATCCTTAACGTGGTAATAACGTACCGATCCCTTTACAACCAGGCCGATTTGATCACAGACCTTACCGGCTTCTACATAAAACTTTTTCTTTTTTAACGGATCTACCGTTAAATACTGCGATAAGGCTTGCCACTCTTCGTCATTGAGCGGAACAAAGCTTTCAAAATATTTCCTGAACTTGTTAAGGGCGGTTAGTGTATCCATATCCTATCGAGCAAGAACAATACGGCAAATACTACGCTGGCAATGCCATTGGTTGTCATAAACGCAAAGTTAACGCGGCTGAGGTCGTTGGGTTTTACAAGCAGGTGCTGGTAAATCAGCATGGCGCAAAAGAACGCGATACCCACGTAGTAAAGGATACCTACATGCGTTTCGATAGCCGGCATCATGATAAAGATAGCCGAAAGCACATGTAAAAAGGTAGAGAGTCTCAACGCATTCACCTTACCCAAGTAAGCGGGGATAGAGTGCAGGTTTTGGCTGCGATCAAAATCTTCGTCCTGAAGGGCATAGATAATATCAAAGCCGCTTACCCAGCACAATACTGATAATGAAAAGAATATCGGGGTAATGGCAAACTGACCGGTAACCACCAGGTAAGCTCCAATAGGGGCAAGTGATAAACCCAAACCTAAAACCAAATGGCACAGCGCCGTAAAACGTTTGGTAGCGCTATAACCCATCACCACAAATAAAGCCACCGGCGACAGGAAGAAGCAAAGCTTATTGATAAACCAGGTTGCTGTAATAAACAACAAGCAGTTAATAATCACAAATGTTAAAGCTGCTTTTGGCGTAATACGCCCTGCCGGGATATCACGTTGTTTGGTGCGCGGGTTTTGAATATCGATATCCCTGTCCAGGTAGCGGTTAAAGGCCATAGCCGAGTTACGCGCAAATACCATACACAGCACCATTAAAACCAGCTTAAGCCAGTCAAAATGATATTGGGTTGTAGTCACCGCCAAAAAGAAGCCGATAAATGCAAACGGCATGGCAAAAATGGTGTGGGCAAAAGTTACTAAGGATAAGTATTTTTTCATGATATGAAATTCCTTTTCTCTCAAAGAGGAGGAGGTATATTATAAGTTGTTCGTGTTAAGTTTCTCTATGTGTTGCTCAATTGTTCTTAAAACATTAGGCATATCTTTTCTTACTTCCATTTCGGTAAACCGAATAATTGTTAAGTTGTATTTTTCAAGTTCCTGTTGTCGTATCATGTCCAGTCTGTAAACTTCTTCATGGTTATGATATTGGCCATCAATTTCAATTATCAAATTTAACTCGAAACAATAGAAATCGACAATATAATTTAGCAATGGCTTTTGGCGATGAAAATCATAGCCGTAACCTTGCTTGTCTTTCAACTCTTCCAAAGCAATATTTCGCCAATTGTGCTATCATTTCTCAATCGCTTGGCTAACTCTTTTAACCGGGGATTATATGGGATAATAGTACGTGGCAATAGTTTAGGATGAGTTGTTTATTGCAATTTTACTTTATATTATTCAAAAGCGCGGCCCAGTGCGATTCCCCTCTTGATAGGGGGGAGGGGGGTGTTTCTCCATGTGTTATACAATCATTGTTGCTAATCGCTTGCATAACACACCCCTGCCATCACGCTATTCCTTCGCGCCCCCTCTCAAGAGGGGAGCTTCTTTTAATTCGTTCAAAAGCTCGGACCTGAGCGATTCCCCTCTTGAGAGGGGTGTAGGGGTGTGTTTCTTCATTTGTTATATGAACGATGTCGCTTGTCGCTTGCATAACACACCCCTGCCATCACGCTATTCTTCGCGCCCCTCTCAAGAGGGGAGCTTCTTTTAATTCGTTCAAAAGCTCGGACCTGAGTGATTCCCCTCTTGAGAGGGGTGTAGGGGTGTGTTTCTTCATTTGTTTTATAAGCGATGTTGCTAATCGCTTGCATAACACACCCCTGCCATCGCGCTATTCTTCGCGCCCCCTCTCAAGAGGGGAACCTAAAAATGTTGGTACCTCAAAATTCTGATTTACTACATCAATAAACTCCAGTATTTCTTCGCGACCGAGTTGCGTTTCTGATGATGTGATGAAAAACTGCGGCGCTTCCTCAAATGTAGCCATCAGGGCTTTCCTGAACTTGGCAATGCTTTGATCGGTTTTAACGCTTGATTGTTTATCAGCCTTGGTAAACACCAGCACAAATGACAGGCCTTTTTCGCCAAGCCAGTTGCAAAATTCAAGATCAATCTTTTGCGGCTCCAGTCTGCTGTCTATCAGCACCATTACACATTGCAGACTCTCGCGTTTATCCAGATAAGTATGAATAAACTTATCCCATTTGGCTTTTTCGGTTTTGGAGGCACGGGCATAACCATAACCGGGTAAATCCACAATGTACCAGCTCTCGTTAATCAAAAAATGATTGATGAGCTGTGTTTTACCGGGAGTTTGCGATGTTTTGGCAAGTCCTTTTTTACCCGTAAGGGTATTGATAAGGGATGATTTGCCCACATTTGAGCGCCCAATGAAAGCATACTCTGCCTTTACGGGGGGCGGTAACTTGCTTACCTGGCTATTGCTGCAAATAAATTCGGCCGATTTTACGATCATTCTGCAAAGGTAGTATTTTTACTCAATGCGTTCACTGTGGTAACATCCATGCATAAATTGCCTCCGCGTATTTATAAGCTTGTTTTACAATAGGAAAACAAAAAGTAATGCAATAATAGTTAAATTTGATGTTTAAACATGTAATATTATGAACGATTATAAAATACCCGCTCAAACACGCATAGGCCATGTTCATTTAAAAGTGAGCGACCTCCAAAAGTCCCTTGATTTTTATTGCGGTTTGCTGGGCTTTGAAAAAATGGTGATGTATGGCGATCAGGCTGCATTTATTTCGGCGGGCGGTTATCACCACCATATAGGCTTAAATACCTGGCACAGCAAAGGCGCTTCACCGGCTCCGGAATATGCACCGGGATTATACCATACAGCTATTTTATATCCTGAAAGAAAAGATCTGGCTATTATACTCAAAAGGTTGATTGATGCCCGCTATCAAATTACGGGCGCATCTGACCATGGGGTGTCTGAAGCTATTTATCTGAACGATCCGGATCAAAATGGTGTTGAATTATATTGGGATAAGCCCAAAGAAGAATGGCCGGTAGACGAAAATGGTAATTTAACGATGTTTACCCGCCGTTTAAATATAGAAAATTTGTTACAACTCGCTAATTAACAGATAAAAACAAACAAAAAAACTCATTGCGAGTTATATTTGCAACGGGGGATCAAAAGATTATTTCTTTCCCGATCATTGGGAGGTGGAACGGCGAAGTAATCCACTGCCGGCGATATTGCATGGTTGCCTGCTGTTAAGGATTGCTTCGTACCTCGCAATGAGTCTTTTTAAAAAACTGTTATACGCAGGCACGAAGCAAAAAGTTATAATGCTTTATAATTCCTTAATTTTAATACTCCGAAAATAGGCTTTGTGGCCATGATCCTGCAAGGCAATCAAACCGGTTTTTGCGGTGCCGTAGTCAGGATAGTCCTTCCATTTGCCTTCGGTTTTTTTCTTTTTCCAATCATCTGTCCAGGCTTCAAAAGCAATGATCTTTTTGCCGTTGAGCCAATGTTCAACATGACCGTTATTGAAAACGATTTTGCTTGTGTTCCAGGTGCCAACAGGCGCTACTTTTTTTGAAGCGTTTGGCAGGTACATGGCGTAATCACAGCCGGTTTTTTGCCAGTCTTCCAGTTTTTCAGGCCAGCCGGCATCATCAATGATCTGGTACTCGGGGCCGGTTTCGTAGCTTGCGTGATATTTAGGATCCTCAACTACATGGTACATCACGCCGCTGTTGCTGCCTTTATCTATTTTCCATTCCCATGAAAGTTCAAAATTAGTATAGGCTTTATCGGTTACTATATCGCCACCGGTATCACCCTGTGCCGCACCAAGACAAACAAGGGCTCCGTCAATAATGGTCCAGTTTTTTACCGGGCCTTTTTTATTAAAGCCATGCCAGCCTTTTAGTGTTTTACCGTCGAAAAGGTTTACCCAACCGCCTTTTGCAGGGGTAGCCTGTTTAGCAGGTTTATGATCCTTAACAGGAATGGCCGACGTTTGTACGCAAACCAAACCCGCGGCAGCCAGTACTAACCCGAGTTTTTTGAGTTGTTGTTTCATAATAAGGTATTTGCTGTGAGCGGTTATTTTTTGATAAGCTGCATTTTTTCAGGATCCCAGAACATAGGGGTATTATTATAATAGCTATCGTTACATAACAAGGCAGGCGCTGCGGCCCGATAGCCAAATATGGCATCTTCGGTTACTTTGCCTTTGTTACGGATGGCAGTGAAAAAATTGTTCATGTGATCGTATGGTCCGCCGAGGTAGCCTTTTTCGGCATCGTAAACAATTTCTTCGGGTGGAAGCATTTTTTTACGTTCGGCGTAGCCGCTTCCAGCCTTTTTGAGCTTATCAAGGTAAAACGGATCGTCAGAAGTTAATACCTTGTTGCGTTTTAAGGTTACTTTATCCCAGGTTATATCCATCGAACCTTCGCTGCCTACCAGTTTGAGATAAGTAGTGCCACTGGTGCCGTCAACAAAGTTGCACCTTAATGAAAGGTTAAAAGCCGGATGAGCCTGTGTTTTCCCATAATCAAAAGTTCCTAAAAGCACATCAGGCACTTCGCGGCCATCGTTCCAGAAACGTAAACCGCCCGAAGCGTAAATTTTATTAGGGCCAACAGAATCGGTTATAAAATGTAGGCTCGAAAAAAGGTGGACAAAAAGATCGCCCGCCATGCCGGTGCCATAGTCGGTATAGTTTCTCCAGCGGAAAAAGCGTTTCTCATCAAAGGGGCGCTTTTTAGTATTGCTGATGTAAGTTTCCCAATCAACAGTTTGTGGCGATGCATCTTCAGGAATGGGATATTGCCAAACCTCAAGGGGTGCTCTTCGCGCCCAAAAACCTTCGGCATAATTTAATTCGCCAATGGCTCCGCTTTTTAACAGTTCGTGCGCTTTTTCATTACCTAATGACGATACGCCCTGGCTACCCACCTGGAAAATCATGCCTGTTTCTTTTTGCGCCTTGATCACTGCCGGGCCTTCGGTAATGGCATGCACCATTGGTTTTTCGCAATACACGTGTTTACCGGCATGCATGGCATCAACAGAAATTTGTTGGTGCCAGTGATCCGGAGTAGCGATGATCACCGCGTCGATATCTTTGCGGTTCAGGATCTCTTTATAAACCCGGGTAGTAAAAATGTCGGCGCCCCAGCGGGTTTTGGCATCTTTCAGTCGGCCGTCATACAAGTCACAAACGGCTACCAGTTTTACGCTTGGCACCTGAAGGGCGGTAATTGTATCCTGCGTGCCCATGCCACCGGCGCCAATGAGGGCGATGTTTACCTGGTCGTTAGGACTGTTGCCTATAAGGCGTTTCTGGATAGAAAAAGTTTTGGCCTGGCTTTGGTTGGCTAAAAGGCCCGATCCGGCAGCTACGGCCGCGGTTGCAGTGGTTAGTTTTTTAATGAAACTACGGCGCGAGGATTCTTGTTCGTCTTTCATAAGGATAAGGAAGCAAATTTTAAATGTGATTTGCCGGCATATGCCGGCAATAATTGGTTTCTAAAAATAATGAATTGACTTAACATTTACATATTCAGGGTAATTTAATGTCGGGGTGAGTTAACTTGTCAGCGCTGTTTCAGTATTCATTTTTCGGCTGTCTTAATATTAAAGCATTCAGTATACAATCATTATCTTTGCCCGCGATGAGCAAAACCATAACACCGTACCATGACCAGCAGGCTACCAAAAAAGAACAGGTAGCGGATATGTTTAATAATATATCAAAAACATATGATTTCCTGAACCATTTCATGTCGCTTGGTATTGATATCATCTGGCGTAAAAAAGCCATCAACGAGTTGAAAAAAGACAAACCAAAACTGATACTGGATGTTGCTACAGGTACAGGCGATTTTGCTTTTGAGGCTTTATCTATCCTGAAACCTGAAAAAATTATTGGTGTTGATATTTCAAGGGGCATGCTTGACATTGCCGAGCAAAAAATAGCTAAGCGCGGTTTAAGCGATAAATTTGTTGTAAAACTGGGCGATTCGGAAAAACTGCCATTTGAAGGGGCGGAGTTTGATGCAGTTACCGTAGCTTATGGAGTCCGTAATTTTGAAAACCTGGAAAAGGGTCTTGCAGATATCAACCGAGTGCTTAAACCGGGGGGCAAAGTAGTGGTGCTCGAGTTTTCTAAACCCAAGGTATTCCCGGTAAAGCAGCTATATAATTTTTATTTCAGCTATATTACACCAGGAATAGGCAAGTTGTTTAGCAAGGATGCAAGGGCTTATAGTTACCTGCCCGAGTCGGTAGCAGCTTTTCCTGATGGACCTTCTTTTGTGGCTTTGATGGATAAAGTAGGCTTTAAGAATACCAAATGCAGGCCTTTAACGTTTGGTATCTGTTCAATATACACCGGTATTAAATGATTATAAACCGTTACCTGCTTGTAGTTGTACTTATTTTTAGCAGCAATTTATTGCTTGCTCAGCGCGTACCTGCATGGGGGGGCGGTGCCGATCAGCAGGATTTGAGCTTTGGCTTTAGCTTTACTTATGTAAGCAGCGATTTCAAAATTGTTAAGCAGCCTTATTTTCGTAGTGCGTTTTTAGATGAGAGCGGTGTGCAGATTAAAGGGCCGCTCAACAGCATCAGCTCAAAAAGTTCATCAGGCTTTGGCGTGGGCTTTTTAACAAGGTACAGGCTTACCGAGCATTTAGAGGTGCGTACCACGCCATCGTTAATTTTTGCCGATAGATACCTGCATTATTCATATGTTGACCCATCGGAAGATGTGGATAAAAAAGTGCAGACCACTTCGGTTGATGTACCCCTGCAAATAAAATTAAAATCTGACAGGTTGGGCGATTTCAGAGGTTACGTAGTTGGTGGATTGAAATATAGTCAGACCATCGGCTCTAAGAAAAACTCAGATGCCAATCTTGATCTTTCCGAAAAACTGGTGAAAAATGTTAGCGGCTACGCCTCGTATGAAGCAGGTGTAGGTTGTGATATCTATTTCGAATTTTTTAAACTCTCGCCTGAGATCAAGATTTCTAATTCGATAGGTAATGTGCTGATCAGCGAAAATAACCCGTATTCCGCGCCTCTTAGCAGATTGGGTTTACACACCATTATGTTCAGTCTGATTTTTGAGTAGGAGAGAAGCATAAATTATAATTAAAAATGCCTGTCATTCTGAGCGGTAGCAAAGAATATTCTTCAATATTCAGAATCACTATGCCAGGCGAGAAGATCCGTCGTTCCTCAGGATGACAATTCGTTTATGATATCTTTTCAGATTTTGATAGGGGAAGAATGTTTTAACTTACATTCAAAAACAACCTTACTCCCAACCGACAATATTTCAAACTAAAAAACATAATTTCGCTGTTTAGAGTTATCAACCCTATGAGTAAGATTGCCTTAATTACAGGAGCTACCGCCGGCATTGGCGAAGCATGTGCACACGTTTTTGCCCGCGAGGGATATAACCTGGTATTAACCGGCCGGCGGTTGGAGCGGCTGGAGAAGCTGGCCAAACACCTGAATGATAAATATAATGTAGAAGTAGCGATTTCATCATTTGATGTTCGTAATCGCGAGGATACCATCAGTAACCTGGAGGCCTTGCCCGAAAAATGGAAAAAAGTAACCGTATTGGTTAACAATGCAGGCTTGAGCCAGGGACTTGATCCCATTCAAAAAGGTAATATCGACGATTGGGAAACCATGATTGATACCAATATTAAAGGCTTGCTGTACGTAAGCCGCGTGGTATCAAACTGGATGATAGCAAATGGAAAAGGTCATATTATAAACCTGGGGTCAATTGCCGGTAAGGAAGTTTACGCCAACGGAAACGTATATTGCGCTACCAAGCATGCTGTTGACGCCCTAAATAAAGGCATGCGGATTGACCTTTTACCACACGGTATTAAGGTTACGGCGATACATCCGGGTGCGGTTGAAACCGAGTTTTCAGAAGTACGCTTTAAAGGCGATAAGGAACGTGCAAAAAAGGTATATGAAGGTTTTGAACCGCTTGCAGCCGTAGATGTGGCCGAAACGATATGGTTCATTGCATCGCGCCCGGCGCATGTTAACATCAATGATATGTTGATTATGCCAACAGCACAGGCAAATGCAGGAACTATATTCAGGGGGTAAATTCGTAGATGTTCAGATTTCAGATGTGCAGATTTTTATTTGATAATTTGCTAATTTGAAGATTTGAAAATGCAGACTATAATAACCTGCACATCTGAAATCTGCACACTTGAAGTTGCACATCAAAAACAACTCACTAATTAAAGATATGTCATTAATTACACAAATAGACCAGGACATTAAACTGGCTATGCTTGCTAAGCAGGCAGATCGTTTACAGGGCTTACGCGCCATTAAATCGGCATTGTTATTGGCTAAAACCGAAAAAGGTGCTGCTGATGAACTTACCGAAGACGCGGAGATCAAAGTATTACAAAAGCTGGTAAAACAGCGTAAAGAGTCGGCAGATATTTATAAAGAACAAAACCGCGAAGACCTTTACCAGGTTGAGATAGCCGAAATGCTGGTTATTGAAGAGTACCTTCCGCAACAAATGAGCAAGTTTGAAATTGAAGGTTATCTTGAAGAACTCATTGGCAGGATAGGCGCTACATCGGTAAAAGATATGGGCCGCGTAATGGGTATGGCCAGTAAAGAACTTGCGGGCAAAGCCGATGGTAAAACAATATCAGAGGTGGTTAAACAGTTGCTGGGCTAAGCTATCAGCATTTAATTATTACTGAGCTTTTTAAATGTTTATGTTGTTTTAATGTTAACTTGTTTAATAAAAGCTTAACATTACTACATTGATAAATAATTACTATACTTGCTAAATGCCGTTAGTAATAAACTAATTTTACAGCGGAATAACGGGAATTTATACTGAAAGTGATTTTGGTATAGGATAATTTAGAAAATTAATTTTTGATATTTATATGGAGTTCGTGCTTAAAGAGGAACACGGTTTTAGTTACATCGATGAGGGCGAAGGAGAAGTGCTGTTACTACTGCATGGTTTAATGGGGGCGCTGAGCAATTGGGATGGCGTTATCAATGAATTTAAATCAAGATACAGGGTTATCATTCCCATATTGCCGGTTTACGACATGCCGCTGATCAGCACCGGGGTAAAAAGTTTATCGAAATTTGTACATAAGTTTATAAAATTTAAAAAGCTTAGTAATATTACTTTGCTGGGTAATTCGCTTGGCGGACATGTGGCACTGGTTTATTTAACTACACATCCCGAAAATATAAAAGCATTGGTTTTAACCGGAAGTTCGGGCCTATACGAAAACGCCTTTGGTGGTTCATTTCCGCGTAGGGAGAGCATTGATTTTGTGCGCGAAAAAGTGCAGTTCACTTTCTACGATCCGGCTATAGCTACTGATGATCTGGTGCAGGATGTTTTCCAGACCATTAACGACAGGCATAAAGTGATCCGCTTGCTGGCGATGGCAAAATCGGCCATCAGGCACAATATGAAAAAAGATCTGCATAAGATCACTATCCCGGTATCTTTGATCTGGGGCCGTAACGATAAAATCACGCCGCCAGAGGTAGCTGTTGAATTTAACGAACTGCTTCCGGATTCAGAGCTGCATTGGATTGATAAATGCGGTCATGCCCCAATGATGGAGCATCCTGAAGAATTTAATGTTTTACTTAAACAGTTTTTAACTAAATTAGAGACCAAAGTAAATGCGTAGATGATAGCACTTGACCTGATAGCTGACTCGATACCACCGGTACACACCTCTGATACCATTCAGAAAGTGCTGGACCGTATGGTTGAGTTTCGCCTCAGGCATTTGCCTATTGTAAATGAAGAGCAGTTTTTAGGCTTGCTTGCCGAGGATGACCTTATAGGCGAAAGCGATTACCAGGCACCAATAGGATCATTGGCACTTTCGCTGGTGAATCCGTACGTACTGGAAGATCAGCACATCTATGATGTTATCCGCTTGTTTTATGAACAGCAGCTTACTGTAGTACCGGTACTTGATGCCAAAAGCAATTACCTTGGCCTGATATCTATAAACGCTATTACAGAATATTTTGCACAGATAACCTCGGTAGCACAGCCGGGAGGGATCATTGTGCTCGAGATTAATAATAAAAATAATTCGCTGGCGCACATGGCTCAGATAGTTGAGTCAGATAATGCGCAGATCCTGAGCTCCTACGTTCAGGCTTTTCCGGATTCAACCCGAATGGAGGTTACGCTTAAAATCAATAAGCAGGATATTTCAGGCATTGTAGCCAGTTTCCTGAGGTATGAATATGATATCAAAGCTACCTTCAATCATAAAGATATCAACGATACCGCCCGCGACAGATATGATTCGCTCATGAATTACCTTAATTTGTAGACTTAAGCTTAAGTCTTAAGTCATGAGTCGCGCGTACATGTCTTTTTACGCAATTTAAACTATTGCCTTTTTTACTCAGATTTCAACTTAGAACTTAAGACTCCCAACTTAGGGCTTCAGACTAAATTATAAGCTTGTGCAAACCGCACGGCATCATAATGATTTTTTAACCGCAGTTTGTTCTTGATATTTTTACGATGAGTTTCGGCGGTGGCCGGGGCAATGAATAGTTTGGCGCCTATCTCTGCCGAGCTCATGCCCATGGCAATGTATTTTAGTACTTCTTTCTCGCGCCGGGTAAGGGTTAAAAACAGTAGGTTGTTTTGCCTTAAAAAAGAAATATCGTCCATCAGGCGGTTCACTTTGGTAGTAATGTGATGAACGGGATCCAGCATACTGGCTAAAGTTAAGATATGGGTGGCATCACCGGCTTCATTTCGGGCAAAAACGTTAGTAGTACTAACAAAAAGCTGCCATTCTGCATGTTGTGAGGCGCGGGCCTGCTGAAAATAAGATATATGTTCCTGGGTGCGGCTTTTTATAAGATGTAATATTTTAGGCACATATTCGTCGCTATCTTCAGTGTTGAAATATTTTATGTGATAGGTTTCCGGCCCCATGGCCTTTAGCTCGTCAAGCGTTGTACCCAATATATTAAGGCCTACACTGTTCATATATACTATTTGCAATGTTTCAACCTCATGTATTATCAGGGCGGAGGGAAGCTCATCTGCAATTGACTGTATATTGGATAATTTTTGGGTAAAGGTTTGATCCATCTATAAATAACCGTTGTTTAATCTCTGTAAGATAGGCCAAAATAGTTAAACTTAATTATTTTACTTTGAAGTTATTTATCTGTTAAAGCAATTAAAAAGGCCTTATTCGGAAATATAAGCAAACAATAGCATGGGGTTTGTCCTTATAGTGGTATAGATTATATAACAGGCAAATCAGGAGGTAATTGGAGCGAAAGGGTTGTGCCGGTATTAATTATTTATGCCTTGCTGCATTAATGTACTTTCAAAGTTCGATATTCGCTTTTTTAAAAAATGAAAATAGCAGTTTACGGCAGGCCCTTTAATGAGCCATCTGTTTTACCTTTTATACAGCAGGTTTTTGATAGCCTTGCACAGCACGGTGTTGATATTTATGTACACCAGCAACTTCACGAATATTTGCAGGATAAGCTAACCACGGTACAATATAAAGTACTGCGCCCGGCCGAAACTTTAAAAGGCTTTATTGATATTTTTATTACGCTTGGCGGTGACGGAACCCTGCTTGATACGGTTACCTTGATCCGCGATTCAGGGATTCCCGTTATAGGTATCAACTTTGGGCGTCTTGGTTTTTTGGCCAGTGTTAACAAAAGTGATATTACCGCAGCAATTCATGCTGTAGTGAACAGGCAATTTACCTGCGACTGCCGGGAGCTACTCACTGTCGACTCCAATCCTAACGTTTTTGGCAGTAATAATTTCGCCCTTAATGATATAACTATTCATAAGCGCGATGATGCCGCCATGATCATAACCCACGTGTTTTTAAATGATGAGTTTTTAAATTCGTACTGGGGCGACGGGCTTATTATTTCTACATCAACCGGCTCAACAGCTTATTCTTTAAGTTGCGGTGGGCCTATTATTTTCCCGCAGTCAAACAGTATTGTGGTAACCCCGGTATCACCGCATAACCTTAACGTGCGGCCTATAGTGATCCCGGATACCAGCAAGCTTTGCTTCGAGGTTGAAAGCCGGAGTGCCAATTATATTATTTCATGCGATTCGCGGACAGAAGTTTTAGATCAAACAGTTAAATTTCATGTACAAAAAGCCAGTTTTCAGTTAAATTTAATACGGCTTAGTAATGAAAGTTATTTAACTACGTTAAGAAATAAATTGCTTTGGGGCCTTGACGCCCGTAACTACTAAATTTGATTAATGCCTAAATATTTACTTTTAGCTATATTCTTGTTTTTTACTTGTCAGCTGCAGGCCCAAACCTGGGAAATAGGCGGCTCGATAGGTGGCGCGGGTTATATTGGGGATCTTAACCCCAATAACCCTGTTAAAATAAGCGGTGTATCAGCAGGCATATTTGGTAAAAGAAATTTCGACGGCTATTTTTCGGCTAAGCTTAATATTGGCGTTGGCACCATCGCTGCTTATGACAATCGCTCCGGCTATGCTCAGTTTCGCGAACGCAACCTCAATTTTAAAGATCAGCTACGGGAGGTTAGCCTTACAGGCGAATTTAACTTCATGAATTATATTCCTGATGCAGGACGAAATAAATATACACCCTATATATTTACAGGTATAGGCGTAGCATCTTATGCCCCCAGGGCGCAGGGTTATCATGGTCGGGAAGTTGGCTTAAGGCAGCTTAAAACAGAGGGGCAGCTAAAACCATATGGCAACAATACCGTTGTGATTCCTTACGGTTTAGGTATTAAGTACAACCTTTCAGGTAAATTTACGATCATGGCCGATATGGGATATCGCTATGCCTTTACCGATTATCTTGACGATGTAAGTGGGGTATACGCCGATAAAACCAAAATGAGTGCGCTTGCTGCTGTACTTTCTGACCGCTCGGGTGAAAAGACCGGCGTTTATACCGGCACTGTTGGCTCCCAACGCGGCGATTTTAAATCGCATGATACTTACTTTTTTCTCAATTTTACCATTTCATTTACTTTCGTAACCGCCAATTGTTACTTCTAATAGGCTAAGTCTCTCGGTTACAGCATAAACCCGTCTTGGAATTATTGTGCCTTTTTTAATAATAAAACAATATTTAATTCGTTTTTTAATTAAAATACAATATTTAATTCTGTTTATGTGTTGTGTTTTGTAGTTTAGTATTGTGATTAATTATTAACCTTAAATCTTAAAGTCATGGCCGAATTAAATTCATCTCCCCAAAATGGTGGCGGAAAACACAAATGCAAAAAAATGAACGCCCGTGTTGATCTTACTGCAATGGTCGATCTGGCATTCCTGCTCATTACCTTTTTTATTATGACAACCACCCTGGCCAAATCAAAGGCGATGGACCTGGCTATGCCGGTAGGGGAGCAAAGTGAACCGGTGGGGGCCAGTCGTACCTTAACCGTATGCCTGGGTAAGAATAATAAGGCAATGTACTTTTTAGGCGAACTCAAAAATCCGATTATCGCGCCTTCTATAACAGATTTTAAAGCCGATGGTATTCGCAAAGCCCTTATCGATGTAAATAAAAAGGTACGTGATAAAACAGGAAAATCCATGATTGTGTTGGTAAAGCCCGGCGATAAATCGCAATACAGTAATTTGGTGAGTACACTTGATGAGCTGGCTATTACCGGCATCCAGCAATATGCCATAGTTGATATTAAACCCGAAGACGTTGACGCGCTTAAACAAAAAGGAATATAATAGTGTAACGCTATTGTAAGCAAATTTACAGGTAGCTTTTCATGGCCGGCGGCTTTCATTATCAAACAGATAGTGGCCGCCGGTTTTTTATTTTATTCTAAATATTACGAAAAATGATGGTTTTTATAGCTGTTTAGCTTGTTTTAATGTATTATTCGCAATAACATTTTCTTTTAGTGCGGGATACTAAAAAAATACAAAGTAAGTTTTACCTTTGTACCCTGAAAAATCCGTCAATTTGCGTGGTAAAAATGGCAGATGCGGGTTAATTTTAATTGATTAGTCTAACAACCGAATATAGCAGACCATAAGTATTGATGGAAAATTTTACACAAGTGTGTTTGTACGGGGTGGTTTTTGATAATGAGTAATATGGATTATTTGGATCAGATTGATTTGTCGAAACTACCACAGCACGTGGCTATCATTATGGATGGCAACGGGCGCTGGGCAAAAGGCAAAGGCAAATTAAGAATATTTGGCCATCACAACGGTGTAACGTCTGTTAGGGATGTTGTTGAGGGTGCCGATAAGTTAGGTATTAAATATATCACCTTATATACATTTTCGTCCGAAAACTGGAATCGTCCTAAACTGGAGGTTATGGCGATCATGGAGCTGATGGTAACTACCATTCATAAAGAAGTTCCCGGCTTTATGAAAAATAACATCAGGCTTAACGCCATTGGCGATTTGGATATGCTGCCCGAAAAATGTCTCCGCGAACTTAATAGTGCTATCGATACAACTTCCGGCAATACCGGCGTGGTGCTTACGCTGGCTTTGAGTTACAGCTCGCGCCGTGAAATTGTGAGTGCGGCAAAAAATATCGCCATAAAAGTAAAAAATGGCGAACTTGATGTGAACGATATTAATGAGGAGGTTTTTGAGCAAAACCTTTTTACCGGCGATATGCCGAACCCCGAACTGCTGATCAGAACCAGTGGTGAATACCGTATTAGTAATTATTTATTATGGCAGATTGCCTACGCCGAGTTGTATTTTACAACTAAATTATGGCCCGATTTCAGGAAGGAGGACCTGTATGAAGCAGTGATTGATTTCCAGAAACGCGAGCGCCGTTTTGGCCTAACAAGCGAGCAGGTGAACTAAATTTTTACTTTTAACAAATTTTAACAACTGTATAAATTATTTTTAGCCCACTAAAATATTCGAATGTATAAATTTCTTTTTGCTATTCTTTTCTCGGTTTTGGCTACTACGGCTTTCGCCCAGATATCCAACGGGCCGAGGCCTACACTGTCAAAATCGATACCGGCTGATAGTTTAAGTTATCTTAATCCTAAAGATTATATTATTGGTGGTATTTCTGTTAGTGGCGCAAAATATCTTGATAAAGACATCCTGATCCAATTATCCAAATTAACCAAAGGCGACCGTATCAACCTTCCGGGCGAGCGTAATGCCGAGGTAATTAAAACCTTGTATCAACAAGGTTTGTTTGATGATGTTCAGTTAAACATCACCAAAATTAATATGGATACTGTTTACCTGGAGATTGCTGTATCAGAACGTCCGCGTTTGTCACGCATGCACCTGACCGGTATTCGTAAAGGCGAGATTGAGGACGTTCAGAAAAAACTGAACGACCGCGTGGGCAAAATCGTAAACGAAAACCTCATCAGTACAACAACTGCTATTATTAAAAAGCATTTTAACGAAAAAGGTTTCTTAAATACTACAGTTACCATTACCCAGCGTAAAGATCAGGGTGATGTTAACAGCGTTATTTTGGATGTCGCCATCGATAAAAAGACCAAGGTTAAAATTAACGACGTTATTTTTGAAGGAAATAAAGCATTTAAAACAGGTACCCTGCGCGGATTTTTAAGTAAAACCCGCAAGCGTAAATGGTATAACCTGTTTGGCTCAAAGAAATTTAAGCAGGATAAATACGAAGAAGATAAACAGAACCTGATTGAAAAAATGCAGGGCAGGGGATATCGCGATGCCGAAATCCTGAGCGATTCTGTTTGGAAACACGATGATGAAACTGTAAACGTAAAACTTAAAGTATACGAAGGCCCTAAATATTACTTTGGTAATGTTAAGTTTTCGGGCAATGCTAAATATAATACTGATCTGTTAAACAGGATCCTCCATGTTAAGAAAGGCGACGTATTTAGCGAGGATGAGCTTAACAAACGATTAAGTGGCCCAACCCCGGGTAACGATGACGTTTCATCACTTTATTTGAATGACGGTTACTTAACCTTCAATGCCGATCCGGTACAAACAAGGGTATATAATGATACTGTTGATGTTGATGTTAGGATTTACGAAGGCCCGCAGTATACTATTAACCGCGTTATGTTAAAAGGTAACGATGTTACCAATGATAAAGTGGTAATGCGTGAGATCCAGACTAAGCCAGGTCAAAAATTCAACAAAGAATTATTGATCCGCAGTGCGCGTGAAATTGGTCAGCTGGGTAACTTCGATGAGCAAAAAACAGAGCCTAAGCCAACCAATATCAATCCGCAGGATGGTACTGTTGACCTGGTTTATAACGTAGTTGAAAAACCTTCAGACCAGATCGAGCTTTCGGGTGGTTTTGGTGGTGGCCAGCTGGTAGGTACATTAGGTTTAACCTTCAACAACTTCTCCATCCGCAATATCTTCCACCTTAAAGCTTACAAACCACTGCCAAAAGGTGATGGTCAAAAACTGAGCTTAAGGGGACAGTCAAGCGGTCGTACTTATCAAAACTTCTCGTTCACATTCTCTGAACCATGGTTAGGTGGTAAAAAACCAATTTACTTTGCGTTATCAGCTTATACGCAGGGAAGTTCAACCGGTCAGTACTATCCAAAATCAAGCCCTTACTATAACAACCTGCGTATTAATGGTGTGGGTGTTACATTGGGTAAACGTTTAAAATGGCCAGATAACTATTTCCAGTTAAACTACTCACTTAACTTTGACCACTATAGCCTTGATAACTATACCGGCTACCTGTTTACAAACGGTACCTCTTATAACATCAAGTTAACCCAGGAATTGACCCGTAACTCGATAGATGCGCCGATTTTCCCAACACAGGGTTCAAACATTAAGCTAACTATCCAGGCTACACCGCCATATTCATTGTTTAATAATATCAACTACCGTATTGCTACTCCAGAGCAGCGTTACCACTTTGTTGAGTATTATAAATTTAAATATGATGCGCAATGGTTCTCGAAACTGGTAGGTAAGTTTGTATTGATGTCGCAGGTAAGGTTTGGTTTCCTTGGTCAGTACAACCACGAAGTAGGTCCTTCACCGTTTGAGCGCTTTAAATTAGGTGGCGACGGTATGCAGAGCTACCAGTTTTTACAGGGTAGCGAGATCATCGGTTTACGTGGTTACCAAAACTTCTCGATTGTGCCTGAAGGTTCAAACGAAAATCAGAATACCAACACCGGTAGTGCTATCTACAATAAATACACCCTGGAGCTTCGTCACCCGGTTATCGCAAGCCAGTCGGCAACTATCTTCCTGTTAGCTTTTGCTGAAGGTGGTAACGCCTGGAACCAGTTTAGCCAGTTTAATCCGTTTAACGTAAGACGTTCGGTAGGTGTGGGCGCAAGGATATTTTTACCTATATTTGGCTTACTTGGGTTAGATTATGGTTATGGCTTTGACAAAATACCGGGACAACCGGATGCAAATAAAGGCCAGTTCCATTTTACAATTTCTCAGAGTTTATCCGGCGGATTTAATTAATTTGCGTACCGAATTTATGAAGAAGATAATTTTAGTAGCCTTTTTAACGTTAACTGCTTTTGCAGGAGCTTATGCGCAACGTTTTGCTTATGTCGACTCGGAGTATATATTAAAGCACATGCCTGAGTATGCATCGTCACAAAAGCAACTGGCTGCATTATCTGATCAGTGGCAAAAAGAGGTTGATGGCCGTTTTCAGGAAATTGACCGTTTGTATAAGGCTTATCAGGCCGATCAGGTGCTGATGACCCCTGACATGAAAAAACGCCGTGAGGCCGAAATTGTAGATAAAGAGAAGGCGGCGAAAGATTTTCAACGCCAGAAATTTGGCCCGGATGGTGAGCTTTCGCAAAGAAGCACAGCGCTGATTAAACCAATTCAGGATAGGGTGTCTAAAGCTGTACAAGCAGTTGCTGAAGGCGATAACCTGGATATGATTTTTGACAAAAACAGCGAGGTAATCATGTTATATGCAAGCCCGCGATATGATAAGAGCGCGGATGTTATAACCAGGTTAGGATTAAAGCCGGGAGTATTTGCTAAATAATTTGAATTAAGATAAATCGAACTATTATTTAAACACAGAAAAAGGAAAATGAAAAAACTATTTAAAGTTGCCTTGGTTGCAGTAGGTTTATTATTTGCGGGCAGCTTTGCAAATGCTCAGACTAAAATCGGCCACATCAATTTCAACCAGCTGATTGATTTGATGCCCGAAACTAAAACTGTGACAGCGTCTATCCAGGCTTACCAGAAAACGTTCATTGATCAATTGACCACTATGAACAATGAGTATCAAACTAAAGGCCAGGATTACCAATCAAAAAGGGCGAGCATGACCGATGCTGTACGTGGCGCTAAAGAAAGCGAACTGCAGGATATTCAGAAACGTATGAATGATTACCAAAATAATGCCCAGCAACAAGTTGATGCTAAAAGGCAGGAATTAGGTAAACCGCTTATTGATAAAGCTACTCAGGCTGTACAGGCTGTAGCTAAAGAAAAAGGCTATGCTTACGTATTAGATTCATCACAGATCACTTTATTGGTATCTCCTGATGCTGATGACCTGATGGCTGCTGTGAAGTTAAAATTAGGCTTGAAATAAGAATTGCCAATACTAAAAAAAGCGCCCTGATTAAACGGGACGCTTTTTTTATGTTTACCAATCGAGATTACTTGTAATTAAGCCGGGGTAAAGATAGCTGCCAATGTTCCTGTTCATTGTAAGCTGTTTCCGGGGTAATTGATAAAGTAATTTGCTGATACACGTTACAAAAACAAAACAGATAATTATTATCCATTATTAAAACACAGGACACAAAATCAAAATGAAAAAACTATTTAAAGTCGCCTTAGTTGCAGCAGGTATGTTGTTCGTGGGTAGTTTTGCTAAAGCGCAAACAAAAATAGGTTATGTTAATTTTAGCCAGGTTATTGATCAGATGCCTGAAACTAAAACCGTTTCTACAACATTACAGGCCTATCAAAAAACATTCATTGATCAGTTAACTACTATGAACAATGAATTGCAAACCAAAGGTGCCGATTTGGATAAAAACGCAGCTTCAATGACTGACGCTGTACGTCAGGCAAAAACTTCAGAATTGCAGGACATCCAAAAACGCATGAATGATTACCAGAACAATGCACAGCAACAGGTTGACGCTAAAAAACAAGAATTGGGTAAACCTATTATTGATAAAGTTTCTACCGCTGTACAAGCTGTAGCTAAAGAAAAAGGCTATGCTTACGTATTGGATTCATCACAGGTTAGCATGATCGTATCTCCTGCGGGCGACGATTTAATGGCTGCTGTAAAATTGAAATTAGGTTTAAAATAAGATCACCTTTAAGTAAATTATATAAGAGCGTTCCGTATATACGGGACGCTTTTTTTATGTTTGTGTATGTCAAATCAACCCATTGGTATTTTTGATTCGGGCTTTGGCGGGTTAACCGTATTTCGCTCCATCATAGAGCAATTGCCCGGCTATGATTATATTTATATGGGCGATAACGCCCGCGCACCTTACGGCAACCGCTCGTTCAGTACCATACATCAGTATACCTGGGAGTGTGTGCAGTGGATGTTTGATCAGGGATGCCCGTTGGTAATCCTGGCATGTAATACGGCTTCGGCCAAGGCGCTGCGCACTATTCAGCAACAAGACCTTAAAAATATAGCTGATCCTACAAAAAGGGTGTTAGGGGTAATCCGCCCAACAGCCGAGATCATTGGCGACTACACGAAAACTAATGAAATAGGAGTGCTGGGCACAAAAGGCACGGTACAATCAGGATCATATCTGCTCGAAATCAATAATTTTTTTCCTGATGTTAAAGTACATCAGCAGGCCTGCCCACTTTGGGTGCCGCTGATCGAAAACGGCGAGTATGATAACCCCGGTGCCGATTTCTTTGTGCAGCTTTACCTGGATCAGATCATGGCGCAATCGTCAAACATTGATACCATTTTATTGGCCTGTACCCATTATCCCATCATCCAGGATAAAATTAAAGCGTATTTGCCCGAAAGCATTAATGTGGTTGGCCAGGGTGATATAGTAGCAAAAAGTCTGGTTGATTACTTGAACCGTCACCCTGAAATTGAACAAAAGGTAAGCCGTAACGGTGAAAGCAAGTTTTACACCACAACCGATGATACTGCCGACTTTGATCACCATGCGTCGCTGTTTTTCTCGGCCCCGGTAAAATCAACATTTATATCGGCCAATGATTTGGTTGTTTGTAAGTGAGTGGTTGATTATGTGAGTAGAGAGTGGTTGCCCGGACGGATAATCTATGTGTGCCGTATCGCAGCAATTCAACCACTATCCTAATCAACTCAATTAACCATTCACCAACAATCCCTATCAACTTAATATATAATTTAATCATTCTAAATAACTCAACATTTAGTAAGTTTGCACCCTTAAGCAAATATTCCTGTTGAACTATTATATTACATATTTTATCGCGGCAATCGGGCTATTTAGTTTCTCAGCTTTCTTTGCATTATTCGGTGTATATGCCGAGCGTAAAATATCCGCTTTTATACAGGACAGGCTTGGCCCAACCGAGACAGGTAAATACGGTACCCTGCAAACGCTGGCCGATATTCTAAAAATGCTTCAGAAAGAACTGATAATTCCGGCAGCGGCGGATAAATGGTTATTTATGCTGGCTCCCGCGGTGATATTCATAGCTGTATATCTTGGCTTTGCCGCGCTGCCATGGGCACCCGGACTTATTCCTTCAAAAACAAACATCGGTCTGTATTACATCTTCGCCATTATCTCCATCGAAACGCTGGGGATCCTGATGGCCGGATGGGGATCGAACAACAAATATTCTATACTGGGCGCTATGCGGTCGGCTGCGCAGATCATTTCGTATGAGATTCCTGCCGGTTTTGCTATTATATCTGTGGTGATGATTGCCCAAACGCTGGATTTGCAGGCCATCTCGGCTCAGCAAGGGATCCTGGCAACTGAAAAAATTAAATTCGCCGGCTTTTGGGATGTATCACAGATAGGCGGATTATTTAGCTGGAATGTATTCAGGGCTCCACATTTACTTGTGGCGTTTGTGATCTATTTTATAGCTTCACTGGCCGAAAGTAATCGTGCACCGTTCGATATTCCGGAAGCTGAATCCGAACTGGTTGCCGGTTTCCATACCGAGTTTACGGGGATCCGTTTCGCATTAGTATTTTTGGCCGAATATTCGATGATGTTCCTTGTATCCATGATAGCAGTAATATTATTTTTAGGTGCCTGGAATACGCCACTGCCTAATATAGGCGGTGTTAAACTGGCTGCATGGACAACCGGGGTAGCCTGGGGCATACTATGGGTGGTATTAAAAACACTGGCACTGGTAGCCGTACAAATGTGGATCAGGTGGACATTGCCTCGCTTAAGGGTTGACCAGCTGATGAACCTTTGCTGGAAAGTATTAACCCCGCTGGCTTTTGCCTGTATGTTGATATCGGGCGTTTGGCGGTTGTGGCTCATGTGATTTTTAATTTCGGATGTCGGATGTTCGATTTCGGATTTAGAAAATTGAGATTTGTAATTAATTAAATAAAAAAGGGAATTAGCAGGTTAGCATGAAACATCATGGTAATCCTAAAATCCTAAAAATCATGGTTCAAAGAGTAATAAACGCGTTTACAACAGCATGGAAAGGTTTAAGCCTTACCATTCGTCACCTTTTTGTGGGTAACACGAAAAGGGTGGTTGCGCCTGTAAGTGCCACAAATTACTTTAAACAACTTGAACATGGTACCAATACCATTCAATATCCTAAACAGCAGTTGCCGGTACCTGAAGTAGGCCGCTATCAGCTGGATGTTGAAATGGATGACTGTATTGTATGTGATCTGTGCGCTAAAGTGTGCCCGGTTAATTGTATCGATATTGAATCGATCAAGGCTACGGAAGCTATCGGGCAAACATCCGACGGTACTACCAAACGTTTGTATGCCGCCAAATTTGATATTGATATGGCCAAGTGTATGTATTGCGGCCTGTGCACCATTGTGTGTCCAACCGAATGCATTACCATGACTAACCAGTATGATAAAACCGTTTTTCAGCTTAGCGACCTGGTTTACCAGTTTTCGGATATGACGCCCGAAGATGCCGCAGAAAAACGCGCTTTATTTGATAAGCAGCAGGCCGAAAAACAAGCTGCCAAATTAGCCGCCATGAAACAAAAGGAGGGCGGAGCATGACCTTAGTGCGCTTGTTGTTTTATGTCATGAGTTTTATTGCCATTGGTTCGGCGCTGTATGCTGCTTTAAGCAAAAACCTGGTCAGGAGTATTTTTATTTTTTTTGTGACCTTGTTTGCACTTGCCGGGTTGTATGTAATGGCCCTTGCCGACTTTGTGGCCGTAACGCAAGTAGTAATTTATGTAGGCGGTATTTTGGTGCTGATCCTTTTCGCCTTTATGCTTTCCGGCAGGGAAACACTGAATGTGATCCAGCAGCAAAAAGGGAAATTTGTTAATATGGCTAAAGTACCGGCAGTTATTCTGGCTGTGTTGTTTTTAGCTGTGATAGTAAACATTATCCTTAAAACCGATGCCGATAACCTGCCATGGGTAAAACAGGCTATTGCGCAAAAAAATGAAATAATGCCTGCCAACTCCACCATCGAAAACATAGGTGTTAATTTAATGACAACCTACCTGCTGCCTTTTGAGGCTATTTCTGTTTTACTGCTGATGGCATTGGTAGGTGCGGCGCATTTATCACGTAAGGAGGGCAGGGCATGATCTCGCTAACCGATTTTTTACTGGTAGGCGCGTTGCTGTTTTGTACAGGCATATACATGATTGTATCCAAACGCAACTCGATACAGGTATTGATTGGGATTGAGCTCATGTTGAACGCCGCTATTTTAAACCTGGTGGCTTTTGGTAAATATGATAAACTGAATAATGGGGGACAGGTATTCGCGCTGTTTGCCATTGTGCTGGCCGCTGCCACTACCGCTGTGGCCCTGGCAATTGTCCTGAATGTTTACCGCAGATATAAAACCATTGATCCGGATGAGATTAAAAATTTGAGGGATTAAAAAGCGTAGAGACGCATCACATGCGTCTTCATAAAGTAGATACAACAGAAAAGACGCATGTGATGCGTCTCTACAAAAAGATAAAAAAGATAATTGAACAACGCGATACCATATACAGATCCTTCCATCTTCTGCTATGCTATATTAGCTGTGGCTTTGCCGCTGTTTGCCGCGTTGATCAATTTTTGCCTGCCGGTAAAAAGTAAAGCAGCAGGTTGGGCTTCAACGCTGGCTATTTTGGTAGGATGCGTGCTATCCGCTATGGTATTTGCAGCAGTTTGGAACCAAAAGCCCTTACACACGCAAACCTTATGGTTTACCATTGGCACTACTAAAGTTTTTGCGGGGATCTTGCTGAATAACCTTTCGGTGATGATGTTGCTGCTGGTATCGCTGATTGCTTTGCCGGTGCATATCTATTCTACCGCGTACATGAAGCACGACGACAGGTATAGTCGCTATTTTACTTACCTCAGCTTTTTCTGTTTCAGCATGCTGGGTTTGGTCATAGTAGATAGCCTGGTGCTGTTTTATGCTTTCTGGGAGTTGGTGGGCTTTTCATCATACTTGCTTATCGGTTTCTGGTTTACCAGGGATAAGGCGGTACAAGCCAATAAAAAGGCCTTTATCATGAACCGGATAGGCGATATTGGTTTACTGAGCGCCATCATTATTCTTTTCGCCAAGTTCCATACATTTGATATCGCCACACTTTTTATTAACGATAACCTGGTGTTTAAATCGGTTATCCATGATGGTTTGTGGATTTCTGCTTCAGGCCAAATTCCTGCGATGTGGCAATATGTTGCCTGTATTGGCGTGTTTATGGCTGTTGCGGCTAAATCGGCACAGTTTCCCTTGCATACCTGGTTACCTGATGCCATGGAGGGGCCAACTTCAGTTTCGGCATTAATTCACGCGGCTACCATGGTGGCTGCCGGGGTATTCTTGCTGGGCAGGGTTTATCCATTGTTTACCGATAGCGAGTTAACCATCCTTGCCATTATCGGCTGCTTTACCGCATTTATGGCAGCTACCATAGCATTAACGCAAAACGACCTGAAACGTGTACTTGCTTATTCAACCATATCGCAATTGGGTTACATGATCCTGGCTATGGGGGTAGGAGCTTATGGTTCATCGTTATTCCATTTAGCTACGCATGCCTTTTTTAAATGTTTACTGTTTTTGGTGGCGGGTGTAGTGATCCACGAAATGCAGCATATCAAGGAGGAAAATAACCTTGATATCGATCCGCAAAACATCCATCACATGGGTGGCCTGCGCAAAAAGCTACCAGTAACATTTATTGCGACTGTGGTGGGTTCGCTGGCGCTTATAGGTATACCGCTTACATCTGGCTATCTGTCAAAAGATGGTATCCTGATCCAGGCCTTTGAATGGAGTGAGGGACGGAGCGCATGGCTTAAACTGATCCCGGCAGGAGCGTTATTTACCAGTTGGCTCACCGCTTTTTATGTATCAAGGCTCATAGTAAAAGTATTCTTTGGCGAATTTCGATTGTTAAAAAAGCATCCCGAAATAAAACTCCATATCAGCGATGGCGGCTGGCAATATCGCGTACCTTTGATATTACTGGCTATATGCAGTTTGTTCCCGCTGTTTTCGCTCAATCCTTTCTTTTATGAAAAAGCCTGGCTGTTCGAGAGCCTAAAGCCCGCCGAATTCATGGCCCGCGAAAATATCTATCATACCATTATCCCTATAGGGGTAAATATCTTAAGCGTATTTGTGATGTACGCGGCTTATGCCATCTACGTAAAAAGAAATACATTCTCGTTCCCGCAAACCGGTTTCCTTTATCGCTTATCTTATAACCAGTGGTACCTGGATAAGATCTACAGAAAAGCGATTGTAAAACCTATACTTGGTTTGGGTAAAACCTGTTTCTGGTTTGACAGGAATGTTATAGATGGACTAATCCACCTGATTGAACGCTCAAGTCGGATGGTAGCCGCCCTTACCGCCTGGAGCGATAAACATATTGTCGACGGATTTTTGCATTTGATGGCCGCATTAGTGCAAAGCATTGGCAATTTTGCACGTAAATTTCAAAACGGTAAAGTACAGTATTACCTGTACAGCATGTTATTGATAGTATTGATACTGTTTGTTTTAAAAATATTGATCTGAATTTAATGAATCTTTTAACCCTGCTCATATTTATACCCGTATTGTTTGCGCTGGTTATTGTACTGTTGCCATCGTCGCAGCGGGGCAGTTTTAAATATATTACGCTGCTGGCTACATTGCTGCAGCTGGGCATCAGCATATATATTTATCTCAATTTTAAAACGGGGGCGGCTTCGGCGGGGATAAACCATGAAGATCAGTTTCAGTTTGTACAGAAACTGCCATGGATAGGCCTTAACCTGGGCAGCATGGGGAAATTGCAGATAGATTATTTTGTTGGGATAGATGGGATTTCGGTAACGCTGCTGGTAATGTCGGCACTGGTGATGGTTGTTGCTACGCTGGCCTCATGGGAAATCAAGAGTAACCTGAAAGGTTTCTTCCTGTTGTTCCTGTTGTTGGATATGGCCGTAATGGGCGTATTTTGCGCATTGGATTTCTTCCTGTTTTACCTGTTTTATGAGCTGATGTTGCTGCCGCTTTATTTCCTGATAGGGATGTGGGGTGGTGTACGCCGGGAGTATGCAGCTATTAAGTTTTTCCTTTATACCTTGTTTGGGTCGGTATTTATGTTGCTGGTGATGGTAGGTTTATACCTTTCGGTAAATGATCCGGCAACGGGTAGCCATACGTTTAATATTATCCAGATGATGAACCCCGCCAACTATACTCAGGGTTCAGTATTTTCCGCCGCCGCCCATCAAACTATATTGGGGATGCCGGCACGTACGGTTGGTTTTGTTGTGCTGTTCATTGCCTTTGCCATCAAAGTACCAATTGTTCCTTTACATACCTGGCTGCCTGATGCTCACGTTGAAGCGCCTACACCGGTATCTATTATTCTTGCAGGTGTATTGCTTAAAATAGGTGGTTATGGTATTATCAGGATTTGCCTCGGGATTTTCCCGGAGATAGCCTCGTCAGGAGCGTTTTGGCTTGGCTTGATAGGTGTTGTGTCGATATTATATGGCGCCTGCAATGCGCTGGCCCAGCGCGACCTGAAGCGTTTGATCGCTTATTCATCAGTATCGCACATGGGTTTCGTATTGCTGGGGATTGCCTCGCAAACTGCCGAAGGTGTAAGCGGCGCCGTAATGCAGATGGTAAGTCACGGCTTTTTGTCATCAATGCTGTTCTTTTTAGTGGGTGTGGTTTATAACCGCGTGCACGACAGGGATATTTATCATTTCCGCGGATTGGGTACCCAGATGCCACAGTATACAGCCTTTGTGATGGTCGCTTTTTTTGCCTCATTAGGTTTGCCCGGCTTTTCGGCATTTGTGGCGGAAGCATTTACATTGGCAGGTACATTTAAATCGCCAACGGTTAACGGTTTGTTGCCATATTGGATGGCTATATGCGGCTCGGTAGGTATTTTATTAGGTGCCGCCTATTTTCTGTGGACGCTGCAGCGCATGTTCTTCGGAAAAGTATCGCTTAAAGGGGGGGAAGTTTGGAAAATAGCGCTCACCGATGTAAGCATCCGCGAAAAACTGGCACTAATACCAATGGCTGCTGCGGCACTTGCTTTAGGTTTAATGCCATCGTTGGTATTTGGGAAAATCAATGATTCGGTATTGGCATTGATTCAGTTTTTACAGGCTAAATAAAAATAATAGTGTTTCAACATAAATTCTTTTATGGAAAAGTGCATACCCCTGCATCTTTTATTTACGCTGCCCCCGGCAACCCGGGCCTAAGCGAAATAACAGATGGTGTGTATTTAACCGAAGGAATTATGTTTAACAAATTATCTATCGCCGCAGCATTATTTTTTATCGCTGCCGCAACAAGGGCAAACGAAGGTCAGCACGTAGCCTCAAAAGTTCAAAAAGTAACCGTGTTTTTAAACGGGGCACAGGTTAACCGCACCGCATTGGTGAATATCAGTCCCGGCACCTCAACATTGGTATTTGAAAACTTGTCGCCGGGTATTGATGTGCAAAGCATCCAGGTAAACGCAGGTGGCGATTTTACCATTCTTTCCGTAAATCACGAACTTGATTTTGCCGACAATGATATCAGGCAGAAAAATATACAGGCTATTGAGGCAAAACAAAAACTGGTAAGGAACAAGATAGCCCTGCAAAACAATATGCTCTCCATATACCAGGAAGAAGCCAATACCTTAGCTAAAAACCCGATAAGCAACGGTACCAATGTTGCATTGGATCCGGTTAAGCTGAAACAGACGCTCGATTTTCAGACTGCCCGTTTAAATGAGATCAAGAAAAACCAGCAGGTGGTTAATGATCAGATTGACCTGCTCAATGACGAACTTCAAGGTTACGACAAGCAAATTGCCGAAATTAACAGGACAGGTTCCAAAACTACCAGCAATGTTTTGGTAACGGTATCTTCAAAAGCAGCATTGCAGGCAAATTTTACATTGAGCTACCTGGTTCGTAACGCAAGCTGGTTCCCAACATATGATATTCGTGCCAAAAATGTAAACAGTCCGATAACTATTGTTTACAAAGCCAATGTATCGCAAAAAACAGGGGAGGACTGGAAAAGCGCTAAGCTTACTTTATCAACAGGCAACCCAACAGTAAACGGCGCCAAGCCCGAACTTACACCTACTTACCTTAATTTTGGTATGTACTACTCCGGCTCTACAACCCCTATAACTAAGGTAATGGGCAGGGTGGTGGCCGGTGATGATGGCCAGGCATTACCGGGCGTTGCCATTCGTGTAAAAGGAACTTCAATAGGAGCGGTAAGTGACGCCGGTGGAAATTACAGCATCCAGCTACCTAATGTTAATGCTGTACTAACCTATAGTTTTATTGGCTTCGAAACAACTGAAAGACAGGCTAACGCACCGCTGATTAACGTATCCCTAAAATCATCTTCGCAACAGCTTAATGAAGTTGTTGTTGCGGGTTATGGCACGGAATATAAAAGGGATTTGACTGGAGCTGTTGCAACGATACGCCCGCAAAATATTGTTAACACAGTTCCTATCGAAGTAAAAAAAGAAGAAAACCAAACCAACATTGAGTTCAATATCGCTAACCCTTATACAGTGCCAAGCGATGGTAAACAATATGCGGTTGAAATAAGCCAGTACAGTATAGATGCTACTTACCAATATTATGTAGCGCCTAAACTAAGTACCGATGTTTTCCTTACAGCCCAGCTTACCAACTGGAATAAATACAGTTTCCTCTCAGGCGAGGCTAACCTGTTTTTTGAAGGTACTTATATCGGGAAATCGCTTATTAACACCGATGCCACTACCGATACGCTGAACCTATCCCTGGGTACTGATAAAAATATTGTTGTAACCCGTAGCATGGAAAAAGGCCTGGCTATGAGGCAGTCGTCAGGTTCAAACCTTAAGGAAACGCGCAACTGGCTTATCGATGTAAAAAACAGGAAAAGCCAATCGGTTAATTTGTTGGTTGAAGACCAGGTACCGGTTTCGCAAAATAAAGATATCGAGGTAGAGGCTCAGGAAACATCAGGCGCTAAACCCGATGCCACAACAGGCAAGGTTTCATGGAATTTCGTTTTAAATTCGCTTGATGAAAAGAAGGTGAAGCTGAAATACCAGGTAAAATACCCAAAAAATCAATCAGTAATAGTACAATAAAATATAGATGCACGATCTGCTACCCCATATATCAGCTCAGTTAACCAATGTTTTTGGCAGTATTCCCTATTTCATGCCTGAAATTTATTTAACCGTGCTGTTTTTGGTAGTACTGATAACCGACTTGATATTTGGGCGCAGATCTGTAAAGCTTTGTAAAATTGTAGCCTGCGCAGGCCTGTTGCTGGTATTGTTTAAAGACTTGCAGCAGGTTGCCCTGATCCTTGATGGCGATCATGTCATCTTCGGCAATATGTTGCTGCTCAGGCGCTCGGCAGTATTTTTTAAAATTATTATCGATCTGCTCTCGTTTATCCTGTTATTGAATTTTACCTGGGATGATAAGCTTAAAGCCCACACAAAGGGAGTATCTGATCTTTATACTATTTCCATCGCATCGGTATTAGGCCTGCATTTAATGACTATGGCAATTAACCTGCTGTCGGTTTATCTTGCCATCGAGATGGTTTCAGTAGCGTCATACCTGATGGTGGCTTATCGTTCCGAAACGGCTTTGAGTACCGAGGCCGGTTTAAAATACGTACTGTTCGGCGCAGCCTCATCAGCCATCATGTTGTATGGTATCTCATTACTGTATGGCTTTAGCGGCTCGCTTGATCTGTTGAATATTGTAGCGCAATTGCCAAACGTGAACCCGCTGAGTGTTTCCTTCGCTTTAGTATTGGTACTTATAGGAGTTGGTTTTAAGCTATCATTTATGCCGATGCACTTTTGGGTACCGGATGTTTACCAGGGGGCACCTACACCCGTTACAGCATATCTTTCAACCGTTCCTAAAATAGCCGCTTTCGCGTTACTGGTAAATGTGATGCCTTTGTTCCTGTTCTCGGCAGATTGGAAGGGGATTGATTTTGGCATCGTTTTATCGGCCATTGGTATTATCACCATGATTGCCGGAAACTTTGCTGCCGTTTTGCAGAACAATGTGAAAAGAATGCTGGCTTATTCAAGTATTGGCCACACCGGTTTTGCTATAATGGCCATAGTTACCTTTAATGTACAGGGTTTATCGTCACTTACCTACTATCTGGCAGTGTATGCATTGGCAAATATCGGCGCTTTGGCCCTTGCATCGTATTTTAATAACGTTGTTGATGCCGAAGAAGTAGAAGATTACAAAGGTTTGGGCTTAAAATATCCGGCTGCATCGGTTTGTTTTGTAATTATCCTCATTTCCCTTACCGGAATCCCGGTTACGGCAGGTTTTACCGGTAAATTGTTTGTGTTTTCGGCAGTTTACAGCGCTTATGAGCAAACACACAACATCTGGTTAATGGCTTTGATGATCACCGGCGCGTTAACTACGGTAGTGTCGTTATTTTATTACCTTAAAATTCCTTTGTATTTATTTCTGAAAAGAACAGAAAATGCAGAAGTTGCAAGTGAAAGATCATATAATCTTCTTGTTTTAGCTATTGTTATTAGTTTTCTGCTTGTTTTATTGGGGATTTTCCCAAATTCTATCCTTAAATATTTATAACTGATGTTTTTTTCAACAAAAGTCAATTAATTTCTTTTGTTTTTAGAAAAAATCATACCTTTCATGCAGATTTAAAACATATTTTTTCTGAATACATGAAGAGGTATATCCCTTTTTTCCTGATCTTAATTATACTTTCCCTTACTTTCCTTTTTCCGTCAGTAGATTTCAAGGATTCCGGTCACCCTAACTTTAATACGGGCGATATTGCCTGGATGCTGATGTCAACAGCGCTGGTTTTGATCATGACGCCTGGTCTTGCATTCTTTTATGGCGGTATGGTTAACAAAAAGAACGTAATATCAACCATGCTGCAAAGCATTGTTTGTATGGTGATCATTACGGTAATGTGGGGCATTTTCGGTTTCAGCTTAGCCTTTGGCGATAGTTTCTACGGAATTATTGGTAATCCATCAACCTTTTTCATGATGAAAGGCATGCTGGGTAATGCTACCTGGAAAGCGGCGCCAACCATTCCGTTGTTGTTATTTGCTATGTACCAGTTAAAGTTTGCCATTATTACCCCGGCGCTTATTACCGGTGCATTTGCCGAGCGTATCCGTTTTAACTCGTATATCATTTTCCTGGTACTGTTTTCGATATTCATATTCTCACCTTTGGCGCATTGTACCTGGCACCCTGATGGCATATTAGCCAAATTTGGCGTGCTTGACTTTGCGGGCGGTACCGTTGTGCATATGTCGGCGGGCTGGGCTGCCCTGGCATCGGCTTTATATCTGAAACGCCGTACTGAAGCTAATCATGCGCCTGCCCGTATTACTTATGTGATGATTGGTACCGGCTTATTGTGGTTTGGTTGGTTTGGCTTTAACGCGGGTTCTGCGTTTGGCGCTAATGCTTTAGCTGTTACCGCTCTGGCAACCAGTACAACCGCTTCGGCTGCCGCAGGTGTTACCTGGATATTTTTTGACATGCTGCTTGGTCGTAAACCATCTGCAATGGGTACCTGTATTGGTGCTGTTGTAGGTTTGGTGGCTATTACACCTGCCGCGGGCTTTGTATCGGTACCACACTCAATGGCTATAGGTATTATTTCGGCAGTGGTAAGTAACCTGGTGGTTGAATGGCGTACACGTACCAGCATTGATGATACGCTTGACGTATTCCCTTGCCACGGTGTAGGCGGTATGGTGGGTATGTTACTGACCGGTGTATTTGCCAGCCAGCAAGTTAACCATGGTAATACAACAGGTAACGGTTTATTCTTTGGCGAAACCCACTTATTTATTGTGCAACTTGTAGCACTTGTGTGCGTATCTATATTCGCTTTCTTTGGCTCGCTGCTTTTATTGAAGATCACCGACATGATCTCGCCATTAAGGGTATCTGCCGAAGAAGAAGAACAAGGTCTCGACCTTAGTCAACACGGCGAAAAATTATAATAATACTTTCAAACCAACCACCAAACCTAAGAAACTTCCGGCCCAAAAGGCCGGATTTTTTTGTTTTGGGGGAATAAAAAATCATGTCATTGCGAGGGCAGCGTGGCAATCGCACGGAGACAGAGACGCTTCGTAGAATATGCGATCGTTCGGTTGGAGTCAAGCTGCGGAAGGAAGCTGTAAAGTAAAAACTATGTCATTGCGAGGAACGAAGCAATCGCACGGAGGCATAGCTGTTCTGTATAGTATGCGATTGCTTCGTTCCTCGCAATGACATAGTTTGATAGTCGCACCGCTCTCACAAATAATGGTTTAATATCGCTTCTCAAATAATGATAAAAATAAAACCCCTCTTTGCGAAGCAAAGAGGGGTAATACGCGCAGCGACGTTGGGTGCATTGCTTTAGTCAGCAAACTCGGAAACCAAATTGTTTACCGGGTCATCCACCCGCTTGATATGAATGTTATTAACCGGTTTTACTACCAGTGGGATCTTTTCAACGCGTGTTTCGCTGGTATCCAAACCAAATGCTTTAGCTTCAGACTGGGCCAATTTTTTGATGGCAAAATAGCTGTTCAGAATAAAACCTTCGGATACGCTGAACAGGTTATTGTACGACAGGAATTTCTCCATGATCACAAACCTGAAATCGGCAGCCATATGATATTGTTTCAGCGATGGGTAATTGCTGGTGATATCGATCTCGCCACGCTCAACCATATCTTCAACTACCTTGCGGAACAGTACATTTATCCTCGGCTGGATCCTGAAACCTAAACGGAACTCTACACGGATAACTTTGCCCGGCTCAATCTGGTCAACGCTATACTCCATGGTATAAGGCTCATCGGTACGCTCAATATGTACAAACCAATAGGTGTCGGCACGTTTTGGCCTGCGGCTCATGATCGAATAAATGATCTTTTCTTCAATTTGCTTACTGTTATTAGCCTTGGTTAAATAAATAAGGTGAGTAGCGTATTTATTTACCGTAGTATCGTTACTCAACGCATTAAGCAAAGGGAGTTTCTCTTTAATATCAGTAAAGTGAAGGAAGCGGTTGTTGATCTTACGCGCCTTAAACCAGGTGTACATGGTAAAGATGAGGCCAACCTCGAACCCAACAAAGAATAAACGTTTTAATATTTTAACCGCGTTTGCTACAAAGAATGAAAACTCTACAGTTACAAACACGCACAGGATAATAGTAACCAACCAAACAGGCCAGTGCTTTACATAACGCATGAAGTAGTACATCAAAATAGTGGTGCTCAGCATGGCAATGGTGATACTAAAACCATAGGCGGCGGTCATGGCGCTTGAAGTACGGAAGTACAACGATACCAGGATACAGCCAATACATAACATCCAGTTGATGCTTGGGATATAGATCTGTCCGCGAATGTTTGACGGGTATTTAATAGTGATCCTCGGCCAGAAATTCATGCTCACCGCCTCGCTGATCAGCGTAAATGAACCACTGATTAAAGCCTGACTGGCAATAATGGTGGCCAATGTAGCCAAGGCAACAGCCGGCAGCAGGAAAAAGTGAGGAACAATTTCAAAGAATGGGTTTACACCTGCAAAATTTTTGCCCGGTGCCTGTGACAGTACCCAAGCGCCCTGACCAAGGTAGTTCAATATCAGGGTAGTTTTTACAAAGATCCAGCTTACCTGGATATTGCGCCTGCCGCAGTGGCCTAAATCAGAATATAGGGCTTCGGCACCAGTGGTACATAAGAATACAGCGCCTAACAGCCAGAAACCTTTAGGGTGATCCATCAGTAAACGGGCGCCATAGTAAGGGTTAAGGGCTTTAAATATAGAAGGGAAATGAGCTATCTGTAAAGTGCCCAATACGCCAAGCATAATAAACCACATTAGCATAACAGGTCCGAAAGCCGAGCCAACCACCTTGGTGCCAAACTGCTGAAAGAAGAATAGCAATAAAATAATGGAAATTACAATGATGAGGATGAGGTTATTACCGGGCACGATAACCGTTGAAAACGCCGGAACCAAATTCAAGCCTTCAATGGCTGATGTTACCGAGATAGGGGGGGTAATGATGCCATCGGCAAGCAATGTGCCTGCACCTATAATAGCCGGAATGGCCAGCCATTTTCCATAACGCCTTACCAGCGCGTATAGTGAGAAAATGCCGCCTTCGCCTTTGTTATCGGCCTGCAGTGTAATAACGATGTATTTAAAAGTGGTTTGAAGGGTTAATGTCCAAAAAATACAGGAAATTGAGCCCAATACCAGCGCTGTGTTCACTTTACCACCTTCAACCAACAAGGTTTGAAAAACATAAAGGGGAGAAGTACCAATATCGCCAAAAATAATACCGAGGGTAACGATCATACCCGCGAAAGTGAGTTGCTTAACGTGCGAATTCATGAATTGTATAAATTATTAGGGGAAAAAGAAAGGATGTAAAAGGCTGCGGCGGGGACGTTTGTGGTCCGTTGTGCAAATTTTGCTGCTGCCGCGATAAACAATGCCATCGTAAATTATATTTTGATTACGGAGGCACATGGCCAAATAGCATGCCATTAGCTTTTTGAATTTGCTTATGTTTTGATTCACAATTGTTTATCATATTGAGAAAGCTTTTCTCAATATGAGGTAATGCTATCAAAATGATAGGTTTTATCATTTTGAGAACCATCGCGGTATGGTGCATTTATCGTGATATTACAGATATTTGAGCATGGATCTATTCAATAATGATCAGTTGAGCTTATTCGGGGCTTCAAAAAACTTGCTGCCTTTTGATGGCGAGGTGCTGTTTTACCCGCATTTTTTTAAGCAGGATGTGTTTGAGCAACTGGTTAATGAAACGCCATGGAAACAGGATAAAATGAAGATATACGGTAAGGAGGTAAACTTCCCCCGGCTTACAGCCTGGTATGGCGAGAGCGACGAGGTTTATGTATATTCTGGTGTGGTGAATGTGCCGGTCAGGTTTAGTCCGCTGTTGTTGGATATCAAACAGGCAGCTGAGCGACAAAGCGGTCACAGGTTTAATACAGCGTTGCTCAACTATTACCGTGATGGTAACGATAGCATGGGCTGGCATAGTGATGACGAAACTGAACTGGGCGGTAACCCGGTCATTGCTTCGGTATCATTTGGTGCTTCGCGGGTTTTCCAGTTTAAGCATAAGCGGGACAAACACGCAAGAGTTTCTATAGCACTTAACAATGGCGATTTGCTCATTATGCAGGGGCAAACACAACATCACTGGCTTCATCAGGTTCCTAAAACAAGCAAGATGCAGGGCGCGCGGATTAATATTACATTTAGGTTTATTGGGTAAACTAATCAGGTTTTAAAAATCAGAAAGACTGTTTGTGAAGAGCTTTTATTGTTTTTTGGGCTTAAGCCCCTTGCTATTTTAAAGTTATCCGTCGGTTAAAACCGACGGCAATGAATCGAATTTGTAATTGCTCTACTGCAATTGTCTGTCAGGGTAGTACCGCTCTCTAATTGATTGAGGTCGAATGATGTAAGGGCTTAGATTTAAGGCTAACTGGTTTCAAATTTGTTATGGAATTTATCTTATAAGCGATATTCATTGCCGTTGGTTTTAACCAACGGTTGATATTGAGCAATTTAAGGGCTTAAGCCAAAATCTTAAAGTGGGTTTTGTAAGATGTCCGGCAAACTACTATCTTACATTAACTTTACTGACCTCATGAAACGACATCTATTACTATTGGCAGCTTTTTCTGCTCTGATAACAAATGCCCGGGCACAAACCGATTTGCCGACCGACAGCGGAACATTTTTCCTGCACAAATTTGAACAGCATATAGGCAAGGAAACATACCACGTACATAAATATAAAGACGCGGTTCATTATACTATCGATTTTAAGTTTGTAGACCGCGGATCACCAGTACCCCTTAAAGCCGAATTAAAAGTAAACCCTGTAGTTGAGCCGCTTGAATTGACGATTAAGGGAAGTACTTCAAGATTTTCGACCATTGATGATAAAGTGACCACCCGCGGCGGGGAAGCGTCAATCAGCGTTAATGATTCATCATATACTCAAAAGTTATTACCCCTGAGTTTCCCGGTAGCCGGATATTCGCCGGGCACTGTGCAGCAGGTGCTCATTCAGTATTGGAATAAGCATAAACAGCCCGAAAGTATCCACACCTTGCCATTCGGCGCGGTTCAGATCAAAAAAGCGGGCGTTGATCAGCTTACTTTTAACGGTAAGCCACTTGTGTTAAACCGGCTTACTATTAGCGGCCTGGTTTGGGGTAACGAACTGGTTTGGACAGATCAGGACGGTAAACTCATCTGTCTGATCACCAATGACGCGGAAGGCGACAAGCTGGAAATGATGCGTGTGCCTTATGAAGAATTACTGCCGCAACTGATCAGTAAAGCTGCTACTTATGGTATGGAGCTATTTGCCAAAGCTGCCGCGCCAACAGGTAAGGTTGATAAAGTGATAGCCATTACCGGCGGAAACCTTGTTGACGTAAATACAGGCACAAGTACGCCTAATGCTGTTGTTTTAATAGAGAATGGCATTATTAAACAAACCGGTAAAGTTGGCGAAGTGAAAATTCCGGCAGGGGCGAAGATCATCGACGCTAAAGGAAAATCTGTTTTGCCGGGCCTTTGGGATATGCACGCGCACTTTGAACAAGCCGAATGGGGACCCGCCTATCTCGCTGCAGGCGTTACCACCGTACGCGATTGCGGTAATGAGTTTGGTTATATCAACGCTATAAAAGCGGCTATTGATGGAGGCAAAGGTGTGGGGCCTAATATTATTAAAGCTGGTATTATTGATGGTAAAGGGCCTTATGCATTGGGCATTATTCAGGCTGATACTAAAGAAGAAGCCATAAAGGCAGTTGATCGTTATAAAGAAAATGGTTTTCAGCAGATCAAGATCTACAGCTCGGTAAAACCGGCTATAGTAAAAGCTATTTGCGATGAAGCACACCGGTTGGGTTTAACCGTAACAGGCCACATCCCGAATGGTATGACCTTGCAGCAGGGTGTGGACTCGGGGATGAATATGGTTAACCATGTTCAGTATGTGTATTCCATCATGAAACGGAATAAGGACAGGTCGATTATTTTTGATGATTCTGTTAGTATTGCGGCAATTAAATTTATAAAAGACCATCATGTGGTTATTGACCCTACAGTTGGTGTTTTTGAACTGGCTTTCCGGAATGTTAAAGATGATATAACCAAACTGGAACCTAATTACTACAATCTGCCACTACCACTTCAGGCCTTGTTTAAAAATATGGGCGAGGAGCCTGCGCAGGCAGCTAAGCTTAAGCCCTTGTATGAAAGTATGAAGAAGGCAGTTAAGGTATTGTATGACGCAGGAGTGCCGATAGTTGCCGGTACAGATATGGGTTTCCCGGGTTACAGTGTAGACCGTGAGCTTGAACTTTATGTAGAAGCGGGCTTAACTCCGGCACAGGCTATTAAAACAGCAACGATAACACCAGCTATAGTAATGAGCCTTGATAAAACAACCGGTTCAATTGCAGTGGGGAAACAAGCCGATCTTGTGATCATCGACGGTGATCCGCTGAAGAATATCAGCGACATCAGGAAGGTATCGGGAGTAATAAAGGAAGGCCGGATCTATGACCCGGTTAAGTTGCACCAGATGGTTGGGTTTAAAAAGTAGGTGAGTGGTTTATTAAGTTACGGATGGAAGAATTAACGATACTTTACAGGCCAGTTGGGCCAAAAGAATTAAAACTGATAGAAGAATCGGGTTTTAAGCGTTTTCCCAAACGCTTAGCTCAGCAACCTATTTTTTACCCGGTGATGAACGAGGAGTATGCCATTCAAATAGCAAGGGATTGGAATGTGCCTGCGTCTGGTTCGGGTTTTGTGACTAAATTTAGTTTGCCTGCTGAATATTTGAAACGCTACGAGGTGCAAAATGTGGGTGGTGTTGTACACGATGAGCTTTGGGTCCCGGCCGAAGAACTTGAAGAGTTTAACGATCATATAGTTGGATATATTGAGGTTACGCGTTCTTTTTACCCTAATAAAGCGGATTAAACAGGGTTGCAAATAAATGCAATGTTATGACAATAGATTTTACTGATACTTCATTTTAAAATGATACCTTTGCAGCCTCATTCCGAATCATGAGCGATCAGATTAAACATGAATGCGGTGTGGCATTTATCCGCTTACTAAAGCCACTATCTTATTATCAGAAAAAGTACGGAACTGCACTGTACGGCCTGAACAAACTTTACCTTTTAATGGAAAAACAGCACAACCGCGGCCAGGATGGCGCAGGTGTTGCTACCATTAAGCTGGATATTGAACCGGGCAAAAGATACATCAGCCGTCACCGTTCAATGGCTTCAAATGCTGTTGCTGATATTTTTGAATACATCCAAAAGAAATTTGCGGATATTCAGAAAGAAGCTCCCGAAAAACTGGCCGATGCCGAATGGCTTAAAGAACACGTTAGCTTTACCGGCGAGGTTTTGTTAGGGCACCTGCGTTATGGTACCCATGGCAAAAACAGCATTGAAAGCTGCCACCCGTTTTTAAGGCAAAATAACTGGATGACCCGTAACCTGGTTATTGCAGGCAACTTTAACATGACCAATGTTGATGAGTTATTGCAGCAGTTATATGCTTTAGGCCAGCATCCAAAAGAAAAAGCCGATACCGTTACCGTGCTCGAAAAAATAGGCCACTTTATTGATACCGAAAATCAAGGCTTGTTTGATCAGTACAAACGTGAGGGATTGGACGATAACAGGGAAATTAGCAAACTTATCGCTAATGATATGGATGTTGCCAAGATCCTTCGTAAATCGGCCAAAAACTGGGATGGCGGTTATACCATTGCCGGGATCCTTGGTCATGGCGATGCCTTTGTTATGCGCGACCCTGCTGGTATTCGTCCGGCTTATTATTATTATAATGACGAGATCGTTGTTGCTGCTTCTGAGCGTCCGGCTATCCAAACCGCCTTTAATATACCGATGGAACAGATCAGGGAAATTCGCCCTGGTCATGCCTTGATCGTTAAAAAGAACGGTAAGATAACTGAGGATATGTTCAGCGAGCCACAGGAAAGAAAAGCCTGCTCGTTCGAGCGGATTTACTTTTCGCGCGGCAGCGATGCGGCTATTTACCGTGAGCGTAAACAATTAGGTCGTTTGCTTTGTCCACAAATTCTGGATTTTGTTAATCACGATATCAAAAACACGGTATTCTCGTACATACCAAACACCGCCGAAGTTGCTTTTTACGGTATGGTTGAAGGTATGCACAAGTATGTGAAGAAATATCAGCATGAAGAATTAGTGAAGCTTGGAGCCGATATTACCGAAGAGAAGGTTGCCGAAATACTTCAGGTTGCGCCGCGTGTTGAAAAGATCGCCATTAAAGATGTTAAGCTCCGTACGTTCATTACACAAGATGCCGACCGTACCGAAATGGTAGCCCACGTGTATGATACAACTTATGGTCTCATCAAAAAAGGCACCGACACCTTAGTGGTATTGGATGATTCAATTGTTCGTGGTACTACGCTGAAACAAAGTATCCTGAAAATTCTTGACAGGCTCGGCCCTAAAAAGGTTGTTGTGGTTTCATCTGCTCCGCAGATCCGTTACCCAGACTGCTATGGTATCGATATGTCGCGCATGGGCGAGTTTGTTGCTTTTGAGGCAGCAATCAGCCTGTTGAAAGAAATGGACAGGGAAGATGTGATCCTGGATGTTTACCAAAAATGTAAAGACAGCCAGAAATTACCGAAAGAAGAAGTTCAAAACTACGTTAAAGAGATTTACGCGATGTTTACCGATCAGCAGATCTCTGACCGTATCGCCCAGATCATCACCCCTAAAAATGTGAACTGCGAAGTACAGGTAATTTATCAAACATTAGATAACCTGCACATCGCATGTCCTGATAACCTTGGCGACTGGTATTTCAGCGGTGATTATCCAACTCCAGGCGGTAACAAGGTTGTTAACCGCGCCTTTGTTAACTGGATGGAAGGTAAAAATCAAAGAGCTTATATGTAAAACCCCTTAACCCCCCTAAAGGGGTATTGATATACAAGGCGATGAATTTTTCATCGCCTTTTTTGTTTTAAACAATTTAATATCTAAGCGCGTCATTGCGAGGTACGAAGCAATCCCCTATTAGCAGATCTGCCCTGTAAAGTCGGGGATTGCTTCGTACCTCGCAATGACGATGCGGAGAAGTCTTTTCTTCCAAAAGAAATCAAGTATTAAGTAGGGATTCGATCTTATTTACGACAGCTGAATTATTATGACCCTGCCGGCGCTGCAAACACAAAGTGTGTAACCAGCTTATCAATCAACACTAACGAGGCGATAATAAGCGCGATACCGGCAACTTCATTTAACCGGTGAATAAATTTAACCGAAATGCGTGCCCGGAGTTTATTAGCGTAGAAAGCTTTGAGGGTATCCATACCGAATTGAATAATAAGTATGGTAAGAAACATGACAGCGATATGGAACGACCTGTGCGGCGTACCTACAAGGAAGGTTGTACTGGCGGCACCAATTACCACCGTCCAATGGAATAGGAGGGTAGGGTTGAAAATGCACATCAAAAAACCCTTGAGTACGTAACCAAAGCGGTCGGCACTTGAGGGGACTTTATTTTCGTAATTGATCTCGCTTTTTTTGAACATATAGTACAAGCCAAGCGCGAATAGTATGGCGCTGCCTACAACGCCGGCTATGACTTTGGTATGGTCGGATACATCGATATATTGCGAACCAAACAGGATTGCACCAACAAAAACCACATCGCTGCAAACTACACCAAGAGCAAGCGAAACACCGGCATGAAAGCCTTTTTCGATACTGGTTTTAATAAGCGCAAAAAAAACCGGGCCGGTTATAAACGTAAGTACTAATCCAAACCCGATACCCGAAACAATGGCTTTTATCATTAAGTTAAGCTTTGTTCTTTTTTGAACATTGCGAATATGCAATTTTATCAGTTAAACAACGAAACATAAAATTGTGATTTAATTTATTTAAAAAAGAGTGGAGACTTTTACCAAAATTGAATTATGTTTAGAGATTCAAAAATCAAATCAGTACAACCTACTTTAAAATGGAACAAAACAATGCTAAAAACTACGGTACAGCCCTGTATACGCTGATTACCGTGTTTTTTTTCTGGGGCTTTTTAGCGGCCTCCAACGGTATTTTTATACCCTTCTGTAAAGAGCACTTTCACCTCACCCAGTTCGAATCACAATTAATTGACTTTACCTTTTATGGTGGGTATTTCATTGGTTCACTGATACTTTATTTTGCATCTCAGGCAAGTAAGGTTGATATCATGAACAAGTTAGGTTACAAAAATGGTATCATTTTAGGCCTTATTATTTCGGCTGTTGGTGCTTTGGGTATGATCCCTGCTGTAGCTTCAGGTGCATTTGGCTTTATCCTGGCTGTTTTCTTCATTATAGCCGTTGGTTTTTCATTACAGCAAACAGCTGCAAACCCTTTTGTGGTTGCGTTGGGCCCGCCCGAAACCGGTTCAAACCGATTGAATTTTGCAGGTAGTATTAATAACATAGGTGCTTTATTGGGTCCTGTTGTAGTAGGCGTGGTATTATTTGGTTCGGCAACAGCTAAAACTGCAGCTGCCGATGTTAAAATTTCATCAATTAATAACCTGTATTATTTGTTAGCAGGTTTGTTCATTGCAGTTGCATTGTTCTTCTGGTTCTCAAACCTTCCAAAAGTTACCAGCGACGAAAAGATCGAGTCAAGCTCAAAAGCAAATACACCATTGCTGGTTATGTTTGTAGCGTTTTGTTTGATACTTGCTGCCGATCCTATCAGCAAGACTACCGGCGTACCAAGTCAGTATTTTGTGTATGCTTCGTTAGCAATAATCATTTTTACATTGGTAGGTACTATTTTCGCCGCCAAAAAGAACAAAGAAGGTTGGGGAGCTATGCAGTACCCACAGTTGATATTAGGAATGCTGGCCATATTTACTTACGTAGGTACCGAGGTAACTATTCAAAGTAACATGGGCGCTTTATTAAAAACCCCTGAATTTGGTTCTTTTGCCGAGTCTGATATCGCTCCTTATATTTCTTTATACTGGGGTAGTTTGATGATTGGCCGTTTTGCGGGTTCTATTGACGCTTTCAACCTTTCAAAATCGGTTAAATACATATTATATGTGTTAATTCCATTCCTTGCTTTTGGCATTGTTTTATTAGTGAATGCTGCCACTGGCGTTAATGTAAGCAACTTGTATGCTTATGCAATTTGTGTAGCTATCCTGGTAGTGGCTTTCTTCATCGGTCAGCAAAAGCCAACCCGTACATTATCGGTACTTGGATTGTTAGGTGTAGCGTTCATGCTTGCAGGTTTATTTACTACAGGTAAGGTTGCTACATTCGCATTCATCAGCGGTGGTTTATGCTGCTCTATCATGTGGCCATCAATTTTCTCATTAGCTATTACCGGTTTGGGTAAGTACACCAGCCAGGGATCTGCATTTTTAATTATGATGATCCTGGGTGGTTCAATTATTCCACCGCTACAAGGTAAAATTGCCGATGGTGCAACAGGTGTTATTCCGGGCGTGAGCGGTATCCACTTCTCATACATTGTACCTGTAATTGGCTTTGCATACCTTGCTTATTTTGCATGGAAAGTTAGCCGCGAGCTTCGCAGTCAGGGTATCGACCTTGACCACGTTGAAGTTAAAGGCGGACATTAATATTTAATCAGTCATTAGATCATTGGGTCATTAAGTCATTTTTAAATGAAGTAATGACCCAATGGCGTTTAATGATATAATGAATTAAACTATGAACCCCAGCTTTGATCATATTTTCATGAACCTGGCCAATGACCTTTCGTTGCGCTCACACTGCGTTAAAGCACACGTTGGAGCGGTTTTAACGCGCGATACCAGGATTATATCCATTGGTTATAACGGCCCCCCTGCAGGCACGCATAATTGCGATGAGGAATGGCCGGGAGTTGGGTGCGCACGCGATTCAAAGGGTAGTTGTTCGCTTGCCCTGCATGCCGAGGAAAATGCTATACTTTACGCTGTGAAAAACGGGGCCCGACTTGAAGGTGCTACGCTGTATACCACGCTATCGCCGTGTTTGCCATGTGCAAGGCTTATCTATTCGGCAGGAATAACGCATGTTTACTACGATAAATCGTATGCAGAATATAAAGGCCTGCCAAGCGATGAGGGGGTGGATTTTTTAAACAGGTTTGGCGTTAAGGCAGAGAAATTTAAACAGAACCATGATGCGCTTGATTAAAAGATTTCCTGATGTTGTTTGATATATCAGGAAATCCTCTAATCCTAAAAATCAAGGTTCAAATTACTCCGCAATAAATGGTTCTATATGGCTTATGGCAAACATAAGCTGCTCGTCCTGGCTCAGGTCGGTGTTATCTAATATAATAGCGTCTTCGGCGCGGGTAAGAGGGCTTTCCTCACGGGTTGTATCCTGGTAATCGCGGTGGGCAAGATTATCAAAAACTTCTTCTAAGGTGATGGTAGGGTTTGTTGGCAATAATTCCTTATAACGGCGTTCGGCGCGAATCTTCGGATCGGCTGTCATGAATAGCTTCACTTGTGCATCCGGGAACACTACCGTACCGATATCCCTGCCATCCATAATGATATTTTTTGAACGGCCTAAACGCTGTTGCTGTCTTACCATAGCTACGCGCACCTCTTTAATGGCAGCTACCGAACTAACTTTTTCGGCAACATGCATCTGACGGATCTCATCAGATACATCCTCTTCATTTAAAGTGATAAAGGTTTTATGATTTTGCGTATGAAAGTTAAGATGGATGTTATGTAAGGCTTCAGCTATCTGCGCATGGTTCTCCAGATCGATCTTATGTCTTAAAAAGTATAAAGTTACTGCACGGTACATGGCACCGCTATCTACATAAATGAAATGAAGCTCTTTTGCTAAAGCTTTTGCCAGGGTGCTTTTTCCGCACGATGAATAGCCGTCAATAGCTACTACGATATTGTTGTTCATAGAGCCGCTAAGTTAGCAAATAATCATTAAATGCCCTGCCGGAGCTAACGCAATTAGGCTTATTTTTGGGGATGAATTTTACCAAAGCCGATCTCCAGAAGGAAACAAGCTACAAAACATCAAGAAGCGGAGGAAAGGGCGGCCAGAACGTAAACAAGGTTTCGAGCAAGGTTGAACTGTTATTTTCGATAGCCTCATCTGCATTATTTACCGATGAAGAAAAGTTGCTGCTAACCGATAAGTTACAAAACAGGCTTAATAAAGATGGTTACGTGCAGGTGATATGCGATGAGGAGCGGAGCCAGTATCTCAATAAAGAAAAAGCAATTGAAAGATTAATATCATTGCTGACAAAAGCCCTCCAAAAGCCTAAAGTACGAAAGCCGACTAAAGTAAGTAAAGCCGCTAAAGCCGCGAGGTTGGATAATAAGAAAATGCAGTCGGCTAAGAAGGAGAATAGGAAAATTGATTTTAGAGAATAGTTTGAGGATTCACTAAAACTACGCCATTGCGAGCGAAGCGTGGCAATCGCATACTACACAGAGCGGCAATGTTTCCGTGCGATTGCTTCGTTCCTCGCAATGACATGGTGGTTGATGTAGCGCGTTTCTCCTAATCACTAATCTCCAACCTCTAATCTCTTTACTTAAACCTATAAAACCCGGTAATTGACCCCCATTGGTGCGAGCGGATCATTTCCTTGGCATCTTTGGTATGGAATACCGCAGCAATATCAAACGCGAAACGACTGGTGGTAAAAGCTACACCAACCTGCTGACTAAATATAAAAGGTTTTTTTTCTGATGTAACCTCCAAACTGTTAGGGTCATCATGTTTGCGGAACAGGCTGCCTTGTATAGTTGCGTCATAGCCAACTACATTGGCTAAAGGCTTATAATAGAAAAAGATCTCGTGTTTATGTAACAGTTTATCCTCGCCTCCGGTTGATACCGTACTTTGGGTACTGATGGAATTGAATAGTTGGTTAAAATTGCCTATACGTACCATTCCTCCGGCACCGGCACCGGTAAAACCATTGCCCAGGTTAGCATATGAACTAAATGTAAGGTCGATCCATGAAGCGCGGGCTAACAGCTTATTATACTCGGCCGAAAGGTTAAGCTCTACATCGTTTTTGATCTGGTATTGCCAGCCGTTAAGCTGATAAAAGCCAAACGTATTGTGGATAAGCTTTTGCACCGGTTCGCCGCCTGCAGCGGGGCCTACAACGCCCAATTGAGCGCCAAACTTCAGGTTGCTTTCGTTTTTATAAAGGAAGTTGAGTGTTGAACCTAAATAAGTATATGCGGCAAATGGCCTGTCTATATCAAATGGCCCGCGCACATAGCCCGATTGCGGGTTAAACATTTTTTGCCCCAATTCAAAGCCCAAAACTTTGTTTGCCAGGTCCTGATCAGTAGATTTAACCGGCAAAGCTTTGCGATAATAAAAGAAAATACCGTTGGTGTAATACCTGTCAGATCCCTGGGCAAGGAATGAATCATTATCAGATTGGATACCAAATTCGTGACCGCGGGTTTGTGCAAATAAACAGGTAGCGCTTAGCAGGCATACCAGTGTTAAAAATAGTTTATTGGGCATTGGGGTTTATATAGTATATGTGCGCTAATATATAAAAAACCCAATGCAAATAAAGTAGTTATCAATTTGTGTGTTTGAAATCGTATAACCGTATCAAACTTTTAAAATCCCCTCTTGAGAGTAATAGCCCATCAAAAGACAGTCAGAAGTTTTTAAGAGTGCGCGCTGTGCGATTCCCTCCCCTGGGAGGGTGTAGGGAGGGGTTTCATCGACAGGCTTATCCGCTAAATGCCGTATAAACCCCTCCCTGCCAACTCGCGATCCTAACGCACCCCTCCCAAGGGAGGGAATTGTCAACCCATGGGCTATTACTCTCGAGAGAGGGGAATCGCCCTTTTTCATTCGATTTAAAATAAAAAAGCTTCACAGCATGCTGCGAAGCTTTTTTATTTGGTAAGTAAACTGTTTAATTAATCACAGTTTTTTCATCTTCTTTAACGGTAAGATCTATCGGTTTTTTAACTTTTTCGTTAAGTAAAGCAAGGGTTATCACATCCTTCATGTCAGTAACATAGTGGAAATTAAGGTCTTTTATATAATCTTCTTTAATTTCCAGGATATCCTTTTGGTTTGATTTACACAGGATGATCTCCTTGATATTGGCACGTTTGGCAGCCAGGATCTTCTCCTTAATACCACCTACCGGTAACACACGGCCACGTAATGTGATCTCGCCGGTCATGGCCAGATTAGGTTTTACTTTACGCTGCGTAAATGCCGATACCAACGCCGTAAGCATGGTAACACCAGCCGATGGGCCATCTTTAGGGGTAGCGCCTGCGGGTACGTGCACGTGTACATCCCATTGATCAAACAGCTTCGGGTTGATATCAAAATCGGCAGCATGGGCCCGCAAATAGGCGAGTGCAATTGTTACCGACTCTTTCATAACATCACCAAGGCTGCCTGTTAGCGTTAAGCGGCCTTTTCCGGGACTTAAGCTTGCTTCTATGAACAAAATATCGCCACCAACCGAAGTCCAGGCCAGGCCTGTTACAACACCTGCCACGTCATTGCCCTCATAAAGGTCTTTATCAAAAATAGGAGCCCCTAAAATCCTCTCGATGTCTTTTTTGCTTACAACGCTGTTGTAAGGCTCTTCCATGGCGATGCTCTTGGCTACACCACGAACAACCGAACCTATTTTTTTCTCCAGTGAGCGCACGCCCGATTCGCGGGTGTAATCAACTACTACTTTTTCAAGTACATCGGCCTTAAGGCTAACATCTTTTATTTTTAAGCCATGGGCCTCTCGCTGTTTTGGTACGAGGTGCTGTTTGGCTATTTCAATTTTTTCTTCAATGGTATAACCATTCACCTCAATGATCTCCATCCTGTCTAACAAAGCAGGCTGAATAGTACTCAGAGAGTTCGCGGTAGCAATGAACATAACGTTCGACAGGTCGTAATCCATCTCAACATAATGGTCAGAAAAAGTACCGTTTTGCTCAGGGTCAAGCACCTCAAGCAGGGCTGATGAAGGATCTCCCCTAAAATCGTTACCTACTTTATCTATCTCATCCAGAATAAACACCGGGTTTGATGCGCCCGCTTTTTTTATCGACTGAATAATACGGCCCGGCATAGCACCAATATAAGTTTTACGGTGACCGCGAATCTCCGCTTCGTCACGGATGCCGCCTAATGCCATACGCACATATTTACGGCCCAAAGCTTTGGCTATTGACTTACCTAACGATGTTTTACCAACTCCCGGAGGGCCCACCAAACAAAGGATAGGGGCTTTCATGTCATGCTTTAACTTAAGCACAGCCAGGTATTCGATAATGCGCTGTTTTACTTTATCTAAGCCAAAGTGGTCTTTATCCAGGATCCTTTGCGCACGTTTAAGGTCAAAATTGTCTTTGGTGAACTCGTTCCATGGCAAATCAAGTAATAGTTCAAGATAGTTGATCTGTACCGAGTAATCGGCCGCGGCCGGGTTGGTACGCGCCAGTTTTTCAAGCTCTTTATTAAAGTGATCTTTAACTTCTTTAGCCCATTTCTTTTTACCTGCACGCTGGCGCAGGCTCTCAATTTCCAAATCGGGGGTGTTGCCACCCAGTTCTTCCTGTATGGTTTTAAGCTGCTGGTTCAGGAAGTAGTCTCGCTGCTGCTTATCCAGGTCAACGCGCACCTTGGTTTGGATCTGGTTTTTCAGTTCCAACATCTGCAGGTCAAGTGTCAGGTGCTCCAATACAAGGTTGGCACGTTCGCGCAGGTTAGCAATTTCAAGCAGGTGCTGCTTGGCACTCATATCAGCATTCATGTTTGATGATATGAAGTTGATCAGGAAAGAAGTGCTCTCGATATTACGGATAGCGATACCCGCTTCGCTCGGGATGTTTGGCGAAAGCTGGATAATGTTCATGGCCATATCCTTAATGGATGATACCATGGCTTTAAACTCCTTATCTTCCTTGCCTTTTATTTCATGGAAGGGCTCAACTGTAGCTTTTATATAGGGTTCGCTTTGTACTTCTTCTTTTAAATAAAAACGTTTTTTACCCTGGATGATAACGGTAGTGTTACCATCAGGCATCTGCAACATTTTTATGATGAGTGCTATGGTGCCAACTTTATTAAGCTGATTAAAGGTAGGGTCTTCAATACCCACATCCTGTTGCGAAACCACCCCAATCATGCGACTGCCTTTATTGGCATCGCGGATTAGTTTTATTGATTTATCCCTGCCAACCGTAATTGGGATAACAACACCCGGAAAAAGAACGGTATTGCGCAAGGGTAAAATAGGCATTACATCGGGAAGCTCCTCATTATTCATCTCCTCCTCATCTTCCGATGACATTAACGGGAAAAATTCTGAATCCTCATTTATAACCGGTAAAGCATTTTTAAAATCAAACGGATCGAAATTCATTAATTATATTTTATAGAATAAAACGCCATGTTGTCAGCCTGCAAAACGACAATTACGCCAATTACAGGTTATTGCGCGATTATGAATCGCACCTGTGTATGGTTCAAGAGCTGTGCCAAGTTACGCCGATTACCAGCAACAAATAATTCGTTGATTTAACGTATTGGTTATATGTTTGTTACAAATTTATGGCAAGTATTGTAAATAAATAAGATTTTATTGGTAAAGATGAAAAAAAGTCATAGTATCGCTGTTCACAATTTTATGCACATGTGAAATTTATTTTCACAAAACTGCCATATTGCATAATATTTTGATGTATTGATAGTTAATATAATACCATTTTTGTTTTACCAGTAATCCGTTTAATGAAGTTATCAGTTATCCTGCCCCTTCTGATCATGTCTTCGCTTGAGTCGGCTATGGCACAAAACGCTTACGTGCGTCTTGGCCAGCAGGCACTTATGGATGGCGATTTCCGTTCGGCGGTATCGCACCTGGAAAAGGCATGCATAACTGATTCAACAAATGCCAATGCTATGTGGATGCTGGGGTATTCCTATTATCATAGCGATAACTATAAAAAATCGATACTGGCATACACCAAGGTAATTGCTGTAAAACCTGCCGATGCTACTGCGTATTATTACAGGGCCAGGGCAAAAAGCTATCTTGGCAGAGATAACCAGGCATCGCCGGCTGATAAGGAATTATATCTGTTAGGAGCAATAGTTGACCTTACCAAAGCTATCTCAATCAACAGCGATTTAAAAGATAATAAATACTACCAAAACCGGGGTATAGCCTACCGTGAATACGGCGTATTTAAACTGCAATCGACTTCGCGTTTTTTTGACAAGGCGAGGGGTATAAACTCGTTGAAGGCTTCCATTGCCGATCTGGAAAAAGTACTTGCCGATAATCCAAGCCGTATGGATATCGCCGCTTTGATTGATCAATCAAAAGAGAAACTTATCCAGGCCACTACCGGCGGCAGTACATTAGTGAAACAGCACTAAATTTTATAAAACTTTTCTTTTTACCTTTTGGGTAAAGTCCCCTGCACTTTATAGTCATTACGTCCCATCAGTTTTACATGCTGTGTTTTCTGGATCATGTAAAGCGAATCGGGAAAATAACTCAACTTTTCGTTGGTTTCGTACAGTAGGTTTTTGGTGTGGTTGTAAATCAGGATCCATTCCACTTTATCGCCTGCTTTTTTAATGATAATACGACGGGTTTTTAACTCCGGTGTACGGGCCCTGTAAACGATAGCGCTATCGCTGGTGCTAACAATGTAACTGTTTTTCCAGGCAGGACGGTTAATGTCCGACTGGATAAATAAATTGAGCTCCTGGTTCCAGTTGCCAATGTGTACCGTTTTAGTTTCGGTAACGCCATTGTGGGTAACTGTTTTAACAACAGCGGGATTTAACTTAGTAAGCCGTGCAGAGTCGGCCCTGAAAAATTCTTTCAGATCGAAATAAGCCAGTTTAGCACCGCTTTGCTTGTTATCGGGCCTGCAGGAATATAAAGTTGCTATTAATAACAAAAAGCCGCCCATGAGGGCGGCTTTGCTTATGTTTTTTGGATTATACCAATACATTACCAGTCATTTCGGGAGGTATGGCAACACCTAATATGTTTAATATTGTTGGCGCCACATCGCCCAGTTTTCCGTCTTTTACTTCTTTTACGTCTTTATCAATCACAATACATGGTACCAGGTTGGTAGTGTGTGCTGTGTTTGGCGAACCGTCTTCGTTAATCATGTAATCGGCATTACCATGGTCGGCCAGGATAATGAACGAGTAGCCATTGGCTAAACCAGCCTCAACAACGGCTTTGGTGCAGCTATCGGCAGTTTCGGCAGCTTTAACTACCGCGCTGAATACACCGGTATGGCCAACCATATCAGTATTGGCAAAGTTAAGGCAAACAAAATCAGGCCAGCCTGTTTCCAATTCAGGGATGATGGCATCGCGGATACCAGCAGCATTCATCTCAGGTTGCAGATCATAAGTTGCAACTTTTGGAGATGGCGCTAATAACCTTTTTTCGTTTTCAAATTCTTTTTCGCGGCCACCCGAGAAGAAGAACGTTACGTGAGGATATTTTTCAGTTTCTGCTATCCTGATCTGGGTTTTTCCGGCATTTTGCAGGATCTCGCCCAGGGTTTTGGTCAGATCTTCTTTGTTGAAAACAACCTGAACATTTTTAAATGTTTCATCATATGGGGTCATGGTGATGTAACGGACAGACAGCGGGTGCATGTTGTACTCTGGGAACGATTTCTGGGTAAGCGCAATGCTGATCTCGCGGCCCCTGTCTGTACGGAAGTTGAAGCAGATCACCACGTCGCCATCTTTAATAACAGCTAATGGATTTCCTTCAGCATCTGTAGCAACTATTGGTTTTACAAACTCGTCGGTAACATCTTCAAGGTATGAATGCTTGATGAGGTCGGTAACATTTTGAGTTGGCGTACCAATGCCATTCACCATCAGGTCGTAAGCCAGTTTCACGCGTTCCCAGCGGTTATCGCGATCCATGGCATAATACCTGCCAATTGCAGAAGCAATTTTAGCGCCGGTACCGGCAATGTGCTCTTCAAGATCGGTAATAAAGCCAAGTCCTGATTTAGGGTCGGTATCACGGCCATCCAAAAACGCGTGGATATATACGTTGTTAACATCCAGTTGTTTGGCAGCATCGCAAAGGCCTTTTACGTGCCTGATATGTGAGTGAACACCACCATCAGATACTAAGCCAATGAAGTGTACATCTTTATTGTTTTGTTTAGCGTATTCAAAGGCATCTTTCAATACCGGGATGGTTGGCAGTTCATTATCATCAACTGCTTTATGAATACGGCCAAGTTCCTGGTAAACCACGCGACCAGCACCAAGGTTCATGTGGCCAACTTCAGAGTTGCCCATTTGCCCGGCAGGTAAACCTACTGCTGTTCCTGAAGCTTCAAGTTTTGAATTTGGATATTGTTCAATCAGGCTATCAAAAAAAGGAGTTTTAGCTGCTATTATAGCGTTTGATTGATCATTACGGCCGTAACCCCAGCCATCAAGTATTATTAATGCGAGTTTTTTTTTGTTTTCCACAATGCAAATATAAAGGCAACGGGGTACTTTATATATAATTTTTTAATTTAGGTTAGCGGTCTGAAATAAAAGTGCCACTTCCGTGTTAGTATGTAGTATACAAGGTTTTGAAATACCATTTTATCTTACATGAAAAACAACTAAACAGTTAGTGGCCCTTTGTAACTTTAACACCTATTAGTACGTTATTATAGTATGAAATTGAAATACTTGCCATCGTTAGTTTTGTTGTTGCTGATCCCATATGCTTCGTCGTATGCTGATGTGATAGATAACGTGGCTAATCTTTTAAAAGCCGGTAATACCAAAGAACTTTCCAAACTATTTGCCAACAATGTAGAGATAACCATCATGGAAGATGAGAATGTTTACTCTCAAACCCAGGCAGCGGTAATACTGGATAAGTTTTTCGCCAAGAATAAACCTCAGGGCATCAAATTGCTGCATAAAGTAAACTCAGGCGGTAATTACCATTTTGGAGTATATATTTTAAATACAGACAAAGGTGAGTTCCGCGTTGCAATAACCCTTAAAGACGCAGGCAAAAGCACCAATGTTGTTGAGTTGAAAATTGAAGATGAAAAGGTGAAGTGATCTGTAGTTCATGGATCATAGTTAATGGTTCATGGCACCTGTTTGAGCCGAATAGTTTTCATAGTCAGTGATTTGCCATGAACTATGAACAATGAACCATTATCTTTACCGTAATCAAACCCCCGCATTTGAAAATTGTTGTTACTTTTGACACTATAAAAAGTACACAATTGGATAAGGAACTAATACATCAGTTTATAAATAATGCTTTAAGTGAGGATGTTGGCGATGGCGACCATACTTCACTTTCAACTATCCCTGCCGACGCTACCGGCAAAGCAAAACTTTTAGTTAAGGACGATGGAATACTGGCCGGTGTTGAGCTGGCTGCCGAAATATTTCATGTGGTTGATCCAAACCTTAAAATAAACGTTTTTTTGCAGGACGGCGTTCCTGTAAAATATGGCGACGTGGCTTTTGAGGTTGAAGGTAGTTCGCGCAGTATTTTAACTGCCGAGCGTTTGGTACTGAATTGTATGCAGCGCATGTCGGGAATTGCTACAAAAACCCGGCAGATTGTCGACCTGCTGAAAGGCACTAACACCAAAGTTTTAGATACCCGTAAAACTACTCCGGGGCTTCGCTACCTGGAGAAATGGGCAGTGCGTATAGGCGGCGGCGTAAACCACAGGTTTGGTTTGTATGATATGATCCTGATCAAGGATAACCATGTTGATTACGCCGGCGGAATAAGACAAGCCATTGAAAGCGCTAACCAATACCTCACTGATAACGGAAAAAAACTGGCTATAGAAATTGAGGTTCGCAACCTTGATGAACTGGAGCAGGTTTTACAAATCGGTAACGTAAACCGCATTTTGATAGATAATTTCAATTTCGATAACCTGCGCCAGGCGGTAGCCATGAACAAAGGGCGTTTTATTACCGAAGCTTCGGGCGGAATTACCATTGATAACATCCGCCAGTATGCCGATTGTGGCGTTGATTATATTTCGGTAGGCGCGCTTACTCATTCTGTTAAAAGCCTTGACCTTAGTCTTAAAGCTGTAAAATAGGGGTAGTTAAACAACAGATAACATATTGTTAAACAAAGTTTAGTGGTAAAAGCGCTGAGATTAAAACGCTTTTACCGCTTCAATTTTGTAATATTGCAGGAGAATGATAACCGTTTACTCTGTTACAGCACTCATAATGGCTTATCTGTGCGGCTCGATACCTACGGCTGTTTGGATAGGTATGGCCTTTTACAAAGTGGATGTACGCGAGTACGGAAGCGGTAATGCCGGTGCTACAAATACTTTTCGTGTTCTTGGTAAAAAAGCAGGTATCCCTGTGATGCTGCTTGATATATTTAAAGGCTGGGCAGCTACCAACTTCGCTTATTTTATTGGCGCGTCTGCCACAGGCGCCATCAACTCAACCGCATATACCAACTATGAGCTTGCTTTGGGCATAGCCGCGGTTATGGGCCACCTGTTCCCGATCTTTGCAGGTTTCAGAGGGGGGAAAGGTGTAGCAACCTTGTTTGGAATGATTTTGGCTATACATTTTCATGCCGCTTTGTTATGCATAATTGTTTTTATAACGGTGTTATTGATTTCAAAGTACGTGTCGCTTAGCTCAATTGCAGCAGCCTTTACTTATCCTATTGGCGTTACATTTGTTTTTCCGACGCCTATCCGGTCGATAGTGATTTATGGCATGTGCATTTGTGTACTTGTGTTGGTAACGCACCAAAAAAACATTGAACGCTTAATAAGAGGCAAAGAATCAAAAGTCAATTTTTTTAAAAAGAAAGCAACTGCCTGATCATTATGAAAAAATTTAAACCTGCATTAGTCCTGATAGCCATCATGGCTGTCTTTTCATGTTCAACCGTGCCGCTTACCGGCCGTAAACAATTAAGTCTTGTTGGTGATGCCGAAGTAAACCAATCGGCGGCGGCAAGCTACAAACAACTCCTTACAGATCCTAAAACCAAAGTTGTTGCCAGTGGTAATGACGCGCAGCGCGTTAAGGTTATTGGTAACAGGCTGGCAGCCGCAATTGAAAAATATCTTAAAGAAAATGGCTACGGCGATCAGTATAGCTTTCAGTGGGAGTTTAACCTGATCCAGAGCAGCGAGGTTAATGCCTGGTGTATGCCTGGTGGCAAGGTTGCTGTTTACAGCGGCTTATTACCTGTTGCTAATACCGATGCTTACCTTGCAGTAGTTATGGGGCATGAGATTGGTCACGCCATCGCTCGCCACTCGGCCGAGCGTATTTCACAGGAAATGCTGGTGCAGGGCGGCGGACAATTGGTTGGCGCTGCAACAAGTCAGCAATCACAAGCTACACAAACGGCAATCAGCACTTTGTATGGCGTAGGGAGCCAGTTGAAGTTGTTGGCTTATTCCCGTAAACAAGAGTCAGAGGCCGACCGTTTAGGTTTAACTTTTATGGCTATGGCCGGTTATGATCCGCATAATGCCATTGCTTTTTGGCAACGTATGGCAGCTCAAAACAAAGGCGGCGCTCAACCCGAATTTTTGAGCACCCACCCGGCTGATGCTACCCGTATTGCCGATATCCAGAACCTCATACCTGAGGCCATGAAATATTATAAAAACTAATTACCTCATTACAATAAATCCTGCCCCGCAAAAGGCGGGATTTTTCTTTTTATGGCTAAAAGTGAATTTTTAAAAGCACAATGGAAAAACCTGGTGATGCTCAATTACGAGGTTGATGCCGCCGTATTAAAACCTTACATACCTGCAGGTACCGTACTCGATCTTTGGGAAGGCAAAGCCTTGGTGAGCATGGTTGGCTTTATGTTTCTGGATACACAGGTTATGGGCATAAAATGGCCATGGCACGTGAACTTTGAAGAGGTGAACCTGCGTTTTTATGTGCGATACTTTAACGGTACCGAATGGAAACGCGGCGCTGTTTTTATCAGCGAAATTGTGCCAAAACAAATGATCGTGCTTATTGCCAATAATCTTTATAAAGAACATTACCGTGCGTTGCCTATGCGCAGTTCTATTATTGCAACCGAAGATCATCATACCGAATTTTTGTATGAATGGAAGCTCAAGGGGCACTGGAACAAGCTTGGCGCTACGGCAAGTAATGAGTTAGTGGATATTAAGCCGGGTAGTCCCGAAGAGTTTATTTTAGAACATTATTGGGGATACAACGGGCTAAGCACAACAAAAACCATGGAGTACCAGGTTGAACATATCTCCTGGCAAACCGGCCTGGTTCGCGATTATGTTTTTGATGCCGATGTTGCCGCCTTGTATGGCACCGAGTTTAAACCGTTTCTTGAAAAAGAACCTGTTTCGGCTTTTTACGCGCTGGGATCGGATATTGTTGTAAGGATGGGGGAGAAGATAGTGGTGGGGAAATGAAGGGAGGCATCGAATGAGGTTTGTTGAAAATAATATGTTATAAAGAAACGTCATTGCGAAGAACCAATAGGAGGGACTGAAAAAAACGTGATGAGGTATAGCGTATATTTTAGCGATGGTGTGCGGGGGCGCGTTAGTGATAGGAGCGGATACCGGCCTTGTGGCTAATGCCTGTGTAGTATGAGCGTATAGCACGGGCCGCAGGCAACGCCAATATTTAGAAAATTGAATTAAAAAATATCGTTAACAACCAACAACTTACAACTACGTCATTGCGAGGAACGAAGCAATCCCCAATAAGTAGAGCCGCTCTGTATAGTTAGGGATTGTTTCGTGCCTCGCAATGACGGCGTGGTGAAAGATTGCTTGGTGTCTCGCAATGCTGTCTTCGTAATTTCATTTTCCTGTTTCCAACTGATTCTGTTGTGTTTTGAAGTTCTATTTATATAAACAGCTTTAATTTCCCTCATCACCGTCCCGTCAAAAAAAATAATCATTTCATTAGTAATCACCTTGTTTACTATTTTTGCCACCCATATAATTTTGATACATGGCAAATTACAGTAACCGCATTGCACATTTAAAAAACGAGATCCAGCCTTTACGCGACCAGCTTATCAATCACGAGCTTTATAAAAATATTACCTCGCTTGAAGAGCTTACCGTTTTTATGGAGCACCATGTGTTTGCTGTGTGGGACTTCATGTCGTTGCTAAAAGCTTTGCAGCAAAAGCTTACCTGCACCGTTACCCCCTGGATGCCTACAGGAAACGCTAATACCCGTTACCTGATCAACGAAATAGTGGCCGGCGAAGAAAGTGATATTGACGAGCAGGGTAACCACGCAAGCCATTTTGAACTTTACCTGCGTGCCATGCAGCAAGCAGGAAGTGTCGCTAACGGTATCAATAACCTGTTTAACGAATTGAATTTCGGCAAGCATATTGATGAAGCCTTGATCATAGCCAATATTCCGGTAGCAGCCCGCAACTTTGTGCAACATACTTTTGATGTTATAGATACTAATAAAGATTATCTGCAGGCCGCGGTATTCACTTTTGGTCGCGAGGACCTAATTCCGGATATGTTTGTGAGCATAGTAAAAGAGCTAAGCCAACAATTGCCGGGCAAAGTTGATATCCTGCTTTACTATCTGGAGCGTCATATAGAAGTTGATGGCGATCATCATTCACAATTAGCCTATCAAATGACAGCCGAACTTTGCGGCGACGATGAAAGCAAGTGGAGCGAAGCTACCGAAGCTGTTAAAGAAGCGCTACAGGCGCGTATTGCGCTTTGGGATGGGATATTGGAGGCGATAAAAGTACAGGAAGTAAGTTCCTTCTAAGCATACACTCTATAAAAGTTGTCATTTCGACAGAGCATGGGGAGAATCTGAGCGCTGGCGCGAAAGAGAAATCTTATACGCAAGGAAAGATTATTATGCACGATTTACAATAAGGCGCATAAGATTTCTCCTCACCCTATGCACATTATTCCCCACCGGTTCGTCGAAATGACAACGGGTTTTATTGAATAAGAACGCTGAAAATCCCTACAACTTATTTAACTCATCCATCAGCACTTTGCTGTACTGGTTAAAGTAACGCCTTACGCCAAAACCCATAACGGTTTGTATGCCGCGGGTAGCGTTGGTTAAAAACACTTCATCAGCCTCATATAAAATATCTGGATTTATCTGGGCTTCGGTTATTTCGATGTTGTTTTCATTCGCCAGCTTAATCACTACCTGGCGCATAACGCCTTCAACACAGCCTTCGCTTAATGCCGGGGTATACAGGTGATTTTGATAATTGATGAAAATATTAGAGCTGCTGGCTTCGCAGAGGTTGCCGCTTTGGTTTAGTAAAAATACATCATCCAGCTTGTTCTGGGTTTTGTATAGGCTGGCCATTACGTAAATAAGCGAGTTGCAGGTTTTAATGTTCGATAGATAATTGGACGGTTTGGGCAGCTCGGTAAACACATCCATGATCAGCCCTTTCTCGTTTAAAAAGTATCTTGGCTCTTCTGATGCGGTCAGTTCCAAACAATAGCCCATTTTATTTTGGGTAGGGGTATACAAGCCTTCAGCATCGCGGTAAACGGTTAAACGCAATCTGCCGTGCTTTACCTTATTTCTGCGGGCAAGTTCGTTAACTATATCGTTTAAAAACCAGGTATCCATTTGCGAATAGCCGTCAATTTTAAGGGCTTTCATACCCCGCTGAAGCCGGTCGGCATGCAGTTCGGCAAATTTTAGTTTCCCTTTCATCAGCCGCATGCTTTCAAACAGGCCGTCGCCATATTTAAAGCCCCTGTTGCCAATGGATAGCAATGGTGTATTTTGAGGAAGATATTCGCCGTTAAAATTGATGAATACGGGCATCATGGGACAGGTAGATATTGTAATTTGATCGTGCTTATTTGTTTACCGGGTATTGTTTGTATGCTTTATCTAACGTCTATTGCTTCGTATCTGTATCACTGTATTTTCGCCATTTTGCAAGTACTGCTTCAAAATCGGCCGGTAAGGGCGACTCAAAATGTACCCGCTTTTTTAACGTGGGATGTAAAAAGCCGAGCGTTTGCGCATGTAGTGCCTGCCGTGGCATTAGCTCAAAACAGTTTTCAACAAACTGCTTGTACTTACTGAACATGGTCCCCTTTAAAATTTTATCGCCGCCATAAGTGGCGTCGCTGAACAAAGGATGACCAATGTGCCTCATATGCGCCCTGATCTGGTGTGTGCGACCGGTTTCCAGCTGGCATTCGATCAACGTAACATAACCCATGCGCTCCAATACCTTATAATGCGTTACCGACCATTTGCCTTTTTCAGGATCCTCATATATCGACATTACCCGCCTGTCGGCTACGCTGCGGCCAATGTAGCCGGTTACGGTGCCATCTTCAGGCAAATCACCCCAGACTAATGCGAGGTATTTACGGGTGATGGTATGCTCAAAAAACTGTTTAGCGAGCCAGGTCATGGCACGCTCATTTTTGCTGATGAGCAGCAAGCCCGAGGTATCTTTATCAATGCGGTGTACCAATCCCGGGCGGCCATCATTACCCGGCAGGGTTGGCAATTGCTGAAAGTGATACACCAGCGCGTTCACCAATGTTCCGGTATAGTTGTTATAGCCGGGGTGCACCACCATACCTGCTTCCTTGTCAACAACCAGTACATCATCATCTTCATAAATGATTTTGATGGGGATGTTTTCGGGATAAACTTCGGTATCACGCGGCGGATGCGGCAGCACTACGGAGATTACATCAAGCGGTTTTACTTTATAGCTTGATTTGATGGTTTTATCGTTCACCAGCACGTTACCCAGTTCAATAGCATTTTGAATGCGGTTGCGCGAAGCGTTCTCTACGCGGTGCATCAAAAATTTATCAATCCGCAAAAGCGACTGGCCCTTGTCAACCACTATACGTAAGTGTTCATACAAGTCCTGTTCTTCCTGCTCAATAAGTTCGGGTTCGTGTGCCATTTGAGGCGCAAAAGTAATCGTTTTTTGTGGTAGGTTAAACGTAATATTGCAATAGCATTAACGCCGTATTATTTTATGAACATTGATCTTGAAATTTTTAGCCCGGTGCAGCAAATCAACAGCCCTTTGTTTGATGCTCGGGGTGTAAAAGTTTTTATCAAGCGCGATGATCTGATCCATCCCATGATATCAGGAAATAAATGGCGTAAGCTTAAATACCTACTTAAACAGGCGCAGGCTGAAGCGAAAACGCACCTTGTAACCTTTGGAGGTGCTTACTCAAACCACCTGATGGCTACAGCCGCTGCAGCCGCGAAGTTTGGCTTTAAATCAACAGGCATTGTAAGGGGGGAGGAAGTTGATAACGATACTTTGTTTTTGTGCCGCCTGCATGGCATGGAACTACTGTTTACAGATCGGGATAGCTATCGTGATAAACCCGCCTTGTTCAATCAACATTTTGGCCACGATGAGCAAGCTTTTTTTATTGACGAAGGTGGTGCATCTGCCGAGGGAGCTAAAGGTTGCAGCGAACTGGTTGACGAGCTGCCGGAAAGTTATGATCATATTTTTTGCGCTTGTGGCACAGGAACCACCGCGGCAGGCATCCTTAACGGATTAAACCGGCATCAGCTTAAAACAAAATTCAACGCGGTACCTGTGTTTAAGAACGGCGGATTTATTAAAGATGAGATCGACCGCTTTTTAACGCAACAAACGGACTACGACCTTCATGTCGGTTACCATTTTGGAGGTTATGGTAAAGCCAATGGTGAGCTCATCAGCTTTATTAAAGAATTTGTACCTGCTACAGGCATATTGATTGAGCCTGTATATACGGGTAAAATGATGTTTGCCTTATATGATCTGATTACTAAAGGGTATTTCAAATCGGGCAGCCGAATCCTGGCTATTCATAGCGGTGGCATTTGGGGATTACTGGGGATGAAGGAAAAGTTTAAATAAATCCTAATTAGTCGGTGTATTTAACGGTAGCTCGAAATAGAAGGTAGACCCTTCGCCGTAGGTACTTTCAACCCAAAGCCTGCCTTGATGTCGGTTAACAATTTCCTGGCAAATGTATAAGCCTATCCCTAATCCCGACATATGCGAAGCAAGGTTCTCAACCCGGTAAAAGCGCGAGAACACGCGTTCTAACTGATCTGGCTGAATGCCGATACCAAAATCCTGTACCGAGATCCTTAATTTATTATTGATAACAGCACCTGTAATGATTACTTTATCCCCCTTGGGCGAATACTTAACTGCATTGGTTACAAGGTTAATGATCACTTGTTCGATACGCTGACTATCAGCATGAATAATTAACCGTTCAAGGGGAAGGTTTAAAATGATCTGGTGCGATGATTCTGTCTGTTGCAGGATCTCGCGTAAATCGGTAATTGATTTTATGATATCATAATCCGCATAGGTAAAAGGTAGTTTACCGGTTTGGATTTTGGTAACATCAAGCAAATCTGATATCAACGTAGTTAATCTGCCTACCTGTTCGAGCGCGCGGTTTGCCAGTAACTTGTTTCTATCATCAGCAGGTAAATTGCGGGCAATGATTTGCAAATACCCTTTCAGGCTGGTAACCGGCGTTTTTAACTCGTGGCTTGCCAAACCTATAAACTCATCCTTTTTTTCGTTGAGTTGTTTGATATCCTCGTATAGTTTAGCATTGTCCAGCGCCACGGAAGCCTGGGCAGCTACGGCCAATACAAGCTGCTCATGCTCCTTGGTAAACCTGGCTGGTTGCTCATGGCCGAAAAATAATCCGCCAATAACCTCGCCCGATTTACCCCTTACTGGGACAGCAAGGTAACTTACTACGGGCAAATGCCCTGCCGGCTTACCGAAATGAGGTGCATTTTTTCCGTAGCGGGGATCTTTGGTAATGTCATCCACCCGTACTGTTCCCTCACCGCTGAAGGTTGGATGAAACACTGCTGTGTTGCGGGGCATCCCAAATTTCTCAAAGGCCTCCCGCGGTGCGCCCGAAAGCGTAAATAGCATATATGATTCGCCCTGCTCATTAACCAGGTTGTGAAAAAAAGCACCAAACTGCGCCCCGCACAACTGAGTAGTGGAATCGGTAACTTTTTGCAAAATGCTTTGAATATCAAGCTCTGCCGAGATAACCTGTCCTATCGAATTTAATATCTCCAGGCGTTCGGCGTACTGCTGCAGCCTGTCTTCAGCTTTTTTTTGTTTGCCTATATCACGTATTATTTTTGAAGCCCCTATTACCTTATTGGCCTTGTTCATTATAGGAGATATGGTAAGCGAAATTTGAACTTCTTCGCCGCTTTTTGTTTTGCGAATGGTTTCAAAATGTTCTATCCGCTCGTTGGCCCGTATTTTACTGATGATCAGTTCTTCCTCATCATAACGGTCTTCCGGAATCAGCGTTGTGATGTGCTTGCCAATGATTTCCTCATCAGTATAGCCAAATAAGCGTTGCGCGGCATTGTTCCAGCTTGTAATTATGCCATCAAGGTTTTTGCTTACAATGGCATCTTCGGATGATTCAATGATGGAAGCCAGCATGCCTTGTTTAGCCTCGGCATTTTTTTGTTCAGTAATATCTATTAACGTATTGACCACGCCTGTAAGCTGGCCGCTTTCATCAAAAAGGGGTTTAGGATTTGATAATATATAACTAATACTGCCGTTGGGACGTTTGATAAGTATTTCCTGCTGTTTTACGGCTTTGCCGTATTTTAACACTCTGGCTGTAGGAGTTTCTTCAAGATTCAGCGGTGTGCCATCAATATTAAATATCTGCCAGTTTATATACCATTTGTCTTTATTAGCTTCCGGCGTTTTACCCCAAAGCTTTACAGCAGCTTTATTAAACGAAGTTACACAGCCATGCTTATCGCAGGTATAAACGGCTACGGGCAGGTCTTCAAGCAAATCCCAGGCTGCAATATTATTAAATGCTGCTTTTGGAGCATGTAATGGTTCTTCTCCCATGTTATTATATAATACCTCCCTTTGGTTGTATGTTGTACGAATTTAATATTTAAATAGCCAACCTCAGGGCTTTAATCAAAAAGAAATATTTGTTATGAAAATGCGGCGAATTTTTAATTATCGCGTTACGGCAGCAATGGGCGGTTTTTGATCATAATTGCGCGGTAAAGGTGATTTTGGCTCATCGTTTTTTGTGCGTTTTAGAATCAGGAACAAGTGTACCGGATTTAAGTTTGGTACAAAAAGTAACTTTAAACAATTTAAAGTTACTTTTTGGTCAATCGGTTCAAAAACCGCTTAAATTTTGATTTTAGGCGGTTTTTGCTAAATTTGTAATAAACCCAATTGATATGTACAACCTACTTATTTCTCCGCAGAATGTCCAGGCTTCACTTCAGAAGCATGTACTGGCCGATGGCTTCGACCTCACTTTTGATATGGAAAAAAGTAAGGGTGTTTATATTTATGACGCAAAATATAACCGTACACTACTTGACTTTTTTACCTGTTTCGCTTCGGTGCCTTTGGGCTATAATCATCCCAAAATGCTGAATGACGAGGAGTTTAAGAAAAACCTGATGCTTGCAGCTTTAACTAATCCGTCAAACTCAGATATATATACAACCCAATACGCTCAGTTTGTTGAAACCTTCGATAGGATAGGTATTCCCGACTATTTGCCACATGCTTTTTTTATAGCAGGCGGCTCATTGGCCATTGAAAACGCGTTAAAAGTGGCTATGGACTGGAAAGTGCAGAAGAATTTTGCCAGGGGATACACTAAGGAAAAAGGATTTAAAGTATTGCATTTTGAACATGCTTTTCATGGGCGTTCGGGTTACACGTTGAGCCTCACCAATACAGTGCCCAATAAAACCAAATGGTTTGCCAAGTTTGACTGGCCGCGGGTATCTGTACCTTATATCAATTTCCCCTACAGCGATGCCAATCACGAAGATCTGTTAAGGCGCGAGCAATTATCAGTAGCGCAGATCAGGCAGGCATTTGAGGATAATAAGGATGATATATGTGCTATAATAATTGAGCCTGTACAATCAGAAGGCGGTGATAACCACGTGCGTAAAGAGTTTTTAGAAAAGCTGCGCGAAATCGCCGATGAATATGAGGCGTTACTGGTATATGATGAGGTGCAAACAGGTGTGGGGTTAACAGGAAAATTCTGGTGCCATGAACACTTTGGTGAAAAAGCACGCCCCGATATTATTGCTTTTGGCAAAAAGATGCAGGTTTGCGGTATATTGGCCAGCCGGCGTATTGATGAGGTTGAGGATAACGTATTTAAGGTATCGTCACGCATAAACTCAACCTGGGGAGGTAGTTTGGTTGATATGGTACGCTCATCAAAAATAATGGAAATTATTGAAGAAGATAACCTTTGTGATAACGCTGCGGTGATGGGCGAATACCTGCAAAACGGCTTAAGCGAAATTGCCGGGCGGCACCCAGTTGTAAGTAATGTGCGTGGAAAAGGGCTGCTTACAGCCTTTGATTTTCCGGACAAAACCATAAGAGATAATTTTATTAAAAGAGGTTTTGAGAATAATATTATGTACCTTGGCTGTGGCGAAAGGAGCGTACGTTTCCGCCCTGCGCTAATCATTGAAAAAAGCCATATTGATACCGGTCTTGAAATGCTTGAACAGCTTTCGGCCACTTTTTAACAAATAGGTAAAGAAGATCAATACCGGCTACAGCTAAATCCTGCTCATGAAACGTGTGGAATTAACTAATATTTAATAAGGTAAAAACAACATCTATTATTTGTAAAAGGAAAAACATATTAATATACGCTACTTTTTTTCCAAAATAGGCCATATTTTTTGTTATTATTCCGATTAGATTTGTTGCAACCCTATTAAAGTAACTCAGTTCTATTCAATCACCATGAGCAAACACATAGAGAAATTAAAGAAGCAACTGGTTGAAGTAGCCGAGGTTGTAAATTCATTCAAATCTGAAGCTGTACAGGTTCGAATAATTGACCGTTTACTGGAAGTAATGATCGAGTCGGAGAAGGTAGATGCCGAAGGTGTTGAAATGTTTGGTAAAAAAGCAAGGAAATTACGTATTGAGGATGAAGGTGGTGCTATTGCGGGACGTAAGAAACCGGGTGCTACCAAAATACTTAATCAATTATTAAATACCGATTTTTTTGATAGTCAGCGTTCTATATCATCTATTGCCAATTACTGTAAGGATCAGTATGACTCTGATTTTAAAACATCTGAACTTTCAGGTATCCTTTTAAAATTAGCTAACGAAAACAAGCTGAGAAGAGAGCGAAGCAATGAGAATAACCGCTTTGAATACATCAGGGCTTAAGTATTGCTCATATTAAAGTTAATAAAAAAGGAGTCTGAAAAATCAGGCTCCTTTTTTATTGGAATAGATTAATTATATATAATCTATAGTTAATATGGCATTATTTTAGGTTAAATAAATTATCCACCCCTAAAATTTTTCTACTGGTGAAGCCCTCGGCGTATTTTGCCCCGATGCTTTTGCCAAACTCACGTGCCCTGCCTGTAACTATTTCAATAAAATCGGGTGTTGAAATATAGGTTTGTGGCTCACCTTCCCAGCTTGGGTTATGAAACTGCGATCCGTAAGCATAAATGCTCTCTATTTTTTTATCCCAATATCCGGTTACGTCAATTAATATATCAGGAGTAATATAATTGTCCTGTATAAAATGAAGTACCATATCTGGTCGCCATGCGTCTTGTGGGGTGCCTTCGGCATCAAACGTTTCTATTTTGCGAAGGCCGGCTAAAAATGCCGAAGTTTCAACAAGCTCATTGGCGCGGCCGTGGTCAGGATGACGGTCATGGTACGCATTTGTGATTACTATTGAGGGGCGAAATTTGCGGATAGCTTCAATAACCTTTACCTGGTGCTCGCGTGTGTTTTCAAAAAAAGCATCGGGTAAACCCAGGTTTTCGCGTACGGCTAAACCCAATATTTCGGCAGCGGCGGCAGCTTCCTGTTTACGGATCTCGGCCGAGCCACGGGTGCCCAGCTCGCCACGGGTAAGGTCGACAATACCAACGTTATAACCAAGGGCAATATGTTTTGCAATTGTACCAGAGCAACCTAACTCAGCATCGTCGGGATGTACCGATAAAACTAATATATCTAATTTTAGCATGCGCAAAAATAATCTATTGGTCAGACGCCGTTGTCAACAGGCGGTCAATCTTTCGCCTCACTTTTGATGAGTTTGGTTTGGTGAAAGGGTAGTAGAAATCAACTACATGGCCGTTCCTGTCAATTAAATATTTGTGAAAATTCCAGCGTGGCGCTGAGCCTACATTTCCATTTTCCTTTTTATCTGCCAGAAATTTATACAGGGGATCTGCATAAGAGCCACGCACCCTTATTTTTTGAAAGATGGGATAATTTGCTCCAAAATTTTCGCAGAAAACGGCGATAGCTTCGCCATCTAAAGGCTCCTGGCCACCAAAATCATTTGAGGGGAATGCAAGAATTTCAAAATCCTTGCCGGCAAGTTGGGCTTTTAAAGCGGCAAGTTCTTTTAACTGCGGGGTGAAACCGCATTGCGATGCTGTGTTTACAATTAAAAGGACTTTGTTTTTATATTCGGAAAGACTGATCTCTTCACCGTTTAACTTGTGAATGTTAAACTGGTAAATACTTTTATTATCCATTAAACTAATTGCTGTATGAATTATATCCGGCCTGGTTTAAAATGGCCTCGATATCTTTCTGTTCTTCAGGGTCGTAAGTTTCTTTAAGATTATGGCCAAATATGCTGGCGACCGACTGGAACATAAAAGCCTTAAAGCCGCCCTTTAATTCCTTAACCATGGCAAAGCTGGTTTGCCCGGTTTCGCGGTCAATAAGTTTAATTAAAACCTCTCCCTGACTAATTGTCAGGTTTTTTATTTCCTTGTTAAAAAGGTTTTTGATTTCACCCTCGCAGGTGCTCACTAATTCTTTTTGTTTTTTCCTGTCGGCGGTAACAGCCAGATCGCGTTGTAACTGACGGTACCTTTGCCCTGCAAAACGTGCATAAGGCAACACTTTCATTACATTATAGCGCAAACGGCGATAGTTTTGCCTGTCGGCCTCGCTGGCAAAAATACGGGTATCAACTATCTTAACTTCGGGTTCAACTATCCACGGCACAAGTTCACCGTCAAGGTTGGTCATGGCTGTTCTGATGGTATCATTTTTGCCAAGCTGTACTGGAGCAGGAGTAACTGTTTGGGCCTTTGCAGCACCCATCAAGCAACATAACAGTAACAGAGAACCAATAAATTTCATATTTTTACTTAATACAAAAATAATGTAATTTTTTTTGGTATTTTACTAATACCTGCAATAATATTTATTTGCTGCATGTTTATGATTAGATACCGCTAATACCCCGTACATGAAAGACTTAGTGATAGACCTGGAAGCCGAGAAGAACGAGATACTAAAAAGATACCGTGCCCTGCTGCGTGCCTGTAAATCAACCCTGCAAAAGGGCGATAAACGCATGATACGTAAGGCATTTGATATGGCCCTTGAAAGCCATAAAGATATGCGCCGTAAAAGCGGTGAACCCTATATATATCACCCTATTGCAGTAGCCCAAATAGCCGCCGAAGAAATTGGCCTGGGTACAACATCGATAGTGTGCGCCCTGCTGCATGATGTGGTTGAGGATACCAACATGACGCTTGATGAAATTGAGATGGAGTTTGGTAAAAAGGTTGCCAAAATTATTGATGGCCTTACCAAAATATCAGGTGTATTTGATACCAACAGCTCATTGCAGGCCGAAAACTTCCGTAAAATGCTGCTTACCCTTGCCGATGACGTAAGGGTAATACTGATCAAGCTTGCCGACAGGCTGCATAACATGCGTACCATGGAGTTTATGCCGAGGGACAAGCAGCTTAAATTATCGTCAGAAACAGTATATCTGTATGCGCCCCTGGCACACCGTCTGGGCTTATACGCTATAAAATCTGAACTGGAAGACCTCTCCATGAAATACATGGAGCGCGAAACCTACCAGTTTATCAAAAATAAGCTGAACGAAAAAAAGGCCGAACGTGAGCGTTTTATTCGCGATTTTATTGAGCCTATCAATAAATCATTACAAAGCCAGGGACTTGAGGCCGATGTATTTGGCAGGCCAAAATCTATCCATTCCATTTGGAATAAAATGAAGAAGAAATCGATACCCTTTGAAGAGGTATATGATCTTTTCGCCATCCGTATCATCTTGGATAGCGCCCCTGAACATGAAAAGGCTGATTGCTGGAAAGCTTACTCTATAGTAACCGATCAGTACCGTCCAAATCCCGACAGGTTGCGTGACTGGATCTCATCGCCTAAGGCTAACGGTTATGAATCGTTGCATACTACAGTGATGGGACCGCGCGGCCAATGGGTAGAAGTACAGATCCGTACCAAGCGCATGAACGAGATTGCCGAAAAGGGTTTCGCCGCGCACTGGAAATACAAGGAAGCCAGCACCGACAGCGGGCTTGATCAATGGGTAACCAAAGTGCGCGAGATGCTTAAAAATCCGGATACCAACGCGCTCGACTTTATCGACGACTTTAAGATGAACCTCTTCAGCGATGAGATCTTCATTTTTACGCCTAAAGGCGCGCTGATCCAGTTACCTTTAAATGCTACAGCGCTTGACTTCGCTTTCGAGATCCACACCGATGTGGGCGCAAGCTGTATTGGTGCTAAAGTAAACCATAAACTGGTGCCGCTGAGTTATAAGCTGCAAAACGGCGACCAGGTGGAGATCATTACATCAAGCAAGCAGACTCCTAAAGAAGACTGGCTTAACTTTGTGGTTACCGCAAAGGCTAAGGCCAAGATCAAATCGGCGTTAAAAGAGGAGAAACGTAAAATCGCGGAGGATGGTAAAGAGATCCTGGAACGTAAAATGAAATCGCTCAAGATCACTTATAACTCTGAAAACCTGCAAAAGATAGCTTACTTTTTTAAGCTGCAGGCCACCCAGGACCTTTTTTACAATGTTGCCAAGGGCATTCTTGATATGAAGGACCTGAAAGAATATCAGGCCTCAGAAAAAATAATTGAAAGCAAACCACAGGATAAAATTGACCAGGAACAGGTTCAAAATCTCATCAAAAATATCAAAGCTAAAGACAGCGATATATTGCTCATTGGCGAGGATATGCAAAAGATAGACTATAAACTGGCCAACTGTTGTAATCCTATCCCTGGTGATGATGTTTTTGGATTTGTTACCGTGAGCGACGGCATCAAGATTCACCGCACCAATTGCCCTAACGCGGCCAAACTCATGGCAAATTACGGCTATAGGATAGTAAAAGCCCGCTGGACAAACCAGCAGGAACTTGCTTTCCTTACCGGTTTACGCATCACAGGTATTGATGAGGTAGGGTTGATTAACAAGCTTACCACGGTAATATCAAACGATTTTAAAATAAATATCAGGTCTATTACAGTTGACAGTGATAATGGTATATTTGAAGGGTCGCTGATGTTATATGTTAATGACACCAGCCACCTTGACACCCTGATTAAAAACCTAAAACAAGTAAAAGGCGTAACCGCGGTTAACCGTTTTGATTCGGCAATCGAGAAAGCATCTTGAGGTGAATTGTTGATTGAGTTGATTTGGGGAGTAGTTGCTTTGTGCAATGAAAGTCAACATAATCAACCATTCACATAATCAACTACTCACCACTTAACAAATTATTAATAACTTTGCCCCGTTAATACATCATTATGTCACAGCAGGATACCATACCAATGGTTAAGAAAATTTTTGAGGCTTACCTCGAAAATAAAAACCTCAGGAAAACCCCCGAGCGTTTCGCTATACTCGAAGAGATATATTCCCGTACAGATCACTTTGATGTGGAGTCGTTGTACATCCACATGAAAAATAAAAAATACCGCGTAAGCCGTGCTACGGTTTACAACACACTTGAGCTATTGGTTTCATGCGATTTGGTTACCAAACACCAGTTTGGCAAAAACATGGCCCAGTTTGAAAAATCATACGGCTATAAACAGCATGACCACATCATTTGCATCGACTGCGGTAAGGTGGTTGAATTTTGCGATCCGCGCATCCAGCAGATCCAGAGTATGATGGGCGATATCTTAAAATTTGACATCAAACACCACTCTTTAAATCTTTATGGTAATTGTACCAAATTAAGAGAGGGTTTTTGTGACAGAAAAATTTAACTGTTAATGGACAAACCTATTTTAAGCAAACAGGCATTTTGGGATGTTGATATGGATAGTATCGACTATAACAAAGATGCTCTATTTGTTATGGAATCGGTTATTAATAACGGCTCATTAGAAGATTTCTATTCTATTAGAAAGTTTTATGGCGATAAAAAAATAAGCAAGACAGTTATTAGGACTAAAGAACTTGGACCTAAAGAAATTAATTTTTGTTGCCTTGTATTCAAGCTCAAACTACAAGATTTTATTTATCCCATAAAAAAGTATCCGTCTACACAATCGATGAATTATTACGGTGCTTAATCACTCAAAAATATTCAATACATATATACAAAATAAAAATTAATGGCTGTTGACGTATTATTAGGCCTCCAGTGGGGCGATGAAGGAAAAGGAAAAATTGTTGATGTGCTTAGTGCAGGTTATGACCTGATTGCACGTTTCCAGGGCGGGCCAAATGCCGGTCACACGTTGGAGTTTGACGGTAAAAAGTTTGTTTTAAACACCATTCCTTCAGGTATATTTTTTGAAAACACCATCAACCTTATCGGTAACGGTGTGGTGATTGATCCTATCACCCTGAAAAAAGAACTGGATAAATTAAAAGATGCCGGACATGACCTGTTGGCTAAAAAGAATCTTTTAATTGCTAAAAAAGCGCACCTGATATTACCAACTCACCAGTTGCTTGACGCTGCTAATGAAAAAAAGATGGGCGAAGGCAAAATTGGTTCAACCTTAAAAGGTATTGGCCCAACTTATATGGATAAAACTGGTCGTAACGGTTTACGTATTGGCGATATCACCCTGCCCGATTTTAAAGAACGTTACCAGAAACTGGTTGATAAGCACGTATCCATGCTGCAACAGCTTTATGGCGAAGTGGCAGATTTTTCGGAGCGCGAAACTTTATTTTTTGAAGCGCTTGATGTACTGCGTCAGTTCCCGCTTGTTGACTCTGAACATTTGGTTAACAGCTACATTAAAGACGGCAAAAAAGTTTTGGCCGAAGGTGCTCAGGGAGCAATGCTTGATATCGACTTTGGTTCATATCCGTTTGTTACTTCTTCAAATACTACCGCCGCAGGTGCTTGTACTGGTTTAGGTATTGCTCCGCAACAAATTGGCGATGTAATAGGTATTTTTAAAGCTTACTGTACCCGTGTAGGTGGTGGTCCTTTCCCAACCGAACTGGAAAACGAAACCGGCGAAGAGTTGCGTAAAGTAGGCCATGAATTTGGCGCGACTACAGGCAGGCCACGCCGCACCGGCTGGATTGATCTTCCTGCTTTAAAATACGCGATTATGCTTAACGGCGTTACCCAACTGGTAATGACCAAAGCAGACGTGTTAAGCGGTTTTGACAAGATCTATGCCTGCACGCACTACAACTATTTAGGTGAGCAGATTGATTATATGCCTTACGATATCTGCTCGGTAAGGCCAGAGCCGGTATATAAGGAAATTGATGGCTGGAACGAAGACCTGACCGGTATCACCGAACTTTCTGAGATCCCGGCTAAACTACAATCATATATTGATTACCTTGAGGCCGAGCTTGGCGTACCGGTAAAATATTTATCTGTAGGTCCGGACAGGAAACAGACTTTAACATTACATTAATAATATATACGTTGCCCGTGCCTTCACGGCGTAACTATTTATTGCCCGTGGAGACACGGGCAATAGGATAAGAAAATGCATAAGGCCGGCTACACCGGCCTTATGCATTTAGCTCCCTCGCGGTTCGTGTCCTCACGAACCGCATTTGATGATGCAAATTGAAAAACATTAAACCACCTTATTTCATTTACTTGGTTATTTTTGCAGGGTGATTGTACAGGTAAATGATTTGCCGGAGTTTAGGAAAAAGGCGTTGCAATGGGCTGCAACTTTTGATACCCTGTGTTATCTTGATTCAAACGGGTTTAATGATCCCTATTCCAAATTTGATACACTGATAGCGACGGATGCCCGTGCTCAACTTACTGCAAATGCAGGTAACGCTTTTGATCAGCTTGAGCAATTTAGGGAGAGTAATCCCGGTTGGATGACCGGCTTCCTGGGCTATGACCTTAAAAACGAAATAGAAGCTCTTACATCTGCTAATCCGGATGGTTTGAATTTTCCGGATCTGTATTTCTTTGTTCCCGAACATCTTATTTTGATAAAAGGGGATAAGGCGGAAATCATTTCGGATCATCCGGATCAGGTTGCAAAAGCAATAAATGAGCAAGTCTTAGTCCGGTCTGCCCAACAATCTGTTATCAACCTAAAACCTCGCTTTAGCAGGCAGGAATACATTGATACGGTAAACAAGATAAAAGAACATATCACCCGTGGTGATATCTACGTCACCAACTTTTGCCAGGAGTTTTTTGCCGAAGATGTGGTTATTGAGCCGCTGGAGATCTTCACAAAGCTTAATGAGGTTTCGCCTAATCCATTTTCCACCTTTTTCAAATGGAATGGGAATTATATTCTTGGCGCCTCGCCCGAACGCTTTTTGGCTAAAAGAGGAATCAAGCTGATATCACAGCCCATAAAAGGTACCGCCAAAAGACTTGACGACATTAAAGCCGATGAGCAGGCAAAACAAATCCTGCGTAATCACCCTAAAGAGCTACAGGAAAATGTAATGGTGGTTGATTTGGTGCGTAATGATCTTACCCGTTCGGCCAAACCCGGTACAGTTAAAACCGAAGAGCTTTTTGGCATTTACAGCTTTAAGCAGGTGCATCAAATGATTTCAACCGTGGTTTGCGAAATAGAAGATAATCTTTCAAATGTACAGGCCATCAAGAATACCTTTCCTATGGGTAGCATGACGGGCGCCCCAAAGGTAAGTTGCATGCAATTGATGGAACAATATGAGCGTAGTAAGCGTGGCGTATATTCGGGTGCTATAGGCTATTTTAGTCCGGATAATGATTTTGATTTTAATGTGGTGATCCGTTCGTTACTTTATAATTCTTCCAACAAATACCTTTCGTTCCATGCCGGAGGGGCCATTACTTACCATGCAATTGCCGAAAATGAATATGAAGAATGTTTGCTGAAAGCCACCGCGGTGATGGAGGTTTTGGGAGGGACTCGCGTGTTGTAGCAAATCATCAATTTTTTACTATATTGGCTGTAAAAGTACCATCACTATTCGCTTTTAATTGTCAATATGTTAAGACCCCTACAAAACATAAAGCTAATTATCGTTTCCCTGTGTTTATTAGCAACCGATGTTGCCTCAGCCCAAACTAAGTATCATCCTTCAGATTTATTCCCGGCACAACCCTTATTACCATCGGGTAATTCCTATCGTACAGCAACCGGCGAACCAGGTCCCGCTTATTGGCAAAATAAGGCCGACTACGCGATTGATGTGGCGCTTGATGATAAAACCAATATCATAACTGGTACTGCTACTATCACCTATACCAATAACAGTCCCAAACCGCTTTCGTTATTATGGTTGCAATTGGAGCAAAATGTATTTAAAAAAGATTCGCGTGGGATTCAATCTAAATTGTTCCTTTACCAGGATCCTGAAAAAACTACTCCGGATGGTGGATATCAGATAGAAGGTGTGCAACTTGCAGATGGCAAAGGCGGAAATATTAAATACCATATTTATGATACCCGCATGCAGTTGGAACTGGCGCAGCCGCTCCTAAGCGGTCAGTCTATAAGTTTCAGCATCCGTTATAAGTATAACTTCCCGGTAAATTATAAAAATGCCGACTTCCTGGTTAACCGTACCGATATCCTCCCAACAAAAAATGGGAACATCTATGCCGTAGCGCAATGGTATCCGCGGATGTGTGTGTTAGATGATGTTGAAGGCTGGAACACGCTCCCATATTTAGGTAATGGCGAGTTTTACCTGGAATACGGCAATTTTAAGGTTAATATTACGGTACCATCGGGCCTTATTGTTGAAAGCTCCGGCGACCTGCTAAATCCTGAAGAAGTGCTAACCCCAACAGCACTTAAGCGCTGGCAGGCTGCTAAGCAAAGCGATGTGCCGGTACAGATCAGAACGGCGAAAGAAGTAACCGATCCCTCATCAAGGCCTGCAAAAGCTACCTGTACCTGGAAGTTTAAATTAGATAACGCCCGGGATTTCGCCTGGACGGCTTCCCGTTCCTTTGTTTGGGAAGCGGAGAGTTTTAAGCTTTTTGATGGCAAAAGGGTGATGGGTAGTTCTCTTTATCCGGTAGAGTCGGATAAGCAGGGCAGTTGGAGGCGTTCATTAGAGTACATCAAATTTACTTTGCAGCATTTTTCTGAAAAGTGGTTTCCATATCCTTATAACAAAGCGGTTAACGTGGCTTCAAATCTTGATGGGATGGAGTATCCCGGCATGGTATTTTGCTCGGCGAAAGATACCGGCAATATGTATTTTGCTGTGGTAAACCACGAGTTGGGGCATACCTGGTTCCCGATGGTAGTGGGCAGTAACGAGCGTAAATACGCCTGGATGGACGAAGGGTTCAATATGTTCATTGACAAAATTGCTACCAAAGCTTTTAACAAAGGCGAGTTTATAGGCTACGTTGAGATCGATAGCCCCCTTGATTCATTGTTTACCGAGCAATTGTTGCCTATCGTTACCCGGCCAGATGCTTTGCCTGGCAACCAGGTTTATCCGTTACAATATCAAAAGGTAGCTTATTCATTGGCGCTTCTGCGTAACCAGATATTGGGACCTGAGCGCTTTGACCGTGCTTTCAGAAAATACATCCGCGACTGGGCCTACAAGCATCCAACTCCGTGGGACTTTTTCAGGAGCATAGACAGTTCGGCAGGGGAGGACCTGACCTGGTTCTGGAAGTCCATGTTTCTCGAAAACTATCGCCTCGATCAGAAAATAACTAAAGTAGATAGTCCGGCAGATGGCCTGCCTGTTATCACAATCGAAAACATGGATAAGGCTGCAATGCCGTTAGTGGTTGAAATAACCTATGCCGATGGATCAAAAGAGCATCGTGGGTTTCCGGTTGAGATTTGGGAATACAGCAGTGTTTATACTTTTACCGGCGATAAAAAAGCGGCTGTCGCCAAAGTGATTATCGACCCGGATAAGATCTATCCGGATGTGGATAGGAGCAATAATAGTTACGAGGTGAAGAAGTAGACTGTTTTATGTAGGAAACGAAGAGTATGCTGGCTCATTCTTCATCATGTCATTGCGAGGAACGAAGCAATCGCACGAAAGCAAATCTGCTCTGTATAGCATGCGGTTGCCACGCTTCGCTCGCAATGACATTTATATATTATTAGTTCGCTGCGTTTTTTGTCCTATCAGGGTCTCTCGAAGAGGACCCTGATGTTCTGTAAGAAGCTTTACAACTTCACGCCCCTTAAAAACTCCTCGATACCCATGCGTTTCTTACCTTCTAACTGAATGTCTTTTAATAATACAAAACCATCTTTAGCGGCAAACTTTAAATAAGTTTTGTTATCACTTAAAAAGCCGCCCGGTTGAATAGCCGGTTCAGATACCTGGTATTCAGAAGCGAAAACTTTCAGGCTTTTGCCATTAAGCTCGGTATAAACAGTTGGTACCGGACTAAGTCCGCGGATTTTGTTATAAATAGATTCGGCTGTCTGGGTCCAGTCAATCCGGCAATCATCTTTAAAAATCTTGGGAGCGTGTTTTAATTCGGTTCCCTCGGCCAGTTGCGATTGCGGGTGCTCATTGTAACGGCCGCTTTCAACCGCTTTAACAGTTTTCACCAGTAAGCCTGCGCCTTTGTTCATAAGGCGGTCGTGCAGCTCGCCGGCATCTTCATGGCCGGTAAGGGTTATTTTTTCGGTAAACAGGATGTTACCGGTATCGATATCGTGCTTTAAAAAGAAGGTAGTTACACCGCTTTCTTTTTCGCCGTTAATGAGTGCCCAGTTAATTGGGGCCGCGCCACGGTATTGCGGTAGTAACGATGCATGTAAATTTATGGTGCCCTTAGGTGGCATGTTCCAAACAGCTTCGGGCAGCATCCTGAAGGCTACTACAACCTGCAAGTCGGCTTTTAATGCTTTTAGTTCAGCAATAAAATCTTCGTTCTTCAATTTTTCGGGCTGCAGCACTTTTAATCCGTTGGCTTCGGCATATTGTTTCACTGCCGATTCACTAACCTTCTGCCCTCTTCCGGCCGGTTTATCGGGCGCTGTAACAACGGCCACAATATCACTCCCGGCTTTAATTAAAGCGTCTAACGAGGCAACGGCAAACTGGGGGGTACCCATAAATATAATTCTCATAGTATGTTTAGGTATTAGATGTCTTTATTATGTTATTCGTATAGTAAATATTTTTTTCTTGTTTCTTTAAAAGCAGCTAAACCTGGCTGCCAGCTGGCACGGATCTCCTCTTCAGTTTTGCCTGCTTCAATCTGTTTCCTTAACTCGGCTGTGCCGGCCAGTTTTATAAAATAACCGTTAAAGAAATGATCTTTATCCGGGAAAGCCTGGTATAACTCTAAGAGCCATTTCAGGTTGATAGCGCCCATGCCGGTAATGTCATTTGGCGAAATATTTTGCAGATCGATGCCAAAACATTCCTGGTCTTTCTGCGGCGGGTTTTCGCTCATACCAGGGATACTTTTGGGCGTAAACGAAAAACTGTATTTACCTTTTAGCGCCGGATGCCCCAGCACAGCAAAAGGAGCAAGCGTCCCCCTGCCTAAGCTAAAGGTTGTACCTTCAAACAGGCAGGTGCTTGGGTATAATAAAACTGATAGCGGCGTATTTAAGTTTGGCGACGGGTTTACCGGTAAGGTATAAGGCAAATTATGTTTGTAATTAGCAACTTTAATGATCTTTAGCTTGCATTTTACGCCATTTTTTAGCCAGCCTTCGCCGTTTATCATTTGGGCATATTCGCCAATGGTCATGCCATGGGCAATAGGGATGGGGTGCATGCCAACAAATGAGCGGTTAACCGTATCAAGGATTGGCCCGTCAATTAAATAACCGTTGGGATTGGGGCGGTCAAAAACCATTAGCTCTACGTTGTTCTCGGCGCAGGCCTCCATAACATAGTGCAGGGTTGATATATAAGTATAAAAACGGGTGCCAACGTCTTGTATGTCAAATATCATCAGGTCGATACCCTTCAAATCGGCCGTTGTTGGTTTGTAGTGTTTGTTGCCGTAAAGCGATATTACGGGTAAGCCTGTTTTAGGGTCTTTGGCATCGCCAACGGTAGCGCCATTGCTGGCATTGCCCCTGAAACCATGCTCGGGGCCGAAGATCTTTTTTATACTAACTCCGGAATGAACCAAACTATCTACACTGGCAGTTAAATTTTTACCAATAACAGAAGTTTGATTAATCACCATCCCGATATTTTTTCCCTTAAGATAGTTAATATACAGCGGAATTTGATCGGCTCCGGGAATAATAGGGCCGATTTTTTTGTTTTTTTTGACAGATGTTGTTTGGCAGCTTTTACAATCGGTTGCCTGGCTGCACGCAGTGTTTGCAAGTAAAACTGTTATAAGGGCAAATCGTAAAAAAACACAAATCTTATTCATAAAATATTGAGTTGAAACAATTTTAAAAGTGGCAGGTTTAACAGCAAAACCGCATATTTGCGAAGGTACAAAAAAACAGTTTGCCATTGAGTTTCGCCTCTTTTATATCAGCCCGTATAACATTTAAATCAAAACGCACTTTCTCTAAACTGATAGTGCGCATTGCAATTATAGGTATTATGCTGGGCCTTGGCGTAATGATACTGTCACTTGCTATCGTTAAAGGATTTAAACACGAAATCCGCAATAAAGTTCGAGGCTTTGCGGGGGATATCCGCGTGGTTAAGTTCGATCTGAACAATTCATACCAAAGTTCTTCCTTCCCTGCCGATAAGGAATTTGTTAAGCGGGCACTTAAAAGTCCGTTTATTACCCATGTAATGCCTGTGGCTACCAAGCCGGGTATAGTTAAGGCCAATAACGAAATTGAAGGGGTAGTACTTAAGGGCGTTGATAAAAGTTACGACTGGGGCTACTTTAAAAAAATGATGGTTGCCGGCGACGTCATTAGTTTTGCCGACTCGGTTGAGGCGCAAAAGGAGATCATGATCTCACAAACAACCGCCGACAGGCTTAAACTTAAAATAGGGGATAAGCTGCTGATGTATTTTGTGCAGGAACCATTGCGTAAACGTCAGTTTAAAATAAAAGGGATTTTTAACATCGGTGTTGAGGAAGTAGATAAAACCTTTGTTATAGGCGCGCTATCACTTATTAACCGTCTTAACGACTGGAAACCGGATGAAATTGGCCAATACGAACTGCGCGTATCAGATTTTGAACACATTAACGATGCCGCCAACGCGCTTGACACTGTTTTGCCGGTAAAACTGAAAGAGTATACCATTGAAGAAGATTATCCAACCATATTTGAATGGCTCAACCTGCTGGATGTTAATTCGATAGTGATGCTGGTATTGATGGTAGCCGTGGCTGTTATCAATATGATATCGGCACTGCTGATCATGATCCTTGAACGGACTGCCATGATCGGCATGTTTAAAGCCATGGGGGCATCCAACTGGGCTATCCGAAAGGTATTCCTCATCAATGCTACTTACCTGATAGGCCTGGGCTTATTATTAGGTAATCTATTAGGCATTGGTTTAGGCTACTTCCAAACGTATACCCACTTTTTTAAACTCGACCAGGCATCTTATTACATGACCTTTGTACCGGTTGAGTTTGATAGCGTTGATATCCTTCTGCTCAATATTGGTACGCTGATCATCTGTTTGCTGGTGCTCATCATACCATCAACGTTAGTAAGCCGAATCTCGCCGGTGAAAGCTATCCAGTTTAAGTAATTTAAAGCAAGCGGTAACTTAATCCCAACCTGAAATATTCGCTGTGCGTGTTAAACGAAGCATCGCCAACCATGTCTTTCATGTAATTGCTTATTCCATGGGCAAAGCTGGCATTTAAACCATAGCGACCGTAACTGGCAGCAGCGCCAAGGCGTAAGCGGATATCGGTTGGTGCTTTGCTTCTCTTGTAGTCAACTTTATAAATTTTACCATCTTTGTCCTTAACCTCTCCCTTGTCCTTACTGTTCAATATCAGGCCGATATCCATCCCCGGTAAAATATCGAGGTTAACTTTGCTAAGCTGAAAACGATAACCGATGTATGGATTAAGGTTTATGCTTTGGCTTTGGAAAGCTACGTGTCCGGTTACCGTGAAACTGGGATCGTTTGCTGCGATGGGTAGATAATCCCCATATAAAACGGTTGTAATAGGTGAATATTTATCTACCTCAACTTTACTGCGCAATAATTCATAACCTCCCTGTAAACCAACAATAAATCCACCTTTTGAAATAGTTTGAACCTGGAGACCGCCGCCGTAGCTTAAAGCGTTTTCATTACCATAAGGATTATTGGCCCGGTTCATCGGATCGCCGGTGATTGAACCTTGTAATACCTGGGTAGTAGCTGTTGATGAGTTGCCTGCGAAATGGAACAAACCGGTATTGGCCTGTACAGAAACTTCTAATTTTTGGGCGCAAAGCTTTAGCCCGCTAAACATTAACGGGGCAAGGATAAGGAGGTACTTTTTCATTTTTTATGAGTTGTAAAGTTCAGTTTTAGGTTTAAACCGCCTGCTCCAAATTTTATCTGCTGTGACCCAAGCCCATCAAGCGGGTATTTCAAAAATGGTTCAATAATCAGTTTATTTGATTTGCCCAAAGGGTATCCAACTCCAAATGCCACATTCAGGGTTTTGGCAAAGTAAAAGCTGTTAAAGCTTTTGTGTGTTGTTTCGTCGGATGTTTGCGCCTGCACGCCTGCCGCCATTGCCAGGCCAGGGTAACTGTAACTTGCCGTATAGGCTTCGTTAATGAAAGTACCGGAACTTACACCTGCCGATATATAAGTGTCGTTTTTTTGTGGATTAAACTCATATTTAAGGTTAACCGGGATATCTAAGCCAACCAGTTTAGCATTGTAATTTGTAAACGTTGGTGAAGCGGATACTTTGCTAAAGTCAGACAAGCTATTGTACCCGGCAGTTAAGGCCGGCGAAAAAGATACCGCCTCACGTGTGTTTGTCGGCTGACTTTTATCGTAGTTAAGTGTGTTTTGGGCCAGTGCCAAGCCCGTTGATAGTTTAAGGTTTTTGCTCAGTCTGATATCAGATGTAAAACCCGCGCCTGCATTTACCTGGTTCTGGCTGCCCTTTGCATAGTTGAAGAAGGTAGCAGCATAAACACTGAATTTCACCCTGCGCTCGCCCATATCGGCATCAGGCTTTTTAGGCTGATCGTGATCGCTGGCCAGCAATGCCTCCATTGAATTAGTCTTCGGTTTAACTTTTACAACCGATGGGACAGCGTTTGCCGGAGCTGTTTTTACCGGGTTATTATTAACCGGGGACTGCACAACCGGGTTGTTGGCAAGTTGCTGTGTATTTGTTTGCGGCAAAACAGTGTCAACACTGTCGGCCTTTTTACCTGCAGGCACGTTGATTACTCCGTTGTTGGCCGGTTGGGTAACAGGCGGCACATTGGTTTTAGCAATGGTGTTAAGCGGGTTTGCAGCCAAAGGATTTGTCTGTACCGGGGTAAAGGCAGGCACTTTTATTCCCGGCTGATTTACAACAGGGTTAGCAGCCGGTTTATTTGAGCCATTATTCTTTGCAAGCGTGTTAGTGTTGTTTGATGATATACCACTAAGCGGGTTGGTTTTTGCAGCAGAAGATTGCGTGTTGCTATTATTGCTTGCAAGGTTTGTTGCAGGCGATTGTTTAGCTGTTACAGGCGACTGTACAGGTCCAATGTCTTGAGTAGCACTATCAACTGCAGCGTTGTTTTGAGGTTGCGCAGATTTTGACGGTTTTACAGAAAATGTTTGGGTGTTATTATTGACTTTGGTTTTGTTTGTTGCAAACCAAATTCCTATACTTAAAAACAGCAACAGGGCAGCGGCCGCGCTTGCCCACCATAGGTAAACCGGGCGGCGCTGTTTTTCCTGAGCAGGGAATCTCTCCCTGAGCAGCAGCCAGCCTTCATCAGCAGTAGTGTCTTCGTAATTATCAAACACTTCCCTGATGCGGTCTCTTAAGTCGTTATCCAACTGATCATCCATGGTTTTGTGCTTCTTTTCTTAAAATATTCCTTAATCTTTCTTTCGCCCTGCTCAGGTAAACGCGCGATGAGCTTACCGGTATGCCGAGCGTAGTGGCTATTTCATCATGATCGTAGCCGTCTATTTCGTACATGTTAAAAATGGTTCGCTGAATAGCCGGGAGCTCCACCATCAGCTTTAAAATATCCTGTGCATTTAAATTATCAACCGGCCCCATATTACTCCTTATTGGGGCGGCATTTTCCAATTCAACATTAAGCTGGAATTTAAGGTCTTTACGCCGTCGGTCGATGGCCGTGTTAACCAAAATGGTGCGGAGCCAGGCTTTAAACGGCTTATCGGTATTGTAGCCGCCAATTGCGTTAAATACTTTTATAAAAGCATCATTTACAGCCTCAAGAGCGTCATCGCGGTTTAAGCTGTAACGCAAACTTATACCCATAGCGTAGCCATAGAACTGCTTATATAGCAATTCCTGGTGTTTTAAGCTGCCTTTTTTGCATTGCCTTACGATCTCTTCTTCGGTAATGCGAGGGGGTGGATGCATTAAATGTACTTAGTTCCGCTAAATGTTGTTTTAAAAGCCTTTACGCAGCAGAAGATTTAAATGATACAAAATAAATAAAAAAAATCTGCTGGTATGGTCTGCCTCTTGTAATCAAAAAAAGCCGGTACCCCGAGTAGGGGCACCGGCACGGTAATTAAAACAATAGGACTTTTAGTTAATTAGTTTTCTTTAAATTGTACTGAACGGTAAGTGTATCACCATTGCTGTTACGTTGCAATTGAAATACGCTACCATCATAATAGTACTGGTAAACACCTTTAAGGTGGAATTTATTAACACCAGGCACCACTGCAGTTGAGTCATTAAACTGGATATAATATCCGTTATAAGCAAATGCTCCATAGCTGGCCACATGCTTCCTGGTTTCGGCACCTACTTTAAATAAAGAGGTAGCAGAAAGATTTAGCGCTATAGTATCCCGAATAGTATCATAGCCGGTGCCGGTTGTTTTTTTAACCAGCGCGCCAAATGTTCCGGTAAAACTACCTTGTGGTTGAGCAACCGGTACAACCTCGTTTTTTGGTGAACAGGCAACACCTAATGTTAACAGTAATGGCAGCAGGTAAAATAAATTACGTTTCATATATCTTATCTCGTTATCAATTTTTTTTAACCATTACGCACGTTTTTAACTAAACGCTACACCTCGCCGCGGTATTTTTATAGTTTTTTTGCCTCATCCCAAAAAACATCCATCTCGGCCAGGCTCATATCGTGCAGTTGTTTACCGTTTTCCTGAGCTTTAAGTTCCAGGTACTGAAAGCGTTTGATGAATTTTTTATTGGTTTTTTCCAGGGCGTTTTCAGGATTAATGTTAATAAAGCGGGCATAATTGATCAATGAAAACAGCAGGTCGCCAAATTCGGCTTCGGCCCTTTCATGATCAATGGTGCTTTCATCTTCGGCATTAAACTCGTTTTTAAACTCCTGCATCTCTTCCTCAACCTTGGCCCAAACCTGGCTTTTCTCTTCCCAATCAAACCCAACCCCACGGGCCTTTTCCTGAATGCGTGATGCTTTTACCAACGCTGGCAAGGATGCAGGCACACCACCTAAAACAGATTTGTTACCTTCTTTAAGCTTGATCTGCTCCCAGTTGCGTTTAACATCCTCTTCATTCTGCACCTCAACATCGCCATAAATATGCGGGTGGCGATTGATCAGCTTATCACAAACACCGTTCAAAACATCGGTGATTGTAAAATCATTGGTTTCGGAAGCAATTTTGGCGTAGAACACCAGGTGCAGCATAATATCGCCAAGCTCCTTTTTTATTTCGGGCATATCGCCGCCTAAAATGGCATCGCTTAGCTCATAAGTTTCTTCAATGGTAAGGTGGCGCAGGCTTTCAAGCGTTTGCTTTTTATCCCAGGGGCAATTGGCCCGCAGGTCGTTCATGATAATGAGTAATCTGTCAAACGCTATTGCAGCGGTAGGCGCGGTTTCAGGGGCTTTTAAAGGCATAAAATATTTATAATGAATGCTTATACCGCAAAGGTATGATAACATCTTTAATGAAAACTTACAGTATCATTAATTTTAAGCTAACATTAATTAATTTTATTAGCCAATTGTTAATGCTACCTGATAAATACATTTTACCATGAGAAAAACTTACCTGTTTATTCTTCTTTTTGTTTCGATATTTAAAACAAGCTATGCGCAGCAACAGCCTGTTGGCGATATGGCTAACAGTACTTTTAGTCAGCCACAGCCTTTCCTGTTTACTGTGAGTACGCTTAACCCACAAGGCCGTAACTGGAGTTTAAACTATTCGGGCGGTTATGGCGAGCGCACCGTTACCCCATTGGGATTTGATGGTGTCGATCAAAATTTTTCGGCTAAAGGATACCTTGGCAATAAGTTTACACTAATGGCCATGCTGGGTACAGGTTTTAGTAATAATGGTGGCGTACGCACGCTGCAACAAGCCGAAGTATTGCGTGACTTTATCGGCGGTAACCAGCCGATGGGTTTCAGGGCAGGTGCCAGTTTGGGTTTCAGAAGAGAGTTTAACAGCGATGCCGTAGCATTTAGCCGTATTACTGCAGCTTACGAAGTATCAAATTGGAAACTTGGTGCTAACCTTCGCTTTGAAAAAGCTTTCGCGACCAATCGCGATGGCTTAGATCTGATCACCAGTGTAGGTGTACATCGTCATATCTCCGGACAACTATTTGGTGGTTTTGAAGCCGTAGGGCAAGATCTGGAAGGCTTTTGGGAAGCGGATGAAGCCGAAGGCGGCGCCCGTTTATTGATTGGCCCATCGCTTAATTATGCTCCTGTTAATTCGCGTCTGGCGTTTTCGCTTTGCGGGGGTCCAATTATTTATGCTACCCGTAGTGCCGCCACCCAGGGCCAGTTTGCTTACCGCGAATTGCCTACTACCAATGGTTTTACATTGAAGTTTAATGTAGGCTTCAGGTTCCTGTGATATAAATTAAAGCTTTACCGCCCTGAGCATTTCGCGTTTACCGGGTGCTCCGGGCGCTTTTTCTACTTTAAAGCCCATGCTTTTGAGCATACGCTTCAGGTTGCCGGTAATGGCATAGGTAACAAACACGCCACCCGGTTTTAAAAAGCTAACGGTATGACCAATAGCTTCCTCGTTCCACATTTCGGGTTGATGAATGGCGGCAAATGCATCAAAATAGATGATATCAAACTGCTCGTGCGTTCTAAAATCTAAAAGCTTGCTATGAGCGATATGCAGTTGGGTGGTTGCGTTAAGCTCAACTTTACCGGTTAGGGCATTAGCGTAACTCTCATTGAACTGCTGCCACAGCAATTCCGGAATGTATTGCTGATAGCCGGTTTGCAACATCATACCGGCATTTACCGGGTAAGCTTCAATGCCGGTGTAGTTTAACTGTATCTGCTTATTGTTGCAGGCATCGGCAGTTAACAAAAAATTGAGGCCGGTACCAAAACCTACTTCAAGGATGCTTACTTCGGCGGTATCATTCCGTTCCAGAAAATATTGCAAACCCGATTTAACAAATACGTGCAAACTCTCCTGCAAGGCCCCATGACGCGAGTGGTAATGTTCGCCTACTTCGGCATTGTAAATGGTATTGGAGCCGTCGGCTGTGGCGACTATTGTTAGTTCATGGTTCATGGATGATGGTTCATAGTTTTGAGTGGCATTCTTAGTTTATGATTTATAGATGATAGCTCACCGGTTCATGGCTTTATTGGCCATGAACCATGAGCTATCATCCATGAACTATTAGTGCACTTCCTTCATCATCTCCGTTACAACCTCGCCCAGGTCATAAACCGGTACAGTTGTAATAGCTGCCGAAACAATGCTTACACCTGCAGCTGAACGGTAACCGGCCGCACAGTGTACTACAATTGGTTTATCAGCAGGGATCTCGCCAACCCGTTCGCGTAGCTCAGGCAGGGGAATGCTGATGGCATTTTTAAATACCTTGCCTGCGGCAACTTCGCCATGATTACGAACATCAACCACTGTATAGGAGTTTTCGTTTGCTTTGAACAGTTCTAAATCCAGATCAACTGATACTTCATCGGTAATAGCAGGGGCTAATAGCGCGGCTTTGATATTTTGCTCATAGCCAATTTTAGCTGCTTTTTTAATCAGGGTATCAAGCTTGTCATCACTCTCGGCAATGAGGTAAAATTGCTCATCCGGACCGATAATAGAACCCAGCCAGGTTTCAAACTTTTCACCGTCCTGCAGGTTAATGGCACCATGCAGGTGACCACTCCTGAATTGTGCTTTGGGGCGACTATCAACTATCAAAATACCGTTTTCCAAAACACTGTCTGCATCAATACGTGGTACAGCAACAATGCTGCCCTCAAAGCCGGATACACCATTTTTATTCAACTCCACATCACGGCCGAAGTATTTTGGCATAAAAGGCTGATCGGTAGTGAGGGTTTTAACAAACTCCAGCTCATCCATCAATTGTAAGGCATAGTTTTCACGCAATTCGCGGCCAATGGTGCTTTCCAGATCGGGGCTCATGCTTTTGCCACATAGTGAGCCGGGGCCGTGCGCCGGGTAAACTATTACGTTTTTAGGCAAGGTCATGATCTTTTGCCGGGTGCTCTGGAACATCTGACGGGCAAGCTCTTCTTTTTTAGCAGTGATATTGCCCACGTTTTCCCTTAAGTCTGGGCGGCCTACATCACCAACAAACAGGGTATCACCGGTAAAGATGGCTGTTTCGCGGCCCTCTTCGTCTATTAGCAAAATACAGATTGAGTCGGGCGAGTGGCCAGGGGTATTGATGGACTTTAGTTTAATATCATTGAGTTGAATAACGTCGCCGTCATCAAATGTTTCGTGCGGGTACGCCGCACCTGTTAATTTACTGCAGTAAATGACAGCGCCCGTGGTTTCATGAATTTCGAGATGCGAACTCACGAAATCGGCATGAGGGTGGGTTTCTATAACACCCACAATGTCGGCATCATGCTGGGCCGCGAAATCATAATAAGGCTGCGGATCACGCGCCGGGTCAATAACTATCATTTTGCCTGTGCGGATCACGGCATATGAACCATGCGCCAGGCCTTTATCGTAAAATTGTTGAATGATCATATTTTGCCTGCAAAGATAATGCTTAGGCAATATGTTTTATTTGCACAATGTTTAACTGGTGTAAATATTGATCGGCTTTGTGTAAACTTGTGAAACTGGTTTATGATAGTTTATCTCTAATTACTAAACTGCCTCAAATGGTGGTCGATATGTTTATAAGCTAATTGCCCCATTTGCTCCCTGGTCATTTTTCCAAAAAAGGTATGTTCAAAATCAGTTTTGGGAGTCCTGCCGTATTCTTCAACCAGATTAATCCACTGCTGTTTCTGCGCTGCTACATCACCACCTGGCTCTGTTACTTTGCATTGCGGAACGGTGGGATTGTTTTTTGCCAGCGGACTATCATCCTTGAGCATCCCCTTCAGTGCTACTTTGCCAAATAGCCTGCCAATAAACGCGCGTTTATAATGGGTAATGCCCAGGTACATCTCATCAGAAAGGGTGCAATGTTTCAGCATTTGATAAACATTCATTTTACCCCATTGCGGCTGGCTATTTTCATTAACTGAATTGATCCGGGTTATCAGGCCGTCGCGGGTTTCTTTATCAAATATTGTTTTCATTTGTTTTAAAAGGTTTATACCATAAAGTTATCACGAAATTACAATATGGCATAGGCGTTTTTGAGCCATATACAGGGCGGATTTATGCCAATAAACTATAAAACAAAACAGGCCCGGTTCATCACCGGGCCTGTCATTATAAAAAGGGTTTGATTACCAGATTTTAGTCCTGTCCTCAGGTTTTTTATACATTTTATCGCCCGGCTTTATATCAAAGGCTTTGTACCATGCATTGATATTGGTTATAGGCGCATTGGTGCGGAAACGCTCAGGCGAGTGAGGATCTGTCAGGATCCTTTGGGCTGCCGATTCCGGAGTTTGCGAAGAACGCCATACCTGTGCCCATGACAGGAAGAAACGCTGATCGGGCGTAAAACCATCAATGGTATTAGCCGACTGGCCCTGTTTGGTTTTGCTGAACGCCTCGTAAGCAATGTTTAAACCGCCAAGGTCAGCAAGGTTTTCGCCAAGGGTAAGCTTACCGTTTACGTGCAGGGTATCAACTACAGTGAAAGCATTGTATTGGTTAACTACCTGGTCGGCACGCGATTTGAATTTATCGGCATCCTCTTTGGTCCACCAGTCGCGCAGGGTGCCATCGGCATCGTACTGGCGGCCCTGGTCATCAAAGCCGTGGGTCATTTCGTGGCCAATTACGGCACCAATGCCACCATAGTTAACAGCATCATCAGCCTTAAAATCAAAGAAAGGAAACTGCAGAATACCTGCCGGGAACACGATCTCGTTATTGGTTGGGTTGTAATAGGCATTAACTGTTGGCGGCGTCATACCCCAGCGGGTTTTATCAACCGGTTTGCCTAAGTGGCTCACGTTAAAATTGTAACGCCATTTGCTTGCGGCACGCAGGTTACCGAAATAATCATCACGGTTAATTACAATGCCGTTATATTTTTCCCAATTATCCGGGTAGCCAATTTTTACGGTAAAGGCATTTAGTTTTTTAAGCGCACGTTCTTTGGTTGCCGGGCTCATCCAGTCAAGGCGTTTAATGCGATCGCCAAGGGTTTCTTTCAGGTTATTCACCAGTTCAACCATATATTGCTTTGCGGCTGGCGTAAAGTATTTTTCAACAAAAAGCTGTCCCAATAATTCGCCAAGGTAGCTATCAACCAGGGCGCTCATGCGCTCAGTACGCGGAGTTTGTACTTTTTGACCGCTTAACGCACTGGTATAAGCAAAGTTTGCATTAACAAAATCAGAGCTTAAATGAGCTGCACAGCCCCTTAATATATTCCAGCGCAGGTAAACTTTCCATTTGGCAATGGGAGTAGCTGCAAATGTTGAATCCATGGTTTTGAAAAACGAAGGCTGACCAACTATGATGCTGTCCTGACCACCCATATTAAGGGCCGGTAATATTTTCGACCATTTTAAGTGTGGGGTTTGCTTCTCAAAATCGGTCACCAGAAACTTGTTGTAAGTAACATGCGGATCGCGCATGGCCACACGGCTCCATTGCGCCCTGGCCCAGGTATATTCCAGGTCGTAAACTATGGCGGTGTTTTTCGCGGCCTCATCGGCGCTGCTTCCGCTAAGGGTAAATAAAGTGGTGATCAGCTTTTTTAAGGCATCCTGCGCTTTTTTCGACCGGGGATCGTTTTTGAGGTAATAGTCCCTGTCGGGTAGGGTAGTACCCCCCTGGCCAAGGCTTATTACATATTTATTAACGTTTTTATCGTCCTGATCAACTCCTGCCCTAAAAATTGGTGAGCCAATTCCATTAACACGTTCATAAGTAAGCTCGTTAATAAAATCGTCGAGGGTTTTTATCTTATCAATACGCTGCAAATCGGGTTTAACGGGATCATAACCGCGTTTTTCGATAGTTAAACTATCCATGCCACTGGCGTACAGGTCGCCAACACGCTGTTTCAAACTTCCTTTAGGTTCCGACGCTGAAGTTTGGCTAACTTCTTTCAACAGACCAAGCAGTTTATCCGTATTTTCCTGGCGAAGAATGTTAAAACTTCCCCAACGGGTTTCCTTAGCTGGGATGCCATTTTGTTTTAACCAGCCGCCATTGGCATATTCAAAAAAATCGTCGCCCGGCTTTACGCTCAGGTCCATATTGGCGGGATCAATAAACTTTTGAGGAGGGGTAGCAGTTTTATGCCTGGTTTTTACGGGTTTAGGCCCGTCAGCAGCGAAAACATTTACCGACATACCAAGGCCGGCAGCCAGCAATAAATAGTTAAACTTTAATTTCATGTCAATACTTAAAAATTAAAGTTAATAAATAGCAGGTATTACGCAAAAAAAGGCGGGGGCTGGCCTTTAATGATTGAACCAATTAATGATGGCTTCGAGTTTGGTTTTTTTCAAAACATCAAGCCAAAAGCGGTGAAAAGGCATTGTTTTCATGACAATTTGAATGTTACATTTATTATAACTGGTTAATTGTAAAAATATTGTGGGAGTGATAGTTCATGGTTGATAGTTCATAGATCATGGTTATGGGGATAGGTGTATGGTTGTATAGATAATGTTTAAAAAGAAAACGTTTTTGCGTTAGGGATGGTAGCGGATACCAGCCATGAGCGTAATGCCTGCAGGTGTATGAGCGTACAGCCCGGCCCGTCAGCTGACGGGAACGCCCACGTCTGAACTCGAATTAAACGAATTTTGAGAATTTACTGAATTTACCTGGCATTCTGTTAATTCTTTAATTCAAAAAAATCGAGTTCAGACAAACCCGCTAACCTTAAACCATCACCATTTATTTCTTTATGCGGGCGTTCCCGTCAGCTGACGGGCCGGGCTGTACGTTGCATGTCCTCGCCTTGCCCCGCGCATTTCCTCCACACGCTGCGGGCTTTCCACTACCATCCCTAACGCAGCCTCCGCATTTATCCTTCTATAAACAATCAGATCAAACCTATCTTCTGCGATGAACCATGATCTATGAACAATGAACTACCTTCTACCTTCTACCATGAACCATGATCTATCGACTATGAACCATCAACAATCAACCCACAAAAAAAACCGTCAACCTTTGGCTATGAACCGCTAACTATCGTATTTTTGCGCGTTATGAGTATTGCTAAAACATATATCCCCAAAGAAACCGAAGAAAAATGGTACAGTTACTGGTTGCAGCACGGCTTTTTTAAGTCGGTGCCTGATGAGCGCGAGCCTTATACAATAGTCATTCCGCCGCCAAACGTTACCGGGGTTTTGCACATGGGCCACATGCTTAACAATACGATACAGGATGTGCTGGTTCGCCGCGCCCGTATGAAAGGTAAAAATGCCTGCTGGGTTCCCGGTACAGATCACGCCAGTATTGCCACTGAAGCTAAAGTTGTTGCCATGCTTAAAGAGCGAGGCATCAGCAAAAAAGACCTTACCCGCGAAGAGTTTTTAACCTACGCCTGGGAGTGGAAGGAAAAATACGGCGGCATTATCCTGGAGCAGCTTAAAAAATTAGGCGCTTCGTGCGATTGGGACCGTACCAGGTTTACTATGGACGAGAGCCTTTCGGAAGCGGTTATTGATACTTTCATTCACCTGTATAAAAAAGGATTGATCTATCGCGGTATCCGAATGATCAACTGGGATCCACAAGGTAAAACCGCGGTAAGTGATGAGGAAGTTAACCGTAAAGAGGTAAATCAGAAGCTTTATTATATTAAGTATAAAGTTGTAAGTCAAACTTCGGACTCAGAACTTCAGGCTTCAGACTACCTGACCATCGCTACCACGCGTCCGGAAACCATTATGGCTGATGCAGCGATCTGTATCAACCCTAATGATGAGCGTTACCTGCACCTGCATGGTAAAAAGGTATACATCCCGCTTATCAACCGCGAGATACCGGTGATACTGGATAACTACGTAACTATGGATTTTGGTACCGGCTGTTTGAAGGTTACCCCTGCTCATGATTTAAATGACTATGAACTGGGTCAGCGCCATAACCTGCCCGTTATTGATATTTTAAATGACGACGGTACGCTGAACGAAAAAGCACAGATACTGGTTGGCGAAGATCGTTTTGCTGCCCGTAAAAAGATAGCTGTTTTATTAGAGGAAGCCGGCGTACTGGATAAAGTTGAAGAGTATAAATCGCAGGTTGGTTTTTCGGAACGTACCAACGCGGTTATTGAGCCTAAGCTATCAATGCAATGGTTTTGCAAGATGGGCGAGATGGCTAAACCAGCTTTAGATTATGTATTGAATGGCGAGATTAAACTGATTCCCGAAAAATTTGTAAATACCTACCGCCACTGGATGGAGAATGTAAGGGATTGGAATATCAGTCGCCAGCTATGGTGGGGACAACAGATCCCGGCCTGGTACCTGCCAAGTGGTGAGTTTGTGATTGCGAAAAACGCTGATGAGGCGTTGACGGAAGCACAGACGAAAAATCCGGAACTTACCGCTGCCGACTTGAGGCAGGATGAAGACGTGGTTGATACCTGGTTTTCATCGTGGTTATGGCCAATTTCGGTATTTGATGGTTTTAAAGATCCTGATAATGCCGATATCAATTACTATTACCCAACCAATGACCTGGTTACAGCACCCGAAATCCTGTTTTTCTGGGTAGCGAGGATGATCATGGCCGGTCATGAGTTCAGGGGCGAAGTACCGTTCAGGAACGTATACCTTACCGGTATTGTAAGGGATAAGCTCGGTCGTAAAATGTCGAAGTCGTTAGGCAACTCGCCAGATCCGCTCGATTTGATTGAGAGCTATGGTGCCGATGGTGTACGTGTAGGTATGCTGTTATGCTCTCCTGCCGGTAACGACTTAATGTTTGACGAAAGTTATTGCAAGCAAGGCTCGGGCTTTGCCAATAAAGTTTGGAATGCCTTTAAACTGGTAAAAGGTTGGGAAGTTGATGAAAGCCTTGCTAACCCCAATGCTGTAGCCATTGAATGGTTTGGCAACAGGTTTAACCAGGCGCTTACCGAAATTGAAGCTAACTTTGCGCAATACCGTTTATCGGAGGCCCTTATGGATACCTATAAACTGGTATGGGACGATTTTTGCGCATGGTACCTGGAGATGATCAAGCCGGCTTATCAGCATCCGATTGATAAAACGACTTACACGGCTACTATCCAATTTTTTGAAAATATATTAAAAGTGTTACATCCTTTCATGCCTTTCCTTACCGAAGAGTTATGGCATGACGAACTATTTGGCGAACGTGCTGAAAAAGACTGCTGTATTGTAGCGCAATTGCCCGCTATTGGGGAAATAAATTCACGCTTATTGGCTGAGGTTGAGATAGTAAAAGATATCGTTACTTCTATCAGGAATACTCGTAAAACAAAACAAATATCGGATAAGGAACCGCTTGAATTATTTGTTAAATCAAATTCTGGTATCGAATATAACCAATATCAGGCCATCATTACCAGGCTTGGTAATATCAGCAAGTTTGAAACCGTTACCGATAAAGTTGACGGAGCTATAAATTTCTTAGCTTCAACCGACGAATTCTATATTCCGTTCAGCGAAGAAATTGATCCGGTTGCTGAGTGCGCGAGGTTGAAAAAAGAGCAGGAATATCTGCTGGGCTTCCTGAAATCTGTTAATGCTAAACTGGGCAATGAGCGGTTTATGGCCAACGCCAAACCCGAAGTGGTTGAGGTTGAGCAAAAGAAAAAGGCAGATGCCGAAGCCAAATTAACTATCATAGAAGAAAACCTGGCAGCTTTGGCTTGCTAATTGCAGAACTTACCGGCTTTGTATAACAAGTTAGCGTACAATACGTATGCTAACTTGTTCAAGTTACATGGCCAATGTTAAGTTCTGAATATGAGTAAAAAAGTAAGTTTCTTCAACTTATCAATTTATAAAATCTTGTCGAAGGAGCAGCCGTTCCTTGACCAGGCCCGTATCCGTTTATTGTATTATGGGTTCTTCCTTATTTTTGTAGCCCTTGGGGCGCTATACCTCAACGTTTATTTCCAGGGCCAGCGGATGCTTGCCCAAACCGCCCTGGTTTTAATGGGATCGGTAGTATTGTTATTTAAATATTTAACCTGGCGGCCCGACTGGCGTGGCGCGGCACATGCCCTGCTTGTGGTAGGTACTCTTGTTAATGCCAGTTTGGTTTATGTTTCTATACAAACTGTAAATATCATTACAGTACAGGTAATTATCATTGTTATCGTATTTAGTTATTACATGCTGGGGCAGCAATGGGGGCTTATTTATTCGTTGCTCAATACGGTGCCGGTGCTGGTATTTATGATCATTGAATATAACAGCGGGTACGTTATCGGTATTAAGCCTAATAAAATTGACCAGTCGACTATTATCATTAGCCTGTTTGCCAATTTTATACTGCTCATATTTATCCACAGCCATTTTTATACGGCTTTCTTAAAAAATATCAAGCATCTTAAAGATAGCAGTGCGGAACAAGCCCGGCTTTACAATAAAATGGAAACCGCTATTGAGAAGGCAGAAAAATCGGCCCAGGCAAAATCCGAGTTCCTGTCAACCATGTCGCACGAAATCCGTACGCCTTTAAATGCTGTTATAGGGATGAGCAACTTGCTCATGATGAGCGGCCCTCGGCCCGATCAGCGCGAGAACCTTGAAGTACTTAAGTTTTCGGCCAATAACTTACTGGCTATTGTTAATGATGTGCTCGATTTCAGCAAAATAGAATCTGGCAAAATAGTGTTTGAAAACATCAGGTTCAATCTTATTGAGCTGATGAACAATATTTGCGGCGGTCAAATATTAAAAGCCGAAGAAAAAGGATTGTTGTTTAAGCTTGATGTTGATAGCTCGCTGAAAAATAAAGTGCTTTTTGGCGATCCTACCCGTATTACCCAAATCATTTTTAACCTGGTGAGTAACGCTATAAAATTTACGGCGCAGGGAAACATATGGGTGAGGGTTACATGCGTGGAAGACAGGCACAACATGGTTACCGTTAATTTTTCGATAAGGGATACGGGTATTGGTATTAAAAAGGAAAACCTTGAAAATATATTTGAACCTTTTACGCAGGAATCATTAGCTACTACACGTGAATATGGTGGCACCGGTTTGGGGCTGGCTATTGTTAAACGATTGCTTGAGCTGCAAGGCCTGCAAATGACGGTTAACAGCATGACGGGGCACGGATCCGAGTTCTCGTTTAATATGGAATTCCCGGTATCAACAGAAGTAGTGCCTGAAGCAGTTGCCGCGCCGCAGGCAAAGCAATCGGCGGAAGATACGCTTGCCTCCCTGCGTGTGCTTATTGCTGAGGACAACATGGTGAATGTAATGTTGATGAAAAAACTGCTGAGTAAATGGAGCATTAACCCAACCATTGCCGAAAACGGTGAACGAGCGGTTGAGTTTATGCAATATGGTAATTTTGATATTGTATTAATGGATTTGCAGATGCCGGTGATGAACGGTTTTGATGCCTCAAAAGAGATCCGTAAAATGGCCGACCCGAAAAAATCAGGTGTGCCTATCATCGCGCTTACAGCTTCGGCCCTTTTTGATATCAAGGAACAGGTTTACGAGGCCGGCATGAACGACTATGTAGCAAAACCATTTAAACCGGATGACCTGCTGGAGAAGCTTAATAATTACGCCGTGAGGAAAAGGGTGGGGTAAGATTTTAATGGCCTGATAAAATGGTGCGTGTGCGATTCCCTCCGTCGGAAGGGTGTAGGGAGGGGCGCAGCGAGAAGGCCGATCATTGAAAAAGCGTATAAACCCCTCCCTGCCAGTACTTAATCCCAACGCACCCCTCCCAAGGGAGGGAATTGTTGATTCATGTTTTTCTACTTATTCAACTTCTCACCTTCCTTAATCACCGCCTGATTTACTTCCCTTACCCTTTCTCCTGCCGTTGTTGGTGTTGTCACCAACAATTCCTCTCACGTATACATATCATAAGTCAGTGACCAAAAAGTTGTTGGTGACAACATCAACAACAGCGTAACTCTCTCTCTTAAATAATAAAAACCATGTCATTGCGAGCGCAGCGTGGCAATCTCGTAGCCAATGCATGACCGACCTGTATCGTTACGAGATTGCTTCGTCGTTCCTCCTCGCAATGACATGATTTTTCAAGCCAGCGTTTAACTGATCTGCATCTTTCGAACAGTTGTAGTGTTGTCAATAACAACGGCTTACGTAAAATATTCTTCTACTTATTCAATTTCTCACCTTCCTTAATTACCGCCAGGTTTACTTCCCTTACCCTTTCTATTTCCATTTTTTCAACGGCCCTGTCGTAGGTTAAAACGCCGTTTACCTCGTGTTCAACGTCGGTGGTTTGCGTGTATATGGCAACGCTTAATCCTTTATATTTCATAAGTTGCTCTACTTCATCCAGCAAAAACACATAACGATCGGTAAGTCGGGCTTTGGTTGGTTCATAATCATAGGCATTGTTGTGTACCGGCCACATGTGCCCACGCACAAACAGGCCAACACCTCCAAATTCGCCCAGCGAGGCAGCCCTGTGATCATCAGGGACAGACGCGCCGTACGGCCCCACGTAAATGTGGGTATCCACATAATCTCCGTTGCCAGGGTCGCCATAAGGCTTTTGATAATCGGGATTATTATTAAAGCCAGAGTTTCCGTTAACCAGGCGCGACGGATCGTACTGCTTAACCCAATTGGTGATATTCTTTACATCAAATGCACCCCAGTTTTCGTTAAAAGGTATCCAGGTAATAATAGATGGCGAGTTATAATGATCGTCGATAATAGCTTTTAACTCTTTACGATAAACTTTTCTGTTTTGCGTGGTATCTTCATTTTGGTACCATATGGCAGGCATATCCTGCCAAACCAGCAAGCCCATTTTATCGGCCCAATAGTAAAAACGCTGCGGCTCGGTTTTCATGTGTTTGCGGATCAGGTTGTAGCCAGCCTTTTTAGTATACTCCATGTCAAACTTCAGCGCCTCTTCCGTCGGCGCGGTTAAAACACCATCGGGCCAGTAACCCTGATCCAGCAGGCCAAGCTGCATAATGAATTTGCCGTTAATAAGCGGACGGATCACACCGTTAAGCTTGCCCAATTTAATATCGCGCATGCCGAAATAGCTTTTAACCTCATCGGCCTCGCTGCCATCGGCATTGTAAAGCGTAAGTTTCAGATCATATAAAAAAGGGGAATCAGGCGACCATAAAAAAGGGTTTTCGATGAGAAGATAAAAATAGGTTCCCCCGGTTGCGCTAACCTGCGAAACCTCTTTGCCGTTGTTTAAAGCAACTGCTTTGATCTTGCCCGAACCAACTGCATTGACAAATACTTTTAAGCGCTTGCCCTCTAAATCGGGCAAAAGGCGGATATCTTTTATGTACGATTTGTTCACCGGCTCCAGCCAAACGGTTTGCCATATGCCAGATGAAAAAGTATAGTCGCCACGCGGTCCGTTTTTACCTGAAGGCGTTTTACCGTCGTTAGAGTCATTAGCGGCAACAATAAGGGTATTACTGCCTTTCTTCAAATATGGGGTGATATCAAAGCTGAATGAATCATAACCGCCCGAGTGCGAGCCAGCCTTTTTACCGTTCACAAAAACGGTAGCATCATGATCAACCGCGCCGAAATGGATAATAACCTGCTTGTTTTGCCATTTTGAAGGAATCTCAAAGCTGCGGCGGTACCACATGTTGATCTCTTGCTTGCGCTGAACACCGGATAGCACTGATTCTGGGCAATAGGGTACCAATATTTTATCCGCTTTACCCTCAAATGATGCCGGCGTTTCGGGATTTAAAGCATTGGGAGCGTCTTTACCACCGCGATAATCCCATTTGCCATTGAGACAAAGCCAATCGGTACGTTGTAGCTGAGGCCTTGGATATTCTGCTAAAGGGATCTCGGCCTGCATGGCGGCGTTTGTCCACTGGGTAGGCAGTTTTGCTTCCTGGGCAGATGTGATGCAGCTGCCTGCTATCAGCATGGAAACCAGCATAATTGCTTTGCTGTAAATTTTCATGAGTAAAATGTTATAATTGATGAGGTTATGCCGCCCAAAATAGGGAATAAATAACTGTTATCATAACATTAAAAAGCGTTTGTCATGCTGAGGAACGAAGCATCTTCTTCACCATACATGGCGGCCCTGTATATTGAAGAAGATTCTTCGCTTTCGCTACCCATGGTATAATTAAAACCGGATGTTTTTCGCAGCAGATCAGCTTCGGGTGAAAACGGGCAGAACAATGCGGGGAATGCTGCGGCTGCAGGGGGCATAGCAAGTTTTTGCAGAAGCTGGGGATAGGGTGAATCGGGGCAAAATAATTGCAGCCCGTGGTTCTGTTCGTTTTGCAGGGCAAAGGCCGGGCGATGGACTTTGGGTAGGGTGTGCGCAAAGAAGCCTTTCTGCTGCAAGCCTTTTTGGGCACTTTTGTGGCTACAAAAGTACCTGGCCCTCGCGCGGCCAAGAGCGCGACGATGTAAGTTCGTTACAACAATAATCGTTACCTGCCTCTGTGCGATTGCTCCGTGCCTCGCAATGACGACCTTATATATCTACCCCTTAACATACACCGGCAACTCTTCAATAAACTGATAGGTGCAGTTTTCATGGTCGATGGTGCAGTAATAATGCTGCAAGCCATTGCTTACTGCAAGCAGGGATACCTTATGTACCATATTATACCGGGCTATCTGGTCGAAGGTTTTTTGATCGATAGTTACTGAAGGCGCTTTGCATTCCACCATTAAGATGCGTTGACCATCGGGATTGAATACTACAATATCGGTGCGCTTTTGCAGGGTATTAAGCTTAAGGCCGCCTTCCAGTTTGATGAGCGAGCGGGGGTATTTTTTTTGTTTAATGAGATATTGTACAAAATGCTGGCGTACCCATTCTTCGGGTGTAATGACGATGGTTTTCTTACGGATCTCGTCAAAAAGGGTTAATGTGCCGTTATCGTCGCTTATTTTGAAGGGGTGAGGGGGCAGATTAAGCGGTTGGAGCATTTTGAAAAGTCTGAAGTATTAAGTTATTAGTCTTAAGTCGGGGTTCAAAATTAACAAATATATCGTTGGGCATTCTTCTAAATAAAAATACATTCCACTTTTTGGCTCGGTACTTAGTACTTTTGAAGTTCAAAATATGACTGCTGCCGAGATATTAAAGGACCTTAAGAACCGTAAGTTTAAACCGCTGTACCTGCTGCATGGTGAGGAACCTTATTTTATCGATCTGGTTAGTAATTATGTTGAACATCATTTGCTTCCGGAGCACGAGCGCGGTTTTAATCAAACCGTGGTTTATGGCAAGGATACCGATATCATGACCGTGCTTAACGCGGCCAAGCGCTACCCTATGATGGCCGATTACCAGGTTGTACTGGTAAAGGAAGCCCAGGATATGAAATGGGGTAAGGAAGATGATAACAAAAAAAGTATCGACCCTGTATTAAGTTATCTCGAAAATCCGCTGCCCAGCACCATCCTTGTTTTCTGCTACAAATACGGCAAGTTTGACAAGCGTAAAAAAACCTACAAAGCCATCGAAAAAAAGGGGCTCATTTTTGAATCGGCAACTTTGTATGATAACAAAGTACCGGCTTGGGTTGAAGGTTATGTAAGCGAAAAAGGCTATAAAATGAACCAGCAGGGATCGGCCATGATTGCCGAGTACCTGGGTAACGACCTCGCCAAAATTGCCAATGAGCTTGAAAAGCTGATGCTGAACGTTAGCGCGGGGCAGGAAATCACGCTGAAACACATTCAGGATAACATTGGCATCAGCAAAGAGTATAATGTGTTTGAGCTGCAAACCGCGCTTACTAAAAAGGATGCCTACAAGGTAAACCAGATCATCAACTACTTTGAAGCCAATCCCAAATCAAACCCCATTGTGCTGGTATTAGGTAACCTGAACAACTTTTTCAGTAAAGTACTGGTTTATCATTATGTAAAAGATAAAACCCCGCAAAACCTGGCTAAAGAGATGGGGGTAAATCCGTATTTCATAAAAGATTATGAACAGGCTGCCCGCAACTATCCGCTTGGTAAAGTTTTCCAGGTGATCAGTTACCTGTGCGAATATGATCTGAAAAGCAAAGGTGTTGAATCAAACGCCCCGCATGGCGAGTTGATGAAGGAACTGATGTTTAAGATTTTGCATTAATACCTACTCAATTAACCGTTATGACCCTATCATCACTATCAAGAGCCAATACGGCATCCACACTTATTCGTATTTCAGCGGCTTTATATTTGGTTTATTACTATTTAAGCGGTAGCAGATCGGCTTCTTTTAATCTTGCCTTAGCTACCTGTATTGCACTGGGGATATTACTGCTGCTTGCGCTTTTTATCAGGCAGGGACACAAATGGGCTAAATGGGTATTACTGGGTTTATTGCTTTTAACCATAACGCCCGATGTTATCAATCTTCCCGCTACGTTCAAGACAAACATTATTGCGGGTTGCATAGCTATCATTATTGATGTGTTGCAAATAAGCGCGCTTGTTTTGCTTTTTAAAAAGGATAAAGAGGGGCCGGCGGCCGAAGATACCGGGGCGTTATAAAAAGTTCTCCAAAATCATTTCTAATTAATTAAATCCCGTAACATTTTTGTTAAGTGTAGCGCTACTTAGTGTTTGACCGTATACACGTATTTATTCATGAAAACTTCATTTTGGGCCGGTACACACCGTTTTTTCGCCTGACTTTCTATTATCCTGACTTTCATGTAATTGATTATTTACAATGTAACAAAAATATTCAGCCTATTAATCTCTAAGTTCACTTGTCCTAAGCGCTTTTTGGGGCTAATTAACAAGCTTAACTAACTTAGAAATTACGGTCATGATACTTTTATTTTGCGGATTATCGGGTGCGGGCAAAACAACTTTAGCAAAAAGTGTAGCCGCCGAATTAAAGAGTCTGAATATTAAAATTGAGATCATTGACGGTGATGAATACCGGGCGGCGCTTTGCCGCGATCTGGGCTTTAGTAAAGAGGACCGTAATGAAAACATTCGCCGCCTGGGCTTTGTAGCCAGTCGCTTTAGCGCGCAAGGCATAGTTACTATTGTTAGCGCCATAAACCCGTATGATGAGATCAGGCAGGAACTTGCCGAAAAATATGATCATGTAAACATTGTTCATGTAGACTGTCCGGTTAATAAACTTATAGACCGCGATACCAAAGGCTTGTATAAACGAGCACTGCTTCCCGACGGGCATCCCGATAAATTAAATAACCTGACAGGGATTAATGATACGTTTGAAATACCTGTTAACCCCGATCTGTATATTGATACCTGCAATTATACCATACAACAAAGTACCTCTTCACTGCTATATTATATTATAAACAATCTGCATCCTGTTAAAAAGCAGACACAAAAAATACCAAGCTATACCTCATAAAAAAGGACGCTTATAACTGATTTATGCAAAAAAGAGTACTGATCATTACCGGAATGCACCGTTCCGGCACCTCGCTTATTACCCAGTGGTTAAGTAAATGCGGCCTGCAAACCGGCGAAAAACTTGTACCCGGGAGTTACGGCAATGTAGAGGGGCATTTTGAAGATATCGAGTTTTTGAAAATGCACGAAGAGATTCTTGCCGATCATAACCTGCCATCATCGGGGCTTACGGTTGAGCACGTGGCCGAGTTTACCATTTACGAAAAGGAAAAGCTTAAAAGCATTATTAAGGTAAAACAGCAGCTGTACGATCAATGGGGATGGAAAGATCCGCGTACCTGCTTGTTTTTAGATGTATATAAAGAGTTATTACCTGATGCCTGTTACCTGGTTATCCTGCGCGATTATCAATCGGTAGTAAGTTCGCTTTTAAGACGCGAATTTAAATGGGTAGATAATAAATACATGGCCCGCAAATATTTTTCAAGATTGGTGTGGACGAAGTTCAGGCGGGCGCGTCGCATAGTACAGTTTTGTAATGATCATGCTACCGAATATCTAAAAGTCTGGATAGCCTATAACCAGGATATCCTGAAATGTATTGAAACTTTACCGCGCGATGCTTTTGTTGTGGTTAACTACTCCATGCTGAAAGATGAGGACGAGCAGGTTTTTGAGTACCTGAAAAACAAGTGGAACCTGGCTTTAAAATACTCCAGGTTCAGGGATATTTTTAAAGAAAACCTTATTGGGCCGGATATCGATTTAAATCAATTTATCACCGATAAAACCCTCGTATCCCAGGCCACTGCATTGCAGGATAAACTTAAAGGATATATGCTTGCTGATTGACAGGTAAAAATCCTTTGCATTTAATTATACACATTGGTGAAAAAATTGAACAGATACCTGTGTAATAAATTGTAAAGGCAATCCAATTTCTTGTACAATCGTTCTTATGATTTGATAATCAGCTGATTATTTCTTCAAATTCGTTTTACGCAACATTTTTAAGCGCTGGTTGCGGCGCTTAGTTTAACCAACGTAAAACTGGGAGGGGGATATGAAAGCTAAGTTTCTTTGCTACTTGCCCTACAGGGTAGTCACAGGGCTTTTGATCATCATGTGTTTACACTCGCCGGGCTTTTCTCAAGCCGGGAAGGTTGGGTCGTTGGCTTATTTGAAGGCCCGCAACGGTATTGGCGGATTTACTTTGGGCGGCGTATTAACCGGCGAGCAGGAGCAGAGCCTGGCCTATCTTGACGGTGAGGGCAGTAAACCGGATGCGGATAGCTGCATTACCTATGAGTATCATTCCGAAAAACCAATAGAGCTGGAAGGCGGCTTAACTGCAAGCCATATTTGCGTACGCACCTATGACCATAAGGTGGTGAATATTTACGTTTTTTTTAACCGCGACCAGGGATACAAAATGCTCAGCAAGTTTTTGCACTGGTATGGCACCTTCACGGCAAAGCCCAATGATTACCAGGACGTTTATATGTGGGAGTCGCGCACGGTAAAACTACTGCTAAGCTTTCATCCCGATGATGAACAGGGGATAGCGGTTTACACCTCGGTCCCGCTAACCAATACCTTAAATGCCAGGAATGCTAAAAGGTTATCGCAGTTGTTGACGAGTAATCAGTAAATTGGCCCTTTTAAATTAATATTCTTTTATTGCCTGGCATTTACTTCAGAAAAGCCCTTTCAATTATTATAGTTTGTGCCATGGTAAAGGTGTTAGACATTAAAGCCGATTGGTTGTTGGGCAAATAAAGAAAAGCTATCTAATTAACGGAGATAGATTGAAGTTTTGAGAATGGTTCAATTATATCGTCGGGCAGAAACCTGTAATGTAGCTTAATTACTTTATTTACTATCTCCTTTTTTAACTTATCAGGCTTTTGATTAAATCCATTTAGCTTCGGAAACGCTGCAATACAGCTTTCTTCAAGAGCGTGTCCGGGAGATATCAAATACCATTTAGGTAACATTATATAATAGCCATTTAATAGTGTAATCCTGGTAGGTGTATCATCTGGCGATATTTTTTTTACTCGATGTTCATAAACTCTATCTACTATTAGATTAACACAGTTCTGTAGCTTTTCTTGGCTAATGTTCGTGACTGTAATAATGTTATCAGTCAGATCGAAACCAATTTTACAAACATCCTCTGCTTGTTCAAGAAGTAAGAAAAATGCTAAGAAAGTAGGGTCAAAAACGTAATTTTCAACAGTATATCTTTTGTTTAGCCCGAATACGATAATTCTATCTGTTTCTCTATTTTTATTTAAATCCCAGTCTATTAAACCGCAGATTGTTTTATTGCCATTTGCTGAAATTAGGTTGGTATATTCTATTACTTTATCGCAACCCGCCTCGTTTTTCTTGCCAGATGCCATAAATGTCAAAACTTTATCCGGATTCAAATAATCATTCAAAATAAGATTATACAAAGTCTGATAAAAATATACATCAAACTCCGCTTCGACGAAGACTTGTTTAACATGTTCATATAAGATTGTTAAATTACTTAATCCTTCGGTTAAGGATATTATGGCATCGTCTTTGTTTACTAACTCTAAATTTCCATTTTTCATCAAAAAGATAGAGTCGATGGGGGATAGCGCTATTGTAGATGGTGAATGTGTTGTCATTATTACTTTAACCTTATTGTCTTTTATAAACACATCCTGTATAACTTGTAGAAAATTTTTGGTTAAAGAGGGGTGCAAACTGGCGTCAGGTTCATCAAATAAGATAACCTCGGGAAATTGACTCTCGTTGCTGTTCTTTTCCAATTCGGAGTTATATAACGCAAACACCAACGACATAATAGTTTTTTCCCCGGATGACAGTCCTTCAAATTTTAATTGTTGGCCAGTATCTTTATCTAATAAAAGAGCTTCCACATAACCGCTTTCATTGAGTTTGGGGTAAACAAGGTTAAAAGGTAGTTTTCCTCTTTCCAGTATTTTTTCGAAAGTAATCCATGGCGCTACTTCTTCATCAGCTTTATGTGGATAATACTTCTCTTTTTGCAAAAACTGCAAGAATAACGTTGTAAGGTTAGAAGAAAAAAGGCCAGATTTTGGAATAGGACTGTAAATTGTAAAATCGTGGAATTTTAAATCGCCAAGAGCTTTGCCACTTTTTTTTGCAACAATATCAATTACCTCTAACTCTACTCGTTGCAATTCTCGAAGAATGCTTGGGTTATAAGTAGCTTCAGGAGTGATGTATATACGTAGAAACTCAGTATTGAAGTTATTGGGATTTAAGACATCGACAGCCGGATTGAGCTCAATCTCACTTGCAATGATATTAGAAATTGAGAGAAGCCGCTGAAAGTTTGCCTTATCTTCTATAATACTTTTAGCATTACCGCTATGTGGTTGAAATTGATTTAGACCTATTAAACTTATTTTTTCCCTGTCATATGGCACTTCGTCTGCATTTTTTAATGTTGAACTCGGATAAAAAACTTTCTCCTGCATTGAGTCAATTTTGAAGTTAGTTTTTATAGATTCGAGTAGTTGAGATTTCCCTGACCCATTTGCCCCTGTAATCACGACGAAATCTGGAAGGTAAATATCTGTAGTAGTGTTTTTTAATCTTTTCTGATTTTCAACTATTTGCAAATACATCTTTAATAAGATTTAGATATCATAAAAATAGTAAAACAATATTATTGTATAAAGTATTTGATGATTACTATAATAAACAGTATCAATTATATACCTTTGTTGATTGCCAAGTTCAATTCTAAATTAAAGCGAAGAGCAATGCGATAATAGCCTATACTTGCCATATAATTGATAGTGCTTTCATTTTCTTTTCTTAAAAAGCTTTCCTGTCATACTATAGACTTAAAGCCTACCGCTCGATAAGGTTTGTGACATCACCTATTTTTACTTTTACCCATAACAAGCTCCCCCTACATCACCACTCCAACCCGTAATATAATTGTAACAATGCCCTGTATGGCTTGCCGGGCATTTTAGTTTCTGCTGCCTTTTTTACATTTTTACGTAACAATAAATTTATACCGTACAAATGCAACATTGGTTAGTTAAGAGTGAACCCTTTAAATACAGCTGGGAAAAATTTAATAAGGATGGTCGTACTTTTTGGGATGGTGTGCGCAATTACCAGGCACGCAACAATCTCAGGGAAATGAAAGAGGGCGACCTTGTTTTATTTTATCACAGTAACGAGGGAAAAGAGATTGTAGGCATAGCCAAAGTAGTAAAAGAAGCTTACCAGGACCCTACAACCGATGATACCAATTGGGTGGTGGTTGACCTGTCGCCGGTTGAGGCCCTCAAAACCCCGGTAACCCTTGAGCAGATCAAGGCCGATCCTCAATTGCAGGATATTGGTTTGGTAAGACAGGGACGCCTGTCGGTAATGGGCGTTAAGCGCGAAGAGTTTGATCATATCTTAGCGCTGGGCAGCAAATGAAATCACCAGGTAGTTGTCTTAATAGTTTTGCTAAATCAGGCCTAACAGCCGCATTATTGATATTACCCGGACTTGTAAGCGCACAGGAGGCTTTTAAGGAGTTTCCGGATTTATTTACTGTTCCGTACAGTTATGTTGCAAAGCATGTAAAACAGCCGCCGGTAATTGATGGCGATGTGGAAGATGCCGTATGGCAGCAAGCTCAATGGACGCAGGATTTCCAGGACATTGAAGGCAGGCTTAAACCGGCACCACCATTGCAAACCAATGTTAAAATGCTTTGGGATGATAATTACCTGTATGTTGCCGCCCGAATTAAAGATCCGCATGTATGGGCCACGCTTACCCATCATGATGATATTATTTACCTGGATAATGATTTTGAGCTGTTTATTGACCCCAATAACAGCACACACAAATACTTTGAAATTGAGGTAAATGCCCTCAATACCATATTCGATTTGTTTTTGACCAAACCTTACCGTAATGGTGGCGCTGCTGTAACCGGATGGGATACGCACGGCTTGCGTTCGGCGGTAAAAGTTCAGGGCACATTGAACAACCCTTCGGATACTGACAAGGGCTGGACAGTTGAAATGGCTATCCCTTTTAAGGCCATAGCCGGCGGGTTTAACAGGGCGAAAATAAAGGACGGCACCCTATGGCGGATCAATTTTTCGCGGGTGGAGTATGATACAAAAGTGCAGAACGGTAAATATGTAAAGCTGCAGGATAACAATGGCAAAGACTTACCCGAGCATAACTGGGTGTGGAGCAACCAGGGGCTGATTAACATGCATTACCCCGAGCGTTGGGGCTACCTGCTGTTTACCGAGCGTGATGATGCGAAGTTTGAGATGCCTTATAGTGAAGAGCAAAAGAAGCACCTCTGGTTGGTTTACTACAAACAGAAACAGTGGTTTAAAGATCATCACGAATACCTTTCTTCATTAAAAGATTTGGGTATCGAAAATAAAGTAACCGTAAGTGGCAATGCCAACGAGCTTAAACTGGAAGCTACCCCTCATCAGTTTATAGCTTATATTACCGATACTAAAACCAATGCTACCTATTCAATTGACCAGGATGGCCTGGTACAGCAGCTGATAAATCCCTAAACTCCATGAATAAGCGCGAATTTTTAAAAGCCGGTTTACTGGCGGGTGTGGCCGCCCAGTTACCTTTAGTAAGCAATGCCGCTGCCGAAGCCGCCAAAAGCAGCAAGAAAAAGGCTATGAAAAACTGGGTATGGATCAATCCTAACCCAAAAGATACCGATGATGAACTGGCTACCCGCTATGCATCATACAAGGCATCGGGTATAACGGGCATATTTTTTGAAAACGACAGCGAGCGTCATTTTCGCGCTGCCAAAGCTAAGGGATTAGAAGCCCACCGCTGGATGTGGACCTTTAACCGTGCCGAACTGGTAAACGAGAAACCCGAATGGTACAGTAAAAATCGTAAAGGTGAGTCATGTGCCGATCATCCGCCTTATGTACAGTATTATCGCTGGCTGTGCCCATCGCGCCCCGAAGTGCAGGAGTATTTAACCAAAACCGTTGATGATATTTTAGCTAAAGATTATATCGATGGTATCCACCTTGATTATGTGCGTTATTGCGATGTAATACTGCCGGTAAACCTTTGGGATCATTACAAAATTGACCAAACCAAAGAGCTGCCCGAATATGATTTTTGCTACTGCGATGTTTGCAAAGCCAAATTCAAAGAAGAGTATAATCAGGACCTTGATCAGATTCAATATCCAGAGGCCAGCCTTTCATGGCGTTTATTCAGGTATAACAATATTACCCGCGTAGTTAATGGTATTTCGACTGTCGCGCATCAGCATAAAAAACAAATAACCGCGGCTGTATTTCCTACACCTGAAGTGGCCCGCCGTAACGTAAGGCAGGATTGGACAAATTGGAACATGGATGGTATTTGCCCTATGATATATCATGGCTTTTACAAAGAAGGCGTTAGTTGGATAGGCAATGCCGTAGCAGAGGGTGTACATTTCCTGGCTGGCCGGTTCCCGCTATATGCAGGTTTATACTTATCCGATTTTAAGAGTGATGACGAGATCCGCACCGGTATCCAGGTGGCATTGAAGAATGGGGCTATGGGGGTGTCTTTCTTCGGTAATGTAAGGCCTGAGGTGCTGGCGATACTGAAGGATGAAGTGGCGGCGTTTAAGGCATCATAAAATCAACAGCAACAAAAAGATATGTCATTGCGAGCGAAGCGTGGCAATCGCACGTAAGCAGATCCGCTCTGTATAGCATGCGATTGCCACGCTTCGCTCGCAATGACATTTTTTATTCTTCTTGACTTCGGCAGTAAACCTTTCGCCCTTAACCTTTTCCCGTTCGCCTTAAAAGCTTATCCCCGCATTTTGTCCAATAGGTCACTTAACGTAGTCGCTTCGGCTTCGGTGAGATTATTACTCAGGATTTCTTTTGTTTTAAACTCAGCATCCATTTTTGAGAGCGTTGCGAGGCCTTCGTCGCTGATACGGATATCAACGGCGCGCCTGTCTTTATTGTTTGTGCAGCGCGAAACCAGGCCTTTTTGAACAAGGCGGTCAACAATGCGCGACGCGTCAGACATTTTATCAATCATCCGCTCCTTTAGCAAATTGATAGTAGCAGGCTTGGGGTATTGGCCGCGTAATATCCTTAGTATGTTGAACTGTTGTTGGGTAATATTATGTTTCTCAAAGTGACAACGGAAGTAGTTAGCCAACCAACCCTGCGTGTAAGCCACGTTAATGGCCACTTTATGATAGGCATCTTCAAAATTTGTACTTTGTATTTCGTCTTCTATCCGCATAGTAGTAGTAATGAATGGGATACAAATATGTTTAAATATTTTTAATTTAACATCGATTTATTTATCGTTGTCGCCTGATTCTGTGTCGTTTCCGGCTAATTTGACCTTGCCGTAACCCCAGGGACAATGCTTGCATTTGTTTTTACAACAGTAACCACGTTTTAAATGATAGGCTTCGGTAAAAACAAAATTGCCATCTTCATTAATATAATAATCAATGCCTTCCTGCAACATCAGTTCAGAATTTTTACAAAGATATCATCTTTAAAATAAGCTTTCAGATGATCGCCCTTACCGTGAAGTGTCCAAACCTGTTTAGGCCTGGTGTTGGCAATGGTTTGCAGAATATCGTTCCAATCCACGTGGTCGGAAATAAAGAGCGTATCCTGGTTGTTCACCTGTAGGTTTTTCCAGCCCGATGCAAAAAGTCGTTTAACACCTGTCGCACGGATATAACTATCAAAGGTAAAAGGAGGCACTATGTACACAAACTCGTCCTGTACCTTCATCAGTTTGCGCCCGTAGATCTGGTACTTACCGGGATGGAACCCCATTTTTTCATAAATGGCATTAATGGGCATTATTTTATGATGCACCAGGATCTTTTTTTGCGGTGCATGTTCGGTGATCAAATTGATAAGCCGCTGACTTTTGCCGAGCGCGTAAGCCCCAAGTAAGATATTGCTTTTGATATCATTGATCTTGCGGATCTCGGCAACAGGATCAGGGTGGATAATTTCCGGGTTAGCAAAGGTGCTTTCGGTGATCAGCACATCAGTTGTAACCCATTCAATAGGCTCACAGGTAGCGTCGGGCTGCAGTTTATAGTCGCCCGTGTATAAATACCTGGTACCCTCATATTCCATTAGTATCTGCGCCGAGCCAATCATGTGCCCGGCGGGGATCAGGGTTACCGTAACCTTGCCTATTTTAAATGGCTCATTAAAAGCCGCTATGTTAAAAACTTTGGCGGCTGTGCGGTCATACCTCAGCTGCATAATGCTTGCGGTGGCACGGGTGCAATAAACATTGTTATTGCCGCTTATGGCATGATCTGCATGGGCATGGGATATTACAGCCGTTGTTGCAGGCAACTGCGGGTCGATATAAAAGTCGCCGTATTTGCAGTACAGCCCTTTTTCGTCAAAAGAAACAAAATCGTCGAGTATCATTATTGGTGGGCGATCGATAAATACAGTTCATGCAGGGCTATTACCTGTGGTATAACCAGCTGTTTACCGTCGTTAATAATTATATCATTGGCCAGCTTAATTTTTTCATCCTGCGATAGCTGGCGGGCCTCCCGGCTTTCAACATCGGCACGACTGATGCCATCACGTTCTATAACACGGGCAATGCGCGTTTCAAGCGGCGCGGTGATCATGATGGCCCTGTCGCACATTTTATAGGAGCCGCTTTCAAATAGGATAGCCGCCTCGCGGATTACGTAAGGTGCATCTTTATGCTTATTATCAAAGCTGTCAAATGCCCTGAATACGGCAGGGTGTACCAGCGCGTTTAGTTTTTCCAGTTCGGCTTTATTATTAAAAACTATGGCAGATATGTACTTGCGGTTAAGGCTGCCATCTTCAAAATAGGCTTCGGCTCCAAAAGTTTGTTTGATGCCTTCAATCAGTACCTCGTCGGTAACCATTACTTTTTTTGCCTCGTCATCGGCATAAAAAACAGGGATGCCAAGTAATTCAAATACTTTGGCTACGGTTGTTTTACCGCTGCCTATGTTACCTGTTAAACCTATTTTGAGCATTATTTTTTTATAAAGAAATCAATGTTTGATGGGGCAATCTTCACCACCCGGCAAAACGGTGGCGTGTGAATGAGTTTTACCGGCAGGTTACTGTAGCCTTTATCGCGCCACAGGTCAAGATCGGCAACTGCCTCAAACAAGTCCTCATCCATATCGGCATAGCGGCTTAATGAGGTAGTAAAAGTCACCTTTATCTTTTGCGGAAATACCTTTACGTTATAATAGCTATTGTTATTGATGAGCTTTACCGGGATCTCAAGTGTTTTCTCGGTAAACTCGTCAACAGGGATAATAGCCTGTACCGACCGTGGATAAACATTGAGGTTGCCTTCGTTACTGGGTTTTAAATTAACCCTGGTATTGATGGTTTCGTTAACGTTATTGAATTTAAGCGAGTCGGTTTTCCATGAGGTTATGTCCTTTAAGCGTTCGATAGGGCCGCTTACAGTTACATAAGCAGGTCGTACGGTAATATTACCCGACACCGCGAATTGTTTTTGATAATTGATGCCCATGGTAAGCTGCACAGGCACCTTTTTTACGAGGCGGTTGCTGAAATCAAAGTAAAGGGTATCCGGATCAATGGATGAAACACGGTTGGCCGGGTCTTTTCCTTTGTTAATCTGCTTAAGCTGCATGCTGTCGATAACCACGTAATTACGGGTTTCGAGCGAGCGGAGATCGACAACTAATGGTTTATTATCGCTGTTGATTTTTGAAAACAGCATTTGCCATCCGTTACCTTGTATGGTAGCATCAACCGTATCAGGCTGCAGCGAGTGAAAGGCGCGTTTTTGTGGCGCGTTTTTAAAGGTTAAAACCTTTTTTACCTTATAGGGAAGAGGGTCGGATAGCGTAGTAAAAATCCAGGCAACAATAGCCAGCGACAAACAGGTAAAAAATACCGAGAGCCGTCTGCGTTCTGTTGCCGATAATTTTACTATTGCCATGTCTAAGGTTAAAGGCGAAAGGTTAAAGGTGAAAGGTCATGCACTTTCGTGTATTCCTTTACCTTTAACCTTTCATCCTGTTTATTTTATTTAAGTGAAGTTTTCTGGTGTCAGAACGAGCAGCTTCTACCTTTCGCCTTTAACCTTTTTCCTTTCACCTCAACTATGCTTTCTTTTCAACCACCGGTGTATTCAAAGCTTTTGAAGCTTCCAGTGATATAGCCGATTTGTCAAAACGGATTTTACCGTTTTCAACCTCAACTAAAAAAGTGGTATCGTTTAAGTCGACGATGCGGCCGTGGATACCGGCTGTGGTTATAACCCTGTCGCCTTTTTTCAGCTCTTCAACGTATTTCTTCTGATCTTTTTGCTTTTTAACCTGCGGGCGGATCATGAAAAAATAAAACACTACAATGATCAGTACCATTGGTACCAATTGCGTGTAGCTGCCCAAACCGCCTGAGGCTTGTAATAAAATAGTAGCTATCATTTGTTTAAATTAATTGTTATTTTTTTAAAACCTCGCCAATTAAATGTACCATAGTTTCGGCAGGCTGGGTGTTGGCTGTAATGGTTATTTGTTTATCCTGTAAGCCACTTTTACCGGCACTGTTAAAAGTAACCCCAATAATGGCGCTTTCGCCAGGTTTAACGGGGGCTTTTGGCCAGGTAGGAGTAGTGCAACCGCAAGTAGCACGGGCGTTGGTAATAATCAATGGCGATTTACCGGTGTTGGTAAACTTAAAATCATATGATACCTTATCGCCTTCTTTGATCTTGCCAAAATCATGGCTTTCTTTTTCAAATTTAGCTACGGGCGCGTTGGCTGCTGTTGCAGTGCTATCCGCATTAGTTGCCGACGCGTTATCAGCTGTGCTGCCATTGCTGCTGTTGCAGGCTGATAATAACATGCCTGCTGCTACTAAGCTTAAAAATAGTTTTTTCATTTTTTAATATTATTCTATTAAGCCGCGGCCTATCTTTTTGATCTTGTTTTCGGCTTTAAGCTCTATTAAAATCTTGTCCAAGATACCGTTTATAAATGAATTACTCTTAGGCGTACTAAACTCTTTTGATATTTCAAGATACTCGTTTATGGTAACCTTAACCGGGATCGAATTAAAGTTAATAAACTCGGTAATAGCCATTTTCATCAGCAAGGTATCCATCATTGCAATACGCTCCGGCTCCCAGTTTTGGGTTTTGGCGGCTATAAGCTCATGGTAAGCGGCATCGTACCTGATGCTCTGCTGAAACAGGTTTACAACAAACTCACGGTCTTCAACCCAGTTGCCGGTAATTTCGGCAAGCTGGTTAAGCTTGTAATCATCGTGCGAAAAGTTTTTGAACGTTTTGGCAATAAGCGCCTGAAGCACATCTTTATCAACAGGCCAAAAAATAAACCTGTCTTCAAAAACCTGCTCGGCCAGTGATGATTTAAGAATAACTTTTTTGAAAATGAATTTGATGATATCCTTGTCTGTTTGCAGGGTATCGCCTGTTTTGGCAAGATACTCGGCATACTCAGGCGAGTTTTTAAGGATAATAAAAAGTGATTTAGCAAGTTCCGGCTCAAAGGTCCAGTCAACTTTGTACTTTTTCCAGGCTGTAATGTATTCCTTATTATCATTCAGGCTCAGGATAAACCTGTTGGTGAGGATTTTAAGGTTTGCATTTAAGTCTTCGGCGGTTGGGAGGTGTTTGTTGGCGCGTTCCTCTGCGTCATTAGCGGCAAAACTTACCACTTCATTAATTAATGATAGCATCCAGATATACATTTCGTAAACCTGGTCTATGCTGCTCAGCATATTTTTTTCAAATAGCTTAACGTCTTTAGTATCCGACTGATGATACGCGTACAGTGCCTGTAATACCTTTACCCGGAGGTGCCTTCTGTTTAACATTTTTGTAAGAACGATTTGGTTTGCTTAGTGCAAACGGTTTATATAAAATTTAATTGTTTTAATAGGATGATTTTACTTTCCTGATATCCTCAATACGTTTTTCGGCTATTTTATTAGCCGCGTTAATGGTTGGAATATTTTCGGCCTTTGAAAGCTTTAGCACATTACGCGTGGCCTCGTAAATGTTTTCGGTAAGCTGTAATGTGCGCTTTTTATTAAAGTTCATCAGCTCCGAATAACCGGTGATGATACCACCCGCGTTGATCACATAATCAGGGGCAAAAAGTACACCTTTATCAAGCAGCATTTTACCGTGAACAGCTTCATCAAGTAACTGGTTATTTGCCGATCCTGCTATAATGCCACATTTTAGTTTAGCAATGGTTTGTGTATTTACGGTACCACCCATAGCACACGGAGCGTAAATATCGGCATCAATATCAAAAATGTTATTATTTGATACCGCCTGCGCGCCATATTTCTTCGAGATCTGGATCACCCGTTCCTCGTTAATATCGCTACAGTAAACCTTTACGTTTTCGTCCCTTAACAAGCGTACCAGGTTTTCGCCCACATGGCCAATACCCTGAACTATTACCGATTTTCCGGTTAAGCTATCGCTGCCATACATTTCACGCACACAAGCTTTAATCCCCATCAACACGCCCAAAGCAGTAATAGGAGATGGATCGCCACTGCCACCAATGTTTTCCGGCGCGCCGGTAACATGGCTGGTTTCCATTTTAATGTACTCCATGTCGCGCGGGTTGGTGCCCATATCTTCCGCAGCAATGAATTCGCCGTTAAGGTTTTTTATAAACCTGCCGAATTTGCGCAATAAAGCTTCGGTTTTATCCTGGCGGGAGTCGCCGATGATAACCGAATAGCCGCCGCCGAGGTTAAGACCCGCGATAGATGCTTTATAGGTCATGCTTTTGGCTAAACGCAATACATCATTAAGCGCATCGCCTTCGGTTTTGTAAGCCCACATGCGCACACCGCCAAAAGCCGGGCCCAACGTTGTGTTGTGGATAGCGATAATAGCTTTCAGATTGGTGTCAGGATCGGTACAAAAAACAACTTTTTTATGCCCAAAAGCGTCAAGCTGGCTAAATATGGATTCCGTTGGATGTTGTTCAGGCATTAGTACGCAAGTAAATGTCTATAAGCGCACAAAAGTAGAGGTTTTTTTTAATACTGACAAAGATATTAAGTTACGGTATGTATGAAAAAGCTATTAAATACAAAGTAAGGGCCTTTTATGGGATATTAAAATTTATGATTTCAAATGGGTTATAAAATAAATTTTGAAATTGGGACATTTGTCTGTATATTGGTGGTCATTATGGCAGAAGTAGCTAATCGTCCAAAAAAATTAAGTATAGCAGATCTTAAAATAGCATCGCCTGATGCAGGGTATGTTTTTTCTTTTCTTTTTCCTGAGGATTATGTTAAAAACAAGATAAATTGTGATAGGGATAGCAATATAATTGATTGTATCAGAGGCGGTATACCAAGACTGGCAGTTGATAATATTTTGGAAAAAACCAATGTTTCAAAAACTCAACTTTCTAACATACTCCATATTAGCGCCAGGCAGCTTAATCGTTATGGGAAAGATGATCTTTTATCGCCTGAACAATCAAATTTTCTGTATGAGTTTACGCGTATTTATGTTCGGGGGCTTGATATTTTAGGAGATACCGCAACTGTTGATAAATGGCTTGTGCGTCCAAATATGGCATTGGGAGATAAACAACCGTTAGAGTTGCTTGATACAAGTGAGGGTTTAAGGATGGTTAACGATGTGCTTTCGCAAATAGAATATGGTTTTTATTCATGATTCTTTACCGTATTACAAGAGAAAAGTATGCTCATGACCTTTCGGGCAGGGGAGGAGTATTATTTTCCGCTCGCTGGCACGACCATATCCCGGTTATATATTCGTCCGTTAATTCATCAACAGCTATACTCGAGGTATTGGTGCATTTGCAGCCTGAAGAAATTCACAATGATCTTGTGATCATGAGCATTTCTGTTCCGGATACAGTCAGTAGTGAAGAGTTAGATCCTGCCGAATTACCTCTTGGCTGGAACAGCTATCCGGCACCTGCAATCCTAAAAAGGATAGGTAATGCCTGGCTTACATCAAAAAGCGCGTTGTTGCTTTATATTCCGAGTGTGATAGACCCTTTGGCCAAAAACGTGCTGATAAACCCCATGCACCCCGACGCTTCTATGTTGAAAATTGAGGAAGTGCAGCCTTTTACCTTCGACAAGCGATTGATCAAAAAGGGATGATCGTACTGACAGTGTTATGTCAGTGTTCAACTTTGTGAAAACGGGTGTTCAACTTGTTGTTTTGTAATTTTATAACTGTCTGATTATTAGATCGTGTGTGTTTAATTAGGGTTTTAAGGCGCTTTGTTGTATTTGTAATTTGTTGATTATCAAAGGTGTCTGTTTTTGAAAAATCTGCAAGCGTTCATACTTTTAAAAATTGAACACTGACAAGATTGTAACAGATGCATCAATGTAACATTCTTACATCCTCCCGACTTTTCAATCCAAGCACTCTCCTCAAATTTTAATACTTTTGATTATTATGTCAGGGCTTTCCGACTTTCGGACTTGCCCGACTTCCGGACTATAATAAATGAAAGACCTCGCATACCTTAATAAATTCTTTTACAAATACCGCTGGCGGCTTATTCCCGGTGTGATGTTTGTGATTATATCTAATATTTTTGGTGTATTGCCTGCGCAGGTTGTTCGCGTGGCCTTTGATCTGGTTACTGAAAATATCGGTGCTTATCAGCTTTTTTCAGGTTTCGACAGGCAAAGTTTTATCTATGATATTTTTGGTACCAGCCTGTTTTTGTTTGGTACGCTGGTATTGGTGCTGGCATTGTTACGGGGCTTGTTTCTGTTTTTTATGCGGCAAACCATTATCCTGATGTCGCGACATATCGAATATGATCTAAAGAACGAAATCTACAACCACTACCAGGAATTATCACTTGCCTTTTACCGCCGCCATAACACCGGCGACCTTATGAACCGTGTAACCGAGGATGTGAGTCGGGTACGCATGTATCTTGGGCCGGGTATCATGTACACCATTAATACGGTGGTATTATTTGTTATGGTAATATATGCCATGCTTACGGTTAATGTACAACTGGCTATTTTTTCGGTATTGCCGCTTCCCATTTTGGCTGGAGTAATATATTACGTAAACAACGTGATCAACCATCGCAGCGAGATGATCCAGGAACGCCTGTCGGCTTTGTCCAGTTTTGTACAGGAAAACTTTTCAGGCATCAGGGTGATCAAATCATATGTGCGTGAAAGTTTTGTGCGCGAAAGTTTTGCCAAAGAGAGCGAAGACTATAAAGTGCATTCCATGGAGTTGGCTAAGGTACAGGCCCTGTTTTTCCCGATCATGTTATTATTGGTAGGCCTGGCCAACGTGATAACCATGTACGTTGGCGGTGTTGAAGTAATAAAAGGCAATATCACCTCGGGCAATATTGCCGAGTTTATCGTGTACCTCAACATGCTTTCGTTCCCGGTTATTTCATTGGGTTGGGTAACTTCATTGGTACAGCGCGCGGCGGCGTCACAAAAACGGATCAATGAGTTTTTGCATGAAAAACCGGAGATTATTTCGCCGGTTGCAGATAATCATCATGTAGAGGGATTGATTAAGTTTGATGACGTATCGTTTGTTTATCCTGATACCGGTATTCAGGCCTTAAAAAATGTTTCTTTTACGGTAGAGCCAGGTCATATGCTGGCTATTATAGGTCGCACGGGTTCGGGCAAATCAACTATTGCCAATTTGGTAATGCGTATGTATGATACTACTGGTGGAGAGATCACAGTTGATACTAAGTCGATAAAATCACTTAGTCTCGAAAATTACCGCTCGCAGATTGGCTTTGTACCGCAGGAGGTTTTCCTGTTTTCGGATACCATAGCCAACAATATAGCCTTTAGTGCCGATGTGCTGGATATGCCGGTTGTTGAACAAGCTGCCAAAGATGCTGCAGTGTACAATAACATTATTGAACTGGAAGAAGGTTTCACAACCTTGATTGGAGAGCGTGGCGTTACCTTATCAGGTGGACAAAAGCAGCGTGTATCTATTGCCCGGGCCATATTTAAACATCCACAGATTTTGATTTTTGATGATTGCCTTTCGGCAGTTGATACCCGTACGGAGGAAGAGATCCTGAATAATCTTGGCAGGGTAATGCAGGGTAAAACCAGTATTATTATAGCCCACCGCATTTCAACCATAAAAAATGCCGATAAGATTCTGGTGATGGATAACGGCGAAATAGTTGAACAAGGTAACCACGAATACCTGATGCAGCTTAAAGGTACCTACTTTGAGCTTTACGAAAAGCAACTGCTGGAAGAAGAACAGGATGCTTAATGGCTTATAGAAATCGGATTGCATACTAAACAAAACGCGATGTCATTTCTACGAATTGCATGGGGATGTGGAAAAGGAGTGAGGAGAAATCTTTTACATCATGCATGTCGGTTGGTATAGCGTATAAGATTTCTCTTTCGCTCCAACACACGTTCCTCCCCATGCTATATCGAAATGACATGATTTTTTAAAAGGTGTTCTGCGAAATGCTCTTCCATAACCATTCTCTTTTCACAACACTGCCTCGAAAGACCACCCACACAAAAAAATGACACTTTTGTTTCAAAAAATTCAATAATAACGAATAAAATACTTGCACTTTGAAATTTTATTTATATTTATGCCAACCAAAACTAATTACAGGTAAATATATATGGGAGATTTTGACAATAGAGAGCGTGAAGAGGTTTATTCAAAGAAGGTGAGAGCTGGGAAGCGGACCTATTTTTTTGATGTAAAAGCAACCCGTTCAAACGATTATTATGTTACTATTACTGAAAGCAAAAAGCGTTTGGAAGATGGGGTGTTTGTGAAACACAAGATCTTTTTATATAAAGAAGACTTCGAAAAGTTTGCTGAAGGTTTGAAAGATACCATCGACTACATTAAATCAAACCAGGAAGTAGTTGAAAAACGCTATGAGTACAGCGAAAATCCTGAAATTGCCAGAGCTTCTGCTGATGAGGATTTTTCTTTCGAGATCTAATACAGAACAATACTAAACTAAAATAAAATTAAAGCCCTGCTCCTTATTAGGAAGCAGGGCTTTTTTATAAGCTCAATATTTAGAAAATGTTATTGGTGCATAGCTGCTCCCATGCTGGCCGCAAAAGCAATAACACATATAATACCCAGTACATACAGCGCTATAATAACTATGGTTACAATACCCCAAAGTTTAAAAAACGACTTCAGTTTTTTCAAACCAGCTGTAAGCTGAATGGAATCGCTGAAGTTGATGGCCGCTTTTATCTTAGTTGCAAACTGATAAAGGTATAATGCAAAGAAAAAGTAAAGCAGATCCAGCAAAACATAAACTGCTGTTAAGCCTCCACCCATGCCTGCCATCATTGCTGTGGCGGGGTTATATGGCTGCATTGAGGCAACTTTGCTCATAATTGTACCCATTGAAAGGGCAAGTAGCAAAAATAAGCCACAAAATATAAAGCCAAGGATTCCCAGGAAGGTAGCCCATTTGCCTGCTGTTAGTAAGTAACTTTGCGCCTCTGGCGTTAAAATAAGCTCGTTTTTTGGTGTAAGTGGGGCTTCGTAGGTTTCTACCGGAGTTTCCATTTTTAGTGTTAAGGTTTTAATTATTTTAACACTAAGATAAATATTATAACCAAATACTCAAATCTGCTGTTATTTAATTCTAAAACCCTGTTTTATAAAAGAATGCCCCGCATAAATAATACCGCAATGGTAAAGTAAATGATCAAACCGGTAACATCTACCAGCGTAGCTACAAACGGAGCTGATGATGTGGCCGGGTCGGCGCCGAGTTTTTTAAGTAATAGCGGCAACATCGATCCGGATAATGATCCCCATAAAACAATACCAATAAGCGATGCTCCAACTGTAAAACCTACCAGCATCCAGTGCGGGCCGTAAATGTTACTGAACATGCTCCATGCGGCTATGCGTAAAAAGCCTATTAAACCCAGGCAAACACCCAGCATCAGGCCTGATAAGATTTCCCGGCGCATAACCCGCCACCAATCGGCAACGGTTACTTCGCCAAGGGCCATGGCTTGTATAATTAATGTTGAGGCCTGCGAACCGCTGTTGCCTCCGCTCGAAATAATGAGTGGGATAAAATAGGCCAATACTACAACTTTAGATATCTCATCGCCAAAATAACCCATAGCGGTTGCGGTAAGCATTTCGCCTAAAAACAAAATGATAAGCCAGCCAACACGTTTTTTTACGAGTTTAAATAAGTTGATATCAAGATAGGGCTCATCCAGGGCTTCGGTACCACCTATTTTCTGGATGTCTTCTGTATATTCTTCGTTGGCTATCCAGAGGATATCATCAACAGTCACGATGCCAAGCAGTACATCATTGTTATCAACAACGGGTAGAGCTGTGCGGTTATTCATCCTGAAAACGTTGATGGCTTCTTCCTGCGGGTCGCTGGCGCTAAGAGAAATCAGACGACCGTCCATCAGTTCGCTTACCTTGGTTTCGGGTTTTACCAATAATATCTCACGGATCCGGATATCATCAAGTAATACACCGTGCTCATCAATTACATAAATAACATCAATGGTTTCGGAGTTTTTACCGTAACGGCGGATGTGCGAAAGTACGCGGCTTACATCCCAGGTACGTTTTACGGCAATATAATCGGGCGTCATCAGGCGGCCAACACTTTCTTCTTCGTAACCCAAAAGGATTAGCGCTTCTTTCCTGTTTTCGGGCGAAAGTTTCTGGATGAGTTTTTGAACAGCGTCGCCGTGCAGCTCGCTGAAAAGTGCGGTACGGTCATCCGGTGGAAGCTCGTTGATCAGATCTTCAACCTTTTGGCCCGAAAGTTTTTTGATGATACGTTCCTGTACCGGGAACTCGAGGATGCGGAACACATTGATCGCCCGGTTAAGCGACAGGATTTCGATGAATTTGGGGCCATGTTCAGGAAGTTCGCCAATCAGTTCTTCAACATCCGATATGTTGAGGTTGTTCAAATATTCCTGTAATTGGGTGTCGTCTTGTTTTTCCAGTAAAAATTCTACTTGCTCAACCATTTCTTCCATATATAGGCCCTCCTTTTTTACATCGGTTATAAAATATTTTATCCTGTTTTTTCCGAGCGCAAAAGTCGTTTATTTTTTCAAATTATAAGGCAAAATTTTCTGTTATCTTTGCGCTTTTTAGTCCATGGCCTATTGTTCATGGTTCATAGCCTTTTAGGTATAATTTAGGAGGGTTTTAAACTATGATCTATGAACTATTAACCATGAACTACAATATAATTTAGATAAAAACACAAAAATGGGTTTACAATGTGGTATAGTAGGTTTGCCGAATGTGGGTAAATCGACACTTTTTAATTGCTTATCAAATGCTAAGGCGCAGGCGGCTAACTTTCCGTTTTGTACCATTGAGCCAAATGTGGGTGTAATTACAGTGCCGGATGAGCGCTTAACCAAGCTTACCGAAATAGTTAACCCGAAAAGTATAGTGCCAAACACTATCGAGATAGTTGATATTGCCGGTTTGGTTAAAGGTGCCAGTAAAGGCGAAGGTTTGGGTAACCAGTTTTTAGCCAACATCCGCGCTACCAATGCTATTATCCACGTGTTACGCTGCTTTGATAATGACAACGTGATCCACGTTGATGGTTCTGTCGACCCGATTCGCGATAAAGAGATCATTGATACCGAATTGCAACTGAAAGATCTTGAATCGATAGAGAAAAAGATCCAGAAGGTTGAAAAGATGGCTAAAACCGGTGGCGACAAAGAAGCTAAGAAAACCTTTGATGTTTTAACGATTTATAAAAATCACCTGCTTGAAGGTAAATCGGCCCGTACCGCTGCCGTTGAGGAAGAGGATAAAGAATATGTAGCTGATTTGTGGTTGCTTACCGCTAAACCTGTGTTATATGTTTGTAATGTTGACGAAGGTTCGGTAAGCACAGGCAACGCTTATGTTGAGAAAGTAAAAGCTGCCGTTAAGGATGAAAATGCTGAAGTGCTGATCATCTCTGCTCAGATAGAATCTGAAATTTCGCAACTGGAAACTTACGAAGAGCGCCAGATGTTTTTAGATGATCTTGGCTTAACAGAATCTGGTGTGAATAAACTGATTAAAGCGGCTTACAGGTTATTAAACCTGGCTACTTACTTTACCGCAGGTGTGCAGGAAGTGCGTGCATGGACAATCACTCAGGGCTTTACCGCGCCACAGGCAGCAGGTGTTATCCATACCGATTTTGAAAAAGGCTTTATCCGCGCAGAGGTTATTAAATACGATGATTTCGTGAAATTTAATGGCGTTGAGGCTACCATAAAGGAAAACGGTAAACTTGGTGTTGAAGGTAAAACTTACATTGTGCAGGATGGCGACATTATGCACTTCAGATTTAATGTATAGGGAACAGATTCAAGACAGCAAGAGTCGAGAATCAAGATAATAAGAAAAGTCAGGAAAGAGGTTAGGATTTGATTCCGGTCTCTTTTCTGGCTTTTTTATGTCGCGACTTTCATAAGCCGGCTAAAAATAAATAAGTCGGGGATTGCTTCGTGCCTCGCAATGACGTCTTTTTGAGTTATATGATTTGCAGCCATATTTAAAACAGTCCTCCCTTCTTGTCTCCTGAATCTTGCTGTCTTAAATCTCGGCCGTTATACGGCCGATGGTGCTACCCCATAAGTCTTTTTAAAAGCGAAAGAAAAATGAGAGAGATCTTTAAAACCTACGTCCATATACACATCTGATACCTTGTGTTTCTTTTCCTTGATCAGGAAGTAGGCATCTTTTAGTCGCTGGTTTTGGATCCAGCGGTTGGGTGACGTGTTAAAGATCCGTTCGAAATCACGCTTAAATGTTGCCAGGCTGCGACCGGTTAAGTAGGCGAAGCGGTTAAGATCAACATTGAAACGATAGTTTTGGGTCATAAAGGCCTCAAGGTCTATTTTGCCTGGCTCACTAAAATCAAACAGTATATTTTTTAACTCAGGATTGGTTTCCAGCAATATCATTACGGCTTCTTTAACCTTGTGCAGCGTAAGTGCCGGACTAATCTCATCGCTGGTTTTATCCATATAAGGGCTTAATGATCTGATGTAATTGTTGAACAGGTCATTAGGTTTCAGCAATAATGCGCTTTCGCCGGTATAAGGGCCATCTGCTTGTAAGTCAAGCTCGGCGCTCATACTTTGCAGGGTAGCCTGATCCATACCAATGGTAATGGTTTTAAACTCGCCGCCCTTAGGAGGATGCTTTACAAACTTTGCCAGCTCGTTCCGTTTCAGAAAACGGTAATCACCCTGTTTAAAATAATAGTTTTTACCGTTAACATAAATCTCAGAATCGCCCGAGAGGATATAGCCGAATACATGGTCGGCAATGAATTGCTCGCCGGTCCTGCTCACCTGTGAGTAACAGGAGTAAAGTATGCGTGGTGATGTTTTTGGATTTGACAAAGGCATGCTGCTCAAATTTATATAATATTTCTACATACCCCAAGGGCATGTTGTCGCGCCAGTGTTTGTGCTTGGGTATTAGATGCCGTATGTACGACAAAAATAGCGGTTGTGGGGACACGACCGCTGGAAAATGTTGATTTGCTTTGCTGAAAGTTGCCCGGAAAAACAAATAACAACCATGTCATTGCCGAAGCGTGGCAATCTCGTAGCCAATGCATGTCCGATCTGCATAGCTACGAGATTGCTTCGTCGTTCCTCCTCGCAATGACATGGCTTTTTATGTTAATATTCCCGGCAATTCCTCATCTTCCCAATACCTATAATGAGGGCACAACCGCTGGGAAATGTTGATTTGCTGATGCCCGAGAGGACACGACCATTGGCGGATATATTAGCTTTTTTGAGCGGCTATTGCCTTACCATAATCGGTATTCATAAAATCACCTGCTTCGTCATGGTCTGTTGATTTGGTAATCGGCAACCATTTCTCAAACTCTGCTTTACGTGCTTCGTCGGCAAGAGTTAGCAAGGCGGCAGCTTCACTACCCAATACCAGGTGCATTGGTGGTTCAGGATGTTCAACCAGGTCGATCATCACTTTGGCTGCCTTTTCAGGATCGCCAACCGGAACGAACTTACCGCTCGACATGTAATCCGCACGTGCATCCACAGTTTGCTCATAGCCTTCAACCTTTGGCGCATAGCTCATTGAATCGCCCGCCCAATCGGTACGGAAGCCGCCGGGCTCAACACTGGTAACCATTATGCCAAGCGGTTTTACCTCTTTATACAAAACTTCACTGAAGCCACTTAAGCCAAACTTTGCGGCCTGGTACATGCTTAAACCTGCATTGCCTATACGACCTCCAACCGAGCTGATCTGCAAAATACGGCCCGAACGCTGTTTGCGCATATAAGGCAATACCGCACGGGTTATCTCGATAGGAGCGTAAAGGTTTGTTTCGAGTTGGCTACGCACCTGCTCATCAGTAAACGCTTCAGTTGCACCAATGATACCGAAACCGGCGTTGTTTACCAATACATCAATTTTGCCAAAGTGTGCTACTGTATCGGCAACTGCTTTATGAACTGCCGGGTAATCGGTAACATCTAATTTTATAGGATAAATCTGACCGGGATATTTATCTGCCAGATCTTTTAATTGTTCAGGGTTACGTGCTGTAGCGGCAACACTATCACCTGCTGCTAAAACTGCTTCTGTAAGGTTGCGACCTAATCCACGGGCGCTGCCTGTTATAAACCATACTTTTTTCATAGTCTTTATCTTTATTTTGATAACACAAAGGTAGGCTGATAGGCAGCGCAGCGTTTTGTTAAAAAGCTCAAGTTGCTTTGTTAAAAAGGTCATGAACCATGATTAGCTTGATTGAAGAATTTCTTGATGTTCGTGTTGGAAACGCTTTTAATTCCCTCCCAAGGGAGGGGCGCGCTGGGATGTGTAGTGGCTGGGAGGGGTTTACACGCAATTAAAACAAATGGACTGGCGATAAAACCCCTCCCTACACCGTCCCAAGGGAGGGAATCGCACAAACCCTCCCATTTTTTTCGTCCAAACATTGGTTACACTTAAAGTTAGGTATCAGGAAATCCTTAAATCAGGTAAATCAGGGTTATTAAAAGAAGCTGCTCATCTTATCCATATATTCCTCAATAGGCATGGTGCCGCGCATGTTCATGAGCATGTTACCCATATTGCCTATTACCGTGCGGAACTTGTTGCTTTTGCCGGTGGCAAGATCATCTATGGCGTTAACAATCTCCATGGGGTCGTCCAGCTGTGATTCATCCCTTGAGCCCATCAGGTTTTGAAGCTTGTTGGTAAGCGCGTCGTAAGCCGTTATATCCGGATTTTGATTCCAAACAACGCTTTCAACAAAGTTATTGCCTTTTGAACCGCCCTGTTCTATCAGCCTCAAATGGATGTTAAGCGGTTTCAGTTCGTAATAAAGCCCTTCGGTAAGGCCTTCAAGTGCAAATTTCGACATGTTGTACAATGAGCCAAGTGGCACAGCAGTCGTGATCCCCATAAATGAACTGATGTTAATGAACGTACCACCACCATTTTGCCTGAAGTGAGGCAAAAACGCGCGGATAATGTTGATTGGTCCACGGGTATTTACGGCGAATTGCCAGTCGATATCTTCCTCCTTAGCCAGCTCCAGTGCACCATAAGTGCCCATGCCGGCATTGTTCACCACAATATCAATTTTACCGAAAGCGGTAACGGCTTGTTCGGTAGCGGTTTTTACCTGCTCCAAATTGGTTACATCCAGTTTAAATATTTTGATGTTAGGGTATTGAGTTAGCTCGGTTTCCTTTTCAGGAGTGCGCATGGTAGCGGCTACGTTCCAGCCCTGGTTTGCAAAATGTTTAGCGGTTAATTTGCCCAGCCCGCTGCTGGTTCCGGTTATAAAAACTGTTTTTGACATGGTATTTTACTTTTTTTATGCAAAAGTATAATGGAATTGGTATAATTTTGTAACCAGTTACACGGAGTATACCAGTATGGAAGCGGGAATAACGTCACACCAACGTAATCATGCCGATGAGCGGCAGGCATTACAAGACACCATGTATGTTATTGGCGGTAAATGGACACTGCCAATCATCAATTCTATTTGCAACGGAAACAAGCGTTTCAGGGAAATTGAGCGGAGTATCCCTGGTATCACCACGCGCATGCTATCGCGCGAGCTAAAGACCATGGAAATGAACAAGCTCGTTAAACGTACCGTAACCCCAACGTCGCCGGTTTTAATCGAGTATGAATCTACAGAGTATTGCCGCAGTTTTGGTAATATCATTTTGGAGATGATAAAATGGGGCAAAGAGCACCGGGAGATGTTACGCAATACCGATAAGCAGTAATTGGCGATTTTATTACAAATTGTAACAGTTAAGTTATCTTTAACAGTCATCTGTAATAAAAACCTATTTTCACCGGGTAATGAAACATCTCATCCAATTAACCTGCAAAGGCCTTTTCTTTTTGGCTTTTATATTTTTAATTACACCCGTATCGGCACAAAAAAAGCAATTGCCTAATATCATTTTTGTACTGGCCGATGATATGGGATACTCCGATTTAAGCTGTTATGGCAATCCGGTAATCCGTACGCCGTTTTTAGATAAGATGGCGCAAAAAGGGGTGAGGGCGACAAATTACGTGGTAAGCAGTCCAACCTGTACGCCATCACGTGCTTCATTACTTACCGGGCGTTATGCCTCAAGGATGAATTTGCCTTACCCTATCGGGCCGGGCTCCTCATTGGGTATTCCGGATCAGGAAGTTACCATTGCTGAAATGCTGAAGCAGGTAGGTTATAAAACAGCCATGATTGGCAAGTGGCACCTCGGTGACCATGCAGCCTATAACCATCCGATGGCCCAGGGTTTTGATTCATATTATGGCTTGCTGTATAGCCATGATTACCGCTCGCCTTATGTAAAAACAGACACAACAATTAAAGTATTTCGTAATCATAAGCCGGAGATCTTGAAACCGGCAGATTCATCGCTGATTGAGTTGTACCAACGCGAAGCTATTCGCTATATAAAATCACAGAAAAAGGGTGATAAGCCATTTTTCTTATACCTCGCTCATAACATGCCGCATTTACCGGTAGCATTTGCATCATCTGCAAAAAATAAAAACCGAAGCGATGGAGGACATTTGGGAGATGTGGTTGAGCAACTGGACGAAAGCCTTGGCCAGGTTTGGGCCGAGCTTGAAAAACAGGGTTTGGCCGATAATACCATATTTATGTTTTCGAGCGATAATGGCCCGTGGATAGATTTTCCGGATCGCATGCTGGGCGATAGCGCCACCAGGCACTGGGATGCAGGTACGGCGGGAGTTTTTCGCGGTAGCAAAGGATTAACATACGAGGGCGGTGTCCGTGAGCCGTTCATTGTATACTGGAAAAACCATACCCCGGTTGGCGCAAGTATAACCAGCATGATGAGTAATTTGGATGTGCTGCCTACGCTTGCCAAATGGACAGGCGCTCCAATGCCGAAAGGCCGTACACTGGATGGACAGTCGATAGCCGATGTGTTAACAGGCCAGGCACCTAAGCATCCCGAACACCGGCCTATTTACTACTATAATAACAGCGTTTGTGAAGCTGTTCGCTTGGGCGATTGGAAGTATCGTGAAGTAAAGGCCAACAATAATGTTGGTGGTGTGGCAGGTTCACCGCTACCCGCAAAAACCGAGTTGTTTAACCTGGCCTACGATCCCAGTGAACGTACCAACGTAATCAAAGATTACCCTGAAATTGCCAGGAAACTAAAAGCTCTTTTTGATCAGTATCCGGGGATGAAAGAAAATTAAGAAAGATAAAGAGTCGTATACTTAATAGCATGTTATTATGTAATGATACTTGCTATTAAGTATACCTTGATTTTGGTAGTATAAACCTTCGATCCTTATTAATGCCGGCCAACAGATTGCCTGCCACCTTCCTTATCCATAGGTGAAGAATTTACAATGCCTGTATCTCATACAGGGCCTCCGGTATTCATCAATAATTCCATATTGCCGCTGTGTTTTACCTCAACATGGCACAACTCCATTTTTAAAAGTTGACAGGACTGACATTTTAGTGAAAAATCCTGCCACCCGGCAGTAAAAATCTAATAGTATCGTAAAAAATAGCTTCTTTTGAATTTGCCTTTTCACAACCTGTAGCTATTGTTGTTAACCATTAAGCGTTGACATACCCCTGCAAGCAGAAACAGAAATTTATATGGAAAGTATAAACGAGATTTTTGATTTGGAATGTTTCTTTCACCTGTCGCCCGATTGGTTGTGCGTGGCCGGGTTCGACGGGTATTTTAAAAAGATTAACCCTGCCGTTTCAAAAACCTTAGGCTACACCGAAAGTGAACTGTTTGCAAAACCTATTGATTCGTTTGTTTTTGTTGATGACAGGAGCATTACTGCCGCCAAACGGGAGAGCATCATTAAGAATAATCCGCTTTATGATTTTGAAAACAGGTATGTAACCAAAAGCGGGGAAATTGTCTGGCTCTCCTGGACATCGATGCCGGTGCAAAATCAGCAATTGGTTTTCGCCATCGCCAGGAATATTACTGATAAGAAGAAGCTGGAAGAGTTTAGCAGGACGTCTGTAATATTTAATAACAGGGAGGAGAGAAAATCAGCTTCACTTCAAAATAGTGATGCAATAAATGGGGGGAATGGTTCTGCCTTTTTTGCTAATTTAAAACCAATCAGCGAGCTTTCTATCGCCGATCAGTTATGGCTTTATGAGCTTGAAACATTGGTAAGGAAATATATTGGTAAAGTTGATTTGAGCATTGTATTGCTGAGCAGCGAAATGGGTTTAAGCGAAAGGCAGCTGCACCGCCGCATAAAAAATACCACAGGTATTACACCCAATAATTACATTCGCAGAATCCGTTTACATATGTCTATGGAAGCTATAAACAGTGGTAAATACCGTACTGTTGCCGAAATATCTTATGTTGCCGGCTTTGAAACACCTGCATATTTCAGAAAGCTGTTTAAAGAGTTCTACGGTCGCGATGTAGCCGAACTACTGCAATAATTTAAAAACTGTGCAGTAGTTATTATTTAACCCTTTTCATGGGGAATGGTATGGCTTTTTGCCTACCCTTCCGTATGCCTGATATTTCGGCTACTAATGAGTCCTTACTGATTTGCGTATAAGTTATTTTTTGCGGAAAGTCGTGCTCCGGATTTTCAAAAACGAGGTGTTTGCTATCTGACGAGGTGAGGGTAAAGGTTACAGCTTTGCCATCGTTTTGATTTTTTACCGTTGGGATATAATAGAGTTTACCGGAATGCTGTTCTAAACTGATATGTTCGGATGATACGGTGTCTGTGCCTGCTAACGAATAACTCCGGCCAAGAAAAGTGGAATCATTTAGTTTTTTCCAGGTTTCGATATCCAGTGTTTTTTCCGATTGGTTTTTCCAACTGCCGATAAGCCATTTAGCTTGCGCGATAGGCGTAGTTTTTTTCTGCCCGAAAGCACTATGTGAAAACGCTATGCAGGCTATAACAAATAGCTGTAATTTGGAATGACGAAGCAGGTTCATTGGGTTTGTGACTAAGTGATGGAAGGTACAATTTAAAATGAAGATATCAAAGATGAGCCCGTGTATTGGGTTTGGCTTTTGTCCTCAAAACTAAGATTTGATTGTCGCAAATGCCCCTGATGTTTGTCGCTTACATAGCCCTGCTTTACTGTTTATTCTCAGGATATTTGATATAAACCAATAGCTATATCATGGAAAACGCAGCAAGCAACAATAACGAACGTATCACGATAAAAGAAAGCCAAAAGATCCTTGATGTTAAATGCGCCATGCTCAATGGTTCAACCCTTGAACAGGTGATGATGAACAATGCAAGTTTTAAGGATGTATGCATTACCGGGCTTAAGATTGAAGATGCCAACCTGAGCGATCTGGAAATAAAATACGCGCAACTCGGCGGAGCTTACATTCACGATATAGGTATGCCGCCCGAAGGGCACCCGGCTTATGACCCAAACGCGAAGCAACGCCCACTTAAATTTGAAAACTGCGATTTGCAGGGCAGTACCATAACTGATTGTAACCTGAGTAATGTCAGCATCTCTGATTGTAACCTGAGCGGCATGAAAATTAATGGTATCGAAGTTACTGACCTGCTGAAAGCATATCAACAGAAATAGACATTACTATAAATAAAAAGCCCTGCTAAGTTTTTAAACTTAACAGGGCTTTTTATTGAGCTTAGCTTTGCGCTTCATGCGTTCAGCTCTTAATTACTGCTTGTCCACACGTTATCCTTTTTATTACTATCAGGATCATAAGTGGTACCCAATACTATTTTCTTAACCGCTTTTTTTGCGGTGAAGTTGACAGTTGTTGATTTATTGCCGTTTGCCCAAACAGCTATGCTTTTATGTACCAGTTCGGTAGTGCCGTCGGCATAGTTAAGGGTTAAGTTAACCGGGATAGGTTTGCTGCCAACTTTGGTAATGGTAGCGGTGTATTTTAAACCGGTGTTGGTCACTTTGCTTAGGGCCAGATCGGTTACGCCATTATCAAAAAACCAGGCTTTCCAAAACCAGTTAAGGTTCATGCCCGAGCCGGTGTTCATACAGTTAAAAAAGTCATAAGGCATGGGGTGTTTGCCGTGCCATTGTGCTATATAGTAATGCAGGGCTTTGGTGAACAATTCGTCGCCAAGCATATCCTTTACATATAAATAACCCAGGCCAGGTTTCGGATAGCTATCGGTAAAGCTGGCTGTTCCGGTAAGCATAGGGGTGAGGGTCATTACAGGAACATCAACTTCATGGCCGGCGCTTTGCTCAACAGCAGCTACGCCATATGGGTCAACAATTGAAGGATCTATCTCCGGGCTCACCAGCCATTCGCCAATGGTTGCCCAGCCTTCATCCATCCATCCGTATTTGGTTTCGTTAATACCCATATAAAAAGGGAACATGGTATGGAAAATTTCATGATCGGTAAGTTCAATGGCGTCGGCTTTGTCTTCAAGCGGATTATCATTTACCATCATTGGGTATTCCATCTGATCCAGGCCATCAAAAACAGTTTCGTGCTGATATGGATAAGGCCATTTCGGGAATTTGTAGCTCATCACTTCAACCGTTTTACGGGCGTAGTCAACTACCGCGTAATAATCTTTGTGTTTTTCATTAAACACGGCATCTACTCGGGTACGTCTGCCGGTTTTAGGATCAACTACCAGGCTCGATGCTTTCCATAAATAATGATTGCTGGTGGCAAAAACAAAATCGGTAACATCATCGGCCTCAAACTTCCAGGTGTTGGTTGTATTGTTTTTAGTGATGTTGCCTGCTTTGATATCTTGTTCAGTAATAATATCGGTTACCTTATCACTTGCGCCGGCATCGGTAATACGTTTAACAATGCGGCTGTCGTAAACATCATCGGCGTTTTTCAGATCTCCGGTTGCCCAAACTTTGTAATCGCCCGGAACGGTGACTTCGGCGCTGAAATGGCAAAAATCGTTGTAAAACTCTTGCGGACCTGTATATGGATAGTCGTTCCATCCATCAATATCATCATATACTGCTATTCTCGGGAAAAAATAAGCGATAAAGAACGCGCCGGTATCAACCTGGCCGGTACGGATATGCGAGCCTTTGTTTAAAGTATATGCATAACTGATATCAAAATGCACTTTTTGTTTGGGAGCGATAGGTGTAACCTTCTGCGTCATGTTTGTGCCGTTGATACGACGGGTTTTGGCGCTATCTGGCGTTTTATTATCAATAGTAAGGCTTTTGATCTGCACGCCATCGGTTAAGTCCTCGGCCGAAACCGGCATTTGGCGTACCACTCCTTTTTTATACAGATTAGGATACAGTTTAAATTGTACCCGTTTTAAAGTATCAGGACTATTATTGATATAATCGATGCCAACGGTACCGCTCACCAGCCGGGTTTTAGGATCGAAATTTACCTTAATCTTATAGTCGGCAGTGTTTTGCCAGTAGTTTTTACCGGGAGCGCCGGTTGCGGTCCGTGTGCCTTTGGTATAGGTTTTTTGCAGGTTTACGGCTATGGGTAAAGTTTGTTGAGCCGATACAATGCTTGCGCCAAATAGTAAAATAAATGGCAATAATTTTTTTATACTGATCATTTATGCAGATGTATATAAGTTATATTTGAGGTAAATATAATAAACCGTTACTGAACCTGGTAGGCGATAATTTTGTATCACCGGTGTGTTACAGAATAATTCAGTACGGTTTTGAGGAATTTACCATTTATAAATAATATCCATGACTGCCGAAAAAATGATCATCGTAACCGGTAAGCAATACCTTCAGCTAAAACAAAATTTAGAGAGCAGCGAAGGGCTTACCTATAATATAGGCACCGATAAGCACCCGGAAGTAGTTAAGATCACGAACATTTATATGGATACTGATCCCGACTTTACCCGTAATCCGCGCCAGTTTGCCAGCATGCACGAGGATTTGAATGTGCAGGTGAAACTGGAGTATGTAGTTGAGTAAACCGCAGATATTCAACGCTACAATGTTACGCCTGTTTTATTTGTATGCACCGTTAGGTGCTACCTGTTTGTAGGATATACACAAAAAAAAATGCGCCGTAGGTGCTACCCGGTATACTATATGTAAATGGGTAACGCCTACGGCGCAAATTTTTATTACTTGTTTTGCTACAAATGAGTATTCCCTGCGGGGAATCAGAACTTTTTAGCAAGAACTATTTACCATCCCCCCTTAAATCCCTCAGTAAGGGCATTCTGATAATTTTCCATATCAAACGAATACAGGTAGGGCGCCTTATGCGCGCCTCCTTTACGCGGTTCTTCAGAACGGTTGAGAATACCGAAGCCCAGTATCCTTCGCTGAAAATTACGCCTGTCCAGTTTTTTACCTAAAATAGTTTCATACAGCTTTTGCAACTCGGGCATGGTAAATTCCCGCGGCATCAGGTTATAGCCTATAGGCTGATAGTTGAGCTGAAGGCGCAGGGCATCTAAAGCACTTTTATAGATCTTTTCGTGATCGAGCTGCATTTCGGGCATATCGTCCAGATCGCGCCAGGCGCAAAGCTCCGAAAATTGGTCGGGGTGAGGCGTAACGTCAAAAAAATCAACCAGCGCATAATAGCCTATTGAAATAAAACGGCCCGAAAACCAATTTTCTTCTTTAGGCAGCATACCGACGTACATATCATTGTGAAACTTTGAACGGTCTGGGTCGCCAAATACACGGAATTGCTGCAGGAATATTTTATCCAGACCCGTACGTTCCTGCAAGATCCTTACAGCGGCATTATCTATATGTTCTTCCTTAAGCACGAAGCCACCAGGCAGGTACCATTTTTCTTCGTCGTTGGTTTTTAATAGCAGCACTTTCATTTGCCCTTCGTGAAATCCAAATACAACACAATCAATAGAAATGTGGTTCACGTAGTTTTTACGGGCGTCCTCGCTATACTCAATAAGTTGCTGTTTACTTAACATTTGTGCTATTGTACAAATAAAGTTTGATTTTTTAATTATAATATTTACAATTGTGTACTTAATACACTATGAAAAATGCCATAGTATGCCATTTTAAAAAACGTCGAAAATATTTGCAGGCGCAATGAAATGCCCTGATTATTAATCATATTTGTTAACCAATTATCTACTACCCACATAATTTAAAAAATGAAAAAGTATTTTTCAAGGCAGCTTGTTATAGCTGCGATGCCGTTTTGCGTGGCATTGATGCCCCTTAACAAGGTATGGGCACAATCCCAATCCGAAGACGCGAAAATGAACGCCTACGTTAAAGGCCTGATGAGTAAAATGACCCTTGATGAAAAAATAGGGCAGCTTAACCTGGTAACCATTGGGGCAGCAACAACAGGATCGGTAGTAAATAAAGGTGTTGAAGAAAGCATTAAAAAAGGATCGATAGGTGGCGTATTTGGTGTGTGGGGCACAGCGCAAACCCGCCAGATCCAGGATATAGCCGTTAAAAACTCAAGATTACATATTCCGCTTATTTTTGGTTTGGATGTAATTCATGGTCACCGTACCATTTTCCCTATCCCTTTGGGTATGTCAGCAACCTGGGATATGGCTTTGATCAAACAATCGGCACAAATTGCAGCTAAGGAAGCTACCGGCGAAGGTTTGAACTGGGTGTTTTCGCCAATGGTTGATATTGCCCGCGACCCACGCTGGGGCCGTATCTCTGAAGGTTCGGGTGAAGACCCCTGGTATGGCTCGCAGGTTGCTAAGGCAATGGTGCAGGGTTACCAGGGCTCAAACATGAAAGATGCGGATGCTGTGATGGCCTGCGTTAAACACTTTGCACTGTATGGCGGCGCGGAAGCCGGTCGTGAGTACAATACTGTTGATATGAGCCGCATTAAAATGTACCAGGATTATCTGCCTCCTTATAAAGCAGCGGTAGATGCCGGCGCAGGAAGCTTTATGAGCTCATTCAATACTGTTGATGGTGTACCTGCAACAGGTAATCAATGGTTACTAACCGATTTGTTAAGGAAACAGTGGGGCTTTAAAGGCTTTGTAGTGTCCGACTACACCGCCGTTAACGAAATGACCGCCCATGGTCTTGGCGATTTGCAAACCGTATCGGCCCTTGCGCTTAAAGCAGGCCTTGATATGGATATGGTGGGAGAGGGCTTTGTAAAAACCTTAAAAAACTCGCTTACCCAAAAGAAAATAACCCAGCAAGACATTGATCTGGCTTGCCAGCGTGTATTAGAGGCAAAGTATAAATTAGGTTTGTTTGCTAACCCATACAAATCAATGGATGCTGACAAGGAAGCTAAAGAAGAATTATCTTCGGCCAATCGTGCTGCCGCAAGGGAAATTACCAAACATTCCTTTGTTTTATTAAAGAACGATAATCAAACCCTGCCGCTTAAAAAAGGTGGAAGTATCGCGTTGGTAGGCCCATTGGCCGATAACCACCGCGATATGCTGGGTACCTGGGTTATTGCCGGTGAGTGGCAAAAATCGGTAAGTGTAATGGAAGGCATCAAAAATGTTGTGGGTAACAATGTTGCCATTAACTATGCTAAAGGCGCTAACATTACTGAGGATAGCCTGTTCATTAAAAGATTGAACTTTGGTCCGGGTATGGTGTCTTTGGATGCCAAACCTGCCGATGAATTGTTAAAAGAAGCGGTTGACGCTGCAAAAAAATCAGATGTGATAGTTGCCGTAGTTGGCGAATCACAAAGTATGTCTGGCGAGTCATCAAGCCGTTCGGATATTGATATTCCTGAAAGCCAGAAAAATATGCTGAAAGAGCTTTCAAAACTTGGTAAACCGATGGTAATTGTATTATTTAATGGCCGTCCGCTTACTTTAACCTGGGAAGATAAACATGCCAACGCCATACTTGATGTTTGGGCGCCGGGAACCGAAGCAGGCAATGCGATTGCCGATGCATTGTTCGGCGATTATAATCCGGCAGGTAAACTTACTGCTACCTTCCCGCGCAGCGTAGGGCAGATACCTATTTACTATAACCACAAAAACACCGGCAGGCCATACAGTGGTGGTCCGTCAAAATTCAAGTCAAATTATCTTGATATTTCAAATGATCCGCTATACCCGTTTGGTTACGGTTTAAGTTATACCACTTTTGGTTATAGCGCAGTTAACGTAAGCAAAAACAAGTTAAAAGGTAATGAAACTTTAACCGCGACTGTTACGGTGACCAATACCGGTAAATATGCTGGTGAGGAAGTAGTACAATTATATATAAGCGACCCTGTGGCAAGCATCAGCCGCTCGGTAAAAGAGCTTAAAGGTTATCAAAAAATAAACCTTCAGCCAGGCGAGTCAAAACAGGTGAGTTTTTCAATTACACCAGAGCAATTGAAGTTCTATAACAGCCAGCTTAAATACGATTGGGAATCAGGCGAATTTATTGTACAAATAGGAACAAGTTCGGCCGATACGAAAAGCGCATCAGTTTGGTGGACTAAATAATGCCATTTTTAGTGTAATACATTTTTAGCACTTTGTTAAAAATAGCAAAGGTATTTTTTGATAAAGAAAAATATCCAGACAGCCCCGGTAAATAAATTTTACCGGGGCTGTTTTACTTTTGAGAAAATGTGTAAAATGCTGTCCTAATGATGTGAAATCGATTGCAATAAATGTTGTTTGAACATTTATTGATAGAAAAGTATAGGTTGTGTAAATGTATATTTAACATTTATTATTGATGCTTTGATAATAAATGTTGGCATGACAGTATTTGCATGGTATGATGATATTTTAACACTTTGATAAATTATGCCAACTATGCCTCTTACATTAAAATCAGATTAAAATTTTGAAAAGCAGGGGCCGGTTTTACCAATATCTATTGCTTCGATAACTTTTGGAGAACTGTTAAGGAATAATAGCAACATTTTTACAATGCGATATTTTTAAAAAAAATATTATTTTGTTAATGAAGTGTTAATGAAATGTTTGCAGTTTGTGATTTTAGCGGTTAAATTGATCTATAAATAATTAATTTGTAAATCTGCTTTTTTTACTTGTGTATACAGTACACACTAATTACATTAGTTCCATAGCCAATATAAATTTCTGTTTTAGCAGAAAGCGTTCAAAATCTAATATTATTATAACATTTTAACTTTGATGTTGCTTCAGCAGCGGGAGCACAGAAAAGAAGGTAACACGGATAAAAAGTTTAAAATTTATACGAGAGAAGATCATATGATAAAACCTTTACATTTTTTACTTTCCGGCATTTCATCTTCAATCAATCTGTTTAACAGGGCCCATCTCACAACAGCCCCGTTCAAACCGGTTGCCCGCAAGTGTGCAATTTTTCATTTTAAAACATAGCCACTCCAATTATCGACCAAAAAGCTTAAATCAAATATATTAATCAACTAAATCTCAATCTCATGTTTAAAAGTTTACTCCTAAAAGGAAGGTACTTGGGTTTGCTGCTATGCTGCCTGGTATCTTCATTGGTAGTTACAGCACAAACAAAGTACAAAGGTAAAGTTATCGGCTCCGACGATAAGTTACCTATCGTTGGCGCATCTGTACGCGTCAAAGGTACGAGCACTGGTACTGTAACTGACGTTAATGGTGATTTCACCTTAACACTGAGCCCGGGCAATACCCTGGTAGTTAGTTATATCGGTTACCAAAGCACCGAAGTTAAAGTAGGTACCGATTTAAACCTGCGTGTTACATTACAATCGGGCAGCAGTACACTTAACGAAGTTGTGGTAACTGGTTACACCGCTCAGCGTAAAAAAGATATCACCGGTTCGGTATCGGTGGTTAACGTTGCAACAATGAAATCAGTACCTGCATCAAACACTGCCAGCTTACTTCAAGGTACAGCAGCGGGTGTTACGGTAGTAAACTCTGGTAACCCGGGTGCTAATACTACTGTAAACGTTCGTGGTGTGGGCTCTATTTTCAGCACTGCACCACTTGTGGTGATCGACGGTGTTCAGGGATCGTTAAACGACGTAAACCCTAACGATATCGAATCGATCCAGGTATTGAAAGACGGTCAGGCATCAATTTACGGTGTACGTGGTTCAAACGGTGTTGTTGTTGTTACAACTAAAAAAGGCAAAAGCGGCGCTGCAACTATCTCTTACGACGCTTATTACGGTACTCAAAGGCCATTAAAAGATGGTTTCAAACTTGCGGATACCAAAACTTATGTTGAGGCTATTTACGAATCATATAAAAACAGCCCTAACGCTGATGGTAGCAGCCCTTTAGCCGGTGGTAACCCACAATATGATCCAGGAAAAACCGGTACCTGGACAATTCCAGATTATATTACGCCAGCTGGTGGTAAGGAAGGTGATCCAAAAACCAACCCATCAACTTATTTGTTAAATCCCTTCACTACCGACAATCAAATCACCCGTGCCAATAAACAAGGTACCGACTGGTTTCATGAAGTGTTTAAACCAGCTCCAATACAAAGCCATAATATTACTGCAAGCGGTGGTAGCGATAAGTCTACTTACTTGATGTCTATTAGCTACCTTAATCAACAAGGTACTTTAATTGACACTTACTTTAAAAGGTATGCAGCCAGGATAAACACCAATTTTGCTGTTGGCCCGCACATTCGCGTAGGTGAAAATGCTTACATCTTCTACAAAAGAAGCCCTAACCTTAGCAATAACCAAAACGAAGGTAACGCTATATCATACATTTATCGTGAACCACCTATTATCCCGGTTTATGATATCATGGGCAACTTTGCCGGTACCCGTTCAGGTAGCTTAGGTAACTCAAGCAACCCGGTTGCCGTTCAGGAACGTACAAAAAACAACAGGAACAATAACTGGGATATAACCGGTAACGTTTATGCTGAAGCTGATTTCCTGAAACACTTCACCATCCGTACCCAGTTTGGTGGTGCAGTTGATAACTATTATTACTATTACTTTACCGTACCTGCATACGAAAACTCTGAAGGTAACACTTCAACTAATGGTTTTACCGAAGTTGCAGGCTACAATAGCCAATATACCTGGACTAACACTTTAAACTACAAACAACAGTTTGGTAAACACAATATTAGTTTATTAGCTGGTTCTGAGGCTATTACTACTTATAGACGTGGTATCCGCGCAGGTGGTGGTAACTATAATATCTCGTTTGACCCTAACTATGTAACCGTAGCTAACGGTGCTAACCCACCAAGTAACGGTGTTGATCAGCTTTTTGATTCTGGCCTGCTTTCATATTTCGCAAAATTGGATTACCAGTTTGACGAAAAATATATCATAGGTGCAACAGTACGTCGTGATGGTTCATCATACTTCTCTCCTGGTCACCAATGGGGTACCTTCCCTGCGGTAACTGCTGGTTGGAGGATCTCGAAAGAAGCGTTCCTGAAAGATGTAAGCTGGCTTAATGACATGAAGATTCGTGCAAGTTATGGTAGCTTAGGTTCACTTGCAGGTGTTGAAACCCGCTTAAGCAATGCTTATAGCTTATACGCTCAATCAAACGGCAATGCCAACTATGATATTACCGGTACAGGTAACTCAACCGTTACTGGTTTATATCGTATACAACAAGGTAACTTAGCAACTACATGGGAAACTGATAAAATCAAGAACATCGGTTTTGATGCAACTTTGCTTAACAATAAGTTGGATTTCACTTTCGAGTATTTCCAGAAATCAGTTACCGGTTTATTATTCCAATCAGGCGACCCTGCAATTGCACTTGCTCCGGCTGCTGTTTCAAACTTACCATATGTTAACGGTGGTAATATTAAAAATAAAGGTTTTGAGATTGTTACCAGCTATCACGGCAATGTGGGCAGCGATTGGAAATATGATCTAAGCTTAAACGTGAGCCACTACTCAAACATGGTTACCAATTTGAATGGCCTTAAATACCAGGATCGTAATAGCGGTGGTTCAACCCGTTTACAAAACTTTGTAAGGTTACAGCCAGGCCAGCCAGTAGGTGAGTTTTATGGATATAAAGTTATCGGTTTGTACCGTGATGCTGCTGATATCGCTGCTTCACCAACCGATGTTAACGCAAGACCAGGTTTGTTTAAATATGCCGACGTAAATGGCGATGGAAAGATCACTTCTGATGACAAAACATTCATCGGTAACCCTAACCCTAAATTTACAGGCGGTTTTACATTTAACCTTAGCTACAAAAACTTTGATCTGAATGCGTTTGTTTACGGTTCATTCGGTGGCAAGATTTTCAATTACATTAAATACTGGACTTACTTCCCACAAGTATTTACCGGTAACGTAAGTGCTGATATATTAGGTCCTAAAGTTTGGAAACCAGGTGCTGATAACAGCCAGGCAACTATCCCGGTATTAACCCGTACTGCTAACGCAGATAACACCGGTGATCCAAACTCATGGTATGTTGAAAGCGGTACCTATGTTAGGTTAAAATCATTAACATTGGGTTATACTGTACCTAATTCACAAATCAAAGCTTTGGGTATTAAGAGACTAAGATTTTATTTGTTAGCTAACAACTTATTCACCATTACTAAATACAGCGGTTTAGATCCTGAGCTTCAGCCTTCAACCTTGACAGATAATACCAGCTTCGGTATCGACTTTGGTAACTATCCTGCCGGTCAGAAGATATACAACATTGGTGTTAACGCCTCTTTTTAATGTGTGACAAATTTTTAATATAAAAGTTATGAAAAAAATTCAAATGAAACTGATCATACCAATAGTGTTACTGTTGGTGTGCCTGGTGTATGCGTGCCGCAAGGATATGCTTAACAGGCCGATACTTCAGAGCTTAAGCCCGAATATTGTGGCCAATAAAACAGGTGTTGAAAGTTTATTGATTGGTACATATTCTTTGCTTGACGGTGTGGGTGGTAACGGTGGCGGTATTGATGCTGCCGGTTCAAACTGGCTGTTTGGTAGCGTTGCCGCAGGCGATGCTTACAAAGGTTCAGAACCATCAGACGGTGGTAATGACGCTTTACCTGTTGGTAACTTTACCTATTCTACTTCTAACGTTTACATCAAATCAAAATATCAGCTTTGCTTTAACGGTGTAAGCCGTGCTAATGACGTTTTACGTACACTTCCTTTAGCAAAAGATATCGGTGCCGATGACGTTAAAAGGATTACAGGTGAGGCTCGTTTCTTAAGAGGCTATTACTACATGGAGCTTAAGAAAATGTACAACATGATTCCTTATATCGATGAAACACAAGCCGATGCTAACCAGCCTAACGATAAGGACATCTGGCCTAATATCGAAGCTGATTTACAGGCAGGTATTGATAATATCCCTGCTACTCAATCACAAAAAGGCCGTGCTAATAAATGGATTGCTATAGCTTACATGGCAAAAGCCAAAATGTTCCAGCACAAATTTGCAGATGCCAAAGCGTTATATGACAACCTGATTCCTAACGGTACAAAACCAAGCGGCGATCATTTTGCATTGAACGATAACATGCAGAAAAACTTTAGCCCTCAGGCAGGTCAGAAAAACAGTGTTGAATCAGTTTTTGCTGCTCAGGCTTCTGTTAACGATAACTCGGGTGGTAATAACGGTAATACGGGTGATGAGTTGAACTTCCCTTACAACAGCGGCCCTGGTGCATGCTGCGGTTGGTTTAACCCTTCACAATCATTAGGTAACTCTTTTAAAACCGACGCTAATGGTTTACCATTGTTTACTTCATACAACACTGGTAAAAAAGTAAGTGGTAAAACTGATCCATATACTGGTACAGTAGATCCACGTATTGACATCACTATGGGCCGGCCTAATGTACCATACCTTGACTGGGGTAATCCTCCTGCAAGCTGGATCCGTGACCCTACGGATGGTGTTTTCAACCCACGTAAAAATGTTTACTCATCTGCCGAAAAAGGCACTAACTCAAGTACTGAAAACTATTGGGCTGCTAACGAGGTTACCTCAAACAACGTAAACTTAATGCGTTGGAGCGATGTGCTTTTAATGGCTGCTGAAGCTGAGGTTGAAGTTGGAAGTACCGATAAGGCACTACAATACGTTAACCTGGTACGTGCCCGTGCTGCAAATCCGGTTTGGTGGGTTTACTTAAATTCTCCTTACGATCCGTCAAAATCTGAGTATACAGTAAAAACCACTCCTGCTGATAATTATTTGGTTAAACCTTATCCTGCAGGCGCGTTTTCTGATAAAACTTATGCCCGTACGGCTATCCATTTTGAGCGTAAGCTTGAACTGGCTATGGAAGGACAGCGTTTCTTCGACTTACAACGTTGGGATCAGGGTACAGGCAGCATGGCTGATGAGATCAATGCTTTCTTTGCATATGATATTAACACTAACTCACAGCTTAACGGTGCCCACTTTACTAAAGGTAAAAACGAATATTACGCAATACCTCAAAGTGAAATTGACCTTTCTGGTTCAACCGGTGCATCAAAACTGAAACAAAATCCTGGTTATTAATTAACCATTGATTTTAAAATATTTAACTTTAGGTGGAGATATTTATCTCCACCTTTTTTTATAGTTTACTAACCAAATAATGAAGTACACCTTTCCCCTTGTTTGCCTGGTTGCCGTTTTATTTAGTGCATGTAAAAAAGCTACACTTTTTGAACAGATCCCTTCCTCGCACTCTGGTATTACCTTCAATAATAAAATTGTTGAAAACGATGCCATTAATCCCTTAACCAAGCTTAACTTGTATAATGGCGGTGGAGTAGGGATAGGCGATTTCAATAATGATGGTTTGCAGGATATTTACTTTGTGGCCAATACTACATCAAACAAGCTATACCTCAACAAAGGAGACATGAAATTTGATGATGTAACCACGGCGGCAGGTGTTGGCGGCAGCGGCGGATGGGGCAGGGGAGTGGCCGTTGTTGATATTAATAACGACGGACTCATGGATATTTATGTGTGTTATACCTTGCTTGATGATTCGGTTAAGCGCACTAACCTGCTTTATGTAAACCAGGGTATAGGTAAGGATGGTATACCGCATTTTAAAGAAATGGCTAAGGAATACGGGCTTAATGTAAAGCTACACTCCACTATGGCATCGTTTTTTGATTATGATAATGATGGCGACCTGGATATGTACCTTACCGTTAATGAGGCTGTAGCGGGTGATAATCAAAGCACTTTCAGGCCAATAATTACTAATGGAACCCACCGCAGTACGGGGCAACTTTTCCGTTGCGACTGGGATCCGGTGCTAAAGCATCCCGTTTATACCAATGTATCAAAACAGGCGGGTATAGGCACCGAAGGATATGGCCATGCGGCTACCATTGTTGATATTAACCGCGATGGATGGAAAGACATTTACGTAACCAACGATTTTTTAACAGATAACATTTTATACATCAATAACGGTAACGGTACCTTTACCGATAAGGTACAGGAGTATTTTAAACACACTGCATTCAGCTCGATGGGGCAGGATATTGAGGATGTGAATAATGATGGCCTTGCCGATGTTTTTGAGGTTGACATGAACCCCGAGGATAACTACCGGAAAAAGATGTTCATGCCACCAAATAACTACCAGATATTTCAAAATTTTGATAGGTATAAATACCAGTATCAATATACCCGTAATACGCTGCAATTAAATAATGGTCCGCGAGTTGGAGGCAATGATTCCATTGGTGATCCCTCATTTAGTGATGTGGCTTTTTTAAGTGGTGTAGGCCAGACAGACTGGAGCTGGGGCCCTATGATAACTGATTTTGATAATGACGGCTATCGCGATATTGTGATAACCAATGGTTACCCGCGCGATGTAACCGATCATGATTTTATAACCTTTAGGCAGATGGCCTATTCTGTAGCGTCAACCCAGCAAGTGCTTGACCAGATTCCGGTTGTGAAAATACCTAATTACGCGTTCCGCAATACCAATGGTGTACAATTTGAGGATGTAACCAAAAGTTGGGGACTGAGCGTTCCGTCGTTTTCAAACGGTTGTGCTTATGCCGATCTGGATAATGATGGCACCATGGATATGGTGATTAACAATATTAACGACGAAGCATTCATCTACAAAAATACTTCCCGTAAAAACGCGCTAAACAATAGCAATTACTTTCATATACAATTTCATGGCCGCGCTAAAAATCTGAACGGCCTTGGTGCCTTTGCCGATATCTATTATGATCATGGCAAACATCAGTATTATGAAAATACACCATATCGCGGCTATTTATCAACCATCCAGAATATTGCCCATTTTGGCTTAGGTAACGTTTCCAGGCTCGATTCGGTGGTGATTCGCTGGGATAACGGTAAAAAGCAGGTGCTTACCAATGTTAAAACCAATCAAACAATCCAGGTTAAAATTGCCGATGCAAAGCTTGAGTATAGTAACAAGCAACTGGCTATAGATAATGTTGCGTTATTTAAAGACGTCACCAAATCGGCAGGGATAACTTATAAACATAACGATCAGGACTATATCGACTTTAACGTTCAGAAGCTGCTTCCGCATAAACTATCTGAATATACGCCGGCTGTAGCGGTTGGCGATGTGGATGGCAATGGTTTTGATGATATGGTTGTAGGAGGTACAACCAAATATCCTGCTCAGTTATTGTTGCAGCAAGCCAGCGGTAAGTTTATTCAGCGCGATCTGGTACCTCAGCCTAATACTATTGCACCTGTTGGTAACCCTAATGATATGGCGCATATGATATCGCCGGTGCGGATTAAGGACGAAGGCATGTTGCTTTTTGATGCCGATGGCGATGGCGACCTTGATTTGTATGTAGCCAGCGGCGGCTATGAAAGCGAACCGGGCTCATCAAATTACCAGGACAGACTTTATGTTAATGACGGAAAAGGTAATTTTAAATTACAGCCGGATGCATTACCTAAAAATCTGACCAGCAAATTGTGTGTAAAAGCAGCAGATATAAACCGCGACGGTAAAATGGACTTGTTTGTATCAGGTCGCGTTGATCCATGGAATTATCCTAAGCCGGTATCAAGCTTTATTTTGCGTAATGATAGTAAAAACGGTGTTGTTAAATTCACGGACGTATCTGCGTCGGTAGCTAAAGAATTAAATAACATCGGCCTGGTTTGTGACGCCACTTTTACCGATTTTAATAACGATGGCTGGCCCGATCTGATCCTTACAGGCGAGTGGATGCCGATCACTTTCCTTAAAAATGATCATGGCGTTTACAAAAATGTAACGCAAAGTACTGGTGTTGAAAATAAGCTTGGCTGGTGGAATACTATTGCCGCCGGCGATTTTGACCACGATGGTGATACCGACTATATTGTAGGTAACACGGGTTTAAATACTTTTTATAAAGCAAGCGATCAGTACCCGATTTATATCACAGCCAAAGATTTTGACAACAACGGTAGCTATGATGCTTTCCCGTCTGTTTTTCTGAAAGATCAGGAAGGTAAACTACAGGAATTCCCGGCTTTTGGTCGTGATGATATTGTTAAGCAGATGATCAGCATGCGTATCAAGTTCCAAAACTACCGATCATTTGCAACCGCTACAATGGATTCGGTAATAACACCCAAAATGCGCGAAGGAGCAATTCGTTTAAAAGTGAATTATTTGCAGTCGGTTTATTTACGTAATGATGGAGCTGGGAAATTCACCGCCATTCCGCTACCTGTTGAAGCACAGATGTCTGAGTTATGCGGAATTACCGTTGATGATTTTGATGGGGACGGCAATCTTGACGTTGCACTAAACGGTAATGACTACGGTACCGAAGTGGCAACCGGCCGTTACGATGCATTTAACGGTTTGCTACTTAAAGGCGATGGCAAAGGAGGCTTTAAACCACTCAGCATTATGCAAAGCGGTATTTATATTCCTGGTAATGGTAAGGCATTGGTTAAGCTTAAGGGAGCCAGGGGCAATTACCTGCTGGCCGCTACCCAAAACCGTGACGCCATGAAACTATTTGAGTTGAAAAGGCCGGTTAAAACATACAGTCTGCAGCCGCTTGACGCGTTTGCTACTGTAAAATACAAGAATGGTAAAACCGCCAGACAGGAATTTTATAATGGCAATTCTTTCTTGTCGCAGTCGGGCAGATTTATTAATATTGATGATAACATGGCTTCGGTAACCATAACCGACAGCTATGGCCATCAACGAAATATTCCAATTAATTAAACTATTATAAATGAGAATCTTGAGGATATTCATAGCCGCTGCAAGTTGTGCCCTTATTTTAGGTTGCGGAGGTAAGGCTAAAAAGATACCACTGATTAAGGATGAAGACGTTATTCATAACAACGTTGATCAGCTTACGCAGGTTATTATATATGATGTTTTTACCCCTCCGGTAGCCAGTCGTATTTATGGATATGCTACACTTGCTGCCTATGAGGCGCTTCGTTACGAAAAGCCTGAATATAATTCTATCACTGCACAGCTTAAGGCTTTTGGCCAGCCGCCACAGCCTCAGCAAGGAGTAAAGTATAATTATACACTTGCCGCTACAAACGCTTTTTTTACGGTGGCGCATAAGGTTACATTTTCGATAGATTCATTGAAAAAATACGAGGCCAAGGTTTACGCCATGTATAAAGATAATCTTGATGACTCAACCTATGCCCGTTCCATGGCGTTTGGCGAAAAGATTGGTAAGTATATATTAAAAAGGGCATCGGTTGATAATTATCCTCAAACCCGTGGCAAACCCAGGTTTTTAGGTAACGATAATCCCGGTAACTGGCATCCAACACCACCCGATTACCTGGACGGAGTTGAGTTTTGCTGGGGTACTATGCACACTTTCGCGGTTGATACTTCAACTATGTTCCCGTTGCCGCCTCCTCCTGCTTTTAGTGAAAGCAAGGATAGTCAGTATTTCAAACAAACCATGGAGGTGTATAACCAAAGCAAAAACATCACCCCGGAGCAAAAAACGATTGCTAAGTTTTGGGACGATAACCCTTTTGTTATTGAGCACAACGGGCACATGATGTTTGCTAATAAAAAGATCACCCCAGGCGGTCACTGGATTGGTATAACCGCCATTGCCTGCAAGCAAACCCATGCCGATGTGGTAAAGACCGCGCAGGCTTACGCGCTTACATCAATAGCCTTGTATGATGCTTTTATTTGCGGCTGGCAGGTTAAATACGAAACTAACTACATAAGGCCGGTAACCATCATCAACGATAAAATTGACCACGACTGGCTGCCTATGCTGCAAACCCCTCCGTTCCCTGAATATCCAAGCGGGCATAGTGACATCAGCGGCGCTTCGGCAGTAGTGCTTACGCATTTATTTGGCGATAACTTTGCCTACCAGGATACCAGCGATCTGCGCTATATTGGGATGCAGCGCCACTTTGATTCTTTCTTGAAAGCTGCCGATGAAACTTCTGTTAGCAGGTTTTATGGAGGTATCCACTTCCGTAACAGTGTTGACCAGGGCGCTGTGCAAGGCCGTCAGGTGGGTGAGTATATCTGGAAAAAACTGAAACTAAAAAAATAGCGGCTTAACCATCTTATGACTATTAAAAAAAGCACGTTAACCATATCATCCCTGTTATCATTTTCTGCAATAATTGCCGGTTTGGCACTTTTTAATAGCTGTAAGCATAAGCAGGCTTACCAACCATATAAACTTACCGGCGATGTTATAGTTGATGGTAAAAACCTGGTACAGTTAAAATGCACCCGTTGTCATTCGTTGGTACCTGTTGATGCATTGCCAAAAGATGTTTGGCTTAATCATACGTTGGTTAACATGGCGCCGTCGCTGCATATTTCAACTTATGGTGGCTCGTCTTATTTTAAAAATGATCCGCTTGATACTGCAGGAGCTACCATTGCCGAGTGGACTGCTATTTTAGATTATTATAAAAAGGCAGCTCCTGACACAGTGCTTCCTGCTAAAAAGCCCATTCCGCTGATGAATGATTGGGCGGGTTTCACACTTAAAAAGCCTGCACCGGTAAGTTATACAAGCTTCACTACCATGGTAGCCACCAATCCGGCTACGCATAAATTGTACAGTGCCGACGCGGTTGATGAAAAACTGAATATCTGGGATAGCAATTTAAAAATGGATTCTATTGCCAAACTTCCATCGGCAGCCGTTGATGTAACTTTTGGCAAGGATAGCTTGGGACATAATGTGGGCTTTTTCTCCTGCATAGGCCGTATGGCGCCAATTGATTTTCCAAATGGCAAGGTAGTGAAGGTTAATCTGGATGCCAAAGTGGTTAATAACGATCAAACTTATATCGCGTCAGATCTGCCACGTCCGGTTGGCACTGCAGTCGGCGATTTTAATAAGGATGGATTGCAGGATATTGTAGTTTGCGGTCAGGGTAAGTTTAAAGGCGGGGTTTACCTGCTTAAGCAAAATAAGGATCATACTTATGATCAGCAGACCATTTATGACAAGCCGGGTGCCGCACAGGCTTTAGCCGGCGATTTTAATAATGATGGCTGGACGGATGTTATGCTCCTGACAGGGAGTGGCGATGAAGGCCTTTGGCTTTTATTAAATGACAAAAACGGAGGTTTTACTACCCGCAACCTGCTGCATTTTCCACCTGTATACGGTTCAAGCAGTTTTCAGCTGGTTGATATGGATCATGACGGTAAACTCGACCTGGTATTAACATGTGGCTATAATTATCGCGATTCGCGGATTTTGAAACCTTACCATGGCTTATATATTTTCACCAATACCGGCAATTGGAATTTTAAACAGCGCTGGTTTTACCCGATAAACGGTTGTACCAAAGCAATAGCTGCCGATTTTGATGGCGATGGTGATATCGATATTGCTACTATAGCCTTCTTTGCAGACATGAAGAACACACCTGCCGAGGAATTTATTTATTTTGAACAAAGCAAGCCGTTTGATTTTAAACCGCACGCCCCGCCAATTAGTCAATACGGCCACTGGATGTGCATGGAAATGACAGATCTGAATAATGATGGCCAACCCGACCTTGTTTTAGGTAACTATGCTGATGGCTTTATGTTTCAGGATGGCTTTAAGCCTAATTGGGACAAGCACCTGCCGCTGGTAGTACTTGAAAATCACACCAAAAAGTAACGCTATATCCAAATTGAAAATGAGGGAAGCCGAAGGTGGGAAGATAAAGCGACTTAGTTTATTATTGCTCATAACTATGATGTTTGCAGCTGTGATAGCTGCCTTGAACAGCTGCGGTGATCATGAAAAGACCGACGAGGAACTTTTGGCTGATGCCAGAAAAACGGCTGTTAAATACTGTGGCAGTTGTCATGAAGCTCCTGATGCCTCATTATTGGATAGTGCAACCTGGGATAAATATATTTTGCCCGCTATGGGCACAAAACTTGGAATGCGCCCCTTTATGGATCAATACATAGCCGGGCCAAATGCGGTGCTTTCCCTTGCCGACTGGACAAAGATTGCTGTTTACTACCGTTATGCTTCTCCTAAAAAGCTGAAAATTCCAAAGCCTGATGCTGTAATCGATTCGGCTATATTTTCGGTGAAACGACCTGCGTTGATTGATACGACATCGGGAGAGGCCATGACCACAATGGTTAAATTTAATCCGGTTGATAAGCATTTTTATACAGGCGATGCCGGTAATAAGCTTTATCGCTGGAATGCTGATCTCTCGGCCACGCTTGTCAAAAAGTTTCATTCACCCATTACCGATGCTATTTTTTATCAATCGGCAAGCGAGCCTAATAGCGCCGTAATTACCTGCATAGGCATACTTCCGCCAAACGATCAGCTTAAGGGGACGTTAACACACATTGATCTCAGCAGGAAATCAAAAGATACCACCTTAATGGAAGATAGTCTGCCTCGTCCCGTTAAAAGTGCAGCAGCTGATTTTAATAAAGATGGTCTGATGGATTACGTGAGTTGCGGTTTTGGTCGTGACAGAGGGGGCTTGTTCCTGTTGCAGCAACAGACCAACCATTCTTTTAAAAGGAAGATCATTCGAGCAATTCCTGGCGCTGAAATAGTTTATACGGGCGATTTTAACGGTGACGGCTGGCCTGATATAGCCTGTTTATTTGCCCAGGCCGATGAAGGTATCTGGCTGTTTTTAAATGATAAAAAAGGTGGTTTCATTACCCGTAATATCATGCGTTTCCCTCCGGTATATGGCTCAAGCAGTTTTCAGTTGGTTGATTTTAACCACGATGGTAAATTAGATATTGTATATACCTGCGGCGATAATAATGATTACTCGCCTGTATTTAAACCCTATCATGGGGTTTATATTTTTATCAACCAGGGCGACTGGAAATTTAAACAAACCTATTTTTACCATATCAACGGCTGTTCAAAAGCCATAGCCGCCGATTTTGATCACGATGGCGATCTTGACCTGGCTGTGATCGCATTTTTTCCTGATTACAAGTATCATCCCACCGAAGGTTTTACTTACCATGAGCAGCTGAGTCCTGGTAAATTTAAAGTTCATGAGGTGCCTGTAAATTTGCTGGGCCGCTGGATCTCAATGGAGGCCGGTGATATTGATGGCGATGGAGATACCGATCTTGTGCTGGGCAATTTTTCGGTAGGAGCGCAGGGGCTTATGAACCAGAAAGATTATAAACCCAATTGGGATATGTTTGAGCCCATTATTGTGCTACAGAATAAGACGGTTCATAAGTGATACGCCAGACTTGGCCGTTGTTGGTGTTGTAATTACAGTTGTTCGGAAGAAATAGAAAAGTGCGGGATTGTGTGATTCCCTCCCCTGGGAGGGTGTAGGAAGAGGTTTCTAAACTATACCTATTCGTTAATTAGGCATATAACCCTTCCCTGCCAACACGCATTCCTGCCGCACCCCTCCCAGGGGAGGGAATTATAAAATCTTCCGAACACCGCAGGTGTTGTCACCAACAACTAAATTGTTTTACCAAAACCTGAAATCGTATCATTTGTACCACAAATTGATAAATAAGTACAGCTGTATCTGGTTGTATGTTAAGTAGTTTTACGATACCTATTTATCAATATTCTACATGAACAAAAGTATCCGCTCTGCTTTAAGTTTTATGGCTGTCTGCCTTTTGCCCGCCATTGTTTCGGCACAATCAGGGGTTGTAAAACAAGTTAAATTAAGCAATTTCGATCTGCAATCCTCGGCGTTGGTAAGTGCTTCAGGCACCGAACTTTCCAGTATACAATACCATTCGCCAGTATACTGGTTTCCGGTAAAAGTACCTTCAACCGTATTAACCGGGCTGGTGGCTAATCATATTTATCCCGATCCATACCAGGGACTGAATAACATGCTGATCCCTGACGCTTCCGATCAGTTCAATAAAGAATATAACCTGGAGCAATACAGTCATTTGCCTAATGATCCCAATCCATGGAAAAAGCCTTACTGGTACCGCACCACTTTTAAAGTTCCGGCTGCAGATAAAGGGCGCCGTTTCCAGTTGATATTTAAGGGTATCAACTATAGGGCAGCTGTATGGCTTAACGGTAAACAAATTGCCGACAGCACCCAAATGGCCGGAATGTTTGCCGAACATAATCTTGATGTAAGCAATGCAGTTAAAGCCGGCACAGAAAATGCACTTGCAGTAAAAATCTACCCCCTCGATTATCCGGGCTACCCCGCGAAGGAACAACTAAAAGCGCTCGGTCCGTTTTATGAAAATGGTGGCCCAACAGGCGATATAGGTAAAAACGTAACCATGCTGTGCTCTTCTGGCTGGGACTGGATCCCGCCGGTGCGGGACCGTAATATGGGGATCTGGCAGCCTGTTTTTCTGCGTACCAGCGGCGCAGTAACTATCGGCAGGCCAAAACTGGTTACCGATTTGCCAAATCTGCCCGATACAGGCCTTGCCAGGCTTTCGCTGAATTTAACTTTAACCAACAATACAGCAGCAACGCATGGAGGAAAGTTAACCATCAGCATAAAGCCCGAAAACTTTGTTGGCGTCGCGGTTCAGTTTAGTCAGCCTGTGGTGGTGCCTGGTGGTTCAGAAAAGGGTGTTGAGTTAAACGCCGATAAGATCAGCCAACTGATCATTCGTCAGCCTAAATTATGGTGGCCTAATGGTTATGGAAAAGCAAACCTGTACCGTATTCGCCTGCAATATGTCGAAGGAACTACCATAAGCGACGATACAACATTTGTATTTGGTATCCGCAAGGTTGCTTCAAAAGCCGAAACTACAGCCAATGGCTTTGTACGCCGTAAGTTTTACGTAAACGGCAAGGAAGTCCATCTGGTGGGTGGTGCCTGGGTGCCGGATATGATGGTAAACCGCGATTCGGCCCGTTATGACTATGAAATGCACCTGTGCCGCAATGCCAACGTAAATCTGGTGCGCATTTGGGGCGGTGGCGTTACTGAACCCGACGCTTTCTGGAACGCAGCGGATAAATATGGCCAAATGGTATGGTCGGATTTTTGGATCACGGGCGATACCCAGGGCGAGTTTAAAGGTTCGCCGGATTGGCCGCTGGAAGGTAATGTATTTATTAAAAACGTAGAAAGTACCATCTATCGCATCCGTAATCATCCAAGTTTACTGGTGTGGACCGGTGGTAACGAAGGGCATGCCCGTAAGGAATTATATGACGTGATGCGCAATGATATCATCACTTTAGATGGTACACGGCCGTTCATCCCAAGCTCGTCGGGCTTTGCCAAGCTGCCTGCCGGTTGGAAGGGTTCATGGCCAGATGATATGCCATCCGGCGTTTACAGCGGTGGCCCGTATGAATGGAAAGATCCTAAAGATTATTACAAACTGGCTAATGACGCCAGAGACTGGGTGTTTAAGGACGAAACCGGCTTGCCGTCGCAACCGCCATATACTACCTTACCTAAGATAATCCCTAATTTAGTTTGGGATACTAATTTGCCGTTCCCGCTTAATAATTCGTGGGGATATCATGATGCTGCTACTGGCGCGGGTAAGTATGATAAATACTATGAAGAAATGGCCAAAAGGTATGGCAAGCCGAATAGCATCGTCAATTTCTCCGACAAAATGCAGCTGATGAATGCTACTGGCTACCGGGGCATTTTTGAAGCTGATGGCCATAAGCTTAATGAAACCGGAGGCGTTATGCTCTGGAAGTTAAATGCGGCCCTGCCAAGTGTTATCTGGCAAATTTATGACTGGTACCTGGAGCCCAATGCCGGCTACTATGCCATGCAAAATGCCTGCGAACCTATCCACATTCAATATAACTATGATAATTCATCAATAGCTATCATCAACCGCACACATCATGCAACCGGTAATTTAACTGCTACTGCGGATATTTATGATATCAACAGTAAACTCATCAAATCGGCAAAAATTAGCAATGTTGGATTGGCACAAACCGGTGTTAAAGAAGTAATTCAACTTAAAGATGTGCTTGACGCTACCAAAGGCGTAAGTTTTGTGGTGCTTAACCTGACCGATGCAACTGGTAAAACGATATCGCATAACGCGTACTGGTTATCGGCCACTGACGACTTTACATCACTGAATGATATGAAGCATGCGCAGGTACAGGCCAAGGTGCTCAAGGCCGAAAAAGGTACGAGTGAAAACAAATGGACCATTCAGTTTACCAATAACTCCAATCAACTCGCGTTTTTTGTTCGCCCGCAACTAATGAAAAAAGGCGAGGAAGTGATGCCAAGCTATTGGACAGGTAGCTATTTCACTATTGCACCGCATGAAAGTACTACGGTAGCTGTAAGTGCCCCGGTAGCTAAACTGGGCACTGTAAAGCCCACCATATTGCTTGAAGGCTGGAATTTGGATAAGCAGGTGATTGCACTGCAGTAAACTTATTGATTTCAAAATTACAAGGCCGGATACTCCATCCGGCTTTTGTCGTTTTGTTAAATACCGGTTTTAGGTGTAAGTATTGCGTGTTGAATTGTGGGTAGGATGACTTATGTCAGGTTGTTTTTAAAGTTAAATTTTGTTTAAGAATGACTTACCATACAGGCACTGCTTTAAAAATCTGCTTATCTTGCTCAACACATTTTGCATATGGAAAATACAGATGTAATTATCATAGGAGGGGGAGCAGCAGGTTTGATGGCGGCCCGTACGCTTGCCAAAGCTGGGAAGAATGTTGTGTTGCTCGAAGGACGTAACAGGCTCGGCGGTCGCATTCATACATTGGAGCATGGCACATCGTCGCAACCCGCTGAATTGGGTGCCGAGTTTATTCACGGTAATTTGCCCGTGACCCAAAGTTTGCTTAACGAGGCTGGTATTAAATACACTCCGGCTTCAGCTTCAATGTGGAGGTATGACGATGGAAAGTTTATAGCAGAAGGGCATGTTATTGAGCATTGGGATGAGTTTCTGGAGCGTATTATGCAGCTTAAAAATGATATGAGTATGGAGGCTTTTATGCAGCATGAATTTTCGGGAGAACGGTATGAAGGTCTCCGGGAATCGGTAAGGGCATATGTGTCGGGCTATGATAATGCCGATCCTAAAAAGGCGAGCGCTTTCTCCATCCGTAAAGAGTGGCAAAATGAGCATGAGGACGCGCAATACCGTGTAGAAGGCGGTTATTGTGAGTTGATCAGCTATCTGGCAAATGAATTTAAACAGGCAGGCGGGCATATCTACCTTAATGCTGTAGCAAAAGATATTGACTGGGGGCAGCATCATGTTACCGTAAGTACAGATATCGGCATAACCTACCAGGCCAGGCAATTGTTGGTTGCCGTACCGCTTGGCATCTTGCAGGCCGAAGCGGGGTTGAAAGGCACCCTGAGTTTTGATCCTCCGGTTGATTATTATATAAATGCTCTTAAATCGCTTGGTTTTGGTGCTGTAATCAAAGTATTACTGGAGTTTGACGATGCCTTTTGGTGTAGTGATGAAACGCGGCAAATGGCCGGAGTCAACCTCGAAGACATGGGTTTCCTGTTTTCGAAGGAAGCTATCCCTGTTTGGTGGACACAGATGCCGGTACATCGCCCGTTGCTTACCGGCTGGCTTGGCGGGCCTCCAGCTGCTGCCCGTTTGAATACCAGCGATGAAGATATGCTGATAGAGGCGCTGGGTTCCATCTCCAATATTTTTAAGATAGATATCGCGAAGCTAAAAGAAAAACTCCTCACCTGGAATGTTATAAACTGGACGGTCGACCCTTTCTGCCGCGGGTCATACAGCTACGATACCACAGAAACTGCCGAAGCAAGGAAGGTCATAAGTCACCCGATAGGTGATACCCTATTTTTTGCAGGCGAATACCTATATGAAGGTACCGCCATGGGTACGGTTGAAGCGGCACTTACCAGCGGGCTAAGGGCGGCTGAGATGTTGTTGGGGTATAATTAAGATATTAAGATTTCACGCAAAGGCGCTAAGTTTTTTTACCGTCTTTGCTATATTATTCTATTTTCAATCTTTCGGAATCCTGACGATTATCCCAAAAGGTGAGGAGAAATATTATTTTTTGATCGTCGGTTACTCGATACAGCAAAGAAACATTGGGATGAAGTACGGCTTGCCTTATTGAGGGATCGTTTTTGTGTTGTTGAAATAAAAACGGATTCGTCCTGATTTTTATTAAAATGGAATCTGTTCTCGAAATAAAATCATTGATTTCTTTTATTGTCCACTTGTACTCTAAATACTCTATAACTTCAACAAAGGTTTTCCTGGCTTCGTCCGACCAGAAAATCTCAAATTCATCCATTATAGTTGTACCGGGCTTTTATATCATTCATTACAGCATCGCTTGGTGTTATTCTTCCGTTCTTGACATCCTCAAGCCCTCTCTCTATCGATTGTTGCAATGCGATATCGTTTTTGAACTCGGCAATAGCTTTTTGAAGCTTATCAATTTCTTTAGCCTCCAGATTTGATAAGGAGTTGATAATATCTTCTACCGATAATTTTACTTGTACTGTAAGCATAATCAAATTTAACTAATTTATTCGTCTGTATCAATTTATTCCACCCGCCAGTAATTCCCGCTCACGATGATCATATCCAGCATTTTGATGGTATTATCGTAATAATCATAATCCTTCAATTTAAACGCTACAAGGTAATCCCAAACTTTGTTAAGCCATTGCTGATTGCTTTGATCAACCGTTGCTGATACGGCGAATGGTGCTATAAAACTCAGCGCTTCAAAGTATCGGCCTTTAATGTCATTACCTTCAAGCGTATACCCTGCCGAAATATTATCAGGATTGCCATTGGTAGTCTGCCTTATCCAACGGTTTATCGGGGTTACAAAAGTTTTTGCGCGTTTATCACCGTATAACAAATAATCAGTAGCTATCCGCCACGGAACACGGCACGCATTGTAGTTATAATAGCTATCATACTTTGACTCCATATAGTTAGCCTGGGCAGGCCGGGTTTTTGTATTTATGCCTCTTATAAAGTCGGGTACCAAACCCGCATCCGGACTGTAAGTTTTCTGCATATAACTAAATAAGCGGTAGTTGTTATCAATGGCTTTTTGCCATTTACCAGTTTTTGACGCGCTTTCAAATGCTTTAAAGTTGGCAGGCATAAAATCGGACGCGCGCATGTCATAATAATCGTCGCTATCTCCGTCGCTGCCGTCGCTCAGTAAAACAGAATATGTTTTAGGGTTGATCTCATAGCGCATAATAGCCGCCATTGCATTTTTAGCCTCCTGCAGATAGTTGATATGGCCTTTGCTTCCCCATTGCTTATCAGCTAACAAAAGAGAGTATGCTATATCCATATCACCGTCTGTGGCAGCATCCCTGTCGTGGTTTTTACAGTTTTTTAGCTGGGCCCAGGCCATTAAATAAGGAGATGCTTTGGCCGGATGGGCTTTGTAGTAATTATATAAGCCGTCATAAACGGTTTTTGCCCGCTTATCATACCCGGCCATCAGCGCGGTGATGATCATGCCATAGCCTTGCCCTTCGGATACGCATTCCTTGCCGGGTTTTTCAAACCAAACGTAAAATTGATTCTTGTTGCAGCCAGGTTTTATATAGCGGCTTTTCCACTGATCGTAAAAAACGGTTACTTGTTTATCCAGTTGTTGTTGGCTGACGTGATTAGGTTTAATAGTACCGGCAGTATACCTGCTATGTTGCGGAAACGGCCTTAGTGCAACCTGTGCATTAAGGCCGTTCATGATAAATATTATGAATAGCGTCAGGCTATATCGCACGTAGTTCGGGATAAGAGTCGGCAACGTCGTCAAATTCATTACACAGCATTTCGGTTTTGCAGAAATGGTTTTTGAGGCAGCTCAAAAAGTTCTGAATTGCGGGTGTATCCTTACAGGTGGCGGCGTACCAGGTGCGTTTTGCAATGCTATGGTGCAGCGGCTTTGTAACAATGTGTTTACCGGGTAGGTATGGCTTCACAATCCAGTCGGCCATAACGCTAATTCCGAGGCCTGCATTTACCATCTCAATGGTGGCATCAGTGTAGTGGATCCGGCTCAATGTTTTGGGCTTTACATGCTGCTCCTGGATGAGTGTTTCGATGATTGGAGTCTCCTGGTAAGAGGGGTCATAAAGGGCCAGTATCAGCTCCTGATCCTGGAAGTCGCAGATGTCAATAACGGCCTTTTTTGCCAGTGGATGATCGGCCGGTAAGATGGCTATCAGACGGTCTTCAAAAATGGGTTCGTAAACGATTTGTGTGTTTACCATTTGGGTGCGCACAATGCCCAGGTCAAGGTCGCCGCGCATCAGGTATTCAAGCGGCCGGCGGCTTGCGTCCGAAACTATATTTATGTTAATATCAGGCCATTGGCTTTTAAAATCCTTAATTACACCGGGTAGCCAGTGGTATGCGGTATAGCATTGCATGCTGATATTTAGCTTGCCGGTTTTACCATTTTTATAGTTGTTAATATCTTCTTCAAGAGTACGTATTTCAGCCAAAATTTTTTCCGAACTTCGTAAAAAACGGTAGCCTACTTCGGTTAATTGAAGCCTCTTTCCCTGGCGATGGAACACCTCTATATCCAGTTCCTTCTCCAGCTCTTTTAACTGGTGGCTCAGGGCCGATTGAGTTAGGTGTAAAGCACTCGCTGCTTTAGTCAGCGAACCCTCTTTTGAAATGGTGTCAACTAACCTGAAATGATGTAATGCGATATTCATTATTAGTTTTGCTAATGATTTGCACAAAATTAATTCATTTTTTTCATGAATCATATAGGCATACATTTGCCGTGTATAAAATACACCTCATGTTAAACACAAATTCAAAAAAATTACTCCTGTTTTTTTTGAGTGTTTTATATGTCTTACACGTACAAGCGCAGCAAAAAGTCCTTTCCATTAAGGATGCTGAACAAATGGCCCTTGCTAACTATGCTTCCATCAAGTCGAAGGCAAACCAGCTTAACGCCTCTAAGGCATACCTCAAAGAAACAAAAACGGAGTACCTGCCGGATGTTAATTTCTCCGCGCAGCAGGACTACGGCACAGTGAACGGCCAAAACGGACCATCTTATGGTTATCGTGGCCTGTCGGTATCCTCATCGGGGCCAGCTTTGGCCAAACAGAACTGGAACGCTGCATTTGGCGCTCTGTATTTAACCAACGTTAGCTGGGACTTTTTCGCCTTTGGCAGATCAAAGCAAAGGATTGGCGTACAAAAAACCATCGTATCCCGTGATGAAACAGATCTTGCACAGGAGCAATTTCAGCACCAGGTACGCGTTGCAGCCACGTATTTAAACTTACTGGCGGCACAGCAGCTTGCCAAGGCGCAGCAGGATAACCTTAACCGCGCCATGGACTTACAAAAAGTAGTGGTTGCTCGCGTAAAGAACGGCTTAAACCCAGGCGTAGATTCGTCATTAGCCAATGCCGAAGTGTCTAACGCTAAAATTGCTTTAACCAACGCGCAGCAAACGGTACAGGATCAAAGTAACCAACTTTCTGTTTATCTCGGGATCCCTGCGCAGGAGTTTCAACTGGATAGCGCTTTCATTACTAAACAGCCGAATAACCTTGAGGCTGTAAGTGCTGTTGCCACTACAGATCATCCAACTTTGAAATTTTATCAAAACAGGGTAAACGTGAGTGATCAGCAAGCTAAATACCTCCGCACATTCGCTTTGCCAACTTTTAGTTTGTTTGGTGTTTACCAGGGCAGGGGATCGGGCTTCAAATCTGATTATGGCACTAACCAGGATAGCTACACCAGCAGCTATGGCGCAGGTGTTGATCCAACCCGTTACAACTACCTGTTTGGTATAGGCATGGTTTGGAATTTTACCAGTGTGTTCAGGACCCATTACCAGGTACAATCGCAAAAGTTTACATCAGAGCAATTGAAAAACGATTACGAGCTGGTTGATAAACAACTGGAAGCGCAACGCTCCCTGGCCGAAACACGCATAGGCAACGCCCTTAAAAATGTAAACGAAGTACCGGTTGAAGTTTCGGCCGCCAACAACGCTTACATTCAGAAATATACCCTGTATAAAAATGGACTTTCAAACATAGTTGATTTTACGCAGGCGCTTTATACCCTTAACCGGGCCGAGGTTGACAAATACATAGCCCTTAACAACGTATGGCAGGCGTTGCTGTTCAAATCAGCAGCCACCGGCGATTTTGGGTTATTCATCAATAATTTTTAACAGTTACACACATATACAATGGGAATGATAAAAGGGGCGCTGCAGAAACCAATTACCATATTGGTTTTAGTAGCCGGGCTGTTCTTCTTCGGTATAAATGCGGTACGGACTATCAAGATCGATATATTTCCCGATCTTAACCTGCCGGTTATATATGTATCGCACCCATACGGCGGTTTTACCCCAAACCAAATGGAGGCTTACTTTGGTAAGCAATATGTTAACCTGTTGCTTTTCGTATCGGGCGTAAAAAGTATCGAAACGAAAAATATTCAGGGTTTAACTTTAATTAAAGTTACTTTTTACGAGGGCACTAATATGGCCCAAGCCGCGGCGGAGGTCACGGCGTATACCAACAGGGCCCAGGCCAGCTTCCCGCAGGGGTCGCAGCCTCCCTTCATTTTGCGCTTTGACGCTTCAACATTACCGGTTGGTCAGCTGGTGTTGAGCAGCGCCACCCGAAGCAATAACGAATTACTCGATTATGCTTTGGTTTATGTACGTTCGTCATTTACCTCAATACCGGGCCTTGTTGCTCCGGCGCCTTTTGGTGGTAACCAACGTACAATCCTGATCAAGGCAGACCCTAACCTGTTACGCTCGCACAACTTAACGCCCGACCAGATCGTGGCCGCCCTGCGCGAGAATAACCAGAACACGCCTGCAGGTAACGTTCGTATCGGCGATTATAACTACCTGTCGCCGGCTAACACTACCATTAAAAAGGTTCAGGATTTTGGAGATATCCCGCTATATAAAAACGGCATTCAAACCGTGTTTATGAAAGATGTAGCCACCATTGAAGATGGTGCCGATATCACCAACGGTTACGCGCTTATCAACGGCAAACGGTCGGTTTATCTGCCTATCACCAAATCGGCTACAGCTTCAACATGGGAGGTGGTGCAAAACCTTAAAAAAGCGCTTCCCCGCTTCCAGGCTTTGTTACCAGAGGATGTGAAACTTTCGTTCGTGTTTGACCAGTCGGTTTACGTAATAAACGCGGTAAAAAGTTTGGCCGAAGAAGGCGCTATTGGTGCCGTACTTACAGGTTTGATGGTATTGTTGTTTTTGGGTGATAAACGCGGCGCGCTTATCGTGATCCTGACCATCCCTACCTGCGTTATCTCGGCAATATTTTTCCTGTCGCTGGCTCATCAAACCATCAATATCATGACGCTGAGCGGTCTGTCGCTGGCTATCGGTATTTTGGTGGATGAATCGACGGTAACTATCGAGAATATTCACCAGCATTTTGATATGGGTAAACCTAAAGCATTAGCTATATGGGATGCCTGTAAGGAGATCGCATTCCCTAAATTGCTGATCCTGTTCTGTATCCTGGCGGTGTTTGCACCAGCCTTTACCATGAACGGTATCCCGGGAGCGTTGTTCCTGCCGCTGGCGCTTGCTATCGGTTTCTCCATGATCGTATCTTACTTCCTGGCACAAACCTTTGTTCCTATCATGGCCAACTGGATCATGGTCAACAAACACGAAGATCATAGCCACAAAGATGGTTTCGCTTTAGAAGATGAAGGTGAGCCATGGGAGCAGAAAGAGAAAGCCATGAAGGCTGTGCTTGAGCACAAAGGTCATAAAGCAACTAAGTTTGATAAATTCAGGGATAGCTTTATGCGCCTGATGGACCGCATGCTGCCTAAACGCGCATTGATCGTATCGGTATATGCAGTAGCTGCAATAGCGCTGGCTGTATTACTGCTCAATACTATTGGGCGCGACGTATTACCAAAAGTAAACTCAGGCACTTTCCAGGTGAGGTTACGTGCACCAGACGGTACCCGTTTAGAGCGTACCGAGCTTGTAGCAGTTAAAGCACAGCGTATTTTAGGGGATATTGTAGGTAAGAATAATATTGAAATTACATCAACATTTGTTGGTTCACACCCGTCATCCTTCTCAACCAACCCGATATACCTGTTTATGGCCGGTCCGCAAGAGTCGGTTATGCAGGTAAGTTTGAAAGAAGATTATAAGGTCAATCTTGATGATCTGAAAGAAAAATTCAGGTATCAGATGGCTAAACAATTGCCGGATATTAAATTATCGTTTGAGCCTATTGAGCTGACCGACAAGATCCTGAGCCAGGGTTCGCCAACGCCTATTGAGGTTGCGCTTACCGGTAAAAACAAAAAGCAAAACGTTGAGTACGCTTTTAAGATCATTGAAAAGTTAAAAAGCATCAAATACCTGCGCGATGTGCAGATAGGACAATCATTTAACTATCCTACTATCGATATCAATATCGACAGGCAGCGTGCTGCGCAATTAGGTGTGGGCTTAAATGATATATCACGTTCATTGATCGCGTCAACATCCTCATCAAGGTTTACCGAAAAGAATAACTGGATAGATGAGAAATCGAACTTAAGCTACCTTGTACAGGTACAGGTTCCGGAATATCAAATGGCCAGCCTGAACGATGTGAAAGAGATCCCGGTACTGGCAAACCAGGCCCGCCCGGTACTTGGCGACGTTGCCGATGTTAAAACAGGTACTACCTTTGGTGAAGACGATAACGTAGGTGCTGTACCAACGCTTTCGGTAACTGCCAACATCAACAAAAAGGACCTTGGTACCGCCACCCGCGATGTACAGAAAGCCCTTGATGAATTGGGAGCTCCTCCGCGTGGTCTGACAGTTGAATTGCACGGTTTGAGCCAAACCTTAATAGCTACGCTTGATAGCTTACAGGGCGGTTTAGTTGTGGCTGTATTGGTGATATTCCTGATGCTGGCAGCTAACTTCCAATCGTTTAAAATATCATTTGTGGTACTCTCTACCGTACCTGCGGTATTGTTTGGTTCGTTGTTACTGGTTAAAATAACAGGCGCTACGCTCAACCTGCAATCATACATGGGTATGATTATGTCGGTGGGTGTATCTATATCAAACGCGGTATTGTTGATCACCAACGCCGAGGAGCTTCGCAAGCACAATGGCGACGCGCTGAAAGCAGCACGTGAAGCAGTAGCGTTACGTTTACGCCCAATTTTAATGACCAGTTTGGCGATGGTTGTAGGTATGATCCCTATGGCATCGGGCTTAGGTGAAGGTGGTGATCAAACATCACCATTAGGTCGCGCAGTTATTGGTGGCCTTATCGCTTCAACCTTTGCGGCACTGTTGATATTGCCATTGGTTTTTGCCTGGGTACAAGGTAACGCCAGCACCCAATCTGTTTCATTAGACCCAGAAGATAAAGAAAGTAAATTTTATGTCCCTTTGCACCATCATGAATAAGCTAAAAAATAAATCAATATTACTGCTTGCTGTTTTAGCTATGGCAGTAAGCTCCCTGAGTGCCTGCCACTCAGATGATAACGAAAAAAAGGAGCAGCAGGAAGAGGAACAACAGCAGGCCGCTGTTGAAACCCCAACCGTACAATTAGTACCGGTAACTAAAGGCAGGTTAAGCAGCGTCATCACTATTCCGGGTGAGCTGATCCCTTACCAACAGGTTGACCTGTATGCCAAAACCAACAGCTACGTTAAAAAGCTTTTGGTTGATATCGGTTCGGAAGTTAAACAAGGCCAGCTATTGGCTGTGCTTGAAGCGCCTGAAATTAACTCGCAATTGGCATCGGCCCAATCACGTATTAAGCAATATGAGGCTGTTTACTTTGCCAGTAAAGCTACTTACGACAGGTTGGTAAGCACCAGCAAAACTCCGGGTACGGTTTCTCAAAACGATCTGGAGCAGGCGGAAGCTAAAAAGAATGCCGATCAGGCTAATGTTGATGCCGCTAAATCTGGCTTGAAAGAAGTATCAGCTAATCTGGCTTACCTGGAGATCCGTGCACCATTTGATGGCGTGATCACCAGCCGTAACGTTAACCTGGGCGCCTATGTTGGTCCGGGTGGTAAAACTACTGATCCGTTGTTTACAGTACAGGATCAAAACAGGATGCGTTTAGTGGTATCTGTACCGGAAATTTATACCGGCGCGCTAAGCAACAAAAGCGAAGTTAATTTTACCGTAAGGGCATTACCAAGCGAAAAGTTTACCGCCCAGGTAAAACGTATAGCAGGCGCGCTTGATGAAAAATTACGTGCAGAACGCCTGGAGATGGACGTTTACAACAAAAGCAAAAAACTGATCCCGCATATGTTTGCCGAAGTGAGTGTTCCACTACCTGATGGCGACAGTACTTACGTAGTGCCTAAATCAGCAGTAGCAACTTCAACCGAAAAGGTTTTTGTTATCAAGGTTGTTGACCATAAAGCTGTTTGGGTTGATGTTAAGAAAGGCCTCACCAACGGCGATAGCGTCGAGATCTTCGGTGGCGACCTTAAAGCCGATGATAAATTGGTAAAATCAGCATCAGACGAGATCAGAAACGGATCGACCCTGAAATATTAATGATTTGAAAGTCGATTAGATTCGACCACATGGATAGTGCGAAGGGATAAACAGAAGCCCGAAAGCTGAAGAGCTGTCGGGCTTCTGTTTTTATAAAAACTATGTCATTGCGAGGAGGAACGACGAAGCAATCGCATGCTATACAGAGCGGCCCTGCTTCCGTGCGGTTGCCACGCTTCGCTCGCAATGACATGGTTTTATACTATTTATTTTCTGCCTGCAACTTCTTAATAATCCCTGTCCCCACAGCATCCGTACTTTCGGCTGCATTGGATAGTACAACCACTGCAAGTTTCTTATCAGCATTAAAAGCCAGGAAACTGCTGCTGCCATAAGTGCCGCCATTGTGAAAAATGTAATCTACGCCATCAACCAGAATGATGTGCCAGCCGAGGGCTATTTTCGCGTCCTTGCTGTAAGTGAGTTGATGTGTAAGTTCAAAAGCCTTTGATAGCTTATCTGTGCCATTTGTCATGTTGGCTTTTGCGTATATCAACAAATCATTTATTGTTGAATGCAGGGCTCCGCAGGCGGCAAGAGCGTCAAAATCCCAGGCAACTGTAGCATCGCCATACTGGCTGTATACTTTGGTAAAATGGGGCATTTGTAAAGCGCTTAAATGCTGTACAGTATTTTTCATACCTAAAGGCGCGCAAATTACTTCCTGAACCATTTGATCAAATGTTTTGCCGCTTATCTGCGATAATATCGTCCCTAATAAACCTACGCCTAAGTTGGAATATGCGTATTGCTCTCCCGGTTTGCTGTTGAGTTTACAGGTTTTCAGATAGCTGTATAATAGTGGCTTATTATAACTTTTATAAGGATTTGCCGCACTGGTCGAGTCAAACTGAAGGTTTTCAGGGATGCGGGCCAAACCGGATGTATGGTTACTTAAAGTTTGCAGTGTTACGGCATTTAACGCGGTATTGGTTTTTACCGAATCGGGCAAATATTTGGTAATAGGGTCGGTCAGTTTCACTTTACCTTCGTTAACATAGTATGCCAGGAGAGTGGCTGTAAATGTTTTGGTGATGGAGCCGATCTCAAAGAGCGTATTAGCAGTTGGGAGCTGGTTGTTGCCGCGTGCCGTTTCGCCATAATTGTAAACGCTGATCTGGCCATCTTTAAATATACCTATACTTAGGCCAACCGTATTAGCTTTTTGAATGTAAGGGCGCGCAATTTCATCAACCTGTTTATCTGCAGCGGTAAGCAATTTATTTGATGTTGGCATTTGTACGGTCTTATCGGCAGTGATGTCTTTGTAGGGTTGGAAGAGGAAAAGCTCTATCTTATTACTTGCATCGAGGCTCATGAGCAGCTGTAGCGTCACCGATTGAAATACCAGTTTGTACGTGCTTACTTTGTTATTAACAAAGCTGATCACGCTTGAACCCTTGATTGCATTCAAAGGAAACAATTGCTGTTCACTAAGGCTGCGGAACTGGCCCGCGCTTACTGCATGCCTGAAATTTGCCCCGGTTAAAGTATAAATGGAATCGGCCTGCTTGGTATTGAAAAACTTTTTCACCAGTACAAACACCGAATCGGTTTTAAACTGCTGATGACTTTGTGCGAAAGTTATGCCCGGGATAAAGAAAAGTAAGATAAAACAGAACCTGAGTTTCATAGATAGCTATTAGTGTTATAGGTAGCATCATTTGATTTTTAGCTACAAGTTCTAAGTCTGGAAAAGATTCGACTTAAGACTGCTGACTAAAAACTTTTGACTTATATATCCTGATAATCTTTGGCGAAGTAATTATCGGCCAAAGGGTCGGTTAAGCGCACAAAACGTTTTTCATTATATTTCCATTTCATGCGGAATATGATAACGGCAATACCGGCGCCAATCATATAATTATAACCGATAAAAGCAAACATATCGCCCGGTTCGGAAAGCAGCGTATGAAGATCGGTCTTGCCGCTTAATTTAAACCATATGATACTTGTGATTAATGATAAAGCCAAACCGAAGATAAACCCGCCATCGATGACGCAGTAATTCCACATGCCACGTTTGCGTGAATGCTCCCACTTTTTTACAAAGCTGATGTTTTCGATATCCTCTTCGGTAAGGCCACGGGCTTTGAGTTTTTCTGCCTGGGTTAGTTTGTATTGATAACGGTAATAGCCCTGTATAAACGAGAACGGGAAAAATAAAAGGAAAATAAGATTGCTGTTGTCGTAAAAATACAACGCCGCAATAACGGCAAGATAAACCAGTTCGGTTTTATAAGTATGTTTCAGATATGTTTTAAAATTGAATTTCATACCTGAAACATGCTGCTTATATAGTTGGTGTTTGACCGGCCAGCAGGTAAAGTACTGCCATACGTACGGCAACACCGTTTTCTACCTGATCCAGAATAATGGATTGTTTGCTGTCGGCTACATCGCTTGTAATCTCCACGCCACGGTTGATAGGCCCTGGGTGCATAACGGTGATCTCTTTATCCAACGAATCGAGTATGGTTTTATTGAGGCCGAAAAGCATGGTGTATTCCCTTAGTGAAGGGAAATATTTAATGTCCTGACGTTCCAGCTGAATGCGGAGCATATTGGCCACATCGCACCAGTTAAGGGCTTTAATGAGGTTGTGCTCAACTTTTACACCCAGTGAACCAATGTATTTAGGGATCAATGTAGTTGGTCCGCAAACCATTACCTCCGCGCCAAGTTGTTTAAGGCACAAAATGTTTGAAAGCGCAACGCGTGAATGCAGGATATCACCCACTATCACCACTTTTTTGCCAGCCACATCACCGTATTTCTCACGGATAGAAAAGGCGTCAAGCAGGGCCTGGGTAGGATGCTCGTGTGCACCATCACCTGCGTTTACAATCTGTGCTTTTACGTGTTTAGAAAGGAAGATCCCCGCACCGGCATAAGGGTGGCGCATCACTACCATATCAACTTTCATGGCCAGAATGTTGTTCACCGTATCAATCAGTGTTTCGCCTTTGCTTACAGATGACGATGAGGCCGCGAAGTTGATTACATCGGCCGAAAGCCTTTTTTCGGCCAGCTCAAATGATAAACGGGTACGGGTTGAGTTTTCAAAGAAGATATTGGCAATGGTAACATCCCGTAATGACGGCACTTTCTTGATCGGTCGGTTTAAAACAGATTTAAAGGTATCGGCAGTTTCAAATATCAACTCAATATCTGCCCGGTTCAAATCTTTTATACCCAATAAGTGTCGTGTGCTCAGTCCTGCCATGTTATTTTGATTTCGGATTTCGGATGTTCGATTTCTGAATATTTATTTTTAAGTCCGTCATTGCGAGGTACGAAGCAATCCCCGACTTGCTGAGGCGCTGTACAAAGCCTCCCTGGATAGTTTGGGATTGCTTCGTACCTCGCAATGACGTGTTGTTTATGCTATATTATTTATTCCTGTACTTCTGAAACAAGAACTATCTTATCTTCTCCATCTGTATCTTTCCAGCTTACCACCACTTTTTGCGACGCGATAGAATCAACCTCGATACCTACATAATCGGCAGATACCGGGATGTGGCGTGAATAGCGGCGATCAACCAAAGCCAAAAGCTCTATTTTCTCCGGGCGACCGAATGCCTGCATGGCGTCCATAGCAGCACGGATGGTACGGCCTGTCCATAGTACATCATCCATCATGATCACTTTTTTACCTTCAATAATAAAATCTATTTTGGTTTGATTTGGCACCAATTGTGATTCGCGGCGGCGGAAATCGTCACGATAAAAGGTAATATCAAGATCGCCTTGCAGTATATTTTTATCCGGAAGTATTTTTCTTAGTTCTTCGGCAACGCGTTTAGCCAGATAAATACCACGTGGCTGAATGCCAATTAATACCGTATTTGAAAAGTCGTTATGATTTTCAATTAACTGGCGACATAAACGTTGTATGGTGATTTGAAACTTTTGTCCGTCGAGCAGTGTTAGATTTTGCATCGTATGGGTGGATTTGGGCAAAAGTAATAATTTGTTTTGAGTTTTGGAGGATGAGTTTTGAATAGGGGACTGAGTTTACCTTTTTGTTGTTAGCTCAAACCGTCATTGCGAGGTACGAAGCAATCCCCGATTTGCAGGGAACCCTTACAAGTCCCTCTGTACAGTTTGGGATTGCTTCGTACCTCGCAATGACGCGAATGATTGAGTGTTCCTATTCCGATAACTTCTTCAACGCTACCATCGCTTTTTCAGCATCTTTTTTCGCTACAAAAATATGATCATGATAATAGGCCGCTACCACATTGCAGCTTATATTTTCCTGGGCCAGTGCGGTTGCAAATGCCGCTGTGAGTCCGGTTGCTTCAAGCGATGAATGGATGGTTAAAGTGATCCAGGCTGCAATGTATGTGTAGGCTAAGTTTAGCTTATCGGCGGTTTCTTTTTTAAGGATCAGGGTAAGCGATTCCGCTTCTTTAAAAAAGGCTATAATATCATCGGTATTGATATTGCTCAGCGAGGGCGTTGTACAATAAACATAATCACCTGCATTGAGTACAGGTATCATGTTTTTGAGTAAGGTGTTGAGGTTGGTTTCTCCGGTAGTCATTGGGCAAAGATAAATGAAAAGGCGACTTGAACATAAACCACGTCATTGCGAAGCGTGGCAATCGCATGTAAGCATAGCCGATCTGTACAGTATGCGGTTGCTTCATGCCTCGCAATGACATGGTTTGATAGATTCGCGCTCGTTACAAGTAAGCATAAACTAAAAACTAAACTCAATAAAAAAGCCCCTCCGGATAACCAGAGGGGCTTATGTAAAGCGGTTAAGCTAAAATTATGCTTCTTCTTCAGAGCTGTTAGCGGCTGGAGCTTTGCGTGCTTTGTTTTCAGCACCTTCCATTTGCTCTTTTAATTGAGCTAATACGCTAAGATCACCTAAAGTTGATTTTTCAACCGAATCTTTCACTTTTTTCACCGCGTTAGTAGCAGCTTTTGCTTCTTTTTTACGGGCTTCAAATTCTTGTACACGAGCATCAGCGCGAGCTTCTTCCCAGATACGTGAGTGTGAAATAACGATACGTTTGTTTTCTTTGTTAAATTCAATGATTTTGAATTCAGCAGCTTCTTCAGCTTTTAAGCTCTTACCGTCTTCTTTAACCAGGTGTTTGGTTGGCGCGAAGCCTTCAACACCGTAAGGTAAAGCTACGATAGCACCTTTGTCGGTTACTTTGATAACAGTACCTTCATGGATCGAGTCGATAGTGAAGATAGTTTCAAAAGTATCCCAAGGGTTTTCTTCAAGCTGTTTGTGGCCTAAGCTTAATTTGCGGTTTTCAACATCAAGTTCAAGTACAACCACGTTTAATTTTTCACCAACTTTAGTGAATTCGTTAGGGTGGTTAACTTTTTTAGACCAAGAAAGGTCAGAGATGTGGATCAAGCCGTCGATGCCGTCTTCCAGTTCAACAAACACACCAAAGTTGGTCATGTTTTTAACTGTAGCTACATGCTGAGTACCAACTGCGTACCTTTCAGCAGCGTTTTGCCATGGATCAGGAGTTAATTGTTTAACACCTAATGACATTTTACGCTCTTCGCGGTCTAAAGTCAATACTTGAGCTTCGATCTCGTCACCAACTTTCAGGAATTCCTGAGGGTTGCGCAGGTTTTGTGACCATGACATTTCTGATACGTGGATCAAACCTTCAACACCAGGGATGATTTCAAGGAATGCGCCGTAATCAGCAACGGTAACGATTTTACCTTTAACTTTTGAACCAACCTGAATTTCTTCAGAAAGGCTTTGCCAAGGGTGAGGGGTTAATTGTTTCAAGCCCAGAGCAATACGTTTTTTCTCGTCATCAAAGTCAAGAACAACAACGTTGATCTTTTGATCCAATGCCAAAATTTCGCGTGGGTGCTCAATACGGCCCCATGAAATATCTGTAATGTGCAGTAAGCCGTCAACACCACCAAGGTCAATGAATACACCAAAGTCGGTAATGTTTTTAACGGTACCTTCCAATACCTGACCTTTTTCAAGGCGTGCAACAATTTCAGTTTTTTGATTTTCCAGATCGTCTTCGATAAGCACTTTGTGCGATACCACAACGTTCTTGAATTCGTGGTTGATTTTAACAACTTTGAATTCCATAGTTTTACCTACATACACATCGTAATCCCTGATAGGTTTGATATCGATCTGTGAGCCAGGTAAGAAGGCTTCAACGCCCATAATGTCAACAATTAAACCACCTTTAGTACGGCTCTTAACAAAACCGGTGATGATTTCATCATTATCAAGGGCTGAATTAATGCGCTCCCATGATTTTTGAGTTTTTGCACGTTTGCGTGAAAGTACTAACTGACCGTTAGCATCTTCCTGCGACTCAACAAAAACGTCAACTTTGTCACCGATCTTCAGATCAGGTGTGTCACGGAATTCTGATACTGATACTAAACCGTCTGATTTGAAACCTACGTTAAGTACAACATCTTTGTTGTTAACGTTAACAACAGTACCGGTGATGATTTCGCCTTTGGTGATAGAGCTGAAAGTTCCATCATACAATTTTTCAAATTTCTCACGGTCGTCATCGCTGTAGTTACCAAATTTTTTGTCGTCAGCATCCCAGTCGAAATCTTCGCTTGGTGTAGCTGCAATTTTTGATTTGATCTCTTCGATAGATATTGAATCAGCTTCTGATTCAATTGTTTCTTTTTCGCCAGCCGCTTTAACTGTACCCAGTTCAGCTTCTTTCGCTTTTAATTCTTTTTCTGCTTCTTGTTTTTTTGCCATTAAATAATTTTTCTCCTTTTCCCAATTTGTTAATTGGGACTGCAAAGGTACGGATATATTTTATTGAAAAAAGAAATTTTTTAATGTTAATTGCTTATATTTTAGGTGCTTTTATAAGTTTTTTGCTGGATTAAGCAGGTAGGGGCGAAAATAGGAGGGGATTTTACGTTTAGTAAACCATTTGATAACGTGTTTGTATCGCTATATATCCTATCAATTAGTGAGTTATGGTAGATGAAAGTTTAATTCCCGGCAGTTAATTTTGCATCTATCTCCTCAAAAATATGCATAAAATCATTCAGCATTTCCTCCCGGTAGTTGCTTAATATCTCATCCATGATCACTTCTTGCTCAGGTGTGAAGGGATTTTTCCAAACGCGCATGCAGATCCTTTTAAGCGCATAGGCAATCTGGTGGGTTTCGGCATAGGTGTGCAGATACTGGCTTTTTTTAAAGCCTTCGTAAAACTTGAAGAAAACGGCGGTATCCTCAAGCCCGGCAAAAGTTAAAAAACTCTTTATTTTATCGTCCTGGCAGCCATCTAAATGATCATAAAACTGCGCAACACTTATTTTATCTGTTGTTAGCAGTAAGTTATCGATAATTAACTCCAGGGCAATGTGTCCTAAAAAGAAAGGTTTAACCGGTGATCCAATTAGGGCCGGGGCCAATAGTTTTTTTAGTTGATGTGAACGGGTAGTAAAAAAATCAGATGAGTGAAAATACCGGTCTACATCAAGGTGCTTGTTCCATCCCGCTATGATCGAATTTACCTCGTTATCAGTATGGCGTAGTTTTTCGGGATGAAGGATGATGTTTTTATCGGCATTTTTCAACAGGTCGGGCAGTACTGTTCCCAGTACATGGTAGCAGTTGGTAGTATCCCTGTCGAAATAAAAATGCGATAAAAAATTCATAAGCCTTGCCTTGCAAAATACCCGGTTTTGCTCAAGATACAAAATATAAGTAATTATTTGAAACTGATTTTACCTGTAGTTAACCTTTGGTTAGTTAATAAACACTGGCTATCCACCCAATTATTCTTTTATATTTGCACCTTTTTGAAACAGAACTTGATATGAACTTTGTTGAAGAATTACGCTGGCGCGGTATGCTGCATACCGAAATGCCCGGAACCGAAGATATGTTAAATAAAGGTATGGCTTCGGGATATATCGGGTTTGATCCAACTGCCGATTCGCTGCATGTTGGCCACCTTACCCAGATCATGACCCTGATCCATTTTCAGCGCGCGGGCCATAAACCTTACGCCCTCGTTGGCGGTGCTACCGGCATGGTGGGAGATCCGTCAGGTAAATCGGCCGAGCGTAATTTATTATCAGAGGATGTGCTTCAGCATAACCTGGAGGCGGTAAAAAAACAGCTTACCCGTTTCCTTGATTTTAACACCGGCGCCAATAGTGCCGAAATGGTTAACAATTACGATTGGTTCAAAAACTTTACTTTCCTTGACTTTATCCGCGATGTAGGCAAACACATTACGGTTAACTATATGATGGCCAAAGATTCGGTAAAGAAACGTTTGGAGGGCGACACCGGTATGTCATTCACCGAGTTTACTTACCAGTTGGTTCAGGGTTACGATTTCTACTACTTGTGGAAACATCATAACTGCTCATTGCAAATGGGTGGCAGCGACCAGTGGGGTAACATCGTTACAGGTACTGAATTTATCCGTCGTAAAGACAGCGGTGAGGCTTTTGCCTTAACCACCAACCTGATCAAAAAAGCTGATGGTACCAAGTTTGGCAAAACCGAAAGCGGCGCTGTTTGGCTTGATGCCGAACGTACCTCGCCATACCAGTTTTACCAGTTTTGGTTAAACACTACCGATGTTGACGCTAAATCATACATCCGCATTTTTACACTGCTTGATCGCGAGGTTATTGAGGCGATGGAAGTTGAGCATGATGTCGCGCCACATACCCGTATATTGCAAAAAGCATTGGCTAAGGATATTACCATCCGTGTACATGGCGAAGCTGAATATGAAAAAGCGATAAAATCATCTGAATTTTTATTTGGCAATGTGGGTATCGAGTTTTTAAATGAATTGAGTGAAAACGAAGTGTTGGGCTTGTTTGCAGGTGTACCTAATTATACAATAGCGTTAAGCGAACTGGAGCAGGGTATTAACGCATCTGATCTGTTAGCTGCTAAAACAGCGGTATTCCCTTCAAAAGGCGAGGCTAAAAAGATGATACAAGGTGGTGGCGTTGCTATTAACAAAATTAAAATAGGTACCGTCGACGATGTTTATAACACTGAAGCTTTGATTGGTGGAAAATTCATCGTAGCACAAAAAGGTAAAAAGAATTATTTCTTGATAGTTGCAGAGTAATACTTGATTAAACTTACGAAGTTTTTAAAACTTCGTAAGTTTTAAAGCAAGCGGGTCAATGATCTTGACGCCCAATGATATAAAAGCGACAGGCTAAAGCCGTCGCTTTTTGTTTTGTAATAGTTGTAAATACGACAAATGGTAATTATATTTGTATATATGTCGTACAAATCAAAGCCGGAGGCAAAAAATGAGGTAAATGAACCAATGGCGGCTTATGCTGTTCAGGGTGCTATGCCTGCATTTTATAGTTTATTGAATGGTTCAAAATCTGTAAAAGCATCTTCTGATTTTGATATCATTGGCTTGGCACGTAAGGGTTTCGCTAAAAGCGCGTTACTTTCCTTCGCCAAAAAAATCTCTTTAAATATCCAGGAGCTTGCTAATATATTGCATATTTCCGAGCGTACCTTACAACGCTATGAGGATGATGCCATTATCAAAACCGAATATGCCGAAAAGGCTATTGAACTTGCGCGGCTTTATACCCGCGGCGAGGAGGTTTTTGAATCGATGGATAAATTTAAGATCTGGATTAAAACACCATCTGTTGTTTTCAGGGGCGAAGCGCCTGTAACTATCCTTGATACCTCTGCCGGCTTTGATATGGTTTTTAAAGAGCTTGGCCGGATAGAGCACGGTATTTTTGCCTGATGATACTTTACCGTATTAGCAAATGCAATTACGCTGCTGACCTAAGTGGCACTGGTGCACGCCTGTATGGCGGCCGATGGAATAGCGAAGGAAAACCGATGCTATATCTTGCTTCATCGCGATCATTAGCGGTACTTGAAGTATTGGTACATTTAGATCCGCTGACAATCCCAGGTAATTATTGCCTTACCGAAATTGAAGTACCTGATGTTAAAATAGTCACCATTGAAGTTGAACAATTACCTGCAGACTGGCGCGATATTTCCGGTCCTGTGATTTTGCGTCAACTTGGTGATGCTTTTCTCAAGAAGCAGAAATATTTATTAATGAAAGTGCCTTCGTCAATAGTACCGGCAGAATACAACTACCTGCTCAATCCCCTGCATCCTGATGCTTTAACAGTAAAGCTTTTAAAAAGAGAGCCTTTCAGTTTTGACAGGAGACTTCTTTAATTTAATCACTGAGTCATTCGATAAATCGTCATTAAGTCATTGGTAACATGTAAATCACCTAATGACAAAAAAAGCGATGGATGCTAATCCATCGCTTTTTTTAATGACCCAATGACAAATTATAGGTCGCTCAGCAAGTCCAGTTTCTTGGCGTTATATTCTTCTTGAGAGATAAGGCCGTTATCAAACAAGGTTTTTAGTTTCTTTAATTTTTCGGTAAGCTCATCTGGTTTAGCAGCCGGGGCTGGTGCCTGTGCAGGTGTTTCTTGTACAACCGGTGCTGGTGCTGCCGGAGGCGGAGCAACCGGAGCCGCAGGTGCTGCATAACCATTTGGCTGAGAAAATGGCTGCGGTGAGGCTGGCGGTACAAAAGCACGGGCTGGCGAGTTTTCAAACTGAACAGCGCCTGATTCGGCACGCTTTTGTTCGAGCTCGCGCTGGCGACGGGCTTCGCGTTCAATCTCTTTACGTTCCTGGGCATACTGGTAAAGTTTACGTCCCTGAATTTTAGGAAGGTAATCAACCGCCATTTCGCCACCACCAGTAGTTTTTACGCTGAATACCGCACCAATGATCTCCTCTTTGGTGTGTACGTCAACAATATCTTTCCAAACAAAATCAACAAACTTGATGGATAAACCCAGGTTTGCCGGGGTGAAAAACAATACACGTTTGTTGGTTATAGCTATACAGTCGGGAAAAAGGTTAACCAGCGGCTTTTTCTGAACGGCTATGTAAATAATTTCCTCGCCGGTTGATAGCAGATCAACAAGACGTGAATAAACCTTTTCAACTGCTTTAGGATCCTGTTCCTCTGTTAAAAATTTCTCAATCATGTTTTTAGCAATTATGATGCGCGCAAAAATAACAATTATACCGGTGAAAGAGTCAAGAATCAAGTGTTAAGAATCAAGAAAAAAGATGAAGTCCTATCTAATAGCTTCTTGCCTCTTGATTCATGACTTCCTGATTCTCAAATAATACTAAGCGATCAGCAAATTGCAGCCACGAATATCCGACTGATCAAACCTGCCTAACACCTCAAAAGAACCATCAGCATAAATCCTACCTAAATCCTGCGTGGCAATAAATGCGCAGGAATTGATATTGGCCAGATCTATAACGCTGATACCGCCTGTTTTACCTGTTTGTAACGTACTGAGAGGATCGTTAGTATCCCGAATGATGATCTTCATCCAGGGCGGACAATCGAAAATACCATCGCCTTTAGAGTAGGCTTGCGATAATAATTCGGTCATCCCGTATTCGGAATGGATATGTTTTACGCCAAATCCTTTGCCTAAAATATCGTGCAATTCCTCGCGGATCATTTCTTTGCGCCTGCCTTTCATTCCTCCTGTTTCCATCACTACCAATTCGGGAAAGTTCACCCGGTAGTTTTCAATAAAATCAAGCAGACCGAAAGTTACGCCTATTAAAAGTGTCGGTTTCCCGGCCGCTTGTTGTTTTTTAAGCTGATGAAACAGTTCATCGTGATTGTACAGGAAGAAGCCGCTATCGGGATTGTTTGATTGTTTAATCAGATCGTCGACCATGTAAATGAGCGATGAACCTTCGCGCTCCAGGTAGGATGGGAGCAAGGCTAAAACAGTGTAATCCTTAATATCGCCATAAAAAATAGCAAATGCCTTACGAAAACTATCCCCGTACCAGGATGTATCTGTTACCCGGTGACTGCTGGTGATCATACCTGTAGTACCCGAACTTGTAAAGGTAACCTCAACAGGGGCATCGGTACTTAATATGGTATGCGATTTAAAAAACTCGATAGGTAAAAAAGGGATTTGCCCATATGAGGTAATGGATGCCGGATCAATTTTTAGCCCTTCAATAAACTGCCTGTAAACCGGGTTATGCCTTGCCTGGTAATTGAAAACCTGCAACGCTGTATCGTTAAATTGCTCATTGGTACTGATAGAAAATACCTGCTGTTTACCGGGTTTATTCATTTGCGGCAAAGATAAGGAAAACCGAGAGTTGAACCATGATTCGCTTGATTATAGGATTTACATGATACAGCGTGAACCATGATTTGCCTTATTATAGGATTTACATGATATCAGGCTAATCCTATAATCAGGCAAATCAAGGTTCAAAACACCGCAAGTTTCGGGTTGAATGGCCTTGTTTACCGCCCGACCTTTGATCTATCAAAAACAATAATCATGAACACATTTAAAATTGTACCATTATCCAACTCATTTGCCCAAAGAATAAGAACCACCATGACCGACGATTTTGGAGGCGAAGTAGTTGAGCAATTGGCTACCGGGCTTGGGCCATGCCGGGTTTCGCTTATGCCTTTTGAACGTAATGTAGATAAACGACTGTTACTAAAACATTCGCCGTTTGAAATTGAAAACGCCTACAACCAACCAGGACCAGTTTTTATCAATGCCGATGATGTTGAAGAATACAGTGATATTTATCGCTTTCCGCCCGAGATAAAAGCTAATAAAAAGAGCTTTCCGCTTTCACTTATCGGTTATAGCAAGGCCCAGCAAATGGTTTTAAGCCGACTTGTTGGCGATGCCGATGTAGATGAATTGATTTCCGAAATATTTGCCGAAAATGATAATGTGGAATATTTGCATGCCAGAAATGCCCAGGCATGCTGTTTTATATGCAAAATTGAGCGTGTTTGACTTTGAGATTACATAAAATTAAAAAACAAGTACGTGTTTTGGGGGTTAGTTAAGTATAGAAGCAGACAACAATTAATTATATTAATCATCCATCCCCATGAAAACATTAAAATTTTTGAGGCTCCCGGTTTTGTTAGGCCTCTTTTTTGTAATGATATCGGCAAAGCCGGCCGATGACGACAGCAAGCAAACGGAGCGTATTCATAACGCATCAAATGTGCTTAAAGAGTTTGCCAAAATGAAAGAAAGTATTCCGCACCAGTTGCTGGAACAATACGAAGGTATTGTGATCATTCCAAAGATGATTAACGCAGGTTTTGGTATAGGCGGCAAACGCGGAAAAGGTGTAGCTATGGTGAAACTGGGCAACGGTAAATGGAGCGATCCGGTGTTTATTACCCTCACCGGCGGTAGCTTTGGTTTGCAGATCGGTGTACAATCGGTAGACCTGGTATTGGTGTTCCGTGATAAGGGCGTGTTAACCAAGGTTAAAAATGGCGATTTCACCATCGGCGGCGATATTTCGGCTGCGGCTGGTCCGGTTGGGCGTAGTTCAACCGCGAGTACAGATTATAAATTGCAGGCCGAAGTATATTCTTATTCGCGCAGCAAAGGCTTATTTGCGGGTATAAGCATCAATGGTTCAAACCTTGGTATCGATAAGGATTCGAACGCGGCTTATTATGGGGCAAAAGCAACTTCGCAGGATATTTTTGCCCAGGCAACCAGCACTACGGAGGCAGTTAAAACATTAAAAGAAACTTTAGCATCGTTTTAATAAATAAAATGGAGCTGAATAAAAAATGCCCGGCGTTTTCCGCCGGGCATTTTTTATTTAATGCTTTTGAAAGGCCCGTTTGAGCAGCAAGCCTGATAGTGCCGACATTCCGCCGACTAATCCGCCTAAAATCCCGGTTATTGCCAGTATAAAGCCCCAGCCCGGCAAATGAAACAAATGAGCTATCCTTGTAGCCATAATATGGTCATTAGGAATGCTTTTAAACAGAGCCAGTACTATCCATACAATTAAAACCGCTACAAATGCCTGCCAAAAGGAGCTTTTTGCCGTAGTGCCAATAAAAAGGGCTGTTAAAAATGATATGATGGCAATTATCCACCAGGGTAAAAAATATCCGCTGGCAAATGAAAGTATAAGTATAATGAGGAATAACATGTTGCTATTATTTAGCGGTTAATGTATAAGTTGATTTAATACGGGGCGACTGTTCACTGGCCGATTGCATGAATAGCAATTCTTTTAACTGTCCTTCATTCCAGGTTTTAAACATATCGTTATAAAAGAAACTGCCGGGATTGCCCGATTCACCACCGGGGAAAATACCATACCCTTTTACTTTTGGGCCCATTTGTACCACCATGCGCCATGAGGGGCCGTGGCCATCATTTAAAGCGTTAACAGTAGTTCCCGTACCTCCCGATTCAAAGTTACCCGAACCAAAAGCGGGTTGGCGTAACAGACTGGCTATCTCCATTTTTTTAAACTTTCCCCATTGCCAGCCCGGTCCTGGTTTACCACATCTTTCCACAATTTCTTTTACAGCTGCAGCAAAAGCCTTGTTAACGATATCTGCCGCATTTTCCTTTTCCGGCGTACGGGTATCGTCAAACCATTTGGAATCGGGCTCTTTTAACAATAGGCGCTCGGTGCGGTCCATCGACGGGAAGTTGTTCTGCATGTTTTTATCTGCAAAGTCATCGGCCCAGATGGCGGTATATAATTGTGACCACCAATTGCCAAATACGGTAGCCCCGATTGAATTGGCCGAAACATTTTTGTCCCATTTGGTAATCTCGTGATAAGCTATAAGCTGAGTGGCATTAAGTTTTTTAGGGTCGATATATTTCAACAGCGTTGGTAAAATGTCCTGAGCGCGGATGCTGTATACATCGGTTTGCAGCATCCGCATGCTATCAACAGTGGCTTTAGTCATAGCGGTAAGCCTGTCGTTAATACGTTTGCCGCGTTCATAAGAGGCAAACGACCAATCGATGTAATAAGGATAGCTTGGGTCTGTTGATGACTGATTAGCCGAGCTCACAAATCCTCTCGGCGGATTTTTTACCGTTGGATCCTGCTCAAATGGGATCCAGCCATGCCAGTCGTCGGCAGGGTCGGTTCCATCTAAAATAAATTTACCCTGATCTTTATATTTAAGCGGGTATTTACCATTAGGGGTAATGGCTATATCATCTTTACTGGCAAAAACAAAATTTGATGCAGGTGCGCTGAAAAAGGTGAGCGCTTTGCGGTAATCGTCATAGTTTTTACCGGTATTGAGCAGGTACATAGCCATAAGCTCATTTGATGGTTCGTGAGCTATCCATCGCAGTGAATGCCCTATCGGAACAAAATCAGGGCCATCTGCTTTTTGAGCATCGTTTTGATACACTACCGGGCCATGATGGGTATAAACCACGGTATCATAAATCGGTTTTTTACCGAGCACCTCAATTTTTTCAACGCGACGGGTGGTTTTATTCCATTTGTTGTTATACCAGTACTCATCCATTTTTGAATCTCTGAATTTTTCCTGGTACCAATCCAGTACATCGGCGTCAACATTGGTAATGCCCCAGCTGATATTATTGTTAAAACCCAGGATAACGCATGGTGCCCCCGGTAGCGATACGCCATAAACATTCAAGCCCGGCGCCGAAAGCTGTATTTGATACCAGATAGAAGGAAGCGTGAGGTTAAGATGCGGATCATTGGCCAAAATAGGATAGCCGCTTGCAGTTTTACTGCCGGCAACGGCCCAGTTGTTACTCCCTATGCCTTCAACACGGGGTTTGGTATTGCTGCTATCAGTCATGCTCGCCAGAAAATTGGCCGATGGTTTAGGAATAGTGAGCGGTTTAAAATAATCCCACTTTGTTCCTACCGGTATGATGGGATCTTCATGCATTGGATAATCCGGGAAGAGGTCATTTGTAGTAGTAGGGCCAAATTTGCGCAGGATATTGGTCATGGCAAATTCGTTTGAACCTCCGGCTAATGTTTCTGACATCAGTTTAAGCAAAAAGGCGCAATTGATCGGCTTCCATTCTTCAGGGGCATAGTTTAGTAGCTTAAACTCTATTGGATAATCACGTGGGCTTAACTGGTGGATATAACTGTTGATACCATCGGTATAAGCCAGGATCATGTTCCGGATCACAGGATCAGCCATCATGGCTTTTATAGTCTTTTCTGCACCGTAAACCATGCCCATACGGCGGTGGTAGCGGTCGATATCCAGTACTTTGGGGCCAATAACTTCAGCCAGTCGGCCAGCGGCCTGCCGGGTTTGAATGTCCATTTGCCAAAGACGGTCGGTAGCGGTCATGTAGCCCTGAGCAAAGTACAGGTCGTGTTCGTTTTCGGCAAAAATGTGCGGGATGTGGTTTTCATCAAACTTGATGGTAACCTTGCCTTGCAAGCCTTTAAGTTTTAAATCGAGCTTGGGCAAAATGTGTTTGCTTTCGGCATTTTGCCAAAAGCCATCTGCCGGGCTCAGGAATTTACCCAAAGGTGGAACAGTGCCGATTTTTGATTGCAGTGCCCAGATCAGGGCGAGCGTTATAAAAATGGATATGAATGCTTTAGTGAATTTCATTGTTGTTGATATGCCCCTAAAGTTAACTATTTAGGCTGCATATTCAAGCTTTGGCTTACGCTTGTGGTAATGTTTTTTGGGTTTCGGAGTTTGAAGCGAATCTGCTTTGGGTTGTCTCTTTTCCCGGCGGAAATCCCAGGGTGGGGTAGGGTTGGCATCCTGCCATAGGCCCAGTTTGTTTTCGCGGGCCTGCTGTTCTAAAGCAGCAAGTTCCGTGCTTTTGGAATAGGCTTTATAGTGCCAGGCGTAACCGTTTTTTACCAATGCGTAATTTACGTTCGTCCCGTCTGTAAGTACCACTTGTGCTACGGTACGGCCATAGCGGTCGTGCTCGTTGCCAATTAGTTTTACATCTTTACCAAAGCACAGATCCGAAGTGAATTTTTTAGCTGCCTGCCCAAACGCCTGCGATTTTTCGGGGCAGTCTATTTCGGCCAGCCTAACGGTAACCTGTTGGTTATCGTTACTGAGTAAGCCCAGAGTATCTCCGTCCTTTACTTTCACAACTTTATAAACATCTGCATCGGGTTGTTTGGTATTGTTGGAATTACAGCCGGCAATAATGATGATTAAAAGAGCGAATAGTAAGAAAGAGTATTTTTTTAGCATATGGTAAAAATGCGGATTTTTTTTCTGAACCAGGATTAACCTGATTAAGCGATTTATTGGATTTACCTGGAAAAAAGCGAACTGGAATGAAGAGACTGGTCAGATTAAGAAGGGAAATCCTGTAAATCTGAAAAAAACGGATTAAGTGATTTATTGGATTGATGTTTGAAAGAGCCGAATTGGAATGAAGGGATTTATCAGATTGGATAAGAAAATCCAATGGATCCGAAAAATCCCCCCAAATCCCGGTTCTATTTCCCATGCAAACTCAATGTGTTACCGTCCGGATCTTTAATGGTGGCAAACCGGCCCCATGGTGTTTTCTCGGCGTCGGCTACCTCAAGGCCTTTTTCACGAAGTTCTTCAATTTCTTTATCCAGGTCATCGGTTTTAATTACAAAACCACGCACGCTTCCTGCAGGCATTTCAGGAAACCAGTTTACCAGTGTAATGGAAACCGGCGAACCGGGGAATGACATCTGGATCCAGGTTTGTTTGTCAAAGTTGGCTTCAACCATAATTTCAAAACCTAATTTCAGGTAAAAGTCTTTAGCTGCCTGTTGATCAGTTACGGGGATAGAGATAATTTCGATAGCTTTCATTTGTTTGGTGTTTATAAGTGGTTGGGTTAACCCTTGTTGAATGTCGAATTTATCTTTGAGATATCACACCAATAAAAAAACTTTTTTGCATTGGGCAAGTGCCATTTCTCGTAATTGAACACGATCTTTAAAACATAATACGCTGATTTTTTATTTAAGGAGAAGATGCCCGCCACCGATCAAAAGTTTTATTCCGATTTGAAAGTGAATACCATACCCCTTGGTGAGCTTTTTGTTAAAGACGAGTTATTTTATAACGTGCCTGCCGACTGGCACATCATCATTACTGATATTAAGGGAAGCACACTTGCCGTAAGCAGTGGACAGCACGAAAATGTGAATTTTGTGGCAACGGGCAGTATCGTATCAGTACTCAATATTGCTTTTAAGAACAGTATAACCGTGCCTTTCTTTTTTGGTGGAGATGGCGCGACATTTATTGTTCCCGGAGTTATTGTTGATGCGGTAATGCAAGCGCTTGTTTTGTATAAAGACAATACCCTCAAAAACTTTGATTTTGAGCTGCGTACTGGTATTGTGCCGGTTAAACGTGTTTATGACGAGGGGTATAAATTGTGCATCAGCAAATATTGTACTTCGGGCAATTTTACTATCCCTATTGTTTTGGGCAATGGTTTAAGTTATGCTGAAAAGATAATTAAAGGGAAGGAAGGCGAGTCATTTGATTATATGGCGCAGGAGGGTGAGCTTGACCTTACCGGTATGCAATGCCGCTGGGATAAGATTCCCCCGCCCGAAAATACCGATGAGGTTGTTTCGCTGCTGGTAGTGGCCCGCGATGAAAGCAAGCAGGCAGCAGTTTTCAGAAAAGTGATCGGTTATATCGATGAAATTTATGGCAATCCGGAGAAAAGGCAACCAATCTCAGTTCCCAAGCTGAAACTTAAATCAACTTTTGATAGATTGGAGAGGGAGATGAAAGTAAAGCTCGGCAAAATAAAAGTAATGGAGTTATTTAAAGATTGGGTTATAATGCTTTACAGTTATATTTGGTTCAATACCAAAAAAGGGAAGCACTATTTAAACCGCCTGGTTGAAATGTCGGACACACTGGTTATTGATGGTAAGATCAATACCGTGATATCCGGAACATCAGCCCAAAGAAAAAAGCTACAGGATATTTTAGTACAGCTTGAAAATGAAGGTGAGCTGTATTTTGGATTCCATGTAAGCCGTGAATCGGTAATGTCATGCTACGTACGTGATCTGGAGGATGGCCATATTCATTTTGTTGATGGGGCCGAAGGTGGATATACCAAGGCGGCTGGTTTTATCAAAAGGAAGCTGGCCGGATAATTACACTATTGTGGTTTGTAATTGCTTAAAAATCACATAACATATCCTTAACTTTGTAGTCATTTAAATTTAATCCCATGAGCAAATTTACCATACCTGATAAAGTGCTGTACGTATGTGTAGGCAGTAAATGCGGAAAACGCGGCGGCAAGGATATGTATAAACTGGCCAAATCCTATATCAAACATTACCATGGCCGGGAAGAATTGGAAGTGATTGAAACCGAATGTACCGACAGGTGCAAATACGCTCCGATATGCAGTATTCAGCCCGGCAATACCTGGTTAAAGGAATATCATCCCAAAGAGGTTCTGAAATTGATGGATTTGATAGATTAAAAAGATCCAACAAAAGACGTTGTTATTTCGACGAACAGTGAGGGTTGTGAGCGCAGGGTGAGGAGAAATTTTATACGCCCTGTAAATCAATTTGCAGGGTGTATAAGATTTCTCACTCGTTCCTTGAATCGATGACAATCATTCTTGATAATAAAAAAGGTTCTTTTGTAACTCAAAAGGACCTTTTTTGAACCCTCTCCTTTGGAGAGGGCAGGGTGAGGCTTACGCCTCGCTGTCATATTTTATCTGACCAACATGTTTGTCGATCTGCCACCTGCCGGTACCTTCTTCGCCAATAACTTCGAATAGTTCGAGGGCACGACGGGCTTTGTATTCTTCTTCGCGTTGCTCTTTCAGGAACCAGTTCAGGAACTCCATAGTAATAAAGTCCTGCTCTTTCATGCAACGGGCGTAGATATTTTTGATAGAGTTAGTTACGCTAATCTCCTGGTCAAGGGCTTCTTCAAACACTTCGCGGAACGAGTTGTATTCCTGTTTGATGCCTGTTATTTCAGGAGATACGGCATTGCCACCCATATCAAGGATATATTTGTAAAATTTTAATTGGTGATGGCGCTCTTCTTCTGCTTGCTTAAAAAAATATTCAGACGAAAAATCATAACCATTACGATTGCACCATGAAGCCATGGCTAAATATACTGATGAAGAAAATGCTTCTTTCTTAACTTGCTGGTTTAAAAGTGCTTCGATATCTGATGATATCAGGCTTTTTATGCGGAGTAGGTCTTTCATGGGCTATCTGAATTTAAACGTTATATAACTATTGCGTGAAATTATAATGCAATAATAATGCAGTTAATGCATAATAGTTTAATAAAAAGATAATATGAAATTGATCTAAATTATCAGCGATAATTAGTCTAAATTACAGTGAGTTACTGAAAAGACGGTCATGAATAATATGGTTGAGTTCCAGCATCACAAAAGTACCTTCTAAAAGCTCTTTCAGGTTGATGATCTGAGCGAGTGAAAGCACATAACAATGATCGCAGGCGCAGATGAAAATGATCTCCACATCCGGATCGGTAGTAGTGTTAAGCAGTTTCTCCTCGATGTCGATAGCGTAAACTGCTTTGCGCAATTTCAGGAAATTACGATGATCAAACCTTGCAACTTTACCGGCAAAATCAACATACCAGCAACGCTCCGCATCGCACTGGTAAACTGCACCTGTTTTGGTGCTGAAAACGTCGGTCCATAAAGTTAGTTCGGTGGTCGCAATCATATAACGGATACAAATATTGGTATTATTTGTAATCAATCCAAATAAAGATAGAAAAAATTTATTAACAGATTTGGGGAGCTTGGGTTGTAAGAACTTTAGCTGTAGTTAATTGTCATTGGCCCGGTCAATTGCCGCGGGAAGAAAGGATAGAAATAAGACAGTTAGATTCAGGAAACAAGACAGTCGGCATTCAAATCACGTCATTGCGAGGAACGAAGCAATCGCACGGAAGCTTAGCCGCCCTGTAGAGCATGCGATTGTCACGTCGCGTCGAGCTCATTTCCATTGTGCTCCTCGCAATGACATATTTTTAGTATCCAAACAAAAGCGCGCTGGCCCGACAAAAAAGCGGGCCAGGGAGTATGGCCTGTGGGGGGAAGCATTTTTTTGTCTTGATGTTTGGTTACTTTGCATCTAAGGTAAAGTAACTGGCCCCGCCCGGCCAAGAGGGCGTCGATGTAAGTTATAAAAGCACAAAGTTTGTTAACAGCGTCTTTCGAGTGTTTTAAATCCACCCATCATTACCCAATTAACTTATCTGTAAATTTTTCATACAAGCAATTAATTTTATTATAAATTTGAAACGCGGTTACGGACTTTTTCGCAACCCAACCAATTATCCTTTTATCATTTTTTTATATGAGAAAAACCTTACTATCCACCTTATACTGCTTGCTGGCTGCTTTGGGTGTAAAGGCACAAACGCCTGCACTTGAGCGCATTGAGCCTATGTCATGGTGGGTTGGCATGAGCAATCCAAACCTGCAACTGGTGGTTCATGGCAACAACATCGCGCAGCGCAGCGTATCTTTAAGCTACCCTGGTGTTAAGCTTAAAGCAGTGCACAAAGTCGAAAATTCAAATTATTTATTTGTCGATCTGCAAATTTTTTCATCGGCTATTCCGGGAACGTTCCCGATAAAATTTAAAAAAGCAGGCGAAAAAGATCTTACATACAGTTATACGCTTAACAAACGCGATAAGTCGGCGGGTAGGGCACAGGGTGTTACTAATAAAGATCTGATCTATCTGATTATGCCTGACAGGTTTAGCAATGGCGATGCCGCTAACGACTCCTTCAATAACCTTCGTGAGCAAGGCATCCACCGCGATTCTATGTTCAGCCGTCATGGTGGCGACTTACAGGGCATCATGAACCACCTTGATTATTTGAAAAATTTAGGTGTTACCGCCATCTGGCTTACTCCAGAAATTGAAAACGATGAGCCCCACGCCTCATATCATGGCTATGCCGTTACCGATTATTATAAGATAGACCCCCGTTACGGCACCAACGATCTTTATAAAAAGTTTGTTGAAAAATGCCACAGCATGGGCTTAAAGGTGATTAAAGACCTGGTGCACAACCATGCCGGTACCGAAGGTTACCTGATACAGGATATGCCGATGAAAAGCTGGGTACATCAATGGCCACAATATACCAAATCAAACTTCCGCGACGCTGCGGTGATGGATCCGCATGCTTCGCCTATGGACCGCAGGCTGATGCAGGATGGCTGGTTTGATCACCGCATGGCAGATATGAACCAGAACAATGTTTACGTACAAAACTATCTCACCCAAAACCACATCTGGTGGGTGGAGTACGCCGGTATAGATGGCTTCAGGCTGGATACTTATCCATATAATGAACCTGTTTATATGGCAAAATGGGCAAGGGATGTTAAAGCCGAGTTTCCTAAACTTTCCATATTTGGCGAAACGCTGGTATGGTCGGCTGCAAACCAGGCATTTTTTACGCAGGGTAATACGGTTAACAGGGGTTTTGATACTCAACTGCCCGGCATTACCGATGGTGTGTTAAAAGATGCTATTTATGAAGCTATCAACGGTAAAGATGGTTGGACTGACGGTGTTGGTCGCCTGTATTCGGTTGTAGCGCAGGATTTTTTATACCAGGATGCTACCCGCAACACCATATTTATGGATAATCATGATATGAGCCGTTTATTATCCATGGTGGGCGAGGATATTCCCAAATACAAATCGGCTATGGCTATGCTGCTTACCATGCGTGGTGTACCGCAAATGTATTATGGCGATGAGATCCTGATGAAAAACTATTCCAACCCTGATGGTTTGGTGCGTGAGGATTTTCCGGGTGGTTGGGCAGGTGATAAACAAAATAAATTTACTGCCGAAGGCCGGGATAAAAAAGAGAATGATGCTTTTAACTATGTGAGCAAACTTGCTAATTACCGTAAGGTTACTACAGCCCTGCAAACCGGTAAAATGATGCAGTTTGTACCCGAAAACGGCATTTATGTTTATTTCAGGTACGATGCTCAAAAAACCGTGATGGTTATTTTCAACAGCAGCGAAAAGGATCAGGAAACCACTACCTCAAGATATTTTGAGCGTGTTGGCGATGCCAAAAAAGCAAAGAATGTGCTAACGGATGAGATGGTTGGTCTGGATAAGGTAACAATACCGGCCAAGACAACTTTAGTATTAGAATTAATACCCGGCGTTACTCATTAAAATAATATCTTTAGGGGACTAATTCCCTGTGTTTTACCCAAAAAAATGAATACTATAAAAGCCTGTATTTTCGACCTTGACGGCGTAATCGTTGATACTGCCGTTTATCACTATAAAGCCTGGAAAAGGCTGGCTAACTCGCTCGGTTTTGATTTTACCGAACATCAGAACGAGCAGCTGAAAGGCGTAAGCCGTGTGCGTTCGCTGCAACTGATATTAGGTTGGGGTGGCGTTACTAAAACCGAAGCCGAGCAGGAGCAACTGGCTACCCAAAAAAATACCTGGTACATGGAAATGGTAAACCAGATGAAACCTGAAGAGATTTTGCCCGGTGCCAAAGAGTTTTTAAAAAGCTGCCGTGCGGTGGGGCTTAAAACAGCACTTGGTTCTGCCAGTAAAAATTCCATGACGATATTGGAAAAAATTGGCATCACCGATATGTTTGACGCTGTAATTGATGGTAACAAGGTAAGTAAAGCCAAGCCCGACCCGGAAGTATTTTTAGCCGGCGCGCAAGCCCTGGGCGCATTACCCGAAGAATGTGTGGTTTTTGAAGATGCCATTGCAGGTGTCGAAGCCGCCATTGCCGGTGATATGAAAGTGGTAGGCATCGGTTTGCCGGATGTGCTTAAAGGCGCCAACCTTGTTATTAAAGGTTTGGATGAAATGACACTGGATAAATTGTATAAACTGTAATAAAAAGGAATGTCATTGCGAGGAGGAACGACGAAGCAATCGCATGCTATACAGGGCCGCTCTGTATAGTATGCGATTGCCACGCTTCGCTCGCAATGACATGTTGGGCATTATAAATAAAGTGACTAAATGAAAAACTACATAAAAGCTGATGAGTGGAAGATAATTGAAGAAGGCTTCGATGCTCATTACAATAAAATTTCTGAAAGCATATTCAGTTTGGGTAATGGCCGTATGGGGCAGCGTGCCAATTTTGAAGAAGCTTACAGCGGCGATACCCTGCAAGGTAACTATGTGGCCGGGGTTTATTACCCGGATAAAACCCGTGTAGGCTGGTGGAAAAACGGCTATCCCGAATATTTTGCCAAAGTATTGAATGCCGCTAACTGGATAGGTATTGACGTTGTAATTGATGGCGAGCAGCTTGACCTTGCCAAATGCGAAGTGTTCAGTTTTCGCCGGGAGCTGAATATGAAAGAGGGGTACCTTAAGCGCGATTTTCGTGCTAAAACCGCCTCGGGTAAAGAAGTTAAGGTAGAAGCCATCCGCTTTTGCAGCATGGCCGATGATGAAACGGGTGCCATCAAATACACCCTTACTCCATTAAATTTCAGTGGCGCTATCACCCTAACCCCATCAATTGATGGCGATGTAGTGAACAAAGACTCTAACTACGATGAAAAATTCTGGGATGAAGTAAGCAAAGCCACACAAGCTGATGGCGGTTACATTGTAATGCGCACCAAAAAAACAGGCTTTGTGGTTGCTACGGGCATGAAGTTTAATATCCTGCAAAATGGTGCAGCTATTGAACCAGCTACCGAGGCTATCGAAAAAGAAAAATATGTAGCCGCTAAGGTTAGTTTAGAAGCCAAACAAGGCGAAAGCATTACGGTGATCAAATACGCCGCTAACCTATCGTCACAAAACTATAAACAGGAAGAACTGGTAGGCGAGTTAAACGCTACCTTAACCCGTATCAGCACCAAAGGTTTTGATACCATGTTGGCAGAACAAGCCGCTGCTTGGGCCGAAAAATGGAAACATAACGATATTATCATCGAAGGTGATATCTCGGCTCAGCAGGCTATCCGTTTCAATATTTACCAGCTTAACCAAACCTATACCGGCGAGGATGATCGCTTGAACATAGGCCCTAAAGGCTTTACAGGCGAAAAATACGGAGGCTCTACCTATTGGGATACCGAGGCTTATTGCGTTCCTTTCTATCTTTCAACGGCACCACAAAAGGTTACCCGTAACTTGCTGCTTTATCGTTATAAACAATTAGGTAAAGCCATTGAAAACGCGCAATTGTTAGGCTTTAAAGATGGAGCGGCTTTATATCCAATGGTTACCATGGATGGTACCGAATGCCATAACGAGTGGGAGATCACCTTTGAGGAGATCCACCGTAACGGGGCTATTGCTTTTGCTATTTATAACTACGTGCGTTATACCGGCGATGAAGCTTACCTGGGCGATTACGGTTTTGATGTATTGTTGGGTATAGCCAGGTTTTGGTCACAAAGGGTTACATGGTCGGATGATAAGCAGCAGTATGTGATGCTGGGTGTAACCGGTCCTAATGAGTACGAGAACAACGTAAACAATAACTGGTATACCAGCACCATAGCTACCTGGTGTATGCAATATACCATTGATGTTGCTGATAAGATAAAAGATACTGAGCCGGAGAAATATGCCGCCCTGGTGAGCAAGCTGAACCTGAATGAAGAAACTGAGTTTGGCCGTTTCAGCGATATTGTTCAAAAAATGTACTACCCGTACGACGAGAAACGCCAGGTGTTTTTACAACAGGATGGTTATTTGGATAAAGAACAGATACTGGTGAAAGATCTGCCAGCGTCAGAGCGCCCTATCAACCAAAAATGGAGCTGGGACAGGATCTTGCGTTCATGCTATATTAAACAGGCCGATGTATTGCAGGGAATCTACTTTTTTGAAGATCAGTATGATATAGATACCATTCGCCGCAATTTTGATTTCTACGAGCCGCGTACCGTGCATGAGTCATCATTATCGCCATGTGTGCACGCTATTTTGGCTGCCAAGCTTGGCGATGAAGCACGTGCTTACGAGTTTTACCTGCGTACCGCCCGTTTAGACCTTGACGATTATAACAATGATACCGAGGATGGTTGTCACATCACCTCTATGGCCGGTACCTGGATGGCTGTTGTTGAAGGCTTTGGCGGTATGCGTGTTAGTGATGGCAAACTTTCGTTCCAGCCGTTCATACCAGAAAAATGGTCGTCATTCTCGTTCCATATCGGTTTTCGTGGCGCGTTGCTTAACATTAAGGTGAGCAAAGAGGGCGTGCAGATTAAAAATGCATCTGACGTAGAAACCACCGTGTTAGTTTATGGTAAAGAACAGTTGGTGAAAGCCAATGATGAATTACTGGTTGAGGCGTAATGAAAAGCAATAAACTATTTACTTGTTTTATTGCTGCAACAATGTTGCCCGTTATTACGTTGGCACAGGTAAAAACACATCATACTAAAAAACACATGGAACAAACTACCAATCACAAGCTCATTATATATCAGTTACTACCACGGCTATTCGGCAATACCAAAACGCTTAATAAAACCAATGGCTCGGTTGAAGAAAATGGTGTTGGTAAACTGAACGACATTAACGATAAAGCCCTTCATGAAATTAAAAAGATGGGTTTTACCTACGTTTGGTATACCGGTGTTATTGAGCATGCTACCATGACCGATTATTCGCAGTTTGGCATTAAAGCCGATGATCCGGATATTGTGAAGGGTAGGGCAGGTTCACCGTATGCTATTAAGGATTATTATGATATCGACCCCGATTTGGCGGTTGATGTACATAACAGGATTGGCGAATACGAAGCGCTCATTAAACGTACCCATAACAATGGCTTAAAGGTACTGATGGACTTGGTGCCAAACCATGTGGCCCGTACCTATGCTTCGGATGTTAAACCTGCCGGTGTACGTGATTTTGGTGAGGATGATGATAAAGGCAAGGGTTTTAGCCCCAAGAACGACTTTTATTACATGCCCGGTCAGCCCTTTGTGGTGCCATCGGGCTATAATCCCGGGGGGGATGAATTCAAAAGCCCGTTGAAGGATGGAAAGTTTGACGAGAATCCTGCCAAAGCTACCGGTAACGATGTTTTCAGCGCGGCGCCGTCAATTAATGATTGGTTCGAGACCATGAAACTAAACTACGGGGTTGATTATATGGATCATCGTCGTGGTTATTTCGACCCCATTCCTCCACTTTGGAGCAAGGTTTATGACATCCTGCATTACTGGAGCGAAAAAGGTGTTGATGGTTTCCGTTGCGATATGGTGGAGATGGTGCCCATTGAGTTTTGGGGATGGGTTATACCTAAGCTTAAGGCAGAGCATCCCGGTTTAGTATTTATCGGCGAAGCTTACGACAAAGGCAAATACAACGATTATATTTTTAAAGGCAAGTTCGATTATCTGTACGATAAGGTAGGCCTGTACGATGCCATTAAACGCCTTACCCGCGATGAGCCCAACTCATCAACCTGGGAAATTAACGCCGTTTGGAACCACGATAGTAAAGGCATAGATGAGCATATGCTCCGCTTTATGGAAAACCACGATGAGCAGCGCATTGCCTGTAATGATTTTGCAGGTAACCCATGGCTTGCCGTTCCTGGTATGATTGTTACCGCCACGCTGAACACCGGCCCGGTAATGGTTTATTTTGGTCAGGAAGTGGGGGAGCCCGCCGTCGGTACCGAAGGCTTCAGCGGTAATGACGGTCGCACTTCTATATTTGATTATTGGGGAGTGCCTCAGCATCAAAAATGGGTGAATAACCATGAGTATGATGGCGCGCAACTATCTGCCGATCAGCAAAAGCTTCGTGGCTTTTATCATAACCTGCTTACGGCGGTGCATAACAGCGAGGCGCTTAAATCGGGCGCGTTTTACGAGCTGATGATGGCTAATGAGCGGCAGCCGGGGTTTGATACCCGTTTGTATATCTACGCGCGTTATACCAATAACCAGCGTATATTAGTGATAACCAATTTTAACCGGAGCGATCGTAAACTAACCGTAAAGCTTCCGGATGACCTGTTAACAAAATTAAACCAAAGCGGCCATAAACAATTCACCGACCTATTAAGCGGCACTAAATTCAATACCGATGATATACGCAACGGTGTTGAAGTAAGCCTGCCGGCCATGAGCGGATTGTTGCTGGAGTTTTAGCCACTCCCTTTACGTCATTGGGAGGAGGAACGACGAAGCAATCGCGAACTGTACAGAGGAGCTTGCATAGCCGCCCTGTACAGTTCGCGATTGCTTCGTACCTCGGAATGACGTGGGAGTAGAGGGCGTGTTATTGCAACGCTTCCCTCGTAATGACGGGATGGTGAGGGTTGTCGTCCGTCCGTAACACTGTGTTACTGTACTTTTAGACAAGTGTGGACATACCAGTGAACCAATGAACCAGTGAACTATTGAACCAATAAACCAAATATGAGTAAACCAACCATCGCTCAAAAGCCACGATTAAGCTTTTGGCAGATCTTTAACATGAGCTTCGGCTTTTTGGGCATCCAGTTTGGCTTTGCCCTGCAAACAGGTAACGCCAGCAGGATCCTGCAAACTTTCGGGGCCGATGTTGAGCATCTGTCGTGGTTTTGGTTGGCGGCTCCTATAACAGGTATGATAGTGCAGCCTATCATTGGTCATTACAGCGACATGACCTGGAACCGCCTTGGCAGGCGCAGGCCTTACTTTTTAACCGGGGCTATTTTATCGGGATTGGCTTTGTTCTTTATGCCTAACTCATCTATGCTGGCGGCGCTCATTCCACCTATAGTGGTAGGGGCGGGCATGCTCATGATCATGGATGCATCGTTCAACGTAGCTATGGAACCCTTCAGGGCTTTGGTGGCCGATAACCTGCCCGATAGTCAGCATACCACCGGTTTCTCCATGCAAACCTGTTTGATTGGGGTAGGCGCGGTTATAGGCTCATGGTTGCCTTACGTTTTTGCCGAATGGTTTGGCATTGGAAAAACTGCCGAACAAGGCATCGTACCCAATAATGTGTTGTATTCTTTTTATATAGGCGCGGCGGTGTTGATAGGTGCTATTTTATGGACTGTTATCCGTACTAAAGAATACCCGCCCGAGGTTTATGCTACCTTTCATGAAAAGGACGAATCAGATTCGGGACATAAAGGTGGTTTATCCGAAATTTTCAGCGATCTGGCCAATATGCCTAAAACCATGAAACAATTGGGACTCGTGCAGTTTTTCTCCTGGTTCGCGCTTTTCTCTATGTGGGTATTTACCACCCCTGCCGTTGCCGATCATGTATACCATATCCCCGCGGGCGATACCACATCGGTAGCCTATAACGATGCCGCTAACTGGGTAAACGTATTATTTGGTGTGTATAACGCGGTATCGGCAGTTTACGCGCTGCTGTTGCCCCGTATCGTAAAAAAACTAAGCCGCAAGCGTGCGCATGCTTTTTCTTTAGTTATGGGAGGGGTAGGGCTTATCTCTGTATTTTTTATAACCGATCCTAAGCTGCTTGTGCTTTCAATGGTGGGGATAGGCCTGGCCTGGGGAAGTATTTTGGCTATGCCTTATGCCATTTTATCAAGCTCGATACCTGCTTCCAAAATAGGGGTATATATGGGGATATTTAACTTCTTCATCACTTTTCCTCAAATTGTAAATGGTGTCATAGGCGGGCCAATAGTGAAATATGCTTATAGCGGACATGCTGTTTACGCCTTAGTAATGGCGGGGGTATTTATGTTTTTGGCGGCTATAGCTGTACTGTTTGTTAAGGATGGCCGTAAAATTCAGATTATTGAACCTGCTGTGAATAAAAGTTAAGTAATTGGCACGGTTAATGATTTTTGGTTAACCAATTGTTTGTATCTTGCGTACTAAGTACACTATATACATATTTGCGGAACCACTAATACATTTAAATGGAAAGTAATACCCCACCAAATCCGGAGCTGATAACCAGTAAGTTGGTTGAAGTTGAGAACCTGATAGAGGAAGAAGAGGAGTTTCACCATCTTAACAACCCTGCCGATGGTATTAAGCCAGTAGTTAAAAAATACCTTGGTATACCTACCCGGGCTTCACAATCGGGGAATAAATTCTACTTTACTGATGGCGACGCCAAAGTTGAGGTAATAGTTGTAGCCGATGAAATTATCCGGGTACGGTTAGCGCCTCACGGCGTGTTTCTTGATGATTTTTCGTACGGTGTACCCAAGTTGCCTAATAAACATGTAGATTATAATTTGCATGAAGACGACAACGAGTTCAGGGTATCAACCTATAAAGTAAATTGCCATATCCGTAAAAAAGACTTTTTTATTTCTTTTTCGGATAGCAGCAACCATGTTACGAGCATGGATGCTGTGCCTATGCACTGGGAAGAAAACGTTCAGGACGGTGGCTACTATGTGTTTTGCACCAAAACCTGTGCAACCGACGAAAGCTTTTTTGGCCTGGGTGATAAACCTACCGAGTTTAACCTACGTGGCAAAAGGCTTAAAAACTGGAATACCGATGCTTACTCGTTCCAGTGGAACCAGGACCCCCTTTACCGTAGTATCCCTTTTTACATCAGCGTAAATGAGGGCATAGCACACGGGATCTTTTTTGACAATACATTTAAAGCGCAGTTTGACTTTGGAGCCGAAGACAGGACTAAAACAAGTTTCTGGGCAGATGGCGGCGAACTGCAATACTACTATATCCACGGCCCGCACATGATGGACGTGGTAAAAAGCTACCATACCTTAACCGGTACGCACCCCATGCCGCCGCTTTGGGCCTTGGGTTACCACCAATGCCGCTGGAGCTATTATCCGGAGGCTAAGGTGAGGAAGATAGCCAGAGGTTTCCGCGAAAACCAGATTCCTTGCGATGGTATCTACCTTGATATCGATTATATGGATGGTTACCGCTGCTTTACCTGGAACCGCAAGTACTTCCCCGATCCTAAAAAAATGATCAGTGAGCTTGCTGCCGATGGCTTTAAAACCGTGGTAATTATTGATCCGGGTATCCGTGTAGATGATAACTATTCGGTGTTTAAAGAAGGTAAGGAAAAGAAATATTTCTGCCGCCGTAGCGATGATTACTTTATGGAAGGCCACGTATGGCCGGGCCGTTGCCAGTTCCCCGATTTTACCAACCCCGAAGTTCGTGAATGGTGGGGCGGTTTGTTTGACGAACTGGTGCAGATGGGCGTTGCCGGTGTTTGGAACGATATGAACGAGCCTGCCGTATTTGGTGCAGGTACCTTCCCCGATGATGTGCGCCACCAGTATGATGGTTACCGCGGTTCACACCGTAAGGCACATAATATTTACGGCATGCAGATGGTGCGTTCAACCTATGAAGGTTTACGCAAAATCATGAAAAATAAACGCCCTTTTACCATTACAAGGGCAGGCTACTCTGGCGTACAGCGCTTTTCATCGGTGTGGACTGGCGATAATGTGGCCTCTTGGGAACACCTGAAATTGGGTAATATCCAGTGCCAGCGCTTATCTATATCAGGTATACCATTTTGCGGTACCGATATTGGCGGCTTTAGCGGCGAGCCTGATGGCGAACTGTTTACCCGCTGGATCCAGATGGGTACCTTCTCGCCGTTTATGCGTGCGCATTCAGCAGGTGATACCAAAGAGCGTGAACCATGGAGCTTTGGCGAACCGTTTACCGCTATCAACCGTAAATTTATTGAGTTACGTTACCGCCTCATCCCATACCTGTACTCCATATTCTGGGAGCATCACCGTTACGGTTTCCCTATTTTGAGGCCGATAGTAATGCACGAGCAGGATACGCAATTGAACCACTTCCGCCAGGATGAGTTTACTTATGGCGATAAGATTTTGGTTTGCCCGGTGATGGAACCTGGTCAGCTTAAGCGTAATGTTTACCTGCCAAAAGGAAAATGGTACAATTTCTGGACTTACGAGGTTGTTGACGGTGGTAAGGAGGTTTCGGTTGATACCCCGCTTGAAACCATGCCGCTGTTTGTAAAAGCAGGTTCGGTAATTCCCGAATACCCGGTAATGCAATACGTTGGTCAGAAGGAAATTGAAGAAGTAAAACTGAATATCTACTATACAGATTATGAAGTAAATTCATTCCTGTTTGAAGATTACGGCGAAACTTTTGCCTACGAGCAGGACATTTACCTCGAAAAGAAATTTGTGGTAAATGGAAGTTCAAGAGCCGTAACTATTGATCAGAGTATGGAAGGTTTGTATACCCCTCGTTACGATGGTTATCATTTTAACCTGATAGGCCTGCCATTTGCGCCAACTAAGATAACTGTTGATGGTAAGGATGTAAAAGAGTTTCAGGTAAATGAGGATAAAACTGTTGAGTTTAAATACACTAAAAACTTTAAACATATTGAAATAAGCAAGTAACCTGAGTTGAGGTTATCATTTGATAACGCCATTGCTGTAGTAATACATAGCAATGGCGTTTTTTTGTTTGCTCCCTCTCCACCACGTCATTGCGAGGTACGAAGCAATCGCGAACTGTACAGAGCGGATTGGCATGGCAGCTTCCTCTCCACCACGTCATTGCGAGGTACGAAGCAATCCCTAATATGCAGAGCCATCATAAAAAAATCTCTAATATTCCTATTATTGTATTATGGTTATGCATCGCGGTGGCTGTGTTTATATCGTCACAAACAAAACGCATTCAGTATTATATACCGGAGTAACATCAGATATTGTCGGCAGGATCTGGGATCATAAAAATAAAACTTATCCGCAAAGTTTCACTGCTAAATACAATTGTAGTAAACTGGTGTATTACATTTTCTATTCTCATATTGAAGAAGCAATAGCGGCAGAAAAAGCGATAAAGGGTGGAAGCAGGCAAATGAAAACCGATCTGGTTAATCAATTGAATCCCGAGTGGAAGGATCTATATGATGGTTTGTTAAATGAATAACCTACCTGGTCACTCTGTAAGTCGGGGATTGCTTCGTGCCTCACAATGACGTGGTGGAGAAGATTGCCGTCCGTCCGTAAACCTGTGTCACTATGCTTTTTGGACGGCGGTGGACAGTGGTCGAGCAAATCACCCTGTAAGTCGGGGATTGCTTCGTTCCTCGCAATGACGGTTTGGTGGTGAAGATTGTCGTCCGTCCGTAACACCGTGTCACTATGCTTTCTGGATGGAGGCGGAGAGTGGCCGAGCAAATCTCCCTGTACAGTTCGCGATTGCTTCGTGCCTCGCAATGACGGGGCGAAGATTAGAAGCAGGTTATCCAAAAATAAATCTCCAAAACCCTGCATAATATATTAATCCTGTTATATTTGATTGCATATAAACCAAACTCATTCCTGTGATTTGGGTTATCTATTAACACCCTAACAGGTTATCTATATCATGGCCAAAAAAACAACTCAAACCGAAAATCCCTTACCGGAAGCAAAACCCGTAAAGGAGACAAAAGCCGTCACTAAGGTCAAAGCCGATAAAGTAACGCCTGAAACAGGAAGTCCGGAGCCTAAAAAAGCAGCTAAAACTAAAGCCGTTGCCGCCGAAAAACCAGCTGCAACAGCTAAAGCAAAAACCGTTGCCACCGAAAAGCCTGCTGCAACAGCTAAAGCAAAAACCGTTGCTGCCGAAAAGCCTGCTGCTGTCAAAAAAGCTCCTACACCGGCAAAAGCCAAAGCAGTTAAAGCTGAGAAACCTGCAGAAACCACTCCCGTACAGCAGCCTGTAAAGCTTAAAGCTGTTGAAGCATATAGTCGTTTTACCGATTTTGACATCAGTTTATTTAAGTCGGGAAAGCATTATAAGCTGTATGAAAAACTGGGTTCGCATGTGGTGGAATACCAGGGTGTTGTTGGTACTTATTTTGCAGTTTGGGCTCCAAACGCGCAATATGTATCGGTAATAGGTAATTTCAACGGCTGGAACCGTGGTTCGCACAGTTTGAATGCCCGTTGGGATTCGTCGGGGATTTGGGAAGGTTTTATACCTAATATTGGTGTGGGCGAAACCTATAAATATTTTATTAATTCATCAAGCGGCGAAGACCTGGAAAAAAGCGATCCCTTTGCTTTGCGCTGGGAACTGCCGCCGCGTACAGCATCAATAGTTGCTGATACCTATTACGAGTGGAAAGACCAGGACTGGATGAAAAACCGCCAGGAGCATAACGGGCTGGATAAACCTTATTCGGTTTATGAGGTGCATTTAGGCTCGTGGGCACGCAACTGGGAAAGCCCCGATGAGTTTTTGACCTATACACAACTTGCCGAAAAAATGGTGCCTTACGTTAAGGAAATGGGCTTTACGCACGTGGAGTTTATGCCGATAATGGAGCACCCGTATTACCCAAGCTGGGGCTACCAGGTGAGTGGCTACTTTGCAGCTGCATCGCGCTATGGTACGCCACAGGAATTGATGTACCTGATTGAAGAGTTTCACAAAGCTGGTATTGGCGTGATACTGGATTGGGTGCCGTCGCATTTTCCGGGAGATATTCACGCGTTATACAGGTTTGACGGTACGCACCTTTATGAGCATGCTGATTCAAGAAAAGGTTTCCACCCCGATTGGAAATCATACATATTTAACTACGGTCGTAACGAGGTTAGGGCATTCCTGATCAGTAACGCCCTGTTTTGGCTCGATAGGTACCACGCCGATGGCTTGCGTGTAGATGCGGTAGCATCAATGCTGTACCTCGACTACTCCCGCAAGCATGGCGAGTGGGAAGCCAACATGTATGGCGGTAACGAAAACCTTGAAGCCATATCATTCCTGAAGGAATTTAATGAGGCGGTGTACAGCCATTTCCCATCGGCACAAACCATTGCCGAAGAGTCAACTTCGTTTACAGGCGTTAGTCGCCCGGTTTATTTGGGCGGATTGGGTTTTGGGATGAAGTGGATGATGGGCTGGATGCACGATACCATTGGCTACTTTAAAGAGGATCCGATACACCGGAAGTATCACCATAACGAAATTACTTTTAGCACGATATACGCCTTTACCGAAAACTTTATGCTGCCATTCTCGCACGACGAGGTAGTTTATGGTAAAGGCAGTATGCTGCGCAAAATGCCGGGCGATGAGTGGAGGCAATTTGCCAACCTGCGTTTGATGTACAGCTACATGTTTACCCATCCGGGTACCAAGCTGTTGTTTATGGGTGCCGAGTTTGGTCAGGGAGATGAATGGGATTTCAGCCGCTCGTTACAATGGCATGTGCTGCAGTATCCAAACCACCGGGGTATTAGCGAAACGGTTAAGGCGCTTAACCACCTGTACCGCGATGAACCTGCATTGTACGAAAAAGCATTTGCTTTTGATGGTTTTGAATGGGTTGATGGCGGCAATGCCAACGATTCGATACTGGTATACCGCCGTAAGGGGCATGACAGTAAAAACGACCTGATGATTGTGCTGAACATGACGCCGGTTATCCGCAGGGATTACCGCATAGGCGTACCTGCGGCAGGTAAATGGAAGGAAATATTTAACTCCGACCAGGAGAAATACTGGGGCAGCGGCATCATCAACTACGACGCGCTAAGTACCGAACCTGTTAAATGGCATGGAAAAGCGCAGTCAATCAAGATCACGATACCGCCATTGGCAGCAGTGGTGTTTAAGTTGTCGCCCGATGTACCTGCCAAATACGAATTGAAGAAATAGCGATATCCTTGTTATTCTCAAGCCTTACGAAGTTTTTAAAACTTCGTAAGGCTGTTATTTCCAGGTGAACAAGTTCAGAGCGATGTTGTTAAGTGTATAAATAATAATGAACCCCAAATTCAAATATCTTTATCTGATAGGCGGCATAGTAGCTACCATACTGCTTATTGTTCAAATTGTTACTACGTATCCTACGCCCAACACGGTAGGGATAATCCTTGGCGCATTGCCCGCTTTGGCTTTGTTTTACCTGTCGTACAAGGCATATCATGTTAAAAAGGATAATGAGTTGATGTGATTTTACTCCGCTGAAACTTCCCCCGATTTTTGCTTTGCTATTTTATCTTCGATCTGGGCTTTTAGCTCATACAGGTTGCATTGAAGGGTATTGGCCGAAATTGCGATAGGCGATCCGTAGTTTTTATAATTAAAGCCAAAGCTTTTCTTCTTAATTAGGTTTGTTTGCGCCGCTATATATTGCTCGGGATTTTTTAGGCAGATAATCAAAAATTGCTGGTTCATTACGCTGGAAACACTGACGCCGATAATATCGTCCCATGGAATTAAACCAATTGCTGCAGCACTTGAGTTATCATATAGGCCATCGTTATTAATAATCATCCCCGGTTTTTTATCGCCCAGTTTTTTCAGGAAGAAAAAGGCAGCAAACCCAAAAAAGATAATAGAAGCGATAGAGGCGCCATATTTAACCAAAGCGTTGTCAAAAACAGGATTGCCAATATGCGGCTGACGAATCAATAACCAAAGCCCAATGGCCACGAAAGCCGTCGACCCCAAAAGGCCTTTTATTATTTTGCTTTTACTTAAGGGAATTTCGATAGGGGCATTTGTTGTCATGATTGAGTTAGGTTGTTTGTGTTGAGATTGGCCTAATTGACACCAAGATAATACAGTTGCAGTTTATTATCAATGGTTTATAAACAATTACATTAGCTCTTTTATTGCGGTTTTGGCTTAATGGGATAGCAAATCCTCCATAGTCACAAGTTATCCATCCACAGGCAATCGCTCAAGACCTGCGCCAGAAAGTGAGTGAGTCTATTCCTCTTTGATCAGCAAAACAAATTGTCATTTCGAACGAACGGCTATGGGAATGTGTAGGAGGGTGAGGAGAAATCTTATACGCCTTGTTTAGCACATGCATGGCGTATAAGATTTCTCATTCGCCCCAGGGCCCGTTCTCCCTCGCTGCTCATTCGAAATGACATTTTATTTTAGCTTGTGATTTCGTATCAATACCTTATGTGATCAACATGCCCTGTATGTCGTCCGTCCGTCTACCTGTGTCCAAGTCGTCTTTAGATGTTATCATAAGCATCACAGCTTCTGAACATAATAAACTGCTTTAAAGCCTTAAACTCGCCCTTCATTATCCAGGCTTCGGCAAGTTGGGTAATGTCATCAAGCGCATCATTCAAGAGCTGGTTGTTAAAAACGCACTCACCAATTATAGCGCCGTCGGCGTTTTTGGAGATGTAAATTTTTAGCCAGTTGAATTTATTATCGGTTAAAAGAGGTTTAATTTTCTCCCTTAAAATTTCAAAAAGACATTTTCCATCCGGCATTTCTTCCCATTGTCCCTGTACCATCAAGTCGCCTAATTTAGGATGCCAAAGTACCTCCCGGTTGTTTGTTGTTATTAGCAAATCAACATCCGGATCATGTGTATCTGAAAAGCCCGCCATTATTGGCGAAAATGTACTATCAAGATAGTTATCTAACGCCGAATTTATCCTTTTATCAATCGTTTCGCCAAAACCAACAAGACATTCATATATCCCTTTTGGAAAGTATACAGGATGTATTGTTAAGACGTTAACCTGCATAATAAAGGGGTGAGCACCGTGAATATCAACAATCGCAGCGGCAATTTCTATTTCCGAATCAACTATTAATGCAAGATATTGCGGGTGCCGCTCGATCTGATAACCCATATTGAGTAACCGGCTTTCAAGTGCTTCTGTAAGATAACCATTGTATTCACTTTGCTGCATAGCAGGCTTTTCTTGCTGGGTTTGCGCAGTTGGTTGGATTGGTTCTGTCGGTTTTTTCTTAAAAAGGTCGAATAGCCCCATGGTAGCTTTTTGTAATTTCCGGTTTAGTTATAAGCTGTGAATAAGTTTCATAAAGATAATATAATTGATACAACCTATGAAGTGATGATGCCCGTCCGTCCGTAACACTGTGTCACTGCACTTTTAGACCATGGCGGCCATACATATCTTTTTGTCTGAACCGGGATTTGTGATGGATTTTTTGGATGAACAGGATTTTCTTTTCCTGTGTGTTAAAATCCATTAATCCTGTGAATCGTAAAAATCAAGGTTCAGACAATTTTGCGTTAGGGATAGGAGCGGATACCGGCCTTGTGATTAAGGCCTGTGCAGTATGAGCGAATAGCCCGCCCGTCAGCTGACGGGAACGCCCATATCCTTCACTACCACGTCATTGGGATGACGCTTTTTTTTTATTGCTTAAGGCACAAGTAGCCTCCGCTTTAGGCCCGCCTGTCATACTTGCGCCAGAGAAAAATAATAAATCCGAAATCGAACATCCGAAATCCGAAATCAAACTAACCCAATACCGCACAATCACTGTTCGAAAACGAACAGTTTCGTAGATTGTATTTTGATGTAAATAATTGATATTCAATAAATTAAAATTAAGGCATGCAATTGGCTGACTTTCAGGCATAAACCGTTACAATTATGCTTAAAAATTACCTGCTGGTTGCTTTCAGAAACCTATCTAAAAATAAAGCCTTCTCGGCTATCAATATAGTAGGATTGGCCATTGGTATGGCTGCATGCCTGCTCATATTGCAATACGTTAGCTTTGAACTGAGTTATGACAATTTCCATGTTAAAAAAGATCGTGTATTCCGCATTAACCAGGATAGGTACAACAACGGTAAGTTAAGTACCCAATGGGCAGGTGGTGCTTTTGCCCCGGGCAACGCCTTTAAAACCGAACTCCCGGAAATTGAGGAGTACGTAAAAATTGTAGGGGCGGGGCAAACCATTGCTACCCACAAGGAGCAGAAAATGGTGATCCAGAATGTGTACTACGTAAGCGATGCCTTTTTCAAAACGTTCAGCTTCCCGCTATTAAACGGCGACCCAAACACAGCACTAAAAGAGCCAAACACAGCGGTAATTACCCAACAAATTGCCGATAAGCTTTTTCATGGCGTAAACCCGGTTGGCCAAACCCTGTACATCAATACAGATAAGCCGCTTAAAATTACGGGCGTGATGAATAACATGCCTGCCAATACGCACATGAATTTTGATATCATGCAATCATATGCTACGCTGCTGAAAGAAAATCCGCCTAATAAAGATTATAACATTGATAATGCCTGGCTAAACGACGGCTGTACAACTTACCTGCTGCTAAAGCCTGGTGTTGATCCACGTAAGCTGGAGGCTAAGTTTATCCCGATTGTAAAAAAGGCTTATGATAAGTATCCGGGTTCGGGCGAGGGTGGCGTTTACACGCTGCAGCCGGTTAAGGATATCCACCTGTACTCTAACCGCATGCTGGAGTTTCAGCCCAATGGCGATGGCAAATCGGTGTACCTGCTGTTGGGTATCGCCATTTTTGTGATTGTTATTGCCTGGATCAATTATATTAACCTGGCTACTGCCCGTGGCATTGGTCGGGCTAAAGAGGTTGGCGTACGTAAAACCCTGGGCTCGGCAAAAGCGCAGCTCATTGCCCAGTTTATGTTGGAAGCCATGATGCTTAATGCCATGGCTATAGGGCTTGCGTTGCTCATCATTATGGCCTGCCTGCCTGCATTTGCCAGTATTTCGGGTATGCAGATGGGCTTTACGTTGTTTGCCAAACCGGCTTTCTGGCTGGCGGTGTTAGGCATATTTGTGCTGGGCTCATTCTTCAGTGGTTTTTATCCGGCACTGGTGCTATCGGCCTTCAGACCGGTTGAAATAATGAAGGGCAAGATCCTGGCATCTCCGGGCGGAGTAGTGTTGCGTAAGGGTATGGTGGTGTTCCAGTTTGCGGCATCTATATTTTTGCTGATAGGCTCACTTACCGTGTTCAAGCAGCTTAAATATATGCAGAGCCAAAAGTTAGGGGTAAGGATAGATCAGACTATTGTTATCAAAGCGCCGCTAACTAAGGTAGATTCGTTTTACCGCAGCATGAGCTCATTCAAGCACGAATGCCTGGCGCAAAGTGCCGTTAAAAGCGTAACGGTATCAACCTCAATCCCCGGTCAGCCGGTTGGCTGGAATGCCGGCGGGATCAAACTTGTAGGCTCTGATCAAAGTACCAGCAAGCAATACCGCATTATTGGTGCCGATTATGATTACCTCAACGCTTACAATATTAAACTGATTGCCGGTCGTAAGTTTTCAAAAGCGTTTGGCGATGAGCCGCACAAGGTGGTATTTACCAAAAAAGGGGTGGAGCAATTAGGCTTTAGCAAGCCTGCCGACGCCCTGGGCAAACGCATTGACTTTTGGGGACAGGTTTATGAGATAATAGGCGTAGCCGACAACTTCCACCAGCAATCGTTACATGATGCTTACGATTCCATGATCTTCCGTTGTATCCCGGATGTGCGGGGGCCGGTGTCGGTAAAGGTGAGCACCACCAATATGCCACAAACCATTGCCGACTTAAAGAAAACCTGGGCTGCCTTTTTCCCCGGCGATCAGTTTGATTATTTCTTTTTAGATCAGTTTTTTAACAAGCAATACCAAACCGACCAGCGCTTTGGGCAGGTGTTTGGCGTATTTACCGGCATAGCCATTTTTGTGGCTTGTTTAGGCTTGTTCGGCCTGGTATCGTACACCATTGTGCAGCGCACTAAGGAGATAGGTATCCGCAAGGTGCTGGGTGCTTCGGTAAATAGTATTTTGGGCTTGCTGTATAAAGATTTTGCCCTGCTGGTAGTGGTTTCCTTTGTAATATCGGCACCTATAGGCTGGTATGCCATTCACCAATGGTTGCAAACCTACGCCTTCAGGATGGATATTAACCCTTTCCTGTTTGTTATTCCATTTTTCCTGGTACTGCTGGTAGCCTTTGCAACGGTATCATTCCTGAGCGTAAAAGCAGCCTTAATGAACCCGGTAAAGAGTTTGAAAACGGAGTAGGGAGGGAAGTCAAGAGTCAAGAGGTCAGGATTTAAGAGGCAGGAATCAAGAGTCAGGAAGCAATCCCTTCACCACCACGTCATTGCGAGGTACGAAGCAATCGCACGGAGGCAGAGCGGCTAAGCAAATCCGCCCTGTACAGTTCGCGATTGCTTCGTGCCTCGCAATGACGGGTTTTATTGGGGTGTCCGTCCGTTCCCTTGTGTCCAATACCCAAAAAGAACCTAAGGACATGCAGGTCTTTTTGTCTGAACTCGAATTAAACGAATTATTGGAATTTATTGAATTTGCCAAGCATTCTGTAAGTTCATTAATTCCATGAATTCAGGCTCAGACAATTTTGCGTTAGGGATAGAAGCGGATACCGGCCTGTGGTTAAGGCCTGCAGGCGTATGAGCGGATAGCCCGGGCCGGAGGTAACGCCCATATTTTTCACCACGCCGTCATTGCGAGGTACGAAGCAATCGCACGGAAGCAGAGCGGCTATGCACCATCTCCCTGTACAGTTCGCGATTGCTTCGTGCCTCGCAATGACGTGGTGGCGGTTGGTTGATATTAAAACCAAACATTTACAATTGGCTGTTGGTTGGCTGTTTACACAGTATTAACTAATTGCGTTATTTGCTTTATGCCTGTTTTAACTGCACCCGAAAAAACTGTAATTCCAACCTTTGCCCTGCAACAAAAAGATGGGCAGGGCAACACCATGATTGATGTGCGCGAGGCTGGCGGGCAATGTGGCGAGTTTAAGCTCGACCCTGCCTTTCTGCAACCTCACCGTAAGGATTATTACCTGTTTGTACTGATTAAAAGCGGAGCTAACCGCCACTGGATAGATTTTGTACCCTATACTGTAAAGCCCGATACCTTTTATTTTACCGTACCGCAACAGGTACACCTTAAAGAGCACGCGGGCCCTACTGAGGGCCTGATGATGAGCTTTACCGACGAGTTTTTGCAGTTGGAAGATAACCGCATACTCAAGCAGCTCCCCATTATTCAAAACCCGGCTGCTGCTCACGAAATAAAGCTTAACCCTGCCGACCTGGTTTTTATTGAAGACACCATGCGCAAAATGCTGGTTGAGTTTAATGCCGATGGCACCTGGCGCAACCAAATGCTTACCTCGTGGTTGCGGGTACTGGTGATATACCTGAGCAGGCTGTACAGCGAGCAGTATAACGAAACCTGCGTTACTTTAAACTATTGCCTGCTTAAAAGCTTTCAGGCGCTTATTGGCGAGCATTATGCCACCCAGCACGATGTTGCCGCCTATGCAGAACAGTTGAACCTAACGCCCGGTCACCTAACTGATGTTATTAAACAGCAAAGCGGCAAAACGGCCATCACCCACATTCACGACAGGCTTATTGTTGAAGCCAAACGCCGCCTGCTGCACACCGGGCTATCGGTAAAGCAAATTGCCGATGAGCTTGGCTTTGAGGATTCGGCGTACTTTAACCGCTTTTTTAAACGCCTCACCAGTACCACACCCATAGCTTACAGAATGCAAATCCGGGAAATGTACAGTTAATGCCCTGCTATGTGCAGCGGTATAAATAGCTGCCCTCCATAGCTTTGTGTTATGGAAAAACAAACAGTATTAATAACCGGTGCCAACAAGGGTATCGGGTTGGAAAGTGCCCGTCAGCTGGCTAAGGCCGGTTACTACATTTACCTGGGCAGTCGTGATCAGGATAGGGGCCAAAAGGCTGTTGAGCAGCTTAAAGCCGAAGGGATAAACGATGTTGAACTATTGCTGATAGATGTTACCAGCGAGGCATCGGTACAAAAAGCTCATGATGAGCTGGCAGCTAAGATCAATCATCTGGATGTGCTGATCAATAACGCCGGCATCCCCGGTTCATTTCCGCAAAAGGCAGATACCGTAAGCGATGATACCATGAAAGAGGTTTTTGAAGTAAACTTTTTCGGCGTGATCCGCACGGTGCGTATCTTTATCGATCTGGTTAAAAAATCGCCAAACCCACGCATTGTGAACGTAACATCCGATCTGGGTTCGTTAACCTACCATAACGATCCTGAATGGGAGCATTATGAAATTAAATCTGCAGCGTATGGGCCGTCAAAAACAGCGCTTAACGCTTATACCGTTGCCCTGGCCTATGACCTTAAAGACCAGGTTAAAGTAAACATGGTAAACCCCGGCTACACCAATACCGAGTTTAACGGCAACCGCGGCCCCAAACCGGTAGAAGACGGCGCGGCACCAATAGTTAAATACGCCATGATAGGCACCGATGGCCCTACAGGTAAATTCTTCAGTGATTATGGCGAAAGCCCGTGGTAAGATTTGAGAGTCAAGAAGTCAGGAATCAAGATTTAAGAGTCAGGAAGTAAGAAGCTTCACCCCGCCGTCATTGCGAGGTACGAAGCAATCGCACGGAAGTAGAGCGGCTATGCAAATCCGCCCTGTACAGTTCGCGATTGCTTCGTGCCTCGCAATGACGAGTTGGAGAAGCCGAGCGGCTATGCACCCTCCCCCTGTACTCACCACGCAATGACGTGTTGACGATGCCCCGTCCGTCACGCTGTGTCAAACATCTTTTAAACACAACCAGACGTTAGGCTCAAATTTACATTGGTGTGTTGTTATTTAGTTGACAAAGTCAACCAAATAACTTTATATTTGTTGATATAAATATTGCAGCACACATTATGGATACGATATTAAAACCAGATCTGGCTTCTATAAAAATCAGAAATAAACTGCTCCCCGGCGATTTGGGCTACATTGCACACGTTCATGGCGATTTGTACGCGAAAGAATGCGGCTACGGGCTCGATTTTGAAGCTTACGTACTTCAGGGTTTAAAAGACTTTGCTCTTGAATACGATACCGCAAAAGATAAAGTTTGGATCTGTGAGCATGAAAACAGGATCATTGGTTTCCTGGTTGCGCAACACCGCGGAGGTGATGTTTTGCAGTTTAGGTATTTTATTTTTTTGCCCCAATACCGCGGCATTGGTTTGGGAAAAAAGCTGATGCAGGAATTTCTGGATTTCATGAAGCAGGGAGGCTACACCAAGGCCTACCTCTGGACAACCGAAGAACAACATTCGGCAATTGCTTTGTACACCAGGTACGGCTTTAAGCTTAGCGATGAAAAGCCCTCCAACGCTTTTGGCAAGGAGCTGATTGAACGCCGATACGATTTAACGTTAAACCGGTAAGCAGATATGGGCACTCAAAAACATATTCAGGAAATACGAACGTTTAACCGTTTCTATACCGATTTAATTGGTTTGCTTGATAAACATTTGCTCAACAGCGATTATTCCCTTGCCGAAGCCCGCATACTTTATGAAATATTTACGGCAAAAGAGCTAAGCGCATCAGACATCATTTACCGTTTAAGTATTGATAAGGGCTACCTGAGCCGCATATTAAAAAAGTTTGAAAAGGAAGCCCTAATAGCCCGCCAACCCTCGGCAGATGACGCCCGTGTATCGCTGCTTTCGCTTACCGATGCCGGTTTGGAAGTTTTTAACGGGCTAAACGAGGCTTCTGAAAAACAAATTATGACATTGATCTCCACCATGTCGGTTAAACAACTGGATGCGCTGATTGGGCACATGAAAGCCATAACCGGTTTGCTGGGGAAATAAGGCGGATGGGAGAGGGCGCTGTCGTCCGTCCGTCTTCCTGTGTCCATTACTGTGAATCAAAAAGACCAGCAAATTCCTTCACCAACCCGTCATTGCGAGGAACGAAGCAATCTCATTGCTGCCGCAAGCGTCCTCGCTTGTGGGCATCATGCTAAGCTATGCGAGCGGCTCATCAGGCTGTATACCTAAACGCGGGCCACAAGCGAAGACGCTTGCGGCAGCGGGGGCAGTAGTAACAAATTGTCTGAACCGAAATTTTTTGAATTAAATGAATTTATTGAATTTGCTAATGATTCTGCCCATTCTTCAAATTCCATAAATTCGAGTTCAGATAATTGAATTTACTAAGCATGCTGTGTGTTGCAACAATCCTATAAATCCGCCAAGGCAAACAAAAATCCTGTCTATCCGAAAAATCAACCCAAATCCCGGTTCAGACAAACAAAAAACGCCCTCCGGTTATCCGAAGGGCGTTTTTATATCTGATAAAATCAGCAATTATAATTTGCCAATTTCCTGAACAAGGTCAATCAGTTTGTTTGAGTAACCCCACTCGTTATCGTACCATGATACAACTTTAACAAAGTTATCGTTCAGACCGATACCGGCTTTTGCGTCGAAAATTGAAGTACGTACATCACCTTTAAAGTCTTCAGATACAACTTCGTCTTCAGTGTAGCCAAGGATGCCTTTTAATTCGCCTTCAGAAGCTTCTTTCATTGCAGCTTTGATGGTTTCGTATGAAGCACCGTTTTTCAGGCGTACAGTTAAGTCAACTACAGAAACGTCGGCAACCGGAACACGGAAGCTCATACCTGTTAATTTACCTTTTAACTGAGGTAAAACTAAACCTACTGCTTTAGCTGCACCTGTTGATGAAGGGATGATGTTTTGGTAAGCACCACGACCGCCTCTCCAATCTTTTGCAGATGGGCCGTCAACTGTTTTTTGAGTTGCAGTAACAGCGTGTACAGTAGTCATCAAACCTTCTTCGATACCAAATTTATCGTCCAATACTTTAGCGATAGGCGCTAAACAGTTGGTAGTACATGAAGCGTTTGAAACGATGTTTTGATCGGCTTTTAACGCTTTGTGGTTAACACCCATTACGAATGTAGGGGTATCGTCTTTAGCTGGAGCACTCATTACTACTTTTTTAGCACCGGCGTCGATGTGTTTTTGAGCAGTTTCCTGAGTTAAGAACAAACCGGTTGATTCGATTACTACCTCAGCACCTACTTCATTCCATTTAAGGTTAGCAGGATCTTTTTCGGCAGTAACGCGGATGGTTTTACCGTTAACAACCAAATGACCGCCTTCAACAGCAATAGTACCTTTGAACTGACCGTGAGTTGAATCGTATTTTAACATGTAAGCCATGTAATCTGGCTCAACAAGGTCATTAATACCAACAACTTCAATGTCTGGTCTTTCAATTGCAGCCCTGAATGCCAGGCGGCCAATACGGCCGAAACCGTTAATTCCTATTTTCATGATTTTTTAATTTTTACTTGAATAGTAGGTTAATAAATTATTTATGGGTTCTTTAATTATGTTAGTGATTTGCAGATCAGCTTCGGCGGCAGCTTCATACAAGTGTTCCTGGAAATTAAAAGCAACAGAGCCTGCAAAGTGAACAGACGTACCCTGGTGTTGCTGATATAAAGGTAACAAATATGTAGAAATTAGCTTGCTAAATCCTTTTTTTATGACGTTTTGCAGATGATGATCGTTCTTGTTATCGAGGTAAAAATCGGTAAAAGAGCTTAAAAATAAAGCGGGTTGTTTTTGGCGATAAACCTTTTCGAGCAGGTTTTTACGGTCGGCATCGTACTTGTGGATAAACTTTTTACGAAGCGATGGGGGCAGGGTATCGTTCATGAACTCCTTGATGAGTTGTCGCCCCAGCCAGTTGCCCGATCCTTCATCGGCCAGGATATAGCCCAAACCATAGTTGTTTGGCCAAACGCGTTTACCATCATACCAGGCGGCGTTAGTGCCGCTACCACAAATGCTGATAATGCCCGGTTCGTTTTTACAACAGGCAATGGCAGCCCCGGCAATATCGTGCTCAACAGATATTTTACCAAATTTGAAGAATGCCTCAAAAGCGTTTTGTACTATCTTCTTCCGCTCATCTGATGATGCACCGGCGCCGAAGAAGTAAATGCGTTTTATTTCTTCGGCGTGGTGTATGAGGTTAATGTTTTTGTTGAGGAGCTGAAGGATATGCTTCTCGTCGTTAAAATAGGGGTTTATGCCATTGGTTTTAAAGGAAGCCACAGTTCTTCCCTTATCAGTGAGCCTCCAATGTGCAAAGTACGATCCGCTATAAACAACTGCAATCATTAATAATCTATATCGATAATATATCCATCATTTGTAAAAGATCTTCTTCAAGCTTAAACTCATGGTGGTTAAGTGCTGCTTCAAGGTCTGTCATCAGGATATGATTTGCCTGCAAACCTACCATTTTTTGTGATTCGCCGGCTATCAAAGCGTTAACTGCTGCAAAACCAAGCCTGCTGCCCAAAATGCGGTCAAAGCTTGATGGTGCACCGCCCCGTTGCAAGTGGCCTAAGATAGTAACTTTTATGTCGTAATTCTTAACTTCCTCTTGTACAGCTTTTGCCACGCCATAAACGCCACCATTTTTGTCACCTTCGGCAACAATTACAATGCTTGATGATTTTTTGTTCATGTGCCCTTCTTTAAGGTTGGCTATGAGGTCATCAATGGCGGTAGCACGTTCTGGCAGTAAAATAGCCTCGGCACCGCATGATATACCGGCACGTAAAGCGATAGCGCCCGAATCACGGCCCATTACCTCGATAAAGAAAAGACGGTCGTGCGCATCGGCAGTATCACGGATTTTGTCAATAGCCTGAATAACGGTATTGGTAGCGGTATCAAAGCCAAGGGTATAGGTTGAACCGCAAAGGTCGTTGTCGATAGTACCCGGAACGCCCATTACGGCAATGTCGGGATATTTGCGCGAAAAGCGCAGTGCACCGGTAAAAGTACCGTCGCCGCCAATAACTACAAGGGCATCAATGCCACGGGCTTTAGCGTGTTGGTAAGCCTGCTCCATACCTTCGTCGGTTTTAAAAGGCAGGCAGCGCGCGGTTTTTAAAATGGTACCGCCCAGGTTAAGGATGTTACTTACCGAGCGTCTATCCATTTCGTACATATCGTTGTCAATAAGGCCTTTATAACCTTGCCTTATACCTACAACTTCCAGTCCGTTGTATAGTGCAGTCCTAACTACGGCACGTATACAAGGGTTCATTCCGGGGGCATCACCACCTGAAGTTAAAACCCCTATTTTTGATATTTTACGCATCTTTCACTCCTTAAGTTTACGGTACGAAGATACTGTGTGTAAATTACACCATTAAATTTTATTTATTTTTTTTTGGATTAGAGATTAAGGCTATATATTTAAACTTATTAACTAAATCTCACTAATAGTTTGGAACTAATGTTACCCAAGTTTGATTCCGTATTCTCTATTGACTGCGTGATATTCGGCTTTGAAGCCGGCGAGCTTAAAATTTTGCTTATTGAGAGGAATGAGGAGCCGTACAAGGATTGGCTGGCGTTGCCCGGCTATATTGTAGAGCAGGACGAAAGCATTGATGATGCCGCCGAGCGTATATTATACGAGCTTACGGGTTTGCGCGATTTGCATATGCAACAGTTCCACACCTTTGGCGAGGTAAACCGTCACCCGCAGGGCCGTGTAATTACGGTAGCCTATTACGCCTTGATCCGCATAAACGGTCAGAAAGAGTTGCGCCCGGTAACGCAGTACGCCAAAAAAGCGTTCTGGCACCCGGTAAGCGAGCTGCCCAAGCTGGCGTTTGACCACAGCGAGATATTCAAAACAGGTTTCAATAAAATAAAGCGCAGGTTGCACTATCAGCCGATAGCGTTTGAATTACTGCCCGAAAAATTTACTTTAACGCAGCTACAGTCGCTTTACGAGGCTGTGTTAGATAAGAAACTGGATAAGCGTAACTTCCGCAAAAAAATGCTGAGCTACGGCTTTTTGAAAGAGCTTGACGAGAAGCAGAAAGGCGTATCATACCGTGCTGCCAAACTGTACAAGTTTGACAAACGCAAGTACGGTAAGATTTTTCAGGGAGAGATGAACCTTGTGTGATAGAATCAGGAAGTCAAGATTCAGAAAGCAAGAAAGAAATAGAATTATAGAAGAGAAGGGTTGGAAGATTTTCCAGCCCTTTTTGTTTTTAATAGATCTCCGAGGCCTCTCCTTGCATCATTGAGGAATGAAGCAACCCTTCTCCGCGCGTCATTGCGAGGCACGAAGCAATCCCTCTCCGCGCGTCATTGCGAGGTACGAAGCAATCGCGAACTGTACAAGGGGATTTGCTTAGCCGCTCTGTAAGTAGGGGATTGCTTCGTGCCTCGCAATGACGTGGTGGATATAGTGGTTGGCGCTGTCCACCGAATGTCCAAAGATGAAGTAACACAGGTGTACGGAAGGACGACAGAAAAGAATACGAAGCAATCCTTCTCCGCGCGTCATTGCGAGGCACGAAGCAATCGCGAACTGTACGAGGGGATTTGCTTAGCCGCTCTGTAAAGTAGGGGATTGCTTCGTGCCTCGCAATGACGTGGTGAGAATATGGGCGTTCCCGTCAGCAGACGGGCGGGCTATTCGCTCATACTGCACAGGCCTTATCCACAGGCCGGTATCCGCTACTATCCCTAACGCAAAATTGTCTGAACTCGAATTTATGGAATTAATGAATTAACAGAATGCTTAGCAAATTCAATAAATTCCAATAATTCGTTTAATTCGAGTTCAGACAAAAATCCTGTTCATCCAAAAAATCCACCTAAATCCCGGTTCAGACAAAAAGAAGTGCGCTGTCCACCATATGTCCAAAGATGTAGTGACACAGGTATACGGACGGACGACAGTACCATCATTTGTCCCGCAATGATGAGGCGATTGGGGAATACATATAAACAAAAAAGGACCGGAAAATATTCCAGTCCTTTTTGTTTGTATGTAAACTGCAAACTGCCCAATGGCAACTGCAAACTTCTAATTATAAAGAAGAAGGCGCTAATTCCAAATGGTATTTCACCAGGTTATCTATAGGCGAGCGGATGATGTTGCCAACAACCATACCGTTTTCTGTAACTACTTCTTCCAATACGTTGCGGAAGTTATAACCTACCGAGCCAATGCAGTTGAAAGTATATTTTTGATAATCAGGGTAGTGGGTTACCAGGTTACGGAAGAAATCCTCAAACGAGGTACGTACCAGGTTGCGTGAATATTCGATGTGTACGTTGTTGTCGTAAACAAATTTGCTGAAGCTTGCGCAAAAACGGTTTGCACGTGGCTGGGTATAAACCTGCTCGTTGATATCATCAGGAGTAAGTTTGTAAGTTTCCCAGAAAAGGGCACGTACAGGCTCTGGCATATAACCACGCAGGTAATCTGTTAACAGTTTTTTGCCGATGTAGCAACCGCTGCCTTCGTCGCCAAGAATGTATGCACCTGAATCAATATTGTGAACTACTTCTTTACCATCATAAATGCACGTATTGGTTCCGGTACCTAATATAGCAGCAAAACCTTCGGTGTTGCCAAGCAGGGCACGGGCAGCAGCAAGCAGGTCATGGCCAATATTAACTTTAGCGCCAACGAAAACTACTTTCATAGCTTCTTCAACAATTTTGCGCATTTCGGGGGTTGAACAACCTGCACCGTAGTAATTTACCTCTGTGATCTGGTTTTTTTCAAGATCGGTTGGCAGGCTCTCGTTCAGTGACTGTATAATATACTCTGTACTTGAAAAGTATGGGTTGTAACCCTCGGTATTAAAGTAAACTTTTTTTCCCTCTTCGGTAACCAGGCACCAATTTGTTTTGGTTGAGCCACCGTCAGCAATTATGATCATAAATTTTTGTTTTTTTAAAAATCGGTTAAAAGTAGGATTTACTTATTGTAAAAAAAACACTTAGTAATTCAAAAAATAAAAATTGCGATTTTTATTCAATTTAAAGCTACTTTTTTATATAATTTAAACTTTAAATGGCGCTTTCGTGCCAATGTTATCAATAATTAATCAGGTCAACTATACCTTTTTTTAACTGTAAAGTTTACATATAAGCAAGCTTGTCGACGGTTAAAAACAGAGTAATTTACAATTGTACGTAATGTTACCATATTTAGCAAAATATTGGCTTTAATTAATGCTAAAACGTGTATTTAGTATTACAAATGTGTTACATAAATGATAGTGAATTGCCCGGATGGATGTGTGTAGCTTTAATGCCGGGTACATTTTGCTGAAGCCAGCCTATCATAAACTCTGAGCCGGGTTCTTCGCTGGCGATATGGCCCAATACAATGAGCGAAAGTTTATCGCCTTTGGCCTGGGCATCGCGTACGTATTCGGCAGTTTCCCACTCGGATATTTCACCACAGATTAGTACGTCGGGCTTTTTGGTGCTCATCTCGGTGATCTGCCTTTTACCGCCCGCCGCCCCCGGAAGCAGCAATACCTTCTGGCAGCTTTGTGCCGGATTGCCTATGTAGCGCACCTTCTCAATCTTCAGTTTCTTTTTAAGGGTATCAATAAGGGAGCTTAACGATGTAGCAGGGATGCTGAGCAGGTTGCCGGTTTCGGGTTTGTAATAGTTTACCCAATCCAACTGTTTTAACAAGCCCAGGCCAACACCATCGGGCTTAAGGCTGTGGATGGTATCGTGATTACGCCATACGGCTATGTTGTGCTTATCAAGCAGTTGTTTTTTATACTGATATACATCATCATTGGCCAGCCAGGTGGTTTCATCGGCATGGTTATAAAACGTTGGTTCGTGAGCAATGATAAAATTAGCGCCCAGGCTTATGGCTTTTTCAATAACGCCAATGGTGGCAAACATGGTGGTAACTATGCCGGTAACCACAATATCGCGATTGCCTGATTTTAAGGTATCAACCGTGTTCGGGAACGGAGCGCCGGGCACCTGTTTCATAAACAGATCGATGATTTGCCCCACGGTCATATTGTCTTCGGGCCTGGTAAGTGTAACGGCATCGGCAGCAAATGGCGTTGACAATAATGCGGCAGCGCCTGCTACTAAGCCTAACTGACCGATAAATTTACGGCGATTGGGATTATGATTAATGGGAGAGAGGTTTGAATTCATGGTAATGATTGGGTTTGGTCAAATATAGTGCAGCTAAGTTAATTTCTGGTTTTGTAATAATTGTGTGACATATTTATATCTTCGCATAAATTTTAAAGACCCCTAAATCCGTGCAAAAACTTGCTAAACTCATCAGCAACAAACCTTTTGTTTATTCTTTATGGTTTGGCCTCAGTCTATTTTTAGTTATCAAAGGCGTTTTAACCCATCAGGGGTTCAACAATTACACCATCTTTAAATATAACTTTTTAAACACCATCCATCAGCACAACCTGTACGCTTATCAGCCCGAGCATTATTACGACCTGAACCACTACGGGCCGGTATTTTCAATAATCATGGCCCCGTTTGCTATCCTGCCCGATGGCATCGGCGTTATTTTATGGGTGCTGTTTAACGCGTTTGTACTGTTTAAGGCTATTGAGTTATTGCCGTTAAAAAAAGATCAGTATGTGATTGTGCTTTTGCTGTGCGCCCATGAGTTAATGACGGCATCGGCCAATGTGCAAAGCAACCCCATGATAGCGGCGCTTATTATATTAGGGTTTAACTTTATAAAGCGGGAGCAGGATTTTTGGGCTGCGCTGATGATAGCCCTTGGCGCTTTCATTAAGCTTTATGGCATAGTAGGGCTGGCTTTCTTTTTCTTTTCGGCTAACAAGCCCAAATTTGTATTGAGCTTCATATTCTGGTCGGCAGTATTGTTTGTTTTGCCGATGGCTATTTCATCACCATCATTTATAGTACAAACTTACCACGATTGGTATACCGACCTGGTGATTAAAAACTCGGATAACCAGCATTCATCTATGCAGGAAATATGTGTTACCGGCTTTATCCGCAAAACTTTCAATTACCAGGATCTTAAAAACATGTACGTGATAGGGCCGGCACTGATGCTGTTTGGCTTATCGTACCTGCGCATCGGGGCATATAAGTTTGTACAATACCAGCGCCTGATCCTCTCATCGGTATTGATCTTCGCGGTCATCTTCAGCAGCTCGGCCGAGTCATCTACTTATATTATCGCTTTTGTTGGCGTGGCTGTTTGGTTTATGAACCTTAACCGCCCGGTTACCGGCTTTGAGATTTTTCTGTTGGTGTTGGCGCTGTTGGTAACAAGCCTTTCGCCATCTGATCTGTTCCCGTCCTTTATCAGGAAGCAGTATATAGTGCCCTATAAGCTAAAATCGATCCCCTGCTTTTTGATCTGGCTTAAAATAGTTTACGAAACACTTACCCGCAATTTTTCTAACGAAGAAGAAAATAAGCTAAGTTCTGCGGCTGTTTAAGGGCAAAAAAGTACAAAAATCTTCAAATTGTCATTTTTCGATATAAAAGGATGATGACTTGTATGTTAATAAATAATTATTAACTATTTTCGTAACAGAAAAGTTACGTTTGAGGTGTTTTGTACTTTGATTAAAACCGACTGTGGAAGTTACGTTTTATATCAATTTACCGTAAAGTCATATTATGCGATATGAAGTACACGGAAACAGCTTCAAATATAAGCTTTAACTGCAAATACCTCCTGTTACAATTAAAAAAAATTCCATAGTATAACTATGACATACCTTGATAAAAAGATATCTATTGTTATTCCTTCGCATAACGAGGAGAAAAACATTAGTTATTTGATTGAGCAACTTCGCGAAACACTTTCTCCTACAGGATATTCCTATGAACTAATATTTGTTGATGACGGAAGCCGGGATAATACGCTAAATGAATTAAAGATCAACGCCGAATTGCATTCCAATGTTTTTTATGTAGAGCTTTCGCGCAATTTTGGTAAAGATTATGCCCTTAAAGCAGGTATAGCCATGGCCCAGGGCGATGCCGTGATAACAATGGATGCCGATTTACAGCACCCGCCGCAACTGATCCTGAAGATGTTAAAGCTTTGGGAAAATGGTTATGACATTGTTTATACCTATCGTGAAGGCGAAAATCCGCACGGCAAAGGTTATCAGAAGGTTACCTCAAAATTATTCTACAAGGGCCTCAACATGCTCTCGGATATCAAAATGGAAAACGGCACTGCCGATTTCAGGTTGATTGATGAGAAGGTAGTAAAGCAGCTTAAACTGATTGATGAATACGAGATCTTTTTCCGTGGTATCATCAAATGGGCTGGATATAAACAAATAGGCATCCCATATGTACCATCAAAACGCCATACCGGCGAGGCAAGTTATTCATTCCCAAAACTGGTTAAGCTTGCAGTTGGCAGCATTGTAGCGTTTAGCGCAAGGCCGCTTTATATTGTATCGTTAATTGGGTTGTTCTTTTCGTCGCTGGCTATTTTGTATATACCGTATGTATTGGTGAGTTACTTTTTAGGCTACGCGGTTTCGGGCTGGGCATCCATTATTGCCACCATTGCCTTTTTTGGCGGGCTTCAGTTGCTTGTAATGAGTGTTATTGGTGTGTATGTAGGTAAGATATTTATGCAGTCTAAACACAGGCCTCATTATATTATCCGTTCGTCAAACGTTGTTATTGTAAATAATGATCTTATTAGGCTTTGATGTTGAAGAATTTGATATGCCGTTTGAGTACGGTAAATCAATATCATTTGATGAGCAGCTTGAAATTTCGACAAAGGGCACCAATATCATCCTCAACTTATTGAAAGAAAGAGGTATTAAAGCTACCTTTTTTTGCACAGCTAACTATGCCATTCATAAGCCCGAAGTTATCAAAAGGATGGTAGCCGAAGGGCATGAGATAGCATCGCATGGGTATTATCATTCAGATTTTAAGGCCGAACATTTAAGGCAGTCGAAACTGGCATTAGAGGACATTTCAGGAACGGAAGTAACCGGCTTCCGGATGGCCCGGATGATGCCTGTTGACGAAGCCGAGATTGCCAAGGCCGGTTATGAATATAACTCGTCAATAAACCCAACCTGGCTACCGGGGCGGTATAATAACTTTGATAAACCACGTAGCTGGTTTTATGATCATGATGTACTGCAGATCCCGGCTTCGGTATCGCCTGTGGTACGTTTCCCACTGTTTTGGCTAAGCTTTCATAATTTGCCGCTATCTTTATTAAAGAAGATGGCTTCGGCAACGCATAAAAAGGATGGCTATTTGAACCTATATTTTCACCCCTGGGAATTTACCGATCTGCACGATAAAGACAAGTTTGGTTTCCCCGGCTATGTTTCAAAAAACTCGGGTGAAGCTTTTGCCCGGCGGATAGGCAACTTCATTGACTGGGCAACGGACAACTGTTACACGTTTAGACGGACGGACGCCTTTTGCAGCAGTGTTAAAAACAAAAATAAACCGGAGCCTGTTTTGCGTTAATAGGCTGTTAAACAGCTTGTAGCAAATCAATTAGTAAATTGATTGTTATTTTCAGCATAAATTTGCATATTTGCACCGCAAAAAAATATATAGTATATCATGGGTTCGAAACCATGTGTATATTTGTAATTAAATTGCGATGGTCCTATAGCTCAGCTGGATAGAGCAACAGATTTCTAATCTGTAGGTCTTTGGTTCGAATCCAAATGGGATCACATCTCGTATAGCCTCTTAGTTTATCTAAGGGGCTTTTTTGTTGCGTTTATTGCCTTTTTAGACACGTAGTGAGGGTTTTACATTCTGTTAATTGCTTACATTGGCTTGTTTATCATTAATTAGTTAGAAATAGAAATTAGTTACTATCTTAAAAATGAATCTTGCTTCAGCGAAATCTTATGCTTTGATTCTTCAACGCGATCAATGAAGCTTATCAAACTATCATGGCTCATGTTTGATGTGGCAAATACAATTCTCGAACCTCCACTTGAGGCAATCACGCAAACATGTTTTCTGGTTACGAAGTATATAGAAACTAATATAATTGCTAAGACAATGGCAAAGGAAACACCGTATGAAGAATTGTTCTGATTGCTAAGGATAAAGCCAGCGATGGCAATTATAGCGGCTATAACCAGTAGGACTGGATAACTATTATAAGTTGTTTTAATCGAACTCACCATATCGAGCATTATAGAGGTCGTTTCCCGATGGCCCCAACCTAAACTGTTGGTAGATCGAATGCGATGAGTTGTAAGAATAATAATATTGTCGTCAGTCGTGGTGATGATCTTCTCATCTTCGAATAGGTTCATAACGTGATATTGTTTGGTGATACAATATAATAAGTTGTGAAATAATATGCAAGTGTACTTTATGAGCCAGACATTTAAAACTTGATTTCATCAACACAACTCATTGGTCAAATGGGTACAGAACAGCACGATCAATCATGACGGAATATCCACAATAACTAATAAACTACCTTTATCTGAATTTGAACGATAGTTTAATTTGGGTGTTTGAAACTTAATGAAAGAATATTTGCCGGGATTAAGATTTTTGATCTTATGGATGCTTTGCATGTGCATTTCAAATGCCCGGTCCTTTTCATTTCGACTCCATCCGGACACTTTGGTCCATACGATTTACGGGTATACCGTCAGATTTTAGTTATCCGATCTGAATAAATTCAGGCTGAAAGCGTATAGGCAAGAAATTCAATTGTTTTAGCTACTACACCTTGGTTAAGAAGCTGCATTGATATTGATCAAGTGCAATTATTGACAAGATTCATTTAGATCAAATGAATACCGTGGAACATGCAATCAGTATCAAGTGGTTCCGTGCTCATTGGATGCCGGCTTAATGGGTTCTCGAAATGTCGGGAATTGTCGATATTTCGAGAATTCCTTTTAGGTTAATTGTTAATATGTTGACAGCCAGTGGTTAGATTAATGGGCGCTGAATTTGTTCAAATATCTGTTAACGGAACAGGTTGGGACCATAGGCGCTAATACGCTGCAGAGCATTCCTAATTCCTCCTTTTTCCGGTTGATCAACCCAACTGAAAACTGCCGGAAAGCAATGAGCAAAAATATGATCCGTTTAATGAGCAGCCTCGGCTTGCTTAAAAGAAACCTGTTTTATAGTCTAATCGCTTTCATTGCTGTAATCCTTTCCTTTTCTGAAGCTAAAGGCCATTCTGCAGCTGCGCATAAGATTTCAGGGATCGTAAGCGGTTCGGATGGGCCGCTGGAAGGAGTTTCAGTCAAAGTCAAGGGAAGCAGGCAAGCATCGATAACGAACGTTAAGGGCTTTTACGAAATAGTAGCAGAAGAGGGTGAAATAATCGTATTTACCTGCATCGGGTACAAACCCCTGGAAGTTGCGGTTGCTGCAAAGTCAATGATCAATGTATCGCTGGTTCCGGATGTGTCCGGGCTTAATCAGGTTGTGGTTGTGGCCTATGGTCGCCTTAAAAAAAAGGATCTGACAGGATCTGTGTCCTCCATCGATGCACAAAGCATTCAGGATATCCCATTTACAACTGTCGACAATGCTGTCGCCGGCAAAGCAGCGGGTGTTCAGGTCACCAAGTCAGACGGCTCTCCGGGGGGGAGCGTTCGCGTTCGCATACGAGGTTCCAGTTCGTTGCTTGGCGGTAACGATCCGCTGTATGTCATCGATGGTGTTCCCGTTCAGGTCAGCAGTAATTTTATTTCACCAGGGTATGATGTTAGCAGTCCGGTAGGTAATAATGTGACGGCCTCCGGTGGCGTCAGTGCTGGCCTTTCGACCTCTTTTGTCAACGGTCTGAACAGCTTGGGGGGACTAAATCCGGATGATATAGAATCTATTACCATCCTTAAGGATGCTTCATCTACTGCTATATATGGATCCAAGGCAGCCAATGGTGTGGTCATCATTACAACAAAACAAGGTAGAAGAGACCAGAGTCCACAGATAAATGCAAGTTATTATACAACAGTATCTGCTCCTAAAACGCCTAAGGTCCTCAATGCTTCGGAATATCGGTTGCTGATGACTGAGGCAGCCCGTAACGATTACGATGCACGGACAGCAAATGGTTCGGCTATTCCGGCAGTGGTTAATACATTATTGAACAATCCTTCCGCATTTTTTGGAAATGCCAGTACCAATTGGATAGAACAGGTTACCAGGACAACGGTTTCTCATAATGCAGAACTCTCCCTTCAGGGAGGAAGCGCGAAATCCCGTTATTTTAGTTCGCTTTCATATAACAATACACCCGGAGTTGTCGCCGCTACTGCTTTCCAGCGAATATCCGGAAAGCTTGATCTGGAAAATAATATCAGTGATAAATTCAGGTTCAGCTCAAACTTTATTATGGGATATACGAATCAGGATATTGGTGACGGTGCCTATGGGCAGGCATTGAGCGCAAGGCCTGATTATGCTGTCCGGGATGTGAACGGGAATTTTACAGATTTTTCTGCTGTTGGCGCGGCTTATCAAGGTTATTTGAATCCCGCGGCATTGCTGACTGCAACGAACAACGCGAGTACCTTCAGCCTATTGGGTTCCGTATCTGTTTCCTATGAAATCTTACCGGGGCTAAGTTTCAAATCTATGGCTTCACTCAATATGCAGGCTTATAACCAGCGGAATTATACTCCAAGTTACGTGCAGATTGGCAGTTTTTACGGTAATGTAGCCAATACCGGCGGTATAGGAGGGAATTCGAACAGCAGGCTGGCTAACTGGTTTTTTGAAAATACGCTGAGTTATAACAAGTCATTTAACGGAGGGCATAAACTTGATCTGCTTGCAGGAACATCCTATGAAACAAAGAAAACCAGCTTTTTCAGCGCGACAGCTACCGGGTATCCAAATGATAACCTGCTGAACAACCTATCCTCAGCCGTTACGCCGTTATACGTCCGCGGCGATGATCCATCCAAGCCACAAAGTTATCTGCTGTCATTTTACATTCGGGCCAACTATGCTTACCTCGATAAATACCTGTTTACAATTACGGGACGGACGGATGGTTCTTCCAAGTTTGGCCCGAACAATAAATTTGGTTATTTTCCTTCAGGGGCCGTCGCATGGCGCGCTTCACAGGAGAGTTTTCTGAAAAATGTTTCCTGGATAAGTGACCTCAAGATACGTAGCAGTTATGGCGTTACCGGTAATCAGAATATAGGCGATCAGATGTACCGTACACTTTATACCCCTTATGCTTATAATGGATCAAGTGCGCTGATTCCAACCCAGTTAGGCAATCAGGCCATCAAATGGGAAACTACAAAAGAATTTGATGCCGGCAGCGATCTTTCCCTGTTCAGGGACAGACTGCAGTTGGTCTTTGACTATTACGATAAAAGAACTAACGGAGCCTTGCTGGCATTGCCGATCGCACCGGGAAGCGCCTATTCCACCTTACTGAGCAACGCCGTAAATATTAAAAATTCCGGTTTTGAATTCACAATACAGGGAGATATTATAAAGAGCCCGGATTTTAAATGGAGTGCCTCTTTCAATATTTCTTTTAACCGGTCACTGGTCACCAAGTTGAACGCCAATGCAGACCTGACACAGCTAGGCAACCTAACCGGATTGGATTACGGCAATACGACCCTGATCCAGGGAAAACCGCTGGGGTTGATCACCGGCTACACGGTTACCGGAATTATTAAAAACCAGGATCAGCTGGCAGCGTATAAGCAGCAGCTCGGTGCGTACGCCAGGGTTTATTTCCCTTATCTCGGCATTGGTGATCCGATGTACAAACTGGTTACCAGCAATGTTACGAACAATGCTATTGACAGCAAATCGATCATAGCAGAAGCTGCGACTAAGTATTACGGCGGATTTTCACAGGGCGTGACTTACAAGCGTTTTGACCTACAGCTGTTCTTTACTTATTCACAGGGCGGAAAGCTTCTTTGGGGGGACCATATTTCCAGTGTACAGTTTGTCGGTACTGCAAATGCCAATGCGGTCATGCTTGATCGTTTTAATCCTGCCAATACCGGAAGTAACATGCCCAGGCTCCTATTTGGAAGTGATGCCAATTACTATAAATCCAGTCTGGATGTTTTCAGCTCTTCCTATGTAAAACTGCGTTCTGTATCATTTACTTACCACCTCAATAAGGGAGCCTGGATGGAAAGGTCGGGATTGAAAAATGCGCAGCTTTTTGCTTCGGCTACCAACCTTTTTACCTTCACAAAGTATCCTGGTAACGATCCGGAAACTGCAGAAGATCCGTACAGTGTGAACGGCGGCTATCTTGATGTAAGTAATTACCCGACCGTGAGAACCTTTAGCCTGGGATTAAAGGCTGGATTTTGACAATGACCCATTCGATCAGATTATGACAGTTAAATATACACGCCTTTTCATTTCCGTATTTTGCTGCTGTTTCCTTGCCTGCAAAAAGGAATTGGATGTTTATCCGACGACCTCTGAGGTTGACGGAAACGTTATTATTGATACCAAAAGCGCCGCAACTGTACTCAACGGAGTTTATTACCGATTCGCAAATGCCGGGGCGGACTACAACAATATTCCATCGGTGAAATGGATAGATGTCAGTGAAAGTTTCCCTTCGGAACTGGCCGGATCGCTCAAGAATTCAGGCGGGGACGATCAGATCTATTCTTTATCCTATAATGCGGCAACACCTGGAATCGATCGTGTCTGGAATTATGCCTACCTGCTGGTCAATGCCGCTAATGGATTTATAAAAAATATAACACCTGTATCGTCGATCCCTGCAGCGGTCAAAACAGAAATGCTGGCGGAAGCGAAATTCCTGAGGGCCTTTGGGGATACGGAGCTCCTGTTATATTATGGAGAATATAATAACCCCAATAGCAAGTATGGCATCATGCTGCGCGATGAATTCGTAAATTCTGCTAATATCAATCTTCCAAGATCAACGGTAGCTGCGTCCTACGCGGCAATTCTTGCAGACCTCGATGCCGCTATCAGTGGCCTTCCCTCGCAAAATACGCAGAACGTTTATGCCTGTGCTGCCGCAGCCAAATTATTGAAAGCACGGCTGCTGATCAACAGAGGAGGTCAGGATGATTATGCTCAGGTGATCAGCCTTGCCGACGATGTGATCAGTAACGGGCCGTTCGACCTCGAAAATAATACCAAAGATATTTTTTTACTGAAGGGATTTTCCAGTAAGGAGGTGATCCTGGCCATCCAGCCATTTACCAACGAAAATTATAAATTTAATACCAATCAGTACTATGGACAATTCCCGGTTTCTACTACATTCGTCGATTTGCTGAACAATGATCCCCGCAGTCAGTGGGTATATAAAGATGATCAGAAGGGAACCATTTATGGTTATTACTATGGAAATATAAATGAAATCACCAAGTATTACTCCGGCCCGGTAAATCCGGCCGTAAAAACCAGTTTGTCAGAAAATGGCTATGCTTTTCGTCTTAGTGAGGCTTACCTCCTGGAAGCGGAGGCTTTAACGTTGTCCGGGGGCAGTTTGTCGCAAGCCAAAATACTGCTGAAAACGGTCCAGGGTCGTGCAGGCGTAACCGATTTTACAGCGGTTGACAATACGGCCGCTGCTGCTGAACTGCAACTACTGGTCGTAAAGGAAGAAATTAAAAGCTTTTTTGCGGAAAACGGGGCAGATTGGTTCGCGCTCCGCCGTTTACCATTAACTGCTGCCCAGACTATTCAACCCAGCCTGAAAACCGTGGCACAGTTCATCCTTCCTGTGCCACAATCTGAAATCATAGCCAATAATCAGATGATTCAAAATCCCGGCTACTAAGCATTAAATACTATGAAAGACAGATCTTTTATCAATAGTTCGCTCCGTTTACTCTTTTGCTTACCGCTGCTGCTGATTACCCTGCAGCAGTCCTCAGCGAAACCACCTGGCAACAGGTTTGTCCTGAAAGGAATGTTGTCTGCTAACCGGGACTCAGCGATTTTAACCTATATCGATAAAGACGGAAAATACACCTGCGCCGTGACTCCCGTCATAAAGGGCGCTTTTCAATTAGAAGGCCGGATCGCCTTACCCGAGATGGCAAGTATCCTATTTAAAAACAAGAACGAACATATACCGCAGGCGCTTCTTGAAAACCATTCCAGACGGTTTTACCTGGAAGCTTCGCCGATGATGATCAACGGCGATCCGGGACGGGCGGCAGAACTAAAGATCACCGGTTCCCAAACTGAAACCGAATATGAGATATTGGAGGCCAGAACACGGCCCATAAGAGAGGAGATGAAGCCGTTGGTTGAGGCTTACAGGAAAGAAGGCGATCATGAAAAAGCTGCGTTAATCGAGGAGAAATTTACCTCCTTCAATGATCGTATCAAAAAATTAACATATGCCTTCTTCCTGGAATACCCGAATTCATGGGTCACCCTTGACCAAATGCGTTTTTATGTTTCACAGGTAAAGATAGACAGTGCAGAAAGGATTTACCGGAATATGAGTAAAGAGCAAAGTTCGAGTAGCCTGGGAGTGATGATCGCTGAAGAAATTCAGCAGATGAAACAAGGTTTGCCGGGAAACATGGCTGCACCTTTCACCAAAACAGAGCTCAGCGGGCACCCTTTATCACTCAGTGATTTTAAAGGAAAATACGTGCTGCTTGATTTTTGGGCAAGCTGGTGTGTACCCTGCCGGAAGGGTAACCCGCATCTGCTCGAATTGTACAGGAAATACGGGAAAAAAGGCCTGGTTATTATCGGTATTGCAGATGATGATCGTACGCTTGGCGCGTGGCGCAGCGCTGTAGAAAAAGATCAAATCGGCGTCTGGCATCAGATTCTCCGGGGATATGCTCCGAAAACAGGTAATACTTACAAAACTAACCCCGATGATCTTGATTACGCTTACGGTGTGCATGATATTCCCACTCAAATACTGATAGATCCCAACGGCAGGATCGCAGGTCGTTTTGGGGATAATCAGGGTGGAACCCAGCAGGATATGGATCAAATGCTGATGTCAGTCTTTGAAAAATTACCCTGATTTATATTTATTGAGCGTTTTAATTTTTGTCAATTAAAAAATTGATGTGTGTTCATCAATATCATAAAATGAGCAGAACAGCGCCTGAACCTGACGGGTAAGAAATCACGGGGTTATATTTGCCGCGTTTTCATAAATCTTGCAGTCTCTGTTCGGGGCTTGAAAATCAGCACGCCGAGGCTAAAATTGCCGGCCTATGATGTGAAAAGTAAAATGTATCCAGATTCAGTTGTTCATGGTTATTCATATAAAATATAAATTTCTTTTTTTTACCGCATTGCTTTCCATAGCCGGTTTCCTGCCAGTTAAGGCACAGGTACGACCGGATGTACAGGAACAAGGTCTGCTTGCTGCCCTGCCTGTCAGTAATGACACAGCGAAGATCAAAATACTATTAGATTTAGCTGGACATCTCGTCAATAACCGCAGAACCAAAGCAGAGGTGAAAAAAGCCAATGCCTATTGTATCCAGGCATTATCCTTAGCTTTTAAACTGAAGGATGAAACTGCCAAGTCGCTGGTTTGGAAGGAACTGGCTGATATCAACCAGGATAGTGAGGATTACAGGCGACGGCTGGCAGCGGAAAAGGCCTTGAAAGAAGCCAGGAAAAACCATGACAGTAAACTTGAAGCTGCCGCGCAGCTGGAGAAGGCGATTTCCTATAGCCATAACACGGAAGGCATTACCCAGGCCGAAAAGGAATGCTCCAAAGCCATAAATATTTTAAAAGCCACGGCACCCGGAAGCCTGCTATATGCGAAGTCACTCCGGTTGGAGGGGGTTCTGCATGCCAATCTGGCTCATGCCGAACTATCGTTAAAGGAACTGGACCTGGCGTTAAGGATCGCCAAAAATAATCATGTTGATTCGCTACAGTCCTATTATGCGGCATACGTGGTTACTTATCAAAATCTGCGAAACTTCAAAGAGGTCTTTCGTTATTCGCTGCTCGCGTTAAAATTTGCTGAAAAATATCGGGACACTGCCATTTGTTTTGATCAGTACACCGTACTTGCCTATTATTATTCCCGAAGCAGCAACATTGGAAAAGAGATCAGTTATTTGTTGAAGGCAAGGTCTAATTTGAATGCAAAGAAGAACACGAACTATGCGGTTTATATTGCTGCAGCTTTAGGGCATGCCTACAATCAGATAAGCCAGTATGCAGAAGCGGTCAAGATATTAAAAGAAGGCCATAGAAAAGGCTCTTATGAAGAAGATGAATATTATCCGGACGTGCTCGCAGAACTGCTCAATAGTTATTTGAATCTTAAACAATATGATGATGCCTGGAAAGTATATCATATCCTGAAAAACGGGACTTCTCCGCCGCAGTCAAATATTGCCAATTTTATTCATAATATGAACCATGATATTGGCAGTTTAACTGCAATGACCCGGTTGACCATAAAAACGCACCAGCTGGCTCTTGCCAAAATAAATCTGGAACTATTGCGGAACAGGATAACCACCATGTATCCGGTTCTGGAAAACCTGATGCCTTATGAATATCTCGCTTTTCAAATGGATTCGATAAACGGCAATATATCCGGAGCCCTTCAACATTTCCAGCTTTATAAAAAATACAATGATTCACTGACCAGGGAAGGAAATGCCCGGGACATCAGCCAGCTGCAATTGGAATACGAAACGGAAAAAAAGGACGAGGATATTGCTTTGAAAACCCGGAATATCAGCTTGCTGGAAAGGCAGAGCCGGCTGCAGCAGCAGGCAATCAAGAGTGAAGCGATGGTGAAAAATCTCTCTGTCGCAGGTATTGCAATGCTGAGTTTGTTGCTGGTAATCAGTGTTAACAGGTACAGGATCAAGCAAAGGTCCCTGATACAAATTTCGGCGGCTCACCGTGAATTGGGTGAACAAAAGGAGGAGATCAACACCCAGAATGAATCACTAAAGCAATTGCTGGAAGAACGGGATTGGCTTTTAAAAGAGATCCATCACCGGGTAAAAAATAACCTGCAAATCGTGATCAGTTTGCTGAATTCGCAGCTGGCGAACATTAAAGATGTTGCTGCCAAAAATGTGATCAGGGAAAGTCAGCTCAGGATGCACTCTATATCACTGATCCATCAAAAATTGTATCAGAATGACAACATTACACTGATCAATATGGGAGAGTATGTCCGCAGTCTCGTCGCTCACCTCCAGGATAGTTTTGGCACGCACAGCCGGATCGATTTCTCCATTCAATCCACAAACTTATCTCTTGATGTTTCCCAGGCTGTACCTCTCGGCCTGATCCTTAATGAATCTATTACCAACGCCATTAAATATGCTTTCACGGATAGGACTGTTAAAGGCCGTATCAGCATTAGCATGGATCAGGATCAAAGTGTTTTGACCGTGAAGATTGCTGATAATGGCAAAGGAATGCCGACAGAAATTGATCCAAAAAACACCAGCTCGCTGGGCATGAGTTTAATCGCAGGATTAACAAGGCAGCTCAAAGGCGAAGTCAGGTTATACAATGACCAAGGGTTTCATATCAATATTACCATACCTGTAGACAGCCGGTATAAATAGTTTATACAACCCATTAGAGACCTGAAACGCTAAGCTAAAGTTATTAGGTAAGGTAGGCTATGCCCGGGGCTAATGCTGTTAATATAAAGACCTCTTCCAAAAATAGTTTGGAGCAGGCTAAAGACTGCCCATCTGCTGCGGACTGCGCCGTGGAACGCCTTAAACCTTCCAACAGACCGGCTGCCGGTCTTGCTATCATTCTTTTTTAATACCAGAATTGACACAAAGCATCTGTAAATATTTTAATAATTGACAAATAATATAAATCGTCAATATTAACGGGACGTCAACCAGGATGCTTGAAAGCACCGGTTTCTTAGTAAAGTAGTATAAAAAACAAAACAAATTGATTTTCAATAATATATGTGTCCACTCATTCCGTGCTGTTGCATTTTCTTTCTTTTCTTAACTAAAGCAATAAAAACAAATCGCTAAACAATATTGCCTCGTTAGTATTTAATTAATAAATAATTAATACTTGAAGTTAATTTGGTTTGCGCCCTGATTATTGAGAGCAAGGTGGTGAGGCAAAGTCCCGCCGAGCTGATTGCACTTTATGGCCCGCCCGATCACAAGAGGTGCGTTTTTTATTGTCTATTAAATATTATATAACCTATAAATTCAAACCAAATGAGAAAAATGATCATTTTATGCCTGGCAGCGATGATAGGCGCATCAATCAGTTGTACCAAGAAGAATACGCTGGCTGATATGGAGCATGTTCAGGGCACGGATAAACTAAAAGTACAAGGTTCCCCGCCGGGAGACGTAGTAGGGAAACTGGTTGTGGGCTACCAGGGCTGGTTTTCTGCAACGGGGGACGGATCACCCAATAACCATTGGGTACACTGGGCGGGCAACGCCGGCGGCGCAGCTCCTTCACCAGGACATCAAACCTTCGAACTATGGCCGGATATGCGTGAATATACCAATTCATATCAAACGGGTTATGCCAATCTGGGTAATGGACAGCCCGCAAAACTTTTTTCTCCATGGGATGTACAAACAGTCAATGTGCATTTCTCGTGGATGCAGCAATATGGCATTGATTGTGCAGCTTTGCAACGTTTCGGCGCAGGCAATGCCCAACTTGACGGCATTGCAAATCGTGTAAAAAATGCCGCGGAAACTTATGGGCGTAAATTTTATATCATGTATGACATCTCCGGATGGAATAATTTCCAGTCGGAGATTAAAACCGACTGGACCAACGATATCGTGGGGGCGCTACACCTTACTTCGTCAACAGCCTATGCTTTTCAGAATGGAAAGCCTGTGGTATGTATTTGGGGCTTCGGCGTAGCCGGGCGACCGGGAGACGTCAATGCATATATTGATGTCATCAATTATTTTAAGAACCAGGGATGTTACGTTATTATAGGAGGGCCTCGTGACTGGCGGTCCCAAAGTGCTAATTTGCCTGCCTTTAACCTGGCTAATATGATCATGCCGTGGGCTACCGGAACATTCGGGGACTTGCCCGGAGCTGATTCATATGTTCCGACACTGAGCGACGATTTTGCTTATTGCAATTCGCACGGTATTGATTATCAGGCAGAGGTTTTTCCAGGCTTTGCATGGTCGAACTGGAACGGCGGGGCACCGAATCAAATCCCACGCCAGCACGGCGACCTGATGTGGGAGCAATTTGCTAATATTCGAAATCAGGGCATAGGCAATGTTTATGTAGGGATGTTCGATGAATTTGACGAAGCGACTGCTATAGCCAAAGCAGCAGAAGATGCCTCAATGAAGCCGACAAACCAGTATTTTTTAACACTCGATGCAGATGGTGTGCATGTATCTTCGGATTATTATTTGAGATTGACCAATGATGGAGCGAAAATGGTCAAGGGACAGATCTCTTTAACATTTTCCCATCCCACCCCCTTTATAGTTAACGGAACTACAACGACAACCTATATAGACCATTGCGACGCCGCAACAGGCTGGACGTCGGGAAATACCCTGTCGATCAATACTGCTGATAAAAAAGAGGGTACGGGGGCTTTGCAATCTGCGGGCAGCGCCACCGATGAATTCAGAAAGAGTTTTACAGCGATAAACACAGGGGCCACCGCGACAAATGGCTCACTACAATTTTGGTACTACGTTTCTGATGCAAGTAAATTCGGCAATGATAACCAGATTGAACTTGGCAGCGGCGGCGCTGCGGACATTAATGAATACAGTTGGAACATCGGCACGTTGGTAAACGGATGGAATTTAATAACGAAATCCTTTAATACGGCTACAGTAACTGCGGGAACACCAAACTTAAGTGCGATCAACTGGTTCCGCATATATCACACAAAGACAGCGGGCATCACCACAAAGGTAGATGCCATCACCGTAATACATTAATCACCGACCGGCTTTTCTGAGCACAATAAGCCTGATCAGAGATTTTTTCTAAAGCAAACTCCACCGAAGCCCCCGCTTTTCGGTGGAGTTCTTTTTTAGGCGCCAAATACATTGGGTTATCGAAATGTCGCAAAAAGACGCCCCGTCGAGATTATTATCTCCCAATAAATCGGTACCCCCTCATTAACAATGGTTTAATACAAGGTATGTCATTTGGTTTAGAACAAGTACCGGTTTTCAAGAAGAATCCGGGACAATCAAAAAACCATTATAAACACCTGCCATGAGATTTTTCAATTTTACAACTTCGATAATCTTGATCTTTTTCCTTTTTCTGCATAACCGTTGCATGGCGCAGAACTGGGACATTAATTTGCTAAAATCTATTAACCCGACGAATCCGAATTCCACCTATTGGAAAACTACCAGTCAGTCCACCTATTTTCTTCCTGGTGCTGTGGCTGTGGGCACTTTAATCTGTGGATTAGCAAATGACTCGGAAACGGCAAAACATCATTCGGCGGAATTGTTTTTAAGTATCGGCTCCGACATTGTAATAAGTGAAGTTATCAAAAGAAGCATTAATGAGGAACGCCCTGGGGACAAATATCCGAACGAAGTATTTGTTAACGGTAGTACCCATGGGCGATCATTTCCATCCGGGCATACCTCCCTGGCTTTCACCACAGCGACCACGCTATCTCTGCAATATCATAAATGGTACGTGACAGTACCAGCCTACCTTTGGGCATCCTCCGTTGGTTATTCAAGGATGTATTTAGGGAAGCATTACCCCACAGACGTACTTGCCGGTGCTGCGTTGGGTATTGGAACCGGTTATCTCAACCATTGGCTCACTCGCGCAATCTACAAACCATACCGAAAAAAGTCTAAGGAGTGAATGCCCTGTTTAGGGCTCTGAAGGCACATAGGCAAAGGCCAGCGGTGGGAATATAACGATACGATATACGTATCCGGTGATGTTGGAAAGGCTGACCTTTGTTTTATATTACGTTGTAGCTTCTGTTTCGAACAGGCTATATTAGATAACACCGGTTCATTTTAACAGATATCTGTTTTCTACGCTAAAAGGTTTTCGAGCGGTCGATTGCTTTTAAGAAACCGGATCAGGCTTCTTTCATATTTTCGGGATAATGACCGGAACGGCTTACCACGTTAACCTTGATAAGGGGTGGTTACTTGTTCCGGTCATTTTGTTAGCAAACAAAAAAGCAGCCCGTGAAGGCTGCTTTTTTGAGACTTGTCAATGGAATTCCTTTACGAAACTTTTTCCCTCGGGTCATCAATATGAATCTTCGCGATGTCGTAGCGTACCCCCTGACGATCAAGAATACGGACGTTTTTTACCACGGTACTTAGCGCGGTTAAAAAAGTATCCGCGTTTTCATGACGCTCGTAAGCTTCTTCGTCGGCCCAGCCTTCGAGCAGATGGAAGGTATTGGGATCGGTGAGGTCCTGTGAAAAAGCATAATAAATACAGCCAGGTAGTTTATTTGCCGCGGTCATTTCAGGAATTACAGCGTCAATGAATATCTGCCTGTCATCCGGGTGTACGCGGTAGTAAGCGCTTACTGTAATTCCGGTGGGAAGTGTTTTATCATGATCGGTTGATGTTCCGGCTTTAAGTGAATTTTCCATAATTTTAATTGTTAGATGAATTGTTAATTGTTGTGCTCGAAAAAGCAGGTTAGTTATTGCAATACGGCACCAAGGTGCCAGCTACCCCGGTTTTTTCCCTGGTAAGATCACGGTCGCAGCGGAACTGTGAATGATCTTACTTACCATTTTTGCAGATGATATACGACGCGGAAGGGCGCATGTATCTCATTTCCGGTATATAGTAAAGCTCCCGGATCACCTTTTCGTTTTCAGAGTTTGCTGGTGTTTTCATATGGTGCTTTTATCAATTGCATTGCAAATATTTGGAATAAAAGCTCCCCGTACATTGATCTGGAATAAAAAAAAACGTTGATAAATGTCAATTATGGAGGCTGATGACTGCCTGGAAACAATGGGCTCCGGACTGAATAAAGTTTAGCCCGAAGCCTGCTGTTTAATGTAACAATTGTTCAAGTTTGATCTTGAGGGCGTCTCCACGCAGGTTCTTCGCGATCACGCGGCCTTCCGGATCGATCAGGAAATTTTGCGGGATCGCATTGATGCCATAAAGTTTCGCTGCCGTGCCACTCATGAATTTTAGTTCGGATACCTGGGTCCAGGTTAAATTGTCATCCTGGATCGCTTTTATCCACTTCGCCCTGTACTTCGGGCCATCCATAGAAACCCCCAGTACCGTAAAGCCTTTGTCGCGAAAATGCTCATAGGCCTTTACCACATTAGGGTTCTCCTGACGGCATGGGGTGCACCAGGAGGCCCAAAAGTCGATAAGCACGTACTTGCCGCGTAAAGAAGAAAGTTTGATCAGGTGGCCACTGGTGTCCGGTTCGGCAAAGTCGGGTAATATTTGACCGATGGCCGTACTTTTCAGTTTTTCCATTTTTACCGAAAAATCCCTGCCCTCTTTACTTGCCTTTACATCTGCCGCATACCTGTCAAATATGGGTTGCAGCAATGAATAATCCGCAGTATATGAATAATCATTTAAGGCCTGGATACCAGTTATTGAAGTTACGTGGTTTTCAGCGAATCGCCTTTTTGAAGAAAAATAAGCGGAATCGATCGCCTCCTCTTTCGCCCGCTGACCTGCCTTAAAAACAGCTGATCCACGTTGTTCATCGGTGGCGGCATTTGTTTCAGCTTCCAATGCCTGATATCTTTTATCAAAGGACTTCTCTTCAGCGCGGAGCAAAGCATAATCTTCATTTAATTTTGTCCCGGTAACGGAAGCGTTTTCGATCGTTGATTGGCCTTGTACCATAGTAGTGCCTTTTACAAGATAGATCTCCAGTTTATCTTCTTTGCCATCGGCAATTGCATTGTGTCTGACAGAAATTTCCGCTTTCACAGGCTCATTGATGACGCCGTTAAATATAAAATGGCCGTTTTTGATCTGTGTAGCTTCTTTTCGACGAATATTTTCCGGAGAAACGTATTGAAGGAAAGCACTGTCTTTGGGGTTTGAGTTTTGAAGGCTCCCTTTAATCATGAATGCATTGGTTTGAGCCATAGAGAGCAACGGTGCAACCGTTAAAAGCGTAATTAGTGATTTTTTCATTTTAATTGTATTGTATAAAGCTACAGGGACGATCACGAGCGACTATGTGATCGCTGTTATACTGTAGTGTGCGATATTTTCGCAGGGGGTAAAGCGTTGTTTTTGTGAATTTATGATACGCGGGATGCCACATAATGAGAAGCGGTATGCCGCGTTTCTGCCTGGAATTTATTTGATCTTGATACGCATGCGCTTTCAATGATGATAATCCATCAAAGATGAGACTGTTTATGGTCAATATCCGTTGATCTTTATCAAGTAAATTCTTTATTGGATAGAGTTTAAGATAATTTTAAAATTGATCTGTTTGTAAAAATGTCAACTTGTGGGAGCTTGATCATAAGGTTCCGGAGGGGACCCTTTGGGGAGGCGGCCTTTTATGCCGTGGTCTTTTGCGGATGATAACCAGGTCCTGATGACGCGGGCAAAACCTTCGCTGGCCTTTTTATCCGTTTCTGGCGAAAACAGCAGGTAGTGTACAGTGTATTCAGATCTTTTCTGACAGGGTTCTTGATCCGAAAGGCATACAACCCGGATGGGTCAGGTCTTCTGTCGGGCTTAACCACTTCTTAGCCGATGTGCGGATCTGGCGAAGCAGTAAATGATAGCTAACAGCAGCGCCTGGAACAACTTGATCTATGTCAATTTGCTTTTTATCATAGATCAACGCTCCGCGCATGGACAACAGGGATATTTGCTGTAACAAAATAAACAAGCTATGGAACCCCAGTTATTTAAAGCCGCGGACCGCGGAATATTTGGAAACGATAAATTCAGGATACAGTCTGTACTCAGCAACAGAAGACCGGGTACAGGAAGGCCTGATAACTTTGGGCGGTTGATCGTATTTAATGATGATATCGTAAGCCCGGGTGGCTTTCTCGGGATGCATCCTCATCAGAACATAGAAGTGATCACCATCCTGCTGGAGGGCAGTGAGTATCAGGAGGACGACCTGGGCACGAAAACAGAACTGCTTACTGACCATGTACAATTGATCAGCAGCGGCAGCGGTATCATGCATTCCAGCGGAAATCCATCAGGAGCATCGAATGCAAGGAACCTACAGATCTGGTTTGAACCAAGGGTGCGGGATACAAAACCTGAAGTTCAGTTGAAGGCGATCGATCTGCGTGAAAAAACAGATCGCTGGCATCTCCAGATCTCACCGGACGGAGCGCATGGTTCGCTCATTATCAAGCAGGATGCCTGGCTTTCAAAAGGCCGCTTCTCAACAGGTACGTCACCTTCGTAACAATTGAACCGAAGCGGGAATGGCGTGATGGTTTATCTGATCGAAGGAAGGGTCAGGATCGGGGAACAGGAGATGGAGCGCAACGATACCCTTTTTCTATATCCCGCCACCGATGTGGTCATCGATATTATTGAGGATGCTCATATTCAAATCATCGAAACACGGACCGGAAAAGATTGAGCAGGAACGGAAAACCGGATCTTATGGTGAATGTTGAAAGTAAAGCCTCCTGAACCGCAGGATTAAGGGAGCTTTATTTTTAATATTTAAATCGCTTTCTTCAATAGATAGGGTGCCGATCTTTTTGCCTGTCGTCTTAACTTGGATTGGCAGAATCCCGGTGTTTTACCGGTATCGGCAAAATGAAACTTGTTATTGATGCCGGTGGTTAATACCTGGTAGGTAGTACCTTTCCTGAATCCCCGTGCGTCTTGCCGCAACATGTTCACTTCTTTATTTTCGCAATTGCCGGAAGGGTGCATGAGGATTTTCGGCATATAGAGAATTGGCGGTATTTCGGTTTTTATATGATCTGTTGCCGGTCAATGTTTTTGATTGTTAGTTGGTTGCGCATTGGGTTTGCGCTTTGCCGATAGAGGTTCAAACAGTGATACCTTTAACGCTCATGAATTTGCTGATACGCCTCAAAGTCCGGTACGGATTTCCTGTGAATGCCCTATATGGATTCCTTAAGAACAATGATTATGAGATCTGGAAGAATTATCTCAAAAACATCTCCTGTGAGTTCTGTATCAACCAGGAGGAGGGGCAGATATTCCTTTTCGTAAGGGATTGTGCAGACATCCTTGAAGTTAAAAATGAACTTGCCGCCCTGCCGCTAATCACGGAGGAATTTATGGATATAGCGTTTCTGGAGTTCGCCAATTTTAAATCCCTCACACGTCTTTTCGAAAGTGCGCCCTATACCGGATGCGGAATAACTAATTAAGATCCGGATGATCCCGATAAATGATCGCACGAAGTCCGGTGCCTGATCGGGGGAAGCCACCGGAAAACTAAACGAAGTTCCGGGGACGGTATCACCGGGAAGTGATCATATCAGGTATTTGGAACTTGGTGTCAGGTACCCGCGAGAAAAGACAAACTTCTCTATGAAGAACAGATGCTTCAGATATCTTTCAGCAATTACCGTGCGGCCGGGCTCAGACAAGCGGACATACATCGGGAGCTTACAGGTCAGGAAGTGCGGTTGAGTATCTTCTGTCCTGTTCACCATTTTTTATCCAGCTGATACAGGATTTCATCGTTCGGCACAAAGCTTTAGTATTTTGAGTGCGTCGTTGCCCGGAATTCCTGACTTTCAAACGGGGGGCGTGCCGGTCGAACAATCACGCATACCAATGGTGAGAAGCGACAGCCCTACACGGAAGGTAGTGCAACCGTGCCCTCAGAACAAAGCAAGGCTTTACGTTGTCGTAAAGCCTTGCGGGAAAGTGAATGTACACCGTACCGATTGAGGATCTTGTGAACTCCCTGTTATGGATTGTTTTTCTTTGTTTCGGGCAACAAGATGACTTCGATCAAATTATTCCCTGACAGATATTGAGTCGCTGCATTTTGAACGTCAGCGGCTGAAATATTGTCGATCATACGCGAATGAGCAAGGATCTCATCCGGATTTTCCCGGTTCTGCGCCTGCAAATTCAAGTAAGCAGCCCAGAAAGCATTGGTTGTTAGCGTTGCTTCCATTGTCCGGTTAGATTCAGCCTTAAACTTTTCAAGTTCTGCCGGAACAGGACCTTTCAGACGAAGCTTTTCGAGCTCATCTTTTACCGCCGCAGTTAATTTTGTGACGTTTTCCGGCGCGCAGCCAAATGATATTATCAGGCTATATCTGGACTCTGGATACTTATTGTTATTAAGTACGGCCCGTGGGGAGTAAACGCCGCTTTCCTCTTCGCGGAGCCGCTCGATCAGTCTGAATTGGATGATGTCTTTCAGGGCATCGAGCCTGAGCTTACTGTCCATACTGTAATCAAAAGTCCCGGAATAAACCATTGTTACGGTGGATTTTTGCTCCTGTCCTTTGAATACTGTTTTTTCTATAGTTCCGGTAGGAATAGCATTGTTCAGATCTTTCGGACGGGTTACATTAGACGAGGCAGGGAGCCCGCCAAGGTATTTTTCAAGTAGTGGATATAGGGTCAGCGAGTCGATGTTGCCTGCGAAAAAGAACTGGAATCCGGCAGCGTCGGCAAACCGTTCCTTATAGACCCCGAATGCCCGGTCAATATCGATCTTGTTTAGCTTTTCAATTGAAGGACCGGTTTTTCGCGGGTTGTTATTGGTCAGTACGGCATTTAATGTATCCTGATAGACGCTTTCCGGGTTGCCCGAACGGTTGATGATACCTGCACGGGTACGTGAGATCAAGCTTTTGAATGCCGCCGTATCCAGCCGTGGTTCCGTAGCATAGGCATAAACGAGCTCGAGCGCGTCAGTGGCTGCGCCCCTGGTGGTCACACCGGTAAAGCCCTGCGCCCGTTCGTTGATAAATGGCTGGACCCGCATCTGTCTTTCATTAAAATAATTGGCCATCGCAGTTGTTCCGTAATTTCCAGCGCCAAATGAGGGGATGAGATTCGCACTGACAGCTGACTGGTATTCTTCGTCTTTATACAGCGAAGTCCCGCCTGGTGCAAAGCCATTGAATACGATCTCGTCATTTTTAAAATCAGTGGGTTTGATAAATACTTTCACTCCGTTGCTTAACACCAATTGTGTTACGTTGATCTTGCCGTCGTAGCTGCGGTTCACGATATGGCCGCCCTTCGGCTGCTTGATCAGTAACGCGCTGGCGTTGTTTTGCGGATGATAGGGCTCAAGATGCGCTGTTTCCGCACTTTTCATCAGGCTCAAGACATCAGACTGGGTAAGCATGTTTTCTTTGTTCTTTTCCGGACCTGTTACGACAATGTCCATATCCTGGCCTGTGATCTCGCGTTTTACCAGTTCATTTACGTCTTTGAGTGTAATTGACGTGGTCATGTCTTTGGCAAGGAGGTATTCTTTCGCGATCCCGGGTGCCGCGGTGCCATTTAAAAAATAGTCGGTGTATTCCCGGATCAGCGCAACCGAGGCTGTTTTATCCTTTTCTTTGAGGGCGGCTGACATGGTTTCCATGAGGCTCCGTTTACAACGGTCAAGCTCTATCTCGTCAAAACCGAAGCGTTTTACCCGCTCGATCTCCTTCCATGCAGCGAGTATCCCACGATCCAGTTCGCCCGGATTAGACGAAACAGAAACCGAGAAGTTTTCCAGGCCGCCAAGGCCGTCTTCTGCACCGGCAGAGCCTGATGCGAATGGCAGGTCAGCTGAACGTAACAACTCCGAAAAACGTGCGGCCAGCATTTGGTTCATGAATTGAGTAGTGAGCATCCGACGGTAGTCATTAACCGTTTTCAGTTTACCCGCGCGGTGCTTGATGATGATCTGTGCCGATTCTATATTGATCTCCTTGTCGGTTACTGAAACAAACTGGGGTTTTCCGGTCAAAGGTATGGTGAATTCAACACGGGGGATTTCGTTTACAGGGTTTTTAAGATCGGCGAATTTTTCTTTCACCTGGCGTTCCATTTCGTCGGGGTTGATATCTCCGACAATGAGTACCGCTTGAAGGTCGGGACGGTACCATTTACTATAGAATTTTTTAAGCACCTGTGGCTCTGCATGCTGGATGACCTCTTCCGTGCCTATGGGAATGCGGGAAGCATATTTGGAAAAATTGAGGAGCGTTGGAAGATATACATTTCGCATTCGCTCGGCAGCGCCTTTACGGAGCCGTTTTTCTTCCAGGATAACCCCGCGTTCGCTGTTGATCTCGCTGGTGCTTAAGGTAGCATCCTGAGCCCAGTCACGTAAGATCTGCACGCCATTCCTGATCAGTTGTGGATCATCTGACGGCAGCGGAAGCTGGTAAACAGTTTCATTAAAGCTGGTATAGGCATTGATGTCCGCTCCAAATTTTACGCCTGATCTTTCGAGATAAGCCACCAATTCGTTTTTAGGATAGTGTTTGGTACCGTTAAAACTCATGTGCTCAATGAAGTGGGCCAGGCCGCGTTCGTTGTCATCTTCCAGGATAGACCCGGCTTTGCTTACCAGGTAAAACAGGGCGCGTTTTCGTGGTTCGGTATTGTGTTTGATGAAATAGGTCAGCCCGTTCTTTAGCTTACCGGTACGTACAGAAGGATCGAGTCGTAAGACAGTATCGGGAGCGTTTCCCGCGGATAACGTTTGAGCCGATGTCTTCGAACAGGGCAAAACAATAGCCAACAGCGCGAGGGCGAAGCTCCCGCATCTTAAATTTAAATGCATTTTCTGAAGATTTAAAAATGCCCGGCATTGCCGGGCATCCAGTCTTAATTAGTTTTTAGTTTGGTTAGCAGCTTCAGCCGCCTCTATACTGAATTTGCCATCAACAAGGAGTTGAAGAACCTTTTCGTTCAGTTTGGTAGGACCGGTTTGCCACATAATGGTATTGTTCTGGATGATGAACGTTTGGGGTATTGAATTTATACCGGCGGCTTTTATCCAGTGCTGATCAAAATCACTTCCATCACCGCCGCTGTAGCCGATATTGAAATTTTTCATTTCCGGATGCTGGTCTACGAATTTCTCGACATAACCTTTGTCCTTGCCTTTTTCCATAACATCCTGGGCGATAAAAACGATGTCCTTGTCCTTGAATTTTTCCGCTAACTGATTCAAGTGGGGCATAGCCTGGATGCAGGGCACGCACCAGGTAGCCCATAATTCGATGATATAGATCTTGTTAGGGTCAAAACTGGTTACAGGGCCGCCTTTTATCCATTCAACCTTGGGATAGTTTTTGACATTCGTACCGATATCCAGGTAAGCCGGGTAAGTGTTATCACTCTGTGCTTTTACACTAAAACCAGCGATGATCAGCACAGCCGATAAGATATATTTAAAGATTTTCATGATATTTTATTTTAATTTTTTTTCAAGAGATAACGCTACCTGCGCATCGAAAAGATTGATACGGTTCTCAATAATATTGCCGTCAGGACCGATCAGCAAACCTAACGGAAGGACGCCTGACGGCAAGATACCATAAGCTTTTGCGGTCGGGCTCAACTTGGCACCATTAATGCCTTCCGCATCTTCCAGATTGACCGTATTGATAAACTCACTGCTGATCACCTGTTTCCAATCCTCGGTACCGTGTTGTCTTTTATCATAGTTATAATAAACTGAGACCATGATGAAGTTCTTATCGTGTAAACGTCGGTTGATCCGGCCGATATTAAAGGCAAACTGATCGAACCCCATGAAATTGGAAAACCAGAACAATAGCATCACGTTCTTCCCCTTAAAAGAGGACAGGGCTACCTGCTTACCTGAAGAATCAGCAAGCGTAAAATCAGGGGCTGGCTTTCCCGGTGCCAATCTTTTGGCGGTTTCAACCTTGTTCGCTACCAGTTTTGCGCTCTGGGTTTCGCGGATCCGTTTTGAAAAACGGTTCAGATCCGCCAGCGTATTATCATCAGGTTTTCTGAAATATTTCGACCAGAGAAAGAATCCGAAGTAGCTGTCCCTGTTTTGGGCTGCATAGGTAGAATCCATAGCCCTGACCTTAAGGTTAATATCCTTGTATTCGGTTTCGTATTGCTTGTACTCCGGAGACTCTTTGCTCTCGCGCAATTCACTTAATTTGACCCTGACTACCTGATAGCGGTTCAGTATAGGCGTGATGTTTACGAAATACTTATTGAGTTCCTTTTGTCCCGGTCCGCCGTCAACTGATGCTGCTTTTAATGTTGAATCGCTTTTAACAGTTATCTTACCTGCTTCGAGAAAGATATCATGCGAATCGAAGCCTCTTTTGGCTTCTTCCGCATTGTGTGGAGGATTCAGCATCAGGGTGGCATACTGAGGGTCGATTATTTCACCCTGGAAAGCGAATTTGCCATTTGTTACCGCACTTGAATCGAAATAATTTCTGCTGTTATTCTTATACTGGAGAAAGATCTTTCCTTGTTTATTCGCACCAAGCTGACCGGTTATGGTAAATACCTGCTGAGCGAAGACCTGAGTATTAAAAAGCAGGGATCCTATGATTGAGATGACGAATGTCATTCTCTGTGTTATATTCTTCATTTTTTTTACGTTAGAATTATGGATTATTTTGGAAAGATGGATTAGCCTGCATGATGGCAGGAGGTAAACGAAGGGTCAGGCGATCTGCGGTCAGCGTAAACGTCGTTGTATTGCTGAAGGTATCGTCCTTGTAAAGGATATGGGTGTATGTAGCACCGCTGAAAAGCGGATCAACGGACAACCTGCGCATATCCAGCCAACGATAGCCTTCAGTAGCGAATTCGCGGGTGCGTTCATCCATAATGAACCTCAGCATAGGGGTTTTAGCCGCAGTTGCACTGGCCGGAATAACCGCATCTGACTGCGGCAAGCGGTGCTGGCGAAGGTATAACAGGTCCGCAGCTGCTCCCGCCAGGTCATTAAGCCTGGCTTTAGCTTCGGCGCGTAGTAGATAAAGCTCTGGCAGTTGTAGTCCGTATTTTACATATTGCTCACTATATTTTGAAAGACGCCCTGATGGGTTCGGTTCCTGATAAGGGAACTGCGCTGCATAGAAATTCAATCGCAGGTCCGCGGCTGAAAAAAGTGCCTGTGCGCCCGGTGATAAAACGATAAAATCATTATTGAAAGTATTACCGTTATCGGGCCCGTTGTAAAACGTTCTCGAAAGCACAGATTCTGTATTATCAGTGTAGTCGAGGCCTGGTGAATTAGCGGGGCCATCACTGCTGATCGGCACAAACCTACCACCAGGACCGAATTCCTTATTGAGGTCATACAGTACAGCCGGGTTATTCTGTGCGGCGATGTCCTTAAAGGAAGCGTTAAACAGATCCAGCGCTTGCTGATCTTTCCCCATGAACAGATATATCTTGCCTAAAACACCTTCTGCTGCAGCCTTGTTCCAGCGTGTTGAGCCGATGGCATTTTGGAGCGGTAGCGCACTTGAGGCTGCAGTAAGGTCCTGGATCATAAAATCGTAGACTTCCTGAACTGTATTGCGCGTAAAGCTGTTAACCGTGATGTCCGCTGTTTTGATGATCGGAAATCCAAGATCTTGCGCGGCTGAAGAGGAAAGATAAGGCTTGCCGTAAAAATTAATGAGCGTAAAATATATCCACGCCCGGTTGGCCTGCGCCTCAGCAAGTATCGCTTTTTTGTCCGCATCTGACCCTTCAGTTGAATTCATGACCTCATTGATCACTTTGTTACAGGTGTAAAGGCTTGTCAAAGCTTGTGAGAGGTCGTAACCTTGCCCTGACTGAAACAGATCGGCACTCCATTTAAATGCATTTTGAGAAGGTAACTTTGCCGACGCAAGATAGGAGTCCTCCGCTGCTACGTCGTCTCCCATCAGCGCTATCGCCCGCCAGCCGCCGCCAATTTCATCTGCATACAATGAAACGCTGTTCATCAGCAGGGCATAGTCATTGGTTGTTCTGGCAACTAAGCGTCCTTTGGGAGTGATCTCCAAAAAGCTCTTCTTGCAACCGCCGGCAGTGATTGCCAGCGTTATCATTAATAAGTATATAATGTTTTTTTTCATGGCCTTACTGTTTAAAATGAGGCGTTAATGCCGATGGCGAAATTGTGTTTATAAGGAGGCAGACCTCTTCCTCCGCTCCTGAAGTCCTGGTATTCGGGATCTATATTGTATTTGTTGGCCTTCCAGATCATAAAATTGCCCGTTTGAAGATAGATCCTTGCCGAGCTGATCTTTAATGATTGAATGGTTTTTGCAGGCAAATTGTAAGCAAGGGTAACATCGCGAAGTTTAATATAGGATGCGCTTACCACGTTGATATCAGCCATGGTATAATAAGCCGTATAGCGACGTGTGAAATCTGTAAACGGATCGGCTACATAGGAAGGAATGTTGGTAACTGCTTCGTCACCCGGTTTCTGCCATCTGTCCAGGAAAGCGGTGGTTATATTGCTGTAAAAGCCACCGTTGGTCAGTCTGCCCGTATAGAATTGATTCACATCGCGACGCATTACCGCACCTAAATTATAGATCAGGTTGGTGCTCAGTGTGAAACCTTTGTATTCAAAGCTGTTGGAAATGCCCCCGTTAAATTTAGGTATCTGACTACCCATATAGACCAGGTCTTTTGCACTGGCAGCACCATAAGTTTTGACGATCTTGCCGTCGGCCAGTTTGATCTGAGGATCCCCCAAATTATCCAAACCTGCAAAGCGATAGGCAAATAAAGGGTTTAATCCGTACCCCGGAAGCGGGGCACCTGTAGGCGACTGGATACGGTAGGTATCTGTCAGCTGAAATGGAAGCAGATCAGCATAAGAATCCACCTTATTGCGGTTATAGGCGAACGTGGCGCCGACAGACCATTTGAAATCAGTAAAGTTAAGTGCGATCGCACGCAGGCTAACTTCAATTCCTTTGTTGGTCAGGCTTCCGATGTTGCCGGTGGTTGAGGTGATCCCAACAAGCGGATTTACCGGTTGGTTACCTAAAAGATCAGTGGTGTGCTTGTTGTAAACATCTATACTGCCGCTGATACGGTTATTCAGAATTGCAAAGTCGACTCCGATGTTAACGGTATGTGTGCTCTCCCAGCTGAGCCCGATGTTAGCGGGATTCGCGATCGAATAGCCTGCTCCTGTATTAGCGTTAATATCATCAGCAAACAAAATATCCTGAAGCGCTGCCGCTCCTATATATGGTGAATTACCTGTAACACCATAGGTGGCGCGTAAACCAAGATCGTTCAACCAGGTCAATTGTTTGATGAATGCTTCCTGTCCCATTAACCACTTACCACCAATACTATAGGCCGGTTTTTTCTGACCTGATTTGGAAGAGCCAAACAGGTTACTCTGATCTTTTCGGATACTGGCATCCAGCGCATACCTGTTGTTCAGCGTATAATTGAACAAGCCGAAATAGGATTTAAACCTCGATTCGGTTTCAATGGACGTAAATGGCGCCTCAGTGTAAACAGACCTACCGGAAGATACCGTGCCAAAAACACCGTTGGATAATCTGGCATAATCGAGCAGGGGATAGGTCTGAAGGTTCAGGTCATATCCAAGGACGCTGTTCGTACGGTTGGTTACCAGGACATCCTGTGCTTCCTGGCCGATCTGCACATTCATCCGGTCTTGCCCTGAACGCAGGGTAGTCGAATAAACCAACTGATTTCGAACGGTCCAGTTCCTAGTGTCTGTATGGGTATCCTGATATTTTCCGCCTGTGTTGGGTAAATAATAAACCGGGGTGGATCCAACGGTTGGCGCAACAGTGAAGCTCAGGAGCTGTTTCCGCATGGAATATTCGGAAATATCATCATACGATTCAGTGGTAGCAGGTGATCGCTGGTAACCATAGGTCCCCACGAAACTCAACCCTTTCCAGATATTTAAAGTGAAGGTACCTGTTACGTTAGCGTTAATGGCATTGGTTTTTGTAAAACCGGAGTTGATCTCATTTAAAGGATTGTACCCGAGGTTTATCCCACTTCTGGCTTGATAGTCAGCTCGTGTTTCAGGACTAAGGCCCTGCACATAATCCATGTTTAAATTATTTCCATTGGCGTCCTGGAACAACTGATAAGGCAGAATGCTTGACAAAACAGACATCGGTCTTTTGGCTGATGCAAGATTGTTGCCGATCGACGTAATTAAACTAACTTTCAGGATTTTTGCAGCATTGAAATTCTGATTAAGTGTTAATTGGTACGTTTTATTAGTTGAACCTACCTCTTTGGAATGCGTGTCAGCAAAAGAAAAAGAGGTATAAAAATCGTAACCGGCACTACCACCGGAAGCCGAGATCGTATGATTGTTCGTATAAGCATTACTGTATCCGAATTTTCTAAGCTGATCGGTGTTATTGATCCTCGATAAGCTGTCCAGGCCTGCATTGGCCTGGGCGGCTGAGATCAAACCCCTGCTTTGGTCATACAGTAATTGTTCATGGGGCGCGATGAAAGAGGTCCCAAGCGAACGGTAAGGGTAAAGTGTGGGATTAAATGTGCTTTTTGCTACCTCGATGTACTGTGCACTGTTCAGCCAGGGTTGATAATTAAAATCCGGTTTACCCTGATAGTTGAGATAGCCGCTGTAGGCTATTTTGACTTTTTGGTTTCTGCGGCCCGATTTTGTGGTGACCACAATAACGCCGTTGGTTGCCCGTGCTCCCCAGATGGCAGCAGCGGATGCATCTTTCAATACGGTAATATCGGCAATGTCGTTAGTGTTGATGTTGGTCAGATCGGGAACCTGTACACCATTTACTACATATAACGGCTGCGAAGTGATCGATACGCTGCTGGTTCCCCTGATCAATACCTGTTGCACAGGTTGGCTACCGCGGTTGATCGATGCCATGCTACCTGTGCCGGTCAATACCGTCAATCCGGGGACCAGCCCATCAAGTCGGGTTAACACATCGGTGCTTCCTGCCCTGTCGTTAAAGATCTGCATATCCGGCTTTGCAAAAGAGCCGGTTGCCCTCTCCTTACTTAAGGTCTGGTAGCCGGTTGAAACGACAACTTCTTTCATTTCAGTAGCCGCCAGTTTCAGGGTGAAGTTAACTTCATTACGTCCGGCTATGTCTACAGTATCGCTTTTGTAACCGACATAGGAAACAGTGAGCCTCGCGTTGGCCGGGATCTCCATAATAACGTAATTGCCACGCTCATCACTTACCGCACTTACCCGGCCATCGATTATTCGGAGCGTCGCTCCCGCTAATGGCTGATTTCTTTCATCATAAACATGGCCATGAACCAGTTCCTGTGCTTCGCTGTTTGGCCCCTGCGTTATCAACGGGTCGTTTTTTCCAGTGATAATGATGGTTTTGGCTACTATTTTATAGGAGAAAGGCTGTCCTTTAAAGCATTGATCAAGTACTTCCGCCAGGCTCTTTTTACTGGCATTTATAGAAACCCGATGCCCGGATTTCAGCACCTCAGAGGTATAGACGAAATCATATCCGGTCTGTTTTTTGATCTCTCTGAACACTTCGGGAAGGGTTGCCTTTTTAACGGAGATCGTAACAGTCTGCGCGTTGACCGTAAAGCCGGCGATCAGCAGAAATAATAATATCAGGATTCGCGGATGAAACATGCTCTTCCGCCATTCATTGAATAAGTCCGGTAGACCTGGAGGTGGACCTCCCGGCTCAATTACCCGGCCCGGAAATGAGCATCCGGCACCGCCATTTGTTTTAGAGTAAAATCGATACATTTGTAATGGGTTTAAATAATTAGAATTGTTAACAGCAATATGATGAACATGCCCTTTGGGCCGGGAGCGCGCCAACGCTTCCGGCTTATTTTGCAGTTCATGGAGCGTAGAAAATTATCGCATCACCATGATCCTCCTTCCTGTTATTTTAAAGTGCACTGCTCCTGTTACTTCCAGTACTTTTAGTACGTCGGTAATATCTTTAGATCTCGAAATAGAGCCCCCGAACTGGACATCCCCGATATTCCCCTGGTAGGCGACGTCAACGTCATACCAACGGCTGATCTGCCGCATAATAACGTTAAGGGATTCGCCGTCAAATATAAAATCTCCGTTTTTCCAGGCCATGACCTGCTCTATATCTGCTTTGACGACATCAATTTGATCCTTCCCGATGACGGCCTGCTGCCCCGGTTTAAGTAAGCGGTTCCCTTTTTCGCTGCCGATCTGGACAGCGCCCTCCAGTAAAGTAGTTTTTGACGCGGGCTCATCAGCGTAACTGTTGATATTGAAATGCGTGCCGAGTACGCGGACCATGTGGTCTCTTGTTTTTACAATAAAGGGTTGGGCGGCCCGGTGCGCCACTTCAAAATAGCCCTCACCTTCCAATTCTACTTTACGCTCCTTCGCCTGAAATGCTAAAGGATAGCGAATGGACGAACCCGAATTTAACCAGACCTTTGTGCCGTCTGTTAAAATGACGCGGTAATAGCCGCCTTTCGGTGCTTGTACGGTATTAAATGCATTTACTTCATCTTCACCACCTGCGCCGGCCGCAGCGTAGACAAGTTGTCCGTTAGTCTTAGTCGCCTTGATACCTGTCCCCGCAGCGATCTGCCCGTCCGGGCTTTCGTTCAGGATAACCTTTTTTCCGTTGGCCAGGATCAATATCGCTTTGTTGCTGCCGGGGATGATCTTAGCTGCCATTTGCTGTGGTGGCTGCTGTGGACCACGACCGAAGTACAGGTAGGCTGCAGCACTTATAATGAATAGGATCATCGCCGCAATACGATAATATAGTGCTTTTTGCTTTCTGTGACTGGTATCGGCAAAGGTGTTTTCCGACACCTTATTCCAGATCTCGGTTTTTAATGTTGTTAAATATTCCTTTTCAGGGAGCTTTTTTTCAATAAATTGATCCATATAGAATCTTTCGACCAAAAGTTTCTCCCGTTCTGAGCATTTTCCGTCGAGATATTTGTCAATAAGCTTTTTTGAGTACTCTTTTTCGTTCATGGGGTGGAAATTATTAGTAAGACACGGCTCGGACGCCAAGGATGTATAAGAATTTAAAATATTTTTAATAATTATTTAATCAACATTCAGAAATTGATTCGAATAATCGCGTTAATGCCACATATGTTATTGATTCATGATGGAAGGAGCTGTGAAATCGGCAGCGCCAATAGTAAAACTCGGTTAGTAGCACACATTCTGTGGGGAAGGATAGCTATCAGCTACTAAAATAATAATGAAGAAGTTTGCCGGATTATTCCGTGGCGGCGGAGCAATTTTGCCGAAACGGCGATCAATGTCCCTTGATCGATTGCAGAAAAATAATTACGATCAGGTTTTCCGGCTTATCCAGCCGATCTTTCAGAATGTATAGCGCATTGCTGATCTGCCTTTTCACAGTCCCCGTCGAGATATCCAGTTTATCGGCTATTTCTTTGTGTGATAAATGCTCGGTCCGGCTCAGTTCAAATATTTCTTTCATCCGTGGCGGGAGAGAATCGATCACGAGGTTGATCGCTGACAGCAATTCTTTTTCATGAATGGCATCCAGAATTATGTTTTGATGCTGCGCACAGTAGATAGCGAACAGGTCCATATATTCTGAACGAACCTTTTGGTCCCGGATATGGTTAAGCGTTCTGTTGCGCACTGCCGAAAAAATGTACGCGCGAAGATTCGTTTCACCCGTCAGGCTGCCGGACTGGTTCCAGATACTGGTAAATACTTCCTGAACAATGTCCTTGGCTTCATCTTCATCATTCAGTAGTTTCAGCGCGTGCAAGTAAGCAAAACCCCAGTGACGGTTGAAAATTTCTGAAAATGCGGCGTCATCGTTCTGCTGAAGCAAACTTATCAAATCTTTTTCCGCGAGATCTTTATATGCCATATTCTTCGTTAACGAAAATACAACTTTATGTTAATATGTTCCTATTTCGTATCGATCTGCTGTAAGCTGCTTTATATTTTAGGAATTTAACGAATGATAATGTTTCAGCGCATCTCTACACCGTTAGTATGCTGAGATTTATGTCACGACGTCATCGATCACCTGTGGCAGAACGTTTTAGGGGCGATATAGCAGTTTGTTGAAAGGCATTGCCAGATCAATACAGGTCTACCATGAAAGTCAGTTCGTCCGCTGGCCGCCAGCGCATAGGATATGTTTGTCTGGAATCCTGGATCCATTGGGCATAATAAAAGATCTTGTGATCTCATTCGATTCAGGGCTCATTTTGAATTGAGCGGCTATCTCCAAACAATTCCCTGTTGAGGGTATTAGCGGAAGTGCTGCGATTGGGCCGGAAAGAGGGATGTTTTGATCTTTATATTGTTAAATTTTTGTTTGGGTTCAACCTGTTGGTCGTGCCGTTGATCTTAAAGACAAGTTCCGGAGTTCCGGGGAAGCGTGGTATAAAGCGATCTGGGCAGGTGTGGGTATTGGCGTTGGAGATTGATGGTCGTTACTGTAGCCTGCAAAAATTACCCCAGTCAGAATTGGTGAGGTGTGAACAGGGATAAGGCCCCCGCAGCGCTAATGTTGGATATTTCCCGAACGCGACAGCCGTGAAGTATGCCTAAACTTCGTAAACCAGTTACTGGAGATTGAGACTCCGTTTTGTTTCGAACAAGAACACTTGATAAATGTCAATGCGATTTCTTAAGGAAGGTCAATTATCAGGTGCGGCTTATGCGGCAAATTTGTTTTGTCTGAACGACCAAACTTAAACGAAACAGAAAGATGAAAACTGCAAAAGAACTGTTATTGGATTATCTGGAGAACGCGGGTAACCCCGACCTTCAAATAGAATTGTTTGCCGATAATGCGGTAATTGAATTGCCCTATCTTACCAGCCTGGGAATGCCAGGGCATTGGGAAGGCAGAGAAACATTGTATAATTTCCTCGCTAACCTGCCGAGAACTTTTCCGGGTTTTAAATTTAGGAACATACAGATCCACATCGATACACCGGAGCAGGCTTTCGGCGAGTACGAGGCCAGCGCAACTATCGCCTCGAACGGCAAGCCATACGCACAGCATTATATGGGCCGTGTCGTTGCGGAAAATGGCAAGATCAAACTGCTGCGTGAAGCTTTGAACATGGTACCTGTACTTCGTGATATCAGGGGTGTGAACATCGGCTGATCTATTGTTCAAGCGATCTTACACCAAGCTTCAACACGGACCGGGTGTTTTTGAATCAGGTTCCTGAATATTTGATAAAGCAATGAAAAGTAACCTATAAGTAGTAGGTCATGGCCTACTGGAAACCTCAGAAGGTTTTCACCGGGATACCTGGGCGGGATATACCGAAAATTCTCGAAATTTCGAGAAAAGGGCAGTTTCTTTAAACGCAAACTGCTGTAATTCAGCAGTGATTTATTTGGCCTTTGCTTTGACACCCCGATGCCACGGTTCCGGACTGACATTTTAAAGATCGTGTCGGCAGGCGCCAGAGTTCGCAATACACATCTTTTTATTCTTGATGGAAAGCGACGAAGTAAGTTCAAAAAGAATGGAAGGAATAGTACATATGATATGCGGCGGTTTGCCTGTTACCGGGCTGATAACAAAAATAAGCGTGGCGGACGGGGCGACTTTGAATTTAACGATGGTAGGAGGATTTGCGCTTGCGCTGGTCGTATGCCTTATGGTTATAATTGTTAGGTTGCGGAAAAGATTTGATCTGTCCGGACGTGCTTTGAACGACCGCGATCAAATTATCAGCAGGCAACTTGTTTTATTAAAGGATTATGAGACCTCTATGAACCTGCTCTCAGAACAGAATGACTGGCTGGTTACAGAAATGCATCACCGGGTCAAAAATTATCTGCAGATCGTTAATAGTTTGATCAACAGCCAAATGGCTTATATCAAAGATCCGGCTTTGAAGGAGACGCTAAAAGGCAGCCGGCACAGGCTTTACGCACTCTCCCTGGTTCATCAAAAGTTGTTCCAGACCTCGATGATATCCAATCTGGAGGTCCCCTGTTTTATTGTTGAATTGGTGGATTATCTGGTTGATGAGTTCGGTGTTCAGGACAATGTCCAGTTTGAATACGACATGACACCGCTGTCACTGGATATAAGCCTTGCTATCCCGCTGGGGCTGATCGTCAATGAGCTGGTGTCGAATGCGCTTAAATATGCGTTTCCAGCTAAGGCTTCCGGAAAGGTTAGAATTTCCCTGGTCCATATAGATGACGATAATTATCGCTTCGAGTTTACCGACAATGGTATCGGTTTCCCGGAGGGGTTTAATATGAATGCTGGCGGTTCCCTTGGGACCAGCCTCATTTCCGGCCTGACCGGTCAGATGAAGGGCAGGATCGAAGTACGCAGCGAGAATGGCGTGATGGTAAAGATAGACTTTAAAGCCAGGCATAAAAAAGAGCTTCACCTGATTGCTTCTTGAGTGCTTAATAATTTGTTATGAAAGAAAATTTGTTAATCGTTGAAGATGAGTTTATAGTAGCAAATGACCTGCGTTTGATGCTGGAGAGTGCCGGGTATCATGTGTGTGGTATCGCGGCCTCAGTGGACGCGGCCAAGCAGGCCGTTGATAAATTTAAGCCAACATGGGTCCTGCTTGATATTTTTCTTCAGGACGATTCGGTGGGAACCGACCTCGCTCCCTACCTTCAGGAAAAGAATATAGGCTTTATCTATATATCCGCCAACCAGAACCAAAGCATCCTTGAGATCGCAAAAGCGACACAGCCCTACGGCTTTTTGGTAAAACCGTTTAAAGAAAGGGACTTACTGATGATGCTGGATATCGCCAGGGGTAAACATGAAAGCAATGTGCAATTTGCCCATCAGCGGGAATATGCGCTCAAAAATCAACTCCGTGTTCTTGTGGAGAGCAATTTTGATTATGAGCAACTTTTAGAAAAGGTGCCTGCTATCTTTCAATCTGTACTGCCTTTTGATCTGATGCGCTTTGAATGGTTCCCGGATGGCCAGGAAAAGCCTTCTGGGTGCGGTTTTATTCGTATTGCCTATGATGAATACCAGCTGCTACCCGCCCAGGGGGCACCATTTTCGCCCATTTTTGATAAAGCAGCCGGTCCCGCTCAGCAATCAATAATATATAATGAGCTGGATTTCAGTGAGTATATTGAGAGTGAAGCTGTTTTTGCCGCACTCGGTGCAAAGTATGGGCTTGAATCATTTTTAAGGTTTGGGACCAAGAATACAGCAGGCCGGCTGTTGATGGGTTTTTTCAGTAAAAAGGCGGATCCTTACAATTATGCTCATTTAAATACGCTCGAGCGGAATGACACACTGATCCTTCAACTTTTTCAAATGGTCGTTAAACAGGGTCTTTTAGCAGATCAACCCAGCTTAAGACGCGCCAATCGCGTTCAGGTAGAGCATGAACCCAAAGCCAACACGAAGTTTGACGGTATTTATGGCAGCAGCCCGGCGCTTCTTCAGGTGCTGGATAATATAGAAATGGTTGCCGCTACACCTGTATCCGTCCTGATCCTGGGAGAAAGCGGTACCGGTAAGGAGATGGTCGCCCACAATATTCATTATCTGTCCAGCAGAAAGGATAAACCTTTCATTACAGTCAACTGCGCGGCACTGCCAGCAGAACTGATCGAATCAGAACTGTTTGGGCATGAGAAGGGGGCTTTTACCGGTGCAGTTGAAAAACGTCTGGGGAAGTTTGAAATGGCTGAAGGAGGTACTATATTTCTTGACGAGATCGGAGAGATGCCGGTCGAATCGCAGGTCAAGCTGCTTCGGATGCTTCAGGAAAAAGAATTTGAGCACATCGGCGGAAGCAAGACGATCAAGGTTAACGTCCGTGTGATCGCTGCTACGAACCGAAATCTGGAAAAGGAGGTTTCGGAAGGACGTTTCAGACTAGACCTCTTTTATCGCCTTAATGTATTCCCGATCGAATTGCCGCCACTGCGGGAAAGGCCGGAGGATATTTTGATCCTGGCACAGCATTTCCTGGCCAAGAGTTCCAAAATGATGGGGCGCGGACAAGTACCTGTACTAAGCAAGCAAGCCGCACAGCAATTGATGGCTTATAACTGGCCTGGCAATATTCGGGAACTGCAGCATCTGATGGAGCGCACAGTGATCAGGTCTAAAGATGACGTCATCCAAAGTGTCGCAGTTCCGGCTATGGCTCCGGTTACAGCTACTGAATCAAGTGCTTCTGCTACTCAGAAAACCCTCGAGCAGATTGAAGCCGAACATATCCTGAAAGTACTGAAGAGTTGTAAAGGAAAGGTTTTTGGCTTGGGTGGCGCCGCGGAAATTTTAGGGTTGCCACCAAGCACGCTTACTTCAAGAATGAAAAAGCTGGGCATCAAAAAGGAATCTTATCATGAGCGATAATACAAATCATCGGCTGGTCAGAAACCAGAAAATGGGACTTCAAACCACGCCTATGTGCATGTGGTACTGACCGAGAGTGGAACATCGAACCCCGTTCTGACAGATAAAACTAACTAATCGTTATTAACTAACTCTATCAATAAATAGATCCTATGAAATCCGGAAAACAGTTGACGGCTTTACTGACAATAATAAGTCTCCCAATTTTATACTGCCAGCAGGGTTTGGCACAAACCATCCCTGATCGGTCACAGCTGGCGGTAAAAAATGTTGTAAAATACATGCTGCCCAATGGATCGGTGATCGGGCCGGAGAAATTGGACAGTGTAAAAAAGATCTGGGGCGCTGACCGCGTAATGATGAAGCACACGGATGTTGATGACGCCAGAGGAATAGTACATCTGGAGCAGTTGACTGATGAAATGATCAAAAATATGGCAGCCAATGTGGAGGCGCAGGGTAAATGGCTGGAAGACATGAAGGGAAAAGCCGCCCTTGATTTTACGGCCTCCGACATCAATGGCAGCCCGGTTTCGCTTTCAGCGCTGAAAGGCAAGGTAGTGGTTGTGAATTTCTGGTTCACAAATTGCCCGCCATGTATCGCGGAAATGCCTGATCTGAATAAGCTCGTCGATAAGTATCAGGGTAAAGATATCGTTTTTCTGGGGCTGACGTTCAATGACGGGAAGACCGTTGAGAAATTTCTCGGCGCCCACCAGTTCAGGTACCAGGCCCTGGTGAAAGCGAATGAGGCCATTGCTGCCTATAAGATCCACAACTATCCAACCCATCTGGTTATTGATAAGAAAGGCATTCTGACAGCATATTATTCTGCGTCATCTGATACTTTCAGCTTGCTCTCGGTCGAGATCGATAAAAGTTTGTGAGTTTTATTGGGGTTTGTGTTTGATCAAAAGCATGTCCGTCGGGCATGCTTTTTTTGCGTTGGTCTGAACGCTGCCTGATCCAGGTTGACGTGGCGGGATAACTGTTATCCATAAATGATTGATGAGTCTGTTTTTTTATCAATTGTTGGATTGATATAGGTCAACGTGTCTTTTTATTTTACATCAATGTACGGTCAATTGATTTACGCCAGTTTTGTGTTCATCAAAAATAATAATCACATAAAAATAAAGCTATGTCGACAAAAGCTAATATTTTAGGTATAGATCACGTTGGGATCAACGTTCCTGACTTGCAGCAGGCCATGGAATTCTTCAGCGACATCTTCGGATTCAGCGAGGTGACCCGACTTGGTCCGTTCCCCCTGGATGAGTCCTGGAAGAAAAATAATAATATGCACCTGAATACAGGAGCAGTTACCATTAAAATGGTGCACGCCGGCACCGGGGCAAGTATCGAGGTATTCTCCTACCAAGATAACCATGGCAATAAAGTACATCCCGGGAGTGATGACATCGGTGCCAGTCATATCGGTTTTTACACCGCTGATATGAACGGCGCCGTAGCTTTTCTGAAGTCCAAAGGTATACAGTTCCTCGGGGAGCCTTTTACGATGCCTTCAGGCGATACGGCAGGCGAAACATGGGTGTATTTCCTTGCGCCATGGGGGGCAAAAATGGAACTCGTATCGTACCCGGATGGTAAGGGATATGAGAAAAACGATCCTGAAAAGGTACTGTGGTCGCCTAAGAACGGAGCCGGAAATTCTCATTTGGAAAAAGTACCGCTGACGGAAGAAGAGATCCGGAAAATAGTTGAACAGCACCTGGTCTTATGGAATGAGCGGGATGAATCAAAGCGCAAGATCATCATGGAGCAGATATATGCTCCCGACATGGAAATGGTAGATCGTCATTTTGTTGCAGTGGGGCATAAGGCAATATCCGGGTTCGTCGCTGGTCTTCAGGAAAAGTTCCCGGACTCCTTTTTTTCCCATGCCGCGCCTGTCAACGTTCACCACAATATTGCCAGAATGTTCTGGCAGTTAAGCAACGAATCAAAGACAAATTCGGGAAGCGGTATGGATATGTTCGTTATTGAGAACGGAAAAGTTCAGAAGCTATATGTTTTTGTTGATCAGGCATAAGGTCTTGACAGTTTAGCAGGTATTAGGACAAAGCCGGAGAGCACACGCTTTTCGGCTTTGTTATTTACCCTTGTTTATCATCCGGTAGCATTGACTTTTATCAATAGGGCTTTCTGTTATAGGTCAAGAACAGCGGCTTTTTATTTTCAAATCTTTGTATCAAACAGAATAAATAATCATATGAAAAAAGCAACCAATTCAGAGAACGAAAAAGTTATACGTGAGTTATACCGCCGCGCAGAGGTGCAGGACAGCAAAGGTTTCACCGCTCTATTTGCTGACGGAGGTTATTTCTGGGACGTATCCGCAGGCGTTAAGTATTACGGTGAAGATATCGGCAATACGGTTGATATTTATGCTAAAGCTTTTCCTGACATGCACCGGGAGTTGTATGAATTTTATGTAAGAGACGAAGAAGATGTAGTAGTTGTTGAACTGGCGCTACAGGGAACACATCAGGGGCCTTTGCATTTACCTGCGGGTATTATTGGAGCAACAGGACAAAAGATCGATGCTCCATGCTGTGACGTTTTTCATCTGAAAGACGGGAAAGTAACCTCGTTTCATTGTTACACCGCCGCTACGGTATTATTGGGACAACTGGGGGTATTTGGTAACCTGAGCGCGGCCTTACAGCAATAAACGCGCGGTCGGTTTGTATACAGGCTGATGTGCTAAAGCCGGATATTATAATTCTCTGCGATAGTCCTCCTGCACGTGCGGATGTTTCCTGAGACAAAGTTTCTCAGGATTTTAATGTGATCGAAAAATCTGAGGCAGCCTATGGCTGCCTTTTTTATAACGCTGGATGACAGGGTTAAACTTGATAAAGATCAATTATACAATTTACCATGGATCAATCTTCAGTTTTCCAATTATGCAGAGTTTTGAACCATGAAATAAAAGCCCCTGATCATTTATGTACGGCGATCATCAGCTACCAAAAGTTCCCGGGTATCCAATCCGGGATTGACCGGTTGGATGAATAGATGTAGCGGCGAACGATAAGTGCCGGAGGTTTTACAAATAACCGAAAATCACTCACGAAATATCGAGGTTTCTCGAAATGTCGAGAAATTGAATTCTTGTTTTTTTTAATTAACTGATTGTCAAATGCTGCTGCATAGGCATTTGATTTGTTAGCAAAGCGAATAATCGTTCTTTAAGATGATTATGATTAACCTGGGGTTACGCCGCCTTGACTAATGCGAAAAAGATGCAAAACACTGTAAGCATGGAAATGACAGCGAAAAGCGTATACCTCATAGGGGTATCTGATACATCAAATGATCCGGTATTGGTAACTATTGGTTTGCAAGCCCTAAAAGTTGGTCCTTTACTGTTGGCTACCACATTCCTATGCCTCGTTTGTTTATACCTGATGGGACTTCAAATGGTAAGAAGGATCAGGCGTCAGCATGAAAAGAGCATGAAGATACTGGAAACGGAAAAACGGCGTTTGGAAAACGAAGTGGCGAAGCTAGGGCAGAGGAGTGAATGGCTTGAGGCGGAAATGCATCACAGGGTAAAGAATAACCTTCAGATCATGAGCAGTTTGATTAACAGTCAGTTCTCGTTCACTAATGACAGGATCGGCAAAGAGACTTTGACCAGCAGCAGGCACCGGCTTTACGCGCTTTCACTGGTCCATCAGAAATTGTTTTTGCATCCTGCCGGAACTGAAATAGAAATGTCCTGTTGCATCAAGGATCTCGTGGATTACCTGGTGGATGAATTTAACAAGGGAACGGGCGTTCAATTCGAGATGGATCTGGTTTCTTTGAAAATAGATCCGGCGACTGCTATACCGTTCGCGCTCATTATTAATGAACTTGTAACGAACTCGTTGAAATATGCCTTCCCCGGAGACAGGACAGGGATTGTGAGGATCAGGCTTTTGTCCGGCGATGATAATAATTACCAGCTGATATATGCAGATGACGGGATTGGCTTACCGGAAGACTTTGATTTTTATGCTTCAGGATCTTTGGGAAAAACACTTATACTTGGTTTGTCCCGCCAAATTCGGGGCAAGGTGACTATAAATAAAATGAATGGCCTTGAAATCGCTATCGATTTTAAAATTAAAAGCAGCAGCCCCGGGATTTTGCGGTATGCTGATGAATAGTTAATTTGAGTTTATGAATGAAAAACTTTTAATTGTTGAAGACGAATTCATAGTAGCCAATGACCTGACCAATATGATGGAAAATGCCGGTTACAAGGTATGCGCTACAGCGGATACAGTGGAGTCGGCAAAAGCGGCGATCGAAAAGCATCAACCGACCTGGGTTCTGCTCGATATATTTTTACAGGATGATTCAATGGGAACGGAGCTTGCTCCTTTTTTACAGGAAAGGGGTATCGGATTTATCTACGTTTCAGCCAATACCAATCAAAGTATACTTGAAGCGGCCAAGGCGACACAACCTTACGGTTTTTTGGTCAAGCCGTTCCGCGAAAGAGATCTTTTAATGATGCTGGAAATAGCCCGTAGCAAACATGAAAGCATATTGCAGTTCGCAACGCAGCGGGAATCGATGCTACAGCAGGGATTAAGGTCGTTGTCGGATGAGCAGATCCCTTTTGAGAGCAAACTGAGCAAAATACCGGCTGCGTTTCAGTCCCTGATCCCATTTGACTACCTGGCTTACAATTTTATTCCTGCCGATGGTCATGAAACTGAATCGGGCGCTTTTTTTAGGATCGGTTTCAATGAATACCAGATATTACCCTCACTGTCCCGGCAGAACCTGGGGCAGCTATTTTATTTTGATCAGGTGCCGGACGGAAAAAGGAACGCTGACGCTAAGATCATAACTGGTCCGGCCTTTTCCGAATTAACGCGTCCGGGAGGAAATGGGACTAACCCTTTATCGCAGTACCGCTTCAATTCGGCGCTGCAGTTTATAAGCCGCGGCAGCGAAGGTATGCTTCAGTTGGGTTTCTACAATAAGAACGAAGATGCCTATGACCATACCCACAGGGCATTATTATGTAAAACTGAAAGGTCCGTTTTGAAGTTGTTCAGCCAACTTCATCATGCTGCTTCCGGTGATACGAAAGTTATGCGTCGTGCCGCCAGGTTTCAACCGGTTAAGGCGGTTCCAAAATTTGATGGAATATATGGTAACAGCGCTGCGTTGCTGCATGTACTGGATAATGTGGAACTTGTTGCGGATACGCCTGTCTCCGTATTGATCCTGGGAGAAAGCGGAACCGGGAAAGAGAAGATCGCGCACAATATCCATCTGCTTTCATCCAGAAAATCAGCACCGTTTGTAACGGTCAATTGTGCGGCCATGCCGGCGGACCTGATCGAGTCAGAGCTTTTTGGGCACGAAAAAGGCGCATTTACGGGTGCCGTGGAGAAACGTATCGGGAAATTTGAGGCGGCTGACGGGGGAACGATCTTTCTGGATGAGATCGGGGAACTGCCCCTGGAGTCGCAGGTTAAATTACTTAGGGTATTACAGGAGAAGCAATTTGAACATATTGGCAGCAGCAAAACGATAAAAGTAGATGTTCGTATCGTCGCAGCTACTAATCGTAATCTTGAAAAAGAAGTGGGCGAAGGCCGTTTCCGGCTTGACCTCTTTTACCGGTTGAATGTTTTTCCGATCAGTCTCCCTCCGTTGCGGGACCGTAAAGAGGATATTCCGATACTTGGCAAATATTTTCTCGCGAAAAGTGCAGGCAGTATGGGTCGGGAAACTGTGCCCGATCTGAGCGAAAATGCCTTAAAACAGCTGGCCGGATATCAGTGGCCCGGAAATATCCGCGAATTGGAGCACCTTATAGAGCGCAGCCTGATCAAATCCAGGAGTTCAGTGATCGATGCAGTAGAGTTGCCGGCACCTGTCCGCGAACAGCCAAGTATGCGGCCGTCCGCCAACGGAAGCAGGAAAACACTCGAAGAGATCGAAGCGGAACATATTCTTACTGTACTTAAAAGTTGCCATGGTAAGGTCACTGGTCCGGGTGGCGCCGCCGAGATTTTAGGGCTACCTCCAAGTACGCTGACCTCAAGAATGAAAAAACTGGGCATCAAGAAAGAGTCATACCACGATCGGTAAAAAAGGGCCGGACAGATTTTACAATGATCATATTATTATTAAATGGCGACAGATCAATTTAAAAGATATTTGCGTGAAAAGAGCGACGTAACGGAAGCCGACCTGAACGTTATTATGTCCGCTTGTCAGGTCAAAAGACTGAGGCGGAAGCAGTACCTGCTTCAGGATGGTGATATCTGGAAGTTCCATTGTTTTGTCGCTAAAGGATGCCTCAGGACCTACACTGTTGACCTGGCCGGTAATGAACACATTATTTATTTCGCGATAGAGAACTGGTGGGCCGGTGACCGCGAAAGTCTGACGACCGGGAGGCCGTCGATATTTAATATTGACGCTTTGGAAGATTCCGAGGTTATTCTGATCTCTGACGCAAACTTCGAAAGGATCTGCAGCGAGATACCTTCTTTTAAGAATATGGTCAATGGTATCCTGCAAAAGAGCTTTTTGGTCGCGCAACGACGTATCCACACTTATATCAGCCTGACCGCCGAAGAGAAATACCTGCAATTTCTGGAAACTTCACCTCATCTGAACACACGGGTGCCGCAATCCATGATTGCCTCCTATTTAGGTATAACCAGGGAAACACTTAGCCGGATAAGGCGGCAAACGGTTAAGAAGAATTGATTATTGATCTTTGGTTATTCCTGTCAAATCCTTATTTATTATTTATCAATCGTTATCAGTCCCCGGTTAAAGAACTTTGTATAAGCGCTCGCTTTTAACCGCAGTTGCTTATTATAAAGATAAATATGAAAAATTTCGCGTTCGCTAAAAAGATAGCCGTTAAATCAGGAACAGGGGATGCTGATATTTTTAGAGCGTTACTGGAACAGGATCCGGGTACCAGGAAAGTACTTGTCGAGCCAAGCCTGTCTGCTTACGTTATGGGCGACGGTACCACCGTTGAGCTGTACGGAACCGGTTTTACTTTCCCTGAATATTTATTTGCGCACGGTAACGTGGTCGTGAGTTACCGCGTTCCCGACATTGATACCATGTTACAGGAGTTGCTTCCGAAAGGAGCCGAATTGTTGGGACAGGTCGAAACAATCTGTTCGTCATATCGGTACTGCCACGTGCTCACTCCTGAGAAAACGGTTATCGGGATCTATGAAAAAAGTAATTGAGGCGTTTATACGTTGTCTTCGAATATGCCAAACACAGCCTGGCCTTCCACTGAAAGATGGCAGTACCTGTAAGCATTACAGACCTGTTCGATCGGGCTTAAGATCCTTGCGCCTGCTTTTCTCAATTCGGTGACCGTTTTTTCGATATCAGCTACTTTATAGGATGTGACCACGTCAGATTCGGCAAAAAGGTAATCGGGATAAACGGATCCTGGTCCGTATAGCTCTATGGATGTCCCGTCCGGAAGCAGGTACACTGTCAATCCCGGGCTGATCAAGAGTTTTTTTGAGCCGGCAACTTCCCGGGCAAGAGTTTGATAGATCATCAATTCGGGGCCTTTGATCCTGATCGCTATCTTTTTTAAGCCTGTTGATTTTTTCATGTTGTATCTTAACCGGCGTTCTCTGCCGGTCGTACAAATCTCCTCTTTGAAAAAATATCCTCACTTGATTTAAAGTAAGAAATGCCATTGACATTTATCAATAGCACGGGCGTGTCAAGTTGTTCAGCCAGCCGGTCCGGGGAATTTATATATCAATATGCCGGGCCCCGTTTCAACGAGATCTATTTTTTGGCTGTCTGGTTTCGGATCCTGCTTAGTGTTTCAGGAGTGATACCAAGATAGGATGCGATCATTCCCTGGGGGACACGCATAGGCAAGTGCGGGAATTTTTCCAGGAATTTTAAATATTTCTCCTCCGCTGATAAACTGATAAAAGTGTGTATCCTGTTTTGAGCGACAATGAAACTTTTCTGCAGAACGCTGTTGATCAGGTCATTGAAAGCGGGTATCAGTTCGCATAACTGATCAAAATTCTTTTTGGGGATCAATATAAGCTCTGAATCTTCCAAAGCATCGATATTGAAAATGGAGGGTTCTCCCGAGGCCAGGCTTTCACGGTCACCTGTCCACCAGTTCTCTACAGCGAAATTAATGATATGCTCATTCCCCTTGTCGTCAAGCGTATAAGTGCGGACACAGCCTTTCGTCACAAAAGCGTTAAATTTCCAGACATCGCCTTCCTGTAGCAGATATTGACGTTTCCTTAACCTTTTAACCTGACAGGCGGCTACAATTTGTGCCAAATCTTCGTCCGTGACCTTGCTTTTACTGCGAATGTATTGTTTGAAGACCTCAATCACTGTTTTCTGTTTTACGATGTGCTTTTGAAGTTTCAAATATACATATTACGCTTAGCATTTAGTTTTGTTAACAAAGGGGATATCGGTGTCGATTTAGATGAGAACGATATCCCGTCGGCAATTACCGGTACAGCGTTATAAATTCGGATTTTGGTTTTCTCACTTTTTTCAACGGAAGGTTCCAGTCATTGGCCGTATCCCGGTAACCGATGGCCATGAGCATGGAACTGCGCAGGCCTTTCGATCTAAGGTCCAGAAATTCGTCGAGTGCTTTGGCATTGAATCCTTCCATGGGTGTGGCATCCACCCGTTCAAGCGCTGCCGCCGCTACCGCGATCCCAAGGGCGATATGTGCCTGCTTGGCAGCGTGGTGAAAGTTCTCTTCGCTGGTAAATTTGGAGAAATAATTGATGGCAAACTGGCGCTGGCGATCCGAAGTGGTGCTGCTTGTGCCGCGTTGCTCATTCAGGTGGTCAAACACCTTATTGATCCGTTCGGGCGTATAATCGTTCCATGGGGCAAATACAAGAAGGTGTGAGGATTCCACGACCTGCAGCTGATTGCCGGCGATGGGTAGCAGCTGTTTTTTCAATTCGGGGTTCGTAATTACCAAGATCTCGTAAGGTTGAAGGCCGATTCCTGAAGGTGCAAGCCAAGCGGCTTCCAGTATGCGGTCAATAATTTCCTGAGGCACAGTAGCTCCTGTCATCCTCTTTGCTGCATAACGCCAGTTCAGCGCTTCAGTAATATCTAAAATGTCGGTTTTCATAATATGTTTAATTTTTATAAAGGTCCGTTGGCGGATGGTGTTTCTCATTGACATAGGATAAAAAGTTGCATTGATAAAAATCAACGCCTTTTCTTGTTTTTCATCATTTAGCGCCGTTGCGGTGAGCAGTAGGTTTGCGTTATGAAAACGGATATCAAGAAGCCAATCAGTGATCGTCAACGCCAGGAACCGGAAAGTCCGGCAGCCGGCAGCGTGCAAGGTCTGAAACAACCAACAAAGCCAGATCAACAAAAGGACAGAGGATGGAAAAGCAGAAAGCCATTGCTTACGATATTGCTTTGTCTGGCAGCAGGCCTTAAACTTTACGCACAGGACCCTGTATTGCCGCCGACAAATCTCGGTCTGGCGAATGTTTTTGACGGTATTGCCGGCAAGCCAGGGTTCGTTTATCAAGGTTACGCCCAATATTTTCATACGCGGGATGTATATGACGGCGGGGGTCATGCCCTGCACTCCGACCTGAAAATAAACTCCCTTTTGCAAATGAACCAGCTGATATACCTGTCACCGGTACGCGTACTTGGAGGGAACCTGGGATTCACGGTATTGGTGCCTATTGTTCAGATCAATTCTTCCAGCGCAGCTGGACAGGCACCCAATGCTAACCCCGGTGTATTGGGCGATGTTGTTCAGGGTACCGCTGTTCAATGGTCAGACAAGAAGCTCTTCGGAAGACCATTTTCCCATAGGGTAGAATTTGACGTGAACCTGCCGGTCGGTAATTATGATAGTCATTATGTTATAAATCCATCTTCACATTTATGGGCCTATGGGGTATACCACGCTTTTACAATGATGTTGGATGACAAGTTCAGTATCAGTTCAAGGAACCAGTTCAATTATAATTCGCACTATGTCGGACAAAAGGGGAAGCCCGGCGCATATTATAACGGGAATTACTCCATTGATTATTCGGTTTTCAAAAGCCTGAAAGTGGAGGCGGCCGCTTACTATCTCACACAGTTCAATCAGGACAGCTATGGCGGGGACCATCATTATTATTCAGATCACTATGGGATCGGTGATACTAAAGAGCGTGTGTTCGGCTATGGCCCGGGACTGGCCTATTTTGCACCGAATGGCGTGTTGATTGAGACTAAAGTGTTTTTTGAGACCGCGGCAAAGAACAGGCTGGCAGGTAGCCGCCCGACCTTGCGGATAGCTATACCGCTTTCCAAATAGTCAGCAAGGATCATAGACTATCTGATCCGAGTTTTCGTACGATGCTCATATCATCCGGCGTATACAAGAAGGAGCTTCAGGCTCCTTTTTTAATGGTGGGTGAACGGCCTGCTGCTTTGAGATCATCTGCTGCCGTCTTTTATTGACTTAAGTCAATATGCTTTTTTAACACAGGTCAACACTGAATAGATCCTGGGACGCCACCTTTGTAATACAAAAAACATAAAAACATGAAAACAAAAATGACCATTAAAGCAGCCCTGCTGTTCGGCGCTTTAACAATAGGAACAGAGCTTAAAGCACAATCAAGCGATCCGGCAACCGATCCGCAGATCGAATCCGGTACCAAAGCCTTTTTAAATATTTTAAATTCAGGAAACGGTAAACCGATCGAGAGCCTGTCGCCGAAAGATGCGCGCGCTGTGTTGTCCGGTGCCCAAAGTTCAGTTAAAGTAGACCTTTCCGGAATTACTATTGCAGAAAAAACGATTTCGGAGGATGGTCAGCAGATCAGGATCAATATCGTAAAGCCTGCCGGGATAAAAGGAACCTTGCCTGTGTTCATGTTCTTTCACGGCGGAGGTTGGGTTTTGGGTGATTTTGACGTGCATAAACGTATGGTGCGTGACCTGGTGGTAGAATCCGGTGCGGCAGCTGTGTTTGTGAACTATACACCATCGCCGGAAGCACATTATCCGGTTGCGGTGAATCAGGGTTACGCAGCTACCAAATGGGTTGCAGCTCACGGTAAGGAAATCGGCGTGGATGGCGGCAATCTTGCAGTGGTCGGTAATAGCGTAGGGGGTAATATGGCGGCGGTAGTAGCATTGATGGCCAAAGATAAAAAGGGCCCGAAGATCAAGCTACAGGTATTGTATTGGCCGGTTACTGACGCCAATTTTGAAACGGAGTCCTATAACAAATATGCTACCGGACGTTTTTTGAGCAAAAGTATGATGCAATGGTTCTGGGATAATTATACCACAGATCCTGAGAAACGTAAGGAAATTTATGCATCACCGTTACAGGCCGGTGTTGATCAGTTGAAAGGTCTCCCTCCGGCGATCGTATTAACAGCAGAGAACGATGTTCTGCGTGACGAAGGGGAAGCTTATGCCCGCAAGCTTGACGAAGCTGGTGTACGCGTTGCTGCCGTGCGTTATAATGGCATGATCCATGATTGGGGCATGCTGAACGCGCTGGCATATATCCCGGGAACCCGTGCTGCGATGACACAAGGCGCAGCTGAGTTGAAAAAAGCTTTCCGGACCAAAACTATTGATATCACCGAAATCACAGCAAGTAAATAACAACTTAAAATACAGTTCTATCATGTCAACAAAAACATCCAATGGCCCGATCAATTTCTCAGAAGATCCGGCCATCTCTAAAGAAACCAAAGCATTTCTGTCAGCATTGAACAGTGGTACAGGGCCCGCACTGGAAACCATGTCTCCCGTTGAGGCGCGGGAAGTTTTGATCGGCGCACAAAAATCTGTGGAAATTGATTATTCAGGTATTCAGGAAACGGAAAAGATGATCACCGTTGATGGGTACACTTTAAAATTGAACGTCGTTAAGCCAGAAGGGACTACTGAGATTTTACCGGTGTTTATTTTCATTCACGGAGGAGGCTGGGTGCTGGGCGACTATCCGACACATAAACGTATGGTGAGGGACCTGGTCGTGCTTTCAGGGGCGGCCGGCGTATTTGTAAATTATACGCCATCGCCCGAAGCACATTATCCCCAGGCGATCAATGAGATCTACGCTGCAACTAAGTGGGTTGCCGAAAACGGTGCGGAGATCGGCGTCGATGGTAAAAACCTGGCCATCGTGGGCAACAGTGTCGGCGGAAATATGTCCGCTGTAACTGCCATCAAGGCTAAGGAAAATAATGGACCCGAGATCAAATTACAGATCCTTTTGTGGCCGGTTACCCATGCGACTTTCGATACTGAATCTTATAAAGAATATGGCGTGGACCGTTTTCTCACTACACCATTAATGCGATGGATGTATGATAATTACACGACTGACGCAGCGGCCAGAGAAAGCATTTATATATCACCGCTTAACGCGACCATTGAACAATTGAAAGGTCTGCCGCCGGCTTTGATCCAGATCGCAGAAGCTGATATATTGCGGGACGAAGGCGAGGCTTATGGCCGTAAGCTCGACGAAGCCGGAGTGCCGACCACCACTATCAGGTACAATGGCATGATCCACGATTTTGGATTGCTGAACCCACTTGCACACTTGCCTCAGGTTAAATCTTTGTTTGTTCACGCGGCTGCTGAACTGAAAAAATATTTGGGTTTATAAAGTTGGGTTGGGTTTGTGGCCCCGGGTGGATTAAATCCTGCCCGGGCTTTTTGCGTTTCCTGGTAAACCAATGAGCCCCCATATTTATTTGTCGGTCCGGGCTATAAATGTGGCAGCAACCAAATTGCGTTACGTTCCCCATGGGCGGAAACAGGTCAACAACAAGCTGATCTATTCCATTTTTGCAATTTTTATAAATACCGATAGAAGGCTGAAAGTATGGTACCGGACATAGTCAATGTCGGTGCATAAATCCTGACGTTGGATATTCGTCTGCAGAACGCTGTACTAAGGATAGGGATTGTTGCAAAACTATCATGTCATCATTATCTGCTGACTTATTGTTTTTATTGAATTATTGGCGTTATTCAGATGGTCGTTTGCGCAGTAGTGATTACATCGCCAGTGCGTAATTTGTTTATAATTAATTGTTTATAAAAAAGGCATTGACATTTATCAATGCCTTTTTTTATTTCAGATCAATGCACAGATAAGCGCGATAGGGGAACTTTGAAATATCAAAAAACAATAAAAACTAAATAAAATGTCACAGATAGTATTCATTACAGGAACAAGCACCGGATTCGGTAAATTAACAACTACAACCCTTTCAAAAGCCGGTTACACCGTGATCGCCGGAATGCGCGATATAGACGGTAAAAATGCACAGGTTGCGAACGAATTATCCCAGCTTCCCAATGTGGATGTTGTAGAGATAGATATCACTAAAGATGATTCTGTAAAAAATGCATTTGCCAATATGCTTGCCAAATATGGCCGGATCGACGTACTGGTGAATAATGCAGCTGTTGCAGGTTTCGGCCTGTTAGAGGCTTACAGCCTTGACCGTATCCGCCAGATGTTTGAAGTAAATTTTTATGGCGTGATCCGTACTTATCAGGCAGTGTTGCCGGCCATGCGCGCAGCAGGTCAGGGATTGATCATCAACATTACCTCAGGTGCCAGCGGCCACACCATGCCTTTCATGATCCCTTACCTGGCTTCAAAATTCGGTGTTGAAAGCATTACCGAGGGGTTGCAGGACGAACTTGCGGAGTATGGTATCGATAACGTAAGTATCCAGCCGGGCGTTTACCCAACAGAGATGAACACTGGTCAGAAACCTGGCGTAAATTCAGATAAACAGGAAATTACTGACGCGTACGGAGAAGCTGCCACCCAGAAATTTAATGCCATCGGTGCTGGTCTGTTTGGCAAGATGCAGGAATTCAATATGGATCCCCAGGTAATTGCCAACGGCATTCTGGAACTGATCGAAATGCCTGCCGGTACCCGCCCGTTGCGTAAACCGCTCGATGCGATCGCGCAGGGCACAGATATCGAGTTCGTGGAAGCCAGGGCCGCTATTAAAGCTAAATGGCTTGGAAAATACTCCGCATAATTTATCAATATACTCCGAAAAGGTTCCCTTTTCCATATCTAAATAAAAACAATGAAAACAAATATCAAAATCAAGTTCGCGGTCCTGACAAGGACAGCGCTTGCCACTTTAGCAATCATATTTACCTTATCAGTTAACCGGGTAAACGCACAGGCTCCCGGCCTTGTTGGGATCGACCATGTGGGCATCAATGTACCCGACATGGACCAGGCAGTAAAATTCTTTCATGATATGTTCGGATTCACCCCAGTGACGCAACTCGGTCCATTTTCAATGCCTGCTGAATGGAAAAAAACATTCCATATCCATGAGAACGCAGACCAGGTAGAACTCAAAATGCTGCGTGCAGGCGACGGGTCCAATATCGAACTGTTTGCCTATAAGCCCAATGCCGGGAGTCAGGAGCAACCTTACCGCGATGACCTAAGTGCCAGTCACTTTTCAATCTATACCAGCGATATCAAGGCAACCAAGGCTTACCTGGAGGCTAAAGGTGTAAAATTTGTTTCCGATATCCAGTCAGGCGGTGGCGATACCGAGGGTGAGAACTGGGTTTATCTGGAGACCCCATGGGGTTCAACCATCGAGCTGAACAGCTATCCAAAAGGCAAAGGTTATGAAAAACACAACCCCGCTGTGAAGTTATGGACAGCTTCGTCAGAGGTGGAATTGAACACCGTGTCCCTATCAAAAGAATACCTTAAAAAAATGGTAGACCTGCAGATCAGGATATGGGATAACACCGATGCGAAAGCCCGTTTTTCACAACTAAGTGAACTGTATGCAGACAACATCCTGTTTTTTGATCACGAAGCGGTAGTTAACGGCCTGACTGACCTCAATAACCGGATCACCCAACTACAGGAACAAAACAAAGGTTTTAAGTTTAGCTTCATCAAGATCGATAACAGCAATAATGTTGTAAGGTATTACTGGAACTACGGACCAAAATCGAACCCTAAACTGATCTCAGGTATGGACTTGATGATCGTGGAAAATGGTAAGGTTCGTTCATTACATGTTTTTCTTGATAAGCTCCCTAAATAAAAGAAATCAATAATAATTAGATTCAATGTTATGAAAACTAATCAAAAGTTCATCGATCAGGTGTCTTTTGCAGAGCGGGAACAACAGATAGCCGGTGCCTCTAAAAGGGGTGCCGGCATCATGATGTGCTTGCTTGCATTATTGATCACTGTGTTTTTTTATACACCTGTTTCCGCTCAGCGTTTCAGTAAAAAGGCACTTTCCGATGAAGAACTTGTAAAAAAGATGCCGGGTTTCAAAAACGGTTTTGCGACGGTCAACGGTGTAAAACTCCATTATGTAGCTGGTGGGACCGGTAAAGCACTGGTCTTGTTGCCCGGCTGGCCGGAAACATGGTGGTCCTACAGTAAGATCATGCCCGCGCTTGCATCGAAGTATCACGTGATCGCAATAGACTATCGTGGCATGGGTACTTCAGATAAGCCGGCTGAGGGATATGATAAGAAAACTATCGCTGGTGATATTTACGGGTTGCTTCACCAACTGGGTTACGAGAAGGCCTTTATCGCCGGTCACGATATTGGGGCGCAGGTCGCATTCAGCGTTGCTGCCAATCATTCCGAGCTGGTTGAAAAATTGATCATCATGGATGTTCCCCATCCCGATGAATCTTTCGCGGCCGTTCTTATGTTGCCGGCGTTGGGAACTCCCACTGATAAGCTTGATCCGGCAAGGCCTTTTCTTTGGTGGTTCGCGTTTAACCAGATGAGGGGGCTTCCGGAAGATCTGCTGGAAGGACGGTTTGAAATGGCACAGAAGTATATATTCCATTACCTTCTTGCTGATGACAGATCAATCGGTCCCTTTGATCGTGCGGTGTATGCAAATGCTTATAACACGAGAGACGCGATCAGGGCCGGCAATGGCTGGTATCAAGCTTTTTCAAAGGATATAGCTGACTATAAGACCTATGAAAAACTGACAATGCCTGTACTGGGTATCGGGGGACCGGGATATGATTGGCTTCGTTTTACCTTGCCGAATAAGACCACTGATCTTAAGATTGAAAAAATAGAGAACAGCGGGCACTTCATTGCTGAAGAGCAGCCGGAAACGGTGATCCGTGATATCCTCCAGTTTCTGAATTAATGATCACAGCCCTGTCGGTAACATTCCGGCAGGGTTATCCCATGGTCGTATCTATACTGTCTTTTCGCTACCTTTTTAATAAAAGGCAGATACCTCAGGTTTAGACTGATGGATTCTCCGAAAGTTTTGATCCCGGAAACAGGGCGGATAAATTAATATTCGCACAAAAGACCGAGAGCCAAGGGGAAGGGTCTTCAATCTACCAGTCCTGTATCGGTGAAAAATATACTGGCATGTATAAGCAATCCTTTGATCCCCGTTTCTGTTTCAACGGTATGAACGTAATAGCACTTTTTCTGCAGATGTTCATAGAATTGATCAATAACCCTGATGCTGATGTGCTCGGATTGAAAGTGTTGGCTGTTTTGCAGACAGACAATCTCCTGCGGTCGGCTAACCCAAAAATCATGACAGAAACCTTCATTATGAAGCTGAGTAATACACTTCGTTAGTGAAACCTTGAATAACCGGTAATTGAACTGTTTCATCGTTTGGTTTCTGAAACTTTCGAAAATATCGTGCCTTTTATTTAATTTATTGAAAATTAGATAGTTGATTGTATTGTTGGCAGGATAGTTACCGAAATATCAACAATCCTTTAAATACCGATAGTATCGATAGCTGTTCATTGGCGGAATACCATTACTATCCTGCGGGCCAATGCCCCACAGGTAATTTTTGAAATATTCGTATACCTCTCTGATGGATCCCCCTGTTGATAAAAAACCTTTATGTCTGCGGATGGGAATGTGTTTTAATCCTTCGAAAAATGCACGGTTATTTCCAGTATCTGCCGGCCAGTCCTCTTCGGCGGCGTCGGGCAAATAACCCGTTTTTGAAGGAGCTGACCCCTGCCCAAAGGCGCATGGGTTGTGAAGCAGTACCAACAGAAACCAGAACGAAACGATCAGGATACATATCCTCTGCATTTGACATTTTTAATGCGATGTTTCATCCTGATTCCTGTTAAGAAGAAGAGATTTAGGGACTTTTATCGTTCCTTTTATTTTTTGCTTTGTTCAGCGGCCTTTAACAATTGAAACTCCCATTGCAGGCTTGTGCCTATCGATCCCTGATGTTCGAAGATCAGGGGCACTAAAGCGCCTGCAGTTTCAGTGCGGGCCCAGTCGCGCTGCAGTTCAGCCTGGAGAACAACGGTTGTTATAGGTACAACGCCGGCCTGAACCATTCGCTGAACGGCCATTTCATGCGCTTCTGTGGACACGCCACCCGAAGCGTCGGTGATCACGTAAACCTCATAGCCTTCGCCCAATGCTTGGATCGCTGGCATGGCGACACAAACCTCAGTCCAAAGACCAGCAATAACGATCTTCTTTTTTCCTGTTTTTTTCACCCAGTCAACTACGCGTTGGTCCTGCCATGCGTTGATGAAAGTCCGGTTGATCGGTTTCTGATCCGGATAAACGTCCTGGATACCCTGGGCGATCTTGCCGCCACGTTCTTCAGTCACGGTAGTCAATAAACAAGGCACTTTGAATACTTTCGCTGTTTTCGCAACAAGGATCGTATTGTTCAGGATCATCTGGGTGTTATGGCTACCGATGGTCGCAAATTGGAACGGTTGATGATCGATCAGCAATACCGCGCAATTCTCCGGCGTGAGCAAGGCTCCCAAACCTTGTTTCGGGTTGCCCTGTGCTTTGGCATCTCTGCAAGACAATAAAATAACAACCGCGGTGCAAGTGAAACAGGCCAGCTTTCTAAAAGCAGTGGCTCCAAAAAAGTTAAGTTTTATTTTCATAATCGATAATTTGATAGCCGCAAGTTGGGAATATCGTTATGGATGGACATTGACCTGTTACAAGAAATAGCGTTGACATATTACAACCTGAATTTTTGACATGGGAGCCTCTATATCAATTGATCCTGGTATGGCAAAGCGTATCTACGCATGGTCATATTCCGTATGAACAGGAATGTTAATGGTCTGTACAGATCGATCCTGGGATTACGACCGGAAGTTGACGGTAGTCTGATGGAAAGAAAAAAAGAAAATAAGTTGATCGCAGGCGATCAACCGGGTGGGAGCAACATTAAAGGTGTTTTAAAAGAGGTACGATCTCCTTACCGATCATTTCTATTGCATTTGATAGTTGCTGATGACTAAGGCCCGCGTTATCCATCTGGAATGTCAGTCGTTGAATACCTCCCAGGGCTATGCTGTGTCTGGCAATTTTTTCGGCGATCTCTTCCGGCGCCCCGACCAGCAATGCGCCGGTAGGTCCGTTCTGAGCGTCGAAATGATTACGGGTGACAGGTGACCATCCGCGCTCTCTACCTATTTTGGTGAAAGTCTCAGCATAGCCCGGAAAAAAATCCTGAATTGCCTTTTCCCTGGTCTGGGCTAAATAACCGAGGGAATGAAGGCCGACTTTAAGTTGCTCAGGCGGATGCCCTGCTTTCAGTCCGGATTCCCGGTAAAGATCAATGAGCGGTCTAAAACGATGTGTTTCTCCGCCGATCACTGCCACCATAAGCGGTAATCCAAGTCGACCGGCCCTTGCGAAGCTTTGTGGCGTGCCCCCTACACCAACCCATACCGGAAGCTTGGATTGAACTGGCCTCGGATAAATGGTCTGCCGATCAAGTGGCTCACGAAATTTACCCTGCCAGGTAACTTTTTCTTCCTGGATGATCTTAAGCAAAAGATCGAGTTTTTCTGCAAATAAAGCATCATAATCCTGAATGTTAAAGCCAAAAAGCGGGAAGGCCTCAATAAATGAACCGCGTCCCACAACCAGTTCCGCACGCCCTTTGGATATGATATCTAATGTGGCATAACTCTGGAATACTCTTACAGGGTCAGCTGCGCTGAGAACGGTAACAGCGCTGCCCAGTTTGATCTGGGTTGTCCTCGCAGCGGCAGCAGCCAGGATAACTGGAGTGGCAGCATCAAGAAATTCTTTGCGGTGGTGTTCTCCTATGCCAAAAAAGTTTAACCCGGCTTTATCGGCCAGAGCGATGCGCTCCAGCAGTTGTGACATGGCCTGGATGTTGCCATCGGCATTCAGGGCCGAATCAAGCGCGCCGGTAGCGGCGAAGCTGTCTATTCCAATTTCCATAATTCGCGGTAGTCGATCGTTTACAAATCCAAATTCAAAATTAACATATCCGGTGCCCGAACGGAACCCAAAAAATTCCCTCTTTCGATTTCTTATTGTTAAAGACTGTTGATAAGACAGCAAGGATACAGGAAAAAGAGATCCCCCTTGTCAGCACAAATAAAAACTGATACATAGCCGGCCTCCTTTTATAAATTACTTTTTCGTATTCTGCTTAATGTTTCCGGTTTAACGCCCAAATAGCAGGCGATCATGTTTTGAGAGAAACGCTGCGAATACTGGGGCTTATTTTTTAAGAGATCGTAATAACGTTCTTCAGCGGTCATACTCAGCGCGGCGTTGATCCTTTTTTGATTGTAAATGAGTTGCTGAAGCTGAAACTGCGAATACATGGCGGCAAAAGGAGGAACGGTACCGGTGAGATATTCCAGTTGCGTCAGGTTCATGATCAGCATTTCAGTATCCTCCATCGCTTCAATGTGATAAGCGGAACAATCCGTGTTCTTAAAACTTTCCTGATCCACGATCCATGAATTTTCGAGGCCAAATGCGACTATGGATTCCTGTCCTCGTTCGTTAACAGAAAACATTCGGGTCGCACCTTTGATGATGAACCCGATGTATTTACATACATCCCCTTCCTGTAAAAAATACTGACGTTTCCTGAGTTTTTTTAGTTTGACGGTTTCCGTGATCAGGGATTTATGATGATCATTCAGGGGCATGCCGGAAACTGCAGAAATATATTTGAACAGATCCCAATGGGCCGGACCTGCCATGGTTATAACTGTTGATTCTCCTGTTTTCCGGAAATCAACTCCGCGCTGGAAATGAGGGATCATTTCAGTAGCCGTTTGAGGGGTAATGCTGTTTGGATACATAGGATATTCGTTTTGTTGATCACCTTGTGCCAAAAAAATACCTTAAAAATATTGTACTGATAGTCAATGTGTTGTAAATAAAGTTGCCGAAATAGTCGATATATCGGGAATTGTCGAAAATGAGATTTGCGATATATGGGTAATGCCCTGGGTGATCAAGGGCAAGAGGTCTTCTTGATAATTATCAATGATCTTTATTGCGTGAGGTCAATTGAGGAAAAGGCGATGCTCCGGATCTTTGCTTTTACGATGGAGGTCAAAATTAGACGGTTCAACGGCTGTTTTGCCGCCTGCACGTTTTTGCATTACGACAGTTTTTGCAAGCGCGGTTATTTGTTCAATCAGTTAATTAATTAAAGGAATGAAAAAGTACTTTCTTATTACATCGGTCTGTATAGCCGTTGTCGTTCTCGGTCTGCAATTATTCAGGCCCGCAGTTGAAAACCCTCCGGTAACGCAAGACTTTGAGGCACCGGCAGCAGTAAAAAAAGTTTTAGTCCGGTCGTGTTATGATTGTCATTCCAACCAGACGAATCTACGCTGGTATGACAAGATCCAGCCTGTATTCTGGCAAGTCGCCGGGCATATCAGGGATGGTCGTAAAGGACTCAATTTTTCGAATTGGGATAAACTGGCACCGGCCGACCGGAAAGCGAAGTTATGGGAGGCTGTCAATCAGATAGAGTCGGGCGCTATGCCCATCCACAGCTATGAAATAGTGCATTCTGATGCGAGAATTTCGGCGGGCGAACTCGCAGAACTCAAAGCGTATCTTATGGGAATGGTCCATGATATGCCGAATGATACCGGTAAAATTCAAGATCTGAATAGGCAACTACGCGCAAAACCAACAGCGGCAGCTTTACCGGTATCTCTTAACGGTATTACCTATATTCCCGACTACAAAGACTGGCAGATCATCAGTACTTCTGACCGGCTTGATAATGGAACGATGCGTGTTATTTATGGGAATCAGATCGCTGTCAGAGCAGTTAAGGAAAACAGGATCAATCCCTGGCCTGATGGTACCATATTCGCTAAAGTAGCTTGGGACCAACTCGAAGATAATAACGGTAATGTTAATACAGGTGCGTTCAAGCAGGTCGAATTTATGATCAAGGACGCTCAAAAATACCGCTCAACGAACGGGTGGGGATTCGCACGCTTCAAAACCCCCAAATTAGTTCCCTACGGTAAAACAGAAATGTTCACTACGGAATGTATCAGTTGTCATAAGCCTATGAAGGATAATGATTTTGTATTCACTTTTCCCATTAAGAATTAATATGAAAAAGAGCACACTTTTCTCCATTTTCGCATTGCTGATCCTGGCCGGTTGTGATCGCCAGACGGCCCCGGAACAACTGATAAACCAAAAAGCTTCGCTGCCAGCCTCATTTAAACTGTCTGATCTTCACGAACAGGTGATCACATCATTTATGAACAGAAAAGACAGCACCATGAGCGTCCTCTATGGGAACAAAGAGGCGGCAGCTCGCGCGGGCAGGAGTGATGTTCCGGATCGGAACGGTCTGTCTTTTACCTTGATCACCTGGCGGCAGCAGGAGGATCCCCATTGGTTCGGAGCCCGGATCCCAGGCGACCTGCTTTCTGTCGAACAATTGAAGGTCGGATCCGGGGATGGGGCGATCAGTTACGACCGTTTTTCGGGGACCGGACTGAATAGGAGCTCGGACACTTCGGGACGATCAGCAAGGATACATTTTATCCTGGCTCAAAAAGCATCCGTCATTCCATGATCTTTAAAAGATAGGGCTATCCGGGAGCCGAAAGGGTATCCATGATATCTCAATGGACTGTTTGGCTTTCTGCATTTTTTATGGGCATACCTGATAGCTGGTCAGGTCCGGCGCGATCAGGAACGTTGAGCATTGTTTTGCTCGCAAAATATTAATTGAACAGATCAGGCCTGCAGGAAAAAGCTGTCGGTTGGCAAGGATAAGACCACATTTTTTCCAAAACAGGTAGGAAATTACGAATCATATATGAAATCAAGGAACATACTTATAATCGCCGGCTTTACAGCCATTACTATCAATACGATAATGCTGAAGGTTTCGAACCTAATCGGTATCAAGGCGGAAAGTGGAGGATTGCTCAAACTCATACTGCTATGGTTGCCGAGACCCATCAGCGGTCTGGACCTCTTCAAAACACAGTTCTTCCGGTATCTCTTCCACTTCGCCACTGGGGCCGCAATGGTCTTTGTCTATCATTTGACATTAGAAAAGAGCACTATACGTGTGTTTTGGAAAGGCGTTGTATTCTCCTGCTTTCCCTGGCTGGTCAACGGGCTTATCGTATTGCCATTACTTCATCAGGGAGTGCTTGGTATCGGGCAGCTATCGGTAAGCGGGATAATTTATTTCTTCTTTGCCAATCTCGCTTTTGGATTGTCTTTGGTGTATGTTATGAAGATATTGAAGCATCCCTGAGCCAGCTGAGGTTATGATTGAGTGATTTAAATTTAAAATGGTCGATTAAATAATCGACCATTTTAAATTAATGCCAAAAAAACCGTCCGTTGTTCAATATGAATGTCAGTCCTGTTTGCACTTCTTTCAGTTTGAATATAAATTGTTTTGCACTGCGCCTTCCGGGTGGAAAGATAGTCCCGGGTTAATGGGGACCTGCAAAATCATACAAAGCCCCTGGTCATTAACGAAGTCAACACTTCCCTTAAGCTGACCAGTAAGGCCGGTGATCAGGCGCATACCCAAAGAAGCGCTCTCTTCCGGATTGAAACCCGGAGGCAGACCGCAGCCGTTATCATGGATGATGAGTTCTAAAATTTCTGCTCCGCATTGCTTAAGTGATATCCGGACATTACCTTTTTGGTCTTTATCGTTAAATGCGTATTTGATAATGTTTGTGATCGATTCGTTCAGGATAAGTCCGGCCGGTACGGCCTGCGAAACATCCATATAGACCGGATCGATATCCAGCGAGAATTTGATCTTGCCGTAGCTGTCAAAGCTGTCCTGCAGAAAATTGACCATATCGTGGATATATTCTTTCATATTGATGCTTGACACATTCTGATGCTGATAAAGCTTTTGGTGGATCAGTGAAATGGAATGCATGCGCAGCTGGCTTTCCCGGATAACGTGTTTTGCTACGACATCCTTGACGTTGAATAGCTCAGAATTAAGCAGGCTGATCACGATCTGCAAATTGTTCTTTACGCGATGATGTATCTCTTTCAATAGCCACTCGCGTTCACTGACCAGTTGTTTGAGGTAGTCGTTTTGCGTGTTGATCTCTTCCTGTTGCTCTTTAAGGTCCTCATTAGCACGCTTCTTGATCTGATAGCGGTTGAAAAGAAGAATTAAAAATAAGGATAGCAAGGCTGCTCCTGCGATGATGAGGTTGCGGATAAGCCGCTGGTCATGAAGCGCGTTCTTTTGCAATTCATTTTTGCGTGTGAGCAGGCCAATACTTTTTGATTGAAAGGCGATATCCTGATCTTTTTTATTCAGATCGAATTCGACCTGAAGCTTTCCTACCTGATCGTCGTAGTTACTCTTTAATGCGGCTATCTTCAGATCCATCGCCTTTGTCAGGTGGAGCATGGCACTTTTATAGTTTCCTTGTGCTGAATCCGCCTTGTATGCTAATGTCTCAAGATTGAGGTGAAATGCCGGCCTGCTGTTGATCAGCGGCAAAGCCAGCAGCCGGGGTAGCTGATCATTTACCTCTTTGAACTGTTTGGTATCAACCAGATATTCCAGTAAAACTATACGCGCATTCTGAACAAGGTCAAAAGTAATATCGTGGCCTTCTATATCTTGAGTAAGTTTTTTGTAGTAAAGTGCCGCCTTTTCAAATTGTTTAGCTTCATTGTAGATCTTTAACCGGAGCATGGAAAACTGCATCTGGTGTTTTTCAGCGGCAGGCCAGTTTTCTATCCCATTCATCAGCCGGAGTGCTTTCTGTGGTTGATGAAGCCATCGGTACGTGTTTCCGATCTCAATATCTGTGACGATTGCAGCCGTTGAATCCTTATTACTCAGGGCTACTTTATTCGCTTTTAACATATAGATTAAAGCATTATTGTAATCCTTGAGCGTACCGTAAGCAAATCCGAGGTTAAAGTAGGCCTGGCACGCGGTCATTGTTGAATCTTTTGCGTCTTCCAGGAGCTTTACGCCTAATAGATTGTATCGGATCCCCTCCTTCATGTCGTGAAGTTCAATGAGCACATTTCCCAAAAGGGCATAAATGTCCTGGAGGTTCTTAAAACCAACTTGCCTGTAAAGGGCCAGGGAACGTTTGAGGCAGGGTAAAGATTTTGTGTATTCTCCATGAAACTGATAAAGATCCCCCATCATTTTCAGCACGTCAGCGAGCCTTGCTGTCGGCGGGTTGGTTGCCTCGAAATACTTGAGCCCGGTTGCGTAAAATCCTATTTTTTTTACCAGTGAAGTGTCAGCGTAGATCGTGTAATAGTTGGCTATTTCGAAATAGGCTTTTGATGCGGATGCGGGAGCCGGATGTTTATCAATGATACGAAGGGCCTTTCTGATATATCGCAGGCCTTCGGTCTCACGGTTACTTTCCCTGCTGATCTGCGAGAGTACGGTATAGCACTTTGCTTCCCCTTCCGCCGTCTGGAGTTTTAAAGAAAGCTTCAGCGCCTGATCTGCATAGTTGGTTGCCGCCCGCATGTCGGCAACCTCACTGCCCGGTTTATTGACATAATAACTACTAATAAACAAAAGAGAGTCGATCTTGGGCTCTTTTTCCGAAAGTGAATTGGTATTTCTGATCGAATTAACGATACCGTCCTTACCTGCGGAATTATAGGGTTGAGCGTTTACCTGAACTGCCCATAGTAAAAAAACGAAGAATACAGGCAGAATACTTAGACGCATAATTTTATAGGGGAAACCCAAAAGTATGACTTAACTGCGGTCATTCATTGGTGGTTAGTTGTTTATTATCCGTTTTTATTTGCGTCAATTTTAATTTTGATTTCAATTGAATTGTATCAATTGTTAAGGTGGTAACCATATCTGAGATAGTGTATTCTTTGCTTCTTGATAATGAACATGAAATATGGGGTGATCAACTTTATCGACAATTCGGAATTATATTTGAGGCGCTGAGGGTATCGATCTGGAAAATATTTATCCGGTAAACGAACGCTGTCGGTTACCGGCCCGGCAGCAAGCTGGTATAAGGGTGATTAGAATTTGAGCTTTCCTCATAGCATGGCTTCGTTTTTAAATTATTCCCTTTGATGGGTTATTCCTGTGATGGCCGTAATTCTTTTGGTTGGAACGGAGATCGCAGGGAGGTAATCACTATATTTACATTTTGCAATTAACCTCTGTAAACCCCTTAACCAGTGATTGATGTTTTTAAGCGATATCTGACCGACCGAGGACTGGAAGAGCCTGAAATAAAGCAGTTCGACACTGTTGTCCGTCTGCAAAAGATCGCCAAAAAAGAGTACTTTCTTCATGAAGGCGACATTATGAACTGTTACGCTTTTGTGACCGAAGGCTGTTTTCGTACTTACACTATCGATGAGGACGGAAATGAGCTCACGGTGAAGTTCATTGTTGCCGGTATGTGGCTTGGTGATGATGAAAGTCTGGAATCCGGAAAACCATCCGTATTCAATATTGACGCGCTGGAGGACAGCGAAGTGCTTATCATAAATCGCAAAGATTTCGCCTGGCTCTCCGAAAAAAGTTCCGCCGTTCGCTGCATGATCGACCTCGTTTTTAATGAATCTTTTCAGATGGCCCAATATCGGATCCATGAACTGATCAGTTTATCTGCGGAGGACCGGTACCTTAAATTTCTCGAGACCTATCCTCTATTGGTAAGTCGGATACCCCAGGGTATGATCGCATCTTACTTGAGGATAACACCTGAAACACTTAGCCGGGTGCGGAAACTGTCTAAAAATAAGTGATCCGTAAACTTTCAGATTCCTCTCCATATGCCAGTGGACGTCTTTAATGGCGGACAGGTTTTAAGATTCCTCATATAGGCCAACGATCGTCCCATCTTCGAGTTCGAAATGGCAGTAAGCGAAATCTTTGGAAAGCCGTTCAATGCGGTTGATCAATTGGGAGCCGGTATTCTGGAGCCGATGTACGGCTTCGGTCAGGTCGGTTACTTTGAAGCTAAGGACCACGCTGTTATACTCAAAAAGAAAACCCGGGTGATGGGCACCTGTTCTGTAGAACTCCATCACCGTTCCGTCCGATAGCTGCCTGACCTGCAGCCCCGGCTCAGCGAGGATCTCTTTCGCGTTCAATAAGTGGTTAACTAAAACGTTAAAAAACCTTTCGTTACCGTTCCTTGTGTTGATCGCTATTTTTTTCTGAACCTGTGAAGATCTCATTAACCGACGTTTGATTTAGTTTATAGTTCGAATGACCAGCTGACTGCTGTCCGGAATTTTTAACGTTCCGGAATTCTATAACCAAAATTGCAATTCCCGTAACAGACCGGGATTGACATGTGATAGAAAAAAACATTGATATATGTCAATGCTTGCTTGTGATCTGTATAACCGTTTGATCACAAAAAACGACTGAAAATGTGTATCCGTTCCAAAGGCCATCTATTGGACGGCTCTTGGCGGTTGGCTGACCCAAATGCATCACTCAACAAGAGCGGGGCACTTTTTGAGGAGACTCATTGAATATCCTTCCGGTATTGCGCAGGAGATAATCCCACCACATTTTTAAAGATCCTGGAAAAATAATAAGGATCTTCATATCCGATATCACTGGCTACTTCCCTTACTTTATTATTTTGATCCCGCAGCAATTCGCAGGCCCGCTGCATTTTCATGTTTATAAAGTAATCAATGGGAGATATGCCCTGTCTTTTTTTAAAGAAGGTGGCGAAGTAAGAGGTTGAAAGATTCACTTTTACCGCAATCTCCTCCAGGGAAAGTTTCAGATGGAGGTTGCTTTTCATGATATCTATGGCCTGCTGAATGGAGTTTTCAACCGGGATCTCCTTTTCTTTGTCCTCGTGTTGCGGGTAAAGGAAAGTGGAGATCAGATGCTGCAGGCAAAAATTCGCGTTACATAAGCTTTCCATTCTGAAGCTTACGGATAGGATAGAAAAGATTTTCTGCCAAACTTCGATGCCGGTATCATTAAAAGGAATCGGGATAGGCCCCTTGGTGGTTGTAAGGTTAAGTGACCTGTTAAATTCTCCGATCTGGTCGCCTGTGAAATGTATCCAATAGATGGTCCAGGGAGATTCGGTATCTGCCCAATAGCGGATATAGCGGTCCGTTGCCGGGATGATAACATATTGCCCGGCATTTACTTCGTATCGTTTCTTATCCAGAATGTAATGGCCTTTTCCCCGAATGCAATAAATAAGGATATTGTCTTCGCATCCGTTTCTCCGTTCGCGGTAATGATGTGACGCCTGCGGGAAGTACCCGATCTGGGTAATATAGGTATTAAACAAAATAGGTTTCCGATCTTTCGCATCCCTCAGGATCTTCAGCGGGATATTGATTAACCTTTCGCCGGGAAAGCCATCTCTTCGTTTTAGGCCATTACTCATGATACTTCCTGATTTAAAATTGGTACGGAATTTTTAACGAGGCGATTATAGATATTCAGCCTTGTATTTGCAATGAAAAAGAGGCCGGTAATTGAAAAAACACATCGTTTTGCCAAAATAATTGAATTATTATAAGGAGTATTATCCATCTTTTATCTTTTGAAGGGAAGTAATCCTGGATTTTTGAGTAGCGAGCACCATGTTTAACGTGAAATAAATAAATGTTATGTCTTTAAAGTGCTTTATAATAATGGATTGTGATTTTTTTAAAATGCCGTATGTGCTGCGGTCCTGTCCAGACTCTAATTTGACGGAATCTTATTTTCGCCACGATGTCTGCAAAAAAGGCATTGTTGAGCAAAAGTGCTATTATTTGAAATTTGTATTTAAAATGACTTATTTTTTAAATTATGTTAAAAAATAAGCAAAATGTTCACGTTTTTTGATGGTTTTATTTCCTGCTCCTGATGCCGATTGGTAATTTGTTGCTTATTATAATTGCCATTGAGTGTGTTTTTTTTGCAAAAGAATGGAGTGATATTGGCAAAATTGATTTAAAAAAAAATAAATCAAGAAATATAATCCATCTTTTCTATTGTCATTGTCCATTTTATACCGATCAATAGCCGGTTAGTTTTACAGAACCAATTAATCAACAAAATTAACCTTAAACTATGGAAGAAATTTACTCTGCTCAAGGGTGTTCCAGGCCCGGCCAATCAAGAAGTTTACATACAAAAGTTTGCGGATCCAAAGAACCCGGATGTTTCGCGGTTTTTTTTTGCCTGAATGAAAAACTGTAAAACATACAGTTTATAACACAGCGCGTGTTCGCTCTGATCATTCTCTGTATCAGTAATTTATTGCAACCAATTATACTTCATTCATATGCGAAAGTTTTACGAATTAACGCGGTACTTTATTGTACCCCAAAGCCTCCATGTTCATTGGAAGCCGGCCCTCATCATTATCCTGCTGGGAATGCTTTGCGGGTTGAACAGGGCTGCTGCCCAATCTAAAATAACGATAACAGGTTCTGTAGTAGACTCCCTCGGAACAGCGATCGTGGGCGCGAATATCATACCTGTGGAAAAGAAAGGGAACAGTACCAGCACGGATGCCAATGGTAAGTTCGTCCTGGACGTAGAGGCCGGTATATCGCTCAAGATCAGTTATGTTGGTTTTATCTCGCGTCAGATCACCGTTTCCGCTTCTCAAAAAGTTTATAGAATTGTGCTGACCGAAGCAAAAAGCCAGTTTGACGATGTGGTTGTGACGGCCTACAACCGGAAGCAGACCCGCGAGGCCATCGTAGGGTCCGTGACTACGGTAAAGCCGGGGAACCTGAAAGTACCCGCGAGTAACCTCACCAACGCGCTTGCCGGACAGGTAGCGGGCCTGATCGCCTACCAGCCCAGCGGGCAGCCCGGTGCCGACAATTCTAATTTTTTTATAAGAGGGGTTACGACATTCGGCTATAAGCAAAGTCCGCTGATCCTGATCGATAACGTTGAGCTTACAGCCTCGGATCTTGCCCGGCTGAACGTTGACGATATCGAGAGCTTTTCCATACTGAAGGATGCAAGTGCGACCGCATTATATGGCGCACGCGGCGGCAACGGTGTGATCCTGGTGAAAACGAAGGAAGGGAAGGTTGGTAAGGCCCAGATCAATGCCCGGATCGAAAACTCATCTTCACAATCGGTTAAAAACCTCACGCTGGCCGATCCGATCACATACATGAACCTCTTTAATGAGGCTACCCGGACACGTTATCCGCTTAATCCATTGCCTTATACGCAAAATAAGATCACCAATACGCAGGCTACCCTGGCACATGCCCCGGGCAGTAATGAGTATGTTTATCCTGCGGTTAACTGGCTGGACATGCTGTTCAAAAAAAGGACAAGCACTCAGCGTGCTGATCTCAGCCTGCAGGGAGGCGGTGGTGTGGCCCGGTATTATGTGGCCGGTTCATATAGTAATGATAATGGTATACTGCGTACAGATATCCGGAATAACAATAACAACAATGTTAAATTTCAGAATTATCAGCTGCGTTCGAATGTGAACATCAATGTGACGCCGAAAACGGAACTGATCGTTCGTTTGTCGGGAAATTTTAACGAGTATAACGGGCCCCGTACGAACGACGCTTCCCTTTCTACCGACCTGTACAACCTTGTGATGCACACGAGCCCGGTTGATTTTCCGGCCTACTATCAGCCGGACTCGGCGAACCTTAAAACAAAGCATATATTATTCGGCAATGTTCCCAACGCTACCGCCAATGATGGCAGTACGACCTATATAAACCCATACGCCAATTTGCTTTCCGGCCACCAGAATTTTTCCGAATCGAGATTACTTGCTCAGTTGGAACTGAATCAGAACCTTGATTTTTTGACCTCCGGTTTAAATTTTCATGGCATATTCAGCACCAACAGGTATTCCTATTATAAGTCCACTTATTACTATAATCCTTTTTATTACAACATCCAGACCTATGATAAATTATCCAACACTTATACCCTGAACTGGATCAATTCATTGCCAAACCAGGCGCAGGAATACTTGTCGTATAACCGGGATTCGAACTCTGACAATATGCAGACGTTCATTTACCTGCAGGGGGTGGTGGATTATAACCGGAGCATAGCGAAAAACCATAATATCAGTGCTTCACTGATCGCTACCAGGCAACAGCAATTGTATTCCAATAATATCAACCCGCAGACGAATACCTATGATCTTCAGTATTCACTTCCTTACCGTAACCAGACACTGGCCGGTCGCGCAACCTACTCTTATAAAAGTAAATACTTTTTAGAGTTCAACTTCGGGTATAACGGATCAGAGCGTTTCTTCGACACGCACAGGTTCGGTTTTTTCCCGACCATCGGTGGTTCCTGGATCATTTCCGAGGAGAAATTCTGGGGTGATCTGTACAACGTGTTCGATCGCTTCAAATTGAGGGCAAGTTACGGTCTGGTCGGGAATGACCAGATCAGCAACCGCCGGTTCTTTTATCTGTCCGATGTCAACCTCAACGGAGGAAATTCGGCTTATTTCGGAATAAATAACGGTTATGGCCGCAATGGCGTCAGGGTCAATAATTATGAAAACGACGATGTGACCTGGGAAACCTCGAAGCAGACCAACCTGGGCATCGAGTTCACATTCATGAAAAATTTCAATGTGATCGCGGAAGTATATAATAATAACAAATACAATATTCTTCAGAACCGCTCTTCCATCCCTACGACCATGGGGCTTGAAGCCGGTATTGCAGCGAATCTTGGAAAGGTAAATTCAAAAGGTATCGATATTTCCGTAGACGGTCATCAGAACATCGGCAAGAACTTCTCGCTGGGGATGCGTGCTAATTTTACTTATTCTGCCAATAAATTCACGCAATACGAGGAGCCTGACTGGAAGGAACCTTACCGCTACAATGTAGGGCAGCCGCTTAACCGTTACATGGGTTACGTGGCAGAACGCCTGTTCGTTGATGACCAGGAAGCTAAGAACTCGCCGTCACAGGTTTTCAGTACCAATGGTTTTGCTCCTATGGGCGGTGATATCAAATACCGGGACCTGAACGGCGACGGCAAAATTGACGGGGCTGATATGACCTTTATCGGAAACCCTACAGTTCCCCAGATCGTGTATGGCTTTGGTATCTCAGCATCTTACAAGGCATTTGACCTGTCGGGCTTTTTCCAGGGGCAGGCCAAGGTTTCCTTTATGATCGACCCTCAGCGTACGGCTCCTTTTATCAAGAGCCCGGATTCGTATTTTAACGGGAATACGCAATTGCTGAAAGCTTATGCTGATGATCACTGGTCAGAAGATAACCAAAATCTGTACGCCCTGTATCCGCGTCTCGGGCCGGACGGCGCTGTGATCGAGAATAACAGGCAAAGCAGTACCTGGTGGTTACGTGACGGCAGTTTCCTGAGGCTTAAATCGGCAGAGATCGGTTACAGTCTGCCATCGAGGTTCGCAAAGGCGATCAATGTCAAAAAACTGAGGGTGTATTTTAACGGGTTGAACCTCATCACCTGGAGCCCATTCAAGTTGTGGGATCCGGAGCAAGGCGGTAATGCGTTCGCCTATCCGGTCCAAAAAGTATTTAACGTGGGTCTGAATGTTAATCTCTAAGCTTATTCATATGAAATCATATTATAAAATCATATACATCTGCATCCTGACTTCCTGCATTTTTTCCTGCAAGAAGTACCTGGACGTAACGCCCGATAATGTAGGGACGATCGATTATGCCTTCCGGAACAGGAACGAGGCGGAAAACTATCTTTTCTCCTGCTATTCTACACTTCAGCAATTGGTTTACCCGCAGTTCGACCCGGGTTTTACGACATCCGGGGAAGTAATATTCCCGAATACGCTCACCGATAACCAGGGTATCGACCCAACAGGTTTTAACCTGATCAGGGGCACCCAAAATTCGGCGAACCCAGGTTTGGATTACTGGGACGGCTATAACGGGGGGCAGGCACTGTTTACGGCTTTGAGGCGCTGCAATACCATGCTCGAGAACATCGATAAGCCTGTGGACCTCACTGCAGACGAAAAAAAGAGATGGATCGCAGAGGTCAAATTCCTCAAAGCTTATTATCATTTTTATCTGTTCCGTTTGTATGGTCCCATTCCGATCACCGATGTAAACTTGCCTATCAATAGTTCGGAAGAAGCCGTTAAGGTAAAAAGAGCGCCGGTAGACTCTGTTGTAAATTACATGGTGCGGCTGCTTGATCAGGCTACCCCGGACCTGCCTAAAGTTATTTTAAACCAGGCCAAAGAACTGGGCCGGATCACGCAGCCGATCGCGCTGTCGGTCAAAGCACAGATCCTGGCTACCGCCGCCAGTCCGCTATTTAACGGAAACCCAGATTATAGCAGTATTAAGAACAAGGACGGGCAGGCTTTGTTCAACTCGACCTACGACGGGACGAAATGGGACAAGGCGGCCACCGCCACATTAGCAGCCATCAACAGTGCCGAAGCGAACGGTAACGCCCTTCATAAATTTATACCAACCTCGGCCATCGGGAAACTTTCAGATTCATTGACGACAGTACTTGACCTGCAGACCGCGATAACCGAAAAATGGGAGCTGAATACGGAGATCGTATGGGCATTGAACCCGACCTTTAAAAACCAGCCGAACTGTACGCCAAGGCTTACCGCAAAGGCAGCGGCAAATCCTTCTTTTCCCGGAACCTTTGCTGTGCCTATCTCAGAGCAGGAGCTGTTCTATACCAAAAATGGTGTGCCCATCAATGAGGATAATACTTTCGATTATAATAACCGTTATGACCTGAGAACGGGCGACTACGCCAGCCGTTTTTACATCGGGAATGGCTACACGACTGTAAAAGCCCATTTTGACCGTGAACCGAGGTTCTATGCTGACTTGGGGTTCGATGGCGGGATCTGGTTCGGCAATGGTATGGTGAACCAGGAAACTTTATACTACGTACAGGGAAGGGGAAGTAGTTCCCTGGCTGGCCCGACAGATAACATCAGGATCAATGTCACTTCCTGCTGGCCAAAAAAGCTCGTGAACTATCAGACCGTACAGGACGATGGTAATACCGTGGTGGATTTCCGGCTTCCTTTGATACGTCTGGCCGGTTTGTACCTGCTTTACGCCGAAACGCTTAATGAACAGGGAAAACCTGCTAATGAGGTTACGCCGTGGCTGGACAAAGTAAGGACACGTGCAGGACTTCCCGGAGTTGTCGATGCCTGGAGCAAATATTCCAGGAACCCAACCAAATATACCTCGCAGGATGGCATGCGTCAGATCATTCACCAAGAGACGAGGATTGAATTGGCATTTGAGTGCGAGCCGGGATGGGATCTCCGTCGTTGGAAAGAATTGCAATCTGTACTGAGCAAGCCTATGCAGGGATGGAATGTGTACGAAAAGGACCCGATAAATTTCTATCGTCCGACCACTATAGTAACTCCCGTATTCAATGTCCGCGGCTATCTGTGGCCGATACATGACTACGCTTTACTGGTCAATAATAACCTGGTGCAAAATTTAGGATGGTAAGCTGTTTAGAACAATAAGAAAATGAAAAAATATTTGAACCATTACCTGTTCATGCTTTTTAGCCTGGCAGTAGCCTTTATAACATCCTGTAAACGCGATGATGGCGACAGGATGCCTATATCCAAGGATGGCACCAAACCTGGTGTGATCACCAATGTCAAAATAGATAACTACAATGGAGGGGCACATATTACCTACACGCTTCCCAAGTCTGATAACCTGCTATACGTGCTGGCCAAGTACCAGATCAGGAACGGTGTTTCCCGGGAGACGAAAGCTTCCTATTATACAGACACGGTTAATGTAGAAGGCTTTGCAAAGGAAGCGGATTACGAAGTTACGTTGTATGCTGTATCCCGGTCGAATGTAATGTCTGATGCGGTCAAGGTTACAGTACATCCGAAGACGCCTCCCTATTTGCTGATCAGGGACCAGCTGAATCTACAGGCTGATTTCGGAGGCGTTAATATCCAGTCCTTAAATCCGCTGAAAGCCGAAGTAGGCGTGATATTGACTGGTTTGGACCAAACTACCAAGGCCATGGAGGTGCAGGATCAGCACTATACCAAGCTGGATACTGTTGACTATTCGGTGCGGGGTTACAAATCAGAGCCGCAAAACTTTGGTGTATACGTTACCGATCGTTTCGGCAATATTTCTGATACGTTATCCAAAACATTAACTCCGTTGCCTGAAGAATTGCTCGATAAAAGTAAGTTCAGTACTTATCAACTCGCATCCGACTCCAAGATCGGCTTTGGCTGGATCTTATCCAATATATGGGACAATAATATCAATCCAAGTTCTAGTGGCTGGAGTACCGAGCCCGGTGCGGCACCTGCGCCGTATGTTGGCAGCTGGGATGTGGGAAGGAGCTATAAAATGAGCAGGTTCATCCTGTATGAAAAATCAGATTCCGATCTGAAATTCTCTTTTGGCCATGGCAATCCTAAGTTATTTACTATCTGGGGCTCTAATGTGGACCGTCCGAAAGACGTACAGTTACCGTTGGCCTCACCTGTAGGCACAGTGGTTGGCGATTGGGTGAACATGGGCAATTTCAAATTCCCGGACCCACCATCGGGCCTGCCCCCGCTTGCCCATAACTCTGCCGATAATGCTTTTGTCGCAGCCGGCGTAAACTTTAACTTCCCGCTGTCTGCCCCTCCTGCCCGCTATCTGCGTTTCGCGGCAAGAGAAACCTGGTCGGGCGGTAATTTTGCCCTGTTCCTGGAAATTTCACTATATGGCCAACCTCAATAACTCAAGAAGATGAAAAAGATATTGTTTGTTTTATTCTGCTGTACGGTGCTGGCCACCTGGTATGGATGTCAGAAAGATCATGCTAAAGATTACAAGAAATTCCTTGGTGATCACGAAGTTGTTTACACAGGTGCCGCGCAGGGGGCGATCGTTCAGTCGGGGAACCTCAGGCTTGGTCTGAAGTGGAAAGCCAGCTCGGATCCAAGTATCGTCAAATATGTCGTGTATTACAACAACAACGCGGATTCTGTAGTCGTAAATACGGATTCCAAAACAGATTCGGTCAGCACAGTGATCAATAATCTGGCAGAATACACCTATTCATTTACGATATATTCTTTTGATGCCAAAGGGAATAAGTCCATTCCGTATGAGGTCAACAATGCCAAGGTATATGGTCCTATCTATACCGCTACGTTGCTGAACAGGGGATATGACGCGACAACCCCCTATACTTTTACCGATGACGGTTATCTCAAACTGAACTTTATCACCCCGGATACCATCAATGTCGGGACGACTATCAGTTATACGGACAAGAACGGTGAAAGCGTACAAAAGGTACTCAGCGGAGACAGCACTTCCATTACGATCAAAGATTACAGGATCGGTACACCGATCACCTATAATTCATCTTATATACCGGTAAGGAATGCGCTGGATGTGTTCAAAGCGCAAAAAAATGATGTGTTTCCGACTATTAACAGTATCATACAATGTGACAAGTCGCTGTTCAAGGAGTCGCCGCTGCCCAATGACATGGGTTTGTACAGTGGAGATACAAAAGTTTCAAACCTATGGAACGGCAGTACGACGCCGCAGGCTTATCCGAACATCTTCCACAGCGATGATCATGATTACCTGCCGAGAACCATAACATTCGATATGGGACGCGTCTACAAGCATCTCACGTCTATCGAAGAGATCGGACGGAACTGTTGTAATAATCCGGATGATTTCGAAGTTTGGGGTATCACAGATATTACCAATGCCGCTACGACGAAAGCTTCGAATGACCCGGGATGGACAGCCGAAGCGATCTCAAAGGGATGGAAACTTTTAAAGGAAGTTAAGCGGAACGATGACGGGGCAGCCCCTTTCAAGGTTGATTTTGATGCCAACGTGGCTCCGGCGCGTTATATCCGCATAAGGGTACTGCATAACGCGAACGGCGATAACCGGAACGTGAATATGAGCCAGATAACCTTCTGGGCCAGTATGCTGAATTAGCACTTATTTTTTAAGAACCCCTCAGTAAATTGGGGGGCTTCTTTTTTATTTTTATATGATCAAATGTTAAAAAGCCGGACTATTCAAGCAGTATTTATATTACAACTGATCTGTTGCCAGGTATACGCGCAGCGACCGGGCCCTTCATCTCCGTCCGGAGCTCCTGTCATCTGGGACAACAAGCCAGCGAACGTATGGATGACGGAAGCTTACCCGATGGGAAACGGGCGTATGGGGGGGATGGCGTTCGGTGGTGTAAAGCAGGAGCGTATCCAATTCAATGAAAGCAGCCTTTGGACGGGAGATGAAAACGAAACAGGGGCATACCAGCCCTTTGGCGATCTTTTGATCGATTTTGAAAGTGCTCCGACAACGGTGCAGCAATACCGTCGGGAGCTTGACTTATCCGACGCTGTACAGCACATCGGTTACAAGGGCGAGGGAGCCAGTTTCAGTCGTACCTATTTTTGCAGTTTTCCCGCGAAAGTTACCGTTCTGCGGTTCTCAACAAGTCAGGATCATCCTTCGGCTGTGACGCTTACATTAAAAGATGCCCATGGTTCGGGGACCTTCGCAGAGGGGAACATGCTACAGTTCGGCGGAAAACTGGAAAACGGGCTTTCCTATTTTGCAGCCGCTGCTGTTAAGGCCGATAACGGCCGGTTAAAGATAACAGCGGGTGCCGACGGAGTCCGGCAACTTCGGATAGAGAGCCCTTCCTCTTTTACGATCATTTTAACTGCCGCGACTGATTTCAGCAATCTGCGTGCGCAACGATGGCGGGGGGAGGATCCCCGTGTAAAAGTGAACCGGGTTTTAAAAGCAGCCCTTTCAAAAAGCTATGATCAATTGCTTTCGGAGCATCTTAACGATTACCGAAAGCTTTTCTCCCGCGTTTCCTTGGACCTCGGTGATGATGCGGCCAGGACCGCTTCGGTCACGACACCGGAACGGGTAAAAAGGTATAGAACGAACCCCGATCCCGGGCTCGAAGCTTTGCTGTTCCAGTATGGAAGATATCTGTTGATCAGCGCGTCACGAAAGGGAGGCCTGCCAGCTAATTTGCAGGGCATATGGAATGACAGCAAAAATCCCCCATGGCGAAGCGATTACCACTCCAATATCAATATCGAAATGAACTACTGGCCGGCCGAACCGACCAATTTGCCGGAATGTGATTTTCCCTACCTGGACTATATCAATAGTATAAGAGAAGTAAAACGAGAAAGTACGTTAAAAGCGTATCCCGGGGTAAGGGGATGGACGGTCAAGACGGAAAATAACATTTTCGGTGGTTCCAGTTTTACCTGGAATACACCTGGAAGTGCCTGGTACGCGCAGGGGATATGGGAACATTACGCGTTCACGAAGGATACGGTTTATCTGCGTCAATTTGCATATCCTATCCTGAAAGAGATCACCCAGTTCTGGGATGACCATCTGAAACGGCGCCCTGACGGAACGCTGGTCTCCCCATTGGGATGGTCTCCGGAACATGGTCCGACAGAAGATGGCGTGACTTACGATCAGGCTATCGTCGATGATCTGTTCGGTAATTATATAGAGGCCGCGACCGTTCTGCGTGTGGACAAGCTATATCGTGACAGCATTGCCGATATGCGCGCTCATCTTCTTAAGCCCAGGATCGGGCGATGGGGGCAACTGCAGGAATGGGAAACGGACCGCGATGATCCGCAAGACAAACATCGGCATTCCTCCAATCTTTTTGGACTGCATCCCGGAAGGAGCATCAGCATGCTCCGGACGCCGGAACTGGCGCGGGCTGCCAAAATCAGCCTGCTGGCAAGAGGTGACGAATCTACCGGCTGGTCCATGGCGTGGAAGATCAATTTCTGGGCCAGGCTGCAGGAAGGGGAACACGCGCACAAGATCATACACAACTTTATCAATCTTGCCGGAAACGCGGGTGTCAATTACGATGAGGGGGGAGGTGTTTATGCTAACCTGCTCTGTGCGCACCCGCCGTTCCAGATAGACGGGAACCTGGGTTACACTGCAGGGATAAGTGAGATGCTTGTCCAGAGCCAGACCGGGGATATCCAGTTGCTGCCGGCGCTACCCGGGGCCTGGCGGAACAGTGGAACAGTAACCGGTCTTTGCGCAAGGGGAGGCTTTGTTGTTAAAAAGCTCAGCTGGAGAAAGGGAAAGGTAACCGAGTTGGTGATCAGCTCCAAAGTAGGGGGGGATTGCAGCATAAGAGTGCCTTCAGCGATCAGGGGAGATGGTCTGAAAACCGGCCTGCCTGGAACTGACGGAGCATTCAGCTATAGTTTTAAAACGCAGGCAGGACATGATTATGCTTTCCGGGCGTCCGGCAATTGATCCTATTATCCTTTATTTTATACTATGATCTTGAAAAATATTTGTGCTGTATCTTTTATATTCATGTTTTTCTCCGCGGCCCGGGCTCAGCAATCCCAGGAGAGAACCACCGGCCCCCGGGCACGGGATTACGTGTTAAATTACGGGAGGACAGATACCTGGAAGGGGTTTACCAGGTTTAACCTGAATATCGGCGAATATCATGCTTATTATGTAAGTCCGGTAAAGCCGCTTCCCGGTAATCCATGGATCTGGCGGGCCTCCTTTCCGGATTGGCATACTGATATTGACAGCTTATTGCTTGCAAAGGGATTCCACGTGGCCTATGTGAATGTCGACGACCAATACGGCAGCCCCGCCGCATTACAGGTCTGGGACAGGTTTTACGATTATCTGGTGAATGAAAAACGGTTTGCCGCCCAGGTTTGTCTGGAAGGCGTCAGCCGGGGCGGTTTGTATGTTTATGGCTGGGCCAAACGCAACCCGGATAAGATCAGCTGCATATACAATGAAGCGCCGGTTTGCGATATCAAAAGCTGGCCAGGGGGGAAGATGTCGGGACAGGGCGATCAGAAACTTTGGCAGCAATTACTCGGAATATACCATATGACTGAATCCCAGGCAATGGCCTATAAAGATAATCCTGTGGATAATCTTGAGGGGTTAGCGGCTTTTAAGGTGCCGGTCATACATGTGATCGGTCCTGATGACCGGATCGTACCCAATTCTGAGAATACTTATGTTCTGGCCGCGCGGTATAACGCTGCCGGGGGCTCCATGATGATCAGTCCCGTAACAGACGGGCCGCAGGAGCTTAGCGGGCATCATTTTCCCATCCCTGAACCCACGCGCTGGGCGGATATGATCGTTCGATACAGCTACCCGGTGAGGCCGCGCTTGCCCCACAGCGATTATTTTAACAGGCGAGGGGGGCTCGATAACAGCCTTAAGGTGTTTGAAGCAAAAAAAAACGCGACCGTTGCTTTTTTAGGTGGATCGATAACATTCAATCCTGGCTGGCGGGAAAAAATAAGCCGTTATCTAAGGGAAAGGTTTCCGGAAACCGCGTTCCATTTTATCCAGGCGGGGATCCCTTCGCTCGGCAGTGTGCCGCACGCTTTCAGGTTGAAACAGGACGTACTTGATTCGGGAAAAGTGGACCTGATGTTCGTAGAGGCGGCCGTGAACGACCGGGTCAACGGGCTTGACAGTCTTACCGAGGTCCGGGCGCTGGAAGGGATCGTAAGGCATGCCAGAAAAAGTAATCCGGTGATGGATATTGTACTGATGTCTTTCGCTGACCCGGACAAGCTTCATGATTACAGCAATGGAAAGATACCGGTGCAGGTTCAAAACCATGAACTGGTCGCTGACCGTTATGGTCTGCCATCGGTCAACCTGGCAAAAGAAGTAGCGGACAGGATCCACAATCATGAATTTTCCTGGGATTGGGATTTCAAAGATCTACATCCCGCGGTGTACGGCCAGGAACTCTATTACACGGCTATCAGGACCTTGCTGGACAGTTGTTACAGGCCCCATGATCAGAAGACCGGGCAACGGATTGAAAAGTTACCCAAGGTGTTGGATCCGTTCTGTATAGAGAACGGCAATTATTACTCCATCAGGAACGTGAAGATCGTGGAAGGCTGGACGATCGATCCGGACTGGTCTCCGGTTGATCAGACCGGAACCCGTGACGGCTTTGTACACAGGCCGATGCTGATAGCCACTAAACCGGGGGCTTCGCTTATCCTGCCGTTCAAAGGGACAGCTATCGGTATATCCATCGTGTCTGGTCCTGACGCAGGAACCATAAGCTATAGCATTGACAACGGGCCTGTGAAGAACGTTGATCTGTATACCCAATGGAGCGGCTGGCTCTACTTACCCTGGTATATTACTTTCGATACAACCTTAGGTCATGGAAATCATACGCTTAAACTGGCGGTGAACGAGCGGCGTAACAAAGACAGCAAGGGGAACACCTGCCAGATTATTAATTTTCTGACGAACTGATCATCCTTACCAACATATTTAACTTCAAGATCGAAATGAATAAAAAAAGACCATATCCGGATCGTCTCGCGGTCTGTTTGCTATTTCTGTTCTTAACAGGAGCTTTTGTCCTGATAGCCGGGGAGGCACGTGCACAATACTCGGAAAAGATCAGGATCAGTACCCGGGACAATCTTTTACTAATAGGGGTTAAAGATAACAAACTGCAGCAGATCCGCTATGGCAGGAATATTTCGGAACAGGATATCCATAACTTGCCGTCCATGGAACCTGCCGAACTGTATCCCGTATTCGGGGTTAACGTATCGACAGCGGGACTGCGAATGACGCATGCCGACGGTAATCCTACCACTGCCCTGGTGTATCAGAACTACAGCGTTGAAAAGGCAGATTCCAATACGGTCATTACCAGGATAAAAATGAAGGACAGCTATTACCCGGTCGAGGTAACGCTTTGCTTCAAAGCTTATATCGCGGAGAATATTATCGCGCAATGGGTGGAGATCAGGCATCACGAAAAAGGCGCTGTTACGCTCTTCGATATGGCTTCTTCGAACCTGTCCTTTGATCGGTCGTCCTATTTTCTGACCTATTTTAATGGCGACTGGTCCAATGAGTTCAATCATTATGAGAACCTCCTGGAGCCCGGTATCCTGACCCTGGATTCCAAAGAGGGGATAAGGACAGATCAGAAAACGAATCCGTCCTTCCTGCTTTCGCTGGACCGCCGGCTGGAGGAGAACAGCGGTGAGGTACTTGGCGCGAGCCTGGCCTGGCCGGGAAACTGGCAGATCCAGTTCAATGTTGATAACAATCATAAATTGAGGATAATCCCAGGTATCAATCCCTATGCTTCAGCTTATCAACTTCCTGCCGGGCAACTGTTTCAAACGCCGTCGTTCCTTTATACCTTCAGTCAAAACGGGGCCGGAGAGGTCACCCGGCGGTTCCACAGATGGGCCCGGAAATATGGTATGCAGCATGGTGCTGGGGACCGGGATGTTGTATTGAACAATTGGGAAACTACCGGTTTTGACTTTGATGAAAAAGGTCTTCATGACCTCATCCGACAAGCAGGGGAACTCGGTTTCGACCTGTTTCTGCTTGATGATGGCTGGTTTGGTAATAAATACCCAAGAAACAATGATCAGGCTGGGCTCGGGGACTGGCAGGTCAATCGAAAGAAACTTCCACATGGTTTGAACGACCTGGTCAGGCAGTCGGCCGATAATAAAGTGAAGTTTGGTCTGTGGGTCGAACCGGAAATGATCAATCCCAAAAGTGAATTGTACGAAAAGCATCCGGAATGGGTACTTACGGCGCCCAACCGGTCTCCGGATCTGCAACGGAACCAGTTCATCCTTGACCTGTCCAACCCTGCGGTCCAGGATTTTGTGGTCAGTAGTCTTTCCTCGATACTGGATCAAACCAAAGGGTTGAATTACCTGAAGTGGGATTGTAACCGGTTCTTATCCAATGCCTGGTCAAACTACCTTGGTAAAGAAAAGCAAGCCAATCTTTATGTGGACTATACCAGAGGATATCTGAGTGTGCTCCAAAGGATAAGAGCAAAGTACCCGGAGCTGACCCTGATGCTGTGTGCAAGCGGAGGAGGTCGTATGGATTATGGAAGTATGCCGTTCTATGACGAATACTGGCCGAGTGATAACTCGAATGCACACGACCGGGTATTGATCCAGTGGGGCATGAGCTACTTTTTTCCGGCCATAGGCTTTGCCGCCCATGTTTCAGAGATGGGGCAGAAAACGTCTCTTAAGTTCCGGCTGGATGTGGCCATGGCCGGGAAACTCGGTATGGATATGCAGCCAGATCATTTGAACGGGGAAGAGAAAGCATTTTTAAAGGATGCGATAAAAGCCTATAAGCAGGTCAGTCATATCGTATATTATGGAGATCAGTACCGGTTATTGTCCCCATACAGCTGCGACCGTGCGGCTTTGATGTATGTAAGTCAGGATAAAAAAGAAGCGTTGTTATTCTCCTACCAGGTCAAAAAAGGCTCGGGAGCCGATTATAGCACGATCTATCTGAACGGTTTAGATCCCAATGCTTCCTACAAACTGACCGAGGTCAACAAGGGGAGCTACAGCAGGGTGGAGGCTTATGAAGGAAAAGTTTTTACTGGCAAATATTTGATGGAAGAGGGGATCAGGTTTGCGATGTGGAATGTCGATGAAAGCAGTGTGATGCTGCTGCAACAGATACAATAATTAGATAGTTATCCGATGTATATCAATTAATTTATCGGCAATAATATTATCATCCTTATAAGTAAGCCACTCTTTAGTGGGTTATCGGATCAGCTAAAGGGAGGCTTTGGTTCGCCTGATACCACTTAGTCATCGCCAAAGCCCGAAGTAATATGCTTGTAAAAATTAGCAAGTTCGCTGATCAATTCCGTTTTTAAACGCTGATAAGTCTTTTTTTTTAATTTCTTTAATCGCTTTTTTAAGACGTGCTTTACGGAATTTTAGCAGACCGTCGGCCGGTAAGTTGAAAGTTTTTTTCGATGATCTTATTAGCACCTTACTTTATCATCAGCCATCTCCGACATTACCCGGGCAACTTGGTACCGGAATAGTTTTACCTCATCCAATGGAGCAGGATAATCATCCCCCAGGAACGCGCCGGAAAACTTTCGGACAAAAGCCGTGAACGAATTGGTATCGTTGATCACTGCCGATTCGAAAGGTTGTTTAAAGTCGGTCCGCAGTAACCGAAGTTCTTCTGTTTGCAAAATATACAGGCCTTCGCCAGATAGTCCCTGGCTTTTCCAATCCATATAAAGCCAGGGCTGATCCAATGAGTTCGCCGTCATCAATGCAATCACAGCATGACTTTTTTCCAGATAAGTTCTAAGCTTAGCATTGGAAAACTGGTTTAGTTGCATTTTGCGGGATGGGAGGTAAACGCCTATTTTACCTTTAAATTTCTTGATTATAAAAGAGCGTAATGCCTTAGCCAGTTTGGCATCGGCTGATACAAAGCTGATAAAAACTTTCTTTTTGTCTTTTGAGTATGGTTTTATCATCAAAACAGAAGAATTCAGCAGGGGGTAAACATATCCGCTGATCAACCGGTAATTTCTACATATTTTGATTTTTTCGAAATGGACTATCTTTTTAATGCGATGGATTATCTCTCTTGATCACAGCACGTTGATGTTAATGGATATTAGGTACCAGGATCAACGATCTTTTATGACGGATCGTCTTTTATCTTTTGAACGAACGTTCCCTGAGCCATCTATACTTGCCCGCGGGCTCAGTATTTCCTAATCGGTCCCTGCATGTGCCCATATTCCCAAATACGCAAATGAAAGAAGTTGTTCAGTTTATGATATGAACTTATGTGATCATATAAAATGGCTCGTCTAAAAGATCTCCGGTAAAAAGCCGGGGTTGAGCATTTGATTTTTTATTGTAGTTCTCGAGAATTAACGAAATAACGCCGTGGTATAAAGGGGTGTAATTGTAGTTGTTTGATAGCCAGTCTATTGAAAATGGGTATGAGTTTGGCATTTACCATGCCAAATGATTGGTACAACCTATCGAAATGAAGGACGACTATGAAAAAATCAGCGCTAAAAACAACGGGATTAAATCTGATCACCCTGCTCAAGGCAAAATACTTCACGCTCTTCTTACAGGGTATCGACCTGTTCTATATGCTTTACAAATAACACATCATAATTAATAACAATTAAAAACAACAGAAACCATGAAAACTAACATGACAAAAGCAGTATTGATCGCAGCATTATTCGGTATCAGTTTAGGCGCAAAGGCGCAAAGTTCAAAAGGACCGGGTGCCGATGGCATTAAGCTCAGCATCGGCGCGGAGACCGGTCTTAGTACCGGCAATTTTAAGGATACACATAAAGCCAACTTTGGTGGCTCTGTCCAGGCTGACATTCCTGTTGCAAATCAGTTTTATGTCAATGTGAACGCCGGATACGTGGATTATTTTGGTAAGAACAACTTATCAGGTACAGGAATTTCCGCACCGGATATTCATGTTCTGCCGGTAATGGCGGGCTTGAAATACTTCCCTGTCGGTAAGCTATACGTTCAGGCCGACGCTGGGGCTGCATTCGCATTGAACAAGGGCAGTGTAGGGTATGCGAAAAGTACAGCATTCCTTTACGTGCCTCAGGCAGGGTATGAGTTCCAGCTGGGCGGTAAATCTTTTATTGATGCGGGTATACGATACGAAGGCACAACTTCATTTAATGGGAATACAGCCTATGGAAAGATCAATCAGGTTGGGTTAAGGGTAGCTTACGGACTAGGTTTGTAAGCCAGTAGCCGGTTGGGAGCGCTGTATAAGCGATCTCAGCTGGCTTTTACAATGTTACACCAAAATATAGACCTCAAAAAAATGAATTATGGGATACCTCATCTATATTATCACGAGAGCAATGCTTTGCCTTAGCCTGATCGTGATCATTTATACGATCGCCGTTCGCGATAAGGAAACTATCGATATCTGAACAAATCCACGTTCGCGTGTTCAGCTGTTCATTTTATTAACTATAAGACCTATCACGGTGTATGTTCTTGCAAGTTACCTTCTTATGCATGTGCTTTTACAGCAAACGGACTGATTTAATGCTAATTGAGATAACGTATTATGATTAGTATGCCGGGTAGTGGTCTTTTGAAGGGGGCGAGATATTCGCCAGGACCGTTCTTGTTTCCGGCCCCTTGATGGTAAGACGGGGGCTTTTCTATATCGGGTAAGCGGTATCGCTTTTAGTTTCAGACAATACAAAAAAACTTTGGATGGAGGTAATGTTAGCAAGGGTAGCCAGCTTATGCCTGTAAAAGTGGTGGTAGGCGTCCATGTCACTGGTCGCAATGCGAAGTATAAAATCAAAAGTGCCGGTCATCTGGAAACATTCCATCACCTCCGGAAATTTAACAACATCCTCTTCAAATTTCGCTAAGGTAGTACTGGTGTGATCGTTCAGCAGCACTTGACTGAAAGCGATCAGGTTCCGGTTGATCTTTTTTCGGTTGAGGATAGCAACAGAGCGTTCGATATAGCCCTGTTCTTTTAATCTCCGTATCCTTTCATGAATGGTCGCTATGGATTTGCGGGTCGTAAAGGAGATCTCTTTATTCGTGAGCAGGGCGTCCTTTTGCAAAAGTCTCAAAATTTCGCGATCCAGGTTATCTATTTCTGTCGTGCTCATAAATTATGTGGGGTTTTTCTGTTGTAAAAATATATAATATCAGCTTTGAAATCCAGACCTCACAAGAAAAATATATAAGAAAAATAAAAATATCCGGATAATTTCTGGATTTATGACAGATCATTGCTATTAATATCGGTAGTTGAGAGCTTTGTTGTCTCAAATGATGAAAATGGTGAATACTTCTGAGTACCGTGGTTTAAGCGGGGTGCTTGAACAAAAGTTTGAAAGCCTATGGCTCATGGTCGGCAACACCCCCATGCTTGAACTACAGTATCTGTACAGGGGCAAACCGGGTAAAATTTTTGTGAAATGCGAACACTATAACCTCACCGGCAGCCTGAAGGACAGGATGGCGCTTTATATCCTGATGCAGGCCTATAAACAGGGGAAAATAAAAGCAGGCGACACTATTGTCGAGGCTACTTCAGGCAATACGGGGATCGCTTTTTCGGCAATAGGGAAAGCGCTCGGCCATGAGGTGATCATTATCATGCCTGACTGGCTGAGCAAAGAGCGTAAGGACATCATTAACAGCCTCGGTGCTAAAATTCATCTGGTAAGTAAAGCTCAGGGCGGTTTTTTGGGTAGCATCAGGCTGGCCGAATCCATGAATAAGGCCAGCGACAGGTTCTTTCTGCCCCGTCAGTTCGAGAACCAGTATAATGCGGAAGCACATGAGCTGACCACCGGGCCTGAGATCTGGAAGCAATTACAAAATGCAGGGCTTGTGCCTGACGCTTTTGTCGCAGGTGTGGGAACAGGAGGGACAGTAATGGGAACTGGTAAATACCTGAAGGTCATGAACCCTAAAATAAAGGTACATCCGCTGGAGCCTGCAGAATCACCTACGTTGACCACCGGGTATAAGGTCGGAAGTCACAGGATACAGGGCATCAGCGATGAGTTCATACCCGCGATCTTGAAACTTGATGAGCTGGACGAGGTGGTACAGGCCTGTGACGGTGATGCCATTATTATGGCGCAAAAACTGGCAAGGGAGCTTGGTCTCGCCGTCGGTATTTCCTCTGGAGCGAATGTCATCGGCGCAATAAAACTAAAAGAAGCTTTGGGTAATGATGCCGTGGTCGTAACTATCCTGTCAGATAGTAACAAGAAATACCTGAGCACGGACCTGGTCAAGGACGAACCCGTGAAAGAAAGTTACCTCTCTACCGATATCCATTTTACCGGCTATCAACCGATCAGCAGGCTTAATGAACCGGTTCTTGATCGAATCAAATAAATAAGGAATCATATGAAAAAAGTACTTATGGCGCTTGTTGTTCTACTGGCGTCCCTTCAAACCAAGGCGCAGATACTCGAGCCCGTGCACTGGAGCTATGCCGCTAAATCAATAAATGCCAAAGAAGCTATGATCTATATCAAAGCATCCATTGACAATGGATGGCATGTGTATTCACAAAATGTAAAAGACGGGGGACCGGTCAAGACCACGATCACTTTCGCGCCATCAAAGGCTTATACGCTCATAGGCGGCACCACAGAACCCAAACCCATCACCCGTATGGAAAAGGCTTTTGGGATGGACGTAAGCTTTTTTGAGACCTCGGTCATATTCCAGCAAAAGATCAAACTCAATGCTGGACAGACGACCGTAACCGGGAAGCTGGAATACATGACCTGTAATGACCAGAAATGTTTACCGCCTGCCGAGATCGCGTTCAGCATCCCCGTTAAATAATCATACATAGTGAATAACATAGCATTTAAAATAAGATCGTTCGTGTTGATCGTTCTCGCACTCTTTCTTTGCCTATCGGGCAAAGCGCAGGATACGGTATCAACAAAAGATATTGAGTTCACGCCCATTGAGACCCAAGCGCCTGCCGCAAAAGCCACCGGGACATTACAGCATCGTGGCAGGAGCAAAGCCGAAGAAAAGCAAAAAGTGAATGACGTGTCGGGACCGGCAGGAAAACCTCAGCAGCATCAAGCGCTCTGGGCCATATTCCTGTCCGGTTTTATCGGCGGGTGTGCTGCTTTCTTTATGCCCTGTATATTTCCTATGGTGCCGCTTACTATTAGCTTTTTTACAAAAAGCTCGGAGAAAAAGAATGGCGGTGTTATCAAGGCCCTTATTTACGGCATCAGTATCATGGTTATTTACGTAGTGCTGGGTTTGCTGATCACCGTCAGTTTCGGGGCCGCCTCGCTCAATGATCTGGCAACTAACGGTATATTCAATATGGCCTTTTTTATAGCATTGGTCATTTTCGCAGCTTCATTTTTAGGTGCATTCGAAATTACCTTGCCATCCGGGTGGGTAAACGCGGCCGACGCAAGATCGGAAAGGTCCGGTATGGCTGGACTCTTCTTTATGGCCGCGACGCTTGCGCTGGTATCATTTTCATGCACCGGACCGATAGTCGGGACCCTGCTGGTACAGGCAGCCACGACCGGAGCATTGCTCGGACCTGCTATTGGTATGCTGGGCTATTCGTTCGCCCTGGCGAGCCCGTTTGTGGTCTTCGCCATGTTCCCCACCTTGCTAAGCTCGCTTCCCAGATCGGGAAGCTGGCTGAACAGCGTCAAGGTCGTATTGGGTTTTCTGGAGCTGGCGCTTTCGCTCAAGTTCCTGTCCAACGTTGATCTGGCCTATCACTGGCACCTTTTTGACAGAGAGGTTTTCCTGGTATTGTGGATCGTGATCTTTGTGCTGATGGGGCTCTATTTGCTCGGTAAACTTAAATTCAGTCATGACAGCGAGTCCTCTTTTGTATCGGTGCCCCGCCTGTTCATGGCGATCATCGTACTCTCCTTTGGACTGTATATGGTGCCTGGCTTATGGGGAGCGCCACTTAGATCCATAAGTGCGCTGTTGCCCCCAATGGCCACGCAGGATTTCGATCTTTCGGCCATGAATGAAGGCCGGAGTACCACTGGACAATTACAGGATACCGGAAAGCAGCATAAATATGCCGACCTGTTCGACAAGCCAAAGGGTTTTGACCCGTTCTTCGATTATGATGAAGGCCTGGCCTTTGCCCGGAAGATGCATAAACCTGTAATGATCGACTTTACCGGGCACGCCTGTGTGAATTGCCGTAAGATGGAAGCAGACGTATGGACTGACAAGCAGGTCCGCCGGGTGATCACACAGGATTACGTGCTTGTTCAACTTTATGTGGATGACAAAACCGAACTGGATGCGGCCGAACGATCTGTTACGGCTGAAGGTAAACAACTTAAGACCATCGGCGCTAAATTGAGCTATTTGCAAACCAGCAAATTTGTCTCCAATTCACAACCTTTTTACGTGCTGCTTGATCCTGACACCCAGAAACCTTTGGTCGCTCCTCAGGGTGCTGAATATGATCCCTCAATTTATCGGGCTTATTTAAACAGCGGATTAAAGGCCTTTAACGATCAGATATTACACGAGTGATATAGAAAGTCTTCAATTGTTCTTAAAAATCAGTTATTAGTTAGTTAGCAAAAAGCATCCCCTGAAGCGGATGCTTTTTTTATACGCCGAAGAATTTGAAGAGATGTCCCGGTGCCGGGGCATATAACCAGAAAAATGAAATATGATCTTCATCGAATATCGGAATCAAGCAAAGCCACTTTCAACTTATGAAGATATACCTCCCCAAAAAATCAAAGATAGCGTGCTGCATAGGTCATGCACGCTATCTTTATTTTATTCGTAAATTTGGTTTAAAGTCATCGGAAGATGGTTTAATTAGTCTGGAAAAAATAGGAGACGGAAATTGTTGGATTTTCGCAGCGAAAATATTTTTCACATATGAAGCATTTGCCTCTTTTTACAATGCGTAAATGGATTTGTACTCTTACTTTCCTTTTGCTCTTTTCCCTTACATGTTTTGGACAGGCTACCAGAGGGGGATTACCCGTTAAAAAAGAAACTGAAAAAGATCCTTCGCCTTTGTTGGAAAAGATCGCTCAGATGCCTGCTGATACCAATAAGGTCAACTTATTGCTCAAGGTTTCCCATATTTACTGGTTTGCCCGTACTTTGACCAATGAGGCCGTTGACAGTGTTGCATATTATGCGGGGCAGGCTTTGCAACTAAGCTATGTCTTGGGTTTCACAGAAGGTGTCAATGAAGCAAAGTTTCTGCAATGCAAAGTTGTTTTGGAGAGGAGCCAATTTAAAGATGCGCTGGAGATAGCCGGAAGCACCTATGGTGAAGAAAAAGTACGTCTGTTACTGCTGATCGGAGAGCGCGGCGTTTTCAACTTCCCGGCAGACAGCAAGGAATACAAACAGGCTTTGCCGCTGATCGGACAGGCTGCTGCGATCGCTGAGAAAGCAGGCTCAGACAAATGGTTGAATGAATGTTCTGTCCTGACCGCCAAATATTGTTTTAACCGGGGGGATGTTGCCGGTGGCCGGAGAGCTTTTATGGATATTATTCAACGTTTTCATCGATACAGAGATCCCGGAAGCGAGGCGCACGCCTGGTCACAGCTGGGTACCTGGATGCCCGAGAACAACAGCACCTATAGCGATATTATTCATAGCCATGAAATGGCGGTTAAATATTATCGCCAGGCAAATAATCTAAAAGAGGCTGGTTATAGCTTACGAGATCTGGTCATTGTACGGGGAAATCACGAGCAAATAGCGCAAGCTGAAAAAGACATGTTGGAAATGTTGAGGCTTTTTTCGTTGATCCATGAGACGCTTTCCATGACGACCTATTATATTGTGAGCGATTTTTACCGGTTTAACGGTCGCTATGATAAGGCGCTCTCCTGGGGATTTGCCGGACTCAAGGCGGCCGGGGATGATCCCGATAAACAGATCAAACCTTATGTTGCTCTCGGAAATACATACGCTGCGTTAAAAAGATATGATAAAGCTATTCAGTTTTATCAGATAGTGCTCGAATATGAGGCCAACAGGTCGAATCCCGATAAATATATGGACGGGTATAAGATAGCCAATTTTATGGCTGCCGGAGGAGAACCTAAAAAGGCGCTTAGGTTTCTCAATGAGTTCTTAAATAAGTATCCCACTAATTCCCTGAATAACAAAGAACTCTTTGCCTCTACCTATGGTTATATTTATGACCTGCTCGGAAACCAGAAACTGGCGGAACAGAACTATTTGGAAATGCTCCGGCTTGATAAAGCTGCTGATCAGGAAAACGGAACAAATATGAATGACCGTTTAACTTTGACCGGCGGCGGCGCGTTATTTATCATAGGTAGGTATTATACACAGCATGCCCGGTACAAAGAGGGAAAGAAATATCTGGACGCTTCATTAAAGGATCCACAATATTTTGACAGGGACCAGGAATTGGAAACCCATAGCTTACTTTTTAAAGCGGATTCCGCCCTGGGGAACTATATTCCGGCTATCAGGCACTTTGCGCGGCATAAAATATTAAATGATTCCATTAACGGTTTAGCCGCCACGCAGAAAATATCCGAATTGAATATTAAATATGAGGCGGATAAAAAATCTAAGGATATTAAGTTGTTGGAGAATAAACAGAAACTCCAGGAAGTGGTGATACAGCGTTCAAATACGATTCGGAATGTAATGATAGCGGGCGTACTTGTTCTTTTGCTTGTGGCGACATTGGCCATACTCGCCTTTAGAAGCAAACAAAAAATCAACAAGAAACTGGAGTTTCAACAGGAAGCTATCAATTCGCAAAATATAATTCTGCAAAGCTTATTATATGAAAAGGACGGGTTGCTGGCGGATAAAGATGGACTTTTAAAAGAGAAAGACTGGTTATTGAGAGAAGTACACCACAGGGTTAAGAATAATCTTCAGATCATTATGAGCCTTCTAAGAGCTCAAGCAGGTTTTTTGAATAATACAGATGCTAAGGAAGCCATTGCTGAAAGTGAGAACAGAGTAAATGCTATAGCACTCATTCATCAGAAACTTTATAATAATGCACAGATCGCGAGTATAAACATGCCCGCATATGTTTCAGACCTGGTCAACAATCTTTCCAGTGGACTTGGGGCAGAAAATATCAAGTTTATCCAAGCTGTCGATCCGCTGAATGTTGACCTTTCGCAAGCCGTTCCGATCGGGCTGATCTTAAATGAAGCTATTACCAACGCTGTCAAGTATGCTTTTGATAATGAGCCGGGGAAGATCATGATATCGTTCAAAAAGGGTGATCATGACCGGGTAAACCTCGTTGTTAAAGATAATGGGAGGGGGTTACCGGAAGATTTCGATGCTATTATGAACAAATCTCTTGGTATGCAGATGATGAATGGCCTTTCAAGGCAATTGAGAGGGGTATTTGAGATATCCGGTAGAGAAGGGGTTATGGTATCTGTGCAGTTTAAACTTTCATCTACTTTAAATAATGGGAGCGCGATCAAACCGGTTTTTCAGAACAGTTGATACTGTTAGTTCTGATTAATGATCATATAGCTCAATAAAAAGATGGATTGTAAAGAGGATATTCTGTAGCCGTTGATTAATGAGTTCCGGAAAATGGCTCATCGTATTCTATTACACCTTGATCATGCTATCAACCCAAGCAAGATATTTAAATTTGATTTCATTAACACTACTCAATGGTTAAAATGACAATTGACTTTCGCAGTATAATAAGAATGGTACAAATATGGTACAAAAAATTTTGACCGTATTGAAATTGTTCGTAAATTGCTCACTGTAAACATGATACGACGCATTTTTTAATATAGCCTAAAGATTTCTAATCTGTAGGTCTTTGGTTCGAATCCAAATGGGATCACCTAAGGAAATTTGTATAATGGCAAATTTCCTTTTTTTATGCCCGTAAAAATCTCATAGGCAAATAGTTATTTCTAAAAATCTTCTTATGGAAAAGCTCATCGATAGGCTCAGGCAAATCATTCACCTTTCGGATGATGAGGCGTATCTGATCAAACAGATCTTCAGTGAAAGGAGCATCAAAAAGGGGGATTTTTTTTTACGGGAGGGACAGGTATGCCGTTCGGTAGCCCTTATGGAGAAAGGCCTTGTCAGATATTATATGAACGAGGACGGCAACGAGGGCACTTACTATTTTGGCAGGGAGGGAGATTTTGTTTGCGATTACGAGAGCTTTCTTCCGCAGGTACCATCTAATAAGAATATCCAGGCATTGGAGGATACTTTATTTTACGTTGTTAGTTATGACGGCCTGCAGCAAATTTATCGTGAAGTGGGGGAAGGCGAGCGCCTGGGCAGGCTCGGTATCGAACAGGTTTTCGTCAGCGTACTGCAGCAGTTATCATCTTTTTATAAAGACTCGCCTGAAATACGTTATCAGCGTTTCCTCAAAACATTTGCCGACATTAACCAGCGTGTACCACAGTATTACATCGCTTCTTACGTGGGCATCAAACCCCAATCTTTATCCCGGATACGGAAAAGAGCGGCCCTGTAGCATTTATTAACCTGGGTGAATGCATAAAAAATTGGATGGGGCGAAATTTGCTTAAACGAATCAATAAAGCAAATGAAAACTCAAACTATCAACTCCTGGGGCCCTCGCTCGGCCTCTTACTGGCTTACTGCTGCAGTAGTTGCAGGTATTATTTTCCTCGGCGCGCGGTTTATACTCGCGCCTGAAGTGGGTGCCGAAGGATTTGGCATCCCATTAGTACATACCAGGGAAGCTTTGGCTTATGGGTGGATCAAGGGCATCCGGGACATCTTTTCTGGCATCGTAGTGCTCATTTTTCTTCTTATACGTAACCCCAGAGCTACTGCTTTTACATTCTGCGCGGCGATCATTATCCCCGTATCTGATTGTCTCACTGTTCTGGCAGTAAATGGGCCCCAAGACCTAACTCATTTACTGATCCACGGTATTACTGCAATGTATATGGCGGTTACAGCCATCTTTTTATTCAAAGCAAAATCTAACTAAGCCATGAACACTTCCGTATTACATATTTTAAACGGGTTAGCGATAGTCACTACCGCCGTAGTCTTCGGAACCGATGTGTTTTTTGCCCTGGTTGGCAAAAAGGCCGCTGCTAAAAGTAAAGATGCATCCGTAGCCGATGTAATGGGCCATTTTCATGAAGTGGCAGATGCCAGGATGCCCTTAGTCGGCGTTACAGCAATCCTGAGCACCTTATTGCAAGTAATGATTGCCGGTTTACACACTTTTCACGGGCAATTAGCCTCGATATCATTAGCTGCCCTGCTAACGCATCTTGCTATATACTTTACCATTGCCAGGCCGGTTAATAATATTATGGTTGATGCTGTGAAATTCGGCAGGATAGTGGATAATATCAGAGAATTACAGCAACGCTGGGACAGGGTGATCGGCTTGCGGGCAGCACTACTTTTTATAGCCATCGCCGGTCTTGTTGTGGTTAATTATTACTGAAGCGTTTTTTGTAATTTTTACTCGGAACTATCCTTCATGAAGTGGTTAAACATTTCTTTTTATTAAAGTTCTGTTGACAATTTACGCTTTTAATTGCACAAACGCCTCTTAGATTTTCTAAGGGCGTTTTTTAGAAAAAGAGTCGCAAATCACCCTTAAATTTGGCGCTAATGCCCCCGAAGCCTGAAACCTACCGTGCTTAACTTTGTTTATCATCAAAAACAATTGCCTATGTTACCCATTAAACCTCACCTTTGGTTTGACAACCAGGCCAAAGAAGCCGCCGAATTTTACACTACCTTAATGCCGGATTCGGCTATTAGCTTTGGTAGCCAGTTGCATAACACGCCATCCGGCGATTGCGATATCGTAGAATTTACCATAGCGGGGCAACCTTTTATGGCTATTAGTGCCGGGCCGTTATTTAAGTTTAACCCTTCAATTTCGTTTATGATCAATTTTGATCCTTCGCGCAACCCGGAAGCGGCCCGACGTATTGACGAGATATGGAGCAAACTGGCAGATGGAGGAACAGTAATGATGCCACTTGATCGTTACCCATTCAGCGAGCGCTATGGCTGGGTGGCTGATAAATACGGTGTGTCATGGCAACTGATCCTGACAAACCCTGCAGGGGAACCAAGGCCGGTTATTATACCGTCCATGATGTTCACCGGCGCGGTAGCGGGCAAAGCCGAAGAGGCTATCGATTTTTATTGTTCGGTATTTAAGGAAAGTAAAAGGGGAACTACCGCTCCTCGGCCCGAAGATATGGGGCCGGATAAAGCAGGTACATTACTCTTTGCCGATTTTTATATAAACCAAACCTGGCTGGCCGCTATGGATAGTGCTCATAATCATGGTTTCGGATTTAATGAAGCTGTTTCGCTGCTGATAGAATGTGAAACCCAGGAAGAGATAGACTATTACTGGTTGGCACTTTCGGCCGATCCTAAAGCCGGGCAGTGTGGCTGGCTGAAGGATAAATACGGCGTATCATGGCAAATATCATCAACCTTTATGTCTGAAGTGCTTAAAAGCGGTAGCCCTCAGCAGATCGACCGGGTAACACAAGCATTTCTCCCTATGAAGAAATTTGACATAGCAGCTTTGCAAAAAGCTTATCAAGGCTAATAAACATCAACAATATGAAAACAAAGAAAATCTGGGCTAATTTCAGCGTAAAAGACGCAGAGCGCACTAATCAATTTTATACACAACTGGGTTTTACCCCTAACGGAACTAACAAATACCCTAAGTTGGCCAGCTTTCTTTTTGGCGATGATAATTTCGTGATCCACTTTTTTGAAGAGGGTTCACAAATAGATGAATATTTAACGTCTGGTTCAATAAGGGGTGGCGAAATTATTTTTACCCTTGCTGCCGATACTGAGGCTGAAGTAAATGAATGGGCAGAACGGGTGAAAAACGCCGGGGGCACTATATTAAAGGATGTTGAACGTGATGAAGCCAATTATTACGGATTTGCATTTGCTGATCCCGATGGCCATAAATTTAATGTGTTATTAATGGATAATATGTGAGGTGCATTTATCCAAACTTAAGGAAAAACGTAAGGCATGTCTGTCAGTATTATTGCGTATGGTTGCTGTTTTGCATGAGGGGGAGCACCACTTTATGAGCTGTTTTTTTCTCCCAGCGCGCTACCAGCCAGGCTATAAAACTTAAAGTAAATATGTCATTATTTTCGGCCTTGCTTAGCATGTTTAAGACAGTTTTTTGGTATGCCAGATCAAAAGCTATGTCGGGTTTTAGCAGGTATTTCTCTACCAGGCTAAGAAACAATAGCACACGTTCCTCCGAAGTTTTCAGCAGATACTTCTTATATCGCCGCCGGAAGCTGCTTATCCGGGACATGGCCAGCTCGATGTTGGAAAACTGTGCTTGTATCAAAATTTCCATCAGGTTTTTTCGAATGGTCCATAACATCCCCATCTTTTTTTCATACCAGGCATCAGTGCGTGTCAGTAAAGTCAAATGTTTTAAGCTTTCACGGTTATTACAGAGGGCTAAAAACATGGTCAGGCATATTCTTAAATCCTCTATTTCTTCTGGTTTAGATGTATGTTTGGTATTGGATATCGATTTCTTCAACAACTCAATGGCCTCGTCGGCAAAATTTGTAAAGAACAGGTTAAGTGCTGAGAGTAGCTGATGGCGTAAATAAAACAAGGTGTAGTACCGGCTATCCGTCAACATGAGATCCATCATTTCTTTAAGATAGGATGCACTCCTTACAAAATCCTTGCGCCTTAAATGAAAGTTGGCCAAAAAATATAAGATGGACATATGGTAAAAAAGATAAGATTGTTTATACACATGGCTCTGTATAAATTGATTCGTCCGGTTTACGTAACGCTCTATCAATCCATAATTCTGCTGTATTGCGGCATATTCATTGGCTATGAAAAGAATCTGGTAAATGGATTTATAGGTCATCAGGTCCTGCGCAGAAATTTTGTATTTCCGGATGGTAGTTATCATCAGGTCCGTCAAATTAACGATTTTCCCTTTCAGGTGTATCTCCTGCAGTTCCTGCCTCAAAAAGGCATAAGCCATATTGAGCTTAGCCTCACGTTGCATATCCGCCTGGTTTCGTAAAAGGCGCGCGGTCAACGCTTCAAGGTTTTCTGCTCCCGGCAGATGCGCATACTGGAGTTTTAACAGTAAAAGCTCATTCAATAAGTTAAACTGCTCCAGATGTTCAGCCAGTCGTTCGGCCTTATCCAAACATTTGAACGCTATTTTGATTACATCATTTTCTAATAAAAAGCGTCCCACTACCACCAGGCGTAGCGCGTCGTAGGTGTCGGAATGACTGCTTTCAAAAGTTTTCTGCGATAGGAATAGCAGCAAATTATCCTGTAGACGTTTACGTAGAGCATAATACGCATCGTTATTTTTCTCCGATTCGTAGAGATTATTTAAACCATCTATATCGTCAGTTTCTATTAAATCAAGTAGCTGTAGATTTTTTACATCTGTTCGTTTGTTTTTTCGCTGTAAAAATTGTTTAAAAAGCTTTTTATCAGTGCTATTGAATAGGCGTGTTAACTCAGAAAGCGAGTCCATATTAGCTATTTTGTTTCAGTTAAAGATAAGATAATGATAAATTATATCGTCAGTAATTTTGATATTATGACTTTTTTACCTCTGCTTTCCGCCCGACATTTGGTTCCATATTAATCAATAAAACAAAACAAACATGGAACCGCTACAAAACAAAACAGAAGAAACTTCAACCAATGTAAAATATGGTGATAAGGTTAGAAATCCATTTAAACCAACCGCCGCGTTTATTGGCGCCTCCTGGTTTGCTCTATTAACCGGAATGGTAGGCTATTGCATAGGCCTTTGGAATGCAACTATGGCGTTAAATGAAAAGGGCTATTACTTCACCATATTATTATTTGGCTTATTCGCAGTAATCTCGGTACAAAAAAGTGTTAGGGATAGGTCTGAAGGGCTTGCCGTAACAGATCTTTACTATGGCCTGAGTTGGTTTGCCACCATCGCGGCAATAATCCTATTGACTATTGGTCTGTGGAATGCAGATCTGGCCCGAAGCGAAAAAGGTTTTTATGCAATGGCATTTTGCTTAAGCTTGTTTTCGGCCATTGCCGTACAAAAAAATACCCGCGACGCAAAGATGTTTGAGGATAAAGAGTTGTAACGTAGCGGTTGCCGCCCCGCAGTGCCTTGCCTGGCAAGCCTGTGGGGCTTTTAATTTACCGCCCCGCCCCAATATCGTGAACCCAATCTGGATTCTTTATTGGCATTTTAAATTGTACTTTTTATTTAATATATAAAGACTCATGCGTATGTTTTCGACAGTCTTTTATGATACAAGCCAAGGCCCGCCACGATTTATTTTAGCGGGCCTTTAAATAATTAAGGCTTATAACCCGTTAATAATAGCTTGCGATACAACTTCTCCAATCATCATGGTAGCCGCATTGGTATTAGCGGATGTTATAGTCGGCATAACCGAGGCATCGGCAACTCGCAGCCCGGTAATACCATGCACTTTTAGCTGGCTGTCAACAACAGCATCTGATCCTACGCCCATTTTACAAGTGCCTACCGGATGGAAATAGGAGGTAAGGGCATCCCGGATAAAACCTTCGATGGCTTTTTTACCGATAACGTTTTTAGGCGCGATCCATCTTTTGGTGATGTTTTTGAAAGCTGGCTGCGAAATAAGATCCATCCCAATTTCTACGCCTGCAACCAGGGCCTGCAGGTCTTCAGGCTCGGAAATAAAGTTTGGCTGAATTTCAAGAGGGCCATCATGACGGGCTGTTTTCATTTTAAGATACCCTTTACTTTTCGGCCGTACCAAGCCTGGTACCAGGCAAAAAACATTTTCGGGTACATCGTATTGTTGTGCAATCTCGTGAGTTAAGTAAGGCACCTGTAATGGTAAATACATTAAGTCCGGGACTTGTAATTCCGGTTTGCTTTTCCATAGCGCGGTACTTCCTGCCAGGTTATTATTGCGGATACCGAGTGGAATATTTGCTTCAAAGCACAAACCTGCAACCAGGGGATGATCCTGCAGGTTTTTACCTACTCCCGGCAAATTAATTACACTTTTTATACCGAGCTTTTTAAGTTCTTCGCTGTCACCTATCCCCGAAAGCATCAGGATCCTGGGCGTGTCTATAGCACCTGCAGATAGTATAACCTCCTTATCGGCAAATACAGTATGCATCTCGCCATTTAATTCAAAGTCGAGGCCCTGGCAATGTGTATCATGAAACTTAAGCTTTAAAACTTTGGCGTGCGTTAGGATAGTCAGGTTATCATGATCCATCACCGGTTTCAGGTATTCGGTTGGGCTCGACCGCTTGCCATCGCGAACATTCAGAACCATTTTTCCTACACCTTCGGGGGCTGGTCCGTTGGTATCCTCAAGTACCGGCATTCCATAAGTTCGGCCGGCCTCAATTAAAGCAGCGGGCACAAAATGAAGGTTTCTGGCATTTTCAATAGCAATTGGGCCGCCTGCTCCGTGGAAGTCGGTCGCTCCTCCTTCCCAGTCTTCAATTTTTTTGAAGAAAGGTAACACCGAATTGTAATCCCAATCGGTATTTCCTGCGGCTGCCCATCCATCATAATCGGCTTGGTTTCCCCGCGTCCAGGTAATGGCATTAATACTTCCGGATCCACCAAGCACCTTGCCTCGCGGAACAGGTATAACTCTGTTATTGATAAACGCTGTTGGCTCATAAGCATAAAAATAATCATGAGGGGCGCCAATATTGTGCACCCATTGCATCGGCTCTGCAATGCTTTCTATTCCGGCGTCTGAGCCACCTGCTTCCAGCAATAGTACAGAAACGCCTGCGGTATCCGCTAAACGGCGCGCGATAACGCAGCCTGCAGAGCCGGCACCCACAATAATGAAATCGTATTTGTTTTTTATTGGGGGCAAAGCCCCTTTGGCGCTCTCACTGTACCTTGATTTTTCGTTTGTCATAGGAATGAATTTTAATAATGCTCAAAATTAAATCTGCCAGATCGCACTATCTATACCGCAAAGCGGTGGAATATATCCTCTGTTTTGGGGAGGCTATCAACATGTAATTCCGTTGTTAATCAACCAGCGCAAGCCACCTGTCTCTTATCGAAAACCGTCCGAGGCGAAAGCCCCGATAAGCGTGGCAAGTGCAGCAGGTTGATCCAGTTCAATACAATGACCAGCCTTCGGAATCTTAAAAATCTCATTCCTCCATTTTGGGAGACCTGATTGTTCAAGATAATCAGTTTGAATAAGGCGTTCCTGCGAGCCAAAGGCCATGGCGGTTGGTAGGTTAGCCGCAATAAGATTGGCAATTTTATCTGTAGCGTTGTTGGGCAGTCTAAGCGAATTGCCAAGCGCTGCTCTAAACTGGGGATCTGTTTTTTTGAATACCATTTTGTAATGATCCTTTATAGGTTGATTGTCTTTGAAGATAAAGTGGTCAATCAAAAAGTCTATTTCTTCATCAGCAGGAGTTGCTTTGAAAGCAGCCGCAATTGAAACGCCGGGCCGGATCATATCTTTTACCATTATATTCCGGGATGTAAGCATCGCCCCGCATAAAAAGATTCCCTTACAGTTAAGCGGAAAAGCTTTTATCTCGCCAATGATGCTTGTGCCAAGTGATGTTCCTACCAGGATAAATTCTTTTTCATGTATCTGGGCTAAAAATGTATTGAGGTGCTGTGCGAGCCCTTTTATTGTATAATCTGCATCCGGGTTATTACTTCTGAATGATAAACCAAGCCCGGGCAGATCGACAGAGATGAGCGTATACTTTTGAAGTGCATTTTGGATAACTACGCTGTCCCAGGTATGCAACGATTGTGAATTGCCATGGACGAAAATGATAGCACTTTGGCTATGGCCGGTTTTTCTATAATTAAGCATATGGTGATTGTGTTTGCTATTGCCAAATAAATTGTGGTTGTAATAGCTTTTTTAGAGAGGGGCTCCATTAGTGGGATATAAATACCGGCGCCAGGCACAAAAAGATTTATCTTTTTGTAACCTGGCCGCGGTTTGTGAACCTTTCTTGAACATGACCTTTTTGACAGGAACCACAGGTGCCGCTATACCGGTATTTTAATTCAATTCAACTTATTTGGCGAGGAAGTTTATAGCTTCCTGCACAAACTCATCATGATATTGGAATACTGCCGCGTGCCCGGCATCAGGATAAGTAATTAAGTCGGCGTTTGGGATGTTTTTATAGAGGTTTACCGCATTAATTACTGGAACAGGAATATCTTGCTGTCCCTGGGCTATTAACACCGGTTGCTTTATTGTTTTTAGTTCGTTAAACGCGTTTGGATAAGGTTGCGCCCATCCCAACACTGCTGTTAACTGGGCCCCGCCACTTTGTTCGTTTACAGGCAGGTCCCGGTCGGTAGTACGTTTTTGTGTTCTGGCATAGGATTCTTTTCCTGCCTCTATGCTTTTTGCAGAGCTTGTGAAAGCAAAACGTAACAGGCTTTCTTCCGGAGTTAAGCCGGCAGCGGCAGCTAACAAATTAGGCAGGTTTGAAAGCCCTTCACTTCCTTTAGGGCCTGTTCCTGTAAGGATAATTTTATTGATCAGTTCGGGATGCGTCAGCACCAATTGCTGGCTGATAAAACTTCCCATCGAAAAGCCCATAATATTAACCTTGGTATAGCCCAATGCCTTAATGAAATTAGCGGCATCGCTGGCCATTGCAGCAATATTATCCGGTGTAGTTCCTTTAGATGAGCCTACGCCCTGGTTATCAAAGATGATCACTTTATACTTTTGAGCCAGACCGTTTGTGATTGCAGGATCCCAATCATCCATTGAACCACCCAATGCCGATAACATAACCAGGGGGATGCCGTCGCTATCTCCCAAAATCCGGTAAGCATAGCTGTTGCCGGCTACATCAATAAATTTAGTAGCAGCGGTTTGATGATAATCAACAATCGCGGTTGATGTTCCTTTACCCGGTCCGTTGTCTTTCTTGCAGGATGCAAAGCCGAGAGCCAGGATGGATAAAATGATCAATTGTTTTGTGTACCCGAATAGCGTTCTGTTTTTCATAGATAGATTATTTTATGCCTTAATTGACGCTGCAAAAGTATTTTTTGAGGCAGCCTTGCCTAATCACGACTTGCCGAACTATACAAATTGGATGCTGAAACAGCCAACTTTGGCAGCCGAATGGGACCGTGACAGGGGCGGGATCATAAAAATTTACTGCTCAAGTACCGGGGCATCCGTTATTTTTTCAAGCACCGATGCGGGCAGATAAGGCCTTCCGCCGGTTGCCGGGACGCAGGTGCCCGTGAAAACGGCCTGCGTCATTAATTTGTTATTGCAAACGATAGTTTGTTTAAAATGTAGCTTTGGCAAGCCCTCTTTATCTTTATATAGGGTACAGGTAACCTTGAACTCGTCGCCACGCTTCAGGGACCTGATAAAACTGATGGTATAACCTGAAAGTACCATATAGATGCCGTTTTTAGCCTCCGTTTCAAAATCGAAACCCAGTATTTCCCTGATATAATCATGCCTGCAGTATTCCATGTAAAAGGGATAGTAAAGGCCATCCATGATTTCCTGAACATCTATATGTTCGTCTTTGGCAACGTAAGTTTTTGAATATTCCATGATTTTTTAATTTCTGACGGGAGCAAAAGTATCCGTCGCTCCTGTTTGGGGAAATCACCAAAATGAGGGATATCAACTCACCGCCAATTCCGGCAACGTCCCCGAATTAGGTGATAGCCGATTTGTTCTGAAGCGCTGAATTTTGCATTCACCATAACTAAAGTTCTGGAATAGTCCGATTTGCCGGACAAACAGAACTTTTCAGATACCTTGAAAATAATATGACAACTAAAATCACCATTCCAAATCGCCTTGCGGAGGGCGAACACTTCGCGGAAGTAAACGACATTATCATACATTATTATGTGGCCGGAAATGGCCCCGTATTACTGCTTCCATCACCGGGTTGGGGGCCATCGGTAAATTATATTATGCCTTTGCCGCTTTTTGAGCAATATTTTACCATGGTGTATTTTGATACGAGGCACAGCGGAAGATCGACCGGGCCGGAAGACAGTACACAATATGCACTCGATAACTTTATAGCCGATATAGACGCGCTCAGAATTTATCTCGGGCAATCCAAAGTTTATATCGCAGGCCATTCGGGGGGCGGCCACCAGGTACTTGAGTATGGGATTCAGCACAGCGAAAATCTGTCAGGGATTATTGCCATCGACGCGATTGCAGCTACGGATGAATTGCGCGCCGAAGAAATGATGAAACGGATCATGAAGAAAAAGACAGAGCCCTTTTACCTTGAAAACCCGGAGTATTATGAAAAGGCTACCGCGTTTATGATGGGAATGGGAACAGATAAAACGCCGCGTACATTGGAAGAGATCATCGGCACCATGGGCGGATTTTATTTTCATGACCCAAGCCTCGCCGCGAAGACCTTTCAAAATCTCGACCTGAATGATACCGTTTTCGCATACACCAATTCAAACGGCTTCCAGGGAAAGAATTTGCTTGGTGATTTGCACCGCATCACTGTGCCTGTATTGATAATTGTTGGCGATGATGATTTCATTTGCGATCCTGTATCGCAGGCCGCCAGGATCCGTGCAAATATTTCCGGTTCAAAATTGGCTGTTATCAGCAATTGCGGCCACATGCCGTGGATTGAACAGCCAGCCGAATTTTACGAACAGTGCGAAATTTGGTTTAGCGAACAGCAATTGAAGAAATCATGAAGTGGCATTTGCAAATCAGCGCCATGCTGGGTCAGGCCATCATGCTTAATGTCTGGTTCAGCAGGTATTTTGCCTGTTCTGAAGTGAAAACATTATACTTTCCGGCGCAGAGATACCACCTTCGTTTCATAATTCTATCTTAAATATTTAATTATGAAAACGATAAAAAGTGTTTATGTGAACGGAGCGTTCATTGAACCCCACGGTACCGAAATTGTAAGTGTTATTTCTCCGCTTAACAAAAAAGAAATAGCCCAAATTGTTTATGCAGATGAACAGGATACTTTGGCTGCAATTGAGGCTGCAAAGGCCGCGTTGCCAGGATATAGCAAAAGCACAATAAACGAACGTATTGAATATCTGACAAAAATTAGCATCGAGATTGAAAAGCGGATAGATGATCTTATCAATGCGACAACTTTGGAATATGGAGCTCCCGGTGAAAGAGCAAAGTGGGCTAATCTGATTGCTGCTACAACTTTTTCAAACCAGGCTGCAATGCTTCAGCAGTATTCATTTTCAAAGCAGGTGAATGAATCAATAGTTATTATGGAACCGGTTGGGGTGGCAGCATTGTTTACCCCCTGGAATGCTGTAGCCGGTTCAATTGCTATTAAAGTTGCGGCGGCGTTGGCGGCCGGTTGTACCATAATCCTTAAACCGAGTGAATTTGGATCATGGCAGGCCGAGATTATTATGGAATGTATTGCTGCTGCAGGTTTGCCGAATGGTGTTGTTAATATGGTTAACGGGAACGGTGCAGTTATTACCAAGCCAATAATGGAAAGCAGTGAGGTTACTAAAATTTCGTTTACCGGTTCTACTTTAGTTGGCAAAATCCTGGCAAAGCAGGCGGTAGATACCATGAAAAGGGTAACACTGGAGCTTGGTGGAAAATCGGCCAATATTTTATTGGAAGATGTGGATCTTGCCAAAGCTATCCCTATGGCACTACAAGCCGGATTTATGAATAATGGTCAGGCCTGCATTGCCGGAACAAGGTTGCTGGTGCCGGAATCAAGACTCAATGAAGTTAGGGATTTACTGATTCGCGAATCGGCGAAATTTATTGTTGGTGATCCTTCTTCGGCAGATGTCAAAATAGGACCGCTTGCAAGTCAAAAACAATATGATCGTATCCAGCAATATATTCAAACCGGAATAAGTGAAGGAGGAGAGCTACTTACAGGCGGTTTAGGTCATCCCGAAGGTTTGGATCAGGGCTATTATGTAAAGCCAACAATCTTTATTAACGTCAATAATGAGATGACCATTGCCAGGGAAGAGATCTTTGGCCCTGTACTGTCTGTAATTGCTTATAGTAATGAAGAAGAAGCGATACAAATTGCCAATAATTCTGAATATGGTTTGATGGCCTACGTTAGTTCTGCTGATGAAAAGCGGGCGGCAAATGTTGCTTCTCAGCTTAAGGCAGGCAGGGTACTTATCAATACACTAAAACATGATCCCATGGCCCCGTTCGGTGGTTATAAAAACTCAGGAATCGGCCGGGAAAATGGTGTCATCGGCCTGGAGGAATTTCTGGAAGCTAAAACACTGATCAAATAAATTTCTGGCAAGTATTAGATATTTAAGGAGCACCCGAGGCTAAAGTAAACAGCTGGAATAAATGAAAGGTCATTCTTCAATACAGAGGAATGACCTTTTAGGTAGGTAGATGCAGGTGTTTTAGCGGTTCTCCATCCAGGACAGAAAGAACGGCGATTTTTCTTTATTAATAAGCAGTTTTTCAGGTGTTTCAATAACCAACCTGATATGCAGTTTACGCATGAAATAAAGTTCCGCTTCTTTAATTGCCTTGAAATTAATAAGATACTGACGGTTGACGCGAAAAAACTGATCGGGGGAAACCGAACCAGTGATCTGATCCAGTGACTGGCTGAGCACATATTCATGCTTATCAAAACACACCATCGATACAGAGTTATTTCTGATGTAAAAGAAAGCGATATTATCTGTTGCAACAGTGGTGTATTTGGGGTTTTTGAATACTAAAAAACTTTGTTTCCAACGCTTTGCTTTCTGTTGATAAACAACATCATCCGGGTCCACCCGATCTGAATGATGTTCATGAGGTTTTATAGCGTACACGATATGGTTTTCGTGCAGATTGTTGTTTTGTTTGAGCGTAATCTTATTGTGATTTAATTCATTATGATAAATTGTGTCATTGCCTCCAATGTAAAGGAGGCAGTCTTTAATTAAAATAAAGTCCGAATCAAATCCTTTTTTCTGGAAGTCGGTAACCGTGTTTGTTTTAGCGTTGTAGTTTTCCATTGCACAAATTCATTTTAGTTTATTAAACCGATAGCTTTCCCGGCGAGCCCTCATCAGGTACTTCGCCATAAACATTTTAATAGATAACAGGAACCACTTATCAGCCGATTTAATTCCTGTTTGTTTGTAATCTTTATTTTGATCGAGCAGTGAGTGTATAACGATAATTGAACAGCAGCCTGTGATCAAATGGGTGGAAATAAAGATTGCTTCCATTTATTTTATATTTTAAAATTCTGATACAAAGTTTTAGCGCGCCAAGGTAAAGCCGGATAAAACCATAAAAAGCCCTATCGAAGTGGCTGGTTTCTCCGGATCGGGTAATCGGTATTTCGCTATAAGGCGCTGTACCGCGCTTTTGTAAAGCGATGCCCGGGCTAATATTCCATTGTTTTGTTTTCATTGCAGATGCGGGTTTTGTGGTGTAAACGATAACCCATAAATGCAAATGATATACCAATAGTATTAAGTTGTTGATTGTTAGGATTTTGATTTGTTTTTGCGTTGGCGGAAAATCGAGGCTATTTCATGAAATCATGAGATTTCATGATGGGGGTTATGATGCAAAAAGGCAATCCCGGGTAGCAGGATTGCCTTTTTATGAAGTATCAGATCTTAGGTGTGCTTTGAATGCCTTGTATTAGCTATTCCATAGCATTTTAGTTGTATCGGTTCACTAAGAAACCTATGACTTTTTAACGGACCGATTTAAATGCCGCCCTGATCTCTTCTGCTAATATTTGTGGTTGCTCCCAGGCTGCAAAATGGCCGCCATTGTTCACTTCATTAAAGTAGATCAGGTTGTGGTAGCAGCGTTCGGCCCAGGTTTTAGGTGCCTGATATATTTCGCCAGGGAAAACGGTAATGGCAACCGGTGTTGAAATTTCACGTGCGTTGAAATTATTGGAGTGATCTTCCCAATAAATCTGAGCAGCGGAAGTAGCGCTGTTGGTTAGCCAGTATAGTGATATATCGTCAAGTATCTCGTCGCGGGTAAGTACTTTTTCAGGTTCACCTCCGCTGTATGTCCACTGAACTATTTTGTCATACATCCAGGCAGCCTGGCCAACTGGCGAATCCGCAAGCGCATATCCCACAGTTTGCGGACGGGTTACCATCATGGCAGAGTAGCCGCAATTGTTTTTATAGAAATTGTTCAATGATTCATAGGCGGCTTTTTCTTTGTCGGATAATCCGGCTGGAGCATCGTCTCCATTAGTCAGGTGCGCAGCGATATCTGGAGGTACCGTAGCAGGCATATTGATGTGAATGGCTAAAAGGCCCGGTACATGTTGCAATGCCATACGTTGCGAGATCACGGAACCGCAATCACCTCCTTGTGATACAAATTGTTTGTAACCCAGTCGGTTCATTAATTCGCCCCAGGCGCGTGCAATATGGTCAGAATCCCAGCCGGTATCAGCAGGTTGCCCCGAAAAGCCAAAGCCTGGTAAAGACGGGATCACAACGTCAAAAGCATCTTCGGCTTTACCTCCGTGTGCTGTTGGATTAGTAAGCGGATCAATCACTTTCAGTAGTTCAAATATCGAACCAGGCCAGCCATGCGTCATGATCAGCGGCAGGGCTTTAGGGTGTTTGGAACGCACGTGAATGAACTGGATGTCAAGACCGTCGATATTGGTCACAAACATAGGCAGCGCATTTAATTTGGCTTCGCCTTTGCGCCAGTCATAGTCAGATACCCAGTAGTTCACCAGGTTTTGAAGTTGTTGTTTACGCAGGCCTTGCGATTCGTTATTTACAGTTTCGCGACCAGGCCAGCGCGTGGCAAGCAATCTTTTTTTAAGGTCGGCGAGTTGTTCATCAGTAACATGAACATGAAAAGGGCGAATGCTTTTATCATTCTTATTTACGGCAGATTGGGTTTGGGCTTTACTTTGCAAAGTAAACAGCCCCATAGCAGCGCAAAAAAACGCGGACAGCAAGGTGGTTTTTAGGTTTCTCATAGTAATTTATTTAATTAACTATGCGAAAGTATCCCTTAACGATACCTGTAACCACCGATACATAGCTTAACCAGACAAATTGGACGCTGACTTAGACATCTCAGTCCCTATCTTTAAGGCTTGTTGCCGTGGTACTACCGACTTGCCGATTCTTTTTTCAAATCAGCAACTTGTTGCTTTAATTCGGCAATTTGGGCTTGCTGTTCCTGCATGGCCGCAATCAATACCGGCACAAGTTGCGCATAGTCTATCGTTTCAAAATTGAGTGCTTTTTGTGTGCTTTTGCCTTGTGCATACCAGTTGCTTCCGGTGCGTATAACATCCGGCATCAAAGACTTTGTGCTGGATAAATCAAGGCCAAACTTATAATATGGGGCTGATCCCTGAGAAGTTGTTTCAATGAACAGCGGATTTAGCTTATCGATAATAGCTGACGCGTTTTTTAATGGTGATGAAGCGCCTGAATTGTTAAGAGCATTATTGCTTTGCGCATTTACTGATTTGAAAATACCAATCAGTATTAAAGTGGAAAATAGTATCCGGTACATTGTTATTTATTTGATCTTAGTTTCTATCCAATAGTTTCTGTTGTAGTCTGCATTTTGTCCGGTTTCCTTTTTGGGTATAATCCGGTAAAGGGTTTCCTCCAGCACACAGGTGTTATCCCACTTCTCAAAGCTTACTACAACATGGAGGCCTTGCGCTGAAGCTAACGCAGAAGCGATAAATGCCTTGACCTGTTCGCCGAGGTCATCGGCCGAAAAAAGTTTAATGGTTTCAGTATCCTTATCGTCAGCGGGTATGGTCCTTATGTTGATATTGAAACCATTGCCATCGCTTTGGTTAATTTGCATGTCATCGTAATTTTAGAATGCAAAAGTATTAGTCAACAAAAAGCCCGTACATCCCCTAATCCGGGTAGGAGAGCCTAAAAGCGGTTAGATTGCCTATGTGCTTGCGACAGGTGGTTAAGCGTCTTATCTCCCCATTTTTGGTAATACCCGCCAGCATGTTATTCCCCGACTTTTGTGCCTCTGAAAATTTTAAAGGTTTTTAAAACCGGCAGGATTTACGCTTAAAAAATTAATACATATGAAAAATAGTCAAGGGAACATCTCCTTAAAGAGTGCGCTTCCACTTGCCGCTATTATAGTGGCATCATTAGGTTACTTTGTAGATATTTATGACCTGCTTTTGTTCAGCATTGTAAGGATACCGAGTTTAAAATCATTAGGTTTTACCGGCGCCGGGGCGGTTGCGCCGGGTATTTTCTTATTAAACGTACAAATGGCAGGTTTAATGATAGGGGGGATATGCTGGGGAATATGGGGAGATAAGCGCGGGCGATTAACCGTACTCTTCGGATCGATCCTGATATATTCACTTGCCAACATCGCCAATGCATTTGTGGATACAGTTAGTTTATACGCTGTATTCCGGTTCATTGCCGGATTCGGGCTTGCGGGCGAGCTTGGCGCAGGTATTACGCTGGTTGTTGAACTGATGCCGGCACAAAAACGTGGTTATGCCACCACCATTATTGCCGGGGTAGGGATCAGCGGTGCTATTGCGGCCCATTTTGTTGCGGTTTATTTTGATTGGCGTACCGCGTTTATCATAGGCGGTGTGCTGGGCATATTGCTTTTGCTGCTTAGGATAAGTGTGTCGGAATCCGGTATGTTCAGCGAGTCGAAAAAGCCGGGAATCAGGCGGGGCGATTTTTTTGCTTTGTTTACAAGCCGTGATCGGTTTGTAAAATACCTTAAATGTATTTTGATTGGCTTGCCACTGTGGTTTGGTGTAGGAATCCTGATCACCTTATCGCCCGAGTTTAGTAAAGAACTAAACGTAAAAGGCATAGTAAGCGCCGGAACAGCTGTAGCGGTAACCTATGGCGGTACTGTAATTGGCGATATCTGCAGTGGTTTGCTCAGTCAGTACCTGAAGAGCCGTGTAAAAGTGGTTGCTATATTTTTGACACTTACAATGGCCGCCATTTCGGTTTACTTGTTTCTCCAGAATCTCAGTTTGTTTCAATTTTATGTTGTGTGCGCGTTCTTTGGGTTCGCTGCCGGTTATTGGGTGCTTTTTTTAACCATTGCCGCAGAGCAATTTGGCACCAATATCCGGGCTACAGTAGCCACCACCGTGCCTAATTTTGTGAGGGGAGCGGTTGTTCCTCTGCTGCTTTTCTTTCAATATTGCAGGGGGCTTTTTAATGGTTCACTGGTATCTGCCGGAATAGTTATAGGCGCGCTTACATTGATCCTTGCATTTTGGGCCCTGTTCGGGATAAAAGAAAGCTTCGGAACCAACCTGGATTACACCGAAGATATATAACCTGTTTTCAATGATTTGATAAGGCAAGCATCCCCCAAAGTGGGGATGTTTTCTTTTTGTACGAAAAATGAATTTTGCCGGTTACAATTCAGTTAGAATTTAAATTACGATAACATGATACGATCAGGTTTAATACTATTATTCTTTTTGGCGACTTTCTCCATCAACGCGAGTGCTCAATCTGTTAACACGGTTAGACCTTACAGCGTTTACAAGGTAAGCAACGGGATTGTCTACACATCCGGTCAGGTAGGGATATCCGCAACAACCGGTAAGCTGGTTACCACAGGCTTTGAAGCCGAGGTAAATGAGGTTATGCAAAACATCTCAAGACTATTGAAAGAGTCAGGATCTGATTTTTCTTCGGTAATTAATGTGGTTATCTATCTGAAAGATATTAACCGCTATGCCGAATTTAACAAGGTTTACACCAAATATTTCAACACCCCATACCCGGCCCGGACCTGCATTGCCGTGGCTGATCTGCCATTGGGTGCGAGTGTTGAAATTGCGGTAACCGCAGAGCAAAAAAAGCACAGTAATTAAGCGCCGACAATCTGGGTTTGAAATCAGATTCCGGCTACCATATTCTCTAAGCGATAATTGTGGTTTTCGGAGAAATGATTGCTTGCGAAAGTCGCTTTAGCTGATTGACCTGCAAGGCTATTTAAAGGGAAAATAACTTTGAGCCTTTCGGTTAGTTCTCTATTATCCTGGGTTTTGATGAATGCGTGATTTGGCATAGCATAAAGGTTGATACGGATATCTTCATTGCTATAAGGGTTACTAAACGACGAAGATTGTTGCTGATTAGTGAATTTATAATACGGAAGTGTTGTATAAGCAGTTGCTAATTTTGCGGTTTCGGCCTGGCCAACACGCGGCATGGTGATCTTCAGCATCGAAGTTACGTTGACACTAAATGTAACCGCCTGTTCTGTGGTGTTTAATGTTTGAGGTTGCGCGATTTGAGCATTTGTATTTATTGCAAATAATGAAACTACTGCGGCTAAGATTAATTTTTTCATGACTGTTTTGTTTAAGGTATGTTCTGGCGTTTAGCGCCTGTTTTGTTTAAATAACTTGGTCAAAAGTATTGTTGCAGCCTGTTATACTCAATCTTTAACATGGTTAAACAGACAAACCAAACCCTGGAATGGCCAATGCGTGCGCCGAACAGACAGGGAACGTGGCTGATATTATAATAAGTGAAAATTGAGGACTGCTGGTTGAATATATATCAGATTTGAACTGTTATTCCAGGTAATAGTGGCGGGCCGAAATGAGTGCGTACGCTTATATAAAGTAAACGGGTAGGCGCTTCCGTGATAAGACCGGTCTCCGGAATCATCCAATATTTAAAATGTCTAATTCAATGACGAGTTTGTCGGGTTGACGGAGATAGATTGATTACAGGCTGTGGCGGATCATAATTTTGAGTGAAAATTAAGAAAAACACAACAAAATGAAGACTCAAACTAATTTCGCCAAATTAACTTTAGCCGCTGCAGCAGCGCTTTTATTTGCATTTAGCCCTAAAAACAGCGTAGCACAAACCACAGCCCCTGTAAAAAATATTGTTATAGTACACGGAGCCTTTGCAGATGCATCTGGTTGGGAGGGCGTATACAAGATCTTGAAAAAAGATGGTTATAACGTAACACTTGTTCAAAATCCGCTTACCTCCTTAAACGACGATGTTGCTGCTACTAACCGCGCCCTGGAAAAACAAGATGGCCCGGCTGTATTAGTAGGCCATTCATGGGGTGGTTCGGTAATTACCGAAGCCGGTGTATCTCCAAAAGTAGCAAGCCTGGTATATGTTGCGGCTTTTGCTCCTGAGGTTGGTCAATCAACTTTAGACGCTTACCAATCTGGCCCGGCGCTTCCAAAAAATGGTATCCTGCCTGCCGATAAAAATGGTTATGCCTATTTTGACAAGGCACTTTTCCATGAATGTTTTTCTGCCGATCTAAGCGAGGCAAAAGCAGCGTTTATGTTTGATTCTCAGCAACCAATTGTGGGTTCAAGCTTTGTTGCGCCTTTAACACAGGCCGCCTGGAAAAGCAAACCAACTTACGCAGTTGTAGCTACTGAAGATAAAGCCATCAATCCTGAATTGGAGCGTGCTATGTACAAACGTGCCGGTGCCGTAGTAACCGAGGTTAAGGGAAGTCACGTTATATTTATGTCGCAACCAGCGGCTGTAGCACGTGTAATTGAAGCAGCCGCCAAAGATCAGGGTAAAAAATAATCTCTTTTTGCTTTGTAATAGAAAACCGGGGCGGCTGTTTTGCAGGCCGTCCCGTGTTTTAAATAAATATTCCCCAGACAGCCCCTGATAAGTTTTGTCATTTTTACCGGCTGTAATCTCCCCACTATTGGTTATGAAACTTTCATTATATCAACTGCAATTTTGCTTTTTCAATTCCTGTAGAACCCACTAATAAATCATATTCGCCGTGAAGCCGTTTGTTCTTTTTATCGCTGAGATTTTTCTCTGGTTATTACTGACCGGCTTTTCTATTTCATGCCCGGCTTCAACTCCTTTTTTCAGGAATATCGGAACAGAATACGGCCTGTCGCATCCTAAGGTTAATTGTATTCTGCAGGACAAACGCGGCTTTTTATGGTTCGGAACGGAAGACGGGCTGAACCGTTATGATGGCCACTTTTTTACCGTATATAAAAACCAGCCCAATGATACTACTTGCGTATCAGGCAACATCATTACCGATCTTCTTGAAGACAAAGCAGGCAACCTCTGGATTGCTACTGCCGACGGAGGTATAACACGGTATGACTACCATTTGGAGGCATCAAAACAATTTAAGCAATACAAGTTTAATGCGCACAAGCCGGGCGGAATCCCCGAAAATCATATCAATAAAATCGCGGAGGATAATGACGGTAATTTGTGGCTTGCCACAAGTAACAGCTTTGTGGTACGGCTAAATAAAAAAAGCGAAAGATTTGATGTGCCCGTTAAATCAGGCGGCAGAGATATCCTCTCGCTGGCTATGGCCGGGGCCGATACTTTGTGGGCAGGTCGGGAAGATGGCGGTTTGCTGAAAATCAATACGCATACCCTGGGTTTCCGTATTGATAAGCACTACATTGGCACCGACGGTAAATTGCCCCGCAGTTCAATAGCATCGATCTTCAAAGACCGCAGCAACAGGATGTGGTACGGCGACAGGGATAAAAAACTATATACTTATCAGTTACACACTGGAATTGAGCAGGTATTTCTTCCGGGTGGGGCCGAAAAGAAAATCCCCCGCGACGTCATCGCTTCCTTCGCCATAGACAAACAGGGTAAGATCTGGATGGGCACACAGGGTAGCGGCGTAACCACATTTGATCCCGCCGAAATGCAATTTATCACCTACCGGCACACCGATCAGGAGGGTTCGCTTGTTGACGACCATATCAACGTGGTGTTTACCGACCGGAGCGGAATTATATGGATAGGTACGGATAATGGGATCAGTATTTACGACCCGGTTTATTCGCCGTTCAATCAGTATAATTTGCCAAAACCAGCAAAGAAAGATATCTATATCTTCGATTTTTACCGTAACCCTAAAGATAATGCCCTTTGGATAGCAACAAGTGAAGGCATTTATATCAAGCACAGTAAAAGCGATAATTACGAGCATCGGATTGTAGCCTACAAGGGAAATGCCTTGTCGGTAACCAAATTTTATGTAGATAATGATGGTACTTTCTATTTAGGTACCGATTATTCCTTATTCCGGTACAATCCTGTTTTAAATCGGGCGACGCTATTGCCAAATACCAATGATGACATGTTGATGAAAAGGCTGATGGGGTCGAGGATAGTATCTATTGTACGCGATACCATCGGCAATCATCCGGCATTGGTTGTATCGCCCTATGGCCATTATCTGACATATTATGATTTCGTGGACAAGAAATGGATTTCGGGGATAGCGCAGGAGGGAATAAAAAGATTAAATGTTAAGGACAACGTAGTAAAGAAATTTTACAAGGATAAAAATGGTACCCTGTGGCTGGCTACGGATAAATATGGTTTGGGCGCTTTGCAGCAGGGGGCTACTATCTTCAGCTATTTTACAAACGATATATACGATCATGAATCCATAAGCAGTAATGATGTTTATGACATTGAGGGGGATAGAAAAGGAAACCTGTGGATAAGCACCTATGGCGGCGGCCTTAACTATTTTAATAAAAATGAGCTGCGTTTTTCTCATATTCCCGGATCAAGCAACCTGACCGAAGGTATATGCTCAGATGCCCGCGGAAATTTATGGATGATATGTAATGGTCATATGCATGAGTATAACCCGGAAACCCGTGTGTACAGTTGCTATGATCTGCCGGATTTAAAATCGAACGGCGGTGTTAAAGGTTATATGTACCGTGATTGCCGCGGAAACCTTTATGCAGCCGGCAGAAACTTTTATATAGAATTTAACCCCGTAGGTATAGGAAAGATTGAAAATGAGCCGGACGTATATTTTACCGATTTTAAGATATTCAATACCTCATACAGCCATTTGCTTGAAAACAAAACCATCAGGTTAAATCATAACCAAAACTATTTTTCTCTTGAGTTTTCGGCCCCGGAATACAGCAGCAATCACATGCATTACGATTATATACTCGAAGGTGTAGACAAAGATTGGGTAGATGCTGATAAGCGAAACTACGCCAGCTATTCAAACCTGGCCGGCGGGCGTTATCGTTTCAAAGTCAGGGCATCTAACTGGAAAGGGAGCGTTGTTAACAAATTTGCATCAATAGTTATTGTTATAAACCCTCCGTTTTGGCGTACCTGGTGGTTTTATACATTGATCGTTTTAATTATCGGGCCGCTTTGCTATTTATTTTATCGTTACCGTATTAATGAGTTCTTGAAGCGTCAATCCATCCGGAATGGGATAGCGCAGGACCTGCATGACCAGATCGGTTCAACCTTAAGCAGCATTTCCATTTATAGTAAAGTCGCGCGCATCTATCAGCAGCAGCAAAAGAAAGAAAAGCTTAGCGAGGTTCTGCAAACAATAGGAGAAACCGCCGATGATACCATTTCGGAGATGTCAGATATTGTTTGGTCAATCAATCCCAAAAATGATCATATGAGCAGTATCATACAAAAGATCCGGTCTTATGCGCAACCATTATGTGTAGCCAAAAATATCGCATTCTCCCTGGCCTGCGATCAGCGGTTGTTGAAACTGACGTTGGAAATGGAAACAAGAAAGAACTTTTTCCTGATCCTCAAAGAAACTTTAAATAATGCCATCAAGCACTCACATTGCAAAAAAATAGCAGTGGATATACAGCTAAAGGGGAGTAAAATTAATTTAAAGGTATGCGATGATGGCGTAGGTTTTAATTACGAAGATAAACTGACACAAGCAGCTTCTGCTGCTGAAGGAGGAAATGGATTACGCAATATAAAATGCCGTGTCACTGAACTTAACGGAGCACTGGTTGTGAAAAGCTCGCCCGGGCGGGGTACAACCATAAATTTCACCTTCGGTAATTTGTGACTATGGTATTCAGCAGATTTTGAACCGATTAAATAATAAATATATAAAACTATGAGTATCAGGGTGGCCATATTTGATGATAATAAGAATATTCGGAGCAGTGTGATCATGTTATTAAACACCGACCCGGATTTTGAAGTGGTAGGTACGTTTAGTGACGCAAAACATTGTGTGGATAATGTACTAACCTCAAGACCGGATGTTGTTTTGATGGACATAGAAATGCCCGGCATTAATGGTATAGAAGCCGTGAGGATCTTAACCCGGGAGTTTCCGCATGTTCCGATTCTTATTCAAACGGTTTTTGAGGATGACGAACGCGTTTTTGACTCCATTTGCGCTGGGGCTGCGGGTTATCTCCTGAAAAATCAGCTTAATAGCTCCCTTACAGAAGCTATTAAGGAACTGAAAACCGGTGGCTCCCCCATGAGCCCGTCCATCGCCAGGAAAGTACTTCAACTACTTCAGAGCAGCGGCGAAAGAAGTCGCCGCAGGCCCAGCGAAGAGTATAATCTTACTCCGCGGGAAAAAGAAGTACTAAGCGCCATTGTAAACGGCCTTAGCTATAAAATGATTGCTTATGAGCTGAATATATCTTACGAAACGGTTCGCAGCCATATCAAAAAGATCTATGAAAAATTGCATGTAGCCTCATTGACAGAGGTGGTTGCAAAAGCCATCAATCAAAATATTGTATAAACTGATACCTGCCCGTTGATACTTTGGGTTATTATACTCACCACATTAGGGGATAGCTGTTTTGGATGCGTCGGGCCATATTTGCTGCAAGTAAAAGGTGTTGACAAATACAAAGCGTTATATGAATCAGACAACATTAAATGGATTGACAGGAAAGAAGATCCTGATAGCGACGGTAGCGGCAGACGGACATTTTAACCCGCTCACCGGCCTGGCGAAATTTTTAGCAGATAGCGGCGCTGATGTGCGTTGGTATACCTCGGTAGTTCATGAAAACAAATTAAGACAACTGGGTATCCCACATTTTCCTTTTTTGAAGGCTATCGATATCAATGCAAATAACATCCACAATTTGTTTCCGCAGAGAAAATTTTTAACCGATGCAGGGCAGAAGGCAAATTTTGATATGATCAATATCTTTATTAAGCCAGGGCCCGATCATTTTGAGGACATCAGGGACATTCAGCAGGAGTTTTCGTTTGATGCCATCGTAACCGAAAGTATGTTCCCGGCTATTCCATATCTTTCTGCCAGGCTGGATGTTCCGGTGATTTCAATCGGCATTATTCCATTGGCCGAAAGCTCGGACGATTTAGGACCTTACGGCCCCGGTTTCTATCCCCCTTCAAACGCCGACGAACAGGAGAACATAGCCCGCCTGAATAAGGCGTTTAATGAGGAAGTTTACAAAGAACATATTGATTGTCTTTCTTTGCTTTTAAGTCGCTATGATATCCAGCATCAAAGGACAAATGTATTTGATATGCTGATAAAAACATCTGATCTATATCTTCAGATCGGTTCTCCGTCTTTTGAATATACCCGTAGCAACATGGGGCAAAACGTCCGTTTCATAGGCTCCTTACTTCCTTATTCGGCACGGACGAGCGAAAACCGCTGGGATGACCAAAGGCTTGATGAATATCAAAAAGTAGTACTTGTTACACAGGGCACTATCGAAAATGATATTACGAAACTGCTGGAACCTACTTTAGAAGCCTTTAAAGGGACTGATACCCTTGTCATAGCAACAACAGGTGGAAACCAGACACAAGAGTTAAGAACTAAATACCCTTATAACAACCTGATCATTGAAGATTATATTCCTTTTGACGAGGTGATGCCCTTTGCACATGTTTACATCACTAACGGAGGCTACGGCGGAACACTATTAGGTATTAAAAACAGGCTGCCTATGGTTGCAGCAGGTTTATTTGAGGGTAAAGCCGAAATTTGCGCACGGGTAGGGTACTTTAAATACGGTATAGACCTGAAAACAGAAAGACCAACCCCGGATGAGATCAGGAACGCCGTTGTAAATGTACTGGCCGATCCTGTTTACAAGAATAACATTACTGCTTTGGCAGATGAGATGGAGCAATACGACGCCAGGGAACTTTGCGCAAAATACCTGGTTGAGTTGTTGAACCAATATAATACGATCAATGTAGCATAACCTAAAATGTGATGAATGCTAAGGGCGGCACAAATAAGCAAATTTGTGCGCCCTTTTTTGTTTTAAAAAAAGAATGCGGCTTTGACACCGCATTCTAAACCAAACAAACAAAACTCAACAAAAAAGATTTTTCTTTAACAGCGGCTTACATGGCGTAAATAATGCCATTTGTGAGTTATTATCTTATGGGTGATGGCCAAAGGATTTCGCCTGGTTATTTAAACAATATTAAAGTTGATAGATTTGGCAACCAATTCTGTAAGTGATGCAACCTTTAGCTTTTCATAGATGTGTTTCATATGGCTGCGAACGGTTTCATATGATATGTTCAACTCATAGCCGGTCATTTTATAGTTTTTGCCTTTAACAATGCAGGCCAAAACTTCCTTTTCTCTTCCGGTTAGCTTATAGTTTGCCGCTTGTTCAACGGGACTGAAATGACACATATTATGCTTGACCATATTGATTACCTTGCGGGCGACGGAAGGGCTCATTGGTGAACCTCCGTTCCTTAATTCTTTAACAGCCTTAACTAAAGTTAGCTTCAAACCGTTCTTTAAAATATACCCTGAAGCCCCGGCCAGGATGGATTGATATATCAGCGCGTCATCCTCAAAGTTTGTTTGTACGAGGATTTGGATGTAGGGGAGCTCGCGTTTTAGCCGTTCAATGGTTTCAATTCCGCTAAAGCCAGACGCGGCGATATCTATGATCACCAGGTCTGTTTTGGTGCTCATCAGGTTTTTGATACTGTTTTTAGAACTGTCATACACACCCACAACGTTAAACATGATCTCCGAATTGAGGATCATTACCATGGTGTTCCTTATGTTTTTGTTATCGTCAAAAATGGCTATCCTTAACGAATGATCATTGTTTACAAAGCTCATTCGTTCATTAACATTATTCATCATAGTAAATACTTGTTAAGTTTTTTCTTTCAAACAAAATGCGTAACAGCCATAGAGTGATCGTTGCTATAATAGTCTGTTCGCGGGGTTAATTTTATTTGCATGTTCAAATTAAGCCCATTAAAGGCGCTGTTGAAATGGAAAGGTTGTTGAATTTGGCAAATTAGCCTTTGAACAGGACAATGTAGTTCGCGGTATGCTGACTATCCCAGTTGTAAGTTTTATCATCTAAGATCATGGAAATCTCATGATGTAATGCGTGAAACCAATGGCCAACAGGATAATTTTTATATTTGGCGATCAGAATGTTAGCTTACACCGTATATAACGATGCCGAACTTACCGACTTGCTCAGATCGGGTGATGAGCCGGCTTATACCGAAATTTACCGGCGTTACTGGCGCTTGATGTATGCTCATATTTATAAGATGCTGCGGGACGAAGAAGACTCCAAAGATATCTTACAGGAACTTTTCGGCACGTTATGGACAAAAGCAGATAAGATTCCGGCACAAGGCAATTTAGCCGGCTATTTATATGTGTCGGCACGTAACATGGTGTTAAACCATATTCGTCAGCGTAAATTCCGGAACGATTACCTGAGTTCATTAGCGCAATTTGCGAACGAAGCAAGTAAAGACACGCTTCATTACCTGGAAGAGCGTGATCTTTTGGCGGCCATTGACCGGGAAATTGAAGCGCTGCCACCAAAAATGCGCCAGGTATTTGAGATGAGCCGCAAGCAGAATTTAACCCATAAGGAAATTGCCGAAAGTTTAGGTACATCCGAAGAAACGGTAAAAAAACAAATTCATAAATCGCTTAAAAGGCTCCGGGCTAACCTCAAAGACCCGGATACGGCGGTCAGTCTCCTGATGCTTCTTTCTTTTTTTAAAAAAGTGTAATTTTTTTTCAGCTACGATACCCCCCAGGGCATTTTCATGTGTTTTTGCTTTAAATATGATTTTTTTAAAGTATTAAAAACGATGAATCACCAAGACGCTGATCAATTAATAGCAAAGTATCTGGATAATACAGCTACTCCCGAAGAACGCGCGTTAGTTGAAAACTGGTACATCTTTGAATCAGATAAAAGGAAGCTTTCAGATGACGACAAGTTTGATCATTTGGCGGCCGAGCTTTGGGCCGGAACGCGGCAGCGTGCAGGATTGCAAACCCAACCTAAGGTGAGGAGTTTATGGCCAAGGATTGCAGTCGCGGCTTCAATTGTATTTATCTTATCTGTTGGTCTCTTCGTTTTGTTAAAACACAATGGAACAGGGCAGCCGGGTGATAACGACCAAAACCGTATTGGTGCGATAACGGAGAGGTTCCCTACACTGATCCTCACAGACGGGAAAGAAGTACCCCTGCATAAATCTAAAAACGAACAGCTGATCAGTCAGAATTCTGGTTTAGTTACCCGGTTGACCAACGGTGTATTGAATTATCAACAAGGCGCTGATAATCAGATTGATAATAAGGTGATCGCCTATAACTCACTGCTGGTGCCAAGCGGGGCTCATTACCAGGTTGTGGTGCTGTCTGATGGAACCAAAGTCTGGATCAATGCTGCTTCATCGCTGCGGTATCCTACTGCGTTTAACGGTGATGAACGCCGGGTTGAGTTAAAGGGAGAAGCTTATTTTGAGGTGGCACATAATGCCGCAAAACCGTTTAGGGTGGCCAGCAACAACCAAACGGTAGAGGTTTTAGGAACGCATTTTAATATTAGCGCTTATGATGATGATCCTGCTGTTAAAACAACACTGCTTGAAGGCAAGGTAAAAGTAACCGGCACGGTAAATCATGCCACTCGTTTCCTGTTGCCGGGGCAACAGGCTGTGCTGGGTAAAAATGCCTTCACTGTAAGTAAAGCTGAAACCGCTGAGGCTATAGCCTGGAAAAATGATCAGTTTGAATTTCAGGATGATAATATCCAGCATATTATGCGGGTAATTGCCAGATGGTATGATATGAAGGTAACATATGAGGGGCCAATCCCCGATGATAAGTTTGGAGGGACAATTAACCGGAATTCGGATGTGACAGAGAGTTTAAATATCCTGGAGCTTACCGGGAAGGTCCGCTTTCATGTTAAAGGAAGACAAATAGTTGTATCTAAATAATCTCTCAGTACTTAAAACCGGATAAAGGTTTCTCAATAATGAAAATACGCATCTTCCTAATCTTAAATATATTGATCATGTTTAGCGCTTATGCTTATGCTCAGCAAATAAATCTCTCGGTTAACAAAGCACCGCTTAAAGAGGTTTTTAAGGAGCTTAAAGCCCAAAGCGGTTATAATTTTGTTTATGCCGAGAGCGACTTAAAACAAGCCAGGTTAGTCACCTTAAAAGTGACTTCAGGGAAGTTTGAAGATGTGCTGGTACAGGTTTTCGCCGGGCAACCACTTACTTATACCATCAGGAGCAAAACAGTTATTGTTAAAGCAAAGCCTGCCGAATTTATGGAAAAGGTCAAATCCTTTTTCAGATCACTTACCGGGGTAGTAAAAGACGAAAGAGGAAAGCCCCTGCCTGGAGTTACGGTTTCTGTTGAGGGCTCCGCAAACCGGACCATGACAGATGAAAATGGCCGTTTTTTTTTGAAGGATGTGGATAAGGATGCTGTTATTTCATTTGATTATATCGGTTATAAAAGCCAGCGTGTTCAGGCCAGGAATTTAGAAGGTAATGACATTGCCATTCAGCTGGACCCAAGTATAAACGAGCTTGAAGAGGTTGTGATGGTTGGTTATGGCACATCAAAAAGGAAAGACCTTACCGGTGCCATATCCTCGGTGAATATGGACAATATCAAAAACACCACCTTTACTACTATAGATCAGGCTCTTTCCGGACAAGCCGCAGGTGTTGAGGTTGTACAAGGTGATGGTTCACCGGGAGGCCTGGCTAAAATCCGGATAAGGGGAGGGGCATCAATTATTGGCGGTAACGACCCGCTTTATGTCATCGACGGAGTTCAGCTTAATATCGAGAACAGATATATCCAGGCAGCGGCCGATCTGATCAACCCGGTTGAAAGTTTGACTTCCGATCCTTCTACGCTAACCACCGTTGGGTCCTCGTTTTCCCGTGGGTTGAATACGCTTGCCGGTTTAAATATTAACGATATCGAATCTATTGATATTCTTAAAGATGCATCGGCAACCGCCATTTATGGTTCGAAGGCGGCTAACGGTGTGGTTATTATCACTACAAAAAAAGGTATAAATAACCAGCAGCCATCTGTAGATGCAAGTTATTTTCAAACCTATAGTATGCCCAGGACTATAAAGGTGCTTAACGGAAGCCAATATGAATCGATACTTAAAGAAGGGGCAGCCAACTTAAATAAGCAGATAGCGCCTTATTCGGATATATATGCTGATTCTATCCTAAATGTCCCCTCTTATTTTCGCAACAACACCAACTGGATTGATTTGGTTACCCGTACCGGTGTCAGCAGGAACGCAAATGCAAGCGTTCGGGGAGGTGGCCGGGATACCAGGTATTATACTTCATTATCATATGATGACCAAACAGGCACGGTGCTGGGTACAGATTTTAGCCGTGTTACGGGAAAAGTAAACATTGACAACGAGCTTACTAACCGGATACGTTTGAACGCCAGCCTCAATTATGGTTTTATCAGAAACAACATTAGCAACGGGGTGTACACCTCTGCGTCGCTTGCTCCGCCTAACTTAGCGCCTTTTACCGCGGATGGCTCGCCGACGCAATTTATTCCCGGAATTTTGGCCGGTACTGTAGCCCAGGGCGTTCAAAATCCGTTTAGCTTGTTGCAGGGCAGGAACCATGCCACCACCGCCCTGCTTTTGGGCTCTGCTTCCTTGGAATATACTATTTTAAAATCGTTAAGGTTTAAAAGTACTTTTTCAGTTAATCATACTACTTACCGTCAGCAAAACTACGTGCCGGACGCGCTCTATATCGCTACAATTGATCCCCGTTCAAAAGGTGGGATCTCCACGACCGGGCAAACCCAGGAAACTACTTTTTTTTATGAGAACACACTGACCTGGGATAAGCAGTTTGACGATGATAACCATTTCACCTTATTAGGCGGTACATCCTGGCAGCAATCAAAAACAAATACCTTTTCTGTTTCAGGTATGGATCGCCCAAATAGCGGAACGCTTCCTGACGGAACTCCTGCAACAATATCTTCTTTGCCTGTTAAACTCAATGATCGTAGTGCTTTATTAAGTTTTTATCTCCGCGCCAACTACGCTTTTAAGAATAAATATTTGATAACAATTACAGGCAGGGCTGATGCATCATCCAAATTCCCGGCAAATAACCGGGTGGGTTATTTTCCTTCAGCCGGTTTGGCCTGGCGGTTAAACCAGGAAGGCTTCCTGAAAAATGTTTCCTGGCTTAACGAGTTAAAGCTTCGTGTAAGCAGCGGATTGACAGGCACCCAAAATATTCGCGATAATCTCTTTTATACTTTTTATTCATCGGCTACTTATGCGGGTAGCAACGCCTTGATTGCCTCAAAACTGGGCAGCGATCTTACAAAATGGGAAACTACATTTCAGAAAGACGCGGGGATTGATTTCGCGCTATTCAATTCCAGGGTTCGGGGCAGTATCGGCTATTATGATAAAAGATCGGCAGACTTGCTGGTAGCATTACCTGTTCCTACCAGTACTGGGTTTTCATCGGCGCTGCAAAACTATGCCACTATTGACAACAGGGGGCTGGAAATTGAACTGCGTGGCGACATTATAAAAAACAAGAATTTTAGGTGGAGCACTGCCCTGAACATATCAGGTAACCGGTCTAAAGTACTTAAGTTGAAAGAGGCGTTATCAGATCCCTTAGCCGGACCGCTGACCTCTGACGAACAACTCAATTCACTTTATCTTGGAAACACGATTTTAACAGTTGGGCAGCCGGTAGGATTAATTTACGGATATAAATATTTAGGTGTCCTTAAAAAACAAGATAAAAATAGTTCTTATCCGCCATTGGGAACCCCAATTTACCAATTAATTGAAACCGGCTCTTATGCGGGGCAGGCCGAGCGTATGGTCATAGGGCATGCCGAACCTAAATTTTTTGGCGGGCTTACCCATTCGTTTACTTATAAAAATCTTACGTTAACAACCTTGTTCAGCTTTTCATACGGAGGTGACCTCATTTATCTTCCCAGGCTGAACGATATAACCCTGCTTGATCAATCAAATCATATCACAGCTATTTTAGATCATTACAGCGCTACAAATACTACTTCAAATAATCCGGGGCTGACCCTTAAAGGGAATGCGAATTTGCCGGGTATTTCCAATTTCGCGGTATTCAGCGCCTCTTATCTCAAGCTTAAGTCGCTAACGGTCAATTATCAATTGCCTCAAAAGATCACCGGCAAATTCCATATACATGATGCTACTCTTTTTCTGTCGGGGAATAATTTATTCATTGTTTCAAAGTATCCCGGGCCCGATCCGGAGGTTAGTAACGATCCCTACAGTTTGATTGGCGGGTATACCGATGACGCATCCTATCCTACGGCGCGTCAATATAGTTTTGGTTTAAGGTTGAAGTTATAATTACAAGCATGATCAAAGGAAAAATCAATATAACAATCCTGGCGCTTACCGCGGCAATTGCACTTGGAGCATGCTCAAAGGCATTGAACCCTGTGCCGGCAAACCAGGTGGTTAACGTGAACGCAATTACCGATCAAGCCTCGGCTCAAGCAGTTCTAAATGGCGCTTATCTTCGTTTTGCAAACGGGAATGTCAATAACTTTACAAACTGGACATATAATGAAATTCCCGGAAGCGTATTTGCCGGTTTTATTGGTGATGGCTATACCACGGTTGATCCCAATGAAACTAATAATTACAACAACACTTTTAGCCAGGCCATCTGGGATAACTCTTATAAGCTGATTGAAGCTTCGAATGAAGTTATCAGTGGGGCAACCAATCTCAATGCCGGCGCATTTACCGGGAACAGAAAAAATGAAATACTTGGCGAAGCCCGTTTTTTACGAGCATACGGCGCTTTTCGGGTGATGGGCTATTTTGCACAATGGTGGGATGTTTCCAGCAAGTTTGGCATCATTATACGTGATCAGCCTTCTGCCGTAAGTAATATTGCTAAGGCAAGGAGCGATGTGGGTACAAGCTACGATTTTATCCTGGCCGACTTGGACTTTGCTATTGCCAACGCGCCGGCAACAAATCCGCGTTATTATGCAACCAGATGGGCTGCCATGGCTTTAAAAATGCGCGTACTAATGAGCCGCGGAACTTCGGGTGATTATGCCCAGGTTATTGCGTTAGCTCAGGCGATCCAGCAATCTGGCTTCTATTCGCTGGAAAATAGTCTGAAGGATATTTTTTATGTTAAAGGTCTTGCCAGCTCAGAGGTGATTTTAGGTATTCAGCCCTTTGCCGGACAGGAGAAGTATATTGCGAGCCTTAGCCGGGCGTATTATCCGGGCACAACCGATCTATGGGTTGCCAAAAAAGCGCTGAAAGATCTACTGGCCAATGATCCGAGAGGGCAGTGGATGCTTAATAAAGAAACTATCTATACTGTATTAATCCCCAACACCTATCATTTTCAGAAATACATTGCCTATGGCGCTATGCCAACTCAATTATCTGAAACCGCTTATGCTTTCCGTTTAAGCGAGGTTTACCTGCTGGAATCGGAAGCGATAATCAGGTCGGGTGGAAGCCTTGATCAAGCCAGAACTTTACTCAAAACAGTAATGAGCAGGGCTGGTGTGACAGATTTTTCGGCGGTTGACAATGCAACCACTACCGAAAGCATGTTACTCCAAAACTACTATGAAATTGTAAGGAATCTTGTAGGTGAGGATGGCGCAGACTGGATGGCTCTGCTGCGGTTCCCTTTGGCAACTGTAACCCAACTAAGGCCAACAATTACATCAAATCAGCAATATATTCTACCAATTCCTTTAACTGAGTTTAAGGCTAATCCGGGTATCGGGTTGCAGAATCCAGGCTATTAATATTACCAGACTAAAGATGGAAGTTCAGTCACACGGATCTAAACATAAAGCAATATGAAAGTTAGGGCTCTTGTTTTTTTATTATTCATGTTTATGGCGAGTACCATTCATGCCCAGAAAGTAGAGGAGAGGCCCGAACATGAATTGGTTAGACTTAAAACGATGCCTGCTGATACCGCGCGGATAGCTACACTGATAGATCTGGCCGAGGCTTACGAATATATGCCCTACCAAAAGAGCCGGACAGACACTATCGATATGTTTTTAAAAGAGGCCCAAATGCTGAATGCAAAGTTCAGGGTGAATAAGTTCCGGGACAGAATTGACATTTTAGCCGCGCAAACCGCGTACGACCGGAATCAGAGCCTTGACCTGAAAGAGCTTTTTCTTCCCATCGTTGATAGGTGCAGGAAATCAGGAGATACCTTGGGAGAGTGTCTCGCATGGTCGCAGCTGGCGGTGAATATCGTTCGCGGAAAGGAAGAAATACAGTTTAAATTGTATTGCTTTGAACAGGCGTTACAACTGGCTAAAAAGCTAAACGACCGGGAGAGGGTATTTGACATAGCTACTAACATTGCGGATATCCATATCTGGCAGGGTAACTTTAGTTTGGCCGAAAAGGAACTGTTGCAAATAATCAATCCGGATCAGAAAGCTTCATATATGAGCCTGCTATTTGCATATTACCGCCTGTCGCTGGTTTATGTGAAAGAGGGTAATTATCCCCATGCCCTGGACTACGCGCTGAAAACAGAGCAAACAATGCGGCTTGCAGCAGATTCGTCCTATGCTTATGACTTTTATATCCGGATTGCCGAGATCCAGAAGGATTTGGGCAACTTGTCTGAAAGCTTGAAATGGGCAAAAAAGGCTTACGTTTTTGTTGTGAATGGTCATGAAAACCCGGACATAATTATCAAAGCTAAAAGTGAGGTCGCAGAGCGACTTTTAGATTTGGGAAAACCGGATGATGCTTTGAAATTTGTTTTGATAGCGCCTGATGAATACAAAATACTTGATCCCTCTTCACGGCTACTGTACCTTTCGTTAGTTGGCGATTGTTACCAGCAACTCAAAAAGTATCCGCTTGCCGAAAAGAATTATCTGGATATGATTGCTTTGGTACGCAGGCAAAAAGACGACTTTTCTGCCCGGGAAATTGGTTCCGGATTTCAGAGTATCGGATCTTTTTATCTGAACATACATCAGCAAAACATCGCAAAGCCTTATCTCCTTGAAGCCTTAAAGTACCTTAAGGTCTCCGGAAAAAAGAACGATTTAAAACGTAACTATCTGATGCTTTTTCAAGCTGATTCTGCTGCCGGTAATTACCAAAGTGCCGTGTCTTATCTGCAATTAAGCAACCAATTAAAAGACTCCATCTTCAATACCGAAAAGAACAAGCAAATACAGGAATTGCAAGTATCCTTTGATACCGAACAAAAAAACAGGGACATAAGCGAGTTACAGGCTGCCGCAAAACTGCAAAAATTAAGTTTGAGAAACCTTGAGGCATCAAGAAACTGGGTTGTTTTAGGTTCCTGCCTGCTCCTGGTTGTAGCGGTGTTACTTTATAGAAACTCGTTAGTAGCAAAAAGGAATAACCAGCTTATCCAAAAGAAAAATCAATCCTTGCAGCGGTTTCTCCAGGAAAAAGAATGGTTGATCAAAGAAGTACATCACCGGGTAAAAAATAACCTGCACACGCTTATCTGTTTATTGGAGTCACAAGCTAAAAACCTGAAGGATGACGCACTGAAGGCCATTGAAACCAGCCAAAACCGGATTTTTGCGATGTCGTTGATCCACCAAAAGCTTTACCGGTCGGATGATGTAAAAACCATCAATATGGCCGAGTACATTCCCGAACTCATTTTTAACCTGGAGCGGAGTTTTGATCTTGCAGACCGGGTTTCCTTTAATATCGATATAGCCCCTGTGTTTCTTAATGTGGCCTATGCTATACCCTTTGGGCTGATCATTAACGAAGCGGTAACCAATGCCATCAAATATGCTTTTCCTGTGGGAGGTGGCACTATCTCGGTTATATTATATCAATATAACAACGAGGTGGTTTTGACAATAGCTGATAACGGGATAGGAATGCCCCGCAATTTCAATGAGCATACTAATCAATCATTAGGCATCGAACTGATGAGGGGCTTGTCGCAGGATATAGATGCCGAGATCAGTTTTGAGACGCATGACGGAACCCGGATCATAGTAACCTGTCTCCCCCGTAATAATTTTGATAAGGAAGCATTGATAGTAACCGGTAACGGAGCGCTCGCAACATTGATCGAACACTGAAGAAGCCGAGGTATGGCCAGGGTATCATAAGACGAGGTTAAAACAGAGGGGCATCTGTGGGAATAGCTAAAATAGGGGGATAAGTGTTCTTATCATTAAATCTCATGTTGAAATCATGATACTTCGTGATTCTATGATTTCAGTATTGATACACTTTTTTGACTATTAGGCAGATACCATCCGGCATAGCATTTGTATTTACCGCGAGTCGGTTTTAGGCAGTGCACTAAATAATTAGCGCGCTGCAGGTGATATTATATTTTTTAAAGCAGTCCGGTTTGTCTCCCTAAAACAGGGAATACACACAGGGCCGGAATTCAGAAAACATCGACATGAAAAGTAAAATATTAATAGTAGAAGACCAGTTTATAGAGGCAAATAATTTACGTAAAGTATTAGAGGGAGCGGGCTATGCTGTTTGCCCTGTTGCCCGCTCTTTTGACGAAGCGCTGAACACCCTTAATTCCGATCTGCCGGATCTTGTGCTGTTGGATATCTTTTTAAAAGGTGAAAAGACAGGCATTGATCTGGCGCCGATAATTAAGGAACGTAATATACCTTTCATTTATCTTTCGGCCAATTCGGACGAACGGACTTTTAGGCTTGCAAAGCAAACCTCGCCATACGGATTCCTGGTTAAACCTTTTCGCGAAAAAGATGTACTGGCCATGCTTGATATAGCTACCAACCTACATGCCGAGCATCTTTCGCTTGCCAAAGTTTCCAAGGTATATAAAAGCCCTACTGATTTAAAAGGCGCCGGCACGGGTAATTTCGGAATGGCGGGAAAAAGCTCAGGCTTGAAAGATATTACAAGGCTGATACAGATAGCAGCGACAGCAGAAAGCCCGGTGCTGATACTGGGTGAGAGCGGAACAGGCAAAGAGTTAGTAGCAAGGGCTATTCATAACCATTCGGCCCGCAGTAAAAAACCGGTCATTATTGTTGATTGTGCCGCCGTATCGCCTACACTTATCGAATCTGAGCTTTTTGGGCATGAAAGGGGAAGCTTTACCGGGGCGGTAGATAAACGGATAGGTAAGTTTGAACAGGCAGAAAACGGTACCATTTTTTTGGATGAGATAGGTGAGATGCCGCTGGAAATTCAATCTAAACTACTTCGGGTTTTGCAGGAAAAAGAGATCTGCCCGGTTGGTGGAAAGCGGAAGAATGTCAATGTCCGGATCATTGCGGCAACCAACAGGAACCTGGAAGAAGAGATTGCCGCGGGCAGGTTCAGGCTTGATCTTTATTACCGTTTGTACGTATTCCCGATAGAATTATCGCCATTGCGGGAACGAAAAGCGGATATTATGCCAATTGCGGAGCATTATCTTAGTGTGTTTGCAGCTGCCAATAAAAAAAATATCACGGGATTTTCTGATCCGGTTAAGAAGGTGCTGCTCGGTTACCCATGGCCAGGCAATATACGGCAACTTATTAATCTTATTGAACGTTCTGTGCTGCTTTGTGACGGGCACATCATAAACCAGGTGAACCTGCCCGTATTGAAGCCGTCGCCCGTAGCCGGTAATGCTAAAGAACGAGGCATCAAAACCTTTGCTGATAATGAACGTGACCATATCCTGGATACACTGGCAAGGTGCAACTGGAAAGTATACGGTACCGGAGGTGCCGCGGAACTACTTAACATCAATTCCTCAACGCTTAAATCAAGAATGATTAAACTGGGTATTTCCAAACAGTTTGGTTAATGCTTAAAAGAACGCTGATTTTACTAAAAGCAAATTTTCTGATCGAAAAGAAATTTATACCTAAACCTATAAAGCTCGCAGGCAGAAACAGGTCAGCATTCCGAAAACCACCATGAGAACATTTATCACAATCATTTTCTTACTGTTATTCGGCATAACCGGGATGGCACAAAAATGCCATTCCTGCCTGCTGGCAGATAGTGAAGCGGAGAAAAATCAATCTGCCGGGAACTTCTATCTCCTGAAAAAGCAATATGGCACAGCAAAATCCTACCTGCTGAAGGCGCTGAAGCAATATGAAACGGGTGGTAATGCAAAGAATATTCGGGATGTTACCCTCTTGCTTTTCAGGGTAGATTCTGCCACAGGGAATTACCAAAGTGCTATTTCCTATTTACGGCGGAGTGATGCGATAAAAGACTCGATGTTCAATTCGGTCAAGAACAGGCAGATTAATGCGTTGCAGATCGCATATGCTACAGAACAAAAGAATAAGTATATCAAAGAGCTGAAAAACTCGGCCCGGGTTAGGCAATTGAACCTGGCACATGCCAGTTCTGTCCGGATCCGGACTGTCATCGGTTCAGTGTTGTTGTTACTCATTGTGGTACTTATTTACCGGCAATGGGCGGCTACAAAAAGAAATAACGAGCTGATTGACCGTAAAAATGAAATGCTTCAGTATTTGATCCGCGAGAAGGAATGGCTGTTAAAAGAAGTGCATGACCGCGTAAAAAACAATTTGCATACCGTTGTCTGTTTGCTGGAATCTCAGGCGAAATATCTTGAAAATGATGCCTTACAAGCTGTTGAAAGCTGTCAGCACCGGATCTTCGCGATGTCTCTGATCCATCAAAAGTTATATAAAACAGATCATGTCAAAACAATTGATATGGCTGAGTACATACCCGAGCTTATCAATAACCTGGAAGAAAGTTTTGGCGTTGAGGGTTTTGTTAATTTTAAGTTTAACATCGACCCGGTGGCGCTTGATATTTCCTATGCTATCCCTCTGGCCCTGATCATCAACGAGGCAGTTACCAACGCCATTAAATATGCATTTCCGGGCTACAAATCAGGTGAAGTTCAAGTTATGCTGATTGACGACAACGGCCGGATAAAACTTCAAATTTGGGATAATGGTATAGGCCTTGCAGACGATCCTTTCAGCAAAGATTATAACTCGCTCGGGATGGAGTTAATGAAGGGGTTGAGTGCCGAGATCAATGCGGCTATCAAATTTGAGAATTTAGGCGGCACCCGAATCTCCATTACATTTATCCCGGCTTTGCCGGTTTAAATAGCCCCTTTAACAACTTACAGTCCTTTCTGAAATCTTCAGGATAGCCATCGAATTACGCCTGTAAATCTACTGTTGGACTTTTCAACAAAGCAATCTGGGCTTTCTAACAAAACGCCGTGGCACGCTATTGCCGAACTTTGTTCCCGAAATCAAATGAAAATCATGGAATGTCAGAATAAAAACCCGGAAGGCCATGAAAAGCAAGCGGGCCGCGGCCCGAGATTGTTATTAAATTCTTATTCGGGGAATAAAATAGAGGGTGAGGCTTTTGTCACCGATCATATTTTCAGTTACATCATTAGCGGGACTAACGAGGTATGGCTGGGTGATAAAAAATACATTTTTAGTGCCGGCGACTTCCGGTTTTTCAAAAGAAACCAGTTGTCCAGGTATGTCAAGAGCCCGGTTGGCGGTAGTTTCAAATCCGTCGCGGTGCATATTGACCAGGCCACGCTACGCGAAATGAGTGGTCTATATGGCTTGGTGGCCGATGAAGGTGATCAATCTGGCGGGTCTATGCTGATTAGACCAAGTAGCCTGCTCAAAGGCTTTGCCGATTCCCTTGTACCATACCTGCAACAGGGGCAACCAGATGAGCGGATTGTAGCACTGAAAACACGAGAGTTGATCTTATTGCTCATTCAAAACGATTCTGCATTCAAAAATATCCTGTTTGATTTCAGTGAGCCCGGCAAAATAGATCTGCAGGCATTTATGAACAGCCATTACCGGTACAATGTGAGCATTGATCGGTTCGCGTTTTTGACAGGGCGGAGCCTTTCCGGATTTAAGCGTGATTTCGAGAAGCTGTTTCAAATCAGCCCGAGCCGTTGGCTTGTCCAAAAACGATTGCAGGAAGCTCGGTTCCTGATTGAGGAGAAACGGGAAAAACCCTCAGATATCTACCTCGATTTAGGATTTGAGGATCTGTCGCACTTCTCATTTGCTTATAAAAAGTCGTTTGGTTATGCGCCAAACAAGAAATATCTATAAACTAATAAAAATAATAAAATGGATTTAAAATTAAAGGGCAAACGTGCCCTGGTTACCGGCTCAAGTTCCGGATTAGGTGAAGCAATTGCAAAACTGCTTGCAAGTGAAGGCGCAACAGTTATTATTCATGGCCGTAACAGCGAAAAGGCAGGCGAGGTGGTAAATGCTATATTGAATGCGGGTGGATTAGCTGAATTGGCAATAGGCGACCTTTCGACAGATGAGGGTGCCGATGCTGTGGCAACAGCCGCGCTTAAATCAGGGCAAATAGATATCCTGGTTAATAATGCAGGTGAAACTTCCCACAAATCATGGGGGGAAGCCACCACCGAAGACTGGTTGTCGATATACAATAATAACGTAGTTTCTTACGTGCGGATGGTACAGCGGATAGTTCCGCAGATGAAGAAACTCGGATGGGGAAGGGTGATCCATATCGGCGGGGGACTTGCCATACAACCGATAAAGGAACAGCCTCATTATAACGCTACACTGGCTGCCCGCCACAACATGTCGGTTTCCCTGGCCAGGAGCCTCAAAGATTCTGGTAGTACATCCAATGTTGTTTCGCCGGGTGCAATCATCAACCCGATGGTTGAGGAGTGGTTACAAAACGCGGCGCCAAAATTTGGCTGGGGAACCGATCCGGAAGAAATAAAATATAAAGCCGTGCAGGAACTGATCCCTAACGATACCGGCAGGTTTGGTGAACCTCAGGAAGTTGCAGGTGCCGTAGCCTATCTGTGCAGCTCTTTTGCCGACTATATCAGCGGTTCGGTACTTCGTGTAGATGGCGGAACGATTCGCTGCCTTTAAGGGAATGTTTTGATTCTTGGTAATTATTTACCTGTTAACGTCATGACTCCTTGTTAGCAATAAATCCAACCGCTATCACATAAAAATCTCACAAAAGGGAAAACGGCTAACTTTATAATTTAACCCCGGTAAAAGCACTTTTACCGGGGTTAAAATTGATTTAGCTATCTCATTAAACAACTATAGGTTGTAACTTAAATTTAGCTTCATTTTGAAGGTGTTCTTATCTTAGTACCCAACACCTTTTTAGTCTATGATTACAAGTGAGAGCCAATTCCCCCGCTCTGCTAATGAGAAATTGCCGAAGGGGCAGGAGCAATATATTGCTTATTTTGAAGATAATTCAGATGGTATCCTGGTCCACGATGACCAGGGAAATTTAACGGATGCAAACATAGAAGCCTGCAGGGTTTTGGGCTATACAAAAGAAGAGTTGCTGCGTATGAACATCGCAGAACTTGAAGTAGGCCTGGAGATCATAACCACACAAACCGATTGGGCAGGTTTTCTGAAGGAAAACTCGCTTATCCTTCAACGCGACTTCCGAAAAAAAGATGGTGCAACATTTCCTGTCGAGATCCATTACCGCAGCTTCGATAAAGATGGGAGCGCTCTTTATGAATGCACCATAAAAGACGTAACCGAACGTAATCTTTTACGCATGAGGGAACGTAACAGGGCTCATATCCTGGAGCAACTGGCCGGCGATATAGATATCTTCACCATCATGCAGTCGATTGTGCAGTCTATTGAAGAAGAGGATGCCACATCCATCTGTACCATTTTGTTGTACGATAAAGCTACAAACACATTAGGTACCGGAGCGGCACCAAACATGCCCGACTTTTACAATGAGGCCATTGATGGCATATCGGTAGGGGATGGGATAGGTTCTTGCGGTAGTGCCGCTTTCTTTAAGAAGCTAATATGTGTTGACAATATCGGCACGCATCCATACTGGGTCGATTTTAAAGAACTGGCTTTTAAAGCGGGCGTGCAATCCTGCTGGTCGCAGCCTATATTATCCAGTACAAATGAAATGGTGGGTACGTTTGCCATTTACCACCGCGAACCAAGAACGCCTAATGAAACTGATCTTGCAAGGATAGCCTATGGCGCGCGTTTTGCCAACCTGGCAATCGAGAACAGGCGTATCAGGGCAGAGATATTGGAGCATAAAAATCATTTGGAACAATTAGTTACCGAACGGACAGAAGCGCTTATTCATGCCAATGAAGAACTGGAGGCGTTTTCTTATTCGGTAAGCCATGACTTAAGGGCGCCGTTGCGTGCCATTGCCGGTTTCAGCAATATTATGCTCGAGGATTATTCGGATAAATTGGATGCTGATGGTCAAAAAACCTTAAATACCATTGTTCACAATGCGCTGCGCATGGGTATGCTGATCGACGATATTCTTTCGTTCTCTAAACTGAGCCGTGCCGAAAAAATAAATACGTCGCTGGACATGAAAGCTATCTTCAGAAATGTGTTTGATGAATTGATACGGCAGGAGCCTGCAGGCCATAAAGTGGTTTTTGAACTTGGCGAGCTTACGCCGTCGATAGGTGATCAGGCCATGATTACCCAGGTGGTGACCAACTTTATCTCCAATGCATTGAAATACTCGCGCAATACAGCCGAAACCAAAATCATTGTAACCTCAACAATAGCCAACGGTAGTACCATTTATGCTGTAAAAGATAATGGTGCCGGCTTTGATGAAAAATACAGGAACAAGCTGTTCAAAATATTCTCGCGTCTGCACAATGATAAAGATTTTGAAGGCACGGGCATAGGCTTAAGTATCGTAAAGAAAGTGATTGAACGTCACGGAGGCGCGGTAACTGCCGAAGGGGTATTAGGAGAAGGGGCCACCTTTAGTTTCAGTCTGCCTATTGTTTAATCAGGCAATTTTATACAAAATCATCTAATTATAATTTTCAACATTATGACTATCAAAGAATATCCTGAGGTTTTATTAGTAGAAGATCGCGAAGAAGATGCAACACTTACCATACGCGCATTAAAAAAATACAACCTGATAAATGACATTAAATGGCTGGAGGACGGACAATATGCCCTGGATTACCTTTTTGGTACCGGGCCCGAGAAAGTTTTGCAGGCCATTCCTAAACTGATCCTGCTCGATCTTAAACTTCCGCGTGTTAACGGGTTAGAGGTGTTAGAACAGATCAAAGCTTCGGAAGCCCTGAAATCGATACCAGTGATCATGATGACCTCTTCAAAAGAGGATGTTGATATTCAAAAAGCATATCAACTGGGTGTAAACAGTTACATAGTAAAGCCTATTGATTTTATGAGCTTTGCTGATTGTGTAAAGCAGTTAGGTATGTACTGGCTTATGCTTAACCAGCCCCCCAAGCCAACACAACAATAGGTTTCATAACTATCGCCGAATACTTTATTATCCCCCAATACTACTCACGATGAATAATCTGAGAATTGCTATTATTGCCGATCAACAAGAGAAAACACTGATCAGCGAGACGCTTAACGCCGCGTTTCAGCAGCTACAAATCGCTTACTATGAGAGCCAGTATGATTTTGAAAAATCTGTAAAGCTCTATAACTGCGATTTTTTTATTGCCGAGGAAAGCCTCGTAAACCGGGGGTTTTACACCCAACTTTCCCCTTTCCTTGAATTGACAAAGATCCCGCTCTTGATACTTAAGGATCCGGGTTCGCAATCGTTCAATAATCATGTTGTAAAAGAGCTAACTAAAGACGCTGACAATGATTATTTACAACAGTTGCCAAACCTTATTTCGCAGTTGATCAATAAGCAAATTGCGGCAACCGGTCAAAACAAGATCTTGTTTCTCGAAGATGAGGAGATAGATATCACGTTCATCAAACGGAAATTCATCAAACTGAACCCGCAGTATGAATGCGATGTTGTATCCAGTATTGCCGACTTAAGAAAACAACTGGGAGAGAAAGAATATGATCTGGTAGTTTCAGATTTTCACCTGCCCGACGGGAACGCCTTTGACTCCATTGCTATTGCAAAGGCAGCAGACATTCCCATTGTAATTGTTACAGGTCAGGGCTCGGAAAAAACGGCGGTGGAATTGATGAAATCCGGCGCGGCAGATTATTTGATAAAAGATAAAAGCATGGGCGAGCACATGCTGCTATTGCCCAGCATCGTGAAATCGGTACTTAACTTCAAAAAGCTGGAAACATACAATAGCGGGTTATTGAATATGTTGCAGACAAAAAACCAGGACCTGGAACGTTTTGCACACATTATTGCGCATGATCTGCGTTCACCAATCGCCTCTTGTTTGTTATTAATCAATACATTGCAAATACTGGGTGAAGACTTACCGCCCGATGTACAGGAAACTATGGAGATGCTTACAGAAGTATCCCAGAATATGACAAACACTATTGAAGGGATCTACCAGTACACGGTATTGGATTCGCAGGCAGATGCTTTTGTAAAGGTAGATATGAAAAAGGCTGCTGAAGAAGCCTTACAAAACCTGAAGGTGAAAGTAGCCGAATGCGGGGCGATTGTAAACATCGAACCCATGCCCGAAATAAACGCCAATTATGTAGCCATGGTGCAGCTTTTCCAAAACCTCATGGGGAACGGCATTAAATACCGTGGAGATAAAACGCCGGAACTTACGGTGCGTAGTTTTAAACAGGCCGATGAACAGGTATTTGCAGTAAGCGATAACGGTATTGGTATAGCAAAGGAAAATCATAAAAAGATCTTTGATATTTTTAGCCGGCTCCATAGCAGCACCAGTCAATACGAAGGCGTAGGCATGGGCCTTACAATTGTAAAAAGGATTATTGAGCGTCATAACGGCCGCATCTGGGTTGAGTCTGATCTGGGTATGGGAACTACTTTTTTCTTTACTTTTAAGATGGCATAGGATAGTTTTAAGAACGCTGTCAAAGCCTTTAGTCGAAAAGACTGAAGGCTTTTTTGCTGGGTATTGTTAATTTTTGTTAAAGGCGTACACCTTAGCAATTTATGTGTTATATTTAGGTACCTACTTTACCTGTTAACTGAACCCGTCATGAAAACATTGAAACTTACCTTAACAGTAATATTGATGCTCCTGTCAGTAAGCCTGTTTGCTCAGCGTATTAAGGGAATTGTGATTGATAAGGCTACTTATTTGCCGGTAGCCAATGCTTTTATCAGCTCAACGGCATCAAAAAGTATAAGTAATCAGCAAGGGAAATTTGTGTTGGCCAGCGTAAAGCCCGGCGATACTTTAAGGATCAGCAGCATAGGATACAAGCCATTCAGGCTCATTATCAGTTTTTTAAAGTTTGATACTTTGAGGTGTTACATCGAACCGGATGCAACTGTTTTGAGTGAGGTGAAAATCAGGGGCAGGCGTAACGCCAAAGCCGACTCATTACGAAACCGGAGGGAGTTTGCTTCTGTTTTTGCCTATCGCGGCTCAACCATAAAAGATGCGTTTATAACACGCCCGGCTGATCTGGATTTTGGTAAACCCAGTAATCACATCAATGCAGATAAAAGTACTGCAACCATTTTAAGCATCAACCTGCTTTCGGTAATTGACATGCTGAGTAAAAACAAGGCCCCTCAATCAAAGCTGCAAAAGATCCTGCTCAAGGACGAACAAGATGAGTATGTAGACAGGTTTTTTTCGCCGGAAAAGGTTAGTTCGATAACCAGCTTAAAAGGCGATTCACTACAGAACTTCATGAACCAGTATCATCCTGATATTAAAAAAGTGAAAAAGATGAGCGATTATGATATGATCAGCTACATCAGGAAAAGCTACGCCGATTATCTTAAATCTGGAAGTAAACAAACAGCACCCCTTTTTGGCAGATAGAGATTGAATTGGGCGCTAAGAATTGTGCTTGAAGTTTTCTTTATTTTTCAAAAACCAGATACTTTTTGTTGCAGTTGTAGCAAAAATACCTTTTAACTGGTAGCCAAAATGTTAATAGCTTTAACAGTAGCGGTCTTTTTATTCTTTGACCGGTATTAGTTTGGCATGTTGGGCAAAATGTGCGTCTATGCCTTTTTTTTAAAGGGTCATTTTCAGTATCTACAATATGCATAACATGAATACAATTAATGCCATTGTATCCCCATGGTTGGTTTTGTTATTGGCTAATACACAAAACTAAAAAAAGTTTACTCGTTTTTGAGAGTCGTTTTTTATGAGGCTTTACTATTATATGTCGGTCCTGTAAGCACCGGCGATTTTTTGTTAAACCTATTCCACTCGTCTATATTTACCAGACCGGGAGCAGTTGAATAGTGTTTTTTACTTGTAGGGCAAGCAACTGAAAAACCTTTACGGCTTTGTTCAATTACCGGGCGTGCTCCGCACTCTTTGCAAGGTTCACAATGGATATTTGGTTGAATTTGTATAGATCCTGCCATATTGTTTTTTAAAAGGTTATATAAGTACTTGCCCCAAGGCAAGCATATTCTTTATTATGTTTTAGGATTTGGTGGTGTTGTTACAAAGATCGGAATAAAATTTTTATTAAAAAATTGCAATATGGGAAGGTAATTTCACAATTGGGCGGCACTTTTATTGACAAAAGTGTAAAATGTGTTGAGCTGGTGTGTAAAAGTGTGAAATTGTGTAAACCTGCAAACAACTTTAAGTTGTGACCTTTTTTGTTTATTAACAACTTTTTTACACTTTGGGCCATTGAATCAATTACCATGAAAAAAACTATACTCCTTTTGCTGTCCCTATTAGTTTGCGCCCATTTTGTATATGCACAGCCGTCTTCAGCGTCGGTAAAGCAATGGCAGGATCAAAAGTTTTCCATGTTTATCCACTTCGGCGGCATTTACTCGGTTTTAGGAGGTGTATGGGATGGCAAACCTGTAACCCGTGGTTTAAGCGAACAGATACAGGCGCACGCGGGCATCTACAGCGATACTTACGCTAATCTGGCTAAGAACTTTAATCCTGTAAACTGGAACGCAGATAGCATTGTTCTGTTAGCAAAGGCCGCTGGAATGCGCTCAATAGTACTCACATCTAAGCATCATGATGGTTTTTGTATGTTTAAAACAGCCACAACTGATTTTAACGTGGTTGATGCAACCCCTTTTAAACGTGATGTGGTAAAAGAAATGGCCGAAGCCTGCAAAAGACATGGTTTGCGGTTTGGGTTATATTTTTCATTGATCGATTGGCATTACCCACAGGCATCGCCTATATCAAGCCATAATTCAGATTATGTAACGCCGGAGCATCATGAGTATAATAAAAAGCAGGTAACCGAGCTGTTATCAAACTATGGTATCATATCCGAGCTTTGGTTTGATATGGGATCTCAAAGTCCTGAGCAAAGTAAGGAACTTTATCAGTTAGTACATCGCCTGCAGCCCGATTGTATGGTAAGTAGCCGCCTTGGTAACGATCAGGGCGATTTTGCTGTTATGGGCGATAACCAATACCCAGATTATTCTATAGGCGTGCCATGGCAATCGCCGGCCTCATTTTTTGATGAAACCTGGAGTTACCGTTCATGGCAAAAGCGCGGCAGCGAAGATGAAAAGTACAAAGAGAAACTGGAAAGCCTGATCCGCGTGATTAGCAGGGGAGGTAATTACCTGCTCAATATCGGCCCTAAAGGCGATGGTTCGGTAGTTGGTTTTGAAAAAGATGTATTGTTGAAGATAGGTGCCTGGCTTCATAAAAATGCCGACGCTGTTTACGGTACCACTGCCGATCCTTTTTTTACCTCCTTTAAATGGGGTAATATAACCAGCAAACCTAATAAGCTTTATCTTTTTGTAACCTCGGTACCGGCTGATGGCTTGATCACTTTGCCCGGCCTTGAAGGTAAAATTAATAGTGTATCTGTTTTAGGCGAACAGCAATCGCTTAACTTTAAGCAGACTGCCAATGATGCTGTAATAACTTTGCCTGCTGATTTTGATAACGAAAAACAGATCAAGGTAATAGCCGTTGACGTTGCTGAAGGCTACAAGGTACAACCTGTTCATATTGTCAAAAGCAGCTACGGTCATATGAAACTGGATGAGCATAACGCTTATAATTACTACAGCTCATCGGGTATCGACTATAACAGCAATTACCAAAGCACTGTAAAGCAAGCCTGGACAATAAAACCTACCGCGACAGGTAAATATCGCCCCTCTATCAAATATACAGATGAAGAGAAAGGTAATGTGATTGATCTGGCCGTTAACGACGTAACTACCACGATTAAGCTTGATAACGACAGATTGATGAAATACAAGGTTGATACCGCTAAAATCAAATGGGGGGCCTTATATATCAGCGGTCCATATTCGGCAGGCTTAGGTGGTTTAAATGGCAGTGCTGATAAAATTGATATTAGCAAACCCTATACTAATGATACCGATAAACCATGGCAGCGTATGGATAGCTACAAAAACGGGCAGCTCCTTGATTTGCCGGCAGGGATGGATAATGCCTATTATATACTGCAGAATATTACGGTAGAGAAAGGTTTGATTTATGCACAGGTTAAAATCACCAGTGGTGATGGTATTGTTGTTATGTTCAATGGCAAACAAATGCTCATTAATAATAACCCGGGCAAGGCCGGATCTGTAGATCATATTATTGGCTTTGATTTGATGCCCGGCAATAACCAGTTATTGATAAAGGTGTTCAATAATTTTAAAAAGAATGTACCTTTTGCCATCAGCCATAGTATTCCGCAAAATATTTATGTAAAAGATCTTGATCCCCAAACCTTCGAGGCAAACAGGCTTTACCCGGTAAGTTTAAAGCTGCATAATCCGGCTTCACCACATCAAACGTTGAAGCTGCCAAACCTTGAAATTTGGTTTGCTAAAAGATGAGGAAATAAAATATTTCTTAAGTGCGTATGTTGTCCTGGGTAAATTAAAGCGAGAGCAAACAAGCCCAGGAACTCAAAGTTAAAACCCTGGCCGTAAAGCCAACTGATATCGCCGTGGTGTATTAAGTTGGAGGATCGATAGGCTACGGCGATTTTTATTGTCGATAGCTATCAGACTTACGAAGTTTTTAAACCTTCGTAAGTCTTTTGAAGCATAATCATTGCCTACTTCAACAGCACTTTGGTTGCTCCGTAACCAAATTTCTCTTTACGGGCATCCATAAAGGTTTGTACTTTTTTATGCCTGCCCAGTTGTTTATGCAGTTCATTGCGCAAGGTTCCGTTGCCGGCACCATGTATAAAAGTAATATCGGGTAACTGGTGAACAATGGCGGCGTCCAATGCCTTGTGGAAATGGGCCAGCTGAATCTCCATAATCTCCGAACTGCTCAAAAACTGGTAATCGTCGCGCAGTTTTTCTATATGCAGGTCAACCTCGCTAACCGGTTTTTCAATTACTATTTTTTCGGTAGGTGTTTCAAAAAAACTTTCCTTTAGTTTTTGCGCGTCAATAACCAGTTCGGGTTCGTCAAGCCTGATCAGCCATCCCGGTTGGTTAAGCAATGGGATGTTCTTTTTAGTGGTCGAAAAATCTTTGGCTTTAAATTTTTCATGAACAGCCAAAGGTGCCGGCGGTTCAATGTTTTGTTTGGTGCTGAATAAAACGCTGAAGATAAATTTGGGCCACACCTGCAAATCGGCCAGTTGCGCCGAATACATGTTTTCAGTTGATTTAGGGGCTACTATCCCTGCAAATTCGCCTTTAAATACTTGCTGTTTATCTGTTGTTAAAGTAACCAGTAACTGAAAAGATGTTTCATTGATGATGTGGAAATGAACTACCGAACTTGCCCGGGTATCGGTAACTACACCTATATATACACCTTTCTGTACAAATTCACCCGGTGTTACAGGCTTTTCATCGGCTGTATTGGTGCTTTTTGTTGTTCCTGCGGGTTGGTACCCATGTACGTAAGTTACCTTGCTGGCCAGCACCGGGATCTCAAAATCGTCATCGCCGGTAACGCCTATCATTTGCTCATCGATGATGCGGGTAACAAAACCTTCCATTTTTTCATCAACAAACCGAACAAAATCGCCTAATTTATATTTCATAGCATAATGTTATTACTGTGCAAAGTTAATTTATCCGGGCACATCCGGCCGATAATAAAACTTGCTTATTTTTAATTAGGTTTAGCAGTAATTGAATGATTAACAGCTTTTAGAAATATCAATTTTAACCATATACATTTATTTTCATACCATGAGCAACAATACCCCTAAAACACTGGATAATGATTTGTTAAAACAAGTATTTGTCCACAATCTAAACCGGATCTATTTTGGTAAATGTTACCTCGATAAACATCTTGAACATCTGAAAAGTCTTGCTTCATTTACGGCACTACAGCAGGGGATACAGGAGTTTTGGGATGATATCAAAAAGCAGATCGACCGGATGAAACAGGTTTATAAACTGATTGACGAAATTCCTTCAGATAAAAACTGTAACCCTATAAAGTCCATTGTTAAAGATGAGTTTTGTCTTGATGAAGCGCAGTCTATTCCTGTATTGCTGGATATGGATATTATGATGTATCTGCAACTACTTGAGCATATTAATATAACCTCATGTCATATGCTTATTATGGTGGCCAAACAGCTTAACTATACTGAGGCTCAGCAACTACTTACCGAATGTAAAGACGAATCAATTGATAATGACGAGCTTTTTACGCTCATTATCAAGGAATATATAGTTGCCGATTAATTATTTGAAAAAAAAGAAAGCCATCCGCATAGCGCAGATGGCTTAAATGTTAGTTATTTAATACCCCTATTAAAATAACTGATAACAAAGTAAAAAAAAATATATCCGATACCGCAAAATATTTATTCATAAATATTCATTGTGACAGCTTTGTTACAAATATGGTATGATATAACGATTTATTAGTAGTTTTTTATCATTGGTTGTATTGATAAATGCTTCCCGCATATCGTTATTTAGTCCAATTGATTTAAATTGGCCACTGAAATTTAAGACTCATGATCAGACCCATTATTTTATCTGCCTTATCCTGCATGGTATTTGTTCAGGTTAAGGCCCAATCCCTGTATATGCCACGCGATATACAGAAGGCATTTAAAAACGAAACCCGATCGGCCGACGGTCGCCCGGGCAAAAATTACTGGCAAAATTACGGCCGCTATAATATCAGCATTACAGCCGTACCTCAAAACCGTACTGTAAAAGGAACAGAACAGATCACTTATGTTAATAACAGCCCTGATACCTTAAAAAAACTTAACATGAAGCTGATCCTGAATATTCACAAACCAGGTTCGGCGCGTTTTGGGGATGCTGGGGCAGACTATCTGACACCGGGTATTCAGTTTGATAATTTTGCAATTAATGGCGAGGTTAAAAAAGTTCCATCTGCCTCAACAAATCAGTATGTAAGTCTAAGTAAACCATTGATGCCGCATGATTCGGTTAAGCTGGATATCGGCTGGCATTTTGAGCTATCTAAGCAAAGTGGCCGCGAGGGTATGATTGATTCAACCACCTGCTACCTGGCCTATTTTTATCCGCGCGTATCGGTGTATGATGATTATAATGGCTGGGACAGGTTGCCTTTCCTTGATGCCCAGGAGTTTTATAACGACTTTAATGATTATACCCTGCACGTAACCGCCCCTAAAAACTATGTGGTTTGGGCTACAGGTACACTGCAAAACCCTAACGAGGTATTGCAGCCGGAGTATGCAAAACGCCTGCAGGCTTCCTTCACCAGCGATTCAACTATTCACGTTGCTTCGGCGGCAGAAATGGCCGCGCATAAGGTAACAGCGCAGAAAGATATGAATACCTGGACCTGGACTGCTAATGACATCAGTGACATGGCCGTAGGTATTAGTGATCATTATGTATGGGATGCAGCAAGTGTTGTCGTTGATGACGCTACAAAACGCCGTGCAAGCATGCAGGCTGCCTTTTTAGATAGCTCTGAAGATTTTCATCACGCCGTACAGGCAGGGCGCCATTCATTAGGTTGGTTGTCGCACAACTGGCCGGGTGTACCTTATCCATTCCCTAAAATGACCTCATTCCAGGGCTTTGCGGATATGGAATACCCAATGATGGTAAACGATAGCCATACCAATGATATCCGTTTTTCGCAATTTGTGCAGGATCATGAAATAGCGCATACGTATTTCCCTTTTTACATGGGTATCAACGAAAGCCGCTACGCGTTTATGGACGAAGGCTGGGCTACCACCTTTGAATTGCTGATAGGGGCCTCAGAAGTTGGTAAGGAAAAAGCTGAAGCATTATACAAAGATTTCCGTGTTGACAGGTGGATCCATGATGCCTCAACTGCCGAAGATCAGCCGGTTATTACACCTTCAAGCGAGCTAAGGGGAGGTTATGGTAATAACTCTTATGGCAAGCCATCATTAAGTTACTTTGCCCTGAAAGATATGCTGGGCGACGAGCTGTTCAAAAAAGCTTTACATGGATATATGGATCGCTGGCACGGTAAACACCCTATTCCGTGGGATTACTTTAACTCTATGAGCAATATCACCGGTAAAAACCTCGATTGGTTTTTTAATAACTGGTTCTTCACCAATTACTACATTGATCTGTCGTTGAAAAGCGTAAGCAAATCATCAGGCGGTTATACCGCAGCAATTAAAAATGTTGGTGGCTTTGTAGTGCCGTTTGATGTAAAGGTTACTTATGCGGATGGCTCAACAGAAAGCATTCACGAAACTCCGGTAGTTTGGGAAAAAAATCAAAAACAGATTTCGGTAGATATCAAAACCACTAAAGCAATCAAATCGGTTACGTTAGATGGCGGCATATTTATGGATGCTGATGAAAGCAACAATACCTGGAATAAATAATAAAAATGTTTATAAATAATAAAACCCGGTCATTGGCCGGGTTTTATTATTTTATGATAGTACTAAATATTATGCGTTTTGTACAGAATTGTTCCAGTCATTAGCAGTTGCTTTAACTTTATCTTTTGCGTTTTCAGCGGCATCGCTGGCTTTGTCTGCAAGATCATGAGCTTTTGATTTTGCAGCATCAACGGCATTATCTTTTGCATCCCAAAGATCGCTTACCGTGCCGCTAAACTTGGTTTTAGCTTTATCAATTACATTACTGCTGTAATCTTTGATTTCACCGGCTGTGTTTTGAGCTTTGGTCTTGGCTGTATCAACCAGGTCATTTATATAGTCTGCAATGTCGCCCCTTAACTCGGTGCCTTTTTCAGGCGCTAACAATAAACCCAAAGCAGCACCAGCTGCAGCACCTACTAATAATGCTGCTATAATTTTTGCTTGATCTTTCATGTTCTTTCTTTGTTTTATGTGTAATCGATTTATGATATTATTGGTTAAACAACAACAATGCCAGTTTTTATTTGAAGATAGTATCCAAATATTAAGTTTATACACATAGCACATTAACAAAAAGTAAGGCAACAAAAAAGGCACCCAAAAAATTGAGTGCCTGGTAGGCTTAATGATTATATTATAATTATATAACTTTTACATTTACCGCGTTAAGACCTTTACGGCCATTTTCAACTTCGTACTCAACGGTGTCGTTTTCGCGAACTTCGTCGATAAGGCCTGTTGAATGAACAAAGATATCCGGACCGCCATTGCTTGGCACGATGAATCCGAAACCTTTTGTTTCGTTGAAGAATTTTACTGTTCCTTGATTTTGCATTATTTTATTTATTAATGCCGCCAAGGTAGATATAATTTACCAAAATCATGCAAGCCCCCGGGCGCAATTTAGATACAAACTAAATAATTAAACAGGATTTATCATGTTAAAAGATTGCCGGTCAGGCTACTATTGCCAAATGATGGCCTTGTATGGTATCCTCCGAATCTTTTACTATCCCTCTGATCTTTTCATCCAGCTCGTTAACGGTATGCTCAATCATATTGAAATAACCAAAGTCGATGTTTTCCATCCGCATCAGGTCTAAAATGCCAAGTAATGATGCCACCGGCCTTCTCAATTCATGCGATTGGATGATGGCTATCCTGTTAAGCGCCTCGTTTTGAATGCTGATTTGTTCCTCGTGCCTTTTGCGTGTGGTAATATCAGTAGAATTAATGGCTACGCCGATAACTTCGCCGTTATTGTCTTTTACCGGGATAAACGAAGTCTCTTTCCAGCAGGCATTAGGTGTATTGGTCTGCAGTTCCCATTCTCGTTTTATAGAACGGCCGGTTAACGCCACTGCAAAATATTTTGAAAAGCTGTGGATCATCGTCGGTTCTGTATAGGCAATGATGTTATCGCCATTGGCCAGTTTTTTATTGTATACACTTTTGATGAACACCGAAGCCGATTTGTTGAATGCCATAACCTCCAGGTTACGGCCAACCAGGATATGAGTATCTTTTGAGCTATCGAAAATTGCTTTCAACTTCATCTCCGATTCGCTGATGGATGCCTTTTGCGATTGGGAATGCTGGTGTTGCTGCTCAAGCGAACGCAGGCTTGAATTAAGCTCCATAAGATTTACCACCTGTTTTGCCAGCGTTTTTAATGACTTGGCCTGCTGATGATTGAGGTCATTGGGTTTAAAATCGATAACGCATAAGCTGCCAAGGGCGTGGCCATCCTTGGTGATTAGCGGAGCGCCGGCATAAAACCTGGTAAGGGGCTCATTAACCACAAGGGGGTTGGTATTGAAACGTTCGTCGTTAAGCAGATCTGGCACTACCAGCACCTTGTTTTGGGCTATGGTGTGGTTGCAAAATGCAACCTCGCGCGGGGTACAGCTAATATGGGTACCGGTGGAGGCTTTAAACCATTGCATATCCGAATCAAGCAAGGTAACCAGGGCAACGGGGGTGCCGCAGATCTGAGCTGCTAATCCTACTATGTCATTTAAATCGACTACAATATCGTTATCCAGATCCTTAAATCTCTTAACGGCACGCAGACGCAGGGGTTCGTCATTCATTGTATAAGATTAGTAGATTTTTAAATATCTAATTCAAAACAGAAAGCATATACACCGGTAAAATATAAGCCTGTTTGTAATGAAATACGCAATGATTTGGCCAATAGATGTATAAATGACAAAAAAAATGAAAATAATTGAGAGTTTAATTATTGCTTAAAGTAAAGATTCTTTGTGATTAAAATATTTCGGATAGAGCACTTTTTTAACCAAACGGTAAGCGGGGAAATGGCAGTAAAAAGCCCTTTAGCTTTTAGGCCAACGGGCTCGCTAAAAAAATAGATCACAGCAAAACAACGCCCACATTATCCGTCTTATTTTTTAGCCACACTCTGTATCGCGTATTCTACATCACATGTGTTTTAAAGAATATACGATGCAGTTAGAAGTTTAGTTTTTAAAAAGCTAAGTTTGCACCGGCAATCGCGATTGTGGTTTGCATCTTCTTATAAAATTGAACAATACAAATGAAGGCCTTTATATTCGACCTTAACGGCACCATGATCAATGATATGCCGTTCCACACTAAAGCTTGGCAATACCTTTTAAATAATGATCTGGGCGGCAATTTTACCTGGGATGAAGTAAAGCCGCAGATGTACGGCAAAAACCAGGAGGTACTGGTGCGTATGTTTGGCCCCAACCGCTTCACTACCGAGGAAATGGATCGTTTATCTATTTTGAAAGAGCAACGCTACCAGGAAGAGTTTTTACCACACCTTGCGCTACTACCCGGCCTGCATGAGTTTTTAGAGAAAGCTTATCAAGCCGGCGTCCCCATGGCAATCGGTTCGGCGGCTATTCCTTTTAATATTGATTTTGTACTGGATAACCTTAATATCAGGCATTATTTTAAGGCAATTGTTAGTGCCGATGATGTGGTATTAAGCAAGCCTCATCCCGAAACATTTTTAAAAGCCGCAAAACTGTTAAACACACTGCCAACTGATTGCCTGGTATTTGAAGATGTGCCCAAAGGCGCGGAGGCTGCCGCTAATGCGGGTATGAAAGCTGTTGTATTAACCACCACGCATCAACAGGATGAATTTGCGGCTTTAGAAAATGTGATCCACTTTGCCGAAGATTTTACAGATGGTTTTTTTAGCAAACTGATATAATAAATCTGCCAGGCTGTTATTTTATTAAAGGATTCATCGTATCATTGTTTAGTTATAAACCTTGATCTGAACCTGTTACGATGAACCTTAAATTAGTTTTTTGCCTATTGGGCATAGCCGCACTGGCCAGTTCCTGTAGCGATCATGTATATGCGCCGGCCCTGCATCGCAGTGATATAGCTTATTTACCTAAGCCGGTATCTGCTGATACCAGCAAATCTGCCACTTATATTACGGCAGGTATTACATATGATACCAATATTAATCCGGCAGACAATCTCACAAGCGGGCAGTTTAACCTGAGCCATGCCAATACCTTTGATCATGTTAACCTGGCCTATGGTGCTTTCGGTGTTTTAGGGAGTTATCATAACGGAGAACTCCAGCCCGGTGATCCATATTATTTCCAGGATAAATTTTTCGGAGCGGGAGGGTTACGCTTATCGGGAGATTATTTTATAAAAGGGAGGAATGTTGATTTTCGCATCATTGGTTTTGAGGCGGTTTACAGTCATGAATTCGGTGATTATGCACGTTTCAGAAAAACAGTAACAAATCAGCCGAATTTTTTCACCGATACCCGTACTGATTTGTTTACGCTTGGCGGAACTACAGAGGTTGTTTTTCATGCAGGCTATAATGCCGAGAAAAAGTTTGGCTTCCGCGTTTTTGCAGGAGGTACTTTTGGTCCCGATAATATTTACAGGAATAAAAACTCCAATTATACCTATTCATCCTTAAACCACGGGATAGTTACCGTAGCCTACTTTATGCAGCTAAAAAGATATGTATTGATAGCCGAGGGTGGGTACTATTTTCAGTTCAGGCTGGGATACCAGTTTTAATTGATAAGCAACGTCATTGCGAGGCACGAAGCAATCTCAAACTATACAGGGCGCACCTGCTTATTGGGGATTGCTTCGTGCCTCGCAATGACGTTGTTTGTGGTTTGAACTACTTAAATAGCTTATTCTGAGTAAACACTACCAACCTTATCACGAAGGTTATAGCCTGAAGCCATTACCTCGCCATAAGCGCCTGCGGTACGCACAGCTATCAGGTCGCCGCGGAATGACTCGGGTAAGCTTACATCTTTCTGAAAGCAGTCGGTACTCTCGCATATCGGCCCAACTACATCATACTTTAAACTTTCGGACTTACCGACTTCCGGACTTTCGGACTTTCTACTTAAGTTTTCTATCTGGTGATAAGCCTGGTAAAGCATCGGGCGAATCAGTTCGGTCATGCCGGCATCCAGTATCAGGAAGTTCTTTTTCTGACCGTTCTTAACGTATAAAACACGTGAGATCAAAGATGCGCTTTGTGCAACCATAGCGCGACCAAGTTCAAAATGTACTTCCTGGCCTGGCTTAACATTCAGGAAGCTTTTAAATACCTGGAAGTAGGCTTCAAAATCGGCTATGTTGTTATCCGGGTTATAGTAGTCAACCCCAAGACCGCCACCTGTATTAAGTACTTTGATAGGGAAACCACGATCTTCAAACCAGTCCTGCATTTCGTTGATGCGGGTACAAAGATTTTTGTAAACCTCCAGATCGGTGATTTGTGAACCAATATGGAAGTGAATGCCTAAAAATTGCAGGTTATCGCATTTACGCAAAGCGGCGGCCACATCCGGCAACTGCCAGGTATTGATACCAAACTTGTTTTCATCAAGGCCGGTTGTGATGAAATGGTGCGTATGGGCATCAACGTTTGGGTTAATGCGGATAGCAACACCTGCCTTTTTGTTTTTGGCTTTGGCAAGGCCATCAATAATAAAAAGCTCCTGAATAGATTCCACATTGAAGCAGAAGATATCGGCATCAAGTGCCAGGTTAATCTCACGGTCGGATTTGCCTACGCCGGCAAATACCACTTTGCTTTTATCAAAGCCATGCTCAATGGCAGCCTTTACTTCGCCACCACTCACGCAATCGGCACCAAAACCATAGGTTTGAATAGTATCAATAACCTTTGGATTAAAGTTTGCCTTCATGGCGTAATGTACATGGAAGCCATGCTTGGCAGAAGCGTCACGGCAGGCACTCAGAGTGTTTTTAAGCACCTCCAGATCGTAATAATAAAACGGAGTATCTAAGCCGTTAAATTTATCTATAGTTTTACTTGTGAACATTGTAGTATATCATCAAATCATGCTGAACCATGCAAATCAGAGAATGCCTGGCCCCTCGCACTGACGTTTAAATTAAAAATTTCAAATGCCCTAATTCCGAAATCAAAAATCCGAGATCCGAAATTAAAACAACCTGTTATGTAAGCTCCTTAATGCTTCTATTTTATCCTCGGTTTTTACCAGTAACGATAGGTTATGATCGCTGCCACCGTATGATATCATCCTCAACGGGATATGTTTAACAGCTTCCAGCACACGTGCCGCGTAACCATGCTTTTCGGCGCCAAAATCACCAACCACACAAATAATGGTTTGGTTTACGTCGATCTCTACCGAGCCATAAGCGTTTAGTTCTTTGGTGATATCGCCAAGGTAAGTAGTATCATCAATAGTTACGGATACACCAACCTCTGACGTGGTGATCATATCTATTGATGTTTTATAGCGCTCAAACACTTCAAATACCTTGCGTAAAAAGCCGTGGGCCAAAAGCATCCTGCTCGATTGGATCTTGATAGCGGTAATGGCATCTTTAGCGGCAATAGATTTGATCTTGTCCTTTTCGCTGGTGTTGGTGATCAGGGTTCCCTGAGCTTTAGGATCCATGGTGTTTAGTAAACGAACAGGGATCTTGTATTTCTGGGCAGGGAAAACACTCTGCGGGTGCAGGATCTTCGCACCAAAATAAGCTAACTCGGCGGCCTCATCAAATGACAACTGGGCTATGGGCTGAGTACCTTTAACAATCCGAGGATCGTTATTGTGCATGCCGTCAATATCCGTCCAGATCTGTACCTCTTCGCTGCGGATACCTGCACCAATCAGTGATGCGGTATAGTCGCTACCACCGCGACGCAGGTTATCAATTTCGCCGTAAGCGTTGCGGCAAATATAACCCTGGGTAATAAACAGGTTCACTTCCGGGTGTTTATCAAGCAATGGAAGCAGGTTTTCGGTAATGTGATCAACAATAGGCTCGTTATCCTCATCTATTTTCATAAAATCCAAAGCAGGCAGCAGTACCGATGGTACGCCAATCTCCTTTAAATAAACATGATAAAGAGTTGTTGACAGCAGTTCGCCCTGTGCAACAATGATCTTATCTTCGATATTGGTAAACAGGTCATTAGCCAGATTGCTCAGCAACGAAAAATGGTAGTCGATAACCTCTTTGCCCTGGGCTAAAAACTCGGGCTTGACAAACAATTCCTTAATAAAAATTTCGTACTTATCCTTCAGGATAGTAATAAGCTGTGCCGCCTTCTTCTTATCGCCGGCGATGTATGCTTGTCCAATTTCTACGAGGCTGTTTGTTGTGCCTGACACTGCCGATAGCACCACCACCTGGCGCTCGGCCGGGTTAATGATGTCAAGCAGCGCTTTCATCCGGGCGGGGCTACCTACTGATGTCCCACCAAATTTTAAAACTTTCATTTTTATGTTGCTGTTACCTTGTTTGAATTGATGTTTGATAATATCATTTTGCTGATTTTCAAGCATCAATATTTGAGGCGCTAAAAATAGCGTTTTAAACTGCTTATCGGTAATTTAATTTAAAGAGCATTGTCCTGCTTCTCCAAAGAAAAGGGTTTAGCATCTTTTTTTGGCGAAGAAAGAAGCCCTCTCCAAAGGAGAGGGTTGGGTGAGGCAATATTTTTTCTAAATTCACGGTGATATATCATCTGTTTTGCGCACTTACTATTAAACGCAATGATCATGGCAAATGAGATAGTTTTTGACGAACCGGTAATGCAAAGGGAAAAACTCATTACAGCGCTTTACAAAAGCGCTTTCCCTGCGGTGGCAAAATATGTAAGCAAAATGGGCGGCTCTTTTGATGATGCAAAAGATGTGTTTCAGGATGCGCTTGTTATCTATTATGAGAAAACAACTACCGGCGAACTTTCCTTAAATACCACTGAAACAGCTTACCTGTTGGGTATAGCCAAACACCTTTGGTTTAAAAAGTTCAGGGATGATAATAACAATCTGCCGCTTGATAGTTATGGGTTTGACATCAGCGATGAAGCCGAAGAACAACCATCGACCAATAAGTTGATGCGCTACCTGGAAACTGCCGGTAAAAAGTGCATGGAGTTGCTAAGTGCTTTTTACTACCACAAACTATCAATGAACGAGCTCGCAGTGTTATTTGGTTATGGTAGTGAGCGCTCGGCTACTGTGCAGAAATACAAATGTATTGAGAAAGTAAGGGAAACAGTTAAAGAACAATCACTGGCTTATGAGGACTTCATTGAATGAGATAAAGGCCATTGATGATCATGTGCTCGGACAGGCCGCACCTGATGAAACGCTGTTGTTCGAAGCCAAACTGATCATCAATCCCGAACTTAAACAAGAGGTGATTTGGCATCAGCAAACCCTTAGCCTGGTGCAGCAATACGGTCGTAATAATTTCAGGGCCGAGATTGAGGCCGTGCATCAAAAACTATTCAGTCAGCCCGAGCACGAAGGTTTCAGGCAAAAGATCATGCGTTTATTTCGCAAACGCTAAAAGCTAAATTTTATGAATATCAATCAAAATGAGTTCCGCAAATACGCGGTGGGGCACCGCCGTGTCCAAAGTTTACATGTCGACAAGTTTATTGCGCAGGTAAATAACAGCAAAATAAACATGGGTATGACGCCTTACATTATGGAAGAGCGCCAGATGAACATTTCGCAAATGGATGTTTTTTCGAGGCTGATGATGGACAGAATTATTTTCCTGGGTACTGCGATAGATGAACAGGTGGCCAACATTATCCAGGCGCAATTACTGTTCCTGCAATCGGCCGATGCCAAAAAGGATATCCAGATCTATATCAATTCGCCGGGTGGTTCGGTATACGCCGGACTGGGGATCTATGATACCATGCAATTTATCTCGCCCGATGTTGCTACCATTTGCACCGGCATGGCCGCCTCCATGGCTTCCACGTTACTTTGTGCCGGTGCCCACGGCAAGCGGGCAGCGTTACCACACTCAAGGGTGATGCTTCACCAACCATCGGGCGGAGCTCAGGGGCAGGAGTCGGATATTGAAATAGCTGCTATACAGATAGCCAAAATGAAAAGGGAACTTTATGAAATAGCAGCCAAACACAGCGGCCAAAGCTATGAACGGATCCACGAGGTATCTGACAGGGATTACTGGATGATAGCCAAAGAAGCCAAAGCTTTTGGAATGATAGATGAGGTGTTGGGAGGGAAGGAGGAGTAACATTAAAAAATGTCATTGCGAGCGAAGCGCGGCAATCGCACGGAGGTATAACCGCCCTGTATAGCATGCGATTGCTTCGCGCAATGACATTTTTTATCTAACTTTTACTTATTCAACGCATCCACTTTGTCAAAAAACTCGTTTTGCAGTTTAATGGTGCTGGTATCTGCCTTGATTGCTTTAAGGGCCTGGATAAAGCTGGCTATTTCATGCTCTGCTATAAATTTACCAAACTCCGGTGTGGCTTTAGCGCCTTCGCCCGCATAGTGGTTGGGGTAAGCGGCATACCACCAGATGGGGGTATAAACATTGGTTAGGTTTAAACGGTGTTGGTTTTCGCCCGATTGCGATGCAGCCCTGTCCATCTTCATTAAATCAGGACGGTAATATAGCATTGAGGCGGTTTCACTTTCACCGGCATGTTGATCTCCCTCAATTGCCGATTTATGCATTTTGCGGTATTGATCTGTGTATTCTTTATCGGCACCATGCGGGTTGTAAAAATACACCGCGTAATTATGCCTTTTGTTGAGTAAGGATTGCATAAAAAACTGAATAAACTCCGGGTTTCCGCCGTGTCCGTTCAGGATTACTATTTTATCAAAGCCATTGCGGGCAATCTCGTCGCAGGTGGCTTCCAGCAAATCCCAGATCACTTTGCTTGGCAGGGCGAATGTTCCGGGTTGGTGACGGGCTTCATTGATCTGCCCGTAAAAATAATCAGGAAATACCACGGCATATTCAGATTTAACCGCGTGCGCCGCCCATTCACGTACATGGATCAGGTCGGTGCCGAGCGGGGAGTGGGGACCATGTTTTTCGAGGATGCCGATAGGCAGGATACAGGTTTTTGAAGATTTTTCGAGTGCTGCCGGAAAATCAGAAGCAACAAGCTCGTCCCAGCGGACGGGGATTTGCTGGGCAAAGGAATAAGCAGAAAGCAGCAACGCTGCAAACAGTAATAAGTACTTTTTCATAAATTATAGGTTTTATAACAGGTTTATAGCAAAAGCATTTGCCCCCGAAATTTACGAACTTAAACTACTGCTTACCAGTGGGTAATTTAAAAATTACAATAGTATATCAACGAACGTTAGGCAGGGAGTAACAGAAAGCCGCGCCCTTTATACGGTTATTCTCCACCCAAATGCGGCCGTTCATTTTTTCGGTAAAATCCTTACAGATCATGAGGGCCACGCCGGCGCCTTTTTCCTTTTCGTTGCTGTACTGCATATTGGCTTTAAAATTAAACAGCAGCTGAAGTTTATCTGGCGAGATACCTTTGCCTTCATCCTGTACGCAAACGGTTACATCCTTATCACTCGACGCGCTTATGGTAACGGTTGAATTATCGGGCGAAAACTTGATGGCGTTATGTATAAAGTTGCGGTGTATAAACTGTACCAGTTCTTTATCGGCATGAATAATAATTGAGGGATCAACTGCATTTATCAGCTTAAGCTTATGATCTTCGCTTATGAGGTTAAAAGGTTGGATGGCTTCATCAATAAGCTCCTTTAATGGCAGCGGAACGGCTTTATAGTCAAAACCCGATAGCTGCTGCTTGATCCATTGCAAAATGTTCTCAAAAATTTCCAGCGAAATATTGGATGAATGCTCCATGGTATCAACCAGTTCCATTAACTCATCCCGGGTAAACGAATCAGCGTCTTTTAATACCGTTGCCAGTGTTTTGAGTGCACCTATGGGTTGCCTGAAATCATGCGCCAGGATAGATACCAAGCGGTTGTTAAATTCATGGTCTATTTCCAGTTTCTCGTTCCTGAGTTGAACGGTACGGTTAAGCTCTTCCAATGTTTGGCCGTGCTTTTTCTTGAGGCGATATAAACGATAGGTGAATATTACAGTAACAGCGGTAATTATGAATAAAATCCCCAGCACAATGGCCAATACCTGCCTGTTCTGGCTCCGGATGGTGATGGCTTCCAATTGCTGGTCTTTCAGGGCATAATCAATATAATCAAAGCCCGATGTATTGGTATATTTCTCTTCATCGTCATATAATTTCAACAGTTTTGAACTATAACGCTGTACCTCAGGCAGGTTGTTTTGAGCGATATAGATATCATACAGTTTTTTTCCGAAGATCTTTTCGTAATAATGATAACCGCTTTTTTCGGCTATGGAAAGTCCTTGTTTATAATAGTCAATGGCTTTGTTGATATTAGGTTCCAGGTACAGATCGCCAAGGTTCATCACTATGTCAAGGCTCAGGTAATAGAGCTCCATGGTCAGGCCATTATTCACAGCTTTTTGTAACAACGCAGCACCTTTTTCGCGTTCGTTGTTTTGCAGGTATAATAAGCCTTGTACCTGGTCGGCTTCAACCAGCATCCGGTTATCTTTAAACCTGGTGCCTATTTCGCGGGCTTTATCTAAATAAATCTCAACCGAATCTTTAGGGATCTGCTCCGGGTACAAGAGCAGGTAATTGCATAATACCAGCGACATGATAGAATCGCGCTGCAGGGTTTTACCCATGTTTATTGCCCGCTTAAAAAAGTTAATCGCTTTTTTATCCTCCCTCTTTTCGTTAAATACCAGGCCAATATTCATTAATCCCTGTATCGTGTTTGAGGTGTCATTTAACTCTTTATACAGGTTATAAGCTTCATTGTAATAGCGCAGCGAAAGCTGCAGGTTGCCCTTGAGGTCGTAAACAATACCTATAGCGTTAAGGGCATCGGCTTTGCCTGCTTTGTAGTTAAGCCGCTCGGCTATGCTTCTGGCTTTTTTAGCATAGTAAAAAGCACTGTCGATGTTTTGTTCGTACATCAGCATGCCCAGCCGGTTAAGCGCGTTTACATACTTAGTACTATCGTGAATTAAAGGCAGGTCTTTTTTTAGCTTATTAACTTCCCTCGACTGGCCGAAACACACGGATACAGCAAGAAGTAGCAATACTAAAAAGCTTAAGGTTTTTTTCATCAACGGATATCAGCAAACAGGCTTTGGGTTTAAATTTAGCCTAAGCCGTTATACGTATCAAAAAACAGTATGGTTGGAAAATATTAAATAAAATAAGAATTGGCTACGGTTAATTAAACTGTTGCACAGCATTATCCAGTTATCGGCAGGTATAAACTGCGGATATTGTTGATATATTATTTAGTTTAAGTTGAACGTTTTACCTGCAAAAGCTTATAAAGAATCGGGATTAGGAATAAAGTTCATAAACGCCTGGAATTTGGCATAGTAGTTTTGCATGTTTAGCTGGTAGTAATAAGCACCTCGTTTTGAGCCTGCCTTATCTTTATCTGCCAGTTTAATAAGCAGGCCGGTGGCCAGTACCCTTTTGCTAAAGTTGCGTTTATCAATTGTGGTATTAAACACACTTTCGTAAAGGGTTTGTAATTGAGGAATGGTAAACTTGGTAGGCAAAAGCTCAAATAAAATAGGGTGCATAGCCGCCTTATAACGGATGCGTTTGCGAGCTTGCTCAACCATTTCCTGCTGGTCAAATATCAGTTTGGGGGCACGTTTAAGCTGAAACCATTCGGCCTGGTAATCGTCGCTGATCTGGGCTTCGTATTTATGGATATCAACCAGTGCAAAGTACGCTACTGATACTGTACGCTCAATAGGATCGCGCTGGGGCTGTCCAAAAGTATATAACTGTTCAAGATACACGCCCTCCAGGCCTGTTAGCTGCTTCAGAATGCGATTGGCACTTTGGTCAAGGCTTTCATCGGGCTGAACAAAGCCGCCCATTAAACTCCAGTTTCCCTTTTCAGGCTGAAAACCTCTTTTTATCAGTAAAATTTTTAAAACTTCGCCATCAAAGCCAAAAATGATACAATCAACAGCTAATAATAACCTTGTTTGCTTGGAGTACTTGAGCATTTATAACAGTAATAAATTTATGGTAAAAACAAATATAAAATAACATTTGATATAAGCCGACAAATTTGCCGGGTTATACCGGTTAAAAAAGTATTAATTTACAATAGTTAGTCAAATGTGTAAATTAATTGTCCTTTTTACAATCATAAATGCTATTTATAATTATTTTATTCTCCCCAGGCGGTTATGATCAGCATGCGGTTGCCGCCATGGTTACGGTGTTCGCACAGATAAATACCCTGCCACATACCTAAGGCAAGCCTGCCGTTGCGGATAGGGATAGTTACCGAACTGCCCAGCATAGCCGCCTTCAAATGAGCGGGCATATCATCGGGCCCTTCGTCATCATGTAAATAATCCGGGTCGTTTTCTGGTACAGCTTTACTAAAGTACATTTCAAAGTCCTGCCGTACGGTAGGGTCGGCATTTTCATTAATGGTTAATGAGGCCGAAGTATGCTGTATAAATACCTGGCAAATGCCGGTTTTAAACTCATGTAGCTGTGGTAGTGCATTGGCCACTTCGGAGGTGATGAGGTGAAAACCCCTTCTGCGTTCCCTGAGCTGAAGCATTTGCTGAACAATTTTCATAAACAGTGTGCTTTATAACGATGCTGCAAACATATCTATAAAGATTGTTCCGTTTTTGTTTTGAATGGCTCGCGTTACTAAAATTATTTGTTTGTTTTATGGCGATCAGGCAACAATTGAGGGATTTATGCTTACAGTTTCGGCAGTAAATAGCCGGTTAATGAATGCCTTTATTTTTTCAAGGAAACTTTTCCTGACTGGTTTTTCAATAGTTTGAATTTGATCATTATCCGGGGGCTTGGGGCTATCCGCGTCCTGCATTTCTTCCAAAACAATTTCGCGGATCTCGGGGTCACGGTTTACAATCTCGTCCAGTTCACTAAGCTCGTTAAACGTAGCTGTACCGTTTTTTTGCCGCTTAATAAGTATCTCAAAGCGGTCCTGGTTAAACGTACGCCTTTCTAATTGCTTGCCGTATTTCATGACATTTATAGTAATCATTTTTATAAACTCAAATTAAGTGCCATGTATATATATTGTTGATTATCAGTATTTTGATTTTGCGTTGAGTTTTAGACTTGCATCATTCTGACACAGGTGTCGTTCGTTTTCGTGCAGGGGGGATTAATGTGTATCTTTAAGTAAAATAACTGTTAGATGAATAGCATCACAAAACAAATACAAGGCTTAGCCCCACTCTTGCAGGTATTTGACATGCCCCTTGCTTTAGGCTTTTACCGGGATGTGCTGGGTTTTGAAGTAGTACAAGCCTCGGGTGAAAGAGATGATGTGGATTGGGTGTTACTGAAGCTCAATAACATAGAACTTATGCTTAACACCGCGTATGAAAAACCAAACCGGCCATCAGAACCAGATGAGTGGCGCATAGCGGCTCATACGGATACGTCGTTGTATTTCGGCCACCCCGATATCGATAAACTGTATAGTTATTTATTAGATAATGGTATGCATCTTAAAGAGCCTCAAATTACAGGTTATGGCTGGAAAGCTATTTACCTGCTTGATCCCGATGGGTATTTGCTGTGTTTTCACTGGCCTGTAAATTAGCCCTACAGCTTTTCGTAATGGTCTTCCGGGCCGTCGGCGGCCAGAGGGACTGTCCCGTAAAATGTTAATATCTTACCATCTATTTTGAAAAATGTGATGCTATTGGCCGCGGTATCGTTATCAAACATGATCTGTTCGTGCGCATTATCATACCTGCGGGTGCGGTAGGTGCCGCTTTTTTTCAGCGTATCTTTATTTAATCGCTGATAAGTGGTTGCTGTAAACACAATAATGTTACCATTGCCTGGTTTTACAGCATTGTAATTTTGAGGAGTAGCGCAATAACAGCTTGAACCGCGATACTCCCATTTGCCAATAAGCTGTTCATTATTAGGTGTTTTATCTTTTTTACAGCTTAGTAAAGCGGCAAACACGCAAAATAAAAGTAGCCTTTTCATATCCTAATGTTTATAATGCTTTACGAAAGGCTGGTAAGAAACGCTACATGTAACCTTAGATAGTAACAGTTTCAATACATAATTTGCAGCGTTGGTTTAATTAAGTATTTTGGTGTAAACCAATCTATTCTCCTAATAACTCATGAAACAACAAAACTTATCAAGGCGCAGGTTTATTGGCAATAGCGCCCTTGCTGCTGCCGGATTCTTAGCATTTTCAAAATCATCATTTGCCGGTAGCTTTTTGAACAGCACCGATAAACCTAACTCGCTTATTAATGGTGTGCAGATAGGGGTGATCACCTACTCATTCCGCAGTATGCCGGGCACTATCGATGATTTGCTGAAATACTGTATCGACTGCAATATCAGCGCTATTGAATTGATGGGTGACGCTGCTGAAGCTTATGCCGGAGCGCCCAAGCGCGAAGCCAATGAGGATTGGACTGCTTTTGGCAAGAAGATGGCTGAATGGCGTGCCGCAGCCCCCATGGATAAGTTTAAGGAGATCAGGAAAATGTACAATAATGCAGGTGTAAGCATTTACGCCTGGAAACCCAACGCCCTCGGCACCAAGAACACCGATGCTGAAATTGATTATGCCTTTAACGCGGGAAAAGCCCTTGGAGTAAACCACGTCACTGTTGAACTGCCTGATGAGGCCCAGACTAAACGACTTGGTGACATAGCCGCAAAACATAAAATGATGGTTGGCTATCATGCCCATACCCAGGCCACACCAACGCTTTGGGATACGGCTTTAAGTCAGTCAAAATATAATGGTATTAATCTTGATATCGGTCACTACGTAGCTGGTACCAGCAGCAGCCCGGTGCCGTTCATCGAAAAATATCACGACCGTATAACCAGTATGCATATTAAAGACCGTAAGTTTAAAGACGGCCCAAATCAGCCATGGGGACAAGGAGATACACCTATAAAAGAGGTATTACAACTGCTTAAAAGCAACCGGTATAAATTCCCGGCTACAATTGAGTTGGAATATAAGATCCCTGAAGGATCAGACGCCGTAAAAGAAGTGAAAATTTGCAGGCAGTTTGCAGCAGATGCTTTGGCATAGTAAATACATTTTGTAATTGATGAATGTGTGCAGCCCGCCGTATTTACATTTATGTTTGTTAAATTTAAACTGTTAATAAACGGATGTATGAACGCGGGTTGCAAACTTAAATTAGAATGGGTGCCTGAAGCTTATAAGGCTGGGGTTGATATTGGCAGCCAATCGAACAGCGTTACAGAAAGGCAGCCATTATCTGATAAAAGCTTGTTATACGGTCATTCGGTAAAAAAGTATTTGGGCAAACAGCTCTATCCAAAGAAATAGAATACGTTTTTACAGGATTGTATGTACAGCTAATAAATTATTTTACCTTAGATGAGCTGTATTTGACACCGGCCTTATCATCATGAAAAAAATACTGTTTTGCGCATTGCTGTTAGTTCAGTCTGTGTTTGCACAAATACCTAAACCACAAAAAAATACTTATGTAAACGATTTTGCGCACGTATTAACCGCCGATCAGGTTTATGGCTTAAATAAAGAAATTTATCGCATCGAAAAAGCGTCTACCGTACAGATCGCTATAGTATTGGTAAAAACTGTGCCTGCTAAATATACCATCGAGAAATACACAAAACTTATAGGGAAAAAATGGCATGTAGGTAAAGCGCATAATGGTATTGTGTATGTTGCTGCTATTGATCAGCACAAACAACGGATAGAATTGGATAGCATGGCACTGGTCCGGTTAACTATAATCGAACGTGAGGGGTTACTCAGTGCCATCAAGCCATACTTCAAGACAGGCGATTATAATGGTGGCTTGCATGATTTTGTCGGTAGGCTCAGCCAATATTTTGTGCCTCCCCCTCCAGAACCTGTTAAGGCAGATAAACTGGCAGTAGTAGAAAAGCCTGACAACGCAAAGGTTTCGGACGGGACTGTTATTTTGATTGTTTTGATAGTTTGTGTCGTCACAATGCTCACGTTTTTAGGTTTGGTATGGTTGATTATTAAAGGGATAAAGTCAATAACCACCGGGCGTGGAAATAGCACGGTTGTATATGAATCGGATGATTATTCATATTCCCGCCCTTCATGGTTTTGGCGCTGGCGGCATCGTCATTATCACGGCGGTAATTATTACAACAACAGAAGTTCTTCGGTTTTTATAAGCGGTTCCGGCAGTTCCCGACAGGTTGATGATGAAGAAGATAATAAACCATCTAACTGGGGAAATTGGGGCGACTCATCTTCGGATGATAATAACGATTCTGATGATAGCTATAAACGTAGTGGAGGCTCGTCATCCTCATCAGAGGGGAGCTTTTCAAGTAGTGGGGGCTCTACCTCAGATTGGTAAGCTGTATCGGGATAGCGGACTTGTGAAAGAAATTCTATCTTTAACAAATGGAGTCAAAAATATTCTCATATAAGGTAGATGGCGTGGCGCTTGAACCGGTTGATGATCAGCTAAGTGTAAGCCCTGTGTTTGATCGTAAGGAGCTGCTTATCAAACTGAAAGATTTTTTTAAAGATGACGATTATAAGTTAGATGAACGTAGCCTCGATTATAAAATTAAAGATGGCCAGCTTTACATAGAGGGTGTAGTAACCAAACATGTGGAAGCTAAGTCGATAGGGTTTATGACCGGAAAATAAAAGAAAATCACTTGTTTCAGGGTTGGTTATTAATTAACCCTGAAACTTGTAAAGGTTTCCCTGGTAACAGGTTTGGTATAGTATGATTTTACATGCTGATACTGTTTTGAGCGTATCAGGTCCTTTGGCAATATTGAGAAGGTTACAATGTAAATTTCAATAGTTTTAGCTATCAGGGAATGTATTTTTTTAAACTCATCCAGAAATTCCCAGCCGCTGAACGGACTCATATAAAGATCAAGAAAAATAACATCGGGCAGCTCATCTGCATTTTGCAAATGCTCCCTGATATATCGGATAGAATGCTCGGCGTTGGTACTGTATGTTACAGCGTCAAATGCAAGATATTTTTCCTGCATTCCTTTAATAATGGCAATATCTATTTGATTGTCATCTATATATAAAAGCGTTTTGGCCATTAGGTCAGATTTAGATCACCACTAATATAGCTAAAAGCTATAATGGTATTTTGTAAGTGGCAGATATCTACAGCTGATTAAGCCAAAGTGTGAAAAATGTGATGCTGTTTAATTGGTTGATTATTAGGTTTTTGATTTTATTTTTTCAAGCACTTTCCCATTATTGTACAATTTTATTTTAGGTTAATAATACCTCTTATAACCTATAAATTGTTCAGGGAGAAAATATGTTATAAAAGGTAAACTGTTATAGCGATAGGTTATTGCTCTACAAAATGCCAGCAAACCCCGGCAATATCTATAATGTTAAACTCTTTGCCGTAGGTTTCCTGACTGATTTCGCCTATCCGGATACTAAAGCGTTGAGGCAGTTGCTTGTCTATAACCATTTGTCTGAAGGCCGATACGTCGGTTACTTTGACGCTGAGCATAAAGTTTTGAGCAAAATCGGGCTGATCATAACGTTGCAGGATAAAGCGGCAGCTGTCTTTTTGAAATCCGATATAGTCGCCCGAATCCCAGTTGATTTTAAATCCCAGTTCCTGGAAAAGCTGTTTTGAACCTTCAAAATCGCTGCCTGAAGGTACGAAGGGCTCAAGTGATAAAAATTCCATATGGTTTGGTAAATGGTATATGTGTATGTAAACATAATAAATGCGATTCGGAATTAACAGAGTAAAAAGCTTCTGCCTTATAAGCCTTAAATCGTATCAATTTTTCTTCAATTCATCTCAATGTGGTGTTTGGATAAAAAGTGGAAAGGTTATTTTATTGATGTTTGCCGCTGTTTTAACCTGCAACGCCTGCCAATTACGGGCGTTTGAATTAAATAACCAATGGAAATAGCAGAACCTGTAGCAGCGCCACCAGTAGTAAAAACCAAACAGCATTTCGAAATTTTAGATGGCCTTCGCGGTATCGCCGCCATCGCGGTTGTAATATTCCATTTTATGGAATTTGTTGTTCCTGATTATAATAAAAGCTTTATCGCGCATGCTTATCTCGCGGTTGATTTCTTTTTCTGCTTGTCTGGTTTTGTGATAGCTTACGCCTATGATAGCAAACTGAAAAGTTTAGGCCTCCCGCTGTTCTTTAAGCTCAGGCTTATTCGTTTGCACCCACTGGTGGTTATTGGTTCGGTTATTGGGTTACTTGCTTTTGTTTTTGATCCGTTCAGTAATCTTTATGCAACTTATGGTATTGGGCAAACTTTGCTGATGTTTTTGAGTTCCTCTTTACTCATTCCGTACCCGCTTATTCACGAGCGGTATTTTAACCTATTCCATCTTAATCCGCCAACATGGTCATTGTTTTGGGAGTACATTGCCAATATCGTTTATGCTTTGGTATTGGTTAAAATCCGGAATAAAGGATTGTGGTTGTTAACAGTAGTTGCAGCTATTTTGCTGTGCTATGAGGCCTCAACGGCAAAATGCCTCGCGGTAGGTTATGGCGGCGATAATTTTGGAGGCGGAGCAATCCGGGTTTGCTATTCCTTTTTAGCGGGGATATTGGTGTATCGTTCAAACTTTATCATTAAATCACGTTTAGGCTTTTTAGTTATCGGGTCATTGTTGTTGATGGCTTTCCTAGTGCCTTTTTCAGATGAAACAAACCATATAACCGATCCGCTTATCGTGATCTTTTATTTCCCGTTTCTGGTGGCGCTTGGTGCAGGGGCTGGGCTGCATACCCGCTTTGCTAAAATTTGTAAATTTTCCGGCGATATCTCATATCCGCTGTATGTGATCCACTATCCGTTTTTATGGCTGTTTTTGAGTTATCTGGAAGCTAAGAAACCTTCAATGAGCCAGATGATAACTATGATCCCGGTGGGGGTGATACTGTTAACTGGCTTAGCTTATGTGGTCATGATTTGCCTTGATATCCCTATCCGTAAGTATCTGAAAAATAAGTTGCGGAAAGGGTAGCCGCATGGTAACATGTTATTTACAAACTGGAATTATTTAGTTTCGGGGCAATAAAACGCACAAAACTTCGTTTTATTTTTCCACAAATTATAGCTTTCGTGAAAAGATTCTACATGTCTTATAGTGTAGTTTTTACACCTTAGGTGCTGATTATCAGTTGTAAAAGCATAATGCTTTGTTAAAAAAGTACCACTACAACAGCACTACTTCAATTTATTATCATGTTTTTGATATGTTAAATTAAAATTTACTTTTTACTTTTATCTCACCAATTATATTAAACTACAGTGGGTAAGAGTATTAACAACAGTCATATCCAACAATTGATAGCAGGTGATGAGGCTGCTTTCGATTTGATTTATGAAACGTACAGCAGTAAGGTTTACCGCCTGGCTTTTCGCTTTCTGAAGGATGCGCAGCAGAGCGAGGAAATAGTGCAGGAGTGTTTTATTAACCTTTGGACCAGTCGCGAAAAACTTAACGCCATGGGCGATATCTGGCTATACCTTTATGTTATTGCCAAGCGCCTCTCATTAAACTCCCTAAGGCAAATGTGCCAGTCGCGGGAGCTTTCCGGTAAGCTGGTAAATCACATAGCAACTGTTCATAACGATACGGAAGAAGATTTGCTGGTAAGCGATCTGGAACAATTTACCGAACGGATCATCAATAAGCTTCCGCGTCAGCAACAGCTTATTTTCAGGCTGAGCAGGGTAGAACATCTTACCCATAAAGAAATAGCCGATCAGTTGCAGATTTCGCCAAACACAGTAAAAAACCACATGGTTGAGGCATTGAAAACCCTCAAATCGCAACTGCAATATTCCGACCTTATTTTTATGCTTGCCTTGTTCTTCTGGATCAATTAAAGGCAATTCCTTCACCTAAACCTTTCAATCAAGTCTGTTTACCCTGTAATTTAATGCTGCCGTTGTACCGCCGGTTACATCGATAGTGACGCCTGTTATTTGTCCTGCCAGGTCTGAGGCCAGGAAAACCGCTGTATTGGCGATATCGGCCATTAATGGTAACTTTTTAAGCATGGTATCGCCTTCCATTTTTTTGATGATAGGATCCATAACATCGGGCATGGCATCAATGGCGCTTTTAAATACCCTGGAATCCGGCGAACCTCCTGAACGGATATTAACCACCCGGATACCGTAAACGCCCAGCTCGGAAGCAAGTGTACGTGAAAAACTTTCTACAGCGCTACAAGCCGGGCCAAAGCCGCCTGTAAGCGGATAACCGATACCTGCAGGTGTAGCTGTCAGCGATAAAATTACGCCCGATTTTTGCTTCATCATCACTCTGGCTGCTGCAATTGCGGTCATGAAACGGGTTTGCATGGTTAGGGTAATGGGGTTTACAAAATCGCCGGCAGATATTTCGGTAAGGGGGATATTCTGTACTACATCAACACCAACCGCATTAAAAGAAATATCAACTATACCGGCTATACTTACCATTTGCTGTAAATGCTGTTCAATCGCAACCTCGTTAAAGGCATCCACGATGGCTGTTTTGGCTAAGCCGCCGGAAGCAATAATTTCGTCCGCTACCTTTTTGATGGATTGCTGATTGGGGCCGGTTAAAAATACCTTTGCACCGGCAGCCGCAAGTGCCTTTGCCACTGCACCACCCAACGAGCCACCGGCTCCGTATATCACCGCGTTTTTGTTTTTCAGAATCATGATATTTTTTGATTAAAAACGGTATCTGAAATGCCAGATTACATAACAAACATAGTTGTAAATATTCTTTTCAGGAAGGCGCTAAGATGACAAATGCAGGGCGGATTTAGGACAATACCAACCAGAGTGTCAGCATACATTAACCTTACTTTTCACTTATCTCCCTTTTACTTTTTGAAAGCGTTGGATTATACCCAAACTGCTTTTTAAAAGCGTATGAAAAATGCGAGAGGTTTTCAAAGCCTAATTCAAAGTACACTTCGGATGGTTTGCGGTTTTGTTCAACTATTTGGTAATGGGCGGTTTCCAGTCGCTTTTTGGTGAGCCATTTTTCAGGAGTATTGCCGAAGGCTTTCTTGAAGTCTCGTTTAAAGGTGGTTAAGCTCCTGCCAGTGAGATAGCCGAACCTGGCGGCGGTGAGGTTAAACATGTAATTTTTCTCCATAAAATCGGTCAGGTCAATTTTACCGGGCTCTTCAAAATGTCCCAGCAAGTTATCAACCGATTTATCAATGGAACGAAGCACCGCAATTGCTTCGGTTATTTTGATGTTCGCTATCTCTTCAGGCAAATCATCGGCCACTTCAAAATAGGGGAGTAAAGACCCAAACAGGCTTTCGAGTAGCGGATGTTGATCGAAATATTTAACCTCGGGCTCTGCCGGGGTAACATGAACCTGCGTAAGCGTGGCGTAATAGCGCTGTAATGCTTCCTGCGGAAAACAGATAGATATCGATTTAAAAAGCTCTCCGTTTAGGGGCACTTTACTCATCCTGCCCAACTGGTTACGCGGCAACAGGATGATATCTCCCGAATGAAAAACAAATAGCCGGTCGGCCGAAGCGATCCTCATTTCGCCCGATAGTACGCACACCAATGCATGCCACGGAAGGATCACTCCCCGACTGTAATGCTTTTCCCGTTTACAGGATACGAATACCATCGACCTGCTGGCCGCTCCCGGTTGTTCCATTAATGTAAAAATAGCTATTTATTGAGGCTGAAAGCAAAATGCATAAAGCTGAAAGCTTTATTTTACTATTCCCAGTTGTATCAGGCTTTCAGCAGTAGCAACAATCGCTTCTTCTGCCGGGCGGGGCGACCAGCCAAGTAGGCGCCGTGCTTTTTCGCTTGTGGCATTCATGTTTTGATCAAGCATAGGCGCGATAACTTTTGCGGTGGGGTTCCACAGGGCGGTTAAATGTATTAACCAGTTGGGCACGTTTTTCGCCGTAACTTTATCTGCATAATGACCCAGGCGTCTTTTCAGGATCTGTGCTATGTCAATAGTCCATAAGCTTTCGCCCGAAATTGCCAGAAAACGTTGCCCTTTTGCTGCCGGGTTGGTCATGGCCCGTAAGTGAAGGTCGGCCACGTCACGTACATCTACTAAACCAGTGTTTATCCTCGGGCAGCCTTTTAATTTGCCAAATAACATGTTCTGTATCAGTTGTATTGAATGCGAATAATCGGGCCCCAAAACAGGGCCTGCAACCGCAACCGGATTTACCGTAGCCATTTCCAGCCCCCCGCCTTCGGTTTTAATAAACTCCCACGCGGCTTTTTCTGAAAGTGTTTTTGATTTTTGATAAGCCGGTACCTTATCATTTATCGGTGTCCAGTCGTTTTCATTGAATGGGGTAGTGCGTGGTTTGTGGCCAAAGCCAACCGCGCCAAATGCCGAAGTAAACACAACACGTTTAACACCGGCATCCCTGGCCGCTTTCAGCACCCTTAATACACCCTCCCTTGCGGGTATGATCATTTCGTCTTCATGTTTGTAGCCTTTAAGCGGGGTAGGAGAGGCTACATGTATCACGTATGTGCAATCTTCAGCCGCTTCGGCCCAGCCGGCATCAGCGCTCAGATCGGCAGCTATAAAAGATAAACGATCTCCGGCTTCAACGCCACCGGTTTTGAGCATATCGCGTACTTCGGCTTCACGGTTTAAGGAACGTACCGTTGTTTTTACCTTATAACCTGCTTCAATAAGTTGCAGAATGCAATATACCGCAATAAAGCCTGAGCCGCCCGTTACCAGTACCTGGGTATTGCTATTTAAATTTGTTGTTGTCATTTGCATTAAAAATTTATAATGCAAAGTTCTCGCAAATAGCTACACGCAGGTTTGTTTAAAAGCCCTAAGATGCTTTGTTTAAAAGGCCACGTTTGTTTAAATTATGCTTACTCCGTTCTTAAACTTTTTACCGGATTCATTAACGCTGCTTTTATAGCCTGAAAGCTGATGGTTAGTAAAGTAAGCATGATTGCCCCTGTTCCTGCTAATAGGAATACACCCGGCCCTATGCTAATGCGGTATTGATATTTTAACAACCAGGCATGGAGGTAGTAATAAGAAACCGGACTTGCTATCAGGCAACTGATAACTACAAGGATTATAAACTCTTTAGATAATAGCATCCAAACCTGTGGTACGGTGGCGCCCAATACTTTCCGGATACCAATCTCTTTGGTGCGTTTTTCGGCCATATAGGCTGCTAAGCCGAACAAGCCTATACAGGAGATCATGATGGCAAGCGATGCAAATAAACCGGCCAGCTTCCCTATCAGCGATTCAAAATCAAACTTTGAGGCGTAGCTTTCATCCACAAAACTATACTGAAAAGGAATGGTTGGATTATAACGACCGAATATTGGAGCAAGCTTAGCCAATGCCGTATGGGTATTTGCTTTTGGAGCAAGCCGGTATGTTACCACGCTCGACCAGCCTGGCTGGTAAATGAAGATAGTTGGTACCGAGTTTGAATATGGCGAGGCCATCAAGGCATCCTTAACCACCCCGATTACCGTAGCCCGCTGCTGTACGGTATGCCAGGTGATAACCTCGTTAACAGGGGATTTATATCGCATGCGTTTAACAGCAGCCTCATTGAGTATCACACTCAGAGAATCGGCCCCGAGGTTGCCGGTGAAATCACGCCCGCGCTCTATTTTCATGCCCAGCGTTTTAAAATAATCAGCATCAGATACGCCAATGATAGCAAGGCTCAATGTTTCGCCGGGTAACCTGCCCGACCAGTCTGTTACGCTATTATTGGCCCAGATATCGGTAACAGGACTTGAGGATTTGGTAACGCTGCTCACCATGCCTGATGCCAGCATTTCATTCTTAAAAGCATCGTAATTACGTGTCAGGTCGCCGGTGGCATCGGTCATTACCAAACGGTTGTTATCGTAACCTACAGGCCTGTCTTTGGCATGATTTATTTGTTGATAGATAACTATAGTACTAATGATGAGCGCTATAGAACAGGTAAATTGAAGCACCACGAGGATCTCGCGCGGAAGGTTACCCGCTTTGCCCGTTTGCAAAGTTCCCTTTAAAACTTTTACAGGGTTGAAGGATGAGAGGTAAAAAGCAGGTCGCCCACCTGAAAGGAGCCCGGTTAAAATAACAAAGCCCATCATAAGTAACCAGAAAGTACCATTAGTGAATGGAATGCTGATTTCTGTATGGGTGAGGTTATTGAAAACGGGTAATGCCAGGGAAACAAAAAGCAGTGATAACAAAAAGGCCAGAAAGGTTAAGGTCATGGATTCGGTCAGGAACTGGAAGATCAGGTTTTTGCGACTGGAACCGATGGCTTTACGCACGCCAACCTCACGGGCCCTTTTCTCTGATCGGGCGGTAGCCAGATTGGTGAAATTGATACAAGCGATGATCAGGATCAGCGTGCCGATGAGCGCGAACATCCTCACATAATCTATCAAACCTCCTGATACTATGCCATTCCTGTATTCTGAAAATAAATGCCAGTCTTTCAGCGGTTCCAGGAAAAGCTCGGCCTTGGTTTGTGCATAATATTTTGGACTGTGCCTAACCATAGCCCCTTTTAATTTGGGTGCCAGTTCGGCATATGATACGTTGGGCTGCAATGCCACAAAAGTCTGGAACGAGTTATTGTCCCAATTGGTAAGTGATTGCTTAACCTCATCATTAGTAATTGAATAATAGGTAAAAGGTACAACAAAGCTAAATTGAAAGGTTGAATTGGCAGGTACATCTTTCAGGATACCGGTAACCCGTAGATCGTGGAAATTATCAATCTTTACCATTTTACCAACTGCTTCGGCTTTGCCAAATAATGCTGTGGCGGTGGCCTGTGATAGTACGATAGAATATGGATCATTTAATACAGCATCCGCATTACCTTTTATAAGCGGGTACTGAAAAATTTTCAGAAAATCGCTGCCTGCCATTGCCCCGTTAACGTTTATCCTTTTATCACCCACCATAAGCGGGTGCGAACCCATCCAGTCTGTTTGTGCTACATATTTAATCTCCGGAAAGTCTTTTTTTAATGCATCAGCCAACGGCAAATTGGTAGAGCCAACAGTGTTGATCTCCCCGTTATTATTTACGTTGAATTTTACCCTGTAGGCCAGCTGATATCCTGGCAAAAAGCGATCGTACGAAACCTGGGCATAAATCCACAAACCAATGAGCATGGCTACAGCCATACCTGTAGCTAAACCTATGATATTCAAAGCGCTGTAAATTTTATTGTTCACCAGGTTGCGCAAAGCGATTTTGAGGTAATTTCTGATCATAACCGGGAAGTTTTAAATTGATACGAAATTATTCGTAAATATAATGCCAATTATTTATGTTGTTGATTATTAGTTATTTGAATAATTTTTGAACTTTTGTAAGTGTATCAAAAGAGAACAGCAACCGTGCATTTTTGATCGGTAATTTTACAGATTATAATTAGCGTAAGTGTAATAGGGTAGCGCCCTGATGCTCCAAACTTTTTGCCACGAATCACTCACTTCGCAAACTCTTTACCGGATTTGCCAGTGCGGCTTTAATGGTTTGATAGCTTACTGTAAGTAAGGTGATCAGGACGGCGCCTATACCTGTAAGTACAAATACCCACCAGGTTATCTGTATACGATATTGATAACCTTGCAACCATTTCGACATAAAATACCAGGCCATTGGTGTTGCTATGATGAGCGAAATAATTACCAGCGCCACAAAATCCTTTGATAATAACCGCCATAGCGTGAATGCAGTAGCACCTAATACTTTGCGCAGGCCAATTTCTTTAGTGCGTTGTTCGGCCATGAACATTGCCATGCCGAAGAGCCCGAGGCAGCTTATGAAAATGGCAAGGCAAGAGAAGAATTTTGTCAGCTTGCCGATATGCTCTTCGGTTGTAAATTTTTTAGCATAGTCTTCATCGGCAAAGCTGTAGGTAAAAGGAACGGAAGGGACGATTTTTTTGAAAACGCCGGCTATTTGGGGCAATGCCTTACTAACGCTTGCCTGCGGACTTATCCTGATAAAAATCCAGTTGGGGTTACCTCCCAGGCGGAAAACAACAGGCCTTATCGCATCGTAAGGCGATTCCATCACCATGTTTTTTATTACACCGATAATTTTATAATCCTTATCAACATTGTTCCATTTGCTTTTCCAATGGATGGTTTCGCCTACCGGGTTTTTGAAGCCCATATACTTTGCGGCAGCCTCATTGATCACGAAACCGGACGAATCAGCGACAGACCCGGCGTAAAAATCGCGACCTTCTTTAAATTGCCAGCCAATTGTTTTTCCATATTCTGCTGTAACGGTTAGTGTCCCAAATTTTTCTTCTACACCGGGGGCCTTACCTTGCCAGTTAAAGCCGCCGTTATTTGATGAAATCCCTGTAACCGGGCTTTCTGATTCAGCTACTTCGGTCACCAAACCTGTATTTTTTAACTCGTTGCGGAGAACGTCCTGTTTCCCCTGATAGTCAATTGACTGCATTGGTACTATAACCAGGCCATCGCGTGTGTAGCCAACAGGTCGGTCTTTGCTAAAGATCAACTGGTTATATATAATGACGGTACAAATGATTAATACAATCGAGATCGTGAATTGCATTACTACTAATACTTTGCGCGGAAGAGAAGCCATACGGCCTGCACGAAATGCCCCTTTTAAGACTTTGACAGGCTGGAAGGAAGACAAGTATAAAGCCGGATAAATTCCGGCAAGCAAACCCGTAAATACGATAAAGCTGAAACAAAAAAGCCAAAACCAAATATTGGTGTAGGGTAGCGAGATTTGCTTTGCCGACAAATCATTTAATGTTGGCAAAGCAAGTATGACAAACAACAGCGCTATCATAAATGCCAACAGCGCCACCAGTAGCGATTCACTAAAAAACTGGATGACAAGTTGTACCCTGGCCGATCCTATGGCTTTGCGTATGCCTACCTCCGTTGCTCTTTTTTCGGAACGTGCGGTACTGAAATTCATAAAATTGATACATGCCAATAACAACACGAAGCCACCGATAATGCCAACTATCCACACAAACCGGATAGGCCCTCTATCGGCAACACCATCCTTAAAGGTTGAATAGAGGTGCCAGTTCTTCATCGGATTTAGCAGTATTTCGGGGTTTGCCGCAACCTCATCCCGCATATTGTCCAGATGCCTGATCACATTAAGCTCAGCATCTTTGACAGCGGCCGATACTTTATTTAAATCGGCGCCCGGCCAGATCTCGCCATAGATCAAAAAACGATGATCGTCCCAGCCCATTGTGCTTAGCCGCGTATCTGTAGCCGCATACAGTTCCCAGGGCATGAAAAATTGAACATCGTGAAATTGAACGTTTTGCGGAAGGTCTTCATAGATCCCCGTTACTTTCACATCTGTGGTTGAATGTACATCCCAGGTGTCGCTCACTTTCACCGTTTTATCCATAGGATCGGTATTACCAAAAAGCTTTTTTGCAGCAGATGCCGAAAGCAGTACCGAACGCGGATCATTTAATGCCGCCCAGGAGCCACGGAGCATTTTCAATGTTAGCATTTCCGGCGCGGCGGCTTCAACGTATTGTCCCGTCTGCGCTATTTTATTTTCACCTTGTGACAGGTAGTATTCGCGGGTTTCAGTTGCCGTTACTATGTGTTTAAAATCATTGTGGTAATTTGTTTTGAGTTCATTAACCAGTCGGTAAGGCATATGGTCTGTTACAGCGATATTGCCGAGAAATTTTTCCCGCTGCATCACTGCTACAATGCGGTCATAGTTTTGATGATATTTATTGAATGATAGTTCGTCCCATATCCATAAGCCAATCATCATAGATACTGCCATACCCACAGCAAGGCCTCCGATGTTAATGAAAGACGACGCTCTGTTCCTGGTGAGATTACGCCAGGCGATTTTGAAATTGTTCTTGAACATAATCTTAGGTTTTGTTAAATGACACCGGTGTTGCGGGGTAGTTGCATCTGATAAAAAAAAACTTTTTCATCTTAAACAGAGGGGTTTAAGAATACAGATGAGGATTTTTCGGAGCCGACTCAATTGCTGCTGTAGCGTACAAGAATGTATGGTCGGCTTTGAATAATTTGTATGATAGCCTGCGAATAATGACAATAATTAGATTTTTGAAAAATATTTCACATTCGGGTAGTCCTATGCTTTGAGTTGTGTGTTCTATACACAAATGCCCCTCCCGGGGAATTTGTATATAAACCAAAAACATGAATAACGATAGGCTCAGGAGTTTACTTGAACAGTATTTTAACGATGCTATAAGCGATGCCGACCGTGACGAGTTGTTCAGTTATCTGAACAATAATCCGGATGATGTATCGGGCGCTGTTGACGAAGAAATGCTGAACCTTGAGGGTGCTCCCGGATTTGATAATACCCGTGCTCAAAAAGTATTAGCCGATATCAAGGCCGATCCACGTTTTAAAGATGATGCCATTATTCCCGTACCTGTTATCGGGAAAAGTAATATAGTGAAGCTATACGCCGGCTGGGTTAAAATCGCGGCTGCTGTTTTAATTTTTGCGTCGGTAGGGTTTTACTTTGTCCGTCGTCAAAAAATGGGAGCGGTTAAAAATGAAGTAGCGGCCAATAACATGGCCAAAATTGTTCCCGGAAGCAACAAAGCCATCCTCACGCTTGCCGGCGGTAAAAGTATAGTATTGGATAGCGCGGCTAATGGCGCATTGGCCAGCAATGGAAAATGCAAAGTGAATAAAGTTGGTGACGGTAAGTTGGTTTATGATGTGCTGCCCAATGCTACCCACGCTGGTGTTAACGCGGTATTATATAATACCTTAACCATACCGCCGGGCGGCCAGTACCAGGTAGTATTGCCTGATGGCACACAGGTTTGGTTAAACTCATCATCGTCATTAAGTTATCCAACCGAATTTACCGGCAACAGTCGTACTGTAAAACTTACCGGCGAAGCTTACTTTGAAGTAGCGAAAAATAAAGACAAGCCTTTTTATGTAGAAATGAACAATGTACAAGTAAAAGTACTTGGTACACATTTCAATATCTCCGCTTATGCTGATGATAAAGATTTAACTACCACGCTGCTTGAAGGCTCCGTACAGATCAGTAAAAGCGGTAGTCTGGCATTGTTAAGGCCTGGACAGCAGGCTGTTATAGGTAGTGATGGCAATGCTATTGATGTTTCCAAAGCAAACATCAGTCAGGCGATGGCCTGGAAAAATGGCTATTTCATGTTTAATGATGACAATATAGTGGATATCATGAAAAAGGTATCCCGCTGGTATGATGCAGATATTGAATACCAGGGCAACTTTGCTAACCAACGTTTTGGCGGTACGTTTACCCGCTCAAAAAGCATAACAGATCTATTGAAAAACCTTGAACAGATAAGTAATGTGCATTTTAAAATTACAGGAAGGAGGATCACCGTTATGCAATAGATCTACACTCTTCAATATCCCCAACCAATTATCTATCAGCATAAAAAATAAAGCCAGGAGCGTTTCGGACCGCCCCTGACCTAAGCCGTTTTATGGCAATGCCAGATAGTAAAACTAATTGCAGCGATTACAACCACTTATTAATAAACTGACATTCAAATGTATAAAAATTTTACTGCATTTACTTGCGGCAAACATCGTGGGCGCCTATATAAACCTGTGCTTATTATGAAACTGACACTCATTTTGCTAACAGTTACCTTCTTACAGGTGTCTGCTGCAACTTATGCACAGAAAGTTACTTTAAAGGTTAAACAAACAACTTTAAAAGAAGTTTTTGAAGAGATCAGAAATCAAACCAATTATGATTTTCTGTACAACTCTGAAGACATTAAGTTGGCTAAACCGGTAACTGTTGATCTTACCAACGCTACTATAAACCAGGTTATGGACCTGTGTTTAAGCAATCAGTCGTTAACTTATACCATCGACAACAAAACCATTCTTATCCGCAGAAAAACAGCGGCAGAAAGCAATGCGCCTAAAAAGATCAATGGTAAAGTTGTTGATAGTAAGGGATTACCCTTACCTGGTGTAACTGTGAAACAGAAAGGTTCAACGGCTGCCGCCATAACCGATATTAATGGTAATTATTCCATTAACGTTGCCGAGCCAAACGCCACTCTGGTATTCTCCTTCGTTGGCTTCAGAACTAAGGAAGTTGCCCTTAACGGCCGATCTGAAGTAAGTGTAATACTTGAAGATGCCCCACAAGACCTTACCGAGGTTGTGGTTGTGGCCTACGGCGTACAAAGAAAAGAAACCGTAACCGGCGCTATTACATCAATTGGCACCAAAGACCTGGTGCAGTCGCCGGTTGCTAACCTGAGTAATGCGCTGGCCGGTCGCTTGTCGGGCTTAACTGTAACCCAAACCAGCGGTAAACCTGGTGCAGACGGCGCTACGTTATATGTACGTGGTGTGGGTACATACACCGGTCAAACGGCGCCGCTGATCATGGTTGACGGTATTGCCCGCGATAGCTACAACGATATCGACCCTAACGAGGTTGAATCTATCAGCATCCTGAAAGACGCTTCGGCAACAGCCGTATACGGTGTGCGTGGTGCAAACGGTGTTATCCTAATTACTACCAAACGGGGTAAAGAAGGCGCGCCAAAAGTGAGTGCTACATTTCAGACAGCGATTTCGCAGTTTTCGAGCATGCCAAACTTTGTTAACTCGTACCAGTATGCCACGTTGTTAAATGAGCAGAGCTACGAAAACTACTGGATCCAGCATTCAAGGGATGCCGATGTGAAAACCTGGAACGACTTCGCTACCAAACGTGACGCTAACTGGATCAAAGACGCGACGATATACTACTCGCCAGAAGACCTGAAGTATTATCAAAACGCGCATACGCCAACTATTAACGGACAGGCAAATCCTTATTATGATCCGTATGGTCACCCTGATCAGGACTGGAAAAAACAGATCTTCAATAAGTTTGCTCCTCAAACACAGGTAAACGCCAACATTACCGGCGGTACCAAGGCAACCAAATACTTTGTATCGTTAGGCTACCTGGCACAAGGCGGTTTGTTCAATACCGATTATATGCCTTTTTCGGATGAGATGCAGTTTAAAAAGAAACGCTATAACTTGCGCTCAAACCTCGATTTTGATGTAAACAGCGATTTTAGGGTATCTGTAGATGTATCAACCCAGTACGTAACCATCACCGGTATGGATAACGATGGCTACACCTGGGAAAAACGTATTTTATGGTCATCGCCGCTTGGTTCTCCCGGTATTATAAACGGCAAGTTTGTAGTGCCTTTCTCTAATCAAAACGATCAGCTTAACCCGCTGTACGCTATCGCAAATAGCAACAACTATAATATTACAACCAATAGTACTTTAAACTCGGCCATCAAATTAACCTATAAATTAGATGATATTACCCCTGGTTTATCGGTAAACGCCCGTGGTGCTTATGATAGTTATTTCCAGAGCCGTACTGGTGGTAAATACACTCCGTTATTGTACGGTTTACGTCCAAATCCTAACGGCAATAAGCTTGATCCTATCCTGGTACAGCTAACCAATGACGTTGCGCCAGCCCGTTGGACAGATTTTTATACCGATAAATGGCGTAAAGTATATGGTGAGTTCTCTATCAACTATAACCGTGTATTTGGTAAAAAGCATACGGTTACCGGTTTGATCCTTGCCAATGCCGAGAAAAAATACGATCCGAATTTGCTGTATGACCTTCCGCACGCTTACGAAGGCGTATCGGGTAGGGTAACTTATAATTATGCCGACCGTTACCTGGCCGAATATAACATGGGTTATAACGGTTCAGAAAACTTCCCTGAAGGTAAAAGGTTTGGTTTCCTGCCTGCATATTCATTAGGATGGATTGCCAGCAACGAGTCGTTCTTCCCTAAAACCGATTATATAACTTATTTAAAAATTCGCGGATCATTGGGTAAAGTAGGTAACGACGGCATCAATATTCCCGGTACTACAACATCGGCCCGTTACCTGTACCTGCCTGATACCTGGCAATATGTAAACGGTTACAATGCCGGCGGTGGCTACACATTTGGTACGCTTAATGATCGTAACAGGATCCAGGGAGCACAGGAAAACGTGTTGGGTAACCCTAACGTAACCTGGGAAACGGCAACCAAATCAAACATAGGTTTAGAAACACACCTGTTTAATGATCGTCTTTCGCTTATTTATGATCACTATAATGAACATCGTAAAAACATCCTTTCATACAAAGGCAGTGTACCAGGCATAGTGCAGGCAACCCTGCCTCCTTACAACCTGGGCGAAGTAAAGAACTGGGGCGATGAGATTGAATTGAGCTATACCAGTGCTCCTGGTAAATTTACCTGGTGGATAAAAGGTAATGCCTCAACAAACCACAACAAGATCCTGTTTAAGGATGAAGCCATTGCGCCGGGCTTAGAGTACCAGGCAGCTACCGGTCGTCCTATTAACCAGGGCTCATACCTGCAGGCCGATGGACTTTATACTTCATGGTCGCAGTTGTACAAAATTGATGGTAACGGTAATCCGATACTTTCACAACCTGTTTTGGCTGTTGGTGCCGATGGCAAACCGTATAACAACGCGGCCGGTAACCCGGTTTATCAAAAAGATTTGGGTTACGCCGGTGCTCCTTTACAACCGGGTGAGGTTAGGCTTAAAGACGTTAACGGTGACGGTGTCATCAACGAAAAAGATTATGTACGCTCTGGTAAAACCGATCTGCCTACGTTGAGCTACGGCGTATCGTTTGGTTTTAGCTTTCATGGGTTTGATTTTTCGGCCTTATTCCAGGGGCAATCAGGTGTGGCTAAATATGCTATGCAGGAGCTGCACTTCAACAAACAGCAATCATTGTTTGATGTGGATTTGAACAGGTACACCCAGGATCGTTACGATCATGGCGACCGTATTGATTTCCCTATTGCCGCGTACAACCAGGATGCAGCTTATAACACCTTCTTTTTGAAAAGCACTGCTTTTGTACGATTGAAAAACGCGGAAATAGGCTATACGCTTAAACCCGAGCTTCTGAAAAAAGTAGGGATCCGCTCGGCCCGTTTTTATATCAACGGATATAACCTGTATACATGGTCGCCAAACAAAATCTGGGGCGACCCTGAAAACTTAGGTTACATCGGTTATCCGCTTACCCGCACCTATAACGTAGGCGTTAATGTTAATTTTTAATCATAAAATATAGCAATGATGAAAAGAACAAATATTATTTTACTGCTTGTGGCTTGTTTCATAGGTGGTATGCTTTCAACAAGCTGTAAAAAAACTTTTCTTGAAAAGCCTAAAGGCGGTGCGGTAACAGTTGATACCATTTTTGATACCCGCAACCAGGCGCAATACGCGGTAGCCCAAATGTATATGTTATGTGTAAGGGGATACTTCCCTGAAACTTATGACGGCTGCCGTCCCGAAGCACTTACCGATCAACTTTATATCATCCACCCGGCTTATGATTGGGCTTCAAATACCATTAACACAGGTTCATACATTACCGGTAACATGAGTGCCGATAACAACTGCGATTATGGTTTTGGCCAGGATAACGGGGCCGGTTTTTACTGGCACTATAAAGGCATCAGGCAAGCTAACCTGGTATTGAAAAATATAGACAAAGTAGCCGACGCCGATAATGCATGGAAAACCGATACCAAAGGCCAGGCTTTGTTTTGCCGCGCTATGCAGCATTACGAGTTGTTCAGGTATTATGGTGGTGTGCCTATTGTAACCAAACCACTTGATGGTACAGTGAAAATTGCAATCCCACGTAGTTCGGTACAATCAGTTGTTGATAGTGTGGTTAAATGGTGCGACCAGGCTGCGTCAATGTTGCCCGCCACTCGTCCAACTGCCGATTTTGGTCGTGTTACCAAGCTGGCAGCCATGGCTTTAAAAGCAAGGATTTTACTGTATGCCGCAAGTCCGCTTTATAATACTCCTGCAGGGATGAAAGGCGACGTATCTGGCGCAAGGTTTAATGATACCCGCGATACGGTATTGGCCTATGCCAGCTATGATAAAGAGCGCTGGAACAGAGCTGCTAAAGCTGCTAAAGATGTAATTGATAATGCTGCAGCCGGTGGTGTTTCATTGTACAATACAGGTCATCCGTTAACAACCGGCGAAACTTACGCTACACTGGGCGATTACGAATCGGTGTGGAACGTGTTTGCCAACCAGGAGTTGATTTTAGTTAATACATCAAACCAGGTTCCAGGAGCAGGTGGCGGCTGGGGCGATGGCTCGGCATGGGGCCAGTACCTTTCATCAAAATTACGTTTAGCACAATGGGGTGTTAAAAACAACGTACCTATCGAATTTATACAACAGTATGAAAAAATTGATGGTACTAAATGGACAATGCCTGCAAGCGGTTCCGATTTACCGGTTGATGTTGCGGCATGGAACCTTGACCCCCGTTTTTATCAAACTATTGCTTATGATGGTAAATACTACAGCAGCCAGCGCGGTATCCTTGCTTACTACAAAAAAGGCGATTATAGTACAGATGGTAACCTGGCCAGCAGCGATGCCGGCGTAGATGGTTATGCTACGGAAACCTACAAGTTTGTTGCAAGGGTTGATAACATGACCGATAACCACTTTGCATGGCCGGTTTTCCGCCTTGCTGAGTTTTACCTTGGTTATGCCGAAGCGCTTAACGAATACCAGGGCCCAAGTGCCGAAGCTGCAAATTATTTGAACAAGATCAGGCAACGTGCCGGAATGCCTGATAAAAATCCGGCCACTATTGATGCGTTCAGGGACGCGGTTCAGAATGAGGAAACCATTGAGTTTGCTTATGAAGGACACCGCTATAATGACCTGAACCGCTGGTTAAAAGCCAAAACTGTATTGAATACGGTGTTGCACGGTATCCAAACTACTGCCAGGAATGTTGGCGGACAGTTGAAACGTACGTGGACAACAGTTCCATTTGTTACAAGGGTGTTCCCTGCCAAATACTACTATGTGCCATTCCCAAGTACCGAGATCAGTTTGAGGTATTTAGGTAACAGTAGTTGGGACGGACAAAATCCAGGTTGGTAATAGGCTTTTACACATTAACAATTAGTGAAAAACAATGAAAAAAGATTATAAAAACTTTTTGGCCTGGATGCTTGCGTTCTGCAGTTTTTCGGCGGCAAACGCCCAAACTGCAGTTACGGCACCGGCCGATACCATAAAAAAAGCAAGCTCGTATAAAGACTTTGTTGACGGCGGCTTGAGGATAGACAAAGCATGGCGTAATACCGGCGCTGTTTTCACTCTTTCGGGCGAAGACTTAACCCGCATGACCTCTGGAAACCTGCTTAATACATTACAGGGCCGCATTCCGGGTTTAACCGTAGTTACCGGATCAGGAGAGCCGGGTTATGATAACCCAACCTTTTATATGAGAGGGGTGAGCAGCTGGAACCTTCAGGGTAACCAGGTGTTGATCTACCTTGATGGTTTCCAGGTTGATATGGGCGCAATTAGCGGTCTGTCGGCTTATGAAATTGAATCAGTTACTTTATTGAAAGACGCTGCTGCACTGGCAGTTTACGGCCTTGAAGGTGGTTCGGGCGTGTTAAGCATCCGCACCAAAAAAGGCGCTGTTTTAAATAAAACACAGGTATTTGTAAACGGTAAATATGGTATACTAAGCCCTATCGACCTGCCTAAAGTGATGGATGCTTACGGTTATACCACAAACTATAACAATGCGCTAACAAACGATGGTTTGCCAATTAAATATGCTAATCCGGAGTTGTATAAAGCTGCTAATGATCCTTTTCACCCAAATGTGAACTGGTATGATGAACTGCTTAAAAAGACGTCGGCTATTCAGGATTATAACTTCGGTTTCCGCGGTGGCAATAACACAGCCAAGTTTTTTGTACTGATGAACTATACCAATTTTGAAGGTTTATACAAAAACGCCGACATCATTGATAAAGACTTTGGTACTAACGCCAAATACACCAAGTTAAACCTCAGAGCAAACATTGAATTGCAACTGAATAAAAACCTGGTAGTAACCGCCAACATCAGTGGCATCACTGAGGATAGAAATACGCCTTCAGGCTTTACCGCAGATCAGTTGTTCAACAATATTATGGCTATCCCGGCTGCTGCTTTCCCGGTTAAAAACCCTAACGGCACCTGGGGTAACAGCTCGGTATATAAATTCAACCCTATACAGCTTTTACAGCAAAACGGCGTTTATCAGTCACATACCCGTAACCTGCAAACCAATTTCAGCTTTGTGCAAAAACTGGATAAGTTAACTAAAGGTCTCGACCTTAAAGGTGAAGTTTCTTTTGCCAACCAGTACGTAGGGATCTACCAGAAACAATTCTCGGTAAACTCGTACGAAATTACCGGTCAGGATGCACAGGGTAATGCTATTTATGGCTCAACCCCGGTAACACCTATCAGCCAATCGAGCAGCGATGGTGGTGGTGCACACTGGAACCGTACAACGGTAAGGATGGGGTTTGATTACGATCGCACTTTTGGCAAATCAACCTTTACCGGTATGATCCAGGCACGCAGGCAGGGCTATACGCATGATGGCATTGTTTACCAGGTGCGTACACAGGGCATTGCCGGTAACGTAACTTACGATTACGATAAAAAATACATCGTTGACCTTTCAGGTTCATACAGTGGATCTGCTGATTTTGGCCCCGGTCATCGTTATGGCTGGTTCCCGGCTGTTGGTTTAGGATGGATTGCTTCAAAAGAAGATTTCCTGAAGGATAACTCAACCATTAACTTCCTGAAGGTACGTGCATCCTACGGTACTGTGGGTAACATTAATGAAGCTTACCGCTTTTTATACCAACAGTTTGCAGTTGGCGCACCAGGTTGGATCACAGGTACAGGTAACACCGGGCACGGAGGCTTGACCGAAGGCCCTTTTGCCAATCTTGATTTTGCCTGGGAGAAAAAAACAACCCTTAACGTTGGTTTAGATTTCACCTTATGGAAAAACCTTTCGGGTACATTAGATGTGTTTACCGAAAAACGTACCGGCATCCTTGAAGTTCCGACAGCAAGTGTGCCTGATTATACCGGCTTTAACTTGCAATATGCTAACACCGGCGAAGTACACAACAAAGGTTTGGAAGCATCATTGAAGTATGAGCAAAATGATAACAAATTCAAATATTATGTAGGCGGTTCATTTGCTTATGCCCGCAACAAAATAGTTAAGCGTTCGGAAAATCCGCAGCCATATAGCTACCTGTATACCCAGGGCTATCCTATTGGCCAAATGAAGGGACTGGTATACACAGGTTTTTACCAGCAGTCGGATTTTGATGCCAACGGTAACCTTAAACCGGGTATTGCAGCATCATCATATACCAATGTTAAGCCAGGCGACCTGAAATTTAAAGACCAGGATGGTAACGGTATCATCAATGATTATGACAAGGTGCCAATGAAGTATTCGGTACTCCCTGAAATTACTTTAGGTTTTAACCTTGGTTTCAAATACGCGGGTTTTGATTTTGACGCGTATCTGCAGGGCGTATTGCACCGTACTGTGAGCTTGTTAAATTCTGCTTATACCTATACCCATCCTTTTGTATTCAATAATAACATCTCTGAGTTTTCGGCAAATAGTTGGACACCTCAAAACGCGGCTACTGCCACTTCTCCACGGTTATCAACCCTTGCAAATCCTAATAACGACCAACAATCTGATTTCTGGATGCGCAACGGCAACTTCCTGAAACTGCGCAGTGTTGAATTAGGTTATACGCTGCCTCAGCGCGGATTTTTAAGGAAGCTGGATGCTGTAAGGGTTTTCGTGAATGGTACCAACCTGTTTACATGGGATAAAATAGAAGGCCTTGAAGCCGAGCGCCTTTCAATGGGCTATCCTTTGGTAAAAGCAGTAACATTTGGTATGAAAGTGAAATTGTAGTATTAAAATTTGATTGCAAGGAAATGAAAAGAAATCGATATACAATAACAATGCTGGCCCTGGGTACCCTGCTTTATTCATCATGTAAGCACGATTACCTGGAGGTGCAAACCATTAAGGCCGACATTACCACCGATAAGTTGTACTCAAACTATACCTATGTGCAGCAACAGATGTGGAACACATACAGTTACCTGCCCGATGGCATAAGTAATCTTAACCTTGAAGGGGCTACTGATGAAGCGGAAGCTACCAACTCGGTTGATCCTGTACAGGTATTTAACTACGGTACCTGGAACCAGTACACCAACCCCGACAATGTTTGGGCAACTAATTTCGATGGCATCCGCCAGGCAAATCTTTATCTTAAAAATAAGGACAAGGTTGATATCAACTACATCAAGGATAAAATTACATCTACAGATTCAACCACTTATTATAACGCCCGCAATAACGTTAAGTTTATGGAAGGCGAGGCCCTGTTTTTAAAGGCCTACTTTTACTTTGAGCTGGTAAAACGCTATGGTGGTGTCCCTATTTTTGAGCAGCCGCTTGATTATAATGATCCAAACTCATGGAAAAACGTACAGCGTAACTCGGTTGATGAATGTATCAAATACATTGCCTCATTGTGTGATAAGGCTGCCGCTATTATCCCGGCCAACCTTTCGCCGTATTCATGGTATGAGTCTGGCCGTGTAACCAATGGCGCTATCAAAACTTTGAAGGCAAAAGCCCTGCTTTACGGTGCAAGTCCGCTGTTTACCGCAAATGGTTCAACTACTACCTGGGCACAGGCTGCTTCGGCGGCGCACGATGTAATTGCAATGGGCAGTTATTCGCTCGATGCTAATTACTCCAACCTTTTTGGCGCCAATAATACTTCATCGGGTGAGGCTATCTTTTTCCGCAGGTATGGCGCCATGAATCTGATCGAATACAATAACTTCCCTATTGTATTTCAGAACAGTAATGGTAACAGCATTACACCGGCCGAAAACCTGGTTAGCGATTACGAAGTACTTGTGAAATCAGGAAGCACCATTACCGGTTCGGTTCCGTTTGACTGGACTAATCCGGCCCATGCTGCTGCTCCTTATACTAACCGCGACCCACGTTTTGCGGCAACTATTGTGTACAATGGTGCAACCTTTAAGGGTACTGCTATCCAAACCTATTTTGGCGGTAACAGTGGTTTGCCTAAGCAAAATGCTACCAAAACAGGTTATTACCTGTCAAAATGGGTTAACCAATCTGTCGATCTGATCAACAATACAACTACCAATCATGCCTGGATGTATTTCAGGTATGCCGATGTTTTGCTGAGCTATGCCGAGGCCATGTTTAATGCTTACGGTCCAAGTGCCGATCCGCAGGGGTATGGTATGACAGCGCTTCAGGCTATTAACAGGGTAAGGCAGCGTGTACAGATGCCTGCGCTTACTGCGGCCCAGCTAAATCAGCAGGCTATTGAGCATGAGCGTAATGTTGAGCTAAGCTTTGAAAATAACCGCTTATGGGATGTGCGCCGGTGGAAAAAAGGTGTAAGCTATTTCAGCAAGCCGGTTAACCGCATTGACATAACCAGTGCAGGTGTTTACACGGTTAAGAAACTTGAAGACAGGGTGTTTTCTGCCAAAATGGAATGGTATCCTATACCGCAGTCAGAGATTTCAAAAACAGGCTGGACACAAAATCCGGGCTGGTAGATACGTGCAGTCCCATTGCTTTTAAATCAAGGCGATGGGCTGTTGAATGATTTAAATTAATAATGTAAAAAATATTTTCATGAAAATTAATGCATCATTAGTAAGGCTTTCGGCAGCATGCCTGCTGCTGGGAGTTGCAGGCTGTAAACAGGAGCACCTTAATGGGGTAAAGTCAAACCCCGATGTAAAAGTATACCTGCCCGATTCTGAGAAACCTGATGGTTTGGTTGATGTTATGGCCGGAAGCTCACTTAAAGTTGATAGCGCAACCAGTACAGTTAATTTTTCTATCCCGGTTTACCGCGGTGGCGAGTCAAACTTTGAAACGCTGACAGTTGATGTAAGTGCCGATAATACGACTATAGCAGGTTTGGTTACAGCAGGTAAATTACCTGCCAACACGGTTGCGCTTGATCCGGCTGATTTTACACTGGCCGCAAAGGATACCGTAAAGCTGGATAATAATATTATGAAAGGGAGCATCACCCCTAAAATAAAAATTGCCAGCCTGAGTAAGTATGATGGCAAAATAGCTGCCCTGGGTATCAAAATTGCAAACTCATCAAAGCAGGAAGTAAATACCGATATGAATAAGGCTATCATTTACTTCAGCGCAGCCGACCTGATTGACGCCATTACCCCTAAAACCAATTTGATAGATAATACCAAATGGCAAATTTACCACCGGGGTGACGGCGTAACCTTTAAGGTAAACGCCGACGGTAGTGTACTGGCAACAGGCGGTAACTGGGGCCAGCAAGGTATAGTTCAGCCTGTTCAGGTAAGGGCCAACAAAAAATATAAAATTGATATGACCGTAGCCGGCTCAGGTGCTACCGATTGCTGGTTTGAGGTTTATGTAGGCCAGGGTGTACCTTCTGAAGCAAGTGATTATGCCGATGGCGGTACCCGTATTGCGTTGAATACTTGGAATGGTTGCGGTAAATCGCCCTTTAATGGATTATTGTCGGCAATATCATGTGCAGGTAGCGGTAACGTGGTATCATTTCCTACAAGTGGTACTGCTTATGTGCTTATCCGTTCGTGTGGTTCAAGTCTGGGAACAACAGGTATCAAAATCACTAATGTCGATTTCCGAAGGGTGAACTAAGATTGTTATAAGAAATAGCCAACCGATTCTCAATGATAAATTGAGATTTAGTTGATTAGTATAAGCTCTATACTATGAAGCGCCCCGGGATGAGATCCGGGGCGCTGTTTTTTTAGGGGGAAAATGTCGTTTTGACACTGGGGAATCTTATACTACAAATTGGTAAACCAGCAAGCAGGCTTTTATAGCCCATAAGATTTCTCACTCGTGCCTCGTTTCGAAATGACAATTCTTATTAATAATGTAAATTTCTGTCCCTTGGGACACTCTCGCAGAAACCCGTGAGGTTCCTTGCAGCATAACTATCATTTAAATTTCTATTTTAGTTGTTCCAAACAAAAGCATGAAACACTTATACATCATCATAATATTATTCTTAACTGCAACCCTTGCAAAGGCTCAGGTAAAACATGTTGACAGCTGGACCGACGGCAAGTACGTTACTGTAAATGGAGCCAAGCTATGGGTAGTTACGGTGGGAGAGGGGGATCCGATTATTTTTATAGCCGGTGGCCCGGGTGGTACCCATTTGGGGTTGCGTAGTTTTGATTCGTTGGCTAACAATCATCACCAGTTAATTTATTTCGACGCATTGGGGCGTGGAAAGTCTGATTCGGCTAAGAATGTTACAGAATATAGCCTTGCGCGTGACATTGATGACATAGAAGGCTTGCGTGTAGCTTTAAAATTGGATAAAATCACCGTATTGGGTCATTCGTATGGTGGGGTGGTAGCACAGGGCTATGCCATTAAATACCCTGCACATTTGAGCCACCTTATTTTGGCCGATACCTTTCATAGTTTTGTAATGTGGCAGGAAAACGATGATAACTCCAACCATGAAATAAAAACCAACTACCCCGAAGTTTGGGAAAGATTGATGAAGATCAGGAATGAAGGAGCTGTATCCAGCGATCGGGATCATCAGGCCATATACAGCGAAGTGCCTTACGGGTTTTTATATGCGTATAACCCCGGCAATTTTGAACCCAAGAAAGGAGTAAGCCACCGCTATTATCCCAACCCGCACTATAGCCAGGTTTACTATCAGATGGTTGGTAAAGACGGCGATTTTATTGTAGGCAGCGATATAGGCAACTTTGATTACCGCAAACAGCTTAAAGATCTGAAAATGCCGATCCTGATTGTAACCGGCCGCTTTGACCGGGTGGCAACACCATGGATGGCGGTTAAATACAAAGAGTACTGCCCGCAGGCCCAATTCGAGATTTTTGAAAAATCCGGCCATAACCCACAGGTTGAAGAGCCGGAAAAAGAATTCGCGGTTATCAACGAGTTTTTGGCTAAGTAAATACCGGTTTAACCTGGCTGAGCCGTACCTCCATTACCGGTATCTCCTGTAGGTTTGTCCGCGGGTGGTGGCGGCGACGGCGGCTCATTCCCAACCGTGGTAGAATCGTGTTGCTCTGTCGGCTGATCTTTGGTAGGCTCAGTAGCTTTCAAACCTGCATAAGTACCGGCGCTTATCCCCATCATTAACAGAATATTGTTGTCAAAATCGGCCAGTAGGTTTGATGATATTGTTCTTTGGATAAAGATCAGTCCAAACAAAACATTAAACATCACATTTTGGAGACGCTGGATGTTGATGCTGCTCCTGTCGGACAGGATATCATGAAAAAAGCCTTCGCTGTGTGCTTTGGGATCAATATCTGTTTTAGGTTTCTGGTCGTTTTCGATAACCTTGCCCGCGGCCATAGTTGCGGCACTGATACCCAGGATAGCCAGTAATGAACCCGGAATATCGGGCAGAGCCCCGGTTTCGTTACAGATGTACAGATACGCGCCGGAAAAGATCACCGTCCAGTATAATAATTGTGTACGGCTGAGGCTGTAGTAAATATTGGCATCGTCTTTTAAAATATTATTCTTCAGGCCCATCGCCAGGAAGCCGGCCATAACAACAGCCATTATCCATACCCAAACCCGGTTTATTTTTTGTTTAACCTCAAGCTGGGTTTTAATCAGGCCTTTGGTGATATAGCCATGCGAATCGCCGACCGAAAAATATACGGGGATACGGGCCTTATCAATAGATTTGCTGGCTAAAAACTGAACGGCAAGGTTTTGTACAGATTCATCGATCTTAAAATAAATGATCTTTTCATAGTCGTTACTGCTCCAGAAGGCAGTTTCTCCTACCTTAATGTCATCTACATAAAGTGTTTTGAATGAATCGATAGGCAGTTTGGTTTTTATCCTGATGGCAATGATCTCGTTAAGCCTGGCCGAATCCTTTCGTCCACTTAAATTAGTAATGCTTAATATCGAATCGGGGAGAGTGGCAGTTTTAAGGGAATCTACTTTAGTTGAGGCAATTTTTGTACTGTCCCCTGCTCCTGTTTGGGCGCAGGCACATATGGGAATCGTCAATAACGCACTTGTTGATAGCTTAATTAGTCGTTTTTTAAGCGAGCGGGGAATTAGTGACAGCAGCGCCACTAAGGCAAAAACTAATAATAAGGCCATGGGTTGGATGATTGTTGCCTACTCTTTGATCCCTTTTTCGGCACACAGGTATTATTGGTAATCAAATTTAATTAATAAATGCACAAAATGAATACCCGGTGATAGGTATTTTTATTTTTAAATATCTGGTATTTAGTATTTTGTGTTGGTGTTTTTTCGTTTTGCTGGCCGCGACGGCATGTAAAATCTGTGTTATCGTATAAAATCAGCAACAAAAGGTTAATATATCATTACATGGTGCCTTTACTGTGGCGTTATTTTTAGCCGTGCAAAAATCGTATTGCATATTACCGGCTAACCATTATCCCCATGAGATTTAAATTTACCTTCACCGCCATTGTTGCTGCCTGCTGTTTATTTCCCTGTTTTTTGAGTGCGCAGGTTAAGCCTGCTGCTAATTTAATGAAGCTTAACGCGCAGGAGTATCTTGAATATAAGGGCGTAAACGTGATGCTTGCCCATGATTTTTATCCCGAAGGGCATCAGGGCGGTGTAGGCATCATCCAAAATGGGCAGCGTGTAGCTACCAATGGCGATATCAGGCTGGAACCTACACCCGGGCAATGGTCGCCTATACCTAAGGTAGGTAAGCGGGTGGTAAACAAAAACACCGGCGAGGTAAGCGTACGCATGGAATTCCCCAATCCGGATATGAACCGTCATGGCTTTAATCCTATTATTTACCCCGATCTGAATTTTGCTTATAACATCAGGGTAATTCCTGCCGGGAAGGCTTTTAAAATTATAGTGGATTTAGATAAATCCCTACCCGATAACTGGATTGGTAAGATTGGTTTTAACCTGGAGCTGTTCCCCGGTATCCTGTTTGGCAAATCGTATTATATGGATAAGCAGTTTGGCATTTTTCCTCAGCAGGCCAACGGGCAAACCTATACTGATCAGGAGGGAGAAATCCAGGTAAAGCCGATGGCAGAGGGTAAAAAGCTTACCATAGTGCCTGAAACTGATATGCAGCGAATGACCATCGAAAACCTTTCGGGAGGTAACCTGCAACTGCTTGATGGCAGGGCTAAGCACAACAATGGCTGGTTTGTGGTAAGATCATTAGTGGCTAAAGGAGCATCGAAAAATGCTGTAGAATGGCTGGTTACCCCAAACGCGGTAGATGGCTGGCAATCGGAACCTGTGATACAGGTATCGCAGGTAGGATATCACCCTGCACAGCAAAAGATAGCGGTTATCGAGCTGGATAAGAATGATAAAAAGGTGCTGCCCGTATCATTATTAAGAGTAGGCGAAAACGGCGGGTTGATCCCGGCATTAAAAGCCAACCCTACCAACTGGGGCGACTTTTTAAGGTATCACTACCTGCAATTTGATTTTACAAAGATCACCAAACCGGGCATGTATGTGGTCAAATACGGTAGATATCAAACGGAGCCCTTCCAGATTAGCACTGACGTGTTTAAGAATGATGTTTGGCAGCCAACGCTTTCATACTTTTTGCCAATACAGATGTGCCATATGCGTGTTAACGAAAAATACCGTGTATGGCATGGCCTATGCCATATGGACGATGCCCGGATGGCGCCAATTGATTCCAATCATTTTGATGGTTATATCCAGGGGCACAGCACGCTTAATAAATATAAACCGGGCGATAATGTGCCTTTTCTTGATCGTGGGGCCTGGCATGATGCCGGTGATTTTGATTTAAGGATTGAATCGCAGGCCGAAACGGTGCACGGACTTACATTGGCTTACGAAGCTTTTGATGTAAAATATGATAACACCACCATCGACCAAAAGAACCACATTGTAGAGATTCATCAACCCGATGGCAAACCGGATATGCTGCAACAGATTGAGCATGGTTTACTGGCCATAACAGGTGGCTACCAGGCTATGGGGCGCTTTTATCGCGGTGTTATTGAGCCAACCATAAGGCAGTACACCATTTTGGGCGATGCCGCTAATATTACCGATAACAAACCTTTTGTAACCAACGCCAACAATACCGATCCCGTATTGAAAACCCCTGCCGCGGCAGATGACAGGTGGGTGTTTACAGAAGATAATCCCGGTCGCTCATTGGAAACTGCCGCCGCGCTGGCCGCTGCAAGTCGCGTAATGAAGGGGTATAACGATACACTGGCAACCCAATGCCTGCAAATAGCGCAGGAGGTTTGGAAAAACACAGCAGATCAAACCTTACGCCACCGTGTTGCTTTGGCTGTTGAGCTATTCATCACCACAAAAGATAAAACTTATGCCGATTATTTGGTTAGCAATACCGATGCGATAGCCGCTAACATTGACAACACCGGCTGGCTGGTTGGTCGTACCATGGGGTTAATTAGTGATGCAAACTATCATAACAAAATAACCGAAGCGGTTAAAAAGCTTTATGCCAATATTCAGCAGCAGGGGGCTAAAACACCTTATGGAGTACCGTACGAACCCAATATTTGGGGCGCCGGTTGGGGGATCCAGAATTTTGGGTATAAACAATATTTTCTTTACACCGGGTTTCCAACGGTTTTTAGTGATACGTATATGCTGCACGCTATTGATTTTGTGCTGGGCTGCCATCCGGGTTCTAACACGGCTTCGTTTGTATCCGGTGTTGGCGCAAGGTCAATGACTACGGCTTATGGCTTTAACCGGGCAGATCGTTCTTATATTCCCGGGGGGATCACATCTGGCACGGCGCTTATCCGTCCCGATTTTCCTGAACTGTTGAACTGGCCTTACCTGTGGCAGCAAGGCGAATATGTTTTGGGTGGAGGCACAACCGACTACCTGTTCCTGGTTTTAGCGGTCGATCATGTTTTAAATAAAAAGTAAGTTATGAAATTGAAGATCAGTTTGCTTGCAACTTTGATAGGCACTTCAACTATAGCATTTGCACAAAATCACAAGAGCGAAAAGCATAAGATAGCCCAAGAAATGCAAAAATCGATGGTAGATGAGTTGCTTAAACCCTGGTATCCGGCTGCTATTGATACTGCCGATGGTGGGTTTTTAAGTGCATTTACCTATGATTTTAAACCAACCGAAAACCAGGATAAAATGATTGTGACCCAGGCACGCCACGTTTGGAGCAACAGTAAAGCTGCTGAGCTTTTCCCCAGTAAAAAATATTACATAGAGGGTGCACGCCATGGCTACGAGTTTTTGCGGGATAAACTTTGGGATAAGCAATATGGTGGCTTTTATATTTTTACCGATAAACAAGGGAGCCCTAAGCAAGGTGGTTTCGCACCTAAAGAAGCTTATGGTAATTCCTTTGCTATTTACGCGCTTGCGGCGTATTACCAGGCATCTGGCGATACCAGCGCCTTAAACCTGGCTAAGCAATGTTTTTGGTGGCTGGAAAAGCATGCGCACGACCCGGTTTATAAAGGATATTATCAGCACATGGAGCGTGACGGAACGCCCATAGTGAGGGACGCAAGCATAAAATCAACTGCTGAAACGGGGTATAAAGATCAAAACTCATCTATCCACCTGCTGGAATCGTTTACCGAACTGTACGGCGTATGGCCTGATGCACTGCTCAAAACCCGTTTGAAAGAAATGCTGCTACTGGTGCGCGATAAGATCACCAACGACAAGGGTAACCTCATACTTTTTTTTCAGCCGGACTGGACACCAGTATCTTTTCGTGATTCGAGTTTGGCGGTTTATAAACAACATCATAGCCTCGACCATATCTCGTACGGTCACAACGTAGAGACGGCTTACCTCATGCTCGAAGCATCTCATGCCCTGGGTTTGGAGGATGATGCCAAAACATTAGCGATAGGTAAAAAAATGGTTGACGATGCCCTGGAGCACGGCTGGGACAATAAAGTGGGCGGCTTTTATGATGAAGGCTATTATTTTAAAGATAAACCAGGCGTTACCATTACCGAGGATACCAAAAATTGGTGGGCCCAGGCCGAAGGTTTAAACACCCTGCTTATTATGGCCGCTAAGTATCCTGCCGATAAGCACCAATACTTTGATCAATTTAAAACCCTTTGGCAATACACCCAAACCTATCTGATAGATCATGAACACGGCGACTGGTACCAGGGCGGCATAGATAAGCAACCTCAATATAAAACAGCCCTCAAAGGCCAGATCTGGAAAGGGACTTATCACACTTTCCGAGCCTTGATGAACTGTGTGATGCAGCTCGACCCTGATAAAATGCCACCGACAGCCCCAAAGCAGGTTAAGTTGATAAATGGCGTTTTGAAGTGGCAGGTATCTACGGATAATAAACGGATACTGGGTTATAACATTTACAGCAATGGCAAAAGGATAGGGTTTACACCACTTAACTACTTTGTGGCAGGTAAAAATGGTAAATTGAGTGTGAGGGCGGTGGATTTGGCAGGGAATAGTTCGGCACTGGCTAAAGCTTTATGAATGAGTAAATGAGAAATTACTACGTGGATAGATTGTAGTCAGCACAGTTTTATATAATACGCTCTCCATTTGCGTTAGGGATAGGAGCGGATACCGGCTTGTGGCTAAAGCCCGTGCAGTATGAGCGGATAGCCCGGCCGCAGGCAACGCCATTATTAAATTAAAATAAGTAATATCAATTTTGAGCAACCTCCAAATTGATATTATGTGAACTTTAAATAGTTGACATCTATTTGGTACCTCCTAAACCAGGTATATTACATTAACCTAATTACTGTTATTTCTCTTGTAAAGTTTATTTATGAAAAATCCCCACAAAATAAATATTAGATAAACACTCAACCTCCCGTTATTAAATCAAATTGCCCTATCTCCTTAACGATATTTTATCTCACTAAGCGGCAAAAATATTTGCTTTGCGTCAATTTATGGTCAATATAAATTCGCTTAAAATCGAATGAAATAACCGGAAATTCTCAATTTATTCCCTGTAAAATCAACATAGTAAATCTATTATCTCATTGTGTCAAAGCTACATAATGAGGGCTTTTATGTTAAAAGTATTACAATTCACATCTTGTTAGTTGACATAATTATTTTCAGTTTTGCCAATCATTTAACATTAATTGCCACGTTATTTAACAAATGAACGATTTTACCAGGCTGACTGAGGAGGATTTGTTGGGATTGCTGCAGCAGGATAAGCTTAGTGCGTTCAGAGAGATTTACCAGCGCTATTGGAAAAAACTGTACGGTGATGCCTACAAGCGCCTGAAAAACAAGGAGCTGTGCGAGGAAGTTGTCCAGGAAATATTTTCAAACCTTTGGCATAAAAGGCATACGCTGCAAATTAATACTACTATTGGCGGTTACCTGCACCTGGCGGTTTTAAATCAGGTGGTTGATCAGTACCGCAAACAAAGCATCCGCGCCAAACACACCGAGGCGCTTAAATTATTAAGTACCGAGACCGATACCGGAACCGAAGACGCGATCATGCTGCGTGATCTTACCCATACCCTCGAAACCGAAATCAGCCACCTGCCCGATAAGTGCCGTTCAGTCTTTGAGTTGAGCCGTAAAGAGTATAAAACTAATAAGGAAATAGCTCAATTGCTTGGCATATCAGAAAAAACTGTTGAAAACCAGATTACTAAGGCTATTAAACGATTACGCTTAAGCATGAGCCATCACTTGCTTATCACTATAGCCACACTTCTGCATAAATTTTTTTAAAAAAAATATTACATAGGTGTAGGGGGTACACTATCTCCCGTACGTCATGTGATTTATAAACCGGAATTATTTTCTTTCATGAAAGAACCTATACGCATTGATTTGCTTGAGAAATACATTAAAGGCGATTGCACCGAGGCCGAGATAGCTTTGGTAAAGCAATGGTATTTCAGCTTTGAGCAGGAAAATGATCATGTTTCGGATCTTTCGCCTGCCGAGGAAAAGCAACTGGAAGAGAATATCTATTTCAGTATTATTAGCAACCTTAATCTTGTTAACCTGCCGGCAACTGAAGAGCAGCCAAAAGTTAGGCCGTTACGCAAATGGTATGCTGCCGCGGCTGCCGCTGCAGTTGTTTTCGCCCTATCTGCTGTGGGCGTTCTATATACTCAAAAAGCAAAAGACCAACACCTGGTTGCAACCACAATAAGCGACGTGCATTTGTTTAATGTTGCCAATAACACCGGTCATATTTATAAAGTTACCCTACCCGATAGCAGCGCCGTTTGGTTAAGCCCATCGGCAAAAATTAGCTATCCTAACGCGTTTGCCGCCAACTCGAGGATGGTAAGCATATCTGGTGAATGCTTTTTTGAGGTGACTAAAAATCCTCAGCGTCCTTTTATTATCAGCAGCCGGTCGATAGTTACCAAAGTTTGGGGTACCAGTTTCCTGGTACGTGATAACGAGCAGAGTAATGTAGCCGATGTATCTGTATTGACCGGTAAAGTTTCGGTAAGCGCTAAGGGGAGTGCTATTACAACCAGGCTGACCAAGAATGAGGTGATGATCTATCCGCACCAAAAGGCGGTTTATCTGAACGATAAGCATACTCTGACTGCGCAGGCTGTTGAAGAAAAATCAACGGTAAAGCAATACCAGCGTACCCGCCTGGTGTTTGATAATAAACCGTTGAGGGATATCATCCCGGTGCTTGACTCAAGCTTTAATGTGAACATCAAGGTTGCCAGCGAAAAGCTTAACCATTATATCCTGAATGCCGATTTTGAAGGGTTTAACCTACCTGATGTGCTTGACGCGCTAAAGAAATCGCTCAACGTTGACTACGCTATTGTAAACAACCATATTGAACTTAAATAACCAATCCTATTAAACGCTCAAAATTATAAGATGCACAAAAAACTACAAACCTAAAGAAGAAAGCAAAACACACCCGAAATGATCTGCATAAAAAAACTTAGAAGTGTTGCGAGCACCCCTAAGTTTTAAGGATCAAAAGCCCGTTCCGCTAAGAACACCTCAAGGAGGTGTGCGGGCTATTAATTGTCTCATTTTTAACAAAGAAACATAACAAATATATGAATTTTCGTTTACGAAGGCCCATCCCATGGGGTAAAATCATGAAGATCACTTTTAGCCAGGTCCTGATAGCAATAATGGTAAGCAGCATGACTTACGCAAGCCCAATTAAAGCTCAGGGTATACTTAACAAAAAGGTAAATGTTACGCTCAGCAACACAACTATGCTTGAGGCTTTACAGTACCTTCAAAAAAACAATGATGTAAAGTTTATTTACAGCGCCAGCTCACTGGATGCTGATAAGCACTTTTCATTAGATATCAATAACCAAACATTAAAAACCGTACTTGACCAGGTGTTTAAAAACAATGGCATCAATTACGATGTAATGAACGATAGGGTAGTGCTTGAAAAAAAGGCTGCTACCGCGCCAACTGTTAACGCCGCTGAGCCAGGTGTGGTAATCACCGAGCAGGCTGCCGCTAACGTTACCATTACAGGTAAAATCACCGATAACACAGGTCAGCCTGTTCCGGGAGCTACCATTACCGAAAAAGGTACTACAAATGGTATCACAGCCGGTGCCGATGGTGGCTTTAAATTATCGGTTGCTGGTCCGCAATCTGTTATCGTGGTGCAGTTTATCGGCTACGCCAAACAGGAAATTGTAGTTGGTAACCAAACTGTTATCAATGTTGTATTGGCCGAAGATGTGAAAGCCATTAACGAAGTTGTAGTTGTAGGTTATGGTACCCAGAAAAAGGTAACGGTTACCGGTGCTATCAGCAGCGTTAAAGCCAGCGATCTGCAGGACCAGCAGGTTACCCGTGTTGACGACGCGCTTCGCGGTCGTGTAACTGGTGTTAGCGTTGTACAAAGCTCTGGTTCGCCAGGTTCTTCGCCTCAAATCAGGGTGAGGGGGGTTACTTCAAGGTTAAACAGCGACCCGCTTTATGTTATTGACGGTATTGTGGTTGATAACGGCGGTTTAGATAACGTTAACCCTAATGATGTTGAATCAATTGAGGTATTGAAAGATGCTTCTGCTGCTATTTACGGTTCTCGTTCGTCAAACGGTGTAATTATTGTAACCACCAAAAAAGGTAAAAAAGGTGATGCGCAGATCTCTTACAATGGCTATGTAGGTATCCAGTCGCCGGTAAGCAAAGTTAAATTGGCTAATGCTTCTCAATATGCCGCTTTAAGAAATCAGTCCAAAATAAACGATGGCGGAACAGCAATTTTCGCTAACCCTGCGTCATACGGTACTGGCACCAACTGGCAGGATCAGATTTTTGATAACAATGCGCTTATCCAAAATCATAACCTGAACATCAGTGGTGCATCCGATAAAGCTAACTATTATACTTCATTCGGTTACCTTGATCAGCAAGGTGTGGTAATGCCGGATATTTCAGGTTACAAAAAGTTTAACTTTACAGTTAACACTTCATACAAGCCTAAAAAATGGTTAACCATTGGCGAAAACTTTACTTACTCATACACCAAAAACAAAGCTTTCGGTAATACCAACAGCGTATTTGGCGGTCCGTTAAGTTCATCGTTAAACCTTGACCCTATTACTCCGGTTACTGTTAGCGATATTAATGGTCAGCCAAATGTGGGTGATTATCAGAAAGCAAACATCATCCGTAACGGACAAGGTTTACCTTACGGTATATCTGGTTATGTAGGTCAGGAAATCACCAACCCATTGGCTTATGCTCAAACTGTTTTGGGTAACTACAGCGATGCTACCAACTTATTAGGTAGCGCTTTTGTTGAAGTTGAACCAATTCAGGGCTTAAAATTAAGGTCGCAGATTAGTGCAAAACAAGCTTACTACGGCTCTGACGGTTTTACGCCTTTGTACTATCTTAACTCAAGTACATCAAATACTACAACCAACCAAACCCAGGCCTACAACAGGAACTTATCATGGAACGTAGATAATACTATTACCTATACCCGTTCTTTCGGTAAAAACAACCTGACAGCTTTGGTTGGTACAAGCGCTCAAAAAACTACTGCTTCAGGCTTGCAAGGCTCATTCTTGGGCGAACCTGCAACTTCACTTGCCGACGCGTCGATACTTTATGCTCTGCCTGCAGCTAACAGGATTGCGGCAAGCGCGCTTGGTTTAGATGATGTGCAGCCACATACCCTTGCTTCATACTTTGGCAGGGTTACTTATGATTACGATCAGAAGTATCTGTTCTCTGGCATTATCCGTCGTGACGGTTCATCTCGTTTTGGTGCTAACCACCTTTATGGTACATTCCCTGCTGGTCAGGTTGGTTACGTAGTAAGCCGTGAAGATTGGTTCCCTAAAAACACCTTTGTTGATTTCTTCAAATTACGTGCTTCATACGGTTCTGTAGGTAATGAAAGGGCACTTGGTCCGTTCAGATATGCTGCAACCATCGGTAGCGGTCGTAATGCTATTTTCGGCGATGCTGTGGGTATTGGTTACAGCCCTAACCAGCCACCTAACCCGAACCTGAAATGGGAAGAAACCCACACTACAGATATCGGTTTCGACGCGACATTGTTCAATAACCTGAGCGTAACGTTTGACGTGTACAAAAAGCTTACAAAAGGTATGTTACAAGATGTGCAGTTGCCTTCATACGCGGGTTTTGCCGGTCAGCCATCTGATAACGTTGGTGACATGGAAAACAAAGGTGTGGAGTTAAGTCTTAACTATGCTAACAAAATAGGCGAGTTTAACTACAGCGTTGGTGGTAACATTTCATATAACAAAAATACAGTTGTAAGCTTAGGCAACCAGATTGATCATTTTGTACAAGGTACAGTGCAAAGCACTACTTACGAAATTGGACGAATCACTCCGGGACAACCTATCGGCGAGTTTTACGGTTTCAAAGAGTTGGGCGTGTTCCATTCACAGGCCGAGATCAATGCTTATACCAAAAATGGTCAGCTGATACAGCCAAACGCTAAACCAGGCGATTTTAAATGGCAGGACACTGATGGTGATGGCAAAATCACCCAGGCCGATCGCCAGTTCCTGGGCAATCCGCTGCCTACATTTACTTACGGTATTAACTTTAATGCTAACTACAAAAACTTTGATATCAAATTATTTGGACAAGGTGTTTGGGGCAACAAAATTTACCAGGCTTACCGCAGGTTAGATATCCCATCTGCAAACTATCCTATTGCTGCACTTAACGCATGGACACCTGATAACAGTGGTAGTAACTACCCTCGTTTAAGTGATGCAGATCCGAATAATAACTTTAAAAATCCGTCAAATTTCTACCTGCAGAGCGGTGCTTACTTCCGTATCAAAACTTTGCAGTTAGGTTACAATTTACCGGCATCATGGCTGAAATCAGCTGATATTAAAAAGGTAAGGTTTTTCCTGAGCAGCAATAACCTGGTAACTATTACAGGCTACAAAGGCTTTGATCCGGAAATAAGCGGCGGCATTGATATGGGGCTTTATCCTCAGGCCCGCACGTTTATGGCTGGTTTGGATATCACTTTATAATAACAAATTACAATTATCATGAAATCGAAACATATTATATATACAGGGCTGGCGTTGATGGGAATGGGTGCCATGGTATCATGCAAAAAATCATTCCTTGAACTGCAGCCTAAAGGGCAGTTCTTAGAATCAAACTATTACGCAAACCCCGATGAGGCTTTTGCAGCAGTAATTGCTGCTTATGACCCTTTGGTTACCGAAACAGGTGGTATCGATAATACCTATTCAGATCCGCTTGGTGCATTAAACTCAGCTTCTGATGATTGCTTTGCAGGTGGTGGTAGTGCATCAGACGTTACTCCTTGGCAGGTGATCAACAACTATACGCTTACACCGGCGCAAGGACCGCAAAACCAGTTTTGGGCTATCAACTTTCAGGGTGTTAACCGTACCGACGTATTGTTGGAAAACTTACCTAAGGTACCGGGCCTGAGCGCCGATTTATTAAAACGTTACACTGCCGAAGGCCAGTTTTTACGCGCACACTATTATTTTGACCTGGTTAGGTTGTTTAAAAACGTGCCGTTGATCCTAAATTCATTAAACCTGACTAACGTATATGACCAGGTACAAGCTACTCCTGAAGCTGTTTATACTCAAATTGAAAACGATTTGAAAGCGGCTATCCCGGGTTTACCTGCTACCGTACCTACAAGTGATGGTGGCCGTGTAACACAGGGGGCGGCTAAAGCTTTATTGGGTAAAGTTTATCTGTACGAAAAGAAATGGGCCGATGCAGCTACCATGCTGAAAGATGTGAATACTAATTATGGCTATAAACTGTTAACTAATTACGGTGCTATTTTCAGCCCGACAAACAAGTTCAACAGCGAGTCGATATTTGAATTGGTTCACTCAGGTTCACAAAGCTATACCTGGAGCAACTGGAACCAGTTTAAATCAAACATTTATACACAAATGATTGGTCCGCGTAGCTATACAGGCCCGGTATATTACAGTGGTGGTTATGGTTTTAACCCGGTTACAACGCAGCTGGCTACAGCTTTAAAAGGCGACCCACGTTATGGCTACACGGTTGTTAATATCGATAGTTTAACAAAAGCTACTAAAACAAGCTATTCACCAAGTTATCAGAATACCGGTTACTTTATTCAGAAGTATGCGCCTGTGTTAGCTAACAAAGTTACAACCGGTACCACCGATTTGAACTGGCCTAACGACTATATTGAGATCCGTTTGGCTGATACCTACCTGATGGAAGCTGAAGCTGAACTGAATGGTGGTGGCGATCAGGGTCGTGCGCAAACTTTGCTTGATGCTGTACGTGCCCGTGTTGGCTTAGCTTCAAAACCCGCTACACTTCAAAACATCTATGATGAAAGAAGGCTTGAGCTGGCTACTGAAGGCCACCGCTGGTTTGACTTGGTACGCTGGGGACAGGCGCCAAGTGTACTCGCATTTAAAAACTTTAAAGCAGGCGTGAACGAGATATTGCCTATCCCGTTAAACGAAACGCTTAACGGTACAAAGCTTAAACAAAACCCGGGTTATTAATTAAACCTGTTTAATTAATAAAAAGGCTGTCATGTTACATGGCAGTCTTTTTATCTTTATATGGAGGGGTATCACATTGCCTCATCAATTTTTACACGTACTATTATGCTTAAGCAGCGCACATTCTTTTTGGCTTTGTTGTTACTGATTCCTTTAAGTTTCTTACTGGTACAGTGCTTTAGTGACAAACCGGAGGATCCAAGAGCTGAGATCTTCGCGGGATCGGCAAGTTGCCAGAAATGCCATAAGGATGTTTATGATAGTTACCTGCATACAGCACATTATCTTTCTTCACGGCCAACATCTGCCGAAATTGTACACGGGAGTTTCGATCCGCATAAAAACACGCTGCAATATGCTGATGGTACTGTTGTTAAAATGGAAAAGCGCAACGGCGAACTTTACCAGGTAAGCTACACCAACAATAAAGAAACTGTTGCCCATAAAATGGATATCACTTTTGGGGTAACCAAGGCGCAAACCTATATGTACTGGCAGGATAAGCAGTTGTTTGAATTGCCGGTATCTTATTTTAATACGGTACATGGCTGGGCAAATAGTCCGGGTTATGACGGCGCTAAACCGGATTTTAACCGGCCAATTTTGCAAAGATGTTTTGAGTGCCACGCATCATTTATCAGGCAGGCATCTCAACAAAATATAGATCTGCAAAACCGCAAGATCGAGTTTGAACCGGCATCCATCATTTATGGTATTGACTGTGAACGATGCCACGGCCCGGCTGCCAACCACGTGAATTATCATGAGGCTTATCCCGAAGAAAAGACCGCTAAATATATAATCCGTTTTGCGTCGCTTACCCGCGCTCAAAAAATGGATGCCTGCGGGGTGTGTCACTCAAGCAGCAAACAGGCGTTCCAGCTATCAATCTTTAAATTTAAAATGGGAGATACCCTGGCCCGATTCAAGGAGCCCGATTATTTAAATATACAAACCAACGCGGCTTCGCTTGATGTGCATGGTAACCAGAACGGGCTATTGACCGCCAGCAAGTGTTATTTAATGAGCAATATGGATTGCAGTACCTGTCATAATACGCATGTGAATAATGGCGGTAATCTTGCCCTGTACTCTAAAAAGTGTATGAGCTGCCATACCGAAGCCAATCATAACCTGTGCAAGGTTGCGCCCAAATTAAGCGCGATGATGCAAAATAATTGTATTGACTGCCATATGCCGCTTAAACCCTCAAATACTATTGCCGTTAATGATACTTCCGGTAAAAGTTCATCACCTTACCTGGTGCGTACCCATCGCATCGCTATTTATCCAAACGAGACTAAGAAGATCCTTGCATTTCTGAATACAGCCAGGTAAGAGCTTTTGCCTTGTAAATAAACAAGGATTATTGCATTGCAAAGAAGTACGACTGCCCTGTATAGCATGCGATTGCTTCGTGCCTCGCAATGACATTTTTTTTCTGCGGAACGTGACTTGTGCTAAAAGTGATTACGATCACTTTTTGAACGCGCTATCGTCATGGCACAGCTGAGTCGTTCAGGCCATCTTTGTATCAATAAAAGATAACAATCATGGCAACTTTAAAAATAAATGCTCCTGAATGGACCGCTGCAAATACCAATACCGCTAACGTTAAAGCCAATAACAATATCTGGACTAAATTAATAGCCTTTGCCGATAGCCAAGCCCCTAATAAAACCATCTGGTTTATGTTTTCTCTTGTTTCACAGGGTGTTCTTTTTTTACCTATACCTGCTTTTTTGCTTTATTACTATAATGCTCCGATAGCTATACTGGCTGTTACACTTGTGTTATTCTTTGGCAACATTATAGCCGGCATGGGTGGTTTAGGCATCCGCAGCTTACTTGGCTTGTTTGCATTCAGCGTTTTGGTACATATTACCATGTTGCTGGTATTCATGCTATAAATATCGCTTATTTTACCCCTAATTAAATAATGTGCTGAAAAGCCGCCGGGAGCGAAACCGGCGGCTTTGTTATGTTAAAAACTATAATACGTATTTTATGGTTTCAAATTCCCCGTAGGGGATACCTGTTTGTAGCAAAAATCAAATAATAACCTTTTGCCTCGTAGGGGCTACCCTGGCGAATTTGGTGAATATTGGGTTGCACCTACGGCGCAAAGTATTTTTCGAATGGTGGGCTACAAACAGGTAGCGCCTAACGGCGCAAGGTATTACTGCTTATATGTTATCGGTTTTATAGTAGGCAGGCGTTAAGGCAGGACAAACGCAAGATCTTGATGTAGAAGTAATAAAAAGGGGATTGCGCACCGCACAATCCCCTTTTTATTGCTCTATTAAATTAAATTAAATTAAGCGTAAGTAACTTCTAAGGTAATTGGTACGCTCAATGCTTTTGAAATAATGCAATTAGCTTTAGCGCCTTCTGCAATTTCTTTGAACTGCTCTTCAGACACACCGTCAATTGCCGCTCCTTTTAATTGCAAAAGGATGCCTGTTACTTCTAAAGCCTGCATATCCAGATCAAGGATAGCATCAGTAGTTAGGTCGTTGGGAGTGAAGCCTGCCTGTGTTAAAGCAGCGCCAACAGCCATGGTGAAACAGCCTGCATGAGCAGCAGCCAATAACTCTTCAGGGTTGGTGCCAATGCCATCGGCAAAGCGGGTTTTAAATGAATACTGGGTTTTGTTTAATACAGTGCTTTGGGTAGTGATTTCTCCCTGACCAGCCTGTAATGTACCGTTCCAATGTGCGTTTGCTGTACGTTTCATAGTGTGTGGTTTTATATTAGTTCATAGTTTATGGTTCATAGTTCATGGTTTGGTTTTTGGGGTAATAGTTTCAGGTATTGCTATGAACCATGAACTATTAGCCATTAACCAATTAGTGCCATTTGGCCCGCTCATATTGTACCGGCCATTTTATTTCTTCGCCAAGCTCGTGTGCCGCGCGTAGGGCAAAATGCGGATCACGGAGCATTTCTCTTGCAAAAAACACCAGATCGGCACGTTCATTTTTTATAATTTCATTGGCCTGGTCCGATTTGGTGATCAAACCTACGGTACCTGTAAGTATACCGCTTTCTTTTTTAACTTTCTCAGCAAATTCAACTTGATAACCTGGTATTAATGGAATTTTAACATTTGGTATGTTACCGCCTGTTGAGCAGTCTACAAGGTCAACGCCTTTATCTTTTAAAATTTTGGCCAATGCTACCGAATCGTCGGCAGTCCAGCCGCCCTCAACCCATTCAGTTGCCGAAATGCGAACAAAAAGCAGGTTTTCTTCGGGCCATACCTGCTTGATATCTTCGATGATCTCCAACAGTAAGCGGATCCGGTTTTCAAAACTGCCGCCATATTCGTCGGTACGCTGATTGCTGAATGGCGAAAGAAACTGGTTGATCAGGTAACCATGGGCGCCATGCAGTTCAATTACCTGGAAACCTGCGGCTATTGCCCTTACAGCTGCGGCTTTAAAATCAGCTTTCACTTTTTCAATACCTGCCTTATCCAACGCTATTGGAGCTTCTTCACTTTCTGTAAAAGAAACGGCACTTGCCGAAACACTTTGCCAACCATTGGGCTGATCAGATGGTATTTGTTTACCGCCATCCCAGGGCCTTTGATGACTGGCCTTGCGACCGGCATGAGCTAACTGCGTACCAGGAACAGCACCCTGAGCTTTTATGAAATCGGTGATCTGTTTTAGCTTTTCGATGTGTTCGTCTTTATATAGCCCCAGATCGGCATAGGTAATACGGCCTTCGGGCGATACAGCAATGGCTTCGGTAATGATCATTGCCGCACCTCCGGTAGCAAAACTGCCAAGGTGTACCAGGTGCCAGTCGTTAGCAAAGCCGTCCTGGCTTGAATATTCGCACATAGGTGATACTACGACGCGGTTCTTAAGTTCGATGTTCTTTATTTTCAGAGGAGAAAAAAGTGTAGACATACTTTTTGTTTTTTTACAAATATGCTGACTAACAAGCAGTGTGCATGTACGGTTTTTGTAAAATATTAATAGCCCGGATAAAATGATTTTACGGTGAGGTTTGGGCAGAAAAAACTGTCTAAATCAGAATTTACAGGATTATTGAATTTTCAGAATGAGGTAAATCTTTAATGCCGAATGTTTAACTATTGGCTAAAGTATTACATTTACCGGCATGTCTGCAATTATTACCCGTTTAGCAACCTATAAAGATATACCCGAACTGCAGGAACTGATCGCCCTTTCGGTTCGTGGATTAAGCATTAATTATTATAGCCAGCAACAAATTGAAAGTGCTATTAAATACATTTTTGGAGTAGATACGCAGCTGGTTATTGATGGTACTTATTACGTTGCCGAAATAGATGGTATTACTGTTGGCTGCGGCGGCTGGAGTAAACGCAACACCCTTTATGGCGGCGATCAACACAAGGAAATTGAAGACCCGCTGCTTGACCCCGAACATGATGCTGCAAGGATCAGGGCATTTTTTGTTCATCCTGATTACGCCCGGAGGGGGATAGGAAGTCATATCATGAAGGTTTGTGAAACAGCCGCGCAGAACAATGGCTTTAAAAGCCTGCAATTGGGTGCTACATTGCCTGGTGTACCCCTTTATGAAGCCATGGGTTATAAAGCCATAGAAAATATTGATCAGCCGATGCCCGACGGTGTGATATTACCTTTGGTAAAGATGTTCAAAGTTTTATAGACCGGTGGCTTCATATTAAACCACTTTTTTCGGCGTTATAGCTAAAACCAAGCCCGCAATCATGTTCAGAAAAATAGTGGTAGCCATAATTTTATTAGTGAGTGTTACGTCAGTATACGCTCAAACTGCCGAAGAAGCCTACAATAAATATCTCGACTTTAACCTGGCGCGCTTGCAGGGTGAACAGGATAAGGCGATGGATTTATCCCGGCAGATCATGCAGGATACGGCTAAGCTTTCTGCCAAAGTAAAAATCAATTTTTTCAATTCACTGGCCAGGCTTTATGAAGATGATGATCAAAGCGTAAACGCCATACCTTTATATGAACGCGTTATTGCTGCGGAGCCAGATTACTATGTGGCTCATCGCGCTTTAGGATATCTCTATCTCAAAAACTTCCCTGATGCGGATAAGCCGCTAAATAGTCCATCTGCCGATGCTGAATATATTAAAGCCGCTAAGAAAGCACTGCCACAATTAGAAAAAGCCCAGGCTTGCGATGCTGATGATAATACGCTTGCCCTTATAAAAACACTTTATAAAAACATTGGAGATGATGCCGGGTTAAGCGGGCTGGATAAGCGATTGAAAGCTTTGAAGGGGAAGTGTGAGGATATTTTGAGCGATTGATATAAAAAATATGTCATTGCGAGGAGCCTTGCGGGTAGTGCCTTTTGGGGGCGACGCGGCAATCGCATACTGTAGAGAGCGACTACGTTTGCGTGCGGTTGCCACGCTGCGCTCGCAATGACATGGTTGGTCAAGGGTTTCTCTTACTTCTGTCTAAAACTATCCCCAATAAATGCCAACGCGTCGGTAATACCGGTGCGCCAGTAAGTCCAGTTGTGGGCACCATCACGGATGCGGAACTCATGGGGTACTTTCTTTTCTGTTAGGGCTATATGCAGCAGGCTATTTCCTTTGCTCAGGGCATCGTCATCACCGCAATCTATCCAGTACCTAACGCTTTTCAGTTCATCGGTCGTTTTGATTTGCACCAGCCCTAATATAGAGTTAGCCTGCCAGGTAGCATTAAGGCGTTCTTTCCCTTTAAGCTCGGGGCCAAATACTTTACTGTATGCTTCTTTCCAGCGCTCGTCGGTCACGGCCATAAAATCTTCATCGGTGCGTACGGCCGCGCTTAGAGCTGCTGCTGCAGAGAACATGTCGGGATGTTTTATGCTGTACTCCAAAGTGCCGAAACCACCCATAGAAAGACCGGCTACACCGCGATATTGTTTGGTGCCTTTGATCCGGAACTCATTTTCGATAGCCGGTATAAACTCTTTAAAAAAGAAATCTTCGTAACTCTGTTTGCCATTATAGGCATTGATGTACCAACTTGTTCCTGCATCGGGCATAACAATGATCATTGGAGGGATAGTACCATCGGCAATGGCTTTATCAGCATAGCGGTTAACTTCTCCAAACTGAAGCCAGCCGGTATGATCATCACCGTAGCCATGCAACAGGTATACCACCGGATAGGTGCGGTTAGATGTTTCATAATCGGCAGGCAAGTAAACCGCGTATTTTACGTTGTGATTTAAAATATCGCTTTTTACGTATTGTTCCTCAATCACTTTGCCGGTAGTTTGCGCAAATGCATTTACCGAAATAAATAGTAAGCAAAGCAGCAAAATCCTTTTTATAGTACTCATATTCTTGTAAAATCAATTAAATGGCCAATTGCAGATTTGAAATATTCAATTGCATATCTGCACATCTGAAATCTGCACATCTACCTAATTATTTCTGTCTGAAGCTATCTCCAATAAATGCCAGCGCATTGATGATACCGGTACGCCAGTAAGTCCAGGTGTGGGCTCCGTCGCGCACCCGGAATTCATGCGGTACATTTTTTTCAGTAAGAGCGATATGCAACAAACAATTGCCTTTGCTCAGGAAATCGTCGTCGCCGCAATCTATCCAGTACCTTACAGTTTTTAGTTCATCGGTAGTTTTGGTTTGTACCATGTTTAAAACTGAATTGCTTAACCAGGCATTGTTAACCCGGTCTTTCCCTTTTAAGCCCCGGCCATAAAGCTGGGCGAATATTTTATCATAGGTATCGTCTGGAGTGCTGATCAGTTGATCATCGGGAAATACAGCGGCACTTAAAGCCGCTCCTGCCGCGAACAGGTCGGGATGTTTAAGTGTATAGATCAACGTACCATAGCCGCCCATCGAAAGACCAGCTACGCCGCGGTATTTTTTTTCGGCTTTAACGCGAAAGATCTTTTCAACATGAGGCATAAACTCTTTAATAAAGAAGTCCTCATATTTCTCTTTACCATCGTACGAGTTGATATACCAGCTCGAATCGGCATTTGGCATTACGATGATCATTGGGGGGATAGTACCATCGGCAATGGCCTTATCCGCATAGCGGTTAACCTCACCAAATTGTAGCCAGCCGGTATGGTCGTCTGTATAACCGTGCAATAGGTAAACCACCGGGTAAGTGCGGTTAGCCGATTCGTAATCGGGGGGAAGGTACACTGCGTAGTTGACGCTGCGCTTTAAAATTTTGCTTTTTATATTTTGCTCTTCAAGTACTTTGCCTTGCTGCGCAAACAAGCTGGAGCTGCCTATCATCAGCAGAAATAAAAAAACGGGTCTAAGTATTTTCATAGTGCAGATATTTCAGGTTTAAAAATTAAGTGCTTTGCCTTGTTGCGGATATATCAGGTTTAGCTGTAATTTATTGGCGTCCTTTAGCTGGACTTTAATTTTACCGATGCTGGTAACTGGTGGTTTTAAATGCGTTACCACAACATTTAAGCCTTTAATGGCATCCGTACCGGTAAATGAGGCCAGTTCGTCCATCTCGGTCATTAGCCATTTTGGGGTAAGGTGACCGAAGAGTGTTTTATCAGGCTGCTCATTGGGGAACGATACCTCAATTAATATGGCTTTCAGTTTTTTGCTTTTTACCAATGGGGCGATGGCCTGCCACAGGTTTTGCATATTACTGCTTTTTTCTATTTCATCCGGACCCGTATCGCCCAGGTAAAGCAAGTAATTATCATTACTGTTTACTAAAAAGGCGGTACTTGTTAAATTGGAATGGCTAAGTGGGAATGCCTTTACCTTAAGTTCGGTATTTTCGATGGCGGTTTCTGCGCCAGGCTCTAATACTTTATAGTGGTATTTTTTGAGGGCGGGAGTTTCGCCCTGATCAGCAAAGTTGGCCCAGCTTTTCCAGGTAAAGTAGTGGGTTTTTATAGTCTCAATGCAGTCGTTTAGCGCATAGATGTTTTTGGTACTATCCTCGGGTGAGTTGATGATAAGCCCGGCAATATGGTCAAGGTGCGAATGGGATATAAAATACCCTTTAATGTACTGCCTCATTACAGTACTTGCAGGTACATTAAAACTTTTATTGGCTACTGCCTTTTCAAGGCCGTAATGCAATGTACCGGCATCAAGGCAGATATAATTATTGCTACCCGCAGGTGCAAGCATATATGCCGACAGGTTACTTTCATCGATACCGCCCAATACACCTAAAGGAACAAGCTTAAAAGCCGTGCCTTTTGATGTTTGTGCTGATACAATTGCAGGGAATAGTAAAATATATAAAAGCGGCAGTAATTTACGCTTGAAATTCATTTTTAGGTAGTTTAGCTTTAATGTGCTACGCTACTAAATTAAGGATATGCCTAAATAAACAAAGTAAAATGCTACCTGTTTTTATAAACAGCTTACATCACGTACCGCGTTTTAAGACAGCGTTCGCAAAAAAACTTGCGGATAGGAAGCCAAAATAGCGTTGTTTTTAATAATAGGCCGCGTTTCTGTCTGTTTTGTAGGGGTTCGTTACACTTTTTACACTTGTAAACAACCCGCGGGGTGTCTCTTACAATTTCCATTATTATAGGGGTATCAATAGTTTTGCAAACTTAGAAGTTTAGTTTATTTAAACGAAAGTTTATAACTCTTGGTTACCCCTTTTAGGAATTTTTATTCTGTTTTCATGGCCTTTGCCGCCGATTTTTTGTACTCATAATCACCACCTAACAAATATCCCCATGGTTTGAGGGTTTCTATCCGGTCAAATATAATTTTGAATATGGCAATAACGGGGATAGACAAGAACATGCCCGAAAGTCCCCAGATCATTTCGCCCAAAATGATGCCAATAAAGGAGATCAGCGCGTTGAGCCTTACTTTTGAACCAACAATAGTAGGCAGCAAAAAGTTAGCGTCTACTGCATGAATACCAATAACACTTACCGCAACTGTTATAGTATTGCTGAGACTGCCAGTAGCAAAAGTAATTACCGTACTTAGCAATAGGGCCGTAAAGATGCCTATATAAGGGATGATATTGAAAAGCCCTACAATGATGCCCAATAATGCCGCGTATTTTATACCTATCATCCAGAAAACGGTTATGGCCACGCCGGCAACTATTACCATCTCCAATAACAGGCCTAAAATATACTGCCTTAGAATGCTTTGAATATTTTCAACAATGTCCATTACCACGTGCTCATTTTCATCCCTGAAAACCCATACTATAAAACGAATGAGCAAGCGCCTGTATAGCAATATGAAAAAAGTGAAGATCAGGATGAACACGTAAAATAACATCAGCGATGAAATTGCCCCGAAGGTGGTACCCAATACATCGGTACCCGATTCCATCAGTTTTTTAGCTGTGTCATCCACGTAGGCCATTTGTTTGGCGGCGTTAACGTGAAAAGCATGCTGGATCCATTCCTGGAGGTCCTGTATGGATTGTTTTACCTGTTTTTGAAGCATTGGCCAGTCATTGGCCATATTAGAAATCTGTGAGCCAACAAGGTATAGGATTCCCGCGATTACTCCAACCAATAGCAGGATTGAAACCAATGATGCCATGCTGCGGGGAAGCCTCAGTTTTTTTTCCAAAAACTCGCATACAGGAAGTAGGAGTATCGCGAATATGAAACCAAAGATCATGGGATCGAGCAGGTCTTTACCCACAATAACCAGGTAGCCCAGGGCGATGAAGCCGATAAGTACTAAAGCAAGACGTTCGTAAAATGGAGCTAAGAGTTTTTTTGTTGGCATATGGGCAAATGTTGGGGTATTTATGATGGCTTAACACGCAATTATTTCAGATGTTTTGAAGATAAGTAATAATTAGGAACAGGCCGGATGAAAAACGAAAACATTTGATTTATGGATACCGGCAGACTTAGTAGCAGTTGCAGTTTAAAGTAGCAGTTTTACTATTGTAGCAGGATGAATAAACCGCCACTAACACCTGCCACTGCTACTAATTTAAATTTTGGCAATTATTTTGCATCGTGATAATATCATTTACTTAAAAATTAAGACTATGGCAAAGTATTCAGAAAAAGCAGGGGAGAAGGTTGAGAAAACCATGCACGAAATGAAGGAGGGCAAGCTGAAAAGCGGTAGCGGAAAAAAAGTAACCAGCAAAAAACAAGCTATAGCGATAGGGCTTTCCGAGGCCAGGAAAGAGGGGGCCAGGGTGCCTAAAAAGAAAAGTTGATAACGGGATATAGGCTCATTGAAAATGTTTACAAGTTTTTCAATGAGCCTGAACCTCGCTATTTCGTTTTATTAAAATCAGAAGCCATCCAATCGGCCAGCTTACCTTCTTTGTCAATTTTGGTTAGCTTGTTAAGGAGGCTGTTGTTTTTATGATCTGTTTCAAGAACATATTTATCAATAACTGATTTTACACCTGCCTGGTTTGCCTTGTTTTTATCAAAGGCACTTTTGTTTTGCAAAGCATATTTGGTAAAGCCGCCCATAAAGGTCATGATCAACTGCGGATTCTTTTCGGTCATTTTTGCAACGCTGTTGTTAATTTCGATGTTTACTGAGGGGCTGCCCTGTATCCATTTCATCAGGAAAGCGTTGGTTTCCATGCGCTTTTGTTCTTCAAGTGCCCAAGGCGTATCCTGAAGCCAATCAATACCTTTTATTACATCTTCTTCGTATTTGGCGTAGTCTGCCTTTTCTTTCAAGGTATAATTTTCAGGAACGTGGAATGTCTGGGCTTTTGCTGTAAAGGCAAAGGCTGCTATTGCTACAAGCAGGATAATGATCTTTTTCATTGTGATTAGGGTAAGTTTAACTAATTAGTGTAAGCTGAAAATTAAGCAGACTTTTCTTGATTTCAAAATTGCGTTTAGCAATACCAGAAACGTAAGCATCCATGGCCTCGTTAAAGTTTTGTAAAGCTTTGTTATCGTATCTTGGTTCAAGATAGTACGTATGTTTGGCTGCGAGATATCCCTCTAAAGTTTTGATTTGTTCGTCGTTAAAGTATTCGCGGGTCGTTTGGTCGGCAATGATTTCGTTTATGCGGTTTTTAACATGCCGTTCCTGTTTATAAACCTCCGCAAGGGTGTCATGAATTTGATCAACGGTCATTTTATTATAAACAGGGGCCAGGGCGCGCATGATGTTATTGTACATATCATAATCTGTAATGGCTTCCTGCTGGTACTTAAACAGACTATTATATTGTGAAATAAGCGCTTCACGTTCAGCGCCTGCTGACCGCGTATAAAAGAACAGGAAGAGTTGTTTGTCAAGCTCTTCTACGCGCTTTTGTACGGCCTCATTTTCTTCTTTAAGTGATGCCTGAAGATTATAAACATCATCTGGGTGGTACTTGGAACCGCGAAAATCAAAAGTTTTGATATGGTCGGCTGTATTAAGCTGATCAAATATATCGATATCTCCCTGCATACGCTTTGCCCTTGTTGGCAGGCTGCTGTTTTCAGCATTCAGTAATTCTTCGAAAGTGATATCTCGCTGGATAAGCGCGTGGTTCGCTATTGTTTCATCGATATTAAAAGTGGTGATGAGCCTGTCGTCAAAGTAGTTATTGTATCTTGGGTCAAAAGAGTTTTCGCTGATCTTACCATAAAAATCCTGTTTGAAAGCTTCCAGCGTCACTGTTTCGGCATTTTTATCTGTATTAACAATTTCATACAGATGATTGGTAAGCTGCATTTGTACTTTCAACGGGTCTTCAAAAAGCGCCCAGGCCGACTCAGTTACGGGCTGGGTTATAAGGTTTATGTGATTAACATTCAATTCGCGTTCTTCGTTGGTGGGGTGTGAAGACCATTGATTTTTAATAACAATTTCACTGCTCCCCGGAAAATTCCAGCCATTTGATATGATGGGTAGCGAAGTGTCATCAATCGCTATCTTGTGGTAGCCTGCAAAATGTTTGATCATTTCGAGGTGCTGAGGATAAAGATTATCTGCCCGTTTATTTTGTTTGAGGTTGGTGCGCGAGTAATTAATAAGGTTATCGTAACAAGCCTGTCCGATATCGATACGTTTCAGAGAGCTAATAATATGGTTTGATCCGCTTACATACGCGGCAACAGCGTCGGCTTGAAACTCCATTTCGCGGGATAATGCGAGGTGAGCCTTATTCACTACGATGTATACCTTACGGAGAACGTACTGCATGCCTTGTATAAGCTTGATATTAAGAGAAGCCGCCAGGCTAAATACTCCGTGTACCCGCGCAAATCCGCTTATAAGTTTGCTATAGTCATCGGTATCATATAGCATATCGTAAATCACTTTATTGAAGTTGTACACATAACTGCCAACTTTCATGCTTCGCTGAGAAAAGTGGCCAAATTCGTGTGCCATCACGGCTTTAAATTCCGAAAGGTTTATAGAGTTTATCAGGCCCAAACCTATCTTCAGGTTTTTTTTTACCGGCAGAAACATACTCCAGAAACTTGAACTGTAAAATACACCTGCGTTTACATCGGCCGAGAGGTAGATCCGTTTGGGTTTTGGAGCCTGTGCTTCGGTAGTGATTTTGGAAATAAAATCAAACAATGCGGGGTGCTGATCTGCTGTTATTTCGATCATGTCCGAATTATCGATACGCGTGCGTTTAAAGATAAACTTGATCACAAAATAGACCAGCATAAGCCCTGATAATATCAGCGCGAGCCCCCCAGCCAGTGTTATAAACGCTGGATGGGCCATCATTATAGCTACACCTATATATCCGAATGCGATAGCTATTCCAAGCGAACCTAAAAATAGAAGCAGGTAGCAAACTATAAATAACAGAATAGCGCCCACCGCAAGATATACACGGTTTTTAAAAGCCTTCGAGGGCTTAACTACATTTTTATCCGCCCCTGCTGGCATGGGCGGATACGATAAGGTTAGGTTTTTCATTTATTTCTTTAAAGTAAACGCGTCGATGATATCCATCAGCGTTACAGCTTCTTCAATAGGGCAGGGGTTAGGTCCTTCGCCTTTAAAGTAAGCTACTATTTTTGTGATAAACGGTTGTTGGATATGCTCCGGATGGGTAAATGTTATGGTTTCTTCTTCAGTGTCGGTTTTCCAGTTGATGTAGTTGCCAAAAAACGGGAAGGTTATTTTTCCTTTGGTACCAACTATCTCGCAGGTATCGGTAGTTTCACTTTCGGCTACATTAAAGCACCATGACCCATTAACCACCACCTTGTTTTTAAACAGGATCTGCCCGCATACATGATCGTCGGCAGGTGTTGAATTTGATTGGTTAAGCGAAAAACCATGATACATTTCAGGCTCGCCGAAAAAATATAACATGAGGTCGAGCTGATGAGGGGCAAGGTCATGAAAATAGCCACCGCCTGATAGTTCGGGCAGTACACGCCAGTTGGTTTCCACGTCGGCAACCGGGCTGGGTTTACGGCTTTGCCACATCCTGATCTGTGCAGTACGGATATCGCCTACAAGCTGTGTATCTATCAGTTCCTTAACTTTTAAAAACATTGGCAGGGCCCGGCGATAGTGCGCAACGGTAAGCTTTGAACTGCTTTCATTTACGGCCACCGCCATAGCCTTTGCTTCGGCCGAGTTGCGGGTTACCGGTTTTTCTACGTAAACATTAAAGCCTTTTTTAAGCGCATCAATTGCATAGCTGAGGTGCGACGCAGGAGGCGTAGCGATATAGACTGCGTTCAGTTCCGGATCATTTAGCAATGCGTCGGCATCGTTGTACCATTTGCCAACACCGTGGCGTGCCGCATAATCGGCTGCTTTTTCAGCATCGCGCCGCATAACGGCCACAAGGTTACTGTCTTCTACTTTTTTAAATGCCGGTCCGCTTTTTTTTTCGGTTACATTGCCACAGCCTATAATACCCCAGTTTATTGTACTCATATTAACCTTTTAAATCGCCCCGTAAAGGGGACTTGAAAATAGGTATTTTTTATGATTTGAAATACCCGTCGGCTTCTATCTATATAATTTTTACCGATGCACTGTAGGCGCTACCTAATTATAGAACCACGTTAAACAATTGAAATGCGCCATTAGGTGCCACCCGGTTGCTTATGCATATTAAACTGTGGAGGGTAGCCTCTACGAGGCAAAAAGATGTTTGTTTATTTTTCTACAAACAGGTATCCCCTACGGGGAATTGTAATTGTAGAAGCAGACGGAAAAAGCTATTAATTTTTACCGACGCGCCGTTAGAGGTTACTTATTTGTAAAATGGGGTTAAAATAGCTGAGATGCGCAGTTAGGCGCTATGCATATTAAACTGTGGAGGATAGCCTCAACGAGGCAAAAAAACGTTTGCTTGTTTTTCTACAAACAGCTACCCCCTACGAGGAATTCTAATTGTAGAAGCAAACGGAAAAAGTTATTGATTTTTACCGATGCGCCGTAGGCGCTACCTATTTGTAGAATCACAATAGTTGAAATCTGGAGTTAGGCGCTACCAAGTCGCTTATATATATTAAACTGTGGAGGGCAGCCTCTACGAGGCAAAAAAAACTTTGATTATTTTGCTACAAACAGGTATTCCCTATGGGGAATTCTAATTGTAGAAGCAGACGGAAAAAGATATTAATTTTTACAAATGCGCCGTAGGCGCTACCTATTTGTAGAATGAAGTTAAAATAATTGAGATGCACCGTTAGGTGCTACCCTGTGGCTGATGCATATCAAATTGTGAAAGATAGCTTATAGAGGCAAAAAAATTGTTTGCTTATTTTGCCACAAACATGTTCCCCCAATAAGGAATTCCAATTGTAGAAACAGACGGAAGAGCTCCTCATCAGGGGTACTTTAGGAGAAACCCTGATGAGAAGCTTTTCAAAAAGCGAAAGCAGTCATCCGCAATTATTCCCCTTTTAGGGTGTTAGGGGGCCAAAATTTCTTCTATCCTCGTCAATTCTTCGGCCGAAAACTGGATATTATCCAGGGCTTTCAAGGAATCAGATAGTTGTTCCGGTCTGCTTGCGCCAATCAATACCGATGTTACGCGCTCGTCTTTCAGGATCCAGGCCAGTGCCATTTGGGCCAGTGATTGCCCGCGCTGCACTGCCAGGTTGTTCAGGTCCCGGATCTGGCTCAGGCGTTCGTCGGTGATGTGGCTTTTTTGAAGGAAACCTGTTGGCCGTGCCGCTCTCGAATCTTCAGGGATGCCGTGCAGGTATTTATCGGTTAACAATCCTTGTGCTAACGGCGAAAAAGGGATACAGCCAACACCTTCATTACCTAAAACATTAAGCAAGCCACCTTCAACCCAGCGCTCAAACATGGAATATTTGGGTTGATGAATAAGACATGGCGTGCCCAGTTCTTTAAGTATTTTAATAGCTTTAGAAGCCAGTTCGGCAGGGTAATTGGAAATACCAACATACAAAGCTTTCCCCTGGCGAACGATCAGGTCCAACGCAGCCATGGTCTCTTCAAGCGGTGTGTTTGGATCGGGACGATGGTGATAAAAAATATCTACATAATCAAGCCCCATACGTTTAAGACTTTGATCAAGACTGGCCACAAGATATTTCTTTGAACCCCAGTCGCCATAAGGGCCAGGCCACATGGTATAACCGGCTTTGCTTGATATGATGAGCTCGTCGCGGTAATCACGGAAATCTTCTTTCAGGATCTTGCCAAAGTTTTCTTCGGCCGAGCCCGGAGGCGGACCGTAATTGTTGGCTAGATCAAAATGGGTGATGCCGCTATCGAAAGCGAGGTGTAGTATTTTACGGTAGTTATCGGCAACATCAACGTGACCGAAATTGTGCCAAAGGCCTAATGAAATAGCCGGTAGTTTGATGCCACTGTTACCACAGCGACGGTACTGCATGGTTTGATACCTATTGGCAGATGCGATATATGTCATATTTTAAGGTAAGGATTGGACGAGTAAAAATAGGACTTTAAGTAATTAATAAAGGTATTTTTGACAGTTTTTATCAGTGCCGGAATTTTAAAGAATTTATTGAATAGACAGAATAATAATGTTTTCTATCGAAATTCAATAAATTCTTTAATTCGATGAATTCGAGTTCAGACTATACCACCTCCGCCACCACAAAAGTGCTTCCCCCAACAAACACCAGATCATCACTACCGGCATTTTTTTGTGCCGATAGTAGTGCCTCTTTTACAGAAGGGTAGGCTTCGCCAGTTAAACCATGAGCCAGTGCCTGAATTTTCATGGTTTCAGCATCCAGTCCGCGGGGGATGTCCGGTTTGCAGAAGTAGTAGGTTGCGTCTTTAGGAAACATCGGCAATACTTTACCTGTATCTTTATCGTTCACCATTCCGATAACCATATGCAGGCGATTGTAATTAACAGACGCGATATTTTTCATTACTTCCTCAATACCATCCGGGTTATGCCCCGTGTCGCAAATGGTGAGTGGATCATGACTTAAGGTTTCCCAGCGGCCATGCAAGCCGGTAAGGGTTTTAACCTGCTTTAATGCTGTTTGGATATCATCGTCGGCAATAGTGAAACCTTGCTCACGTAGCTCATCAATTGCAGATAAAACCGTTTTTATATTTTTAAGCTGATAGGTGCCGGGGAGGTCAAGTGCTAAGTCGTAAGTCTTGAGTTCGGAGTTTTTACTTTGGATGTGGAGCTCCAATAATTCGGCGTTACCTTTCTCCTTTTGCTTTTCACCTTTCACCTTTTCTGTGATCCATTGTTCTGATGCAAACCGGATTTTGCTATTAGTTTCGCCCGCTTTATCAGTGAAAATCTTGGCTACTTCTTCTTGTTTCTCGCCTATAACAATCGGAATGCCCGGTTTAATTATGCCCGCTTTTTCGCCTGCTATAAGCGGGAGGGTGTTACCCAGCATATTCATGTGGTCCCATCCAATATTGGTAATTACCGACAGGAGCGGGCTGATCACATTGGTTGAATCCAACCTGCCGCCCAAACCTACTTCAATGATGGCGATATCTACTTTTTCCTTTGCAAAAACGTCAAAGGCAAGCGCTACGGTCATTTCAAAAAAGGATGGAGCTATTTCTTCAAAATCGGCCTTATGATCTTCAACAAAGTCAATAACCGTTTGCTCGCTGATCATTTGCCCGTTAACACGGATACGCTCACGAAAATCTTTAAGATGCGGAGAAGTATAAAGTCCGGTTTTATAGCCGGCTGTTTGCAAAATGGCAGCCAGCATGTGCGATGTTGAACCTTTGCCATTGGTGCCGCCTACGTGTACGCTTTTAAATTTATGCTGGGGATTATCCAGCCGCCTGCAAAGTTCAAGCGTATTGGTAAGGTCTTTTTTAAATGCCGAAGCTCCGTCACGCGTAAACATGGGGAGCTGAGTGTAGAGGTATTGGATGGTTTGTACGTAGTTCATGGTTGATGGTTCATAGTTCATAGTTTGAACTACTACTTGACCAGGCAAAAATAGTACTGAAGCTTAGTAAATGACAACGGGTAATTGTAATATTATTTCGACATCGCTATGAACCATGAACTATGATCCATTTGCTAATACCGAATTAATTTACCTTAAATACAAAAACAACGGTACCCTGTTGTTGGTCAGGGGCGTTATCAAGCGGATTTAGCTTCGAGTTGCGTACAGCATCTTCGCATTTTTGAAGTAATGCATCGTCTGATATCGTAGTTCCGCGGGCACCTGCACGGGCATAAGTAACATTCCCATCTTTATCAACCCTAATATCAACAACGATTTTCCCGCTTTGACGATTGGCATCACTCACAGAAGGACGGCTCACAAAGTTACGTTGCGCCATGTTTAGGCTACCACCATTACCCGAGCCTGTGCCATTATAGTTATTGGTAAGCGTAGTACCCGTAGTTTTACCCTGGTTACCCGGAGTTTTGCCAGTACCGTCACCTTCGCCAGTACCGGTTGAGGCCTTGCCTTTGTACAGGGCGTTTTGATTAACCGTAGGTTTAGCCGGCGGTGTTTTTACCGGAGGAGTAGGAGCTACATTCTGGCTTGGTTTTTTTGTAGGTGCAGCTACTTCCGGCGCGTCTTCATTATTTTGAGTAACTACAGTTTTTTCGCTGCTTTCGGGAGTCGGTTTTTCTTCGGTAGGTTTTGATTCGGTAACCTTATCGGGTTTGGTGTGATTAGCTTTTTCGGCTACAGAAGGTTCTTCTGTGCTCATATAATCATCGCCCATACCTTCATCAACCGTACCATAGTTTACAAGAATACCACCGGTACCATTCTCTTCAACCGGTGGATTTTTAAACACAATAAAATAACATGCCGCTATCAGCACAGCCATGATAATGCCTGTTGCTATAAATGCTTTCGGATAGTTATTTTCTTCCCTGTACTCCATTTTTAAATTAGTGCAATTTTTAATTAGCAGTTTTTTTTAGTAGCAGTGGCAGTTTACAGCGGCAGTTGAAAAGGTTACAAAGCCATAAAATGTAACTGCTACTGCAAACTGCAACTGCTACTTTTACAAAGTGGCAGTTTGCTTAAACAATTTACAGTAACTTACTGCAATAAGCTACTGCAAATCTTAAACCGAAACTGCCACTGTTATCCCTTAGGTTCTGTTGCCAAAACCAGTTTAATATTCAATTTTTGTGCTACGTCCATTACCTGTACCACATCCTGTATGGCTACAGTTTTATCAACATATAAAACTATGGTAAGTTCGGTGGCCAGGTTTTTATAGCCTGCCAGTGTGGTTTGCAGGGCATCTACCGGGATCTCTTTTTTATCTACGTAGTATTTCAGGTCCTTGGTTACCGATACCGTTATCGTTTTTTTAGATACCGATTGCCCGGTTGACGATTTAGGCAATACCAGCTTAATAACGTTAGGGTTGGTAACTGTTGATGCTATGAGGAAAAACAGCAGCAGGAAGAACATAATATCGTTCATTGCCGATGTATGTACCTCTGCCGATGCGCCCCTGTGTCGTTTCCTTAAATTCATTTGCTCGGCTCCTCTAACAAGTCAATAAATTCAATGGCATCGGTTTCCAGTTTCAGGATCACTTTATCAACCATCATATTTAAAACATGGTAGCATACGTAAGCAACAATACCTACAAACAAACCTGCCGCAGATGTCACCATTTTTACGTATAAACCGCCCGAAATTACACCCATGCTGATGTTATCGGTTTTTGAGATATCATAAAAGATCTTGATTACCCCGGCAATAGTACCCAGGAACCCGAACATAGGCGCGATACCGGCTACGATACCTAAAATACCAATGTTTTTTTCCAGTTTGGATACTTCCAGCTTACCAACGTTTTCGATTGCTCCTTCAATATCTTTTATTGGGCGACCAATGCGCAACAACCCTTTCTGTAACATGCGGCCAAGTGGGGTGTTGTTGTTACGGCAAATAGCTATAGCCGATTCAAGGTTACCCGAGTGAATACTTGAACGGACTTGTACCATCAGGTTTGATTCGTCGCGTGATGCTTTACGGATGGTAAAGTAACGCTCAAAAAATATAACCAGCCCCAATACAGCCAAAATACCTATCGGGATCATTACCCAGCCACCTTTGATCAGCAGGTCGCCAAAACGAAGTTCTTCGACAGGTGCGGCTGCAGTTGTTACGGCGTGATTTGCGGTGTCTGCCAGATGTTTGGCGGTATCTGTAAGTTGCTGTATTAATAATAAAGTCATTTCGTAGAATCAGTAATTTGTTTTGAGTATGTGTCTTTAGTTATTTTTCCTTGTGATACGAGTTTTTTTCTCGCGGTTTCAGCTTCATCAGATGATGCAAATCCTCCGATGATTATTTTAATACGCGGACCGGTGCCTGGACCTTTCAGTATGCGGGCATCAATGCCTTTTCTCTTATAGTCTTTAACAGCCTCTTCGCTTTTAGTTTCCGTTTTAAATGATCCTAAGAAAATAGCGTATTCAGTTTTTGCAACCGTATCAGCATTGGCGGTTGGCTTATTTAACGCTTCAACAGGTTTGGAAATTGCCTTGGTCGTATCTACGCTTGCCGGAGCTGAGTCCTTTTTGGTACTATCCTGTTTAACTACAGGAGTTGCTTTCGGAGTTTCAACCTTTGGTTGTTCTGTTGTGTCCCGGTCATTAAGATGTAACAATGCCGGGTTATATTTATAAACGCCAAATAACGCGGCGGCAAGGGCGACTATTACCAGCGCGATAATAATCCAGATGTTTGAGCTGCGTTCAACTTCCGGCTCATCGGCAATATACTCCGGCTCATTATTAAGCGGAACTGTAGCTACCGGTGGCGGTGTAAAAGTTTGCTGTAACGGTATTGCACTTGGTAAAGGCGGCGGCGGAGGAGGTGGCGGTATATAGTTTACCTTGTTGATTTTAATTGCAGGCAAACCAAAAAATAAAGGATCTATACCCTGTTCCTGCGCCCTGAACGCTACTTTTCCATCCTGTAAATAAAACCAACCCAGTTCGGCAAAAGGAACTTCGCGTAGGGCAAGCTCCTGTTTAAGGCTGTTGATATATTTTTCGGTGAAATATTTGGATGATGCCAGTGAGATCTTCTTTTTTTCGGCAATGTAACGCGTCAGTATCTCATCGTCTTTTAGCTGCTGATCAAAATGCAGTTTATGACCGGGAGGGTGCAATGTTGCCTGGGCATCATCATAATAGCCATTTACACGGAGGCGCGAAAAGCAGCCCAGGCCGGGTACACTTACTTCAGTGTACCGGCCAAGTAGTTCGCTTAAATAATTGGCTATATCCATCCGGTAAAAATACAGTTAATTTTAAAACATCAAACAGGGCTTAAAACGCATAGCCTACACCGCCAAATATATTAAATCCGTAGTTAGGGTAGTACAACCAATTTTGGTATGAGCTGCTAAGAATATTATTAGCCTGTGCAAATACCGAAAACCTGCTGTTGATCCTGTATTCAACGCTGCCGCTTAAATCACCAAAGCCTTTAATTGGTTGTTTAACCTGGTTGTAAACCGGCGAACCACTTGAAATGCTTGTAGGATCTAATACCAATAATCTATCGGTAGTTGATCCGCGGATAAGCAATGAACCGCTAACAGTCAGTTTGCTATCAATGTGTATTGAAGTACCTGCAGTTAATAAAAATTTAGGCAGGTTCCATGGTTCCTTTTCTGATGCCAATTGGTAATCTTTGATTTCAACACGGCCGAAAATGTTAAAGTCGTCGGTCGCTTTAAAGTCCAACTCGCCGTTAAAGCCATTTACGCGGGCTTTGCCATCGTCATAAATAACAGTGAACTTATTGCCTTCGGCTAAGAAATTACTCACCATTAAAGGCATGTTTTTAATGCTGTTACGGTATACGGCAGCTTTAAAGCTTAAGCCAGGAGCAAGGGTGCCTTTTAAACCAGCGCTAATATCCAGCTGATCAACCGAGTTTTTGATGTTGATATTTTGGCCAAGGAATGGGTTGATCATGGCAAAATCATGCAATGAAGAACGGTTTACATCACCTTTAGCTTCAACAAACAGGCGCACATATTTAGGAATTACCTGAACCTCTAATTTAGCTGCCGGGAAAATGTAAAATTTGCCAAAATCGCCAAATTCTTTAACAATGTTAACACCTGCATCAATCTTATAGTTATCGCCCTGAAATTTGATGTAAGGGTTAATCCTTGCTATATTATTACCAAGGTTGTACAGACTGTCTTTCTGAGTAGCAAGATCTAATGATCCGCTTAAGCCGGCGTAAAACTGTTTAACAGTTTGGTTCAGGAAACCGGAAATTACGATGTTGTTTTCACGTGCTTTGTAAGCATTGCTGAAAGCATAGCCTTTTAGTTTTACGGCATAGGTGAAATCATTTTCAACATCTTTATAGTTTTTTGCCAGTTCAACCTCACCACTAATGGTGTTGAAGTGCTGTTTGGTTGGCACAAAATTATTGTCAGGGGCATCCTGGTTGTAACCGTAAAAATAGGTACCTAAACGGTTGTAGTTGATACGACCTGAAATGTTGTTATCGCCAATAATGCTTTTACCAAATACACCAATGTCATCGCGGCTCTGGGTTTGTTTTTGCAACGAACCTGACTGCGATAGGTGCTTGATAAAACCGCCAAATTGTAAAGCCTCGTCACGACCATTTGCAAAGTAACCTTCGCCATAAATGCTCTTCAGGTTTCCGAAACCAACTTTAGCATAGTTGTTGGTTAAGATCGAATCCTGCTCAGCCGGTCTTTTCATTGGATCCAGCTGCCTGATTTCGGAGTTTTGCTCCTGGCGTTTATCCAAAGGAGCATAGGTTAATGGCGCTTTAAACGGCACTTTATCCTCCAGGTCCGGGTTACGGCGGATTTTTACCGCATCGGCCAGTACCGGTTTATATGCTGTGGTCACTACAATCTCTTCTGATAAGCTGCCGCCGTTGGCAGCGCTATTAGCGTTGTTGCCACCGCCTTTTTTAGTTGTATCAGCCGCAGCTTTTGCAGCGGCATCACCTAAGCCTTTGCTATCTGTAGCTTTTTTAGTTACCGGTTTGGGAGCTGCCTTTTTAGGCGCTGGTTTGGCAGCCGGTTTCTTAGTAGCGGTTTTTACAGTTGCTTTCTTCGCGGGTTTCTTTGTTTGTGCCTGCGCAGGAACAAAGTATAATGCTATTATTAAGGTAAGCAGCGTATATGTGTATCTTGAGTTCATTGCTTGTCTTTTTTTATATTACTCTTTGTTACTGTTTGTTAGTTGTATCTGGCTGGGTAGTTTCTTTGGTACTTGCAGCAGGTGCCTTGGTTTTGCGGCCACTCAGTTTATCCAGCTTTTCTTTAGCAGTAGGTAATATGTCGTCATCGGCTTTATAGTTATCAATGATACTTTGCAGGGTTGCTTTTGCCTGGAAGCTATCTTTTAAGCCCACATAGGTGTCTGATAACAAAATGTATGTTTTTGCAACCCAGTAATCGTAGTTAGGCATTTCCTTGGCCAGGTCAAAACACATTTTTTGCGCTGTTTTATAACGGCCTTTTTCATACTCAATAAGGGCAAGGTTATAACGGGCTTCGGCAGCGGCAACAGTTTTAGTGTTTGTAGCGGTATAAGTAAATTGCTTAACAGCAATAGCGGTATCACCGGTTGCCAGATAGGCTTTACCTTCATACAAACCGGTTTTAAATTTATCTTCCTGCGATGTTTTATCGTTAGTTTTCACCAATTCGGCGTACTTGATGGCATCGTCGGTCATCAACATTTCCGAGTAGCAATACATCAGGTTGGTGATGGCGAACGTATAATCGGCCTTGTATTCGGCATTGGTTTCCAAACGTTTCAGGAACACAACGGCTTCATTGTATTTCTTTTGCTGCATGTATAGTTTAGCCATGCTGATCAACGCTTTTTCGCTGTAAGCGCTTGTCCAGTCGTTCAGGATCACGTTGTAATCAACAACAGCCTCGTCTGTACGACCTAAAGCTGCTAAACCTTGCGCGCGGATAAAGCGTGCTTGTTTTTCGTAGATCTGTTTGCCCGGGAACTTATCAAAGTAAGCGTTCACAGCGCTTACAGTACCTTGCCAGTCGCCTTTAAGGTAAAGGTTATTGGCTGCAGTGATCATGATGCTTTCCTGATCAGATGTAGTATAGTTACCGATAGGAGTAGTGCCTGCATAGTTAATAAATGTTTGGGCATCGCCTTTATCGGTATAGATCTTTTCAATCTGTTTTAAAGATTGTTTAGCCTCATCGGTTGATGAATAATCCTGAACTACTTTTTTAAATGATTCAACTGCCAGGTCATCATTGCCGGCATTGTAATCAATCAAACCAATAGTAACCAATGCACGTGGTACGTAGCTACTGTTCGGATATTTCTGGATCATAGCCTGTAGGTCGGTCTTTGCTTTCTCTCCGTCGGTTTTCAGGAAGTAAGTGTAAGCAATCTCGAACGACGCGTCATCGGCGTAATCAGAGTTAGGGAATTTATTCAGTACATCATTCAAAGTACTGATCTTGGTATCTAACGAACCCTGTAAGCCCTGGATCATACCACGCTGAAACAACGCGTAATCTTCGCCCTGGTTGTGCATGGCTATAATACGGTTATAATAGGTCATGGCATTACCGTAGCTCTTCATTACAAAGTAGCTATCGGCCAGGCGGGTGATGGCGTCGTTTTGGGTGTTCGCGTCTTTTACATCACCCTGTAAAAACTTTTCGAAATAGGTAGCCGCTTTTTTGTATTGCTCGTCGCCAAAGGCAGCGTAAGCTAAAGCGTAGTTGGCATAATTAGATACATCGGTTTCTTTAGCCTCAGGCATGCTCAGGAACTTCTCAAAGGTTTCAACAGATTCACCGTATTTACGAACCTCAAACATAGCCTCCGCCATCCAGTAATTAGTTAACGCTTCGGTTTTGCTATCAACCGGATCTTTTAACGAACGCAAGAAAATACCTATCGCGTTTTCAAAAGCGCGCTCATTATAAAATTCCAGACCGCGGTAATAGGTAACTTTCTGATACGCTAAACGGGCGCTCTGGTTTTTGTTAGGGATAGGCTCCAGGATCTCAACAGCTTCTTTGTAGCTGCGCGAGTTCAACAACTCTTCGCCTAATAATACCTTAACCTCGTCAATACGTTTTGAACGTGGATAAGTAGCCAGGTATAACCTTGTAGCACCTAAGGCCTGCAGGTTAAAGTCAAGCTCGTATGATAGTTTAGCGTACTCATAAAGCGCGTCTTCCTGTAATTGCTTGTCGTAATCCAATTTTGATGCATTAAGGAAAGCGTTACGGGCACTTTGTTTATTGTTCATTTTCAGGAACACATCGCCCAGTGTATAGTTACCGCTTTGGCTGTAAACGTCATGCTGCTCAACCAGTTTTTCCAACTCGCTGGCTGCCTTGGCATAGTTACCTACCTTAAAATAGGTGTAACCCATCTGGTAGCTGTCCTGCGTGTTTTGGGTACGGCCCTGATCGCGGTCTTCAAAGCGGCCATAGTATTTAACCGCGTTATCATAATCGGCCTTGGCAAAGTATGATGCAGCTATGATGCGCAGCATTTCAGTTTCGTTTTGCTGATGTGTGCTGTTCACGATAGGTACCGCGTAGTTGATCACATCATCATAACGTTTATCTAAAAAGTAAACAGCCGAAATATAGTAAGGATAGCTGTTTTCGTATTTTTTAGAGTTTTTAAGCTTTTCAAAGTTTACCAGAGCAAGGTGATAATCCTTATTTAGGTAAGCGATATAGGCAAAGTAGTAAGTAGCGTCTTCGGTAAACTCGGTGCGCTTATTTTTAACCTCGCCAAAAAGTAACTGGGCATTTTTGTAATCTTTTAACTCAAAGTAAGCGTAGCCTTTACGGAATTTATACTCGGTATTGTCGTGCCCGTTAAGCTCACCTGCTTCAACCTTATTAAACCAGCGGATGGCATCTTCATATTTACCTTGTTTAAAATATGATTTACCTATCTGGAAGAAAGCTTGTTTAGTAAGCGGGTTTTCGGGATGTTCTTTTATAAACCGAAGGAACATGCTTTCGGCATCATCATTACCCAGATTAAGGGCACAATAGGCTTCGTAATACTGGCAGTTTTCTTTGGTGAGCGATAGCTCGGTTTCAAACTGAGGTTGGGTACTTGTTTTAATTTTGTAAGCTTCAACCAGGCGGAATTGTTCGGCAGCCGACGAAAATTTTCCTTTGTCCATCAGATCCAAAGCCGCATGATAGGTGCGGTAGATTTGAGTGGAAGGGTTTTGCTGGGCTCGTGCTGTTGAAACTAAAAATACGGGAATGAGCAGGGTGATGTATCTTGTTTTGATCATAAAGCGCGTACTAACGATAGTGCGAAAATAGCTAAAGCAAAAAGAGGCTTTTCACATTAGAAATTAACAATTGTGGATAACACTTCTTTTAACGAAGGTAATACTAAAGATAATATCCGTGTGGAAAACTTTAAAATTGTTGAGTATTGCCGTGGCACCGGCAGCGGATAATCAAAGGTAATGATTAAGCGTTAAACGGTGCAATTTATTTGTATTTTGAGCATTATAGCAACTTAGGAGTAATGTTCTCCATCTTTTATTTTTATAAGTTATGAATGGTGTTTTTAACAGGGTGGGACTGTGGTTGCCGGTGATTTTGTGCATGCTTGTATTTTATCCGTTAAATTCAAATGCACAAAAAACAAACGCCGAAATTGTTTTAACAAACAGGGCTTTAAATGAAAAAGCAACCGAGTTTTATGTAGCCAATGTTATTGATGACAGGCCCGACCGAATTGCTGTTGCCTGGCTATTGCCCACTCCTGGTAATTCATTGACTCAGAAATATAAAGCTGATTTTCGGGATGGGGCCGCTGCCGTTATTAAGCAATTTGCCGATTATGCCATTCCCGCTAATAAAACTTTACGCCCGGTTGTTATCCGCGTTAAAAAATTGAGGCTTAATGAAACGGCTATGGCAGATGGCCGTGTAGAAGGGCGGCTGGAAATACAGTTATGGTTTGAATTGAAAAAGGATGAGGGAAATGTGCATTTGATTGATTATCCCGCCGCCACAACTTATTATCGTAATGCAGCGCAACAGTACGATACCGGTCAACTGATAAGCCGCTCGCTTGAAGCTGGCCTTGAGTTTTTTAATAAATGGATAAATCGCGAAGCGGATACTAATATTAAGCTTGCTAAAGGAGTGAAGCTGATCTTCAGTGACTACTCGGAACAGTCCGAAGGCGATACCATCTATTACTCGGCAAAGCGGCCGCTGACCTGGGATGATTTTAAGGATAAGCCACGTAGTGAAAAGTATATTGCCGAAGTGCTGCCCAGTCTTGGTTACACTGAGCAAGTAGAAGTAATAAAATCGATAGTTGTTGTGCGGATAAGTATGCGTGTGTTTTTACCTAAAAGTGCCGCCTGGGTGAAACCAGAAGGCCGAACAAGTTACGCGCTAAATCACGAACAGCGTCATTTTGATATTGTGAAAGTGGTTGCCCAGCATTTTAAACAGGCACTTATGGATATGAAACTCCCGGTTGGTAATTATGATGGCTATATTAACGTACAATACCTCGACTCGTACCGGGAGATGAACCAACTGCAGGATCAATATGACGCAGAAACTACCCATGGCACAAACCAATATTATCAACAGGAGTGGAACAGGAAGATAGATGGGTGGTTGAGGAATTAGATTTTAGATGTGAGATTAGAGATATGAGACGAAAGAGTAGATCGTTGTTGATAATGTTCTGAAACCTGAATTGTATTAGTTCGTTCAACTTTAGCCTTTAGCCTTTAGCCTTTAGCCTTTAGCCTTTAGCCTTTAGCCTTTAGCCTTTAGCCTTTAGCCTTTAGCCTTTATTTTCATTTTTTTTTGAAAGTTTAAAAACTTATCTATATTTGTGCATGGAATTGGCAGAGGCAAAGCTGAAGTTTATTGAAGCCTGGGGTAAGCTGGGATCGGAGTGGGGGATTAACCGCACCATGGCCCAGGTACATGCCTTGCTAATGATTTCGCCGGAAGCTTTGACTACAGAAGAGGTAATGGCCGAGCTAAGCATCTCACGCGGAAACGCCAACATGACCCTGCGTGATTTGATTGACTGGGGACTTGTTGAAAAACAACACAAAACAGGCGAACGTAAAGAGTTTTTTTATGCCGAGAAAGATGTGTGGACTATTGCCCGTCGGGTAGCAGAAGAGCGTAAAAAACGTGAGCTTACACCTATTATTAAAATACTTGATCAGTTAGGGGCAGTTGAAGGTGATGCAAAAGATCCGGCCTATAAAACATTTAAAACAACGGTTACTGATATCAACAAGCTGGCAAACAACGTGAATAAAACATTGGATACCATGCTTAAGGCCGAAGAGAACTGGTTTTTTGGTTCGATATTGAAAGTGTTCAAATAAAATTTTTTTAAATATAATTTTCAGTTTTTACTGAAAATTCTAAATTATTAATAATAACTAAATCCTAAAACGTCATGAACTACTTTATTTTAACTTACGTGATTTACCTGTTGGTAAGTATTGCATTAACAGTATGGGTTGCCCGGGTACTGTTTAAAAATGGTCGAATATTTTTGGTGGATATTTTTCACGGCAACAACGAACTGGCCGATTCTGTAAATAAACTGTTGGTGGTTGGCTTCTACCTCATCAATATTGGCTACATGAGCCTGGCGCTTAAGGAGTATGGCGCTGTTGGTAGTATGCAGGTAGTGGTTGAAGTACTAAGCTATAAAGTAGGCTGGATAATTTTAATATTGGGTGGTATGCATTTCCTAAACCTTGTCATTTTCTTTAAGCTGCGTAACCGCGCTAAACGGGAAAAGGCATTTGATATAAATGTTTAATTTTTAGTTTTTTGTTTTGATTTGACGGGGTGGGCGAGTATTTGCCTGCTCCGTTTTTTGTTAACAATATATCAGGCGGCGCTCTTTAATTGCCGGCTTACTGCGCTTAGCAACACATCAATATCAAAGGGCTTGGCTATAAAGTCATCAGGTGATCCTGTCTGGGTAAGAATGCCGGGATTATGGCTGGCTGAGATTAAAATAACGGGTATATTTTTAGTTTCCTGCTGATTTTTAAGGGTTTTGCAAAGCTCGCGGCCATCTAAATTCCCCAACATAATGTCGAGCAAAATTAAATCTGGTTCATGTTGTTTTATGCGGTCGAATAGACTTCTGCCTTCAGCTAAGGTTTCTACCTCATAGCCTGAATCTTCCAGTATGTATTTTATTATCTCTAAAATATCTTTATCGTCGTCCACCGCTAATATCCGTCGCATATGTAAAAAATAAAATGATTCAGCAAAAAAGTTTGATCTTCAGTAAGATATTGCGTCTTTTCAATAACTAACAATTATTTGCAAGCAAATTTTATACCAAGCGTTATTTATTAATTGCTTGAATTTTATTACAGATATTTATACGCTTTATAACTATAGCGCCCTCTCAGCGGTAAAAACAACTATACAGTTTATTGTACACAAATAAGGTCGGTGTCAAAAAAAGCAGAATAATTGGTCACGCACAGGCAGTGCCTTTTATTGCTTAAAAGATAGGGACGGAGGAGGCATGAAGGGGAATTTATAGGTTAGCTTTTGTTTATGAAAATGTGTGCTGACTTTTTGCATTTAGCACAAAAATATTTCCTGACTGGTATAAAAAATAACACATTTTTCAAAAACCAACTCCTTTTCATCTGGAAATGGTAAGGATGTCCGCACTTTGAACAGTAGTATCTTTTTCTCGAGGTAACTTCGCTTTCTTCCACAAATTTTTAATAAGACGGATGCAAAATACAATATCCGTATTATTAGAGGATAGGAAAATATAGAAAAATACTTTTAAGTAGGTAAAAGTTTCTTTTTTTGAAATTTATTAAACTAACTATCTCAATACATACCGTTTGCGCTGACATCTGTAGCACATATATCTTTTTAAAGGAAGGAAAAACAGCAGATTTTTAACAAGAAATCCTCTCGGAACCCGGTTGTCGAGTTCTGACTTACATCTTGGGCATACCGGAGCCTTTTTTAGTTCCGTTTTTTCTTGTTCATTTATCGATAGTACCATAATACAATCAGGGGTTATTGTATTTAACTAATTGTTTAATATTAACTTATATATCAAAGTTAAGATAATTGTCAATATTTTAATCAGCTTGGTGAAATATTGATAAAAGCTTAAATAATAGTCGGAAATAGAGTCTTATTTACAACCGTAGGTTCTTTTTTCTCTTTTTTTTAATTTTTTTATAATTACACCTGAGAAACAGGTTGAGAAGGCAGATAATAAAAGTTAAAAATTATTAACGCAAAGAAGAGAATAAATCGATCTGATGCCTAAAATTGAGAAATTGCCCCTGGTATTAAAGCAGGTTATTAACTTTCTCGACAAGTTCGGCCAGGTCAAAAGGTTTATTGATTATGGCGTCACAACCATAGCTAATTAACTCGCTATCGTTACTAACATAAGCCGAAAAGATAATTACCGGAGTATTGCCAAACCGGGGATGAACTTTAATGTTACGGCAAATTTCGCCGCCGTTTGTGCCGGCAACCCGATAGTCCAGAATAACCAAATCAGGCTCAAAACTTTCAAGCAAGGGAAGTACATCGGTACTTATAGATGTACTTTTAACTTCAAACTGCTCGTAAGTAAGGGTTTCGTGAACAATATCAAGGATGTCCTGGTTGTCATCCAATACTAAAATACGCTTTACCATAATAAAAATTAAAGAAATAAATGCCGAAAAGGTATTAAAGTATGCTCGTTAAAAAATACAGAATTCTGTAAATAATGGTTTGGGCTTAAATCTTAATCGGATAAAACTTTAATGCAAAATTAAAACTATTTTTTATATAATTATATGAAGCCGATAAAAACATGTTGTGGTTATTATCATGTTATCTTGTGTTTAGGTGAATAATGATTAAAAAACACCAGTAATTTAGCTAATATCGCTATAGTTAAAAGCATTTACCATTTAAAATCTTAAACCCAAAATTTGTTATTACTTTAGTTGGCACCAGAACAGCATGTTGTGGTGTAAAGCCCTAACCTAATATATAATTTAATGGTATTGTTAACTATCCTTTTTTGTATCATCTTATTGGTTTTGCTGGTGAGCCTCATTAAGGTAAACCCTTTTATTGCGTTCCTGATTGTATCTATAATTGCAGGTTTATTGCTGGGGATCCCTATTAATAAAGTAACCGCCTCTGTACAGAAGGGCATGGGCGATATTATGGGACAGTTGCTTATCATTATTTGCCTGGGCGCCATGCTTGGGAAACTTGTGGCAGTAAGTGGGGCTGCGCAAAAAATAGCCGGGGTACTTGTTCATGCCGTAGGCGAAAAATATATTCAATGGGCGCTGGTTGTTGCCGGGTTCATTATAGGTATCCCGCTATTTTACGGCATTGGCTTTGTGCTTATGGTGCCGCTCATATTTTCGGTAGTTTACAAATACAAACTGCCTGCGGTTTACATCGGCTTACCTATGCTGGCCTCATTATCTGTAACTCATGGTTTTTTGCCCCCGCACCCTTCGCCATCGGCATTAGTTGCGTTGTTCCATGCTAATATGGCAACTACCTTTATTTACGGCCTCGCGATTGCAATTCCGGCCATTTTATTGGCCGGTCCTGTGTTTGCCCAGTTTCTTAAAAAGATCCCGTCCGAGCCGCTGGCCACCTTCAGGGCCGAGGAATTACCTGCCGAAAAACTTCCCGGCGCGTTTAACAGCTTTTTTACCGCTCTGCTGCCGGTTTTACTTCTGATGCTTACCGCGTTTTTCCCATACCTCAATATTAAAGACCCGGGCATATCAAAAGTGGTTACTTTCCTTGGTGATCCTTCAATAGTTATGTTGATAGCCCTTTTAGTGGCTACTTATACCTTAGGGGTAAAACAGGGTAAAAGCATGGGGCAGCTTGCAGGCAGCTTTACCGACGCTGTAAAAGACGTAGCTTTAATATTATTGATCATAGCCGGTTCTGGTGCGTTTAAAGAAGTTTTAACAGCCAGCGGCGTAAGCAGCCAGATAGCATCGCAATTGGAAGCGCTTAATTTACCTCCTTTGCTGCTTGGGTGGGTGATAGCCGCTATTATCCGTATTAGTCTGGGCTCGGCTACTGTGGCAGGCTTAACGGCTGCAGGCATTGTAGCGCCGCTGGTTTTACAAAACCATGTTAACCCCAACTTAATGGTGTTATCTATTGGTGCAGGTAGTCTGGCATTCTCGCATGTAAATGATTCGGGGTTCTGGTTATTTAAAGAGTATTTTAATTTGAGTATTAAAGATACTATCAAATCCTGGTCGGTAATGGAATCACTTGTTTCTGTTATCGGGCTTGCAGGCGTAATGATCATTAACTTGTTTGTTAAATAAAAACTCTACCTGTTATGAAAAAGCTATCGGCAAGTTTATGCCTGTTTGTTTTTATGCTGATGATCGGCAATTGTGTTAGGGCGCAACAGGTTGCGGCAGCCGGCAACTATTACAACTCTTTTGATGGTGCTAAGATCTATTACGAAGTAAAGGGCGATGGCTTCCCGGTAATATTGGTGCATGGCTTTTCGGGGACAGGTGAAGGCTGGAAAAAAGGACAGCTATATAATGATCTGTTGACAGCAGGCTACAAAGTGATCATATTAGATCAACGAGGTAACGGACGATCGGATAAGCCACATACCGATGCCGGTTATGCCAATGATGCAGAAGCTAAGGACATTATGGGCCTGGCCACCAGCCTGGCGCTGAAACAGTATGATATAGTTGGATACTCACGCGGATCTATCATTACTTCGCGGGTATTTGTACTGGATAAGCGCGTTCAAAAAGCTGTAATGGGCGGTATGGGCGATGCTTACACCAATCCCGAATGGCCGAGAAGAATTCATGCGTATAAGGCTTTAATGGGCGATACCAGTTTTCATGATGTTGACGGGATGATCAAATACATCCGCAGTAATCCTTTTGATGAGCTTGCGTTGGCCTATCAACAAAAATGGCAACCATCTACCAGTAAACAGGAATTGGCCAAAGTGAAAATTCCGGTGCTGCTGATTGACGGAACCGAAGACCATGATAATGGTGATGAAGTTGCCCTTAATAAACTTATCCCCGGCTCAAAACTGGTACACGTTCCCGGCGATCATAACAGCGCCAGTCGTACTGCCGAATTCTCAAAAGCGGTACTGGATTTCCTGAAATAACCATTGTCAGCTAACAATCAGTTTGTTTAATTTTTAAACGGCTATTTTCAATAACGGCCTGCTATTTGCATAAGTGTATTTGTTAACACTTATTAAATACATACCACAATGAAAAAGTTAGTGATATATATGTGCTTTTTAATTGGCCTGATGCTAACTATCAGTATTAATGCCGATGCACAAACTACTCAGAAAAAAGGGATCAGCAAACAAGGTAAGGGTGCCATTATAGGTGGTGCCGGTGGTGCCATTGCCGGCGGACTAATTACACATAGTGCCGGTGGCGCTTTGGTTGGTGGCGCGCTTGGTGCCGGTGGTGGTTACATTATTGGTAATGAAGCCCGCAGGCGCGAGGAAAAAAGGCAACGCGCCGCCCGCATAGCATGGCGCAGGGCACATCCTCACCATCACTACACCACAACAAAAACAACGGTAACTAAAACTACAACTTACCATTAATTTAACTGCTTGTAAAAAAGGCCTGTAATTTATAATAGTTACAGGCCTTTTTATTTTAAATTAAAATTTAACTAAATTGAAGCGATTGGGATGTTTTATCCGTTATTAACATTATTAACGATCAAACAGAAGGCTTAGTAACACGATGGGGAAAGGATTATTTGTAATTGTTTTATGCTTTATTCCGGCTATGTTGCTGGCGCAGGAACCAGTTACGGATACCATTATTAGTACTAAAAAAGATACAGTACCGCAGCGGGATGTTATTGATATTGTGCGTTCGTTTTTTAAAATTAAGCCCCGGCAGCAAACCACCGAAAGAAAAAAGATCTACTTTTCTGTTTTTCCCACCTCAACAACTGACGGCCGGAGCGGTGGCAAGGCACTGTTCACTTCAACAACTGCCGGCTTTTACCTTGGTGATGCGGCTACCACAAACTTGTCAAGCTTTACTTTTACCCCTTATTTTAATTTGAAAGGGAGATACGGCTTACCTATCCGCTCAAATATCTGGCTCAATAATAATGAATGGAATATCCAGGGTGATACCCGGCTGATGGTTTATCCGCAGTATACCTGGGGCTTGGGAGGTAACCAGGGGCCACAGGACAAATTTTTGGTGAATTACAATTACCTCCGCTTTTATCAGAGTGTGTTAAAACAAATCAAGCCTTATTTCTATGCCGGTTTAGGTTACAATCTTGACTACTACATGGACATAGAAAGCAACGGCGATCAGAATTTGCGAAAGTTTACCGGCTATAAATATGGTACCGCTGCCGATCAGGATGCTTTTTCATCGGGCATTACGCTCAATTTACTATACGATTCCCGCAGAAATTCGATTAATCCATTACCCGGAGCTTATGCCAATATAGTTTACCGTGTTAATGCCAAAGCTTTTGGTAGCCATACCGATTGGAGATCGTTGTACATCGATACACGTAAGTACGTGCAATTAACCAACTCCGGCCCTAAAAATGTACTGGCTTTCTGGGCTTTTTTCTGGACAACACTTACTCCCCGAACACCATATCTCAACCTGCCCAGTCTTGGCTGGGAGCCTTATCAACGGTCGGGTAGGGGATTTCCGCAAAGTCGCTACCGTGGCGATAGGCTTGTTTATTTTGAAACTGAATACAGGAGGGACATTACCCGAAACGGCTTACTTGGCTTTGTGTTATTCGCAAATGTAAACTCGGTTACTGAGCCAGAAAATCATGCTTTTGTATACTGGCACCCTGCTGGTGGCACGGGCTTGCGTTTCAAGTTTAATAAAAAAGCAGGCACCAATATTAGTCTCGATTACGGAGTAAGTAAAAACTTCTCGTCAATAAGTCTTAATTTAGGCGAGGCATTTTAGCGGCTTTAGTTCATGAATCATAGTTCATAGAGAGAAACCTATGAACGATTGCCTGAACGTTAAAAATCACTACAAACTATAATCTAACATTTCGATGATTCATGGACTATGATCTATGAACTATCAACCATGAACCAAACACGCATGACCAAACAAAAATATACTGTGCTGATCCTGATATTAGGATCGCTCACAGCCCTTGGGCCTTTTTCTATCGATATGTACCTGCCGGGGTTCACGGCTATTGCTAAATATATGCATACCAGTACTGATGAGGTAGCGCTATCGTTATCAAGTTATTTCGTTGGCATAGCTGCCGGGCAATTGCTTTACGGACCTTTGCTCGATAGGTTTGGTCGCAAAAATCCATTGTACTGGGGGCTTGGCCTCTATATCGTATCATCGATGGGGTGTTTCTTCTCAACATCGCTTGAAATGCTTATTGTGCTTCGCTTTTTTCAGGCGGTAGGCAGCTGTGCGGCAAGTGTGGCAGCCATGGCTATGGTGCGCGATCTGTTTCCCGTTGAGGATAATGCCAAAGTATTTTCATTGCTGATACTGGTACTTGGCGCATCGCCCATGTTGGCCCCTACGGCTGGCAGTTATATTGCCGCCGCTTTTGAATGGCAAATCATTTTCCTGGTGCTAACCATTATAGCCGTGTTGATATTGGTATCAGTAATATTCTGGCTCCCCGAAAGCTATCAGCCTGACCCTTCGTATTCCTTAAAGCCCGGGCCGATAATAGGGCATTTTATAACTGTTTTAAAAGATGCACAGTTTGTAACGTATGCCATAGGTGGGGCGTTCGCGTTTGCCGGGCTGTTTGCCTACGTTTCGGCATCGCCTATTGTGTTTATCGATGGTTTTAAAGTGAGCGGAACTCAGTTTGGATGGATCTTCGCCGGGCTTTCGGTTGGTTTTATCGGCTCAAGTCAGCTAAACAGCGTGCTGATTAAAAAATACAAAAGCGAACAAATGATTGGCGCAGCACTGATTTTAATGGTAATAATCTCAGCTGTGTTTTTTATAGGCTCATTAAATCACTGGTTTGGGATAGCTGGCACTATCGCTATGATATTCGGCGTGTTATGCTGTATAGGTATAGCCGCACCAAATACTTCCGCGTTATCACTTGCTCCGTTCACAAAAAATGCCGGTTCGGCTTCGGCAATATTAGGTGCTTCGCAGATGGCTGTTGGGGCGCTGTCATCTATTGGTATCTCGGTAATAAAACAACATAGCTCGCTGCCTATGGCGGCTGTTATGATTTGCTCATCAATATTGGCGCTTTTAATTGTGTTTATAGGCAAACGGTTTATCAAACACAAAGTTGAAGCCAGTGGTGATGTTATGGTTGCGCATTAGGAACCTTGATTTTCTTGATTACAGGATACACATGAATTAAAAATTACTTGCAAACGCTGCCGCAAGGCTGTGCCTTGTGGCAGCGTTTGCAGAATTTACGCCATGTATGTTGACTCCCTGCTTTCGCTTAAAACTTGCTTGCCCTTAACGCTGTAACTTTTGATCCTTCAGGGCCGGTACTTTCAAACACTATTTTGTTTTCGGTTAATTCAGATATTGTAAAAACAAAGTTTCGGGTTTTCCCATCGGGTAGTTTCTCGGTTACATTCATGTTGCTGCCATCAAGGGTAAATGTTCCGTGCGAAAGGAATTTGCCGCCCCAAACTATCAGGAACTTCATTTCGGGAGTAAACTGGATATAGGGCACGTTTTCGTCTAACTCGGCTTTCTTCACAGTATCCGGCGGACTGGCATTTGGATGTTCAATTTTTACGTACTTCCATTTGCCGGTAAGTGTAGTAACCGAAACTGTTGGTTTGCATGATGTCAGGAATAACACTATGGCCGCAAACAATAAAAAGCCTTGTTTTATCATAACAGAAAATGTTTGGATAAAACTATACAATTGCTTTTAAAATTGGAAGCATAAACCAAGAGAGTGAGATTGAAATTTACTCTTTCAAAAGCCGCATGGTTCATATATCAGGAAGTGAAAAACCAGGCTTGTGACTCCCGGCTCAGAACTATCGACTTTATACTATTTATTCTTAACTCTTTTTCTTGCGCGTTCTTCGGCTTGTTTCACTTCGTCTTTTTCACTCAATGGGCCTTCAGTTTTGAGCTCTTTAGATTTTTGAGCCCCGGTTTTAGTAGTATCTGCCTTGCTACCTTCTTTTTTGATGTCATCGGCGGTGTTCATGGCTTTATAAGTTAAGTTTATATTAAACAACCTGTATTTGTTTAACTACGGGTATTGTTAAATGTTTTTACAAAAAATGATCTAAAATTTACTTTCTGTGTATCAAATAATTACATGGATTTGATGTGCCCCGAAAAATATTTTTAATTTTTTTCGTAACAAAGCATAATTGCAACTGTCTTAATGACACTATATAGCCAAGGTACTCTTCCAGGTAAGCTATAAGTATTGTGAGGGCCCGCACCTTAAGGGTTCCGTTAAAAAAAATCAAAAACAATCTTTAAAAAAATGGACAATCTAATTGTTAGTCTGTGGTGGGTTATACCTGTCATAGTGTTAGTGCTGATGTACAAATTTGTTTTGCGCGTATTTTGCGGCATGGTCATCGTTCCTGACGACCGTATTGGTTTGGTGATCAAAAAGTTTGCCTTAACAGGTAACAGCCGATTGCCAGATGGCCGTATCATTGCTACACAAGGGGAAGCCGGTATGCAGGCCAAAGCGCTTGCCCCGGGCCTTTACTGGAAGATGTGGCCATGGCAGTATACCATAGTAATGCAACCCTTTACCATCATTGAGCAGGGTAAACTGGGCCTGGTGAAAGCTAAAGACGGTGCACCGTTTGATACCGGCCGTGTGCTGGGTAAGCCGGTTGAGTGCGATAAGTTTCAGGATGCTATAGCCTTTTTGGATAATAATGGTCAGAAAGGGCCGCAGGCAGCTTTTCTTACCCCGGGTAGCTACCGTATCAATGCCTTTTTGTTTGAAATCGAGATGGTGCCTATCACCCAGATCCATGAAAACAAAGTGGGTATTATTACTACCCTTGATGGTGAGCCGCTGAATAAAGGTGAAATAGCCGGCGAATCGGTACATGGGCATAAAAACTACCAGGATCCTATAGCTTTCATTAATGCGGGAGGCCGAAAAGGTTTGCAGGAGGATGTGATACTGGCCGGTACCTATTACCTTAATCCATGGTTTGTGAGTGTTGAACAGGTAGATATGATCTACATACCTATTGGTTACGTGGGCGTTGTGAACTCATTCGTTGGTCCGGAAGGTAAGGATACCAGCGGCGATAATTTTAAGCACGGTAATATTGTTAAACGCAACGAAAAAGGTGTTTGGGATGAGCCGCTTGACCCTGGTAAGCACCCGGTTAATATTTACACCCACGCGGTTGAGATTGTACCAACAACCAATATCGTATTGAACTGGGCCGATAGCCGTACCGAATCGCACGAGTTGGATAAAAACCTTTGTACCATTACCGTAAGGTCAAGCGATGGTTTTACCTTCAACCTTGATGTGTCACAAATTATCCACGTGCCACGTAACGAAGCACCAAAAGTGATTGCAAGGTTTGGTAAAATGAAAAACCTGGTATCGCAGGTGTTGGAACCAACCATTGCCAACTATTTCCGTAACTCGGCCCAAAAAAGTGATGTGATCGGCTTCCTGGCCAACCGTATCCAAAGGCAAACAGATGCCCGCGAACACATTGGTCGTGTGCTGGAAACCTATAACGTAATTGGTGTAGATACCCTGATAGGTGACATAGTGCCACCTGCAGCGCTAATGAAAACCCTTACCGACCGTAAGTTGGCCGAAGAGGAAAAGGTTACTTACGAGATCCAGCGCCATGCGCAAATTGAACGTAAGGAATTTGAAAGCGCCCGTGCCGGTGCCGATATGCAGCCAGAGGTAGTAAAATCAACCCGCCAGGTTGAGATCAATACCCAGATGGCCGCTTCAAGGGTTGCCGCCTCAAAAGGTGAGGCCGAAGCTAAAACCATCAACGCTAAAGCTGATGCCGAAGTAAGGATCACCATAGCAAAGGCTGATGCCGAAGCTAAAACTGTTAACGCCAAGGCTGATGCTAATGCTACAGAGGTTAACGGTTTGGCCGAAGGTGCTAAAATCAAAGCCATAGGTTTATCAGAAGCAGAGGTTACCAAACAAAAAACCGAAGCCATGGGTACCGAACAATATGCCATAGTGCGTGTGGCCGAGGCTTTGGCTGCCGCGGGCATCAGGTTGGTACCTGAAATACTGGTAAGTGGTAAAGACGGCGGTAGCGGCGGCATGATAGATGCCCTTATAGGCACAGAAATGCTGAAAAAATTGCAGATCGAAAACCAGGGCAAAAGCGACGCCACCACTAAAGGCGAATAATTGAAAGATCCTGTTGCATAAAAATTGTGATTGGATTATGTAATCCTTACAAATTATGCATCATGGCTAAGGTTTGTGATTGGAGATTTTTAAGGGAGAGTACATATAATTTCAAATCCTAAACCTTTTGTTGAAGAGAAATCAGAAGTTGGAGATTGGCGCGTAGTAGCCATCTCCAAATCAAGATAACGCGTTCTTTATACCTAAACCTTATTTAAAGACATCAGGGGTTGGAGATTCGGGGATTAGCGGCTGCGATAGCATCTGGTTTCACGAGCTAACCGTGCTGATAAATTGACGAGGCTTTTAACCTAAACCGATCAATTGAGCAAAGGCATTCCGCGAGGGGATGCCTTTTGTGTTTTATGGTAACAGGCGTTGTCATTTCCGACGAGCGAAGCGTGGGGTAAAAAGAAAGGCGAGGAGAAATCTTATACGCCTTGGTAGGCAGCCATGCTTGTTGGAATGGCTTATCGTATAAGATTTCTCACTCGTTCCTCGTTTCGAAATGACAATTTTTAGCTGTTACTTCTCATCCGTAAAATGCACCTTCCGTTTTTCCTGGGCAAATTTATCGGCGTTATAATTTTCAGATTGGCCTCTGGGTATTGATAACGAATGCCAGTTTTCGTTGCAGAGCATTTTCCCTAAAAAAACGATCTGCCCAACGTGGTAGGGGTAGTGCGCTAACTGGCGGTTAATGGCTTCCATAACGGTATGCCCCTGGTTACGGATATAGATAATCCTCTCGAGATCATTAATAGTTAGCGCGTCGAGTGTATCAAACAGGCATTTCCAGCCCTGGTTCCAGGCATCTAAAATAACCTCCCGGGTAGGAGTACCGGTTGCAAATTCGGCATCGCGGTTACGGGTTGGTTTTTCTCCGTCGGTGGTGAAAATATCCGTCCAACGGGAAATCATGTTGCCCGACAGGTGGTTCACGATCATGGCAATACTGTTCGACTCAGGGTTGTACTGCCAGCTCAATTGCTCGTCGGTAAGTTGTTCAAACGTTTTTTCGCCCAGTGATTTGTAATAGGCGAATTGCTTTTTTACGCTGGTTATATAATCGTTTTCCATAAGTTAAAGTTAGCGTTAATAGGTAATAAAAAAAGGCACCCTTATGGATGCCTTCAATATTTAAGCAAAGTGACGGAAATCTAATCTCTGGTCTCTATTTCTTTTTCAACTCCCTGATCTCCGTTTTTAATTCCTGCAATTGTTGTTGAGTTTGGCGGTTTTCGAGGTAAAAATATATCGCGAAGCCTAAGAAGATCTTTCCTAATACAAATACTGCGGCAAATACCCAGCGCCATGATTTATGCAGGCGCATGTGGTTTGATTCAGATTCAATGGAGATGAACTGATCTGGCGGAACTGTTCTTTCATAGCCATTATGTCCATGATCTGTCCGGAATTTTACAGGCTGTGCTGTGTAGGTATCCCGGCGAATAAGATCATCAATTTCGTTTTCAATCTTATCCCAAATTCCCGGAGGAGGAGCAATGGCCATATTGCCGGCAATTCTCTCCATATCTGTTTCCAATTGCTTCAGGGCTTCATCTACTTCAGGGTATTTCGCTTTCATGTACATCAGCTCCCTCACTTCCTCGTCGGTAGCTGCGCCCATTACAAAAACCTCCAGTATGCCACTATCAATGTACTCTTTCATTGTTTCGCTCGTTTCTGATAATGGTAAAACACTCTTTTAACGTTTTTCTTATTTGCTCTTCCGAATTATTGAGCTCTTTGGCAATATGTGATGTTGTTTTGCATTGATAATAAACACCAAGAAAAACCTGCTGTTGCAGTGGTGTCATCAATGCGATATGTTTATTGTTCACCCATGACATATTTTGCCAGGCCCGCCTGTCTGTTTCATTATCAAAGGTTTCAAAAAAATCAGCCAGTTTCTGTCGCGCCATAACCTGCAAGCGACAAAGCGCATTTACACCGGTTTTTGAAAGCTCCTCAATTTCGTTTGGAACATCATTAAAAACGGCTTGCAAGTATTGCTCTGCTACCTGTTTATCTTGTACTACCTCATGAATATATCCCAAAAGCTTCGCAGCGTAACTGTTATATAAGTTTCGGACGGCCACCGACTTGCTCTGGGCCATGGATGCAGATATTGATAGCTGCGAGTTCAAATCAGGGGTCAATTAAAGTGATATATTTTTAGTATTCAACGAAATATATAAAAATTATGTTACAAATTTAAAATAAAATTGTGCAAAATCTGTGAAGTAGGATATCGTATTTTACACTCCTGTATGTTGTAACTGGTTATGTAATAATTTACTACAACGTTGATTTGGGTGTAACATGTAAAAGTTTATACTGTCTTATTAATCGAAAAATAAGCCTATGCAGTTAAACAATATCCAACCTGCTGAAAATAATATTAAATATTCGGCGATACCAAAGTTGCTTTACATAGATAATTTAAAAATCGCGCTAACTATCCTGGTGGTATTGCATCATGCTTTTATCACTTATGGCGCGCCCGGAGGCTGGTACTTTGCAGATAAAACCACGCATACCGCAGCACTTATTCCCATGACGTTGTTTGTTGCTGTTAATCAGTCGTTTTTCATGGGGTTCTTCTTTTTTATTTCGGCCTATTTTACAGCGTCGTCATTAGAAAAGAAAGGTGCTGCGCGTTTTACTGCCGATAGGTTAAAACGTTTAGGAATTCCGCTGTTATTTTATTCGTTTATCCTGTCGCCGGTGTTGAGCTATATTGTTTATCGCTTCGCGGATGGTCACCAAATCACTTATTTCCAATACCTGAGTGGTTTTGACGGCTGGATAGATTTTGGAGTGCTTTGGTTTGTGGCTGCATTACTGTTATTCAGTTTGGTTTTTGTACTGATTGATCCAATTACAAAACCTCAAAGACAGCTTCAAAAAGCACCATCAGCTTTTGCTATTATATTATTTGCCGGTGGATTAGGGGTAGCCTCCTATATTGTACGCATAGTGTTCCCGATAGGGTGGGTGCTCAAGCCTGTAGGCTTCCAGTTAGGGCATTTTCCACAATATGTGGCCATGTTTTGTATGGGGATAGTGGCATCCCGAAGCAACTGGCTCAGCAGCTTTAATCTAAAAACAGGCCGGGTATTTGCCTGGCTGGCAGCTTTCATGATTTTGATCATGTTTCCTGCGCTTTATTTTGTGAAGGAAATCACCCATAGTTCAATAGCTACTTTGAGCGGAGAAGGGCACTGGCAGTCGTTAATGTATGCCTGCTGGGAACAGTTTACAGGTGTGTTTATTATGGATGCGTTATTGATTATTGCAAAGCACAGGTGGGCGAGGCAATCAGCAACGGGCAAAAGCATGTCACGGGCTGCATTTGGAGTATATATTTTTCATCCTTTGGTACTCATCTCATTATCAGTTATTGCTATAGGCTGGCCAATGGATCCGGGCTATAAATTGTTGATTGTTGGTCCGCTGGCTGTTGCCGGTAGTTTTCTATTATCGGCGGTGCTGGTGAAGATACCCGGAGTAAATAAAATTATATGATCCGATATTGGACAATGTATGTGCGTAATCGGACATTTTAAGAAGTTGTGATTTGTTTAATAAGTTGATTTTTAATTATTTAAAACAATGGCACGATATGCGTGTATAGTAAGATACAGGGTGAGATTTACCTGATTTAGTTGATCGATATCAGTGAGATGTTGTCGAGACTGCGTTCCGGGGTGAGATACGGAACGCATTTTGTTTTTTAGACTTCAAATGCGAGATCTGAAAGTATCGCTCTATTCAAGTAAAAACAGTTTGTCATTTCGAACGAGGTACGAGTGAGAAATCTAACACATTCGGTAAACTCAACAATACTCGTTCGTTAGGGCGTATAAGATTTCTCTTTCGCTCCCAATGCTTTTACCCACTTCTGCTCAGTCGAAATGACATTTTTTGTAAAACAGTAAGGAAAGCAAGATCTACTCAAAAAATAGCAGGCTCTTTATTGCTTCCCTTTCAAACTATCAGCTTTTGCTTTATCACGTTTTTTGAAAAAGCCACGCAGCAAAAAGTTATGTTGAGCTGCCTCAAGATCATCGTTTAATTTGATAGATGCCGCTTGCAGGTTATTAATGGCCGATTGTGTTTGTACTGCCGCTTTCGGATCATTTAGCAAAACGCCAAGGGCATTATCAGTACTGTTAAGCTTGTTGCTTGCCTTGGTAAGGTTGTTGGTAAGTGTTGATGCATTTGCCGCAGTTTGCTGTAGCTGTGTTACCGCTTGTTTGATCTGGCCGAAAGTAGCCGTATCTGTAAGCATTTTATCGGCAAGGCCACCCTTTGTATTCATTTTACGGCTAAACTGATCAAGTTGTACTGCCATCAAAGCTGCGCTTTGGGTGGTGGCCTGTAGGTTACGCATAGCACCTCGTAATTGTATAGCCATAGTACTATCAGCTAATAATGCGCCTACAGTACCTTTGCCTTGTAGTATATTGCGGCTTAATGATTTAAAATCGTTGGTGATGGCCAACAGGTTTTGGTTGTTATCCTGCAGGGTTTTAAGCATATCATCGGTCGAAAGCATTTTTTCTGATTGCAGTACATCGCCATCTTCAATTACCGGGGCTTGTGCAGTGCCGCCTTCTATTACGATGAGTTTATTACCTATTAAACCGTCCGATCCAATTTTGGCCATAGCGTTACGGCGGATGTATTGTTGGGTTGCCTCGTCAACATTCATATTAACCTCAACCTTTGATGGGCCAATGAATTTGATAGCACTGATGGTGCCCACTTTAACGCCCGAAAACCAGATAGCGTTACCTTTTTTTAAACCGGCAACATCGGTAAATATGGCGCTTAGCTTTATATTTTTAACAAAGGCTTTTTGCTGACCACCCAGGGTAAATACGCCCAATATGAACAATATAAGGCCGAGTGCCAGGAATATGCCTACTATAATTGATTTTCTGTTTTCTGCTGGATCCATATTAATGGTATATATCTTATCTAAGTGTTGTTATTCAATAAAGTTGTAGTCGTAAAAAGGTTTCACCCGGCTGTCGGTGGTATTAAATACTTCTTCGAAAGTGCCGGTACGCTGAAACTGCCCGTCTAAGAGCATAGCAATCCTGTCGCCGGTTTGTTTGGCGCAGGTAAGGTCGTGTGTTATGATGATAGATGATGTATTGTAACGCTGTTGTACCTCGTTAATGAGGTCATTGATCTCGATACAGGTAATAGGGTCAAGACCGGCCGTTGGCTCGTCATACAGCATGATCTCCGGATTCAATATCAGTGTACGGGCAATACCGATACGCTTACGCTGACCGCCGGATAGTTCAGACGGCATCTGGTTAATAGTTTGCGAAAGGCCTACCGCGTCAAGTACAGTTTCAACCGCGGTGTTAATCTCTCCGCGGGTGAGGTTACGTTTATTACGTACCAGCGGAAACTCCAGGTTTTTACGTACGGTCATACTATCGTACAAGGCGCTATTCTGGAATGAAAAGCCTATCCTGATGCGGAGTTTCTGTAGATCATCCTCGGTAACATGGGCAATATCCTGTCCAAATACCTTTACCATGCCTTCGTCGGGCTTCAGCAGGCCCGATATGATCTTGATCAATACCGATTTTCCGGTACCTGAGCGACCAAGTACAACAAGGTTCTCACCCTGGTAAAGGTCAAGATCTATACCGCGAAGTACGGCATAATCCTGGAAAGCTTTTTTTAAGCCCCTTATGCTGATAACCGGGTTATTTTGATCTGCCTGTACTGCTACTTTCTTCATATTTCAGTTAATTAGCGGAACCAGCCGGTTATCTGTACAATAATAACTTCTTCAATAAATACCAGGAACATGGCGGTAATTACCGCGCCATTTGCAGCTTTGCCCACACCCTCGGTGCCCTTATTGGAGTTGTAACCCTGGTAGCATCCAACAATACCAATGGTAAAGCCAAATACAATTGATTTGATGAGCGATGCTACAAAATCAGTAAAAGTTAATGGTTCAAAAACTTCCTGTATAAAGGTAGTCCAGGTGGTGCCCTCGTTTTGAGTAACGTTTAAGTAGCCGCCAAACAACGCTACAAAGCCGGTATATGTTGATAAAATTGGAATGGTAAGCGTGGTAGCCAAAACGCGCGTACATACAAGGTATTTAAAAGGTTTGGTGCCCGATACCTCCATGGCGTCTATCTGCTCGGTCACCCTCATAGAACCCAACTCGGCGCCAATGCTTGAACCTACTTTTCCGGAGGCTATAAGCGCGGTAACCAATGGGGCAAGCGCGCGCATAATGGCAATAGATACCAGCGAAGGTAGCCATGATTCGGCTCCAAATTGCGATAGCGATGGCCTTGATTGCTTGGTGAAAATCACACCAACAATAAAGCCTGTAACAGATATCAGTGTAAATGAACGTACACCGACCTCGTAGCATTGGCGTACCACTTCTTTAAGTTCAAAAGGCGGTACAAAGGCCTCTCTAAAAAAGCGAAGAATAAATTTATTAATATTATAAAGCGTCAAAAAAAAGTCGCTCAGGCTTTGTTTAAGCTTCGCTAATCTTTTGTTTGTGTGCTTTGGTATGCTTTGCGTATTGTCCATTCAATAGGTACTTGTATTAATATACGGTTACTTCTACAAAACCCGGCCGGAGTTTGTTTGCCATAATCGTTTTATTTGATTGAAATACTTTTTAAATCGTTTTAAGAACTTTTGTTTGATAAGTAAAATGAAATAAAAGTATTATATATCAGTGCTGTATTTTGATGCTATTAACGGTGATTTTAAATGTTTTTGTTAATTTAAAACTAAATATTGTAAAAAAAGTATTATATCTTACCTCGGTATAAAAAGTAAATTTGATAATAAACCAATTATAAATGCTGTAGCAAAACCCCGGCCAAAAAACACACCGGTTTTAAGCGGGCAAATTATCAAATACAGTGTTAATGGCAGATTAAATTACAGCTAATTAAATCCTTTTGACCATTTGGGTTAAATGTTTAAACTTATTTGCCTGCAAACCTAAAAGTTAAAATTTATATAGCGTAGTATAGCCCCTAAAAAATCGTTAATGAAGTGTAAAATTTTGATATGTTGCCTTTTTATGCTGTGTTTATCAGCATCATTGAGGGCGCAGTCAAATTCATTTCAATTTTCACGACTTGATATTAATAGCGGATTATCGCATAACCAGGTTAACTGTGTTTATAAGGATGATAAAGGTTTTATGTGGTTTGGCACCCTATCCGGGCTTAATAAATATGATGGTTACAAGATCAAAACTTTTAAGCATGCCAGCAATGATACTACCACTTTAGATGACGATTACATTGTTAGCATAAATCCCGGTCCTGAAAATAAACTATGGATAGAAACCCGGACGGGCTTTAACATCTATGATCCTGCTACCGAAAAATTTACCCGTAATTACAAAGATTTCCTGTACAAAATAAAGCTGTACGATCCTTATATCGCAGCTATTAAGAATGACAGGTTTGGGAACTTCTGGTTTTTGCACCGCAACAAAAATCAGGGGGTGTACAAGTATGACCCTAAAACAAAACTGCTTACCAATTTGGTGCATAAGGATAATGATGACAAATCCATTTTCACCAACATGGTCACTGATCTTTCAGTCGATTCGAAAAAAGGTATCTGGCTGGTATCCAACACCGGTGTTTTGGAAAGGCTTGATCCGGTTACTTACAAGGTTAATTATCGTAAAGCGCTGGGCGAGTTACCGCCCGGCTTGAGCTCATCATACAAAATATATATCGACAGTCAGGATGATATTTGGGTGTTTGTTCCAAGCTATTCATCTGGGGTGTTTTACCTCAATATGCAAAAAGGCGTATTTAAACATATTGGCAAAGGCCCGGCAGGTACCGGCTTAAATACTGATGTGGTATCTGATTTGGCAGAAGATGATCAAAACAGGATGTGGATAGCCACAGACCATGGCGGTATAAACCTGCTGGATAAGCAAAGTTTTAAATTAAGCTACCTGCTTAATCGCGAGGATGATTATAAAACCGTTGGACAAAACAGCGTAACCTGTGTTTACCGCGATTATTCGGGTATTATGTGGTGCGGTACCTACAAAAGGGGGCTCAGCTATTATCATCCCAGTATTATCAAATTCGCGGGGTATACTCATCACCTGAGCGATCCAAATAGCCTGCCTTTCAGCGATGTAAACAACTTTGCCGAGGATAAGCTGGGTAATATCTGGATAGGTACAAACGGCGGCGGACTTATTTATTGGGACCGTAAAGCAGGCAGCTTTAAGCAATATCTGCATAACGTGGGTGATAGTAATAGTCTCACCAACAATGTGATAGTTTGCCTGTTCATCGATCATGAGCAAAAACTATGGATTGGGACTTACTACGGCGGGCTTGATTGCTACGATGGCAAAACCTTTAAACACTATAAGCACATCGACGGCGCTGCAAACAGCATTTCTGAAAACCGGATCTGCTCCATTATGGAAGATAGCGGCCAAAACCTCTGGGTAGGTACTCTGTCTGCCGGTTTAAATAAGCTTGACCGGAGCCGGCAGGTAGTGACCAGCTATAAATTTGATGGCGACATCACTAAAAATACCATTCATTCAAACTACGTAAGCGCCCTGCTTGAAGACAGGCAAAAAAACATATGGGTGGTAACGGCCTATGGTGTTGATATGCTAAATCAAAAAACGAACAGGTTTACCCATTACCTGCATGACGATAAAGATCCCAATAGCCTCGTAAACAACAATACCAATAATATTTTAGAGGATAGCCGGGGGCTGATATGGATCAGTACACGTGAGGGGCTCAATATTTTTAATCCGGCCACTAAAAAGTTTACGGCGCTTACCAAACAGGACGGCCTGCCTGATAATACTACGATAGATATCAGGGAGGATGAAAGTCATAATATCTGGGTTAGTACGCCTAATGGATTGTCAAATATTGTGGTTGACAGGAGTAAACCTCAACTGCGATTCCATTTTATAAACTATAACGAAGCCGACGGGCTACAGGGGCGCGAGTTTGCCGAAAATTCATCGGTAAAAACCCGCGAAGGCGAACTGATTTTTGGCGGTGGTAACGGCTTTAATATTTTTAAACCCTCGGCCCTGCAGTTCAATAAAAGTAGCTCGGCGTTGTTGTTTACCGATTTTCAACTGTTTGATAAAAGTCTGGGCGTAGGCGAAAAGGTGAACGGACGAGTAATATTGCCCGAATCTATTTCCCAGCTTAAGGAAATAGTGCTTAATTATGATCAGAATGTGTTTTCGATTGAGTTTGCGGCGCTTACGTTCTTCAATCCCGATAAGGTAAAACTGCAATATGCCATGGAGGGTTTCTACGATGGCTGGATCTCGGTTGATAACAAGCTTCGTAAAGCCACCTACAACCTCGAGCCTGGCAACTATACCTTTAAAGTACGGGCAACCAATAACGAGTTCTGGAACGGAAAGGAGATAGCGCTGCATATCCGGATCCTGCCTCCATTCTGGAAAACTACCTGGGCTTATGTGTTTTATGCTTTGCTGGGCATTGGCGCGCTGTTTTATTTCAGGCAAAGGGGCATTAAAAAGTTAAGGGAGCAGTTTTCCATCGAAAAGGAACGTGAAGAGGCCCAGCGTATGCATGAACTCGACCTGATGAAGATCAAATTCTTTACCAATGTAAGCCATGAATTCCGTACCCCGTTATCGCTGATCATGGCCCCGGTTGATAAGATCCTGAAACAGGTAAGCGATCCCGAAACCCGGCGGCAGCTTACCATGATCACCCGGAATGCCAAACGTTTGTTGAATTTGGTTAATCAGCTAATGGATTTCAGGAAAATGGAATACCAGGAACTTAAACTATATAAACGATCGGGCAATATTATCAGTTTTATTAAAGAATTGTCGTGGTCGTTCACTGATATTGCCGATCAAAAGCATATCAGGTTTGTTTTTGATACTGATGTTGATGAGTTTGTTACCAGCTTTGATCATGATAAAATTGAGCGGATCCTGTTCAATCTGCTTTCAAACGCTTATAAGTTTACGCATGAGGGCGGACAAGTAAGTGTGCTGCTTAGCCTGAAGCAGGGCGATGAAGAGGAAGGATATCTGCTGGATATCAGGGTGGTAGATACAGGTATAGGCATCCCGGCGGCAAAGCGAGAGCGAATCTTTGATCCCTTCTTTCAGCATGATATCCCGGGTTCTATGTTAAACCAGGGCAGCGGGATAGGCCTTGCCATTACCAAGGAGTTTGTAAAGCTACACCAGGGAGAAATCTTTGTAGAGAGTGAGCATAACCAGGGGAGTTGCTTTACGGTGATACTGCCATTGCAAAAGGTTGACGAAGCATTGTTTACCGATACAGAATATCACCTGCAACATGATACGGAGTTCACCGCTGATAGCGATCTGACAAAGACCGTTCAACCAAAGGAAGCTCGTGATATCAAAAAGCCGACGGTGTTGCTGGTAGAGGATAATGAAGATTTCAGGTTTTATATTAAGGATAACCTGAAAGATGCTTTTAATATCATTGAGGCCGAAAATGGCAAAAAAGGCTGGCAAAAGGCATTGGCCCAGCATCCTAACCTGGTAGTAAGCGATATCAGCATGCCCGAGATGAATGGCATCGACCTATGCCGTAAAATTAAGGGTGATTCGCGTACATCACATATACCGGTGATATTACTTACTGCCCAAACCGGGGAAGAGCAGCAGATTAAAGGTCTGGAAACCGGCGCTACCGATTACATGACCAAGCCTTTCAACTTCGAGATCCTGCACTCAAAAATCAAAAATATACTCAGCCAGCAGGAAAAAATGCGTAAAACCTATCAGAAACAGGTTGACGTTACGCCAACCGAACTGCAGGTTGATTCGCCGGAGGAGCTGTTTATTAAAAAGGTTTTGATGCTGATAGATGCCAATATCGCTAACCCCAATTTCTCGGTAGAGGAGTTAAGCAGCGAGATGTTTGTAAGCCGGTATACCCTGTATAAAAAAATCCTTCAAATGACCGGTAAAACACCAAATGAACTTGTGCGGTCTATGCGTCTTAAACGTGCTGCGCAGCTGCTTGAAACCGGTCACCTTACCATATCTCAAATCTGTCATAAAGTAGGCTTTAAAAGCCAGAAATATTTTGTGCGCACTTTTAAAGCTGAGTTTAACAGCATCCCCTCAAAGTACCTGGAAGCCATGAACCAGGAGTGACCGTTGATTTTTCTGATGACGTTGATTACGCTGATTTTTTCACTGCCGTGGGTTTAAATACTGCCGCGGGTTTAGCGATAGTGTAACCCGGGTGTGGCATTGCTAAAGCTTCCAGCTTTAGCATTTAATATGGGTAAGTTTCTGGGAATGTTGGTTAAAAAAAACTATGTCATTGCGAAGATGTACGACGAAGCAATCTCGTAGCTATATCAGATCGGACATGCACTGGCTACGAGATTGCCACGTTTCGCTCAATGACATGGTTTTTGTTTGTTTTTTCAGGAAACTTTCGTCCTCCCAACGGCTGCGAGTAGGAGCCGAACCATAGCGGGCGAAAATTACAATTCTTTCCATTTTCAAAATTACCTTGTTTTATCACCTGATAAATCGCTCCTGGTGATACTATTATCGCATCCAAATGTCTTCATAAGTAATATTAACAGGTACACATTTGTAACTATTAGTGCCTTTTTATATCAATATTTTATATTAAATAATTGATAATGAGTGATTTGATTTAAGTTGACATTTGTGCCCCCATTTATCCACAACCGGGCTGTTGGTTGCGTATAATTTTACCATCGTTATGATAAATATTAACCATAAACATTTGCTGAGGCAAGGGTTGATATAAGCCTAAAAGATAACAAACCAATTTACAGGACAGGATAAACCCTCGGGGTTGAATGGTGGAACAGATGCTTTCAGAGGCGCAGATGAATTATTTTCTGTGCGCGGGGCATCGGCAAGGGGATGAGCGGTATTTCCGGTCTGTATATATAAACGCTGAAAATCTAAATAAAATCAAATACTAACTAACAATCAATTATGGGAAAAATTCTACGAATAGCCTTGCTGTTCTCCTTTATGTTTGTGTGCATCCGGGGGATGGCACAAAACCAGGGAACGGTGGTGCAGGGAACGGTTTCAGACGAAAAGGGCGTTACCCTGCCAGGCGTTACAGTTGCTGTTAAAGATAGTAAGACAACTGTTATTACCGATGTTGACGGTAAATTTCGCCTAACCTTACCGGCCAACGCCAAAATGCTTGTTTTTACCTTCATTGGTGCCGAAAAGCAGGAAGTTGCCATAGGTAGTAAAACCACATTTACCATCACCCTTAAGTCAACCACTACGGCGCTTACGGATGTTAATGTGGTAGCTATCGGTTACGGCTCGCAAAGGCGGCAGGACGTTAATGGTGCCATATCATCAGTAAAAGCTGCAGATATTGCCAACATTCCGCAGCCGAGTATTGATCAGTTACTGCAGGGTAAAGCAGCGGGTTTAACCATTACCCAAAACTCGGGTGCGCCGGGCAGCTCAACCTCGGTTAGGGTGCGTGGTGTAACTTCTTTAAGTTTATCAAACGAGCCGCTGTATGTAATTGATGGTGTGCCAATTTCGGGCGATGCTACCAATAAATCAACCAGTGGCCGTTCGCCTCAGTTAACTACCAATAATGATGAGAACGCGGTAAGTCCGCTTGCACTTATCAATCCAAGCGATATCGAATCTATCGACGTGTTGAAGGACGCATCGGCGACAGCGATTTACGGTAGCCGGGCATCCAACGGTGTAATCATCATTACTACCAAACGCGGTAAAAATGGTAGCGCCCGTGTTAATTACGATGGTTATGTAGGTTACCAGGAGCAGGGCAAATTTTTAAAAATGATGAACCTGCAGCAGTATGCAACGCTGCAAAACGCCATGGCCGATGTAATAGGTACTCAAAAACGTGGTGAATTTGCCGATCCGAGTTTGCTTGGTAACGGTACCAACTGGCAGCACGAGATTTTCAGGAACGCGCCTATGCAAAGCCACCAGGTTTCTATTTCGGGTGGTAAGGAAGGTACAGATTATTACATCTCGGGTGGTTATTTGAGGCAATTGGGTACCATTCTGGGTAACGACTTTACGCGTTACACTATCCGCACCAACATTAACTCGCAGGTAAAGGACTGGCTGAAAGTTGGTACAACTATTTCTGGCAGCCGCACCAATCAAAATGTTTCAATCGGCGATAACAATGGGGTTATCTATGGTGCTTTGTTAAGCGCTCCGGATCAGTCCGTACGTAACGCGGATGGATCATTTTCTGGTCCGTTGCCACAGGCTAACCAGCAAGGCGGACAAATCAATCCCGTAGCACAGGCCTTGGATATTTACAATAACCTGGTACGCAGTAATTTTAATGGCGGTGTTTATGCCGAAATGAAATTTACCCGCGACCTGTCATTAAGAAGCCAGGTAAACGGCGATTTTAACTGGTCAAACGCCAAGATCTTCCAGCCATCGTATACCTACGGGCCGCTGTTTGTTAACCCAACCGCGAAACTTAACGAATACATTGCCAATACTGTTTACTGGGGCTGGCAGGAGTATTTAAACTACAATCACACTTTTGGTAAAAAGCATAATGTTGTAGGCTTGCTGGGTTATGAGGTTAATGAATCAACCTGGGGTGGTGTTGACGCCGGCGTTCAGAACTTTTTAGGAAACGATCTTAAAACATTGAACCTTGGCGATGCCAAAACCGCTACCAACGGTGAGTATAAAGACGGTCAGGCACTCGAATCGCAGTTTGCGCGGGCTATTTATACGTACAACAACAGGTACAGCATCACAGCTACTATTCGCCGCGATAAATCATCCAAGTTTGCCGAAGGACACCAGGTGGGTTATTTCCCGTCGTTCGCGGTATCATGGCGGTTGTCTGAAGAGCCTTTCTTTTCGGGGATAAAAACTTTTGCCGATAACGTGAAGCTGAGGGTAGGTTATGGTCAGGTTGGTAACCAGGCTGTACCAAATTACCTGTATGGTTCGGCCTTAAACTCGTTAACTACCGGTTTAGGTACAGGTTTTACTATTGATAAGGTAGCTAATCCTAACTTAACCTGGGAAACTGCAATTCAAACCGATATCGGTATCGATTTCTCTTTATTCGGCAGGATAGATGCCAGTGTTGATTACTTCGACAAAACATCAAAAAACTTCCTGTTCCAGGCTTCGTTACCGGCATTCTTGCTGGGGCAAAGTGCAGAGTACTCGGGCACCGGCGTAATTGCTCCGCCATATGTTAATGGTGGTAAATTATATAATCGTGGTGTTGAGTTTACTATCAATTCAAGGAATATTGCCACAACAAATTTCAGGTGGAATACTACGCTCATCTTCTCGAAATATAAAAATAAGGTGGTGTCGCTTGCTAATGGCGTGCCGTTCATTAATAGGAGTGTTGGCGTAAGCTTCCTTTCATTGCCGGTTACCCGCACAGTAGCAGGTGGTCCGGTGGGTGAGTTTTATGGTTACGAAGTTCAGGGCATTTTCGAAACTGCAGATCAATTACGTAACGCGCCAATTCAGTTTGGCCGCCCTGTAGCTAATAATTCGGCAGGCACCTGGCTTGGCGACGTTCAATATAAAGACCTGAACCACGATGGCAAAATTGATGAGGCCGATCAAACCAGTTTAGGCAGTGGTAACCCTAAGTTTACTTATGGTATCACCAACTCGTTCAGTTATAAATCGTTCGATTTGTCTTTCTTCCTTAACGGATCATACGGTGCTAAGATCTTTAATGTGCTTAACTACTCTATCAGTGGGTTATCAGGCTTGTACCAAAATCAACTGGCTTCAGTAGCCAATTTCTGGACACCTCAAAACGCTAACTCAAATATCCCGGCACCACGCGGTGGTGATAATCCTAACCTGAAAAATTCTGACAGGTTTATCGAAAGCGGATCATTTCTGCGGGTGCAGAATGTAAGTCTCGGCTATAATCTGCCTTTATCGTGGATCAGGCATATCAAGCTTAACCGCCTTAAAGTTTATGTGAGCGGTCAAAATCTGTATGTATTTACCCCATACAAAGGCCTCGACCCGGAAATTGGATCAATAAACCAGGACGCGTTTTTGAATGGTGTTGATATCGGCAGGTATCCTTCGCCACGTACCATCACATTTGGACTTAACGCTGAATTTTAATTTTTGGATGAACCTGATATGAAAAGATATATAAAATATTTATTAGGGCTAACGGTTGTAACAGGCGTTACTACAAGTAGCTGTAAAAAGGACTTCTTTAATCGTCCGCCACAAAGTGCCATTACACTGGATAACTACTATAAAACTAACGACCAGGTGGTTGCCAGTACTAATGATCTGTACAGCGCGGTTTGGTTTGGCTGGTGCGGTAAAGCCGGGTGGTCAATAACCGAGCTGATGGGCGGCAATGGCCGTACCTACTCATCGGATGTGGTGAACTTTGAAAACTTCTCGGTTACCGATGCTAACTTTGAGTTGGGTGGCGCATGGAACTCGTTGTACATTGTAGTAGCCCAGGCCAATGCGTTGATCAATAACCTGCCCGTAAAAGTAGGGGCAGGCGTTGATAAAGCAGTAATTAACAATGCCCTCGGTGAAGCGCACCTATTCCGTGCCCTGGCTTATTTCCACCTGGTACGTACCTGGGGGCCGGTACCTATCATCGAAAACAGTTTGGATTATGTGTCAAACTACCAGATCAATACTAACCCAATCCCCGATGTATACAAGTTTATTGTAAACGATTTGAAATTTGCTGAGGATAACCTGACCAAGATGGGGCCACGCAGTGGTAAATCATCCGGCCGTGTTTCAAGCGGATCAGCATCGGCATTGCTTGCCAAAGTTTACCTGTATATGCAGGATTATCAAAACTCGCTTGCCGAAGCCAATAAAGTCATCAGCAGCGGTGAGTTTAAGCTATACGGTGTTGATGTTGCCGGTAAGACTTTTGCCGATTTGTACTTAACCGCGAATAATAACAACGAAGAGTCAATTATCCAATTGCAATGGTCGGCAACCGGTGGGTACGGAAAGGGTAATCCGCAACAGGCCTCATTCGCGTACAATTCAATCATAACCGGTACAGGCGACGGTTACGGCGTATTAGCGCCAACATTCGACCTGCAGGATATGTATGAATCGGGCGATCTGCGCAGAAAAGCTACCATTATGCTCCCTGGCGATCATTATCCCGAAATAAACCAGGCTGCCGGAGGTTACACCCTGCCCGATAACGCGAACTCACAAGGTACGCATGCCCAGGTTAAAAAATATGTAGTTGGTACCCCTGCAGATAACGGAGGTTTGGGCGCGGCGCAATCTGCCGCGAACAATACCTACATGATGCGTTACGCCGAAGTTTTCCTGATCAAGGCCGAAGCCATTATGGCCGGTGCTAAAACCAGCAGTGATCCGGAAGCTTTGGCGGCCATCAACAAAATCAGGAACAGGGCCGGTTTAGGTAATCTTACTACTATCAAACGCGGATATTATTTGCCAAACCCGGCGCTTAAGCTGGCCGGCGCACCGGCTAATACGCCAAAAGAGCTTTATCGTGATGATATCCTGGACGAAAGAAGGCGTGAGTTTGCTTTTGAAAATGATTTTTGGTTTGATCTGGGCCGCCTGGATGGGTATAACGTAACCTCGCACCCGATAGCTATCAGCATTATCAAAAATCAGGATAGGGGAACATCTGATAACAGCACACCGCCGCAGCGTTACGGTAACGAATATAATTCGACTGTTACGGATGCTAATTTCCGGTTGGCGTATCCGGCTACCGAAGTAGCATCAAACCCTAAGTTAAAAGACGCACCGGTACCTTATGTATTTAAATAATCAAACCATGAAAAAGATATTTCAACAATCTAAAACATATTACTGGATGCTGTCGGTTTTGATGGTATTTGGTATGGCCTCGTGCCGTAAATATAACGATAGGGGTACCGGTGGTACCGGCGCACCTAAAATTACCAGGGTAAGGTATATCAGTAAAACAGATACCATTAAAAATGTTTCGCACCCGGTAAACCTTGATTCGGCCAACGTTTATGACGATATCAAGCTGGTTAAGTTTGATTCGACAGTAACGCAGGGTCGTTTAAATACCCAATATGCTATTATTGGCGAAAACCTGCTGAACACCACGCATGTATACTTTAACGGTACCGAGGTTTATTTTAACCCTGCCCTGGTAAGCGATAAAACCATTATTGTTACCATAGGCTCAAATGTGCCATTCGGACCAAGCCAGTCAAACAAGCTTACAGTTGTAACCACGCAAGGTAAGGTTGATTATGATTTTAGCATAGCGCAGCCACCTCCGGTAATTACCACATTTGCGCCACTTGCAGCCGGCGCGGGCGATATTGTGACTATAACCGGCAGCGTGTTCAACGATGTTATCAGCGTTAAGTTTGATGATACCCCGGCCGAAATTGTAGGCACGCCAACAGCTACCGAAATAAAGGTTAAAGTGCCCGCGGGTATTGTTCAGGCTTACGTGTATGTAACCACAGCAGGTGGTACAACCAAGTCTGCAGCTTCATTCGGCTTTAAGTATTTGATTTATGGCGATGACCTTACGCTGTATTGGGGCGGCAATGGTGGTGGCTATGACGGATACGGCAGTACCCGCGACTATGCCAGCACAGCCCATGTAAAACGTGGTACACATGCTATTGCAGTTAATGTTGATAACGGCTACGGCGCATTGCAGTTGGGTTATGGTGGCGCTACTTTAAACGTTGCAGCATCGGGCTTAACCTCAATAAAAGTATCAATTTATGGAGGTGCCAACTTCAAAACCGGCGATAGGGTGCAGTTGGTTGTAAATGGCGGTTATGATAAGGCTGTACCGCTTACTATTGTACCAGGCGCTTATACGGATTTTACCATCCCGCTAAGCAGCTTAGGCAATCCATCAACCATATCCGAAATTACTTTCCAGACATTAGGCGTTGCGGCACCAGCAACTTTCTATGTTGATGATCTTGGATTTATTTAAATTCTATCGGGTCGCCGGCGTGCAAGCAACGGCGACCCATGTTTTCAAAATTTAACAGTATGAAAGTTTATAGCTCAATAGCCTGTATGTTACTATTGCTGCTGGCGGCGGGCAAAGTGCAGGCTCAAAAGAACTTGATTACCAACGGTGGCTTTGAAGATGAAATGTATGGTTGGAATGATGGCGGTGTTAAACTTACTCCATGGGATGTGAAAACAGGGAAAAACAGTTGCGCTATCATCGCTACTAATGCTGCAAACTGGTTGGGGATTGATCAGCTGGTGGTGATTCCTAAAAAGGTTGGTAAGCTGGAAGTAAGCGCATGGCTTAAAACCATCAACGTAGTAAAAGGCAAGGATGACTGGAATGGCGCGGTTTTTAGTGTTGAGTTTTTAGATAAAGCAGATAAAAAGGTTGGCGAGGGTATAAATATAGTTACACTAACCGGCGATCACTCCTGGGAGCTGGCTTCGAAAGAGGCTTTAATCCCGGCCGGAGCCGTGCGTTTTAAATTGCTTATGGCGATGGGGTATGCTACGGGTACATTTTTGATTGATGATGTTGCCGTGAAGGCGATAATGAGCGATCCGGTAACAAAAAATTAATATTTAATTGTGTGATTGACATTTTGTAAGTATAAAAGTGTTAAATTAGTATCATCAATTAGTAAACTTATTTTAGTGGGATTTTATGATGACAAGTAATGTAATGCGAGAGATAACTCCGCTAACTCCAAGTGATTGTTTTACTATTTTTTCGAGGGTAAAAAAGAAATTCGACTTTCCGCTTCATTATCATGACGAGTATGAGCTTAACTTAATTATCAATGCCAAGGGCGCCAAAAGGGTAGTAGGTGGTCATATTGAGGTAATTGAAGAAGTGGAGCTGGCGCTGATTGGTCCTAATTTATATCATGCCTGGTTTACGCACCAATGCCAGAGCGAGGATATAACTGAGGTTACCATTCAGTTTCATAAAGATCTGTTTGATGAAAAGTTTCTGAAACGCAATCAGTTGAGTTTTGTAAAAAGCATGTTAGAGCGCTCGCAACGGGGGATTTCTTTTTCGGCGGAGACTATCTACGCGCTTAAGGACAGGATAACGCAGTTGGATAAAAAAACAGGGTTCGACTCAGTGTTGGAGCTATTATCTATCCTGCATGATCTGTCTATCTCCCGTAACATGAAAATGCTGTCGGATCCAAGCTTTACCAACGAAAAGTTTTATTACAATAGTCGTCGTATCGAGAAGGTATTTGAGCATATGAACCTCAACTACAATAAGCAAATAACACTTGCTGAGGTAGCCAAAATTGCCAATATGCCAGAAGCTTCGTTTAGCAGGTTTATAAAAAAACGCACCGGTAAAACCTTTATCGATAGTTTAAACGAGATCAGGCTTGGTCACGCCTCCAGGATGCTTATTGATTCAACTACTACTGTGGCCGAAATAGCTTACAAATGCGGTTTTAATAATATCTCAAATTTCAACAGGATCTTTAAGCGCAAAAAGATGTGTATCCCCAAAGAATTCAGGGAAACCTACACTGGGAACCGAGTATTTATTTAACTGGTATTTATTTGACCGGGTAGTTGGTTAAAAATATATCATCCGGTTGATAAAGTTAAATATAAGGTTAAAAAAGTATTATAAAATTGCTGATAATAAATTCATTTTTGGGTAAGGCCAATTAAGGTGTCTGAACTCGAATTTTTGGAATTTATGAATTCGTCGAATTTATTGTATTTGACCATTTTTAAACCAGGATTAATATTCTGACAATTATTTAATTCAAAAAATTCCGGTTCAGACAAGATGAAGTTACACCTGCTTGATGTTGCTATTATAGTTTTATACCTGTTAAGCACCATTTTTATTGGTTTATGGTACCGTAAAAAAGCCCGCGAAAACAAGGAAAGCTATATGCTTGGCGGCAAATCTTTACCCTGGTATAAGTTGGGTTTAAGTGATGCCTCCGATATGTTCGACATCAGCGGCACCATGTGGATGGTGAGCCTGTGCTTTGTCTACGGCATGAAAAGCATCTGGATCCCCTGGCTTTGGCCCGTATTTAACCAGGTGTTTTTAATGATGTACCTGTCGCGCTGGCTTCGCCGGTCAAACGCGGCTACCGGTGCCGAATGGCTGGCAACACGCTTTGGCAAAACAGGGCCGGGTGTAACAGGCTCAAATGTAGTGGTTATCGCGTTTGCGCTGTTAAGCTGTTTTGGTTTTTTAGCTTACGGATTTATTGGTTTAGGCAAGTTTATAGAAATATTTATTCCCTGGGATTTGGTTAAAGCTTATGTGCCTTTCAGCGTTGCGCCTCAGTATGTGCCGCATGTATACGGTATCATATTTACGCTGTTTGCTATGTTTTACTCTATCATAGGCGGCATGCACAGTATTGTACTTGGCGATATGATCAAATACGGGGTTATGACAGCAGCCTGCATATGGATTGGTTTTATAGCAGCCGATAAGCTTAACGGGAATCACCTCAATGTGCCTGATGGCTGGTATAGCCCCTTCTTTGGTAAAAACCTTGGCTTAAGCTGGACAGGGATTATCGACGAGGTAAATAATAAGATCAAAGCAGATGGTTACTCACTGTTCGGTTTGTTTTTTATGATGATGACCTTTAAGGGGTTCTTTGCGGCAGTGGCCGGGCCGGCACCCAATTATGATATGCAAAAGATCCTCTCTACACGTTCGCCCGAGGAGGCCAGCAAAATGAGCGGCTTTGTAAATATCATATTGCTGCCTATCCGCTATTCGCTTATTGTAAGCCTAACCATATTGGGGCTGCTGTTTTATCACCAAATGGATTTGAAAGATGCCCATGGTGCTATCGATTTTGAACGCATTCTGCCGGCCGTGATCAATAACTTTTTACCTGTTGGTTTAGTCGGCTTATTGCTGGCCGGTCTGCTGGGCGCTTTCATGAGCACTTTCAGCGGCACTATGAACGCCGCACAGGCTTATATCGTGAACGATATCTACCTTAAATACATTAATCCTAAGGCATCTACCAAAAAAATCATTACGGCCAATTATCTGGTAGGTGTTTTTGTGGTAGCAGTAGGGGTAATCCTCGGCTTTTTTGTAAAGGATGTGAACAGCGTACTGCAATGGATAGTATCGGCGCTTTACGGCGGTTATATAGCGAGTAATGTGCTTAAATGGCATTGGTGGCGCTTTAACGCCAACGGGTTCTTTTATGGGATGCTTTCGGGGATCTTATCTGCTATGATCTTCTCGCTCATTATCCCGTCTGTTGAGCTGTTGTACTGGTTCCCGGTGCTGTTTGCTATTTCGCTGGCGGGTTCAATTATCGGCTCTTATGCTACAGCACCAACAGATGTGGCCGTGCTGCGGTCGTTTTATACCACGGTGAGGCCATGGGGCTTCTGGGAACCTGTAAAGGCTATGGTGCTGGAAAGTGATCCATCCTTTGCGCCTAATAAAAACTTTAAGCTGAATATGTTCAACGTGGTTATCGGCACTATAACACAATGCTGCCTAACCATATTGCCCATGTACCTGATACTGGCACAAAAAACATCCCTCATAGTTACCGTAGCCATACTGGTGGTTACCATAACCATACTGAAAAAAACATGGTGGGATAAATTAAAAGACTATTGATAGAAAATTATATGACGCAGGAATTTAACCAAAGACTAAGCCAATTACAAGCCGAACAAGAGCAATTAATTAACCGGAAAAATCAGGTTGAGGAAACTGGCAACGGTATTTTCAGCCGGTTTAAATATCCTGTGCTTACAGCCGCCCATACCCCGCTTGAGTGGCGGTACGATCTTGATGCCAAAACCAATCCGCATTTAATGGAGCGCTTTGGTATCAACGCGGTATTTAATGCCGGAGCTATAAAGTTTAACGGCAAATACCTTATGGTAGCCCGCGTTGAAGGGGCCGATCGTAAATCGTTTTTTGCTGTAGCTGAGAGTGAAGATGGTATCAATGGTTTTAAATTCTGGGATTACCCTATCGAGTTGCCTCAAACCGAAGATCCGGATACCAATGTATACGATATGCGCCTTACCCTGCATGAGGACGGTTGGATCTATGGGCTTTTTTGTACCGAGCGCCGTGACCCTGAAGCCCCATCACATGATCAGTCGATGGCGGTTGCAGCCTGCGGTATTGCCCGTACAAAAGACCTGGTAAAATGGGAGCGCCTGCCCGATCTGAAAACCAATTCGCCCCAGCAGCGTAATGTGGTTTTACACCCTGAATTTGTCGACGGTAAATATGCTTTGTATACGCGTCCGCAGGATGGTTTTATAAGCGCCGGTACCGGCGGTGGCATAGGTTTTGGCTTGTGCGATACTATGGAGAACGCAGTAGTTGATACAGAAACCATCATTCATAACAAAAGTTATCATACAGTTTACGAAGCCAAGAACGGTCAAGGGCCTGCGCCAATCAAAACGGCAAAAGGTTGGCTGCACCTTGCTCATGGCGTACGTAACACTGCCGCGGGTTTACGCTATGTACTGTATCTGTTTATGACCGATCTGCATGACCTTACCAAGGTAATTTATCAGCCCGCAGGATACTTTCTGGCCCCGGTTGGTGACGAACGCGTAGGCGATGTATCAAATGTGGTGTTTTGCAATGGTTGGATAACCGATGAGGACGGAACGGTATATGTTTATTATGCGTCATCTGATACCCGCATGCATGTAGCTACCACTACAGTTGATAAGTTGATTGATTATGCGATGAATACACCTGCTGATGGCTTGCGTTCGGCCTCGTCGGTACAGGCGGTATATAACATCATTGATAAAAACAAAGGTTTGGGTCAGTTACAGGAAGCCAGCGCCTGAAGCTGAAATCGGAAAGAGCGGTGTTTTCGCACGAAGAACACACCCCTGCCACAACGGTGCCCAATGCGCCCCCTCTCAAGAGGGGAGTTTAAAATATGGCTATAAAATAAACCTTTCGAGCAGGGGTGGTGCGATTCCCCTCTCGAGAGGGGGGTAGGGGTGTGTTCTCTGCGCAAATAATGTATTCTCACAATTACTAAACATCTAAAACCTAACACTACTTAACAGCATGCTAAAAAGCTGTTATGGGAGGCGTGTGCCTGTAAACTACGATAAATAATATGGCTCAATCATTAAACATCATTTCAGAAGATCGGCTTAATACCTTCAGCAACGAGCTAACAGATGAATTAAAAAACATCCTTAGCTATTGGCTCAATTATACAGTTGATGAAGTGAATGGTGGTTTTTGGGGCAAGATTGATAATGATAACCAGGTTACAGCATACGCGGCCAAAGGTTCGGTGTTAAACGCCAGAATCCTGTGGAGTTTTTCGGTTGCTTATAATCAAAACCCCCAAGGGGATTACCTGCGGGCAGCCGGCAGGGCATATGATTATATCAAAACATGCTTTGTTGATAATGAGTTTGGTGGTGTTTACTGGTCAGTTGATTATAAAGGCGGTAAGCTCGATACCAAGAAACAGGTATATGCCAATGCCTTTGTTATTTATGCGCTAAGTGAATACTATATCGCCTCAAAGCTTGAAACTGTAAAGGAAGAGGCCATCGGTCTGTATCAGCTTTTGGTAGCTAAAAGTTATGATCAGGACAAAACCGGGTACTTCGAAGCCTTCACGTACGATTGGCAACCGCTTGGTGATTTGCGGCTGAGCGCCAAGGATGCCAACGAAAAAAAGACCATGAACACCCACCTGCACGTACTTGAAGCTTATACCAACCTGTACCGCATCTGGCCTGATGGCGGACTTAAAGCGCAGATAGAAACCCTGATCAATAACTTCTTTGATCATTTTATTGATGCTGTAACGGGCCACCTTGTGCTGTTTTTTGATGAGGACTGGAACCGCCGCTCGGATACGGTATCGTATGGACATGATATCGAGGCTACCTGGCTTTTGCTGGAGGCTGCCGAAGTTATCGGTAACAATGAAATGATAGCAAAGATCAATAACGTTTGCATCGCGATAGCAGAAGCAACTATGCAAGGTTTGGATGCAGATGGCGGCTTATGGTATGAATATGAGCCGGTAGAAGATCATCTCATTGAAGAAAAACATTGGTGGGTACAGGCCGAAGCTATAGTTGGTTTTTACAATGCATGGCAGGTGAGCGGTAATGAAAAATACCTTCAGGTTGCCCTCAATAACTGGGCTTTTGTAAAAGATAAAATATTAGATAAACAAAACGGCGAATGGTTTTGGGGCATTAAAGCAGATGGTAGCATTATGCCCGGCGAAGATAAAGCCGGTCTCTGGAAATGCCCATATCATAACAGCCGGGCGTGTATAGAAATTATTAAACGGATAAAAACATTGAAATGAAATTAATAAAGATGTTCATAACGGTTTTGCCTTTTGCCCTCGTGATGATGGCTTGTAAAAAAGGCAACAAGCCCGCGCCTGATCCAACTCCGGTTGTTGTTGACCAGGGTAATGGCGGCGCTACCGGGCCTATCACAGCGCCAACTGATCCTTCAGTAGCTGCAACACAAGGTTTTTTTCTTGACGACTGGCAAGGTAAAACCTTCACTAAACCGGCTACTGTTGATGCCGCAAAGCCAACAATCAGTACCTCAATAACTGTTACTGCCGATTTTAGCCAGGTGGTTTCAAAAGTGTCTAAATACCTGTTCGGCAATAATATCAACCCTTTTACGGGGCAGTATACCGATGCCGGTACTGTAACCAATATTGCTAACTTGTCGCCAAATATTATCCGTGCACCGGGGGGAAGTATCTCGGACATCTATTTCTGGGATTTGGCCGCTTCCGCCAAACCTGCTGATGTGCCCGATCATCCTTTGAAAGCGGATGGTTCGGTTGATAGCGGAACGGGTTATTGGAGTGGTAATGTGAATGATAGCTGGTCGTTGAGTTTAAGCAATTATTACAATCTGCTTCAAAAAACAAATACTACCGGTATTATCACGGTAAATTATGCCTATGCAAGGTATGGTACCAGCGATGATCCTGTTGCTACCGCGGCGCATCTTGCTGCGCAGTGGGTGCGTTATGATAAGGGTAAAACAAAATATTGGGAGGTTGGCAATGAGTGTTATGGCAATTGGGAAGCCTGTTACCGTATTGATGTAAGCAAAAACAAGGACGGGCAGCCTGCGATTATTACCGGCGATTTGTACGGGAGGCATTTTAAAGTTTTTGCCGATTCGATGCGTAAAGCTGCCGCTGATATCGGTGCAATCATAAAAATTGGCGCTGTGCTGCATGAAAGTGCCGATAATTCAAATCCAACTATTGTAGCTAACTGGAATCCCGGTGTGTTGGGGCAGATAGGAGACAAGGCCGACTTTTTTATAGTTCATAACTACTACACCAACTATAATGAAAACTCAAACGCCTTAACTATACTTAATACTGCTCCGGCATCATCAAAAACAATGATGGATTATGTTAAAGGGGCCATACAAATGGCAGGAGTGCTGCAGAAACCGATAGCGCTTACCGAATGGAATATATTTTCGTCGGGCTCAAAGCAGCAGATTTCCAACATTGCGGGTGTACATGCTGTAATGGTTTTAGGCGAAATTATTAAAGACCAGTACGGGCAGGCCAGCAGATGGGACCTGGCAAACGGTTGGAGCACCACGCCTGCTGGTGACGATCATGGCCTGTTTAGCTATGGACAGCCCGATGCACCGGATTTTACGCCACGCCCGGCATTTTATTATATGTACTATTTCCAGAAGTTCTTCGGCGACAGGATGATCAGTTCGTCGGTAAGCGGAAGTTCGGATATTGTAAGCTATGCCTCGTCATTTAATTCGGGCGAAGCAGGTGTGGTGTTGGTTAATAAAAGCACAGCCGACCAGGTGGTGAATATCAGTTTTAAAAACTATTATACAGGCAATAATTACTATTACTACACCCTAAAAGGAGGTACAGATAACGGCGAGTTTTCGACTAAGGTAATGGTGAATGATAATGGCCCGGCCATTGCGTACGGAGGCCCTTCAAATTATAAAACCATCGCCGCAAGCTCAACTGCTACCAGTGGTGGCATCAAAGTAAATGTGCCGGCAAGGGCGGTGGTCTTCTTGGTAGCCGATAAGAAATAATACGGGCAGAAGTTTAGCCGGAAAGCTTTAATTTCAAATGCTGAATCATAAGCATCAATAAGAAGATAAGTGCCAATGAATAGTTTTTTTAAAGGAATAATTATTTTATGCATGCTGGTTAGTAGTTCAACTGTCAATGCGCAACTATTTGAACCTGCTGATAAAAAAGCCACTGCCGAAACCCGGCAGCTTTTCTATAGTATGCAGCGTTTGTTAAACGTGGGTGTCATATTTGGTCATCATGATGATTTGACTTATGGTGTTGGTTGGCGCGATGACGCTGGTCGTTCAGATGTGAAAAGCGTTACCGGATCATACCCGGCGATGTATGGCTGGGACCTGGCCCGGATTGAGCATGATAGTATTCACGATATTAACGGTATTGCTTTTAAACAGCAAAAGCAGTTTGTAAAAGATGTTTACGCGCGTGGAGGTATCAATACTTTCTGTTGGCACCTGGATAACCCTGCCAATGGTAAAACGGCCTGGGATACAACGCAGCATACGGTTAAAGATTTGATTTCTGGTGGTGCGTTTAATAGTGTTTATGTTGCCTGTCTGGATCGGGCTGCAAACTACCTGGCCGATATGAAAGGTTCTGAGGGCGAAGCGATCCCGATAGTGTTCCGCCCCTTTCACGAGCTTACGGGCAATTGGTTTTGGTGGTGCAAAAATACCAGCACGCCCGAGGAGTTTAAAACGCTGTGGCGCTTTACCATCGATTATTTGCGGGATAAAAGGAAATTACACAACCTGCTCATTGTGTTTTCGGCGGCTGATTTTGAATCGGAAGATGAGTTTCTGGAACGCTATCCGGGCGATGCTTATGCCGATTTTATAGGTTTCGATAATTATTGCACACAAAGTGTAGATGGTTACCAAACTAAACTGGATAAACGCCTGGGTATTATTGATGCCATTGCTGCTAAGCATCGTAAAATATCATGCCTGCCCGAAACCGGCTATGAAGGTATTCCCATGGCTAACTGGTGGACAGATGTGTTACTGAAAACCCTCGCTAAACATAAAGTTTCATATGTAATGGCGTGGCGCAACGGAAATGATCATCATTATTATGTGCCTTATCCCGGCCAAACCAGTGCCTATGATTTTATAAAGTTTTATAACAGTCCGCAAACCATTTTTCAAAATCGCATAGCTCCGCTGGGTATTTACGGTAAGCCGAACTGGAAATATTAGTTCATGGTTCATGGATGATGGTTCATAGCAAAAAGAAGGCGTTTTGCTTTTAGCCTTACGCTTTCTGCTTTAAAACAACCAATCCCGATATTCCTGCTAATAATGAAGCTAACAAGATTCCATATTTAGCCTGATCAATCATTTCGGCCTGGTCAAAAGCCAGTGCCGAGATAAACAACGACATGGTAAACCCGACTCCTGCCAATAAAGCCACGCCGGTCATTTGTTTCCATGTTGAACCTGCGGGGAGTTGAGCGCCAAACTTTACCATGAGCCAGGTAAATAACAATACGCCGGTAAACTTACCGGCAAGCAAGCCAATGGTTACACCCATGCTCACCGGATTAATAAGCGACGAAAAAAAGTCATGACCAATCACAATCCCCGCGTTAGCTAAAGCAAAAAGCGGCATAATTACAAAAGCTACCCAGGGGTGCAGTGCATGCTCAATTTTTTGAAGAGGAGTTTCGGCATCAAGACTTAGTTTCTTTATGTTGTCAATCAGATGGTGCTGTTCGGGAGTAATAAGGGTGCTGTTATTGGGTATTTGTTTTTCGAAATCGGTCAGGTATTGTTTTACCGATTGAGCGTAGCTTGCCTCGTTGATGCGGGTGCGCGCGGGTATTGTAAAGGCTACCAGTACACCCGCAATGGTTGCATGAACGCCCGAAAGTAAAAAGGCTATCCAAACTGCAAAACCTATGATAAGGTAAAAGGCCGTACTCCTGATCCCCATTTTATTGCCGATAAGTAGCAGTACCAATAACCAAACTCCAACGGTAAGCGGCATAAGCGCTATGTGGCTGCTATAAAACAGGGCAATAACCAAAACAGCCCCAAGGTCATCGGCTACTGCTAATGCAGACAAGAAAACTTTTACCGACGAGGGAATATGTTTGCCGGACATAGACAATAAGGCCAATGCGAAAGCAATATCGGTAGCCATCGGGATGCCCCAGCCATGGGCCGATGGTTTACCTGCGTTGAAAAGGAAGAAGATCAAAGCAGGTACCAGCATTCCGCCTAAAGCGGCAAACATAGGGAGTGATGCTTTTTTTATAGAGGACAATTCGCCGGCCATAAACTCACGTTTCAGTTCGAGGCCAATCACGAAGAAGAACAAAGCCATGAGGCCGTCGTTGATCCAGAGGTGCAGGGGATGGTCTAAAGCATATTTATCAAAACCTAAGGACAGTTTGAGATCCCAAAGCTCATGATAACTATGCTGAAAAGGCGAGTTTACCCATATAATGGCTACGATAACGCTGATGAAAAGTACTATGCCGCCGGTATGTTCCTGGTTTATGAATTTGCTTACCGGCTGTGTAATTTTATCAATAGGGTAGCTTTGTTTCATAGATGACCTAAAGTAAGAAATTAAGTTTGATTTTTTGGCGAAATGGCCTTTCGGTTATGATCCGGGTAAAACAAAAAACGGCAATAAAGTATTTACCAATAAAATATCAGCTATGAACAACTATCAGCAAAAATGGATAAATACATTGCAAAACGCCCATATACACGGTTGGGAAATAAAGGCGCAGGGAGATGATATTTTTGTAGAGATGCCCCACGTTACCGATCTGAAACTGATCAGGGATAACCTGCCCGAAACGTTGGCGCTGATGGCTTTGGATATTAATTTACCAAAGGAAAGGCTGAAGTTTATTTTTCATAACGGATATGAGCAATTTGAATACCTGCTTAATCCTGCCGCTGAGGATCTGGAACGGGAGGGCTAAAATCAACGGTTGCTGTTTCGTCGGGCAATTTTTCCTGGGTTTTATCCGAATCGATTTTAGCCATGGTTGATACCACAACTACCGAGATTCCCATACAGGCAATCAGGATAAATGAAGCCCTTAGTGTGGCAATACCTGCTATAAAACCAATAACCGGCGGGCCAACTAAAAAGCCCATGAAACCAATGGTCGATACCGCTGCCAAAGCTACTCCCGGCAGCATAGTTTTTGATTTGCCGGCCGCGCTGTAAACCATTGGTACTACTGATGATACACCAGCGCCAACCAGTAAAAAACCCGCCATGGCAGTATAAACATGAGGGAAAGCGACTGCTATCAACAACCCTGTAGCAGTTAACGAACCACTTACCTGCAAGGTGCGTTTCAAGCCAAATTTATGCGCGAACCAGTCGGCAACAAAGCGCCCGCCCGCCATGGTGAACATAAAGGTGGTAAATCCTATACCAACCAATGCCTGCGGAGCAAGTACAACCTTCTTAAAGTAAATCACGCTCCAGTCAAACATAGCCCCTTCGCAAATCATCGAACAGAAAGCTATAATACCTAATTTGATAAGTGATTTATCCGGCATTACAAATACGGGGCCCGCATCAGTCACTTTATCATCTTTCAGGTAACGGGCTGCTACTGCAACACCAATGCCAATCACTACCAGCATTAGTGAAAAATGATGAAATGGGGCAATCCCCTTGGCTATCATAAAAGTGCCTATACCGGCACCGGTAAAACCGGCCAGGCTCCATAAGCCGTGAAAAAATGCCATGATAGGCCGTTGGTAAAGCTGCTCGGTAGCTACAGCCTGCGTATTTACGGCTATGTTTACAGAGTTACTTGCAAAACCAAAGCACAGCAAGCATATGATAAGCTGGAAGGTATTTTGCGCCAGGCCTAAGGTTACCAGTGCTATAGCATAAACAAGTAGAGCACCAATAACCAGTTTTTTACTGCCTATTTTGGTAATGATCCAACCTGAGAAGGGCAGGGAACACATTAACCCAACCGGCAACGCGAATAATACAGCGCCTAAACCGGCTTCGGATAAGCCCATATTTTGCTGAACGGTAGCAATGCGCGATGCCCAGCTTGAAAAACTTAATCCCGCCATAAAAAACATGGCCCCCACGGCAATGCGCAGCGTAAGTTTGTTGATGGTATCTTTTGAATCGGGTAAGTTGTTCATGTTAAAATAGTATCCATAGTGTCATTTTGACACTATGGATAGGCTGCACAAATATAAGGTAATTAATTATACTTTTTACTAAGCTAAATCGTTTTTTACTTTTAGGTGAGTTAAGCGCCCTGTTAAAAGCAAAAGCGGTCATTTTAACCGTTTTAGGGATAAATGACCGCCTCCAGATAATATAGCCTCGGTTTATTTTAGCCTTTTATGTTAAATGAACCAACAATGGTATGCATATCACCAGTACCCAGATCCTTAAATTCAGCTTTAAACGTGCCCACTGCATTCCCTTTGGTAGGGCTTGAATGGTTTAGCGTAGTGAATTTAATTTTACCGCCCCAAAAAGTTCCCGGCGCATCGGCATTTATAGCTGTAATGTCGAAGGTTCCGGCAGATAATGTGTTGGCACCTATTTGAAATATATCTGAGCCATTGCCATTAATGTATGAAATCATAGTAGTTCCGGTAGTAGATATCGGACTTTGATCGATAGACGTGAGCATAGGGCCATTTTTAACAACTGTGGCACCGCCATCAACCCGGTAAGAAATTGTTCCCTGCGCAGCAGCCGGGTAATCAGAACCATCGTCGGCAGTACTGGTTCCTGTGCCAGTTCCCGTGCCTGTCCCGGTACCAGTTCCTGTACCTGTGCCAGTTCCTGTTCCTGTACCGGTTCCAGTTCCAGTACCTGTGCCAGTTCCAGTACCCGTTCCAGTACCCGTTCCAGTACCCGTTCCAGTACCAGTTCCCGTGCCAGTACCAGTCCCTGTATTTGTAGTAGGACTTACATCAATAGCCTTGGTTTCTTTGTCGGGTCCGAGAGGGGGATCGAGTTTGCAGCTGCTTACAGAAGCGGTTATTAAAAGCAGGGTAAATACTTTATAGTAGATTTTTTTCATATACAAAGGGCTAAGCAATAGTTTTAATGCCTTAAATATAAATAGTTTAGCCCTTTGTACGTGTATTTGAAAATATTTGATACAAATATTGTTAAGAAAAGTTTACAACCTTTTCAATTATTCACAGTCTCCATCCGGACTGCATGATTCTCCTTCGATAATATCAAATGCAGCTTTGGGGTTTTCTTGCTGCCAGCCGGCAAAAGCTTTGGTAAGTGTGTCTTTAAAAACCGCTACTTCCTGCGCGCCGGAAACCGCGTATTTTCTGTTCATTACAAAAAACGGAACACCGCGTACGCCTAAGTATTGAGCCTCTGCAATGTCATGTTTTACATCATCGGCATAGCTGTCGGTTTCAAGCGTTAGTTTAATTTCATCGGCGTTGAGGCCTATGGCTGTACCCAGTTCAATAAGGGTTTGGTTGTCATCAATATTGCGGCCTTCAGTAAAATATGCTCTAAATAAAGCCTCTTCAGCAGCATCGCCGAGGCCATGTTTTTTTGCCAGATGAGCCAGCCTGTGCGCGTTAAAACTGTTTGCTACTACCGATTTGCTGAAATCATAGGTAAGGCCGGCCTGAGCCGCCATTTGGGTAACATGATTATTCATCTGTTCGGCATGATCAAGTGTCCAGCCTTTTATATCGGCCAGATATTGATTAATGCTGATGTTGGGGTTGGTTTTAAGATCGGGATTGAGCTGGAAGCTTTTCCATTCAATCTCAATTTGATCCTTTCCGTCCAATCCGGCAAGTGCTTCCTCAAACCTGCGTTTGCCTATATAACAAAACGGGCACATCACGTCCGACCATATTTCTACTTTCATCATTTCTTATTTAGTGTTTAAACAAATTTAATAGCTACAGGTGCTATCCCCGTAAGGGCAAAGTAAAATTTAAAAGCCTCCCCTTAACATCTAATTGTTTTTTTATTTCAGCGATAGTTTTTTGTATTTGTAAATTTTTATAAATTAGGAAATTATAAACCGATTATAAACTTTTTGAGATTAAACCCATTGCTCAAGATTTATTGACTAAGCATGAGATGGAACAGTGCTAAAATATTCTGGATAGGCGTTATCCTGCTGGTAGTGCCGGGTCTTATTCATGCTTACCTGTTAATGCCTTTTCCCGGCAGTCAGGATCTAAATGCCATAACTGTTTGTTATTATCTTGAAAAAATAGTTATGCCCCTGCGCCTGATCGGCATGTTGTTTATTGTTTGGTACCTGTTTAAATTCTACAATAAAAATACCTTTAAACAAAAGGCCGTTAAAGCTGCTGTTTTTGTACTTTGTTTAGGCAGCTTTTACATCACCGATTATATGTATAAAGCCGAAACCATGTTTAAAGAAACAGAAAAAGCTGTTTTTGCAAACGGTTTGAGCAACCATGTGCCACTAAACTACCTGGTGGTTGGTGTAGTAAGTAACGGCGTGGCAAAGGCTTACCCACTCATTTATCTCGGTTATCATCATAAGTTACAGGATGAGGTGGGTAATAAACCTGTATTGGTTACCTACTGTACAATGTGCCGTACCGGCAGGGTTTACAGTCCGCTTATCAACGGAGTGAGGCAAAACTTCAGACTGGTGGGGGCAAGGCATTATAACGCTATTATTGAGGACGAAAGCACAAAAACATGGTGGTATCAGGCTACTGGTAACGCCGCTGTTGGTAAGCTTAAAGGGCAGCAATTAACCGAATTACCCTATGAGCAAATGACGCTTGCTTCGTGGTTACAGAAACATCCCGAAACACTTATTCTGCAGCCTGACAGGTTATATACTGCCGATTATGCCGACTTGAAAAACTATGACCGTGTACAGTTTGTTGATCGCGACAGCACTTTAAAAAATAAAGATTCCCTGATGCGCAAAAGCTGGATTATCGGGGTGATCATCAACGGAAAAGCGAAAGCCTACGACTGGCGCCACATGTATGCCAAACGCCTGCTTAACGACGAATTAAACAAAAGCTCGCTACTTATTGGTATTGAAAAGGATAGCCTAAGCTATCACGCCTGGAATACTTCGGTAAACGGCAAAACGCTTCATTTTAAATTGGACGATAAAGGTATGCTTACCGATGAAGAAACAGCTTCGGTTTGGGATTGGGATGGTTTATGCCTTTCCGGTTTGCAAAAAGGGCAGCGCCTTGCCAAAATACAGGCTTACCAGGAGTACTGGCATTCATGGAAACATTTCCATCCCGGTACTACTTTCTGGAAAGGAGACGAATCGCTGGAGCAAACGGCATCTATTTACCCGCCATTTTAATAAACAGCATTATTAAATAGCTGTCGCTATTTTACTGATATCATCATTGCTGAGCAGGCTATCTTCAGACACATTAGGGTAATACTTATTCAGGATTTTTTGAATAAGCTGATAGCTTTCAATGGATTGAATAGGGGCAGAGGCCAGTTCAGTAATGGTTGAGCCGATGAGCTTAAGCTTTTTAGCCTCGTATTGATTGATCACGAAATCAGAAGTTTTCTTACTGCGACTTTGTTGTATGAGTTCATCAAGTTTCTTGATCTCTTCAACCAAGTCAATAAGTTTTAATACTTCCACCTTTTTCATCAGCGCCAAAATTAATGATTTATTTGTAACAAGGGGTATAACCGCGGATAAGTTGATTTGTTTGTAGGAATGAGACCGGTAAACCGGGTGATTGTTACGAACTTTCAAAAACGCCCAAAAAGCGTCATTGCGAGGTACTAAGCAATCCTCAATATACAGAGCGGCTGTGCAGGTGTCCCTGTACTGCCGGGGATTGCTTCGTGCCTCGCAATGACGAGTTGGAAAAGAATTAAAAGAAATTATTTCTCATCCTCTATAGTATCCCTTTCAACCAAAGCCATGCCGCATTTAGGGCAGGTGCCAGGTTTATCAAAAGTAAGATCGGGGTGCATGGTACAGGTGTACTTACCTTTTTTCTTTACGGTGGCGGTACTGTCGGTTTTGCCGGTGCTTTTAACCGAGCTACTACAGGCGCCAAGTGCAAGGCTGGCTAAAGCCAAAATGATAAAGCTTTTTTTCATTGATTATTTGTTTTTAACGAATGAGGCAAGGCCGAATAATGATACTACCAGCACACCTAAGGCAGCCAGCATACTCACAATGTCACGGATATCCTTACCCGCCCAGGTCATGCCGAAATACTTGTGTAAAAATATAAAAGAAAGCCCCTCGGCCCTGTCAATTCCTGCAACTTTTGTAGCCAGTTTTGACGATGTTGTTTCAATGTACCAATTGCTGCCATCGGCATAGCCCACCCGCTCAACTGGCAGGCGTTTATTGATAAACCCATACTCGTTATCAAACTGCTTTACCTGGCTAACTTTTACCCGGCCATAAAACTTATCAGGATCTTGATGGGTGTGATAATAGGTGCTCAGAAAGCGGGCATAGTCCTCGTCGCCATTAATTTGTTCTTTACCGGTAAAGGTATTGAAATAGGAAATCCGCTTTTTGTTATCGGTTACCTGGTAGTAAGTATTATTATTAAAACTTACTATGGCCAGTCTTTTTACAAGACTATCGGCAATAGGCAGTTGTAAATTTGATATCGCTAACTGTTTCATGTCTATAATCCGCCCGTAATCTGGTTTAGGTGTTTCGGTATTATGCAACTTTACCGCAAGATGAAATGCACCGCTGATCACAAACGTAAACATCACAAAGGAAACGATAATCCCAATTTGCCGGTGATAACGATATACTACGCGTTTATCCTCGCTATCATTTTCTTTACGCTTTTGAGCGATGGATTTAAATTTCTTCCACATTAAACCATAAACAGTGAGGCCGCTAATCAAGGCAAATAACATCACTGTCATGATGATGAGCAACACTACATTCCGGAAAGTATCGCCGCCAATCTCGGCCAAAAACTGCCAGGTATGAAACTGCTCAAACAGCCACAGGAAAACCTTACGGGTATTATTATTGAACGTGCCCATGCGGCTCTGCGAGGTCTCAATGTAAATATCCATCCCATCCGGGCGGTCAAAACTGATTTTCCAGACAGGTAAAAGGCGATTGATGGGCTGGTATTGCCCATCAAAGGTTGTCTGGTAATCTATCTTTTTGATTTTGGATGTCGAATCCTGCGTAAAATAGCGTGCCAGGTAAGTGGCATATAACCTGTCGCCATCTTTTAGCAATACGCCATCATTGGCCGAGTAATAATTGTACACACTATCTTTATCCAAAACCTGGTAATAGGTGTTATGATTAAAATTAACCAGGACAAAATTCCGGATAGCTGTAATGCTGTTTTTATCCAGCACCTGCTGAATGCTTAGTACCGGTTTCATCTGGCTTTGCGGCAATGGTTTAAACACCTCCTCCGCAATAGATGGCCTGAACCAGTTAGACATGAACGGGTGTGAAAGCCCGCTCAATGTCCAGAATATTACCGGGATGAGGGCTATTAAGCCCAACACCCGGTGCCATTTATAAAACTTGCTTTTTACTGCTGCTGATGCCATGATCAATATTTTGAAAATGAATAACTGATGCCAAGGGTATATGTACGCGGCGGCGCGGCGTTATAAGTATCGCCGTATTGGCTGCTGGTTACCGTTGTAGCATAAAGCTTATTGGTTAAATTCAATACATTGAACCAGATGCCCGCACCTTTCAATACGCTGCTTTTTACGTCATAACCTAAACGCAGATTATAGATATCATAACCCGAATAAGTTTTGGTATTGGCTGGGTTGGTAAAATATTGGTTAATGTGCTGCCACTCTGTTGCTATCCTGAAACCGGGCAGGTATTGCGGTTTGTACGTAAGCTCGGAGTTAGCTATCCAGGCCGGAGCATTATTCATGCGTTTGCCATCATAATTGGTTACCGTATTGGCGCCCGTAGTGTAATTGGTGGTTACTTCGCTGTACTCAACGTATGTATGTTTGGCATTGGTGCCACTAAACCTGAAGGTTAGCTCTTTAACAGGGGCTACGGTAAGCGAATATTCGATGCCGCGGTGACGTGTAGCACCGGCGTTTTGGTTTTGGGTGGTGTTATCAGGCAGTAACTGGTTAATGATCTCGTTATGGCCTTCCAGATCAAATATGCTCAGCTCAAAGTATAGCTTTTTGTTAAAGGCCGAGAACCAGCCGCCTGCCTCGTAATTATCAAAAGTAGCTTGTTTAAGTTGTGTAAGCTGACGAGAGCTGTATAAATCGCCGGTTTCTGGTGGTTGGAAACCTACGCTGTAGTTGGCATAAATACCTTTGTTGTTACCAAAGTTATAGGTGATGCCCAGCTTGGGGGCCACAATATTAAAATTGTTGGTTTCCTGCTGTTTGTATTTGGTTTGCCCTGCCGGGATCTCATTGTCAAAATTATAATGAACCCTGTCGTAACGTAAACCGCCTACTATGCGTAAAGCTTCTACAGGCCTAATCTCGTACTGAACGTAAGCAGCTGTGTTGAATAATTTGATCTTGTAATTATCAATGTATCTGCCGGTATTGTTGAAGCTGGTGTAATAGTTGTTGGCTACATCTTTGGTGATATCAAGGTATTGAGCATAGTACGAGCTCGGGCTGTCATCCATATAAACACCACCAATCAACCTTGAGTGCAGGAAATCAAAATCAACACGGTGCTGTGCCAGTAAGCCGTAGCTGTTAAATTTTTGATCGTTCACCTGTCCGTTGCTGCTTTTGTAAACACCGTTGGCATCGCGAACATCAGATATATAATAGCTTGGCAGTTGCGCGGTTGAATTACCGCGGAAAAACAGGGTTACAAAAGTGCTGTTCTTATCATTCCACTGATGATCTAAACGTGTACTGGCACGGAACGATTTTACCTTACGATAAGTAAAGCGCTGGTTTGATCCATAGCTACGGTCATAAAAACGGGCGCTATCTAAACTACCGGGGGTTTGGGTATTAAGATAGTTATATGCAGCCGAGGTTGTGAGCTTGGTTTTGGCGCTGAAGTCGTAAGTAGTTTTGAAGTTGGCCGAATATTTATCAAAATCAGAATAATCCTGCCAGCTATCAGCCTGGTGGGCTACATAGCCACCTAAATACAAGCCAAACTTACCTTGCGTGAAACCACCATCAGCATCTACACGACGGTAATGGTAATTATCACCCTGAACAGAAACATTGCCTGCATAACCGGTAGGCGGTCCCTGGGTAATAAAATTAACCGCGCCGCCGATGGAGTTACTGCCGTAAAGTGATGATGCCGGTCCTTTGATCACCTCGATATCTTTAACCCCCGACATGTTGATCTCGTAAAGCGAGTTATGGTTAAAGATCCCTGTAGGGCGAATAGGTACACCATCTTCCATATACAAATAAAGCGCATTATAAGTAATAGGCTGGCGAATAGCCATGGTATGTTGCTCGTTGCCCAGGTTCACCATGTAAACGCCAGCTACTTTGTTCAGCAACTGGTAAAGGGCTGTGGCTTTGGTATCCTTGATCTGGGTTGAATTAATTTTGCTGATGGCAATAGGAGCGTCTTGCCTTGCCTGCCCTTCACGGCTGGCCGTTACTACAACAGGTTGCAAATCCACAGTTGAAGGCTCTAATGCTACGTCAAGTTTTTGGCCTTTTACGACAGATACTTCAACAATGCGGGCGCTGTATCCCACCATGGCAAATTTGATTTGGGTGATGCCTTGTACATTGATACTGTAATGACCTTTGGCATTGGTCATGCCCAGCTTTTCGCCTGTTTTAGCATCAGTTTTACAGATAGATGCGCCTGCGATGGCCTCATGGGTAATTGCATCTGTAACGGTACCCTGGAGTGTTGTTTGGCCGTAAGTCAGTGTTTTAGTAAGTATAAAAGTTATAAGTAGGATTAAATATCGTTTCATTATATAGTATTACAGGAGTTGCCTCCCGGTGTAAAAAATGGGTAGAGTAGGGTACTATATGTCATTGCTAGGAGGAACGACGAAGCAATCGCGAACTATGCAGATTCAGTCTACAGGGACGCGATTGTCATTTTTCAAATCCAATGACAATTGTTTTTTGATTTAGGGAATGGATATATGCCATACGTGCGCAATTACCACGTAGATATAACAACAGCATAGTTGTAGCTGTATAACTGACATAGCTATCCTACACCATCAATCAAAAACCAATAAAAATGAAATGATTATCCTAACTGGGGAGGCTGGAATATCGTAACCGGGCGATCGGCCGGTACGGTTGGGGTGTAGGGGGTTGAAATAACCTGCAACAGGCTGGAGTGGAATTTAACATCAGTTGAACTGATGACATAAACCTCCTGAAAGAGGCTCTTTTGCGACTGCCTTTCGTCGCTGGCCTGCTTGTCCTCTGCCTGTTTGATCTTTTTCGCGAAGTAACATTTACCATCGCAATGCAGCCAGGGTCTGTTCCTGTTTTCGCAAAGCTTGGTGGCAATGTAGTTCCTGTTCAGTTCAAAACCCGCGAAAATGAATAACCGCGAGAAATTGACCGTTATCAGTGAAAAGATGATTAAATAGGCTGTAATACGTTGCAGCATGGCGCAAAGGTAACCCCTGCAATCTTAATACGCAACTTTAGTTAAAAGTCGGTAGGCTTAAGTTCTAAGTCAAAAGTCTGAAGTCCAAAGTCTCCATTCGAAACTAACTTGCGACTTAAGACTTTCGACTTAAGACTTTATTGTCCCCGTTTCAGCGTAGCATGCATGTGCTGGCCTTTGTAAACCAGGTTCATGCCGATAGAGTCCTGGTAAACCTTACCGGTATGGGGCGAACTGCCGCCCGGTACCGGGATACTGAACGAAAAATTATCGCCGTTGATCATGCCATCGGTAATGGCAACATCGCCTTGTGGGGCATGGGCTGTACCTGTGAGTTTACCGCTGTCTATTTTAAAAGTATAACTTAAGGGAAAATGGTCATCGCCGGGCAGCTTTAATGAACCTATCCATTTGCCGTTGATATCGGCCATTGAAATAAAACTAAAAACGGTAATAATAACAAACGCACTAATCGCCAGGAACTCCTTTTTCATTGTTGATATAGTTTAAGCAGATGCCTATATGCAGTAATTTTAAACTATATACAATTTTGTTGCCTTTAAGTTTAAATAAAAAAGAAAAACCTTACCGGTTGGGTAAGGTTTTTCTTTTTATCGTGCCAGAGTCATCCTGAAACAAGTTCGGCATGACCATGGTGTTTTATTACTTCTTCTCAACCGGCCTTTTTAATACCGAGCTGCTTTTTGAACCGTTGATATCCAGTTCAACACTGATTGAATCGCCCATGAATTTACCGGTATGTGGGATCACGATACCGCTGGTAGCTACGGTAAATGAAAAGTCGGTGCCGTTGGTTTTGCCCTCTTTAATATCTACATCACCTTCTGGGGTTAAAGCTGTTCCGGTTAATTTATCGCCGTCAACTTTAAAGTTGTATAATAATGGATATTCCTGGCCATCGCTTGTAACCAGTTTACCTGACCATTTGCCATTTAAATCAGCTATAGCTGCAAGGCAAATCAAAAAGCAGCTTACCAGTAAAGTAGTAGTAAAAATCTTTTTCATAAAATGTGAATTTTTGGTTGAGATAAATATAAGAACCTTGATTTATAGGATGAAATGATTACACGATATTTTATGTGATTTAAATATCATATAATCCTTGAAATTGGAGAAGTTAGGGCTATTGAGCTCTTTTTAAAGTACTATGTGCTTTTGAACCGTTAGCCTCGATATCCACACCAACAGAATCGCCATAAAATTTACCTGTGTGGGCTATATGAATATTTTCGATACTAACTGTAAATTTAAGACTATCACCTGTTATTTTGCCATCTTCGATAGGCATGTCACCTTTAGGAGTTTTGGCAGTGCCAGTAAGCTTATTGCCATCTATCTGAAAATTATAAAGCAACGGATAAACCTCGCCGGTTTCTGTTTCAAGTTTACCTTCCCATTTACCCGCCATTCCGGCAATGGCTGCAAAGCATGCCACAAAACAAACTGTTACAAGGGCTAAGGTTAAAATAGTCTTTTTCATAGCTGTTGTTTTCAATGGTAAATGTATCATCGATATTAAACCAAAATGTAAACTGTACATTAAGTTTACCGTCGGTATCTTTGATAATTACATGGCAAAAACTGTACTATAAAGGTTGTAGAATGACTGTGAGACAGACTTTTTACTTTTAAATGTATTTATGAGGTGATTAGTATGTAATTTAATATAAATGTTAACAATACATTTCTAATTATTCAAAATGATTGTACCTTTAAAAAGCATACACTAACCTGGCGAAATCCTGTTTCGCTATACACTATTAAACAACCTATAATGATAAAAAAGATTTTTACCGTGCTGCTTTTGCTGGGCGGTAGTTGCCTGGCCGCTTCGGCACAGGATGTTCAGCTTAACAAGGGCTGGAAATTTGCCGTGGGCGACTCTGCCCAATGGTCGTCGCCAACGTTTAACGATCAAAACTGGCAGAATATTGATGTCGCCCATTCCTGGGAGCCACAAGGGCATCCAAATTATGATGGTTTTGGCTGGTATCGTATTCATGTGGTGATCCCTTCATCACTCAAAGAAAAGGCGTATTTAAAAGATAGTTTGAGGTTAAACCTGGCCAGTGTTGATGATAATGACGAGGTATATTTGAACGGAAAGCTGATCGCTAAGTATGGCGGTAGAAGCGGAACTATCAAAGATGGCAATTACGGTCCGCGCACTTATAATATTTCAGCTTCCGATCCTGCTATTTTGTGGGATAAAGAGAATGTGCTGGCCATTCGTATTTATGATACCGGTGGTGATGGTGGCATTTATGGTGATAATTTTAGTATTGGCATGGCCGATGTAATGGATCACGTGTTGGTAAATACCGATGGCGATTTTACTTTCGGTGAAAATAACAGCCTGGCCAAAGCGGTTAAACTGATCACCACCAATAAGTATCAATACCAGGGAACCTTGGCTTTTAAGGTGACCGATCCGGAAACCGGTGCGGTGATCTACGAAAAATCTAACCCTGCAAACTTTACTGCTGGTAAGCCATTCACGTATTCGTTCGTGATTGCCCGTTTAGCTAAAAAATCGTACACCATTACCTATACTTTCAACGATCAAAAATCGGGTAAGGAGATTGTCAGAACCGAAACAACTCCTTATGTACTTACGCCTTATCCATCGGCTAAACCAAAAATTAACGGTGCCGATGTTTATGGTGCGAGGCCGGGAAACCCGTTCCTGTATCTGATCCCGGCCACCGGTAAAAAGCCGCTTACCTATAAAGCTGATGGATTGCCGGAGGGTTTAAAACTTGACGCCGCGACCGGCATCATTACAGGTGTGGTAAACCAGAAAGGTGATTACCCGGTAACGCTTACTGTTACCAATAAATTAGGTAACAAAACAAAAACGCTTACCATTAGCATTGGTGATAAAATTGGCCTTACTCCGGCTTTAGGCTGGAACAGCTGGAACGCCTGGGGTTTAAGCGTAAATGATGAAAAAGTAAAGATCTCGGCTAAAGAAATGTCAGATAAATTGAGCGCTTATGGTTGGAACTATATTAATATTGACGACGGATGGGAGGCCGAAAACCGTGCTGCTGATGGCGCTATTGTAGCTAACAGCAAATTCCCCGATATGAAAGGTTTAACGGATTATGTGCATAGCCTTGGTTTACATACCGGTATTTACTCATCGCCAGGTCCACGCACCTGCGGTGGCTTTTTAGGCAGCTGGCAGCATGAAGACCAGGATGCCAAAACTTATGCCGACTGGGGATTTGATTATTTGAAATACGACTGGTGTTCATATTCAGAAGTTACTCCGCCACATCCCGACCTGCCTGCGCTTAAAAAACCTTATGAACTGATGCGCTCATCATTAAACAAGGTAAACCGCGATATCATGTTTAGTTTTTGCCAATATGGTTGGGGCGATGTTTGGAAATGGGGTGCCGAAACCGGCGGTAACAGCTGGCGTACTACCGGCGACATACAGGATACCTGGAGAAGTATGAGCGATATTGGTTTTGGACAAGATCCTGCGTCACCTTATGCCGGTCCGGGACATTTTAATGATCCGGATATGCTGGTGGTGGGTAAAGTAGGATGGGGCCCAAGCCTCCACAATAGCCGCTTAACTTACGATGAGCAATATACTCACATCAGTTTATGGAGCTTGCTATCAGCGCCTTTATTAATTGGCTGCGATATGGGACACCTGGACAGGTTTACACTTAGCTTATTGACCAATGATGAAGTGTTGGCCATAGATCAGGATGCTTTAAGTAAAGGCGCGAGGCAGGTTTCTAAAACGGATGAGCAGCAGATTTGGGTAAAGGAACTTACCAAAGGCGAAAAGGCTATAGGTTTCTTCAATACATCTGACAAATACCAAACTGTTAACCTTGATGCTAATGACAAGTTGTTAAATGGCTTCACCAAAGCACGCGATGCCTGGGAGCAGAAATACCTGATAGCAGTTAATCATAAATATACTTTCAAAATACCACCACATGGCGTTAAGCTTATACGGGTGATGTAAAGAAATTGAGAAGAAACAAATATGAACACACGTCATTATAAGGTATGAAGTAATCCCCTGTAGCAGGTTCGCCCTGTATAGTTTGGGATTGCTTCGTGCCTCGCAATGACGTTTGTGTTCTATAAATAGCAAAAATGGCCTTTGTCGAATAGATAAAGGCCATTTTGTTATGTTGTGATTACCGTGGATCAATTCGGTACATCGTAATGATATATTGGCGCAAAAACTCCCTCGCTGGTGGTGTAATAGCCTTTACCATCGGGCTGAAAACCTATAGCCTCTCCCTGTTTTTCAACTTTGTATTCCAATTCACGTGGTTGGCGAACCATGGTTTCCCAAATAGGCTCGTTATGCTGGCGGCGCCAATAGTAAACCTTGTCGTAGCTTTTCAGTAGTATCTGTTGCCCGTCTTTGGAGATATCACCGGCTGTGATCCATTTAAAAGGCTTAAAACCCGAAAAGAAAAGTTTGCAGCGTTTGGTTAATACAGTTGTTGTATTGGCTTTATAATTTAATGGGGTAGTATAAACGCCAACGGTATCACCTCTTTTGCTAACAATGATCAATTGCTTATCAATAGGGTCAATCATCAAGGTTTCCGCGTCTTTAGGGCCGTCGGGATATTTAAAGTTTGCGCTCGCAACCGGGGTATTTACATTTGCAGTGTTGTCTGTAGCCCACGATTTTTTTTCGATTGCACGGTAAATCGTAATGAATGGCCTGTTTTGCGCATTATCGCCTATATCGCCAATGTAAACGTAGCTTTTGCCTTTTTCCGGGCCCGGGCCAACGTCTATATCTTCGCAATCCTGTACGCCAAGCTGGTGGATACTATCACCTTTAAAATAGATAGTTGATTTTAATTTGCCTCCGGAACTTATTGCAAAAAAACGGCTGGTATCGCCGCTGTCATTATGTACATAGTAGGTATCCGGGTTGATGGATGAGGCCGCAATGCCCGAAGTTTCATCCATCTCCTTGTTATTGAGGGTGCCCGTAATATCCTGCTTGTCGAGTAGCCTGTGCTTGGCAAAGGCTCCCATAAAAAGCAGGGATATGATGGGAAGTAATATATTTAATTTTTTTGATCGGCTCATTCTGTTTCTTGCAAACAATAACGCAAATAAAGCGCATTAGTATGAAGTTGACATTAATTATTTGATTTTGTTACGACTATATGAAAATTTAACGGTCGACAACAGGCAAAATGAGCAATATTCGTACCATGAAGCATTTATGCCGATTCAAAAGCATGTAATAAGGCGTTTTGCCGGAATATTTCTGTCGGGCTACGGTAGTCTGCCAGTTCAATTTCCTGAACATATTTGCAATTGCAGGGGTGTCCGGGTTCAATAAAAACAGGCATGTCATAACCCTGTTGCTGGTAATACGGGGTGATGAATGCTTTTACCGGGAGATCATTGGCAGCAGAAACAACTTCGGGCGTTAATTTCTTTAATGGCTTCAGAAGCAGTTTAATTTCGCAAAGCTTGAAATTATCATAAAGCGGGATCCAGCGTATCACATCATCAATATTAACAGCTATGGCATTATGTTTTACACCTATAAGCGTACCGATATTAACGTCGCTGTTATTTAATAAACTAATGATTACAACCTGCTGACCAATATAACGGCTAAAAATCAGGAGTTGATCGGCTATGCTTATATGTTTCATTTTGCTAATTTTATTAGCAAAATACGGAATTTAGTTGATGAAATACAAGAAGTATTTGAAACGAAATATAGTTTTTATGTAAACCTATGTTAACAAAAAAGGGCCTTTTTGAGGCCCTTTTTGATTTTCTTATTTTTCAACTTCCACAAGTTCCGACTTCGTTGGCTCGGCTTTGGTGAGGTCGATATCCGGTTTTGAAATGTCTGTTAACGCTACGCGACCGCGGTCCTTACGCAGGATACGGTTAAACAGCGAGATCTCCCTATCGAACAAAAACTGGAAAAACAGCTTAGTCCATGAGGTATGATAGTATAAAGTATCGTAGTACTCAGGAGCGGTTTTCCTGATCTCCGGAAGTTTGTTCCATGGGATAGAAGGAAAATCGTGATGCTCATTGTGGAAACCTACGTTAAAGGCTACCGCGTTGAAATTGCCGTAATAGCTGTATGTTTCCTGCTCTTCGGTAACAGTAAGGTAATGCTCCTGGATCCAACGGGCACCCAGTGGGTGAAGACCAACTGAAAATGAAAAGCTTAATAATAAAAACGCTACTGCATGCCATCCCATAAAGTAAGCTATAGCTGTTGTAAATGCGGCCTGTAATAACCAGTTAGTAAGGATCCAGCCATCAAACGGATGGATTTCTCTTAAACGTGATAAACGGAACAACTGGAATACCGGGAAAAACAGCAGCCAGATTGCTTTGCCAAAAAATGAATTACTGATCAGTTTTGCTTCCCAGCGGTTTGGTAAATCGGCATCAAGCTCGTGAACGCCCTGAAAAGAATGGTGTTTGATATGATATTTTTCGAATGAAATTGCGCTTGGCAGTATTTGCGGCAAATTCGCAAACATGGATGCCCAACGGTTAGCGTTACGGTTTTTAAACAGTAACTGGTGTGTACATTCGTGAATCATTACAAATAATGCATGATCGGCAAAAGCGCCAAGCAAATAAGCCGCCCCGAAAACTATCCACCATGATTGATCGCGTACAAACCAGGCTAAAACTACCTGGAAGGCTACTAATCCAATAATGGCCCATATGGTTTTCGGATTTTTACCGATAAGCTTACGCAGTTGCGGAAACTCTTTCAGGATTTTTTTTGTACGGATGCGATGAGGTTCAGACTCCTGGGAATAAACAAAATCAGTCTTTTTAATCATATAGTGTTAAAACGTTAAATATAGCGATAACGTGCGCAAAACTTCATTTTTTTGTAAAAATTAATTAGCAATATCAGGAATACGTAGAATCTTCACGATTGTTTCATGTAAATTTTATATAGAATTCACGTTAGTTTTGTTTGAAAACAATTACTTTAAAGGTATTAGGGATGGTTTTACGTGTGCCGGGTTCAAATTGTGCTACGCTTAAATAAATTTTATGCGTTTTAGCGTCCAGGGCCATTGTTCTGGCTCTTTCAGCTGTTTTTAAGGTTTGGACCACCTCATAGGCATCTGCCGATTTTTGTTTGATGATAGTTGTAACACCATCGCCACATGAGCAAAAAATCAGTTTAGTTTCCGGATCATAAGCTACCGCGTCAACGCCGGCTCCAATTGGCAGGGTTGTGGTTACTTTACCTGTTTTGATATCGAAAACGCTTACGCCTTTATTTTCACGGCAAACAGTAAACAGTTTTTGATTAACAGCATCAAGCGCCAAACCTGTAGGACCGCCACAAGGGGCAAGGGGATAGTTTTTAATTACTTTAAGGCTTTTGCTATCGATAACATCAAGGCTGCTTTTATCTTCAAGGTTGTTGTAGATTTTCCCTTTTCCGTCGGATACCGCAAATTCAGGTGCGCCGCTCAGGGCTACCGAACCAACTTGTTTAAGTGTAGATGGGTTAATTACTGACGAATTGTTGCTTTCGCCATTAAAAGTAAATACGCGATCGGCAGAGGGATCATACATAATAGCATCCGGCCCGTTAGCGCCCGTAAGAGCAATGGTAGTGATGGTTTTAAACGTTTTCAAATCGAAAACCACTACCGCGTTTGCCTTGCCATCGCTAATAAAACCACGGTTAACCTTGTTTACTATAGCTATGCCGTGCACGCCTTTCATGTTCTCGATAGCGCCAACCGGTTTTTCGGTATCCAGGTTAATGACATTTACAGTAGTGCCGTGAGACACATAAAGATTGCGGTTAACCTTATCAATAGATAAATAGTCATAACCGCCATCGCCCGGAAGCGCGATAGTTTTATCGGCTACATAGGTTTGCGCGTTCAGCTTAAAAGGAGCCAAGCCTGCAATAAGCATAGCCACAGCCAGAATTTGTTTTTTCATTTCTCGGGATTGTTTATTGCCATGAAATTAAATCCCGAATCTGTAAAAATGCTGTGTTAACCGTTGTGGCTTTCATTAACTTCATTTAAATGGGCATCAAACCCTTTGCGGTACAATATACGCAGCATAGCCGGTAAAACAATAAGTAATAATGGCAATGCCGCTAAAAAGCCTCCAATAACCGCAATAGCCAGTGGCTGATGCAATTGTGCCCCCGCGCCTATGCCTAAAGCAAGCGGCATCAACGCTATAATAGCCCCCAAAGCAGTCATTAGTTTAGGTCTTAAACGGGTACTGATAGCAAAAGTTATGGCCTCATCAATGTTTTTGTTTCCATTTTCGATGGCGCTCTCTTTAAATTGCAGGAATGTGAAAATGGCATTTTCTCCAATGATGCCTACAATCATGATTAGTCCGGTATAGCTGCCCACGTTAAGCGGCGTACCGGTAATGAATAAGGCCAGAAAACTGCCGGCAATTCCCAAAATGCCGATCACTAAAATAAGCAGTGCTATCCTGAATTGCCTGAACAGGAATAATATCACCCCAAAAACCAGCAAACAAGCAGTTACCAGGATAATAAGCAATTCTTTAAAAGACTGTTGTTGTTGGGCATAAGCACCGCCATATTCCACATGATAGCCAGTTGGCAGGTTTACATTATCGTGTATGGCTTTCTGAATTGCGGTTATCACAGTACCCAGGTCGCTGCCTTCCAGCCTGGCGCTTACCACGTTCATGCTTTGCAGGTTTTCACGGTTTATTTCGGCGTCGCCGGGCCTCAGCTCAACCGCGGCAAGTTCGGTTATAGGGATAAGCTTTCCGTTGGGCAAAAATATATGCAGGTTATGGATATCATTTACGTTAAGCGAGCGATTGCCCGGGTAAACCATGCGGATAGGGGATAGCTGTTCTTTCTCCAATAAATTGCCTATCACATTACCTTCAAGCGCGGTTTGAATCTGCATTTGCAAATCGGCGGCGGTAATTCCATACTGAGCAATTTTGCTGTAATGCGGTTGGATACTTACCGTAGGGCCGGCAATGATGATGCCTGGTAGTACGTCGGCTGCACCTTTAACTTTTTCAACCAGTCCGGCTATTTGGCGGGACAGGTTTTGCAGCGTTTGCTGGTTATCGCCAAATACTTTAATTTCGATAGGCTCGGCCGATGTGGTAAGGTCGCCAAGCATATCGGTTATCACCTGGCCAAATTCTACCTCCAGCGCCGGTTGAGTTTCTTCAACAATTTTACGCAGGTCACTTATTACCTCTTCTGTACTTTTGGTGCGATCTTTTTTAAGCTGGATAAGATAATCGCCGCTGTTGGGCTCTGTAATAAAAAAGCCCATTTGTGTACCTGTACGGCGCGAGTATGCTGTTACGTCAGGGTGTTTTACAATCTGTTTTTCAATCTGACGCAGCATGCGGTCGGTTTCTTCCAGCGAAGTTCCGGGAGGCGATTTGTAATCAAGCACAATGGCGCCCTCGTCCATATCAGGCAGGAAGCCGGTTTCCAGCATCGGAGGCACTATCACAATAACCGCTGCTAAAACTGCAATAATAATAATGCTTACATAAGGCCTGAGGATAAAAAAGCTTACCCATTTTTGACGCTTTACGGTATGTACTTCCTCTTTTTTAGTTTTTGCAGCGGCATTTAATTTAGGCTTAGGTGTAACCAACAGGTAAATTACCGGTAGACCGATCCATGTTACAAAGAAGGAACTTAGCAACGTAATGATCATGGTATCGGTAAGCACCTTGAAGTATGCCCCTGCAACACCGGTCATCAGCACAAAAGGAATAAAGATTACGATGGTACTAATAGATGAGCCCACCATTGCCGGGAAAAGGTAATCAATGGCTTTCCTAACCAAATGGCTGCTCAGCTCATCGGGGTGTTCTTCGTGTACCCGGTGAATCTGCTCAACAACTACAATGGCATCGTCAATAATTAAGCCTATGGATGCCGCAATAGCGCCAAGGGTCATGATATTGAAGGTATAGCCAAGCCAGTATAGTATAAGCAGGGTGAGCCCAAGCGTAACCGGAATAGTAATTAATATGGTGATACTTGCTTTAAACGATCTTAAAAAGATCACCGCTACGATAATGGCCAACAACAGACCTATCCAAAGGCTGTCGCTCACACTCTTTACCGAATCGTTCACAAAATCGGCCTGAATGTAATACGGCCTGATAGTTACGCCGCGTGGAAGCAGTTTTTTTAACGCGTCAACCTTATCGGCCATGTCATTACTAACCGATATCAAGTTAGCATTAGGTTGTTTTATAACAGCTATAAGTACCCCGTCGTGCCCGTTGGCGTTAATGCGGGTGTACTCGATACCTTCATTAACCTGTATGCTTGCAAAATCCTTGAGTCTTACTATCCGTTTGCGGTTATTGCTGATCACCAATTGTTCCAGCTGATCTTTGGCATTAATGGTGGCATCGGTAACGGTAAGGTACATGCGCTTATAATCAGACAAGTAACCTTCTGACTTTACAAAGTTGGTGGTAGCAAGCGTAGTGCTGATAATATCAGGCGTAAGGCCTAATGAAGTCATTTTTTGCTGATCGAGCGTGAGCCAGTATTCCTTCAGCTTACCGCCAATCACCCTGATCTCAGATACCCCATCAACCTGCGACAGGAATGGTTTTACTGTGTAAGTAGCCAATTGCCTAAGCTCAATAGGGGACAGGTTATGACTTTCCAGCGTGTAACCACTTACTGGTAAAATGGAAGGATTCATTTTAGCCACACTGATATTTACATCAGCAGGCAGGTCATTTTTGATCTGATCAATACTTGATTGGATGCGTTGCTGGCTCAGATCGATATCAGCACTCCAGTTAAACAATGCAGAAATTTCACAACTGCCCCGGCTTGTGGTACTACGTACCAGTTGCAAGTCGGGCACCTGTTTAATAGCATTCTCTAATGGTTTGGTAACCGTAACCATCATTTTGTTTACCGGCTGAAGGCCTTGATCGGCAATGATCTTTATTTTAGGGAAAGTGATTTCCGGGAAGAGAGAGGTTTGCAGTTTAGAATAGGCAAACAAACCGCCCATAATAAACAGGGCCAGCACCAGGCCTAATGGCTTGCGATGGGTTATGAAGTAATTTTTGCGCTGGTTCATAGTATAAAACCCCACCCAATCCTCCCCAAAAGTGGAGGGCTTTTGAAATATCTCTCTGATTGTGGGATATTCAGAGCGATTTTATTGTAATTATTTAAATCCGGTTAGCCTTCATATTGTATGCGAAGCCATAATAAAGTCTCCCCTTTAGGGGAGATTTAGAGGGGCTTACTCCGTAATTTTCACTTTAGCCGTATCTGCAAGTCCGTAATTACCCGTTGCTACAATCTTATCGCCCGGCGAAAATTTAGGTGTTAAGATCTCTATCCGGTTGCCCGCTTCAATACCTTTTGTTACCGGTGTTTTTACAGCGGTTGTAGGGTTAATAAGTTTCATTACCCAAAACTCGGTTTGGGTTTCGTTACTCAATATGGCCGATTTGGGCAGCGATACCGTATGCGGCCTTACCGATTTAATGATGCGCGCTTTGGCTACCAAATTTTCGGGGATTTGATAGGTGCTGTTCACTTTAAGTACAATGCCCTGTGTTTGCGACAACGAATCAACAGCGGGCATTGTTGAGCTTACCTGTGCTGTTAGTTTTTCTCCTCCGGGGAGTGTCAATTGTACATCCTGGTTGTTTTTTACATAGGAGCGAAGCTCGTAAGGCAACTGCATTACAAATACAAAACTTGAGCGGTCGCTGATTACGGCAAGTTGCTCACCGTCCTGTACATAATCACCCTGCTGATGGTTTAGCTGGGTAACATAGCCATTACCGGCGGCTTTTATTTTGTTAATGCCCGAAAACTTAAAGGTAGTATCCAGCACATTGATGCTGTTGCCAATACTTTGCGCTTCTTTTGTTTTGATGCTGAATAAAAATTCGCCCCTGTTTACAAAGTGTCCCGGCAGGATATTTACCTTTTGGATATAGCCGTTGGCATTGGCCTTAACAATGTTTTTTTGCTGAAATACAGATGTGGCGCTCAGGTCAATATAATCAACCATGGCACTATCGGCAACGGTGGTTACGGTTACCGGTGTTTGGGCAGCGCCGCCGTCGCCTGCATCATCTGCAGGTTGGGTATTGCCTTTGCAGCTATACAGCAGTGTTAAAATCCCGGCAGCCAGGTATATGTGTTTAAATTTCATGTTATTTATTCCAGTAATTGAACTGATTAATAAGTTGTAGCTTATTAATAGTGGTTTGTGTTTTAAGGTTCTTTATAGCAAGATAATTGTTAATAGCCAATACGAGGTCGGCCATGCGTACGTCGCCGGTTTGCAGCAATTGGGTATCAACCTTTACAAGACTTTCGGTATATTTCATTTGCTCGTCTATCTGCGCAATCAGTTTTTCGGAGCCATCTATTTGCTGATTTAACTGTGCAAGCTGCTGGCGATACTGTGTGTCAAAAAATGCTTTATAGTTACGTCGGGTATCTTCTTCTAATGAAAGTTTGCGGTACTGGATCTTGCGCTGACCACCATCATATAATGGAAGGGTGAAACTGAATCCAACACTTACACCAAAGTTTTTGTAGGCCGGTCCGCTCAAAAAGTCGGAGTTGTAACCGCCATCGGCCATCAGGTTTATCTTGGGTTTGTAACTAAAATCAAGCAGTGTACGGCTGTTTACCAGTTTAAGACTATCCGTTTTATACTGGCTGAAAAAGATGCTGTTACTGATATCTGCCCGCATGTTTTTTTGAATGCCGGGGTCCTGAAGCTCAATATAGCTGGTATCGGCAATGCCGGTTAAATAGTTGAGTGTGGTATAGTCGTTTTTATACTGTAAGCGCGCTTGCGATAACGTAAGTTCTTGCTGCTTAAGGGTAACTAAAAAAGTAAGGTAATCGCTTTGACGATAAACGTTGGTACGGGTCAATTTCTTAAGCAGCTCTTCTTCGCGATTTAGCAGGCTGATCACCTCCTGGTTAAATTTTACCTGCTGCAGGCTACCAAAAGCGGCTATATATTGCGCGGTAACAGCCTTTCTCAAATCCTGTTCGGATATTTTGGAGGTATTGAGCACCGATTGCGATTGCAGTTTAACTGCGTCTATCTGCGCGGCGATATTTTTCTTGCTATCCAGCGACTGATTAATACCCAGCAAGGCAGCAAGTGTATGTTCATTGGTAATAGCAGGAGCATAGCCGTAACCGCCTGCAACAGGAGCATAAAGCCCGGTGCTGTTGGCGCTTACCTGGGGCCTGTAACCGGCTTTGATACGGAGACTATCTAACTGACCAGAGGCTATCTGGTTTTGGAGATCTTTTAATAGCGGACTATTGCTTTTGGCAAGCTCCAAATAATGTTCAAGATTGTAGGTTTGTGCCTGTGTAACAGCACTAAGCAGGCAAAATAAAAAGCCGAAAACCCATTTTATCCGGATGGTCAAAATAATATATGTTGTGTTAAATAATAGCTAAGCTACAGGATAATTCTGGAAAAAATTAGGACTGCCATTGTAACAAATTAAAAGTTAACCGTGAAAATGTGGTACGGTGCTTCATAACTGTAAATGAGCTGATAACCCAGGCTTTCGCAGATTTGTTTGGAGATGGTAAGCCCAAGTCCACTGCCCTCGGAATGGGATGATTTATGGAAGCGCGTAAAGATATTTTCAGCGTTGAGGGCGATGTTCTCCCCTGTGTTTTTGATGGTTAAGTTTTCGGTTGTGAGGTTGATGATGATCTCTCCGCCTGCAGCATTATGCCGAACAGCATTAATGATGAGGTTATTGAGCAGAATGTCAATTAAATAAGCCCCGGCCTCCACCTCCTTTTCGCCGAGGATTGAAGTAACCGTTATTTCTTTATCACTAAAAATATCCTCCAGTTGATATAATAATTCTTCTATCAGTTCATTCAAATCCAGATGCTGGCGGTCGTTTAATAGTTTGTTTTCTATTTTAACCAGTAATAATAACGATTGGTTAAGCCTGCTCAATCGTGATACAGCACTGTAAAGGTCGTTAAGTAGTTTACTTTGATGTTCGCTAAAGTTTTCAGTCTGGATTAGTGTGTCCAATTTAGAATTGATCACAGCGATAGGGGTAAGCAGTTCATGCGAGGCGTTTTCGGTAAATGTTTTAAGATCTTTGTAGTCTTTTTTTACCCTTTCGGCCATTGCGGTTACTTCGGCCTGCAACTCATTAAACTCATCGATAGACGTTTTGGGTGAAAGCATTTCCCGGCTATCGGTAACGTTGAATAGCTTTAGTTCGCTAAGTATGCTATAAAAAGGTTGCCAAAGCCTACCCAGGATAAGGCGGTTGGTGATCACCAACACCAGTAGTAATAATAGAATAACACCAATGGTGATAGCGAAGATGATCTGGATCAGATCTTCAGTTTCTACTTTCGATTCAACTATCAGGATCTTATAATACCTGTCGGCAACGGTTACCGAACTAACCAGGCCCCTGCCAGATTCGGGTTCATCTTTTTCGCGATAGTAAGTGGTATTAAAAAACTCACGTTTAACGGAGTTCGGTTCGGCCGAAACAAAAGTGATCTGCTGATCTTTTGATTCAAAAACCTGGGGCAGGTGACGATTGAGCTTCACATAATCAAAAACCTCCTGCTCTTCAACCTCAAGCGATTTGTCCTTTTGGTTGGTAAGAATAAGGCTGATAGCCTGGTAGTAAATAGCGCCTGTTATCAGCATGATAACAATGGTGGCTATTAAGTTTACCCGGTTATACCTTTCGGAAAGCTTCATTATTGATCGGCGAATTTGTAGCCCATACCGTAGGCTGCATAAATATAGTCCTTACCGCCGGCTTCCATTATTTTTTTTCGGATGTTTTTGATGTGCGAATAAATAAAGTCGAAATTATTGGCCAGGTCAATTCCATCGCCCCATAAATGCTCGGCAATGGCGTTTTTGGAGATTACCTTGCCTTTATTAGATATGAAATAGATAAGCAGGGCAAACTCCTTACGGGTAAATTTTACAGGTATTCCGTTTACAGCTACGGTTTTGGCCATCAGATCGATGCTGAGCTCATTAAAGTTAAGCACGTTGCTTCCATTAAACATTTTACGCCTGATGATGGCCGATACCCTTGCCTTAAGTTCGGAAAGGTGGAAGGGTTTTACCAAATAGTCATCGGCACCCAGGTCAAGGCCCTGCAGGCGGTCATCCAATGAGTTTTTGGCCGAGATGATAAGTACACCATCCGTATAATTATTGTTTTTAAGTACTTTTAATATATCTATACCATTGCCGCCGGGCAAGGTAATATCCAGCAGGATGCAATCGTATCTGTACAGTTCAACCTTGGCAAGGGCAGCTGTATAGCTGGCCGCGGTTTCGCAGATATTGCCGGCTTCGGTAAAGTATTCTTCAATACTTTCGCGCAGGCCTTCTTCATCTTCAATGATCAGTAATTTCAAATCTTTTTTTGAGTAAAGGTATATGGTGAATTTGTACGGATTTTGGATTTTTTGGTTAGTGCTTAGCTTCACGAAATTATGCTCACAGATTTTATACAGAATACGTAAGCAAATTTGCCTTTAGCTTGTTGCAAGTTAAATACAAAATCTGATCATTATGTGGTGGATCTACGCATTACTTTCGGCACTGTTTGCGGCGCTTACCGCAATTTTTGCCAAAATAGGTATTAAAGGGGTTGATACGGATTTGGCGACAGCCATTCGTACCGTTGTTATCCTGATACTGGCCTGGGGCATAGCGCTTTTCAAAGGCGGGCATGCTGGTATTGGCAGCCTCACTAAAACCAACTGGACATTTTTAATCTTGTCGGGCTGCGCTACAGGGCTTTCATGGATTTGTTATTTCCGCGCCCTGCAACTGGGCAAGGTAAGCCAGGTTGCCCCTGTTGATAAATTGAGTGTGGCTTTAGCCATCGCGCTCTCTGTTATTTTCCTGGGCGAACCTTTAACCTTGAAAAACGCCATAGGCGCTTTGCTTATTATTGGGGGCACAATTGTATTAATTTTCTAATTTTTTTGTAACGGGCTCATATACAATGTAACAAGCATGCATACATAGCAAAATCATATTGTAACAAATACACTTCAATACCACATAATTCAGATTTAATCCAATCTTTCTTATAAAATTTGTGGTTCAAATACCCACATCATATAATGAAGTCTGTTTTTTTGATATTATTTTCTTTTGTTTTTATAACCGCCTTACACGCCCAAACCGCCTCCGGAGCTAAGGGTAAAATCACAGGTAAAGTAACCGATGCTACCACGAAACAACCGGTAGATTATGCCACCGTTTCTGTATTTAAACAAGGTGCCACATCTCCGTTTAATGGTATCAGTACCGATCCTAAAGGAAATTTCTCTATTAACAATATCCCCGCCGGGGAGTACAAAATAACCGCCGAATTTTTAGGCTATCAAAAAGCTGTTATTGAGCATGTGATAGTTAAAGATGGCGCTGTGTCATTGGGCGAGATCAAACTGGCCCCTACCGCTAACGAGCTAAAAGGGGTAACCATAACCGCCAAAGTGCCAACCGTTGAAAACCGGATTGATAAAATGGTTTATAATCCTCAAAACGATTTAAGTGCGCAGGGTGGTGTGGCTATCGACGTTTTGAAAAAGGTTCCGCAAATTACCGTAGATATTGACGGTAACGTAGAACTGCAGGGAAATGCCAATATCCGCTTCCTGATCAACGGAAAACCATCAAGCATTTTTGGCGCCAGCCTTGCTGATGCTTTGGCCAGTATTCCTGCCAGCCAGATCAAAAGTATTGAGGTTATTACCAGCCCGGGTGCAAAGTATGATGCAGCCGGCACTGGAGGTATCGTAAACATTATTTTGAAAGATAGTAAAGTGCAGGGCGTTAACGGTAGTGTTAACCTATCGGCAGGTACCCGCCGCGAAAACGGTTCATTTAACCTGAATGCCCGCAAAGGCAATTTTGGGGTGAACGCATTTTTTAGCGGTAACGCCCAGATCAATACTAACGCGCCTAATACCCGTAACCGCGTATCAACCGATAGTGCCGGAAGACAAACTACCCTTTTTCAGCAGGGCAGCAATAACTTCAGGCGTAACGGTTACGAATCAGGCATTAATTTTTCATGGGATATTACCCCTAAAGATCAATTAACAGCCGGCGTTGGTTTTAACCATTTTGGCAACCATGGTAACGGCATCACCAACCAGGATCAAAGCGTGGTTGACGCAGCCGGTAACACGGTATCTGATATAAGGAGCATCCGTAACTCAAGCAGTAAATTCAACGGTACCTCAACCGACGTAAATTTGAACTATAAAAAGACCTTCGCCAAAGAAGGGCAGGAGCTTGATGTATTATATTCATCAAGTTTTGGCAGTAACTCATTCAGCTCATTCCAGCGCCAGGATTATGAATCGGGTATAACTTCATCAGGCATTTCTAACAATAACCCCGGTAAAGACAGGGAAACCGATATCTCTGTTGATTATACTCAGCCGGTAAGCAAGAGCTTTACACTTGAAACAGGTGGTAAACTGGTATTTAACCATATCAATAATAATGTAATAACCGATACCCTTTTTGGTGGTAACGCGTTTGTGCCTAACCCTAATCAAACGTATGGTTTTACTTATGATCGTAAGGTGTATGCCTACTATGTTTCGGCCTCAGCATCGGTATTTAACAAGTTTTTAGATATAAAGGCCGGTTTGCGCGACGAGTATACTACCACCAAAGCCGATTTTCAGGGCGTAAGCATTCCGTCATATAATATCCTTGCGCCGTCACTGGTGTTTTCGCACAAGTTTGGTGATGGCAGCGAATCACTTAAATTAAGCTATATCCGCCGCATCCAGCGTCCGGATTATGGCGATTTGAACCCTTTCCTGAATATCAGCGATCCGCACAACATCAACACAGGTAACCCCAATTTAAGGCCCGAAAAAGGCGATAACTTCGAGTTAGGCTACAACAAATCATATGACAAAGGTGCTAATATCAATATAGCCGCTTTCTATCGTCGCAACACCGATGATATCCAGCAGTTCACTACATTTTACTCTACGTTTGATGCAAATGGCACCACTTATACCGATGTTTCGTTAACCCAGCGTTATAATATTGGTTCGGAAGAGCGTATCGGCATCAACCTTTATGGTTCGATACCGGTAACCAGTAAACTGAGCCTGCGTACTAACATGATTTTCAGCGACAGGCGCAGTACCAACCCTGGTTTTGCCAATGTAAGCGCTTTTGCTTATCGCCTTAATCTTAACGCACAATATAGCTTTGGCCATGACCTGAGTGCTGAGTTTTTTGGTAACTATAACTCATCACAAAAAGGTATCCAGGGAACGAATCCAAAATTTGTGTTCTACAACTTTGCTATGCGCAAAATGTTCTGGAATAAAAAGGCAAGCATTGGTCTTACTGCTACCAATCCATTCGCGAAATATGTTAGCCAAAGCTCATCAACATTTGGCAGCAATTTTTACCAAACTAACGTAAGGTTGGTACCGGTACAATCGTTCGGTATAAGCCTGAGCTATAAGTTTGGTAAACTTGAGTTTAAGAAAGACAGGGAGAAAGATAAAAACAATGACCAGGATAATGGCGGCGGAGATAATGGCCCTCAATCCGAAAAAGGAAAATAACACCTCACCCAGCCCTCTCCAGATGAGAAAGAGCCTCACCCAACCCTCTCGAAAGCAGAGGGCTTTATAATAAACGGTATTAAACAAAAAAAGCGATGACAATTCATCGCTTTTTTTGTTTTTAAAGTCCTCTCCTTTGGAGAGGATTTAGGTTGGGTTTACCCGTTCTTGATCAAAATACTTTCAATGATCAGGGTTGTATCTTCGCAGCTATCGGTAGCTGTTTCCATGGCTGCAAAAACATCGGTGTATTTAATTAGCTCAATAGGATCTTTTTCGTTGTTAAGCAGATCGGCAAAGGCTTTATTATGAACTGAGTCGGCCTGAGCTTCCAGCTTTTTAATATTGCTGCAAAGCTCAAAGATGATAGCAGATTTGCTAAGATCATTCATTGCGTTTACTGCTTTTTCAAGCTCGGTACTGGTTTGCAGGATCAGCGCGGCCAGCTCTATCATTGGCTGTGTAATAACAGGTACGTTATATAGGTTTATCCTGCGGGCAGCCATAGTGATCCTGTCGGCTACGTCATCAATTGCCGATGCCAGATCGCACATATCCTTACGGTTAAACGGCGATATCAGCATCCTTCCAGATTCAGAAAATACCCTGTGCGTTATCTCGTAGCTTTTAAATTTTAATTTATCAATATGGGCGAAATTGAATTTCTGCTCATATGAAGTTGGTGCATTTACGGCTTCGTCTAACAGCCTGGCCATTTCGGTAACGTTAGCCACAGCTGTGTTGAATAAATCGTAAAAAAGCTGGTTAGAATTCGGAAATATCGATTTTGAGTTAGTGCTCTTCATTGATCTGTTTTATCAGTCGTGAATTTACAGTAGTTATATTAAGTGGATTTTAAAATATGTCACTATAAATTATTCAGCATGTAAAAGTAACTATTAATACAATGCAAAATGTTAAGTTAATGTTAAGAATGGTTAAGCCAATGTAATAAACCAGTCATAATATCGATGTAAGTTGCTGATTTAAAGTAAAAAGAAACCTGCTGGTAATATGAAGAAAATTGTGTAACATTTAAGTTTAATTAAAACAAATCCCGGCGCTTGCTACTTGTGATTATATTAGTTAATCCGATTATGAAAGCCGGGGATAAACATTTTAAATGCGTAAACAGCAAAACCGGTTACGCTATTTATTACCATTCGCTGGGCCGGGAGCTCAGCAATGAAGAAGTTAAGGCTGAATTAGAAAAAATACGTGCACGCGTAGCTATTCAAAACGGTATTTATCTTGAAACACTTTACTGGGAAGAAATGAAACAGGACGCCGAGCTGACGCAATAGCGGTAAGGTTATAGGTTTGAAATATAACTGGTTTTAAATAAGTACTTTATTTGGAAATAAATACCTACATTTAATTACTCTTATATAACCAGTTTAAACCTATCATTATTCCTTGTTATGAAAAAAATAATATTACTGCTGTTAGCGGCATTGTGCTTTTCTGTGCCTGTTTTATCGCAAAATAGCCAACGGTTATCACCTGTTATCTCTTTGGATACAGCCGTATCGCGCCTGCAAACTTTGTCTGCAGATAAAGCAATTGAAAAACCTTACCTGCATTTTGACAAACCTTATTATAACGCCGGCGATACGCTTTATTTTAAAGCTTATGTTACCCTTGGCGAACAGCATGAGTTATCAAAATTAAGCGGTATACTACATGTTGATCTTATCAGTCCCACCGGTTCTCTCTTGAAATCCATTTCGCTACAACTGGCTAATGGTTTAGCGGTAGGTGATTTTAGCCTCCCCAATACATTGCCCGGGGGGAGCTATCGTATAAGGGCGTACACCAAATGGATGCTGAATAACGGCCAGGTGAATTTTTTTGATAGGCGGATAAACATTAATAACGGGCCGCCTGCAGGAAATAAAGCGGGGATCGCAAAAGCCGGGGTCGAATTCTTTCCGGAAGGTGGACGTTTTGTGAGCAGCATACCGGCCAAATTGGCCTTTAAGGCCGTCGGAACAAATGGATTGGGCGTTAATGTTAAAGGTGTTGTGGTTGATAATACCAATGCGGAAGTAACTAAATTTGAATCGACTCACCTTGGTATGGGACTTATATTTATTACTCCTGAAGCCGGTAAAACATATAAGGCCAATTTAACTTATGCCGATGGCACTAAAGCTACAGTTGATTTGCCCAAAGCTGATAACGAGGGGATCTCGTTAATGGTTAACAATGATAGTGCTGATAAGCTTGGTATTGAAATAAATGCCAATAAAGCTTATTACCTTAAAAATAAGAACAAAGAGATAGGGGTAATCATATATTCGGCTGGTGATGTCAGGTCGGTAAAGGCGGTTCTTGATAACCAGGTGCTTGATTTAAATCTCAATAAAAAAGATTTTAAAACAGGAGTGGTACAGGTAACACTTTTTTCGGCACAAGGTGAACTGCTTAATGAGCGACTGGCCTTTATCCAGAATCCCGATTTACTAACAATTGCTCCAACCTGCGATAAGACTTTATATTCGGAAAGAGGAAAAGTGCATATTTCCATTAATACAAAAAATAAAAACGGAGAAGCGGTTAAAAGTTATCTATCGGCAACAGTAGTGGATGCTGGTAAAGTACCCAGCGCTGAAGATGACGAAAATACGATATTATCGAACCTCTTATTAACCTCCGATCTAAAAGGAAAAATTGAGCAGCCCAATTACTACTTTGTTAATGTTAACAACGATACCCGGGCCAACCTGGATATCCTGATGCTTACCCGAAACTTTAGCAGATTTGAATGGAAGCAACTACTGAGCAATGAAAAACCGGCCAAAGTGTACAGTGCCGAAAATGGGTTTGATATATCCGGGCAGGTAAAAACAACAACGGGAAAGCCGGTTGATGGCGGTATAGTTACATTAATGCCCCGGGCTGGTGGAGCTTTACTGTCCCAAAACACCGATCATGAAGGGAACTTTGCTTTTAGGAACATGGTATATAGTGACGAAACCACTTTTGTGATACAAGCTAAAACAGCTACAGGGGGAAATAATACTCATATATCCGTTTATCTGGAGCCAACGTTAGCAAACATTAATACTGAAGATATCATTAGTCCGGTGAAAGATTCAAATATTACAAGAAATGATCAAACAATGCAACAACCTGTTTATTTAGCTGATGCAAATAAGAGAGGGTTTAATGCTGTTATAAATAGTGATAAAAGAGCTGGTGAACGGCAACATACTACGGAAACATTGGACGACAAAAACGTGCGGGATCAGAGTTTGTTGACTACCGGCTTGGAAGGACGCTTACCTGGAGTTATATTGAGGGATGGGGTGCCTTTTTTGGCAGATAAAGCAAATGCTGTTATGCAAACCGGACCGATGCTTATCATTGCTGATGATACCGCCATGCCTGCAGGAACGAGTGTTAATAATTACAATCCAGTTGATGTTGAAAGCATAACAGTGTTAAAAAATAGTGATGCTGCCATATATGGCATAAGGGGAGCAAACGGTGTATTGATAATAAAAATGAGAAAGTCAGCATCTTCAGGAATGGTAAAGGACATTGCTTTGCCAGGTTTGTTGTATTATACAGCACAGGGATTTTATAAGGCACGTACATTTTATTCGCCTGTTTATGAAGGCTCGCAACAAACAGCTAACAAGCCCGATACTCGAAGCACTATATACTGGAACCCTGATATGGTGACAGATAAAGATGGCAATGTTTCGCTTGATTTTTTTAATGCAGATGGCAAGGGTACTTATCGCGTGGTGATAGAAGGGATTGATGAGGCGGGTAATATAGGGCGTAGTGTATTAACGTATAAGGTACAGTGATGGCGGTAAATAAAAAACCCTGCCATGGTAGGCAGGGTAAAAAAACCACAACAATTGTTTAACCTTTGGGCTATGAATCCCTCCGGTCTATTCCTAACTGCAATATGATCTTTCAATTAATTAAACAATATAAAATTCAAATGGTTTAAACACCACATGTTTATTTTCAGTGTTTTATGTGTTGAAATCACCTCTTACAGGTATTTGAATGAATAGTTGTTTTTAAACCAAATTTCAATCTATATTTATACTTAAATAATTATGAGAAATCTTATGAAAAAATCATTTCAGCTTAAGGCGGCATTCCTGTTCGCTTTTGCCTTATTGTTATCAACAGTAACTTTTGCTCAAAACAAACCAGCCAGCCCGCGCGATAGCGTAAGTGGTAAAGCTGCAGGTTCAACCATTACTATTAACTACGGAAGCCCTTCAGTAAAAGGCCGTAAAATTTGGGGCGGACTTGAAGCTTATGGCAAAGTTTGGCGTGCCGGTGCTAACGAAGCTACTACGTTTACAACAACAAAAGATATTAAAGTTGAAGGTAAATCACTGGCTGCCGGCACTTATGGCTTTTTTCTGATCCCTAACGAAAACGGTACCTGGACAGTTATTTTTAACAAGGTTGCTAAACAATGGGGCGCGTTTAAATATGATGAATCAAAAGATGCCCTGCGCGTAGATGTTAAAACCAAAGCAGCGCCAATGCACGAAAGATTAGTTTATACTGTAGACGCAAAAAGCTTCTGCATGTTCTGGGATAAAATTGTAGTTCCGGTTTCTGTAAAATAAAAATATTAGGTAACCTTAGTTTTCACAATTTTGAAGGCCCCCGGAAACGGGGGCCTTTTGCATGAAAAAGGTCATTGCATGTGACAACCCAGCTATTTTTAAGATGCCGGTAAAGCACTATATTTACCCGATACAATGCGTAGCCGAACCAATAAAAAGCCCGTACTAAAAAGGATCATCATCATATTATCGTTGGCATTAGCTATCTTTTTGCTGATGCTCTTTGCAGATCATCCTGCCGCCGTTGAACGCTATTACGCCAATGGCTTTTACATCATTGTTTGCCGGATTTTTCATTCCATTCTAAATGTATTTCCGTTTAGCGTTGGTGATATCGTATATATAGCTGTAGTACTTTATTTGATTTATGCGGTGATCAGGTTGATAGTCTTGTTGTTTAAAAAGCAGTTTCAAACGGCAGGCAGACTTTTTTTAGGACTAATTATAGGCGTACAGGCCGGTATTGTGGCTTTTTATCTTTTATGGGGGATGAATTATTTCAGGCTGCCTGCTTCCGAGCGATTTGGACTCCGTGATACCGCTTTTACCACTGCCGATCTTAAAGCCGTAACCCGGACGCTGATAGACAGCGCCAACATAACCCGTTCTCGGTTAACACCTGCAGATTGGGCCCAAAACAATACGCATATTTATAACACCGCCCGTCACGCTATTTACACCATCAGTAAAGATTCGGCTAATTTCAGGGCATATAATCCGGATATAAAACCGTCAATACTTACGCCTTTGCTAAATTATATAAGTACTTCGGGGTATTATAATCCTTTTACTTCTGAAGCGCAGGTAAACTACCAGATGCCCGTTTTTACCAGGCCATTTGTGGTTTGCCATGAAATGTCGCACCAGATGGGGTATGGGGCAGAGGACGAGGCTGATTTTGCAGGTTTTATCATCGCTGTAAAATCGCACGACAGGTTATTGCGCTACTCGGCCTATCACCTTGCCGTTCAGGAATTTATGCACTCGCTGGGCGTGCGGGATACAGTTGCTCATAAGGAGCTTAAAGCTTTGATCAGCAAAGAAGTGCGCAGCGATTATATCACCGAGCGAAACTACTGGCTTGCCTATGAAAATAAGCTGGGTGCCATAAGCAGCATTTTTTATGACAACTTTCTGAAAGCCAACAATCAACCGCAAGGACTGGAAACCTATAACAGGATGGTGTTACTGGCAATGGCGTGGTACCGAGACCAGTGGGCGTCATCAGATCATTCTGCTTCGCGTCATTAGGTCATTTGCTTTGCATTATTCTATTTTATGTCATTGGGCGGTTTGCTACATGGCAATTTTTGCCAATTAGCAAAATGACTGAATGACCTAATGACGCGAAGCAAATGACAAACAAAGAAATGAGCGCAGCAGATAAAAAAATGCGTTCCGTATCTCACCCCGGAACGCACACAATATCACGTCTCAAATGATATTGAATCAACTAAATCTCAGATATCATATTAAATGCGTACCCAAGCTCTTATATTCGGATACCGGAACAGAAACCGGTACAGAAAATTCAATAACAAACAACTATACCGTTTTAGCAGTATAGTAATAATTACTCTCCAGAAAGCCGATTGTAAATATTTGAATGAAAACGGCGGTGCGATGTAATTATTATGAATTAATTTTCAAATTTACCTCAAAATCTTTAAAAAGCCTCGTTTACTTCACATTTATATGGATAATTTGTTTGGTAAAATTGCTGTTACTATGAAAGCTGTTTTTGTGATTGTTTTGATGTTTCTTCCGGTATTGGTTTTTGCTCAAAAAATTAATCAGAAAGAAATAAAACGGGCGGAAACATTAGCAAAGTCGGTAACTATCATTCGTGATAACTGGGGAGTTCCTCACATTTATGGAAAAACAGATGCCGCTGCTGTTTTTGGATTGATGTACGCCCAGTGTGAAGATAATTTTAAAGGTATTGAACGCAATTACCTTTACCAGATGGGCAAACAGGCCGAAGTTGATGGTGAGGCCAATTTGTACACCGATGTACAACTGCAATTAATTGCCGATAGCGCAGACGCTATTAAGGATTATAAAACCAGCGCCCCCTGGTTCAGGAAGTTATTGGATGCTTTTGCCGATGGCGTTAACTATTACCTGTACAAGCATCCCGAAGTAAAACCGCAGGTATTTAAGCATTTTGAGCCATGGTATGCGTTAATGTTTACTGATGGCAGTGTTGCCGCAACAGAAACCGGCGGACTTAAGCTAAGCGAAACAAAAGATTTTTATAGCATAGGGCCCGAAAAATTGGGCATGCTGACTGGTAAACCTGAAAACAATATTTACAATATGGTAAATGAGCGCGAAACAGGGTCAAACGGTTTTGCTATAGCGCCATCCAGATCGGCATCCGGTCATGCTTTGTTGTACATTAATCCGCATGTCCCGTTTTATTTCCGTAGCGAGGTTGAATTGGTGAGCAACGAAGGGCTTAATGCTTATGGCGCGGTTACCTGGGGACAGTTTTTTATTTACCAGGGTTTTAATCAGCATTGTGGCTGGATGCATACCAGTGCCTATGCCGATGTAGCCGATCTGTATGCCGAAAAGGTGAGCAAGAAGGATGGAAAATGGTATTATGAATATGATGGCAAGCTAAGGCCGGTGGTTCCCCGGGAGCTATTGCTTAATATAAAGAATGGAAACCAGATTGAGCATCGAACCATTACTGGCTATTATACGCATCATGGTCCGGTATTGGGTGCAAGGAACGGTAAATGGCTGGCGCTTAAAGCTAATAATCGCTCATACAACGCGCTGGTAGAGTCGTGGCTGATAACTAAAGCCAATAGCCTCGCCGAGTATAAAAAAGCGATGAACCTGCTATCAAACGCCACTAATAGCACCGTTTATGCCGACGATAAGGGAAACATCATTTTTTGGTACGGAAACTATATTCCTAAGCGCAACCCCAAATATGATTGGAGTTTACCGGTTGATGGCAGCATATCTGCGACTGAATGGCAAGGAGTTCACAAACTGAGTGAGATTATTACTAACGCTAACCCTGCTACCGGTTGGATCCAGAACTGTAATTCGTCGCCGTTTACCGGATCTGGCCCGTCAAGCCCGGATAAAAATAAATATCCTGTTTACATGGGGCCGGATGGAGAAAACTATAGGGCGATAACGGCTATTAAAATCTTAAAAGATGCAAAGAGCCTTACGCTTGATGACCTGATAGCCAAAGGTTACGATCATTATCTTGCCGCATTTGATGACTTGCTGCCGTCACTGTTTAAAGCCTATGATGCAGCTCCGGATTCGGTGAAACAATCGCTTGCCGAGCCGATAAAGGTCTTGCAGGAATGGGACAGGAATACTGCCATTCAGTCCGTAGCCAGCTCACTTGCTATTGAATGGGGCACCTTGATGATGAAAGCCCTGCCTCCGCCTCAAACCGATCAGGAGGGTACGTTTATTGTGAGGCGTTTTCAAACGCTGATTAAAACGATGCCCCCTGCACAGCAATTGGCTTTGTTGAATGATGTTGTCAAAAATCTGCAAAGCCGTTTTGATACCTGGAAAGTAGAGTGGGGGAATATGAACTGCTACCAACGACCGGACGATGGCATTACCTTTGATGATAACAAGCCCAGTATCCCCGTTGGTTTAACCGGATCTGGCTTCGGACAGCTGCCGTCGTTCCAAAGTCGCACCATGAATACCAATAAACGTTATGGATATTCGGGTAATAGTTTTATCGCTGTTGTAGAATTTGGTACACGGTTAAGGGCAAAAAGTATTGTGAATGGTGGCAGTTCCTTCGATCCGGCGTCAAAAAATTTTACCGATCAGGAGCAGGGCATAATAGATGGTAAGTTTAAGGATGTGCTGTTTTATAAAAAGGATGTTTTAAAACACGCTCAACACACCTATCATCCGGGCGATTATTTTAAATAGTAAAAAGTATATTTGGTAAGTTAAAAATGAAGAGAATCCTGTTAGTTGCCTTATTGTTGTTTTGTGGTGCGGGTTTGTTTGCCCAAAGTGTAACCGTTAATGATTTGGCAAATATCTCCAACCTTTCCAACGCCGAAGCGCATAACTATCTTACCCTCGGCAAAAAATTCAAACGTCAATATATCCAGGATGTTGACGGCAACAGCATTGAACACCTGAACAAAATAGGGCCTGATAATAAGGAAGAAACTGTGGTAATAGGTGTTGGCAGTAAACTCAGCAGCGGTGCGGTGTTGCGCACGGTTACTTATACTACGTCCACCTCGCAACATATTATTAACCTGATAGGGCAGGCCAAGCACATGGGGCTCAAAATGCGTCTTCAGGGAGCAGATGCCAAAAACGATATCTACATTTTTGATAACGACTTTTTTCATATCGTGATGTTCCTCAATCACGATAATGTATCCGGCTCGGTTGAAGTACACCAGAAAGAATATTTAGGGTTTGATTAAGGAAAAGCACTTTGTTATGCTGAGGTACGAGGCATCTTCTTCGCCCTGTAAAGCGGCCCTGTATGTTGAAGAAGATCCTTCGCTGTCGCTCAGGATGACAAGTTAAAAGGGTATTTTGTTATGCTGAGGTACGAGGCATCTTCTTCGCCCTGTAAAGCGGCCCTGTATGTTGAAGAAGATCCTTCGCTGTCGCTCAGGATGACAAGTTAAAAGGGTATTTTGTCATGCTGAGGTACGAAGCATCTTCTTCGCCCTGTAAAGCGGCCCTGTATGTTGAAGAAGATCCTTCGCTGTCGCTCAGGATGACAAGTAAAAAAAGCTTTTGTCATGCTGAGGTACGAAGCATCTTCTTCGCCCTGTAAAGTTGCTCTGCCTATCGCAGAAGACCCTTCGCTATCGCTCAGGATGACAAGTAAAAAAAGCTTTTGTCATGCTGAGGTACGAAGCATCTTCTTCGCCCTGTAAAGCGGCCCTGCCTATCGCAGAAGATCCTTCGCTATCGCTCAGGATGACAAACTTTATTCATTAAGTTTTGGTGGCCACTCCATTATATCTTTATTCAAAAAATGCCAATTAGGATTTTCTTGTTCTATTAACGCTATCTTCTTCGTTCTAACCCATCCTTTTATTTCTTTTTCGCGTTCAATTGCGTGATTAATATATTGATGCCTTTCATACCAAACTAAGTGGTAGCATTTATACTTAGCGGTAAAACTATCCACTTGGTCAATACCGTAATAATGTTCCTGTAGACGACGTTCAAGGTCGTTGGTTACGCCGGTATACAACACTCTTTTGGTATAGTTAGTTAATATATAAGTGTAAAAATTGTACTGCCGCATCCTACTCTTCCCCCTTCAACACCTTCAGCGAGTAAAAACTATCCCGCCAGTAAATGCCGCCCCGGGCAACGGTCAGTATTGATGCTTTTAAAAAATGCCAGGCTAAAAAGAAACCCGAAAAGGGGATCATAAATGCGTACCACCACTTGTTGGGCGGTACCATCATCATGTAAATCATATGAAACAGTAGCATGATACCGGCCATGATACGGATTGTTGTATCGCCAAAAATGAACATCAAAGGCATTGGCAAGGCTACCGACAACAACATATTGATCACGTTAAAAATGGCTTGTGCCAGGCTATAGTTGGCTACGGCAAACGAGTTTTTCTGTACACCGCGGCCAAACTCGCCAAGGTTTTTGTACCATTCAAGGCAAACATATCCAAGGCCGGCCAAAACATCCTGACGGAAACCATCGTGCTTCATGATCCGGCCAAGCTGCAGGTCGTCATCCGGGCGGAGCTTAATGCGCTGATGAGTGCCAAATTTTTCGTAAGCTGTACGCCTGACCAAATTAAATGCGCCTATACCCGATGACGCTTTTGATTTTGGATTTTTAGCTTCCCAGGGTTTCATATCAATCATGAGCATAATGCCGAAGGTTGCCAATACACTGTTTAAAATCGAGGAGCGCGATACCACTTCGGGTAATATGGTTAAATGATCAAGTTGTTGCTTAACCGCGTAACCAACCGCTTTGTTGATAGCATCAGGATGAAAAACAATATCGGCATCGGCAAAAAGCATCCATTCGTCTGTATTGCTAAGGTACCCCTGGTATAGAGCATTGTTTTTACCAAGCCAGCCCTCGGGTAAAGTACTGATGGTAGTAACCTGTAATTGTGGATAGTGTGAGGCAAAGCTTTCCAGGATTTCGGCAGTCCGGTCGGTTGAGCGGTCATTAATTACAATAATTCTGTGGTTGGGGTAGTTGATGTGGCAAACACTCTGCAACGCTTTTTCAAGATCTTCTTCCTCGTTACGCACCGGTATAATGATGGAAAGGGACGGCGGATTATCCATCAGCGGCTGCTGGCTTACCTGTTTAATTTGACTAAAACCCCATAATAGATAAAAGTTTAAACCTAAGGTTGTTACAAACAGTATTACACTATACCAGAAAAGTATCATGATAAAATAGGTTTGGATAAAGGTGAGTAAAAATCAGGAATAATAACAGCAAAAATCTACATATTGCATTACCAATTTTATACCTCATGGAAAATATTAGCCGCAAAAAATTCATTGCTTCAGCCGCGTTGGCCGCTGCCGGTTTACCTTTTGGATTAAGCGCCTTAGCTAAAGAGGCAACTCCTTATCCAGGGGAGTTTGCAGGCAATCCATCGCCCGACGAAAAAATAAAGCTGAGCATATTTTCAAAGCATATGCACTGGCTTAATTATACTGATATGGCTGCTTTAACAGCCCAACTCGGCTTTGATGGTATCGACCTTACCGTAAGGCCCGACGGTCACGTATTACCAGAGCGTGTGGCCGATGATTTGCCCAAAGCGGTTGAGGCTATTGAAAAAGCCGGACTTAAGGTATATACCATAGTAACCAATATTAAAACCCCAGATGAAAAGGATACAGAACTTATCCTGAAAACAGCTTCGGCACTTGGGATAAAATATTACCGCACGGCCTGGTTTAACTATGATAAGACTATAAGTATACAAGCCAACATCAAAGCTATCAATAAACAGCTGGCCAGTCTTGCCAATCTTAACAAGAAATATGGTATGCACGGTGGCTATCAAAATCACTCCGGCGATTTGTTTGGGGCGTCTCAATGGGATTTGTGGCTGAGCCTTGAAGGACTTGATCCTAAAAATATCGGTTGCCAGTACGATGTACGGCATGCGACCACCGAGGGCGCCGACACCTGGCCGGTAACGCTTGACCTATTAAAAGCTTATTCCAAAACCGTTAATGTAAAAGATTTTTACTGGGAAAAGAAGGGCGACAAATGGCAGGTAAAAAGTGTGCCGTTGGGAGAGGGGATGGTTGATTTTAAAAAGTACTTCAGTTTGCTAAAACAATACAACATCAACGGCCCCATGAGCCTGCACTGCGAATATCCATTAGGCGGGGCAGAAGATGGCGCTCGTAAGCTAACTATCAGTAAAGAGGAATTTTCAGCAGCATTAAAAAAGGATTTGGTTAAACTGAGAGGCTGGCTGGCGGAGCATGATTTGTAATTGCTTTGCGGGGCATTGCCAAAAACACTGATAAACAGAAAAGTAACCAGCATCGTCATTGCGAGGAACGAAGCAATCCCCGATTTACAGAGTAGCTATACAAGTGTCCCTGTATAGTTCGCGATTGCTTCGTGCCTCGCAATGACGGTTGTAGAGGCATTCCTTCACCACCCCGTCATTGACGGGGTGGTATTTTTCCTTTCTAAAAACTTGTTTTATAACAAATTTGTTACTAAATTTAGTAAAGGCACCCAGGTAGTTTAACCTCTCCGGTTTAACTCCAGGCTGCTGGTAACCAATTATTAAACTAAAAGGAGGGCTTTATGAATCTGGTTCATAAAATTGAACATTGGGGCGATACTCATCACCCTAAAGCTTTGGATATTGTGCGTATTGTTCTTGGTATGTTTTTGTTGGTAAAAGGCATAACCTTTATGGAAAACACTTCCTATCTGCGGGGCATCATCAACGATCAAAACGTTATTGATGTATCGCCGGACATGCTGATGATCCTGGTATATTATGTGGCATTTGCCCATATGGTAGGTGGCATATTGATAGCCATGGGCATCTTAACCCGCCTTGGTTGTATAATCCAGATTCCGATCCTGGTTGGGGCGGTATTTCTGATTGGTATTTTTCAGGAGCCCATCAATGCCATGTTGTGGCCAACGGTTACAGCGCTCGGCTTACTTATACTCTTTACCATTATAGGTTCCGGCCCATGGTCGTTAGATAAGGTATTATCATTTAAAGGGTAGCTGGGGTAGAGATTAGTGGGCAGTGATTGGCGATTAGGTAGTATCCCTTTACAAAAGAAATAAAAAAGTCAGGAACCTCTGGTTATGAGACTCCTGACTTAAAACTTAAGACTTCCGACTTAAATTAATATCCTTTAACCGCTTCATCCACATAGCACCAAAGCCAGCGTTCACCGGGCTCGGCAGATATAACTACAGGGTGACCTGTAGCGTGAAAATGCTTGGTCATGTGGGTATTTGGCGAACTGTCGCAGCATAACGTAACACCGCATGTTTGGCAGGTACGCAGGTGTAACCAGGTTCCGTGATGTTTTACGCATTCCTCGCAAACGTAATCTTTCGGTTCGGTTATGCTTTCAACAGCTTCAATGTGGGCGCAAGTTTCTTCCATAGGTATAGGTGATGTTTGATGATTTATACTTCAGCCAGGTATTTGTGTACAAAGCTTATTGCCATTGAGCCTTCGCCTACGGCAGATGCCACACGGTTCATTGCTCCTGCGCGTACATCGCCGGCAGCAAATATGCCCGGGCAACTGGTTTCTAACAAGAACGGGTCGCGTTTAAGCTTCCAAACCTTGCTGAAATTTTCATAGCTGCGCAACTCGCGACCTGTTTCAATAAAATCTTTATTGTTTTTAATGATATCGAGCTTGATCCAGTCGGTATAGGGTTTAGCGCCAATAAATATATACAATGCATTGGCTGTTTTAACCTCAGTTTCCTTGGTTTTGCAGTTTTGTATAGTAATTTTTTCAAGGCAATTAGTGCCTTCGGCCTCAATTACTTCGGTGTTGGGCAGTACCTTTATATTAGGCGTATCACCTATTTGGGTAATAAGATAAGCCGACATAGTATCCGTCAAATCATCCCTGCGGATAATGATATGCACGTTTTTTGCAAATTTAGACAGGTACATAGCTGCTTGTCCGGCCGAGTTACCTCCGCCAATTACAAATACCTCTTTACCTGTACATGCCGAAGCTTCGGTTGTAGCTGCACCGTAATAAATACCTGCACCGGTAAAATTATCAACACCTTTAACTTCCAGCTTACGGTAATCGACGCCTGTGGTAATTACTACCGTGCGACTGATGATCTCCGGCCCATCATCCAGGATAATGGTTTTGTAGCCATCTTTTTGTTTGATATCGCTAACAGATTGCGGCGATAAAAACTCAGCACCTAAACGCATAGCCTGGCTTATAGCACGACGCGTAAGATCGGCCCCGCTCAAGCCTGCCGGGAAACCCAGGTAGTTTTCAATACGCGAACTGGTACCGGCTTGCCCGCCCGGAGCCTTGCGCTCTATCAATAAAGTTTTTAATCCTTCAGACGAACCATAAACAGCAGCAGCTAACCCCGCGGGGCCAGCACCTATGATTACTACGTCATAAACATCGGTAAGCTCGGTGGTGTTTTTGCCCATTTTATCGGCAATATCCCTGATGCTTGGCTTGGTTAAGCAACTGCCATCCTCAAATATCACCATTGGCAAATCGTCGGTAGTGCGGTTATTGATGGTCAATAAATTCGCCGAATCGATATTTTTTTCGATATCGAACCAACGGTAAGGGATCAGGTTACCGGCCAGGAAATCTTTTATAACATGCGATTGCGGAGAGAACTGGTATCCTACCAGTTTCATGCCTACAAACTCAGGGATGTAATGACTGTGCCAGTCGTCGAGCAGATCGTTAATTACCGGGTAAAGCTTTTCTTCTGGTGGGTTCCAGGGCTTCATCAGGTAATAGTCGAGCTGTACATCGTTGATGGCTTTGATAGCAGCATCGGTATCAGAGTAGGCGGTAAGCAGTACCCGTTTTGCTTCGGGGAATACTTTTTTGGCTTTCTCTAAAAATTTAACGCCTTCCATTTCGGGCATGCGTTGGTCGCACAAAAACAGGGCAACCACTTCCGAACTGTTTTTTAGTTCAATAAGGGTTTCATAAGCTTCCTTTGCCGATGTTGTGCTTAAGATCTTATATTCTTTACTATACTGCGATTTTAAATCGCGGCTTATTGACCGCAATACCTGCGGATCATCATCTATAGAAAATATTATCGGACGGCTCATAGGGGTAAATATGCAGGCAAATTAACTAATATTTTTGGTAAAATCAGTTTTTGCTAACCATTTATCGGGAAGCAAACTATAAACTCGGTATGGCCGGGTTTTGATTTTACTTTTATTGAACCGCGGTGCTGTTTCACTATGCGATGCACCACTTCAAGGCCCATACCGGTACCTTTGCCCATTTCTTTTGTTGTGAAGAAGGGATCATAGATCTGGCTGATGTTATCTTCCGGGATGCCGGGGCCATCGTCAATAATGGTCACTTCAACAAATTCATTATCTTTTTTAGTACGGATGATAAGCGTGCCTTTTTCGTTGATTTCCATAGCATCAAGGGCGTTATCAACTAAGTTGGTCCACACCTGGTTAAGCTCGCCGATAAGGGCCTTAACCTCGGGCAGGGTATCATCAAATTCTTCAATAACGGTGATGTTTTCCTTCCTGATCTTGTAGCCCAACATGGTAATGGTATTGCGGATACCGATGTGGATATCAGCATATTGCTTATCCTGCGCACGGTCCATATGGGTAAATGTTTTAACTGAGCTCACCAACTCGGCAATGCGGCGCGCCGATTCCTGGATATCCTCAATCATTTTTTCGCCCATAAGCTTACTGCTTAGCCAGCCCATTATGATAGGTACGGCATGTTCGGGGATGTGTGATTTTAACGCTTCAAGATTTTCGGTAGTAAAACTAAAATCAACAAAACTTTCGGCTATATCATAAGCATCTTCAACACCGTTGTCTTCCAGCCACTCAGATATTTCATCTTCAAGTTGGGTGCGTTGTTTAAGCGTTAAACGGGTATAGCATTCTTTTTTATTCAGGATCCTAAAAAGTTCGTCGGTAAGGCCATCTACCTGTTCATCACTGGCCCTTATAGCAAACATGTTTTTCAGATGGGAGGGTACCATACGCAGGTGCTTTCTTAACGATAAAGAATCGCGTACAATGGCCGATGCCGGGTTGTTAAGTTCGTGGGCCAAGCCTGCGGATAACTTACCCAAAGCCATCATCTTATCGTTTTGCTGCTGCATGGCCGTAAAATCACGTACACGGGTAGTCATGATATGCACCAGGGCCTGGGTAAGCTCAAAATGGTGCTGGATCATTTCCATGATATCTGCTGTGGGATAGCTTAGTAGCGTTAATTCGCCAACCGCCTGGGCATAACCTTTGGCTATCAGGCCGCGCGAGTAGGGCATATAGCCGGTGATGCTGCCTTTTTCAACCAGGGTATAATCACGGCGCGATCCCTGTTGCATCATAAAAAAGCGCATATTGCCTTCCAGTAAAAAATGCGGACCTGAAAGGTCCTGTCCCGGTTCCATGAGGTACTCACCATCTTCAAATGTTTGTACTTCACTTTTATCTATCAGCCACTGTAGCTGATCGTCGGGTATATTGGCCAAAGCTTCAAAAGCTTTTAAGTCTGATACGGTTACCTGTAGTTCACTTACCTTTTGCATAACTTAAAAGTAGGGAATATTATTTAATGATGTAAAAATGAGGCAAAAAATTGCAATCAGGTGAACTGCGATGGAAGTGATTTTGTTTGCCTGAACCGAGATTTGGGGGGGATTTATTGGATTCCCCCGATTCGTGTCCTCACGAATCTTTTGCTATTATGAACAGTTGACATGCCTGATGGCGATCGTGGGGACACGATCGCGGGGGAATCACAGAGTTTGGGTATCTTCAAGCGGCATTCAAAAATCCAGGAATCATGAAAATCCTATAAATTCCGGTTCAGTTCCATTTGCTCAGGAAAGCGCCAAAGGCCTCTTTATACTGATCGCCAACAGTAATATTCACCTTGCCTATCTGCAAGGCATTGCGGGTAATAGAATTGATTTTATTGAGTGATACAATGAACGAGCGGTGTACGCGCATAAACCTTTTAGACGGGAGTTTTTCTTCCAGCGCTTTTAAGCTGGTGAGCGACAACAGCGGTTTCTCCTTATCCTGCAGGTAAATTTTTACATAGTCCTTTAAGCCTTCAATATAAAGGATCTCGTTAAGGGCTATCCGTACCAATTGATATTCGATTTTTAAAAACAGATATTCCTCTTCTTCGGCAGGCGCAGCAGAGGCTGTAACAGTACTACTGTTTGAACGATTTATCAATTCAAAATAGCTTAATGCCTTGTTTGAGGCATGCAGAAACTCCTCATAATTAAAAGGTTTAAGCAGGTAGTCAAGTGCATCTACCCGGTAACCCTCAATAGCAAACTGGTTGTAGGCTGTGGTAAAAATAATGCGTGGTTTGTTTGCTCCGCGACTGTCAAGTACACGAGCCAGTTCCATGCCGTTAAGGTTAGGCATCTGGATATCAAGAAAAATCAGGTCCACTTTTTGATCCTGTAAACCTACCAGGGCCTCAACAGCACTGCTATAGCGGCCAACCAGTTTCAGAAAAGGGGTTTGTTCAATAAAGGCACAAACCAATCCCAGTGCCAGGGGTTCATCGTCAACGGCTATACAGTTAATGATCATGACAGGTTAAGGGTTAAGTGAACAGTGTATGTGTTGGCGGCGGCATTTTCGTTAATATCCAATTGATACTTACCGGCATAAAGTAGGTCAAGCCGGCGAATGGTGTTGGTTAGACCGATGCCTTTATTTTCGCCGATATTGGGGCTATGATCTTTGTAGATGCCGTTTTCTACTTTCAATTCCAACACATCGTCATGCTGATTGACATCGATCAGGATGGTACTTGGTTCTGTGGCGCTGATGCCATGTTTAAAGGCGTTTTCTACAAAAGGTAAAAAAAGCATAGGGGCAATGGTTACATCATTAGCCTGTTCGGGCGGTGTAAAGGTAACTGTTACTTTTTCGGTAAGCCGTAGTTCCATCAGGCTGATATAATCTTTTATAAAAGCTATCTCCTGGCTCAATAAGGCAGTACCATGCTGTGTATCATATAGCACATATCGCATCATGCGCGATAATTGGTGCAATGCCTTGCGCGATGTTTCGGCGTTAACATGGGTAAGCGCGTAAATGTTATTAAGTGTATTGAAAAAGAAATGCGGATTTATCTGGGCTTTCAGGAATGATAGCTCGGAGCTTATTTTTTCCTGCTCAAGGGCCGCGCGTAGCCTGATATCTGATTGCCACTTTTGTATGGCTGTAATACTGGTGCTGATACCCAAAACCAAAGCTATGATAACCGTGCCGAAAATATCCCAGCCTCCCCCACGCCCCTTTGGTTTGGGCGGACGGTGGTCTTTATGGAATATGGCTTCCATATGCTCATGCATATGAAGTGCCTTATCTGCCCATTGATTAAGCAGTAAAAAAGCGATCACCACTACTACCACCGTAATCAGGTACATGGCGGTACGGTCATGCAGTAAAAAACGTGGCACAAGTATCCGGTTATTAAAATAATAGGCAGCAACAAGCAGGAAAAATGTAATGGCTTGTTTTACCCAAAACTGGTATGGAAACTCAACATTCCAGGTGAGCGGTTGATAGAAAAATAGCAGCAAGCCAAACACCACCCATATCAAAATATGGATAAGTACAGTAATGGTATTGCTTTTTGATTTAAGGCTCATTTAAACTACTTTATGACATTACGCCGAATGATAAATCTACACATATAATTCAGCAATATTACAAACCAGCCACGCTTAAAGGCAAGCGTAATCGCCGGGCAGACAAAAAATACCGACGAAGGGTTTAAATCCATCTTTGAAAGGTATATCCTGCTTTTGGCGTGTTGACCACCCTCATTTATAGGTAAAAAAGCTATTCCCGTCGATACATATATGGTACCGGTCTATTCTGTTTTTTACACTAAAATGAATGCTATTGTTTTGCGGCTGTTAATCAGCATAAAATGAAAATCCTATACTCCTTAGCAGTAATCATTGCCTTAGCGTTTACAATACCGTTCAACGCAAAAGCCGAACCCGGTCGTACAATTAAAGGTGTCGTAAAAGACTCAACTGGTTACCTGGTTGCCGGCACCAGCGTAAAAATGCTTACCGGAACCGATAGCACTACCGTTATTACAGGCGCCGACGGTACCTTTACCTTTAACAACGTAACGGTAAACCAATTTAGTTTGGTTTTTAGTTCGATAGGTTATCAACCGCTTAGACGCAGGTTTGTATTGGCTAATGATAATAAGCCGGCCAATTTGCCTCCTGTTGTCCTGAAGATAGAAACCACCATGCTTAAAACCGTTGTGATAGCGGATGTGAACCCGGTGAAGCTTAAAGAGGATACCATTGAGTTTAACGCGGATGCTTACAAAGTGCGTGATAATGCCCCGGTTGAGGATGTGATTAAAAAGCTGCCGGGTATGGATGTGGATAAAGACGGCAATATCACCGCCCAGGGTAAAAGCGTAACCAAAGTAAGGGTTAACGGGAAAGACTTTTTTGGAGGCGATGTTAAAACAGCAACCAAAAATCTTCCGGCCGATATTGTGCAAAATATCCAGATCATTGATGATTACGGCGATCAGGCCAATCTTACCGGAGTAAAAACCGGCGAACCCGATAAGGTGCTGAACATTACCATTAAGCAAAATAAAAACTATGGATACTTTGGGCAGGCCAGCGTAGGTGGCGGCCATGATGCTATTCCGGGTGTATCAAGCGATAAGGAGAGCAACAGGTATGTAGCGTCGGCAAATGTGTTTAGTTTTAATGGTAACCGACAGCTTGCCTTTTTGGGTAACCTGAATAATACCAACACCAACTTATTTACTTTTGGCGGCGGCGGACCGAGAGGCGGTGGCCCGGGTGGGCCTCCGGGAGGCAACAGCAGTTCATCAAACGGAATTACCACTGCCCGTTCTTTTGGTTTCAACTATCGCGATAGCTGGGGCAAAAAAATCACTGCTTATGGTAGTTATAGCTTTGCCGATAATTCGGTGAATACTATCAGCAGTACTATTCAAAATAACCTTTCGTCGAGCAATCCAAGTACCAATACGCAAACCAATAATCAGCAGGACGAAAAGCTAAACCACAGGGTTAATTTCAATATCGAATACAAGCCCGATACCGTAAATTATGTAAAAATTACGCCAACGTATGCTTACGCAAGCACCAATACCACATCTGACGCTACCAGCTTACTGCTCCGGAATTCCGAAACTATTTCAAACTATTCGCTTGCCAATCTGAGCAAATCAACCGAGCCTAATTATGGGGCTAACGTGTTGTTTAATCATCGCTTCAATAGCCACGGCCGAAACTTTAGTGTAAATGTTGGTGCTGGCAGTTACAGTATCAATAAATATCAAAACCCGGTTTACACTTATATTGATGGGGCCCGAAACGCGCCTTTAAACCAGTTCATTAATACCGATAGCCGTACCGATAGTGTGGGAACTACCGTATCATACATGGAGCCCATCAGCAAAAAAGGATATCTTGAACTTAACTATGCGTACCATTACGCTTACACCACTGCCGACAAGGCAACAGATACCCTGGCCGATGACGGTGCAAGAAACAGGTATGACCTGCTAAGTAATAATTATGCTTCAACCTTTATTACCAACCGCTTTGGGCTAAACTATCGTTTTATCGAAAAAAAGTATAATTATACCTTAGGTATAGTTGCACAGCCAACAATTTTACGCGGTTCATCTGTTGTTGACGCGCAACCGTTTAAAACCAATAACAATACCTTTAACTGGGCGCCAACCGCACGGTTCATTTATAACTTTTCGCGCAATCAATCGCTCAGTTTAAATTACAACGGCAGCAGCAATCAGCCAACGTATACCGAATTGCAGCCGGTTACCGATTTCAGCAACGCGTCGTACCCGGTACAGGGTAACCCCGATCTGAAGCCGGAGTTTAACAATACCCTTTCCTTAAAATATAACAAGTTCAATTTTGAAAGTGGAAATGTGTTTTTCAGTAACCTGTCGTTCATTAAAACAGATAATAAAATAGTAGCCAATACCATTACTTATCCGAGAAATTACGCGCCTAACAGCAAGCTTGCAGGGAGTATTTTAACGCAATATCTGAACGCAGATGGCTATTACTCGGCACAGGGATTTTATGTGTTTGCCAAGCCCTGGGAAAAAAGAAAATATAATTTGTTCATGATTGGTAACATTTCGTACAATAACAACGTCTCATATATTAGTAATGTCGATTCTGCTACCTATAACATGACAACCGAGAAGAATATAGCCAAAAATTTGGTACTATCTCAAGGCGCGCGCTTTAGGGTAAGCATTACCGACGTTATTGACGCCGAAGCAAGCACTACATACAGCGTTAATACCTCAAGCAATTCTATCAAGCAGGCAAACGTTAACAGCAATTTTCAAACCCTTAACCTTGGTGTTAATGGCAAAAGCTATTTCAAAGACTGGACTGTAAGTTATGATTATTCAAAAATGATCTATTACGGCTATACCGGCGCTACAAACCCTAATATTTTGAATACCTACGTAGAGCGCCGTTTTTTGAAGGGGAACGCGGGTACGTTGCGTTTTTCGGTAATGGATGTATTTAACGAAAATACCGGCTACACAACCACGCAGAACGGTAGCTATATAACCCAAACCAACAGCAACAGGTTAGGGCGTTACTATTTGCTATCCTTTACACTTAAGCTACAGAAATTTGCCGGTAAAAGGCCCACTCCTGAACGTGGCGGACCTGGTGGTCCTCCTCCGGGCGGCGGCCCCGGCGGACCGCCACCGTTTTAAAGAATGGCAAGGTTCATAAAATATTAAAAACCTTCCCATCCCTGAGAAAGATGGTGAGATCAGATCAAAGCATGATGATCTGAGATTTAGTTGAGATGTTATCATTTGATAACTACAGGGCGTTTCGGGGTGAGATACGGAACGCCCCTTTTTATTTAATTATACGTTAAGTTGCTCGTCCGGGTTTTATTGTTTTTTAGATTTATATTAAAATAAATAAAGGTTATACATAATAAAATGGTAGTGTTTGCTTAAAAATACCGCTCTTGTATACTAATACGCTTTAATTGTGGATTAATATTAGTGATGTTAAAAATGATAGTTTAAACCACCTTTGATACTACTTACTTTGAGCGCATATTTATAAGGAGAGTTTGAAGCGATGTCTGTTATTGATGATGGGAAGGCATAAGATAAAGCTACCTCAAGCTTCTTATTTATAAGTAATCCGGCTTTTACCGGATATGATAACCATCTTTTATCAAGCTGAATTACATTGACCATTACTTGCGAAGCATCAGCATTATTTGTGGTAGTATTGCCACTATAGCTGGCCAAATTTATCAAAAGGCCTGCTCCGAGGTAAACTTTTAGATCTTTCGTATTATATATGAAATATAAAACTTCAGGGCCTAAGCCAATTTCGTGTTGTTTAAGTCGGTATGTGCCCTTTGGTTTCTCGGGCTGAGCGTAATAAAGGTCAACCTGAGATTCGTATGAGCTTGATGTGTATAGTATTTCAGCCCTAAATGCAAATCTGCCCGCATCATAGTTAGGGTAAAAGTTAAGGCCAGCTGTTATAAAAGGCGCTACGGATGTTTTGTTTGGGATACTATATAAAAATGGAGCTGCGCCTGAATAAGTGTAGGTAGTAGCATCAGCTCCTGCACCGACAAAGAAATCAATTGATGGTGAGGTTCCATAATGAGTATTATCGACAGAAAGATTATTAATTTGTTGGGACACTTTTTTTAGATCAGACAGGCTATATCGTGCATTTTCTATAAGGCGCTTCAACTCAGCCGAACCTGGGTTATATTTTGCGGCCAGATCATATAATTGCGGAACATATTCATTTTCGCTGTGGGTAGTTGTACTCATTTCCGGTAAAAAATACTGTCTGAATATTAGTTCCGCGGTTTTGCCGGCTTTGTTGTCCGTTATAAAATACCGCATTTTAATAGCGTCGTTATAGGAGTAAAGAGAAACATTAGGCCCCTTTTGTTGCAGTTTTAGGAATACAACATCTTGTTTTTTACTTGAATCGCGTCCGGTTGACAGCTTCGCTGTATTTGTTTCATCTGTACTAATAAAGCCACTGTAACGTTGATAAGCCACCGAATTGGTTATTTCAAAATAGGAGATATTGTTCGGCGTGTAGTCTTTTACTTCTGCTCCGCTTAAGGCGGTTTTAAAAGTGATAATGGCAGGATTGGTATCCCACTCTTTTTCGTTAATAAAGCCCTGAATGGTTTGGCCGTTAATAGTAATAACATAACCAGGCTTGAAGTTACTTTGGGCTTGTAAAATAAATGGAAATAGGATCAACAGGGAAATTAAAAGGTACTTAGGTTTCATTATAAAATTGGTTCGGGTTTGATTGGTAGTTGAAGATAATCTAAAAAATAGGATACGCTTTACACTTTTTTGAAATTGAGCAATTTTTACACTTTTTTACTACATTTAGCCCGTTGTTTGTAAATAAAACTGAATGAAACCGCTTTTACTCAAAGTATCTGCCGATCCGGCGCATTCCTTCAGCGTAAGGCATGATGTATTGCCGGATATCAATAACCGTTGGCATTGCCACCCGGAACTGGAGCTCATTTATTTTACAAAGGGTGGGGGAACGCAGTTTATAGGTGATAGCATTAAACAGTTTGAAGCCGGTGATATGGTACTTGTTGGATCAAACCTGCCGCACTACTGGCGCTTTGACGATGTACACTTTGGCCATAGTGGCGACCACGTGCCGGTTGATACTATTGTAGTGCATTTTTGTGAAAACTTTTGGGGCGATCAGTTTCTTCAGCTTCCCGAAAACAAGCTGATTAAAGTATTGCTTGAACGCTCCAAACGTGGTTTACAGATAACGGGCGAAACAAAAACACAAGTAGCTAATATTTTGGTCGCCATGCTCAATACCGATGGTGCGGAAAGAATTATCATGCTGCTCAAAGCGTTGAATACCATAGCGGGTAGTTCGCCACTTAATTATTTAACATCAATTGGGTTTAAGTATGATCATAACGAATCGGAAAGCGACAGGCTCAATAATATCTACGAGTACTCGGTACGCAACTTCCGTAAAAAGATCTACCTCGAAGAAATTGCCGATATAGCTGGCGTAAGCGCCAATTCATTCTGTCGTTATTTTAAATCAAAAACCCGCAAAACTTATTCGCAGTTTGTGATCGAAATAAAGGTGGGCTACGCCTGTAAACTGCTTATCGAAAACAAGCTCAATATCAAACAGCTTTGCTACGATAGCGGCTTTAATAACTTTTCTACATTTCATAAGCATTTTAAACAGGTAACCGGTAAAAGTCCGCTGATGTATCAGAAAGAGTTTACGAAGAAGGGTGCAGCATAAAGATCGTCATTCTGAGTAACCATCAGTGAAAATGTATCTTAGCTTTGGTGCGCAGGCCGCGTTAGTGATAGTAGCGGATACCGGCCTTGTGGCTAATGCCTGTGCAGTATGAGCGAATAGCACGGGCCGCAGGCAACGCCCATATTTATAATACCAATCAAAAACATATTTAATAATCAACGGATTAGGATTACGTCGTTATCAATGGCGTAGCAATTGCACGGAGATATGGCCGTTCTGTATAGCATGCGATTGCCACGTCGCGCCCTGGCTCACTCCCGTTTCGCTCCTCGCAATGACATTTTATTATTATATCCTTATATTGTAAACCTCAACCTTTTACGATATGATCCGCAATATTCTGCTTGTTACCTGGCGCAACCTTGTTAAAAACAAAACTTACACTTTTATTAATGTTACCGGGCTTGCCTTAGGTATGGCGGCGTTCATATTGATATTTGCATACGTAAATTTTGAAAAAAGCTTTGACCGCATGCATCAGGATGCTGCGAACATTTACCGGGTTGAAAGCCAGTTTTACCGCGGCGATAACCTCAGTGATAGCTGGCCAACAAGTACCAACGGCTACGCCACAGCTATGAAGGCTAACTTTCCCGAAATTGAATCATTTGCCCGTATCGACTGGCATAATGCCGAGCGGGTGGTGAAATACAATAACATTAAATTCAGGGAAGAGCATGTTTGCTTTGCCGATAGCAATTTCTTTAACTTTTTTGCTTACCCTATGCTTAAGGGCGATAAGCTTACCGCGCTTAATGAAGTTAATTCCATAGTAATTTCGCAGTCGGCGGCTAAAAAGTATTTTGGTAATGCGGAGCCGATGGGTAAGTTTCTGGATATTACCACGCTGAGCGATAGCTACCATTGTATGGTTACCGGTGTGTTTAAAGATCTGCCCGCTAACTCAACTATGCAATTTAATTTCCTGGTTTCATGGGCTACCATACCCAGGTTTGAAAAGGATTTTTGGTACCTGCATGAAAGCTACACTTTTGTGAAATTGAAGCCACATGCCAGCCCGGCGGCGGTTGAGGCTAAATTTCCGGCACTGGCTGAACGGTATAAAACCGGTCTTTCCCTGAAAGATTTGAAGTGGACAATTAAGCTTGTTCCGCTTACCGAGATTCATTTAAATCCAGCCAAACCCAATGAAATTGAGGTAAAAGGCAACCGTTTCGCGGTTGATTTTCTGAGCATCATAGCCTATATCATTTTGCTCATTGCCTGCATTAATTACATCAACCTGGCTACCACTAAATCGGTGGACAGGGCGCGGGAGGTAGGTATCCGCAAGGTAAGTGGCGCACATGCCCCGCAACTTATTATGCAGTTTCTTGCCGAATCTGTGATCATCAACCTTGCTGCCCTGGCGGTTGCGTTGATATTAGTATTAGTGGGCCGCTATGGCGTCATGAACTACTTATATGGTGAAGGGGCGTACGGTTTGTTGTTTGATGGCGCTTTATATTTGAAATTGGGGTCAGTATTTATTAGCAGTATCTTGCTTTCGGGGATTTACCCGGCAACGGTACTGGCCCGAATGAAGCCTATTGCGGTATTAAAAGGTCGTTTTTCATTTTCAAAAAGTGGGATACTCCTGCGCCGCGGCATGGTGGCGTTCCAGTTTATGGCTTCGGTATTGCTTATTGCAGGCACCTTCGCGGTTTACAGGCAGATAGTTTACATGAACAGCCAGAGTACCGGCGTTAACATCGATCAAACCATTGTTGTGAAAATGCCTGTCAATACGCCAAATTATAACCAGAAAACAGCCATCTTTAAAACCACGTTGCAGGCTTTTGCCGGTGTAAAGGCTGTTACGCTTTCAGGCGCGGTACCGGGCAAGGAAGTAGGTAAGTTTTTAGCCGACAGGCGTTTCGGAGCCCCTAAATCGGAGGAACGTACTTATGAAATGCTGCGTGCCGATCATGATTTTATTAAAACTTATGGCTTGCAGGTAATAGCCGGCAGGGCGTTTGACAGAAACCGACCTACAGACTCTGTTGGTTTGGTGATGAACGAAGCTGCTGTAAAACAGTTTGGTTTTGAATCGCCTCAGGATGCCGTGGGTAAAAAGGTATGGATCGAAACATTAGAGAAAGAGCCCAACGAGATCATTGGTGTAGTGAAGGATTATCACCAGCAATCATTACAAAAAAATTATACGCCTGTTATCATGTTCATGGATCCCAAACTACCATGGATCCCGGCCGATTATATCTCCATAAAAGTGAATGGCAACAACATGCGCCAGATGGTTGAGCATATCAAAGCCACCTGGAATGATACCTTCCCGGAGTCGTCATTCGATTTCTTTTTCCTTGACGATTTTTACAATCGTCAATATGCGCAGGATACGCAGTTTGGGCATGTGTTTACGCTATTCGCTTCGCTGGCAATATTTATCGCCTGCATTGGTCTGTTCGGCTTAACGGCTTATTCAGCTGCTCGTCGTACTAAAGAGATTGGCGTGCGCAAAGTACTCGGCGCATCGGTACAAAACATTATTTCTCTGCTCACCTGGGATGTAGTGAAGCTCATCTTTATATCAAGCCTTGTGGCTATCCCGCTGGCGTACATTTTCATCAATCAATGGCTTAATCGCTATGCTTTCAGGGTTCAACTTACCTGGTGGCAGTTTGTACTACCGGTTTTCGCCTTGGTGGCGATAGCTGTAGCAACTACTTTTTATTTGACGTTTAGGGCTGCACTGGCCAATCCAACAAATTCGTTGAGGAATGAATGACCGTTGATTGTTTTGATAACGCTGATTGCGTTGATTTTTTCTGAAAACGAATTTATCAAATTTTACGTTCCCCGCTGCCGCTTGCTGATTGATTAGCATTTTGAAAATTTTCTAATTCTGAAAATTCTGATTCAGACAAATTCCGGTTGCAGATAAGAATCCTGACAATCCTTTAATCCTAAAAATCATGGTTCAGATCTATGCCAAAAAAGCTGAACGTTTTGGCCAATTTTAGATACTTATTTACCTGTAAACCTTATTTCTTTGTATTACCGATATAAACTTTTTTGAGAGCTATTCTATGAGCCAACGATACTGTTTAACCCTCGATCTGAAAGACGACGCGGCACTCATTGCCGAATACGAAAAATATCACGAAGCCATCTGGCCCGAAATTCATGACAGCATTACTGCCAAGGGAATCACTAATATGGAGATTTACCGTTTTGATACCCGCATGTTCATGATCATGGAGGTTGATGATACTTTCAGCTTTGAAAAATCGGCAGCAATGGATGCGGCAAATCCAAAAGTACAGGAGTGGGAAGATTTGATGTGGGGCTACCAGTCTCCGGTAAAAAATGCGCCGGTAGGTGCTAAATGGGTTTTAATGGATAAAGTTTTCTCATTATAAAACAGGATAGCTATGCTAAAGAAACTACAATTACTACTGATGTTCGCGTTACTGATGGCTCCATCTGTATTCGCGCAAAAGATGATAGGCACCGAAACTGATGCCCAAAAAGAGAAACGCATGGAATGGTGGAAGGACGACCGCTTTGGTATGTTCATTCACTGGGGCCTGTATTCGCAGGCGGCCCGTCACGAATGGGTAAAGCACAACGAAAAAATTGATAATGCCGGTTATCAGAAATATTTCGACCAGTTTAACCCCGATCTGTTCGACCCACAGAAATGGGCTAAACAGGCCAAAGCAGCTGGAATGAAATATGCGGTGCTTACCACCAAGCATCACGAAGGCTTTTGTTTGTTTGATTCAAAGTTTACCGATTATAAAGCCCCCAACACCAAGGCTAAACGCGATTTGGTGCGCGAATATGTGAACGCCTTCCGTGCGCAGGGTTTAAAAGTTGGCTTTTATTATTCGCTGTTAGACTGGCACCACCCACAATATACTATTGATGAGATCCATCCGCAGTCTCCCGCTGATAAAAGTGATGCGTCATATGCTAAACTGAACAAGGGAAGAGACATGGCTAAATACCGCCAGTACATGCGCGATCAGATCACCGAGCTGTTAACCAAATACGGCAAAATCGACATCCTTTGGCTGGATTTTTCATTTCCACGCAAAGATGGCCATGGTAAAGGCAAAGACGAATGGGGATCTGTTGAGCTGCTTAAACTGATCAGGAAATTGCAGCCCGGCATTATAGTAGATAACCGCTTAAATTTAGAAGAATATAAAGACGGAGCCGATTTTGAAACACCTGAACAGGTAAGCACCGCCGAGCTGGCTAAATACCGTGGTAAAACCTGGGAAACCTGCCAAACATTTTCAGGTTCGTGGGGATACTACAGAGATGAGCATACTTGGAAAACCCACCGTCAATTACTCGACCTCTTAATTACTTCGGTAAGCAATGGCGGCAATCTGATATTAAACGTTGGGCCAACCGCGCGTGGCGAATTTGATTATCGTGCTACTAATGCGCTGGATAGTTTGGCTTACTGGATGCATGCCAACAGCAAATCTATCTACAATTGCACATTTGCTCCCGATACCTATAAAATACCCGAAGGAACTAAACTTACTTATAACAAAGCCGCCGGTAAATTGTATGTACAATTGTTCAGCTACCCGCAGGGTAAATTGATATTGCCAGGTTATAAAGGAAAAATCAAATACGCGCAGTTTTTGAACGACAGCTCAGAGCTTTTATATAAAGAAACTAACGGCGACGATCTGGAGTTAACGCTGCCCGCGCAGAAGCCTAATTACGAAATACCGGTAATTGAACTTACGCTTCAGCAATAAGCTAAAAAATATTGTCCTTATTAAAAAAAGGACCGATCATATAAAATAATGTCAACACAAAAAGAAACATATTTAAGGATCCATCCGCATGACAACGTACTGGTAGCCTTACAAGATTTGGCACAAGGAACAGTTATTACGTTTGATGGGCAGACTTTTCCACTGGTAGATAAAATAGCGGCAAAGCACAAGTTTGCTATTAATGAATTGCCCGAAGGCAAAGAAATTTACATGTATGGCGTACTGGTAGGCAAGGCCTCTGCAACTATACCGCAGGGTGGTTTGCTTACTACCGAAAACGTACATCACGCTGCCGAAGGTTTTCACCTTGGCGAGCGTAAACTGAACTGGCACAAACCCGATACCGGCAATTTTGATGGCAAAACCTTTATGGGGTATCACCGTGCCGATGGTTCGGTTGGTACAGGCAACTATTGGATAGTAGTACCGCTTGTTTTCTGCGAAAACAGAAATATTAATGTGCTGAAGGAAGCATTGGTTGATAAGCTTGGTTATAAAAAAGCCAAGAGCTATGAGGGCGATGTTGAGCAGCTGATGGAGCTTTACCAGGCAGGTAAATCTGTAGAGGAGATCCTGAATGCCGATATCCAGGGTACTGAAGAGAAGCCAAACTCCAAACGATTATTTAAAAATATCGACGGCATCAAATTTCTGAGCCACAGCTTGGGCTGCGGTGGCACGCGTGAAGATTCTGACGCGCTTTGCGGTTTAATAGCTGGTTATATCACGCATCCTAACGTAGCTGGTGCAACTATATTGAGCTTGGGCTGCCAGCACGCGCAGGTAAGTATTTTACAAAATGAAATTGCCAAACGCGATGCTAACTTCAGCAAGCCGCTGGTTGTTTTGGAACAACAAAAAGTTGGTACCGAAAGTGAACTATTGAAACAAGCTTTAAAGCAAACTTTTGCCGGTTTGGTAAAAGCTAATGAAACTATACGTCAGCCTGCGCCTCTATCAAAATTGTGTGTTGGTTTGGAGTGCGGTGGATCAGATGGTTTTTCTGGCATTTCGGCCAACCCTGCATTGGGTTATTTATCCGATCTGCTGGTTACCATGGGCGGTTCGGTGATCCTGTCGGAGTTTCCGGAGCTTTGTGGTGTAGAACAGGAGCTGAGTGACCGCTGTATCGATGTAGACACAGCCAACCGCTTCATGCACCTCATGACCACTTACAATGCCCGTGCAGAGGCAGATGGTTCTGGCTTTTACGCTAACCCATCGCCGGGCAATATCCGTGATGGATTAATTACCGATGCCATTAAATCGGCAGGGGCAGCAAAAAAAGGTGGTACATCACCAGTGACAGCCGTATTGGATTACCCTGAAAAAGTAACCAAGCCAGGTTTAAACCTATTATGTACTCCGGGCAGCGATGTTGAAAGCACCACTGCCGAGGTAGGAGCCGGTGCTAACATCGTATTGTTCACTACCGGTTTGGGCACGCCTACAGGTAATCCTGTTACGCCGGTTATTAAACTATCAACAAATACGGCTATGTTTCAGCGCATGCCCGATATTATAGATATCAACTGCGGAACCATCATTGAAGGCGCTGAAACCATACAGCAGGCCGGCGAGCGCATCCTGGATTACGTAATAAAAGTTGCCAGCGGCGAAGCAGAACCGAAATCGGTAAAGCTTGGCCAGGACGATTTTATTCCGTGGAAGAGAGGGGTATCGTTGTAAATAAAGAAAGTTGTTGGTGATAATATCAACAACGGCAAACTATAAAAAGCTCCCCTCTTGAGAGGGGGAGCGATGGAAAAGAGCGTTAGGAGGGGTGTGTCTATGCGAGCAGAATATAAACATAGAAACACACCCCTACACCCTTTCAAGAGGGGAATCGCACTTGGCCACCGTTTTGAATGACGAAATATTTAATAACCATAAAATAAAAGTCTCCCCCTTCAGGGGGAGATTTAGAGGGGGCTTATGTTTAAACTAACCAATAAATCAGTAATTGTAACAGGTGGCGGCAGCGGCATAGGTAAAGCTATGGCCGTATTATTTGCACAACAAGGCGCCGAGGTTCATATCATCGAATTAAACGATCAGGCAGCGGCAGATACCGTGACCGAAATAACCACGGCTGGCGGAAAGGCTACCGGCTATGCTTGTGATGTAAGTAATCAACAACAAGTAGTTGATACTTTCACCAAAATAGGTAAGATAGATATCCTGATCAATAACGCGGGTATAGCGCACATCGGTCGCGCGGATAATACCAGTACCGAAGATTTTGAACGTGTATTTAATGTAAACGTTAAAGGCGCTTACAACTGTCTTTACGCGGCAATCCCGGTATTGAAAAATAATGGTGGCGGCGTAATCCTGAACACCGCTTCAATAGCAGCCAGTGTAGGTATCACCGACAGGTTTGCTTACTCTATGAGCAAGGGCGCTATTCACGCCATGACTCTGTCCGTAGCACGCGATTATCTGCATGATAATATCCGTTGTAACTGTATCTCGCCGGCAAGGGTTCATACACCTTTTGTTGATGGCTTCATCGCTAAAAACTATGCAGGCCGCGAAGAAGAGATCTTTGAAAAGCTATCAAAAAGCCAGCCGATAGGCAGGATGGGGAAACCGGAAGAAGTAGCAGCTTTGGCACTTTACCTGTGTTCGGACGAAGCTGGTTTCATTACCGGTACCGATTATCCTATCGATGGCGGCTTCATCACCCTGAACAATTAAAACCTGATTTGATATGATAAAAAAGCTATTATTAATGGGTATGCTGCTTGGCGCGGTACGCGCGGGCGCTCAAACCTACACACCAACTGCCGATAACCTTGCCGCAAGGAAAAACTTCCAGGATATGAAGTTCGGTCTGTTTATTCACTGGGGCATTTACAGTGAGCTTGGCGCAGGTGAGTGGGTAATGAATGAAAAGCATATTCCTTATGATAGCTATAAACGCCTGGCCGATTTTTTTTATCCGCAGGCTTTTAACGCCCATGAATGGGTGATGTTTGCAAAAAAAGCAGGCATGAAGTATATCACCATTACTTCGCGCCATCATGATGGCTTCAGCATGTTCGGTACCAAGGCATCGCCATATAATATTGTTGATGCTACGCCTTACCATAAAGACCCATTGATGGAACTGGCGCAGGAATGTGTTAAGGAGGGGATCGAGCTGCATTTTTATTATTCATTGCTGGATTGGGGACGTAAAGATTACGCTTATGGTAGCCCGATTGCCGATGGTAAACCTGTAAACGGCGATTGGGACAGCTACATCAATTTCATGAAAGCCCAGCTTACCGAATTGATTACCAAATATCCGGGTGTTAAAGGCATATGGTTTGATGGCCATTGGGAGCGTGATGTTAACTGGCATTATGACGAGATCTATGGCTTAATCCATAAGCTGAACCCGGCGATACTGGTAGGCAATAATCACCACCTTGAACCAAAGGAAGGCGAAGATTTTCAGATGTTTGAAAAAGACCTGCCCGGAGCCAACACCACTGGCTTCAGCGGCAAATCAAAGATCGGCGCACTCCCTTTAGAAACCTGCGAAACTATCAACAATAGCTGGGGCTTTAACATTACTGACAGGAGCTTTAAATCATCCAAACGTATTATCCATTACCTGGTGAACGCGGCAGGTTTAAACGCCAACTTTTTATTAAACATTGGCCCTATGCCTAATGGCAAAATTCAGCCTGAGTTTACCGATACGCTGGCTATTGTAGGCGCATGGGTACAAAAAAATGGCGAAGCTATTTACGGCACCCGGGGTAGCGGTATCCCCGCACAGCCCTGGGGAGTTATCACGCAAAAAGATAAAAACCTTTATGTGCATGTGATGACGCCACCACAGCAACCGTATGTTTTCATTCCGCAATTAAAAGGTAAGGTAACTAAAGCCGCCTTACTGGCCGATGGCAGCGCGGTAAAATTTAAACAACAAACCGAGGGCGTGTTTGTATATCTTAACGGTGTTGCAACCGACCCTAACGATACTATTATTAAACTGACAACTAACTAATACAACGATAATATGAAACTTATACGATTTGGCGAGCCAGGTAAAGAGAAACCGGGAATTATACAAAACGATAAAAGATATGATGTATCTGCCTTTGGCGAAGATTACACCGAGCAGTTTTTTGAAACTGATGGACTTAGCCGCCTTGCTGATTTTGTAAAAGATAACCTGTTGCCTGAAGTTGCCGAAGATGTACGCTTAGGAAGCCCTATCGCCCGCCCCTCAAAACTGGTTTGTATTGGTTTGAACTATGCCGATCATGCAAAAGAAACCAATGCACCGCTGCCACCGGAGCCAGTTATCTTCATGAAATCAACTACTGCTATTGTTGGTCCGTTTGATGATATTATGATCCCTAAAAATTCGGTTAAAACCGATTGGGAAGTGGAATTGGCTGTGGTTATCGGTAAAAAAGCCTCATATGTTGAAGAAGCTGAAGCTATGGACTATGTTGCCGGATACGTATTGCATAACGACGTGAGCGAGCGTGAGTTTCAGTTAGAGCGTAATGGTACCTGGGATAAAGGTAAAGGTTGCGACACTTTTGCGCCGCTTGGTCCGTTTTTGGCTACGCCTGATGAAATTGCCGACCCGCATAACCTGCGTCTTTGGTTAACTGTAAACGGCGAAACCATGCAGGACGGTACTACATCAAACTTTATATTTAACCTGCCGCACCTGATCTCATATACCAGCCAGTTCATGACCTTGTTACCAGGCGACATTATCTCTACTGGTACACCTGCAGGTGTTGGTTTAGGTATGAAGCCGCCAATTTATTTAAAAGCGGGCGACGTGGTTGAATTAGGTATTGAAGGCCTTGGCCAATCAAAACAAAATGTAATAGCGTATGCTAAAAATTGATGCACATCAGCATTTCTGGCAATACAACCCGGTAAGGGATAGCTGGATTACTGAAGATATGCAGGTAATAGGTCGGGATTTTTATCCGGAAGACCTTTTACCTGTATTGCAAAAACACGGCATGGATGGCTGTGTAGCAGTTCAGGCCGATCAGTCGGAAAAAGAAACCGAATTTTTGCTTGACCTGGCTTCTGTCAATCCTTTTATCAAAGGGGTAGTAGGCTGGGTTGATTTGAAGGCTGATGACCTGGATGAAAGGTTGCATCATTTTAAAAAGTATGAAAAGCTTAAAGGTTTCAGGCACATCTTACAGTCGGAACCCGATGAGCAATACATGCTTGCCCCTGCATTTAAAAAAGGGATTGCTGCTTTGAGCAAATACGAGTACACTTATGATATCCTGATCTTCCCCAACCACTTGCCTTATGCCGCACAGTTGGTAGCCGAATTTCCGGATCAAAAATTTGTGCTCGACCACATGGCCAAACCGTACATCAAAGCCGGTAAAATTGACGGCTGGAAACAGGATATCGAAAAGCTGGCAAGCTATCCAAATGTGTTTTGCAAAGTATCCGCCCTGCTTACCGAAGCCGATTGGCACAATACTCCGGCTGCTGATTTTATTCCATATATCAATATAGTTTTCAATGCTTTCGGTATCAACAGGGTAATGTTTGGATCTGATTGGCCGGTATGTTTACTGGCTGGCGGCTATGAAAAAACTATGGAGGTGATGAACCTTTATGCAGAAAGCCTGTCTGCTACTGAACGGGAGTTGTTTTTTGGCGGAAACGCGATAGCGTTTTACGGGTTATAAAGAACAGTCGATCTGTGGGGACACGGATCGGAGAAATAAAATTGCTTGATCCACCCCGCGTCCGTGTCCTCACGGACGCTTCTCAAACCATCAAATTTCGTACTTTCACGATACTTCGCTACTGTACTAAAATCACGAAACTGTACTGTATATTATTTATTTCAAAACGATAGGCGCTATTATCAATATGATAGTGCAGCGATTAGTTCATTTCGTTATAAATCAATTAAATATCAACTTAAGTGTAATATTAAGGTAACATACAACGTCAGATATAAGTATGGCACACATTTAGCTATACATACAAATGATTGATACAAAATATCACTAAAAAGGTGAACCATTTGGCCCCCAATAACGTTATATAGGTACCAATCAGACTTAAATTTTTATGTTAGACGTTATGTACACAACCCTGTTACAAGTTGTAGTCCTGCTTGCGGTTTTCATTTTGCCGATGTTCATTTTTGGCAAAAGGATCAGGAACAAAAAAGTAAAGACCGTTAATTACAAAATAGATACCGATACCTCAGAGGCCCGATATGCTATTAACGAAAATGGCTTCCTGGAAGAAATTAATACAGGCAAGCTCTCAAAGCACCGTAGTTGAGTGCAAAAAGAAATAAAAAAGCAAAGCTTGCTTTTGCCCGCTTTGCTTTTTTATTAACTATTAACTGATCTTATTTTTCCTCGTCTTTTTAAAAGCCCTGCTCATCCGCGCTCGGGCCATAACTTCCCGGAATAGGAATATCCAGCAAACGCAAATAAACGCCCAACTGTGCCCTGTGGTGCACTATCTGGCAATACGTCATTCTGATTACGTCGGCTTTCGAACGTTGATTCAGAATTTGTTCTCCGTTGCGCAATGTCCAAATCTTATCAAAAGTGCTGACATCGGCCTTTTGCAGGTTTGAGTAGCCATCGGCCAATGAATCTTCGAATAGTTTCATTAATTCGGCTGTGCCGCTTACTTTTTTTGGTTCATAGGGTACGGTAGCAAAGTCAAGTCCATCGGTATGTAGGGTCAGGCTTACCCAGGTAGGTAATTCAGCAATGTGGGTAGATAGTTGTTCAATGGTCATGCTTTTTGGGTGCGGTTTCCATTGGTATTTATCGTCGGGGATGCGGCTCAGCATTTTTTCGGTGGTTTGAGCTTCCTGTTCCATCTCCTGCAATAATGATTTTAAAGTGTCCATAAGTGTTGTGTTTTTGTTTTCTGATGTAAAGTAACGGCAGGCTAATGACAGCCCTATGTCAGCAGGTATCACTGAATTTTTTGATTTCGCTGATTTTTTTTCTGAACCATGATTTTGGGGATTTAAGGATTGACAGGATAGTTGTTTTAGAATCTTATTATTGTAATGAGATATTGTTTCTCCGTCAGCAGATAAGTTTCGGATGAAAGCGGGTAAAACAGTGGTGGGTAGTGTAGTGGCAGGGGCATAGCAAATATTTGCAGAAGGGTTGGGCACGAGCGAACGAAGTGGAGCAACTGTTTGCAGCCCGTGGTTTTATCCGCTTTGCCGGGCAAAGGCCAGCGGTGGGCAGTGGGCGGACTTGTGCGGCAAAGAAACCTCTCTGCTGACTTGATTTATTCGTTAAGTATTCTGTTTTAATAGGTACTCATGAGCTCGTTTCACTCGGTTTTTGGTTACTTTTGTATCAAGACAAAAGTAACAGCCACCGCGGCAATTGAGCGGCGAATGATTGTTGGTTGAAACCTAAGCTCAATTAAAGAATAATTAGGGCGTAGGCCGGGCTTTCCGCTCATACGCCTGCAGGCATTACGCTCGGGCCGGTATCCGCTGCAATCCCTAACGCTGGCTTTTGCTTAACTAAAAACTATGAATTACACACCACCACAGCTCCGCACCATTAACGTGATCCGTTACGTAACGCCGTTGCGCGAGGGCGGGTCATTGCCGGCCATTGCCGAAGCTGATGACGAATTTTTATATGTACTAAAGTTCCGCGGAGCGGGGCAGGGCGTAAAAGCCCTCATTGCCGAATTAATTGGCGGCGAAATAGCACGACTGTTAGGTTTTAAAGTGCCTGAATTAGTTTTCGCCAACCTGGATGAAGCTTTCGGTCGTTCGGAGGCTGATGAAGAGATCCAGGACCTGCTGAAATTTAGTGTAGGGCTTAACCTCGCGCTGCATTATCTGTCAGGCGCAATTACATTTGATCCTGCTGTTACCGTGGTTGAATCTAAACTGGCGTCGCAAATAGTTTGGTTTGATTGCTTGCTTACCAATGTTGACCGTACCGCGCGCAATACCAATATGCTGATATGGCATAAAGAGCTATGGATGATTGATAACGGTGCCGCACTGTATTTCCATCACTCCTGGAACAACTGGCAGGAAATGGCTATCCGTCCGTTTTTGCAGGTGAAAGATCATGTGCTATTGGCCCGTGCTAATCAGTTAGATACTGTTGACGCCGAATTTAAAGCGATATTAACGCCCGAAAAGATCCGTGATATAGTAGCGCTGATTCCTGACGAATGGATCACCTATAGGGATTTTGAAGAAACGCCTGACGAAGTACGGAATATCTACGCCGAGTTTTTAATAACCCGGCTGGCCGCTTCAGAAGTATTTGTTAACGCCGCAAAACAAGCCCTATATGCAGGTATTTGAGTACGCAGTTATCCGCGTTGTACCGAGGGTGGAGCGCGAAGAGTTTATCAATATCGGGGTGATATTGTTTTGTCCAAAACAAAAGTTTTTAAAAGTACTATTCAAACCTGACGATGAACGGCTGGCTGCTTTTTGTGGTGACCTGGACCTGGATTGCCTCAAGGAAAATATCAATTCCCTCGAACGGATTTGTAATGGCGAGAAGGATGCAGGCCCTATAGCGCAGTTGGATCAGCCATCGCGCTTTCGCTGGCTTACGGCAACACGTAGCACAGTGGTACAGGCATCAAAAGTGCACCCTGGCATGACTACCGATGCCGAGGCTACCTTGAACAGGTTGTTTGAGCAGATGGTGTTATAAGGTACGTGTTGCCCGTGGGGACACGGGCAAGGGGAAAAGGCAAAAAAAACTCGCGCTCGTTTTGTAACGAGTGCGTAACTGGGTTTACGTTTGTAACGCAACGAGCGATGCAATGGCCAAACCATATTAAGCGCTTGTTGCAAACGAGCGCAAGAAGAGGAATTAACAACAGTCTATATTGAAAATAATATGATTGAAAAACTTAAGTTAATTGGAGGAGTTGAAAAGAATCTCTTTTGTGCCGATGATGAGCAACAGATACAGAACGCCTTTCTAAATATAGAAGCAATATTTAATTCACATTTGCCTCAATCTTACAAAGACTTTTATATAAATATAGGTGCTTTTTCCTTTTTAGAACTTGTTTGTGCAAAATGTATTGACGTAAATCCCGTTATGCTAAAGGGAAATAAAATAAGCGTTGGCGATTTTTATTGTATTACCGGAAATGATGGATCGTCAATAACTGAAGTTCTTTCAACTTTTGAAGAACAATTGCCCGTTGGCCTATTACCAATCTGCGATGGCGAATTAGGAGATATCATATGTATGAGCCTTCGAGAGGCTGACTACGAATATGTTTATTATTTCCATCACGAAAGTCCGCTTGGTAATGACTTATTTCTAATTGCAACAAACTTTGTAGCTTTTGTAATGAAATTGGAAATTTATGAAGAAGGTTAGCATCTCAAGAAGCATTGATTAATAGTCCGCACATCCGCAACTGTTCTCGTTAATCCCTTAGTTGGGATACAATCGCAAAACCATATTAAGCACTCGTTGTAAACGAGCGTAAGAACACCAACATCATTATTCCCCCTACATCACCTCTCACTATATCGTTTTCTTAACATCATAAAATCAAATCCCTTAGTTTTATAATCACAATTATAAACACACGATTATTATGATCAACCGGACTATGATTAACAGGATGATGCTGTTTGCAGCTCTCATCGTTATGGCTGTTTTTACTGCGGTAAATGTTAATGCCCAAAGCAAGAAGAAATTTAAAGTAATAGCCTTTTATACCGGCCGGAATGATCTGGCGCATATCAGCTTTATGCATGAGGCTAACCGCTGGTTCCCTGAAATGGCGAAGAAGTATAATTTCACTTACGATAGCACCAATAACTGGGCTAATATGAACCCCGAATTTCTGGCCAAATACCAGGTGGTGATATTTTTAGATACCCGTGCCGATAATCCTGAGCAACGTGCGGCTTTTGAGCAATATATGAAAAAGGGTGGCGCCTGGATGGGTTTTCACTTCTCGGCCTTTGCGCTTACGCCTTCGGATTTTCCGCAAAATTGGGACTGGTATCACAACGAATTTTTAGGCTCCGGGCAATATGTAAGCAATACCTGGCACCCAACCCCGGCCATATTAAGGGTTGAAGATCCTAAACATCCTGTTACCAAAGGTTTGCCTAAGACATTTAAAACAAATCCTAATGAATGGTACCGCTGGGAACACGATCTGCGCAAGAACCCGGATATAGACATCTTGTTATCGGTTGATTCAACAAGTTTTCCTTTAGGCACAGGCCCAAAGCAATACGAGATCTGGCATAGCGGCTATTACCCTGTAGCCTGGACAAACAAAAAATACAAAATGGTTTACTTTAATATTGGTCATAATGCTATGGACTATGATGGTGGTACCAATAAAGAACTATCGCAAACCTTTGCCAATGATGATGTAGATAAGCTGATCATCAATTCGCTGCTTTGGCTGGGGCGAGGGAAGTAGTTCATCAACTCATTTACAGGATTTCGTCGGGAAAATGTAAACAAAATACCTTTCGGTATATTTTGAAGGGTAATTGTTTACTTTGCAGACAAAATCCTGTATCTATTTATGAAAAAGTTTAAGACGGTATTTAATCAGGTAAAATCCCTTAACGGAGCCGAAGCGCCAGATATGGCAAACCTGTTGTGGCAGCTTATCTGTTACTCGCCTAAAATGCCGGTACGCCTGCAGCAGCAACATTTGCTTGACGAAGCTAAACCTTTTACGCTTGAAGTTGATGATCCTCATTTTGCAAAATCAGTGTTAAAGTTCAATGGTTTTGTCTGGGGCGAAAGCAGCCGAAAGATTATGATCACACATGGTTGGGGTTCAAAAGCTGCCGATTTTGCCGAGCTTATTACCGCTTTAAAAAATATTACAGATACACAGGTCATCGCTTTCGACGCGCCGGGTAATGGCAGTTCGGAAGGGGAACTGTCAAATCTGTTACTCTTCGCCAAAGCAGCGGAAGCTGTGATCAATACTTTTGGTGCGCCGGATATAATTATCGGTCATTCGTTAGGTGCCATGGCCAATGCCATCGCTGTAAAGGAAACCGCTATCAAGCCCGCTCTGCTCATCAGCATCGCGCCGCTTATAAACCTTAAAGAAAACTTTGTTGCAAGCCTCAATGCAGCCGATGTTGCGCCGGCGATTCAGGATAAGTTTTTTGCCGATTTTGAACACCTTTTTGCTATGGAGGCATCAGGTTTTACAATGGATAGATTATACCCTTCAGGTGCTATTAAACGGCACTGGCTTGCCTATGATGAGGATGATAAAACTGCACCGTACAAGTTTTTGAAAGATTTCCTTGCCGTATATCCATCTATCCAGACTAAAGCCTACGATGGACGTGGCCATGAGCGAATTATCAAAGATGAGGCGGTGATAGCTGATATTGTTAATTTGATAGCCTGATTATTTAGTGGCCATTACCTCATCCATCGCTTTCATAAACGTTGTTACTTCAATCTCGTTTCGGTGGGCTGCGAGGTAGGTCAATAACTTTCTGTGGGCATCAGCAGGGGTGATCAGGTAGTCGCCGCCTACGCCGTGAAACATGAAAATGCCCAGGCCCCCGCTTTGCTGTACTTTTTTAACAAAATCTATCAGAGCATCTCCTGTCACCGGGTTACCCGTTACACCCCATGAAGGTACTTTTAACGGATCGAGGTTTTTAAAGTCGGTGATCACGGCATCTGGGCCACCGCCAATACGGGCATATTTTGCCAGCCCGGCTTTGCGTAATGTGTCAACATAGTTTATACCGCCAACCTCAACTTCGGTGCATGGATAAGCGTAAGTACGCCCACTTGTTTTGCCATCAAGGGCAAAAAGCAGGGTATTCATCTCGTTTATTTCGCGAAGCATCATGTATGGTGTATAAATGGCCGAGTTATTTGCGGGGTTGGCCTTTACGTTGGTAAGCAGACAAGGATGATATAAAGTGTGATTAGCCAACTCGTAACCTTTTTTACCAACCTCGCGCCAGCGGGGTAAAGTAGCTTCGGTCATGTTGCCCATTAAAAAGAATGTGGCAGTGAGATGTGCCGAATCTAACTGGGGAATAGCGATGTTTAACTGCGAATTGATGCCATCATCATAAGTAAGTACAATAATCGCTTTTTTGCGTTTAGTTTGTTGCGCGTTGGCAACAAATACAAAGTTGAGCAATAACAGAAACAGCGCTAATTTTTTCATGAGGGGGGCCTTTGATTGGTTGCCCTAAAATAAAAAAATCCGGCTGATAACCGGATTTTTAAGTTTAATATACTTCGCTCTGCACTCCCGAGTAGTATTTCAATTCGATCAGGTCATGCGGCAGTGTTTTCGTGTTCCATGCATGATGAATAGCAAGGGCGGTACCAACAGCCGTTGCCTGCGCCATTGACGCGGCATAAACTTCCAAATGAGGGAATGCCAGCGCCAGTAAGTGCATAAATACACTGTTTTTGCTAAAACCGCCATCAACAAAAATGCGTTTTATCTTACAGCCATTTAAAACATAATTGGTTGATATGGTTTGCTGGGCAACAATATCAATCATGAGTTGATGATAGGCTTCAAGATCATCGGCAAAGCTGTTTAAATCACGCAGCTCAAATACCGATTTCTGTAATCCCTCATTTTCGTCGGCCTGTAATGTTGGCTGATTATTTAGCCGTACTGCAATAGCCGGATCATAATTTATGGTACGGTACCTGATCTCGTCCTGGTTAAAATGAGCGGCTATCCGTTTTACCTGTTGCTCATACTCGTAGCCGGTAAACAAGCGCGATGCCTTTACCGGACTGCCTTTGTATTGCAGGTAGTTGAGGCAATCATGTTTCAACTCATCGGGGGTAAGCGGCGTTTGGTTGAATGGATTTAAGCTGATAGACCATGTGCCGGTAGAGATCAGCACAAAAGGCATATTAAAACTCACGAGGTAGGGGATCAACGCAGCCGAACTATCATGCAACCCGATGCCAACCTTATAAGTACTGCCCGGAAATTCGGCAGACAAGACACTATCGGCAGGGTGAAGGGGTGCCATTTTAGGCAGGATTTCTTCATCGCTTAACCAGTTGTGATAGGTGTTTTTACTAAAATCCCAGAGCGCAGTGTGGCAGCCGATGCTGGTTAAATCGCTTACCATTTGCCCGCTGATGAGATAGCTCATGTATTGCGGCAAATGGAGGGCATACTTCACCCGTTTAAATACTTCGGGTTGCTCATATTTAAGCCTGTATAACTGTAACCCCGAATTAAGGTTGCCCAGAACGGGCGAAGCAGTTTCGAGCGCAAACCTGGCTTCATCGCCATAGTTTTCATAAAACTGCTTGCCCAGTTCCGGCGGATATAGCTTTAGGTAATTATACAGTGGTGTTAGCGGCTTCCCATACTCATCAACATAAACAAAGCTGGCTCCATATGTTGAAAAGTTAACCGCTTTAAGATCAAATTCCTTATGCTTAAAAATTTCGCGCAATGAGTCAAACACCGATAGCCTGAGGCTGTCGAGGTTTTCACATGCGTCGCCATCCTCGTCGTGGGTTTCCAGGAAGCGGGCCGTACGTTCAAAAACTATCTTGTAGTTCTGATCGAACAGGAACAGCTTCTTGTTGGTTTTACCCACATCAAAAACGGCAATAACGGGTATTGGCTCCATAGGCTTACAATCCGGTTGATACTGCTTTAGCTCCTCTTTCGTTAATCAGTTGCTGCCTGATGGTTTGCTGTCTGTAAACAGCCAGCGGGTTTAACGCGCCGCCTGCCCTTAAACGGGCCTCGGCCAATAGCGAACGAACATCGGTGCGATAAGCCTGTTGTAATATTTCCTGGGCCAGCACTACATCATTATCTTGTTGTGCCTGTACCAAGGCAGGAGTATCAACTAAAAGGGCTTGTGCATAAGCTATCTTAATAGCCTCAACAGATTGCAGCAGATCTTCAATCGGATCTTTAATGTTGTGTGATGCATCGATCATCCAGCCTATAGAGGTAGCGTGTGTCATGCCTCGGGCGTCCATGCCTTCAACCAGTTCGTTAAAGATCAGGAACAACTGGTATGGGTTGATGCTGCCAACGGTAAGGTCATCATCGCCATATTTTGAATCGTTAAAGTGGAAACCTGCAAGCTTTCCTTCCATCAACAGCAATGAAACTATCTGCTCAATATTCGCGCCCTGTAAGTGGTGCCCCAAGTCAACCAGGGTTTGTGCTTTTTGGCCCAATTTAGACGACAATAAGTATGATTGCCCCCAATCACCTATAGTGGTTGAGTAGAAGTTTGGCTCGTAAGGTTTGTACTCAACCCAAACTTTCCAGTCATCGGGCAGGGCATCATAAATTTCCTGTAAGCTTTCCAAAGTACGTTCAAAAGCGCCACGCATATTCAGCTGACCGGGGAAATTGGATCCGTCCGACAGCCAAACCGATAATGCTTTGGAGTCAAGCTCAACGCCGTATTTAATTACCTCGATATTGTGGGCTACAGCCTGTTTGCGTACCGCTTTGTCCACATGGTGAAGCGAGCCAAATTTGTAGCTAAATTCCTGATCCGGTTGATCCTGAAATGTATTGGAGTTAACCGCGTCAAAATGCAAACCCAATTGAGCTGCATGCGCTTTGATAGCCGAAGCGTTAGATGGGATATCCCATGGAATATGCAATGATATGGAGTTACTGCTGCGGTTAAGTGCATGGATTAAACCTACGTCTTCTATCTTTTCTTCCAGGCTGCGGGGCTCACCACCACCCGAAAACCTGCCGAAACGTGTGCCACCCGTACCTAAAGCCCAGCTTGGTATAGCGATATTAAAATCGATCAGTTTTTGCAGGATAGTATCCAGGTTTTTCACATCACCGGCAACAAAATCAAACTTGCGCTGATGATCTTTCAACTGTTGATGATTGGCTTCATCAATTTTATATTTTTCTAACTGCATAATTGGTATTGGTTATTAGTTATATGAGCAGGTTTGAGCGTCCATGCTTGAACTTGCTAAATTTATAAATATGTCATTGCGAGGAACGAAGCAATCGCATGCTATACAGAGTGGCTACGCATGGTGGCCACGCTTCCGTGCGATTGCCACGCTATCGCTCGCAATGACATGGTTTTATTTTCTTTAAAGCTAAACGATTAACCAGACTTACGAAGTTTTTAAAACTTCGTAAGTCTTTAAGCTAAGACCATGAACCATGATCTATTAACCATGATCTATCTTACAAAGGCCATGGCCACGCCACCATCAACATTCAACACGTTGCCGGTTGATTTGTTGAGCAAGCCGCCGGTAAAGGCGAAACAAGCGTTAGCAATATCGGCGGGTAAAATTACCTCGTTTAATAAAGTACGTTTAGCGTAGTAAGCAGGTAGCTCTTCAACAGTAACGCCATAAGCTTTAGCACGACCTTCGGCCCATCCGCCGGCCCAAATATTGCTGTCGCTGATTACGGCATCCGGGTTAACCACGTTCACACGGATCTTATCGGTACCAAGCTCAGCAGCGTTCAACCTGCTCAGATGTAACTGGGCTGATTTTGCCGAACCATAGCCAGCATTGTTCGGTCCGCTGACCAAAGCGTTTTTACTTACAATGTTAATGATATCACCGCCAATGTCTTGTTTTTTCATCACAGCTACAGCAGCCTGGGTAATGAAGAACTGACCTTTCACTAATACATCATACAACAGGTCCCAATCTTTTTCGGTATGATCGGCAATTGATTTAGAGATAGATAAACCGGCATTGTTTACCACAATATCAACCCCGCCAAAAGCTAAAGCAGCAATTTCAAGGGCTTCGTTGATCTGATCGGCTTTGGTAACATCAAGTATGGCAGTAGTGTATGAATCTTTGCCATATTGTTTTTTGAACTCTTCGCCCGCACCATCCAAACGCTCGGCGTTCATGTCATTTAAAATAACAACCGCGCCCTCGTCGACAAATTTTTTGGCGATAGCTTTACCAATGCCGCCTGCGCTGCCGGTAATCAGGGCGATTTTACCCGATAGGGCTTTGGGCTTAGGCATACGCTGTAATTTGGCTTCTTCCAATAACCAATATTCGATATCAAAAGCTTCCTGGCGTGGGAGAGAGGTGTATTCAGAAATTGCCTCAGCACCTTTCATTACGTTGATGGCGTTAGTATAAAACTCGGCGGCAACACGGGCTGTTTGTTTGTCTTTCGAGAAAGAGAACAAACCTACACCCGGATACAGGATAATTACCGGGTTGGTATCCCTGATAGCTGGGCTGTTATCATGTTTGCAGGTATTGTAATAATCGGTATACATTTGGCGGTAGGCCTCAAATGCCGGGGCTAAACGTGCTTTTAAAGCAGTAACATCGCTCAGGTCTTCACCCGGTGCAAGGTCAAGTACCAGCGGACTGATCTTGGTACGCAGGAAGTGATCCGGACAACTGGTACCCAGCGGTGCTAAGCGATCAAGATCATTTGAATTGATAAACTCCAATACGCGGGCATCATCCGTAAAGTGACCTACCATGTGCCTGTAGCTTGAGCAAAAGCCGCGTAATACTGGTGCAAGGGCCGCAGCTTGTTTTTTACGGGCAGATTCGTCAAGGCTTTCAACTTTTTGTCCGCCAAAAACAGGGGCTTTTTTGCCGTAGTTTTCTTCAAGATATTCTGCACAACGCTCAATAACCTCAAGGGTATTCATGTAGCTTTCGTAAGCGGTATCGCCCCAGGTAAATAAACCGTGCGAGCCCAGCATAATGCCACGGATACCCGGATTTTCATCCAAACATTGTTTTAATTGCAGGCCAAGTTCAAAGCCGGGTTTTTTCCATTCAACCCAACCGATTGTACCGTTAAAAAGCTCTTGAGTTATCTTTTTACCATCTTTTGCTGCCGCGATTGCAATGGCTGCATCCGGGTGCAGGTGATCGATATGTTTAAATGGCAGGAAGCCGTGTAACGGCGTATCAATTGATGGCGCTTTTGAGTTGAGATCGTAAATGCAGTGATTGAACAGTTCAACCATCTCATCTTCAAATTCAACCCCGCGATAGATATTTTTCAGGCTGCGTAAACGATCAACATAAAGGGCCGCGAGACCGCTTTTTTTCAGCGTACCAATATCACCGCCCGATCCTTTAATCCACATCACTTCAACCTCATTACCGGTAAGCGGGTCTTTGCTCATCAGTTTGCATGAGGTATTCCCACCACCATAGTTGGTAAGGCGCAAATCGGCACCCAAAAGGTTTGAACGGTATATAAGCAGGGCAACTTCATCGCCTTCCAGTTCGGCGGCTGTAGCATCATCCCAAAGGTAGCTTACATGCTTAAATTGTGTTGTTTTGACAGACATATGTTTAATTACTGAATTGTTGAGTTAATGAATTATTGATTTATTTTGATTGTTATTTAATTGAATTTCCGTAGCCTACAACCAGCACCGATAGTACAATGACTGCTATACCCGCTATTACAGTTGCGAAGGCTTTTTTACTTACACCTTTCCATTCTTTAAGAACAAGCCCCCAGGTATTGGCTATCAGGATAATGAATGCCATGTGCAAGATCCACGAGCTTGCGCCGTTACCCATTTTGCTTTCGCCCATGCCGTAAAAAAAGAATTGTAAAAACCAGGTAGTACCGGCTAATGCCGCAAACAGATAGTTTTTAAGCAATGGTGTTTTTTTATCGGTATAATTATCAAACGTTTTGTTGCGGGTGTTTAGCACCATGCACCATATAAAGTTAGTGGTAAGGCCGCCCCAAAGAATAATAATATAGGTCACATTATTGGCATAGAGAAAATTACCTTGCCCCGGATGCCCAGCCTGCCACGCATGGTTAGCTGTATCGGCCATGGTTTTACCGGCTTCGATACCAAAATTGAAACAGGCGCTAAGTATACCTGATATTATTGCTACCACAATACCCAAACCAAATCGGTAATCTTTGTTTTCCTGCGCTATAGTTTTATCGGCTGATAGTTCTTTCTCTTTCATTGTGCCGGCTTTACCACATATAATGATTCCCACTACGCAAAGTAAAATGCCCAGTAAAACCATCTGCCCCCATTGGGTATGCAGCATTAGGGTAAAAGTGTCTTTCCCTTCTTTCGGGAAAAAATCGTAATACACCGATGGGATTATCGACCCAAAAACTGAGCATAAACCCAGGATAATGGTGCTCCCTAATGACACTCCTAAATAGCGTACGCCAAGTCCGTATGTTAAGCCACCAACACCCCATAACAATCCCATAAGGTATGTCCAACCGAGGGTTGCCGTATCGGTATGGCTTATAATATCCGCGAAACCCGGTATAGTTAGCCATGCCGCCAGCGGTGGTACAATAAGCCATGAAAAAATGCCACCTACTATCCAGTAGCTTTCCCAGGCCCAGCCTTTTATTTTTTTGTAGGGGATGTAAAAGCTCCCCGAAGCAAAGCCACCGATAAAATGAAAGATGACCCCTAAAATTACTTGCATATTCTCTAATTGGTTTATATTGGTAAGGCTAATGTAGATAATAAATATACCCGAACTGTCCCCTGCTGTCGGTTTTGACCGTTGATTTTGTCTGAACCGGGATTGTCTGAACCGGAATTAACGAATGAAATGAATTTATCGAATTTTTTAATTTCTGGTGATTCTATAAATTCGTTTAATTCGAGTTCAGACATAATTCAGACAATTCTGATTCAGACAATCCCGGTTCTGTTTATTATTTTGGCGTAAAATACATCACCATGCAAGCATATATTTTAGGGATTGATATTGGCACGGGCAGTACTAAGGCCGTAGCTATTAGTTTAATGGGCGAACCATTGGGTACGGTATCCAATCATTATCCTATAAACAGTCCTGAACCTAGTTACAGCGAGCAGGATCCACTGTTGATCTGGGATGCTTTTGTAAAATGCCTTGCTGGTATTACCGCCAAATTAGGAGCGGCTCCACGGGCTGTAAGTTTGAGCAGCGCCATGCACAGTATTATTCCTGTTAATGAGCATGGCGAAGCACTACTACCTATGATAACCTGGGCCGATGCCCGGAGCGAGAACATAGCGCAGGCTTTGAGGAAAACTGAGCAAGGCGCATCATTATATCATAACTGTGGTACAGCTATTCATGCTATGTCGCCTTTAAATAAGTTGCTGTGGCTGCGTGCTAACCGGGTCGATGTTTTTGAAGCGGCGCACAAATTTATTTCGATAAAAGAGTTTATCTGGTTCAGGCTTTTTGGTGTTTTTGAGGTGGATTACTCCATAGCTTCAGCAACAGGTTTGTTTGATATTGTAAAAAAAGAGTGGAACGAGGAGGCTATGAGGGTAACGGGCATTACAACCGCAAAGTTATCTATCCCGGTTAATACTACTTATTATCGTAAGGATGTTAAGCCCGAAGTTGTTTCATTGACCGGTATCAATGCTGATACGCCATTCGTGATCGGCGCGAGCGATGGTGCATGTGCTAACCTGGGCAGCCATACAAATAGCCCCGGTGTGGCCGCGCTTACCATTGGCACCAGTGGCGCGGTACGGGTTACCAACCCAAAGCCGGTTTACAATTACGAAGCCATGATTTTTAACTATCTGCTGGACGAACAAACTTATGTTTGTGGCGGTGCCGTAAATAACGGCGGGATAGCGGTAAATTGGTTGCTGAAAAACTTTTTGCAGAAGGAAAACCTTACTGCTACCGATTACGATGCTTTGTTTGCTGAGATCGCATCCGTACCGGCAGGTAGTAACGGACTGATATTTTTACCTTACCTGTACGGCGAACGTGCCCCGCTTTGGGACACCAAAACCAGCGGTACTTTCTTTAATATCAAACCGGCACACACCCGTTCGCACTTTTTACGCGCAGGATTGGAGGGCATCTGTTTTGCGCTGAACGATGTACTTAAAACACTGGAAGATGCCTCGGGTGAAATTACTCAGGTAAATATCAGCGGCGGTTTTACCAGTTCGGCGGTGTGGACGCGGATTTTGGCTGATATCACAGGTAAAAAGCTGGCTGTACTCCAGTCTGAAGATTCATCGGCATTGGGCGCAATTTACCTCGCAGCACGCGTATTATATCCTGAAAGTTATGCAACGCTCACCCGGGTGGAGCAGCAGGAATTTATTGAACCTAATATTGATAACCACACGCTTTACAGCAAAATGTTCCCGGTATTCAAAAAACTATACGGTGATTTAAAGGACAGTATGCATCTGGTAAATGGATGGGAGTGAAATTCAAAATTTCGTCATGCCGAATTTATTTCGGCACCTCACTCGCTAAGCCGATTTGCAAGGAGTAAACCTGGCTTGTGGGATCCTGAAACAAGTTCAGGATGACGGGTTATCGAGTAATTTAATCCAGTCCAAGCCACTTAACCAATCTCCAGCAACCATATACAAAAAATGGTGCGGCAACAACGTCAATAGTATAATGAATGTGCTGTATGAGTAACAACACTACTAATACTATAGCGCAAATTAGGGCGATTAGTTTATCAACAGGTTTTTGCAGGTGCAGGTATACCAGTACCATGGTTGCTGTATGGCCCGAAAAAAACAGGTCTTTAGTGATAAACGTATGTCCGTAAAAAACGCTGGTACTCGGATCAATAAGAGGGACGAGCCCAACCGGTGGATTAAGCTTTACCAAACTGATGGTAACAAAACGTGCTATGCAAACAAGGTTCAGCGTCCAGATGTAGCTGATGCATACCCTTGGGTTATATAATCCTCGCCACATCATGAGCAGGCCCATACTCCAGATGAGTATAAAAATCGGTACCGAAAGATCGTAAGATGGCAAATGGGCCAATACCCAATCGTGCAATACAACGCCATCTGTGCGGCGTTCAATGTACTTAAAAAATGAGGGTAGCAGGTTGATGATAGTAACTATGACAATAGTGGCGCTCAATAATTTAAGCCTGCTGGCCTTGGTATTGTAAGCGCTTTGCCAAAGTTGTTTTATATGATAAATGCGGGATAAATTCAAACTGTATTTTTATTATAAGGCCGCAAAAATACGGTTTGCTGATTAATATTAAGTAATTGTCAGGTATTTGTTAATTTAAGAAGCTGTCGCAAGTATAATAAAATCAGATGCAATTTTGTTGCATTAACTTATTTATATTTGCGTCATGGATTTTCAAAAGCTTTCGCCCCGGCTGGATAATATCGGTATAACCGCGTCAACACTTTGTGCCGTTCATTGTGCGGTTGTGCCTTTGTTGTTTACCAGTTTGCCCCTCGTTGGGCTTGGTTTTTTGGCCAATGCCTGGGTAGAGTGGGGGATGATCATTTTTGCATTGGCTATAGGTGTATATTCCATAGGCTTATCATACAGGCGTACCCACCACCGTACTATGCCCTTAATCATGCTGGTTTTGGGTTTTGCTATCATTATGAGCGGGCACGGGTTGGCTACAGGAAAAACTGAGGCGATGATTGTTCCATTTGGAGGTTTATTGATAGCTGCCGCGCATTATGTAAACTATAAGTATACAGGAGCCTGCAGCCATGATCATAAAACTTATAAACTGAAAAAAGTTGAATAATGGACAAGAGCCACAGGAAATTCTTTTATGCATTTTTGATATTCAATTGCTTTTTGAGCCCGGCTTGCAATCATGAAAAGCATAACGTTTTGATATCTAAGCATCATACTAAGCCAATAAAAAATACCGTTATAAAAGCCGGCAACTAATAGCGCATATTATACGTACCATTATTAAATTAGCGGCCTTATAAAAATAAAGACCTGATTAATACATGACACAAACCCGGGATATCCATCATTTTGAGCATTTGCTTGATAAGCATCACCTGAAAAAAACCGCGCCACGATTGCGGGTTTTATCAATGATGTCGTCAAGGCATACGGCTACCTCCCAGCCCGATCTGGAAAGCCTGATGCATGATATCGACAGGGTTACCCTTTACCGGATCCTTAACGCTTTTGAAGAGAAGGGAATTATTCACAAAGTATTTGATCTTGACGGGACGGCAAATTACGCGCTGTGCTCATCAAACTGCAACGAGCACGATCATCATGATGAGCACCTGCATTTTAATTGTACCCAATGCAAAAATGTATATTGTTTAAATGATCTGAACCTGCCTGCTATCAATCTTCCGGTAGGTTTTGAGCCGCATGGCTTTACTTTGTACGCTCAGGGCCTTTGCCCAAAATGCAGTAAAAAGGCGGTTAAGAAATGAGATACACCGCTTTCCTGGGGATAACCATCCTGTTGTTTTTGTTTCAAAGTTCATTCGCGCAGCAAAAAGATACTATACCGGCTGCTGTTTCAACATTTAAGTTTAAAACGGTTGTTATAGATGCCGGGCATGGCGGTAAGGATGCCGGTGCACGCGGCTCGCATTCGTTTGAGAAAAATGTAACGTTATCGATAGCCCTGAAACTCAAGGCAGCATTGGATACAGCCATCACCGATGTAAAATCTATCCTTACCCGTACCGACGATACTTTTATTCCATTAAACCAGCGGTCGGCTATTGCCAATCAAAATCATGGCAATTTGTTTATCTCCATCCACTGTAACTCGTCGCCGGAGGGTACCGCTGCCCGTGCGCATAAGCAAAAAGGAGTGCTTTTGCTGGTATACGGTTTCCATCGCCTTAAAGAACAGGAAGAAGCTGTGCGTGAAAACTCTTCTATTTTCCAGGAAAAGGATTACAAGCAAAATTACGAGAGCTATGACGAAAGCGATCCCTCTAATCTCATTATCCTTAACGCCTATATTCAGAAATACCGTAAGCAAAGCATCCGTTTCGGCGATTTGCTTGACGACGAATTTACCGGGGTAGATGGGCGCGAGAGCAATGGCGTAAAGGAACAGGGCGTATTGGTGCTGGCCCATAGTGCTATGCCCGCTGTACTCATAGAAACAGGTTTTATCAATAATCCTGAAGAAGAAGAATATCTAAATTCGGACGAGGGACAGCATGAAATTGTAATGTCGATCATCCGGGCGCTTCGTAATTACAGGAAAGCGATAGGATCATAAGTATACCGTTTTATTAATGTAGAGACGCATCACATTCGTCTCCTATACCGTACCTGTCTGTAAGACGCATGTAACGTGTCTCTACAAAAAACGTTTTAACGAGATTCTTCCCTTTCCATCATCAAAAAAAGTATATTCGGTTTTACATTTACTTTTGATGATCAGTTATAGCTTACCCTCGCGCAAACGCATAAAAATTGTTGCTTTAATTCTGTTGTGTATTGGCTTTGTTTTGCCAGGTAAAGCGCAGACCGGAACACAGGGCATTATCCCCCAGCCGGTCAAAATAAAAAGTGATAATATTACTTATGTATTTTCCCGGGAATTTAAAATTGGTTTAGGGCCTGGCATAAGTGCAAGTAATGTTACCTTTTTTAAGGATTATATACGTTTGGTAAGAGATATTCATAAAACTACGCCGTTTGTAAATCACAAGATGGCTGCTTCAAATTTGTGGCTTCAGATCAATCCGAAACGCGTTAGCCAACCTGAAGGATATACCTTAGAAGTTAAACCTCATAGAATAACCATCACAGGGCATGACGAGGCTGGTGTTTTTTATGGCTTGCAATCGCTTGTTCAATTGTTGGATATCAATAAAAGTGAAATAGCGGTTAAAGGTTACTCCATTACCGATTACCCCCGTTTTGCCTACCGGGGCATGCACCTTGACGTAAGCCGCCATTTTTTCGATCCTCAGACCATAAAAAAATGGATAGACCTGCTGGCATTGTACAAGATCAATACCTTCCATTGGCACCTTACTGATGATCAGGGCTGGCGCATCGAAATAAAGAAATATCCTTTGCTGCAAAGCGTATCTGCTTACCGCGATGAAACCATCATCGGCCATAAAAAAGATAGTCCGCACAGGTTTGATGGTAAACGCTATGGCGGCTATTACACGCAGGACGAGGTAAAAGATATTGTAAAATATGCTACCCAAAGACATATCACCGTGATCCCGGAAATTGAAATGCCGGGCCATGCATTAGCAGCACTGGCCGCTTACCCACAATTGGGCTGTACCGGCGGACCGTATAAAGCAGCCACTTACTGGGGCATTTTTGATGATGTGTATTGTGCCGGTAACGACGAAACTTTTACTTTTTTACAAAACGTAATGGATGAGGTGTTGCCTTTGTTCCCTTCAAAATACATCCATATCGGTGGTGATGAATGCCCTAAAACCAAATGGAAAGCCTGTCCCAAATGCCAAAAACGTATTAAAGATGAGCATCTGAAAGATGAAAAAGAACTGCAAAGCTATTTCATCGGCCGGATGGAGAAATACCTGAACAGCAAAGGCAGGCAGATCATTGGCTGGGACGAGATATTGGAGGGAGGACTTACACCCGGCGCAACCGTAATGAGCTGGACGGGCGAGGAGGGCGGGATAGCTGCCGCCAAACAGCATCATGAAGCCATCATGACGCCCGAAAAATATGTGTACTTGGACTATTACCAGTCGCTTTATCCGGCTGAGCCATTATCCGGCGGCGGTTACACGCCATTAGGCAAAGTTTATAATTACGAGCCCGTAACCAACGAGCTCAATGGCGAGGAAGCTAAATATATAAAAGGTGTACAAGCCAATGCCTGGAGCGAATACATGGCCAGTCCGGCGCAAGCTGAGCGGCAGTTATTTCCCCGAATGCTGGCTTTGGCCGAAGTAGCCTGGAGCCCAAAGCAAAGTAAAAACTATGATGGCTTTTTAAAACGACTGAGGTATCATCAACCGTTACTCAATCTGAATATAAACGCCGCTGAAGTTTATGACGAGATCACCGATTCTGTAGCCGAAACAGCGGATCATCAGGTAGCCCTAAATCTGCAAACAACTTTACCCGGTGCTAAAATATTTTATACTACAGATGGTACTGACCCTGGGGTAAATGCCAAAGAATACGGCGGCCCTATCATTGTTGCTTCAACCGGATCGATTAAAGCGGCAGTTTTTATGAAAGATAAACAGGTTGGGCGCGTTTATGAAAAATCGTTTACTATTCATCAGGCCATTGGCAAAACGGTAACACTTAAAAACCAGCCGCAGGGGGGCTATAATCCCGGCAATACATTTGGTTTGGTAAACGGTGTTTTCGGCAGTAAGCTTTATAATGATGGACAGTGGTACGGCTTCAGTGGGGATGACTTGGAAGCCGTGGTTGATTTGGGATCGATGCAAAACGTATCGAAATTAGGGATCAATATATTAAAATACCACTGGCAAAAAATGTGGGAACCTACACTGCTAACCTTTGAGGTATCGGCCGATGGTACTAACTACACCGAGGTTTACCGGCAAACAGATTTCCCGGATAATGGCATCAACGCGGTGCGAGCCAATATCAAAATACAGCAGGCACGTTACATCAGGGTAAAAGCAACCAACAAAGGCATTATTCCGCCGGGCGAGTACATCGCCGGAGCAAAGGCTTGGTTAATGGTGGATGAGATAATTGTTCAATAAGGAACCATGATTTTTAGGATTTAAGGATGCCCATGATAGTTAAATCATATTTCTAATCTTTATATCAAGCAAATAATGGTTGATATTTACATCATGTAATCCTTTAATCAGGCAAATCAAGGTTCAGATTTGCCGAACTTTTTTTTATATTTTTATACCAAACACTAATGCCTGCGTTATGTTGAGTAAAAAGTTTTTAATATTTGTCACGAATACTCATTCCCCAAGTATAACTCAATGAGCAAAGTATTTACTATTACCGAAGGTTTGGAAAACATGGGGGCTTTACGAACGGGCGGTCAGGGCTCTGTTTATAAAGGTCGCCGTTATGGGCCTATAATTACCGCGGTAAAACTCCTGCCAACACCTATTCATACCGAAAGTACCGACGATAAAAATTTTCGTAATTTCCAGAATGAGGTCGAAAAATTAAAAAAGGTAAACGAAGAACCTAACCCCAATGTGGTTAAGATCCTTAATTCGGGTATTACCGAAAGCGGTTCGTTCCCGTTTATTGAGATGGAATATATTGATGGTCCCGATCTGGAAGATCTGCTGAAGCCGCCTCATGAGGCTATCTTTAATATTAAAGAGATCATTAAACTGGCCGATCAGCTGGCAAATGCTTTATCGCACTGCCACAAGGTTTCGGTAAAGCACGGCGATATCAAAAGCAATAACGTTAAGTTCAACGTACACACCGGCAATTATGTGCTGCTTGATTTTGGCCTTTCAGCTATGTCTGATGATCAGCGCCGCACCAGCATCCGTCATGCCGGGGCTATTGAATTTATGGCCCCCGAACAAAACGAGGGCTTGATGTATTTCCAAACGGATGTATATAGCTATGGTATTATCCTGTATGAACTGATAGGTGGCCAGGTGCCTTTCCCGTTAAAAGATAATGGAGAAACCGCTCGTACAGCAGTAATGCTGGCCCACATGGAGGCAGAAGTTCCGGACGTGATGGAATTGCGTCGTAAAAACTTGCCCGAAAGCTGGTCGGAAGAACAAAAGGAAATGCAAATGCAGGTTCCGGCCTGGTTATTAAAGGTAGTTGCAAAATGTTTGCAAAAGGATGTTAGTAACCGGTATGCCAATGGCATCGAGCTTCAGGAAGCTTTAATGCAGGGTAGCATCGGCGCTATCAGCCCAACTCATCCGGATGAATCATGGAATACCGAGGTTTTATTGAAAGAAAACGAACGCCTGCAAGGTCTTGTTTTATATTACCAGGAAAACGAAAACAAGCAGCCTGCACAGGTAATTAACAACGCCCCGGTTGATAATAAAGCTGTGCGTATGTCAAAGCCTATTTTTGTTTTGTTCATGATATTGCTTTGCGGTTTTACCGTGTTTTCGGCAGTGGTGATGGATAAGTTTGGTGGTCGCATTTATCATGGCGTGGTGAACAGGTTGTTTAAATCCTCGAAAAAGCAGACCGATTCAGCGGCAAATAATAAAACTATTTTGCCCGAAAAAAAAGACTCTGTTACGCAGCAACCAAAGGCAAATGATTTTAGGGATGAAAGTAATATCCCACCCGAAGTGGATTCCACTGCCGATTCGATATTGCGCAATATCCAACGTGCAAAGCAACAAAAACAGGATACCCAGTTTTACCGCGACAGCGTAAAAAGGGCTGATACCTCTAACTTAAATTTTTAATGATTTAGCAAATACGGAATGGAACCTAAATCAACTTTTTGGAAACGCATTGGTCTGCAGGACTGGTTTTTGCCCAACGGAAAACCGGTAAATGAAGAGGCCGTTAAAATAAAAGCCCTCACGCCCGATGACGTGTACATGTACATCATTGAAAAATTCAAGGAATCAATCAAACAGTTGTCTTTTGCCGATAGGGTAGTTTTTTACCATGAGTTTATCATCAGCTTTAACGAGGAAGACTATCAGGATTTTGTGAATAATAGATCGGGCTTGTTCGGTATCATTGTTAACGAGTCGGTGAAGAAATTTTATGAGTTGCTGCGCGAGTATCAGGAAGTAGGCAAAAAGGTGGAGCCTTCAAGTTCAAAATGGGTATTCAGGCTGGTATCCCATCCCGATTACAAACGTGGCGATAAAGGCTTTATAGGAAAACTACTGCCCGGCACAAGCAATAAAAAAGAAGAAAACCTGAGGGTAACATTCATTCCCCGCCAAACAGGGGTTGCCCAAACGCTGGATATCAGCAACGATGTTTTAAAAGGCTTTACTTATTACAGCGAGGGCTATTACGAACTGCCTTACGCTAACGATCTGCATTATAACGAAAAAGAGGTAAGCAAGCCCGGAACCAAGGTATTGGCTCGTTTGGAAACTATTATGCCTGATAAGCAATTTGTTGGCCGTAAGGTGGAATACCTGGTAAAGGACGACGATATCGTAGTATCCGGCGAGGATGAAGAAAGGGACGAACAGGCGGTATTCAAAGTGCCGTCTGAATGGGTAAATACGCCGCACCTCCGCATCAGGCTAAATAAAGCCGACGGTAAGTTTTACCTGGCATCATTTGGCGAGCGTACACTGATCAATGAAATGGAAGTAGCCGGGAGCGATGTAAACTCGCCGCAGTGGGTGGAGTTGCCCTTCAATTCCAGGATATTGCTTAACGGTATAGTAGGTATTAACATATTTAAACCCGAACCATAATGTCACAAATATTATCAATAGGGCTGCTGGCTATATGTGTGCTGTTATTGGTAGCTCATTTTATCGACATAAAAAAATCCAGTTAAAACCATGGCAAATAATTTTTTCGGGATAACAGATACCGGTAAGCAAAGGCAAAACAATGAAGATGCCTTTATTGCCGAAAAATCGGGCGATGGTAATTTTATCATAGCCTGTGTGGTTGATGGGGTAGGAGGTTACGCCGGCGGTGAAATAGCTGCCGAAATTGCCCGCGCCACCATCCTGGAGCAGCTGCAATACATAGCGGGCGATATTGTTCCGTTGCTGGTAAATACGTTCACCATTGCCAATCAGCGTATTTACGAAGAAAAAGTACAGAACAAAGAGTTGGAAAACATGGCCTGTGTGCTTACGCTGGCCGTTGTTGATGTGATCAATAATAAATTTTACTATGCCCACGTAGGGGATACCCGCCTTTATTTGCTTCGCGATTATTCACTGATCAAGATCTCAAAAGATCACTCTTTTGTTGGCTTCCTGGAAGATTCCGGCAGGCTGACCGAAGAAGCGGCTATGGATCATCCAAAACGAAACGAGATCAATAAGGCACTTGGTTTTGCAGGACAGATCAGTAAAGACCCTGATTTTGTAGAAACAGGTAGTTCGCCGTTTTTGCCGGGGGATATCCTCTTGCTTTGCAGCGATGGCCTCACCGATCTGGTTGATAAAAGTAAGATCACCGATATCCTTACAAGTAGTGATAACCTGCCTCAAAAAGGTAAAAAACTGATTGATGCTGCCAATAGCCGGGGCGGCAAAGATAACGTGACCGTGGTTTTGGTTCATAACGATAAAGAACGCAAACAACACAGTGCCACCAAGCCCGTAGCTACCGCAAAAACGGTAGATCAGCCAGAAGTAGTTCCTGCGCCGATAAAGAAGCAGGAAGAGCCCGAACCTGTAGTGAAAACCAAAGGCAATGGCGGTACAGTAGCCATACTCACACTGCTCTGTTTCATTTTTTTAGGCGGATTTATCTGGCAGTTTAAAAAGAACGCCGATCAGGCTGCTATTCCTAAAAAAACAGATACACTGGTAGCCCAGCCGGTAAAAAACGCAGTAGAACTTAAGCTGCAGGACACCATCAATAAATTAAAAGGCCATACGCTATTGCTTTCGGCAGCCGATTTTCAGCAGCCAATTGTATTGAGCGATACTTTGCATATCAACAAGGATAGTCTTTACATCAAAACCAAAGGCGCTATCATATTTAAAAAAGATTCAACCTATAAGGGACCTGCTATAACGCTTGCTGCCAATTGTAAATATGTGGTGCTGGATAGTGTTGCCTTTGATGGTTTCCCCACAGCTATCGTGACGCATAATGATGCTTTGGTTTTGAAAAATGTGCAGTTCAATAACTGTTTAACACCGGTACAGGTATCGTACCTGTTCCCTAATAAGAAATATATCTCAGGCAGGTTGTTTGGCAGTATGTTCAAAACTGATTCTGTCCCAACTAAAGCTACCCACTAATAAATGGCCCAGGAAAAACCAAAAGTACCCGGCAGAGGAATGGAACGGCTGTTCCTGTTGCTTACAGGCATACTGCTGGCCGTTTTATTTGTAAGGCTTTACAGTGTGCTGCAACTTAAGTTTACCGATGTTGATAAACGCCTGAAAGATGGTACCATCGTAAATCTTAACTCGCCTAATACAGCTCAAAATGTTAAAGCGTTATTAAAAAAAGGCTACTATTTTGATGACCCGCGTGATGTGGATTACATAGAATCGGTAATTGCATCGCGTAAGGCAGCCGGCGACCTGGTTGATAATACCGGCGAACTTAATAAACGCAAATATTATGTAAATGCTGATGAGGCTTTTGAAAAAGGCGGCGAAACGTTTAAGAAACGTGTACTTACATCCCGTACGCTTTTAGGCTATACGGGTGATGACTCCACACGCTTTGAGCAGGAATTGAAAAATCCGCCATCATTAGGGGCCCAAACAGACCTCAACCTCGGCGAATACAGCATCAAAGGAACTATAGCGCATAAAGGCGAACCCGTACCCGGCGTATTAGTGAAACTGACCATGATATTGCCACGTGATAGTATTTTCAGTGACGAGGAAACCGGTGCGAAAACATCTTTTTCGGAGAATGGGGCGTCGTACAAAAAACTGTATGTGCTTAACGATCAGAAAAAGAAGGTATTACAGTCACTAACAGCCTTTGCCCGTACCGATGCCGAAGGCCGGTTTGTGTTTGCGCAATTGCCCACGGGTAAAGCATTTTCGGTGTTGCCGATGCAACCAGGTTTTGAATTTGGCCGCTCGCAAGGCATTGATGAGCTGGATAAAGATGTAAGCTTTAAGTTTAGCCAGGCGCCACATAGCATCAAGCTGCTTTCTACCCGCGATTTTAATATCCTGAAAAAAGAAGGCGCGTTCATAGTACGTTACCAGGATGAGTTTAATATGTGGTACTGGATTATAGCCGGCAGTTTTTTTGCCGGGTTTATCATCGTGCACTTATTACTCAGCGCGCGGTATCCCAACGCCGATCAGATCATTTTACCGCTGATCATGATGCTTACCGGGATCTCGTTCCTTACCCTTTTAAGTTTGCAGGACCCACTGCGCGACAGGTTTTTGGCTAAGGATACGCTTATTTATCTTGGTATAGGTATAGCAGGCATCTGTATTATTCAGTTGTTTAACCTGCGTAAGCTCAATCCGGATTCGGGCTTTTACCGTTTGCTTGTTTTTAAATGGAGCAGGAGCGCTGCCAACGGCTGGCCATGGGCTATTGTAGCAATGGCTATACTTTTCTCTACTATTTTATTCGGCTCCGGTCCGGAGGGTAGCGGTGTAAAAGTTAATCTGCTGGGTTTTCAGCCGAGTGAAATTGTAAAGTATCTCATTGTTATTTTCCTTGCAGGATTTTTTGCCACTAACGAAAAATTCATCAGTCAGTACGCCAGCTGGAGCAAGCGTTGGTCGTTCTTTTCGTTCGCGCTTATCGCTACTATAATCACGCTGTTACTGTTTTTGGTTTTGGGCGATTTGGGCCCGGCCATGGTAATTTGCTTCACTTTCATTATCCTGTTCTCGTTTTCACGGGGCGATTTCCTGTACATGGCGGGTTTTGTGGTGCTGTTTGTGCTTACCACATGGTTTTTTGATAGTGTGTGGCTTAGCGCGGTTATCACGTTTTGTTCGCTTGGTGGCGTTGTGTTTTTCAGGCGCAGGAGGCTCAGCGAATCGGCCATTATGGCTTTGGTGGTGATCACCGCGTTTTTAACCATCGACAAAATTCCTGGTCTTGATAAAATTATCCCCGGTCCGGTGGAGCGTTTGGTTGAACGTAAAGCCATTTGGCAGGATGCCTGGAATAACGAGGTATATGGTGGCGACCAGGTAGCCAACGGCCTTTGGGCTATGGCCAGCGGTGGTTTAAGTGGGCAGGGTGTAGGGCAGGGCTTCGCCAAAACAATTCCTGAAGCACATACCGATATGATCCTGCCATCCATAGGCGAGGAGTTTGGCTGGGCCGGTATGGCAGCCGTGTTCATCCTGTTTTTATTGTACCTGCATCGGTCTATAATCATAGGCAGGCAAACGGGGATGCCACTACTATTCTACCTCAGCGCAGGCATAGGGGTATGTACCTTTGTGCAGTTTTTGCTGATAGCGGGCGGCTCTATTGGCGCGTTGCCATTATCGGGTGTTTCCCTGCCTTTTGAAAGTTATGGTGGCTCATCGCTGGTAATAAACCTGTTAGCGGCCGGTTTCCTGTTATCTGTATCGTCGGTACGTGGTACGGCAGTGCAAATGGATTATATCACCAAACAACAGGACAAAAACCTGGTGCCTGCATTGGCGGCTGCGTTGGCCGGAGTGATATTGCTGGTAACCAATGTTTCACGTTATACAACTGATAATAAACAGTGGGTGGTAAAACCTGCTTTAGTTGCCGATAAAAGCGGACTGCGCATGTTTAGCTATAATCCGCGTATAGCCATATTAATGAACAGATTGCAGGCCGGTACTATCTATGATCGTAACGGACTTATCTTGGCTACCAGCAAGCCCGAGCTTATCGAAAAACAAAAGAATAAGTTAAGCGCTTCGGGCATGCTGCATTATGACCTGGATTCTGCTATGCACAAGCGTTTGGACAGGTTTTATCCTTTTGAAGAGCAAATGTTTTTTTGGACGGGCGATCAAAATACCGGGGTATTTAACGGGAGCACCAATGGTTATTTTGCCGAATATGAACATGCCGCCGAGCTTCGCGGCTTCCATATGCCTATTACCAATTATAACGTTAAGGCATCACGCTACCAGGAAGACCGGTTTTTGCCCCGCGGCATGAAGGAAATGACCGTAGCTAAAAAAGATTACAGCGCTTTGGCTAACCTTCTTATCAGCGACATCAACGGACCGGAAGTAGAGGCGTTTAAAAATAAGAATCGCGATGTAAAGCTTACGATGGATGCCGATTTGCAAACCAGTATCCAGCAATCTATAGCGTCTGACACTTCGTTGTATGATAACCGGGTTTCCGTTGTGATTGTTGAATCAAATACCGGCGATGTGCTTACCTCTGCACAATATCCGTTGCCTCCGGTGCATAACTGGGATCAGCTTACTATGCCCCTCGCCGATCAGAATAAGCTGGCAACATGGTTAACCACTACCGATCTGGGTTTTACCTATGCCAGTCAACCGGGTTCAACAGCCAAAGTTTTAACGGCGATGTCGGCATTTAATAAATTGGGAATAGCTGCTGCTGAAGTACAGTATCACGTAAGCACCGAAGAGCGGATCCGTACTAAAGGTATCGAGCCCGATGAAACCGGGATGATCACGATGGAACGGGCTATCGCCAAATCAAACAACGTTTACTTTATTAAGCTGGCCAATCAGGAGCACCTTGAAGAATACATGGCTACGCTGTATCTTAAAACAGGTATGTTTTTGCATGGGGTAGGTGGTTATTATTACAATAAGCCAGTGCTAAACGTCTCTCAGGAAGATAAGTGGCGCGCTTTATGGCGTAAAACCGAGTTTAATACCAAGCCACGGTACGATCCTAATAATATCCATAAAACAAGGGCCAAGGGTATTTCGGGTATGGCTTGGGGACAGGGCGAGTTGATTGCTACTCCGGCAGCAGTGGCGAGACTGGTATCCGGCGTAGCCAATAGCGGCGTATTGATGCCTAACAGGTTTGCGCTTAAAATTGCCGACTCGACAGTGAATGTGAAAAGCGGCATCAAACTGGCCGATGACCCGCGTTATGCCGCTTTGTTAAAACAATATATGATTGAGCAAAGTGCGCCTAAAACACCTATATTAGGTATAAAGGTTGCGGGTAAAACCGGTACGCCCGAGCGTATTGTCAGGAATCAGAGTGTTAACGATGGCTGGTATGTTTTCTTTGCACCAAAAGAAAAAGGCAGCGGTTACATCGTAGTTTGTATCCGTGTTGAATCTACCCGGGGATCATCAGACGCGGTGCATTTGGCCGGGAACCATGTGATACCATTCCTGTTAAAAAAAGGGTACATAAAAAGCATGGAAGCGGAAACCACCACCGAAGAATAGTATTTAAACAGAAAGGAAAGAGCAAATGGCATTTAGTTTATTTAAAAGAAGCGGCGAAAAGCAACCCTGGGATGTAAAAAGCTTACGTGAAGCGATATTGCGCTTCATTAAAGAATCCTTACAGAAGATAGAAGGTGGGGAAGGTGGCCATATTAAAGAGCTGAAGCTTTATATAGCTGCCGATACTGAGGATAAACCTATTTATGAAGGGGCGGTTTATGTACATGATAAACAGCTGTTCAAAAACGAGGTGCAAAAAATAGCCGACGATTTTGCTATCAATCTACCATCCGACTGGACGCTTGATGTTGAATTTACAGAACAGTTTCCTACAGATGCCAAACGAATGCACGACCTGGATGTGGCCTTTGTCATGAATACCCGTAAGCAGGTTGCCCATAATGCAGCCTCCTTTACCGCTTATTTGCGCATCCTGAGCGGCGAGGCCGAAAAAGAAGAATACCAGATCAAAGCTGCCGACCCTAAGCTCAACATCGGTCGGGATAAAAAGGCCGTGACCGAAAATGGTTCGTTCAGGCTAAATCAATTGGTTTTTCCTGGTGAGAGCCGGGACGAAAGCAACAAATACATCAGCAGGCAGCACGCTCACATTGAATGGGATAATGAAAGCGAACGTTTCATGATCTTCGCCGATGAGGGCGGGGTTCCTCCACGCAACAAAACCAAGATTCATATAGCCGCTGATGGCAAAATGATCAAGCTTAATTCAACCCAGATAGGCCACCCGCTTAGTGAAGGCGATCAGGTTATATTGGGTGAATCGGCGGTGTTTTTGTATAGTACGGTGGCGTCTTAAGTTAGTGTTATTGGCCATTGTTAAAATTATGTCATTGCGAGGCACGAAGCAATCGCACGGAAGCAGGGCCGCCCTGTAGAGCATGCGATTGCTTCGTCGTTCCTCCTCACAATGACATAATGAAGACCGTTACTTAGAAATTCTTTTCAAATAAAAATCTCTCTCCCCGTTTTTCTTATCCTACATCAAGTGCCGCCGGCTAATTTGACCGTAATTTTGAATCATAATAACACAGCAAGTATTAAAAGATTTAAAACAAGGACAACAATGGAAAACACTATAAACGGCATTCACCACATCACTGCAATTGCAGGTAATGCCAAAAAAAACTATGATTTTTATACCCGTATATTAGGCTTAAGGTTGGTTAAAAAAACCGTAAATTTTGATGATCCCGGTACATATCACTTATACTATGGTGATGGAAACGGTACTCCCGGCTCTATCCTTACTTTCTTCCCCTGGGAAGGTATAACAAGCGGTCGTCGTGGTGCGAGGCAGGTAACCGAAATTGGTTATTCAGTACCGGAAGGAAGTCTTGATTTCTGGTTGAAAAGGTTTGAAGACAACAACGTAATCTATAACAAACCGGCTGAAAAATTTGGCGAACAGTATCTTACTTTCCTGGATCCCGATGGTTTGAAATTTGAGCTCATCGTACCAAAAACAGCCGATAACCGCAAACCCTGGGAAACAGCCGAAGTAACCGCTGCTAACGCTACAAAAGGTTTTCACAGCATCACTATAACATCAAACAAAATTGAGGCGACTGCCAAAATATTAACCGATGTATTAGGCTACCGTTTGTTAGAGCAACACGTTAACCGCTACAGGTTTATTACCGATGCTGTTGAAAATGCAGCAATTGTTGATCTGGTTGAAGTTGCCGGAGAAGTTGCCGGTCATGTAGCCGGTGGCTCTGTTCACCACGTTGCATTCCGTGTACCTAACGAAAAAGTGCTGATGGAATACCGTGAAAAGATAGCCAACCTTGGTTTGCATATCACCGACAAAATAGACAGGAACTATTTCTATTCACTATACTTCCGCGAACCAGGCGGTGTTTTGTTTGAAATTGCGACTGATAACCCAGGCTTCGCGGTTGACGAACCGGTGGAATTATTGGGTACAGGTTTAAAATTGCCTGCACAGTATGAAAACCTGCGCGGCGAGTTAGAAAAAGCATTACCATCATTAGTTTAATCAGATGTACAGGCACACAAAACAGGTTGTTTCGGCGGGAGTTCCCGCCGAGCAGGCCGATAAAGCCATCATTATGCTACATGGTCGCGGAGCATCGGCAAACAGTATAATCTCGCTTAAAGACCATCTTGAACTGGATGGTTACGCCATCTTTGCTCCACAGGCTAATGAACATAGCTGGTATCCTTACAGTTTTATGGCTCCGGTTCAGAATAACCAGCCTGCATTGGATTCGGCCCTTGAGGTAATTGGCGAGTTGGTTGAGGATATTAAACAAAAAGGAATAGCGCAGGAAAATATTTATTTCCTTGGTTTTTCGCAGGGAGCTTGTTTAACGCTTGAATACATTACCCGTAACGCGGGCAGCTATGGCGGAGCAATCGCTTTTACAGGAGGATTGATAGGAGAGCAGTTAGTTAAAGAAAACTATAAAGGCGATTTTAATAATACCCCAATACTTGTTACCACCGGCGATCCGGACCCACACGTACCTGTGAGCAGGGTTAATGATAGCGTTGAAATATTAAAAACTTTAAACGCGGATGTTACCCTTAAAATTTATAAAGGCCGCCAGCATACTATCTCACACGAAGAATTAGTATTGGCAAATGAGATATTGAAGAATTGATTGTTTTCAAAGTTGAGTGTTTTAAGAGTGGAGAGCCGCCCGGAGGGGTGGCTCTTTTTTTATGTTTCGATAGAAAGACTGGTTGATAATGGTTGCTTAACAAATAAATTATATCCGCATTTTTTGTTAATCTTTAACTTATTTTATATGAATATTTGATAGATGGGATTTGTAATTAACTCATTGGTAAACAGCAGTTAAGCTTATTTTTACTTTTTAAATATAATAACTTAATATTTAAGTAATTTTAGCCTTTGTTTTTCTGATAACTTAATTGGTAGACTATGTCTGATAAAATTGTGATGAGCGATACGGTGCTCATTAGCCACTTAAAGGCTGATGATGAAGCGGCGCTAACAATGATTTACAGGCGATATTGGGCTTCGCTTTTTAAGGCAGCATATAATATTCTGAAAGACAGGCAGGCCTGCGAAGATATCATCCAGGAGCTGTTTATAAAACTTTGGGATTGCCGTGCTGAAGTTCAGATCAACGTATCGTTAAAAGCCTATTTGTATGCATCGGTACGGTATGGTGTTTACAGGCAGATCCGGACAGGCGCACCCGTTAGAAACGAAATTTTTGATGATCTGATTGAACGCTTGCATACCCCTGCCACACACAACAGCATCGAACATAAAGAACTTTTATTGCAAATAAACCAGGTAATTGATACCCTGCCCGAAAAATGCCGGGAAGTGTACAAACTTAGCCGTGAAGAATGCCTGAGTCATAAAGAAATTGCGCTGCAACTAAATATCTCCACCAAAACCGTCGAAAATCACTTAACTAAAGCGCTTCGTGAGCTCCGAGGCTCTTTGAGTACTGTATTTATCGTGGAAGCGCTAATGTTTCTGTTGGATAAATAATATTCAAGTTGCTGATTTTCAGCATGTATTACTGCGGTTAATGCATCTTTGAAAATATTTTTAATTTTTTTTCACTTCGGCGTAGGGGATACCCCCATTTTTTTACTCTCCCTCACAAAACCACTATGGTGCAAAAGCAAGAATTTTTACAGCTGATAGATAAATACCTGACCGGGCAAACAACTGCCGCGGAGAAGGAGCAGCTGTTGAATTTTTTTGAAAGCTTTCAGGGCGATGCCGACGAGTGGGATGAAACAGTTCTTGGCGTTAAACAGGAACTGGAAGACCGTATGTTAGGCAATATCAGGCAAGCTATAGCCGAACCGGTATCTAACAAAAGCCCGAAAGTTGTAGGGCTTCACTTTTTCAGAAATGTAGCCGCTGCTGTAATACTATTGGCCGTATCAGGTACCGCTGTTTATCACTGGTATCATAAACATGATCAGCAGCAATTGACGGCGCAAAATAAAGCGGTTGTAAAACACGATGTGGATCCTGGTGATAACAGGGCTATTTTAACCCTGGCCAACGGTACCAAACTGATATTGGATTCGGCAAAGATTGGTTTGTTGAGCCAGACGGGCAACATCAGCGTAAATAAAATCAGTGATGGCCAGGTAGTTTATTCTGCCGATAAGGATCAGCAAAACGGACCTGTTGCTTATAACTCTATCAGCACCCCTGTAGGAGGCCAGTACCAGGTTGTACTGCCCGATGGTTCAAAGGTTTGGCTTAATTCGGCCTCTTCCCTGAAGTTTCCCACAGCGTTTACCGGTAACGAACGTGAAGTAGAACTTACCGGCGAAGGTTATTTTGAAGTGGCCAGAAATAAAGCAAAACCTTTTAATGTGAAGGTTAAAGATATTAACGTATCTGTATTGGGTACCCATTTTAACATCATGGCCTACAATGACGAGGCCGCGGTTAAAACTACGCTGCTTGAAGGCCTGGTGCGTTTAACGCATGGCAATGTAAGTGGTACGCTTAAACCCGGTCAGCAGGGTGTTATAAATGATAAAGGCATTAAAATTATTGATGTTGATACCGACGAAGCGGTAGCCTGGAAAAATGGCTTTTTTGACTTTGAGCGGGTAAACATACAAGATATTATGAAGCAGCTTTCGAGGTGGTATGGTACCGAAGTAATTTACGAAGGTAAAATACCTGATGATGAGTTTGTAGGTAAGATCAGGAGGGATGTAAAACTATCGCAGGTGTTGCATATCCTTGAATTAAGCCACGTGCGTTTTAGGATCGAGAACAAAAAGATAATTGTTACCCCTTAAAATAACCGGCAACTGATTTTTAACCGCTAACCTCAATCTATGAAGAAACACTGACTATAAGACCTCAAAATATTCCAACCTAAGTTCCCTTATCCAAATTGAAAGAAAAGCCGGAAGCGCTGCAACGCTTCCGGCATAATGAATTGGATCAATCTTTCCTGAGTTTTCAATAACAGATTTTTTTAACCCAAACATCACGAAGTTATGCATTTAAACTTTACTGGTAAAGTATTTAGTGCCTTTGGTACACATTCAAAACTGTTTTTGACGATGAGATTAACCGTCTTATTACTAACTATCGGCTGCCTGCAGCTAAGTGCTAAAAGCTTTTCACAATCTATAACTCTGAATGAGAGGAATATAGCTATCGATAAAGCTTTTAAAGCAATTGAGAAGCAAAGCGGCTACTATTTTTTCTACAGGTATAAGGATATCTCAAAAACCAAACCGGTTAATCTTTCACTTAATAACGCCACATTACAGGAAGCTTTACAACAGTGCTTTAGGGATGAACCTTTAACTTATGTTATTGATGATAAAAATATCATCGTGAATAAAAAGAATGCTTCAGATGGAAGCGCGGCACAAGCACCTATAACCATAAGCGGTACTGTGGTGGATGATAAAAATCAACCGCTGCCGGGTGTTAATGTTAAAGTGAAGGGTACCAATGTTGGTGCTATAACAGGTGTGGATGGAAAGTACACGCTCAGCGCTGAAGACAATGCTACGCTGGTTTTTACATTTATCGGTTTTCAAACCAAAGAGGAAGCAGTTAATAAGCGGACAACTATCAACGTTGTTTTGGGTGAGGATAACAAAGAATTAAAAGAGGTTGTTGTTGTTGGCTACGGTAATCAGGAACGTAAAGATGTAACAGGCGCAGTCGGTACGGTAAAAATGGCCAATATTAAAGAGATCAAGGCTGCAAGTGTTGATTTGAAGCTGGCCGGTCAGTTGGCTGGCGTTACTGTAAACCAGGTTACAGGTACTCCGGGCGGTGGCGTATCTGTTAATATCCGGGGCGCAGGTTCAGTAGGTGCAGGTGATGATCCGCTATATGTTATTGATGGTTTCCCTATTTCGCCTGGGTTTGATCAGTATTCTAACCCTTTAAGTACTATTAACCCGGATGATATTGAAAATATCAGCGTACTAAAAGATGCCGCCTCTACGGCTATATACGGTTCGAGAGGTTCAAACGGGGTTATTTTGATCACTACAAAAAGGGCAAAAAAAGGCGAATCAAGTGTTACTGTTAATACCTCGACAGGTGTGCAAACGATATTGTCGGGAACCAAGCTTAAAATGATGACTGCCCAGCAGTACGCGCAATGGCGTATTGAGGCTTTACAGGATCTGGATAAGGTAAACAATGTACCTTTTAGTACAGATCAGGTACCCGAAGCGTTCAGAAACCCACAAGCATTGGGTAAAGGTACCGATTGGTATGACGCCGTTACCCGTAACGCACCTATGCAAAATTATGATGTTACCGTAGCAAACGGTACTGATAAGATGCGTTCCTTATTTTCATTAGGATACTTTGACCAGGAGGGCACGGTGCTTAATACCGGCTTCAGAAGATATTCTGTAAAAGCCAATATGGACGCAGACCTTTTTAAAAATGTTACCGCAGGGCTTAGTATAGCGCCAACTTATAGCCAACGTAAATTACAGCAAACCGATGGTCACTTTGACCAGGCTATACTAAGCCAGGCTTATCTTGAAAGTCCACTTACACCGGTGAAGCAACCCGATGGATCATATACAAGTGTGGTGGGTTCGGCGGGCAACGGAAATATTGCCGGTACAGCATTGAATGCCAATCCTGTAAGCGAGTTGTTAAATACCACCAACAAGTATGCTCAGTTCCGCACATTGGCCAATACGTATGTTAACTGGGAAATAATTAAAGGGCTTGATATCAAGTCTACTTTTGGTATCGATTATCAGAACAGCAATGGCGACTACTTTCGTCCCTCGTTTTTGGGCGGCTTCCGGAATGCCAATAAAGATGGAACACAGGTAAAGGCTGTTGGATCATTTAACTCGTCAAATTCATTTAACTGGTTAAGTGAAAACTCAGTTACCTATAAAAAAACCTGGGGTAATCACTCTTTAACTGTTTTGGGCGATTATTCAATACAGCAGGAAACCAATCATTATCGTTTAACCTATGGTACAGGTTATCCGGATGATGTGATCCAGTCTGTGAGGGCCGCTACAATAATTACAGCAAGCTCAACCGATGAAGAGTGGAGGCTATTATCATTAATAGGCAGGGTAAATTACGCGTTTAAAGACAAATACCTGCTAAGTGCATCTATACGCCGTGACGGATCTTCGAGGTTTGCACCGGGGCACAGGTGGGGCACTTTCCCATCGGTATCAGGCGGTTGGCGTATTTCAGACGAATCATTCTTTCCGAAAACAAATGTGATCGATCAGGTTAAATTTACAGCCAGTTACGGTCATGCCGGTAACAATAGCGTTGGTAACTATGATTACATTGCTACGGTAGATCAAACTAATTATACTTTTGGTGGCGGAATAGCTCCCGGTAAATCAATTACCTCCCTTGGTAACGCCGAAGTAGGCTGGGAAACTACCAAACAGTTTGACGTTGGCATGGACCTTTCATTATTCAAAGGTCGTGTTTACTTAATTGCCGAGTATTATAACCGCTTTACCGAAAGGTTATTACAATATATACCTATCCCGACTGTTTCAGGCTATGGATATGCGTTATCTAACGTCGGGAATGTACGTAACAGGGGTTTTGAATTTACAGTAACCACCAAGAATATCGTTAGCAAAGCTTTTAACTGGAGTACAGATTTTAACATTTCGTTTAATCGTAACAAGGTTATGAGTCTTGGCCCTACACCTCAAATCTATGACGCGCCCCTGAATGACAACCCAACCAGCATTACTATGGTAGGGTTGCCTCTCGGGCAGTTTTACGGGTATATTTTTGAGGGTATATTTCAAAGTCAGGCCGATTTGGACAAGTATCCTCACTTTGATGGCGAAACGGTTGGCAATATCAGGTATAAGGACGTAAATCATGATGGCGTTCTTGACGGGAAAGACCAGGTGCCAATTGGCAACCCGTGGCCTAAGTTTACATTTGGCTTTAATAACCATTTCAGTTATAAACAATTTGATTTGAATATCATATCAGCCGGCTCGGTAGGGGGACATGTTTTTGACATGTACAAGCAGTTTACTACCAATCTGGATGGTATTTTTAATGTTGAACAAAGCGTTATAAACCGCTGGCGGTCACCGCAACAGCCTGGAGCCGGGTTAATACCAACCACAACATCAAATACTGGCCTGGCCCGCGATTTTTACCCCTCATATTGGGTGGAGAGCAATTCCTACTTGATGGTAAAGAATATCGACTTTGGGTATAATTTCAAAACTAAGTTCAGCAGAAATTTCAGGGTGTATTTCAGCGCTCAGAATGCCATTCTTATAACCGGATACAAAGGAGGTAATCCCGAGGTTGGTATAGAGGGGCAGCAGGGTAACCGTTCGTTATCGCCAAATGTGAACTTTACAGGCTATCCTGTTTCTGCAGTTTATACTTTGGGCTGTAACGTAACCTTTTAAGCGCTGTAATTATTAAAAACTCAATTGAGCAACATTAAGAATCGGAAAACATGAAAAAAAGCATATACCTTTTTCTTACCCTGGCAGCTGTTGGTTTTTACGGCTGTAAAAAAGACTACCTGAACCTGCAACCTACGGATACACAGAACAGCGCCAACTTTTATAAATCAAAAGCGCAGTTTGTACAGGCTATAAATGGCGCTTACGAACCGCTTCAGGGACTATATACGGGCTCGTTCTGGGCGTTGGGCGAAATGCGGTCTGATAATACATCATACGAGTTTGACCCTTATGACCGTTCGGGTACCAGTAAAGAGGAACTGGATGAGTTTCGCGAATTAAATAATAATGATATTGTAGAAACCTACTTTAATACCTCATATACGGATATCGGCAGGTGCAACGTGATCCTTAACCGTTTGCCACTTGCCAAGCTCGATGCCGCAACTACGGATACTATTGGCGGGCAGGCTTTGTTTTTACGTGCATTCAATTACTTTAACCTGGTACGTATGTTTGGTGATGTACCGCTGGTGCTTACCGAGCCAAAATCTGTAGGGGATGCTTACAATCTGGCTACTAAGTCACCGGCCGCATCGGTTTATATGCAGATTATTGCTGATGCTCAGGCTGCCATTACTAAATTGCCTTTAAAATATGAGAATACATCGGATAAAGGCAGGGTTACCAAAGGCACCGCCGAAACCATGCTTGCCGAAGTATACATGACCCAGAAAAAATTTGATCTGGCTATTCCACTTTTACGTAGTGTGATATCATCAGGCGTTTACAGTTTGAACGCTAATTATGCGGACAACTTCAATCTAAGTAAGGAAAATGGCCCCGAATCGATCTTTGAAATTCAATACATCGAAGGTCCCAATGGTTTGGGTAGCGATTTTATCGACACATTTATCCCCTGGGATTATTATGATGAAGATGTTACAGGTTATTCTATTGATAACAATGCCCAAAACGGATGGAATATCCCCACCCAGGACCTGGTGAATGCCTTTGAAGATGGTGATGAAAGAAAAGACGCGTCGCTTATTGATTTCACTTCGGACGAGTATGGTATCGATTTACCTTTCATAAAGAAATATACGGGGCCCAAAACAGCAGTTAAAGGTGTTACGCCTAACAACTTTCCGGTTTACCGCTATGCTGATGTTTACCTGATGCTGGCCGAATGTTTAAATGAACAAGGTTTTGCAGGCGGCGGGGACGCTTTTAAATATCTTAACCTGGTTAGGGAACGTGCTGGTTTAGAGGATAAAACAATGGGTAACTCAAACGCAGATCTGAATGTTTCCAGCCAGGAGGAGTTTCGTGCGGCTATAGCGCATGAGCGCCAGGTTGAGCTTGCTTTTGAAAACCATCGCTGGTTTGATTTGCTTCGCACAGGTAAAGCTACCGAGGTGATGAAAGCTCATGCCGTTAGCGAAAGGGCATATAAAAATAGTTCATGGCAAATTAATTCAGCAGCATATAACAATATTCGCCTGTTGTTCCAATACCCTTTAAACGAGGGCAACCTTGAGCACTGATAATGTTACATGGCCCGGTCAAAACTTTTACCGGGCCATATTACGTTTATAATGTGTATTGCAATGATCACATCATTTTTAAGGCCTGCTTAATAAAAATTAGTGTTGCATATCAAAACAATATCGCTGTTAAAGTATATTTAATAGCATGAACTATTAAACCCAAAAAGGTATGTGTAAAAAGGTATGCACACGCATCACTATATTGCTTTTTTTGTATCTGCCGATAATTGCACAAGCGCAAAAAGCGCCGCCGGTTCCCCCACCGTTCCGGGTTGATAACCTGATTTGTGAATACAAAATGAATCCCATCTCCATAGACCAGGCTACACCCCGCCTCGGCTGGAAACTCATAACGCGCGACCGGAATGTACAGCAGGTTGCTTATGAAGTAAGGGTGGGCACTAATGCGGTATCGTTACTTAAAGGCAAAGAACTGCTCTGGACTTCAGGTAAGGTTGCCTCAGGCGAATCGCTTCATGTTTATTATGCTGGCCCGGCGCTTGCCTCACGTCAAAAAGTTTACTGGCAGGTGCGTATCTGGAACAACAGGCAGCAGGTTACCCCCTGGAGCATGGTTAACTCCTGGAAAATGGGCTTGCTTAAACCTGCCGATTGGAGCGCCAAATGGATTGAAGATAACTACCTGTCGGATACTACAGGCGGCCCAAGCCCTATGTTCCGGAAAACATTTAAGCTTGATCATAAAGTACGTGCCGCTCATTTATACATCACAGCACACGGCCTTTACGAGGCACAATTCAACGGAAAACGGATCGGTACAGACTACTTCGGACCGGGATGGACGAGCTATAATAAACGCCTGCAATACCAGGTTTACGATGTAACTGCCGATTTGCTGAAAGGCGATAATGCCGTTGGGGTTACCCTGGGCGATGGCTGGTACCGCGGCTACACTTACAACCGCAGAAAAAATGTTTATGGTACCAAGCTCGGTTTGTTGTTTCAGTTAGAGGTTGTGTACACCAATGGCAAACGGGTACTCATTAATTCCGACAAAACATGGAAAGTGGCTTATGGGCCAATCCGCTCGTCATCGTTTTTTGATGGCGAGGTTTACGATGCCCGTAAGGAGAAGAAAGGCTGGTCGACCATTGCTTACAAAGATCTGAACTGGGATTCGGTGCGTACGATTGATACCGTTAAAGATAATTTAGTGGCAACCCTTGGCCCGCCGGTGCGCAAGCACGAAATGTTTAAGCCGCTTAAGGTATTTACTACCCCTGCAGGTGAGCACGTGGTTGACTTTGGCCAGAACCTGGTGGGCTGGGTACAATTTAAATTGAAGGCCAAGGCAGGCGATACCATAAAACTATTTCATGCCGAAGTGTTGGATCAGAAAGGTAACTTCTATACCAAAAACTTGCGTACAGCCAAACAGGAGAATGTTTACGTCTTCAAGGGGGATAGTGTGGAAACCTTCGAGCCGCATTTTACCTTTCAGGGCTTTAGATACCTGAAGATAGAAGGATATAACGGACAACTGGATTCAACAAACGTAGCTGCTTTTGCCTTATATTCAGATATGGCGCAAACTGGCATGTTCTCAACGTCCAATCCGCTTATTAACCAGTTACAGCATAATATTCAATGGGGACAAAAAGGTAATTTTATTGATGTGCCTACCGACTGCCCGCAACGCGACGAAAGGATGGGCTGGACAGGTGATGCCCAGGCGTTTTGTCGCACTGCAACCTTTAATATGGATGTGGCCGGATTTTTTACCAAATGGCTAAAGGACCTTGCTGCAGATCAACATAAAAATGGGGCTGTGCCTTACGTTATTCCCGATATGCTGGATAGCGCATCAGCAGCAGCTTCGGGTTGGAGCGATGTGGCAACAATTGCTCCCTGGAATATTTACCTGGCTTATGGCGATAAGCAGGTTTTAGAAAATCAATATCCAAGTATGACAGCCTGGGTGGGGTACATTACCCGCCATACCCGTAATGGTTTATGGGACACAGGTAATCACTTTGGCGACTGGCTGTTTTACGCGGGTACCGACTATGCTGATGGCGCCGCCCTTACCGATAAAAATCTGATAGCCCAGGCATTTTATGCTTACTCAACCCAACTGGTTATCAATGCGGCTACCATATTGGGTAAGCTGGATGATGTTAAAAAATACACCGATTTGCTGGCAGATGTTAAAAAGGCTTTCCTGGCAGAATATGTTACGCCTAACGGCCGCATGATCTCCGGCACGCAGACATCTTATGTACTGGCATTGAACTTTGATCTGCTGCCCGAAAATCTGCGCGAATCTGCAGCTAAAAGGCTGGTGAACAATATTGAGGATTATGACGAGCACATTACAACAGGCTTTTTAGGCACACCCTACATCTGCCACGTGTTAAGTCGTTTCGGTCACACCGATATCGCCTATGACCTGTTGATGAAGGAGTCATACCCCTCATGGCTTTATCCCGTAAAAAACGGGGCAACTACAATTTGGGAACGCTGGGATGGTATAAAACCCAACGGTACCTTTGAAGATCCGGAAATGAACTCTTTTAACCACTATGCCTATGGTGCCATAGGCGATTGGATGTACCGCGTTATAGCAGGTATCAACACCGATGAGGGTTCGCCGGGTTTTCATAAAATCAATATCTTCCCGCATCCGGGAGGTAAATTAACCAATGCCAACGCCGAGCTGGAAACCCTTTACGGAAAGGTAAAATCGGCATGGAGTATTGATAACGGCATTTTTACCCTTGATGTTATTGTGCCGCCAAATACCACGGCTACTATAACTTTGCCGGCAGTTGACGGGCCGGTTACCGAAGGTAATATCGATATTAACAGCAATAAGGATATTGCCAACATCAAACCTGTTGGCGGCGATATGCAGATGGACATTGGTTCGGGCACTTACCAATTTAAATACATCTTAAAAACACATAAAAAGAATAGCTAACAGGATAATAACATATGGCAGCTTCGGTAATCAATCAGCAGGAACCACTTAAAAATACTGGCGCCGCAAAGGCGAGCCGTCCAAGGCTGTTGTCGCTTGATTTTTTCAGGGGTTTTACTGTAGCCGCCATGATCCTGGTAAATGATCCCGGCGATTGGGGACATATTTACTGGCCACTTGAACATTCCAAATGGAATGGCTGTACCCCGACGGATCTTGTGTTCCCTTTTTTCCTTTTTATGGTGGGCGTATCCATCGTGTACGCCATGGAAAGCAAAAAGGCTGACACAGTTAACCATAACAAATTGCTCTTATCAATATTACGGCGTACGCTAATTATCATGGCCCTTGGCGTTTGCTTACCCCTGATAAACGATTTTCAATTCGCGCATCTGCGTTTTCCCGGTGTGTTGCAGCGCATCGGGCTCGTATTTGGCATAACTGCCTTGCTCTACGTTAAAACAGGTATCCGTACGCAGGTAATTATCGCTGTAAGCTGTCTTATCGGCTATTACCTATTAATGACCCTGGTACCTGTACCGGGTTTCGGAACGCCAAACCTCGAACCTGCGACTAATTTAGGAGCCTGGATAGACAGAGCGGTTTTTACCGAAAATCACCTTTGGGGTTCATCCAAAACCTGGGATCCGGAAGGCTTGCTGGGAACTATCCCATCTGTTGCCACCTGCCTGCTGGGTGTATTTACCGGTACCTGGCTTAAAACAGGAAAATTTAAAACCAGTGCTGAGCTGTTTAAAATGATGGGTGTGGGTATTTTGTTGATAGCGCTTGCCTTAATTTGGAATACTTTTTTCCCTATAAACAAACAACTGTGGACAAGCTCGTTCGTGCTGCTTACTGCAGGTTTAGCTATTAATATCCTTGCGCTTTCATACTGGTTTATTGATATTAAAGGGAATAAAGCTTTACTGTCGCCATTTTTGGCTTTTGGCCGTAATGCCATTGCTGCTTATGTTTTGGCCGATATCATTCCTGCTTTAATAGCTGCTATTCCGGTGCAGAAAACTAATTTATGGTCGTTTACCTACAATAATCTGTTCGTGCCGTATCTTTCGCCCGAAAACGCCTCACTGGCCGGAGCCATCCTGACCGTGCTGATCATATTTATCCCGGTTTGGATCCTTTATAAAAAGAATATCACCGTTAAGGTATAACCTCATTCATTGTCTGCCGAAATGAAGAAAACACCATCTCTGAAATATATTTTACTATTCGCTTCACTGCTTTTATCGGTAACAACAAAAGCGCAGTTTCATATTATTCCGCAGCCTGTGAGTTTAAAAGCAGGTAAAGGGAGTTTTATACTGAGCAAGAATGCTGTAATTGGGGTTAATAAAGAAACCGAACCGGTAGGTAAATACCTTCAGGATTATCTTAATCAAAACTACGGTCTGCAAACAACGGTGAAGGTATTTGAAAAGATCCCTGTCAAAACAGCTATCAGGTTAAACAATGTTTGGTCTAATGCCGAGAGCGCTTACACCATGAATGTAAGTCCTGCATCTGTAAGCATTAGCGGCAGTGGCGCCGGCGTTTTTTATGGAGTTCAAACGCTGATTCAATTATTACCGACAGATAAAGCGCCTACTTTAAAAGTAGCTGCCTGTAGCATTGCCGATCAGCCGCGCTTTGGCTGGCGGGGCTTAAGCTTGGATGTAAGTCGCCATTTTTTTACGGTTGATGAAGTGAAAAAGTACATTGATGTAATGGCGCATTATAAGCTCAATACCTTTCACTGGCATTTAACCGATGATGAAGGCTGGCGCATCCAGATTGATAAATATCCACGCCTTACCGAAGTGGGTTCAAGGATTAGTTACTACGCCAAACGCGGTGAATTTCGTAAACTGGACAACCTGATAGATGACGGTCGCGACGGTTTTTATACCAAGGACGAAATTCGTGATGTGATCAAATACGCGCAGGACAGGTTTGTAACCATTTTGCCCGAAATAGAAATGCCGGGGCACAGCGAGGCTGCTATTTTTGCTTACCCGCAGTTGGGCTGTCAGGACTCGACAGGTGCCAAGCACCGGGTACGGATGCTGGACCCAAGCGAGTACACCTTCAAATTTATGGAGGATGTATTGACTGAGGTAATCGGGTTATTCCCGAACCAGCACGTACATATCGGTGGTGACGAGGCCGAGATGGTTGACTGGCTGAAAAGCCCCACTGCCGTTGCCCTCATGAAACGGGAGCATCTGAAAAGTGAAAAAGAGGTACAAAGTTATTTCATCAAGCGAATAGAGAAATTTCTGCTGTCAAAAAATAAACGCCTGGTAGGCTGGGATGAGATCCTTCAGGGTGGCCTTGCCGAATCGGCCACGGTAATGAGCTGGCAGGGCGAGGCTGGCGGCATTGCCGCTGCCAAGATGCGCCACCACGTAGTAATGACGCCCTTACCCTACATGTATTTTGATGCCCCGCAGGCCAATGAAGATCTGGAGCCAATAGGCTGGAACCCGCCGGTGACATGGCAAATGGTGTACAATTATGAGCCGCAATCAAAAGAGCTTACCAACGCCGAAGCTGAATACATTTTAGGGGCACAGGGCAATATCTGGAATGAAAAGGTACCCAATGCACAACACCTGCAGTACATGGTTTACCCACGCGCCCTTGCCGTGGCTGAACTCACCTGGAGCCCCAAAAATGAAAAGAACCTTGATCGCTTTGGCTGGAAAATGAAAAACCAGTACGGCTTGTTTAAGCTATGGAATTTTAATGCCCGCCTGCCTGATATTGATGGCGTAGATAACATCATCACCAATAAAAGCAGGTTTAAATTAACGCTGAATTACCCGTTGACGGGAGCTAAAGTTCGTTATGCGCTAAATGGTAAAATGCCGGACGCTAATAGTGCCGCTGTGGCGTTTCCAGTTAATATTAATGTGCCTTTGAAAGACAGCATTGGCCTGAGAACATTTACTACCTGGACGCTGAATGATCAGCATATCCGTCAAACGGCCAATATCAAACGGGTAACCATCAAACCATCCCGCGAAAAAGTGGCTAACCTTAAACCGGGAATGTTCTACGAGATTTTTAAAACTAAAGAACACGATATAGATAAGTTGACAAGTGAAAAGCCAACGGAAACAGGAGAAACAAGCCTGATTGTACCGGTGAGGCCATTAGGCGAAGGATTTATCAATTGGGTGAAAATTAAGGGGTTTATCAAGATAACCAAGGAAGCGGATTATGAATTAACTACCGGGTTTGAGGTTAGTCCCGCTTTGTTTTTGGATGACGAGCCGGTAATAAAAATGGGGTTAAATACCTATGTTGAACCGCAAAAAGCTTTACTGCACCTAAAAAAAGGTGTTTACGCATTAAGCGGATATTATATTGCTGATAAGGCCAATGAAAATCAAACCCTGATAGCATTAAAGATTGCGGGAGGAGAGAAGCTTTATCCGAAGTTTTATTTGATGCATTAGAATGTTCAAATTTAAATTCCCCTCTTGAGAGGGGGCGCGGAGGAAAAGTGTGATAGCAGGGGTGTGTTATGCGATTGATTTGTTAAAGCAGAAACACACCCCTACACCTCTCTCAAGAGGGGAGTCGCGCAATCCCCCATTGTGGGTTAATAAACTACCAAACCATACACCTATGCAAAAGAAATTATACTTGCTTACCGCGTTCGCTTTTGTAATTAACGTTGCCGGGGCACAGGTTTACAAAGATCCCAAAGCGCCTGTAATCGAGCGCGTGAAGGATTTGCTGGGACGCATGACTTTGGAGGAAAAAGTGGGTCAGATGAGTATGAATTCGTTAAAAGGCTCTATGCAAAACCCAATTGCGTACGGCGTTTGTGAAAGCCCGTTTACCAATATCAATGATATAGCATCACTCTCAATTGCTGCCAAAAAATACGCTAAGGAAAAAACAAGACTCGGTATCCCACCCATCCAGATAGGCGAGTGCCTGCATGGCCAACTGGCGGCCGGCGCTACTATTTTTCCGCAGTCCATAGCACAAGGCAGCACCTGGAACCCTGCATTGATCGAGAAAATGGCTTCGGTAATCGCTTATGAAGCCTCCTCATCGGGCGTTGACCAGGCACTTTCACCCTTGTTTGATTTAATTCGCGACCCACGTTACGGCCGAAACGAAGAATGTTACGCCGAAGACCCTTACCTCGTAAGCAAAATGGGTACTTCCTTTGTAATAGGTATGCAGGGTGATCCCTCCCAAACCATAAATGGTATAGGCAAAGATAAGGTGATGTGTACAGCTAAGCATTTCGCGGCTTACAGCATCCCGGTGGCCGGCATTAACCTGGCCCCGGCATCGGTAGGGGAACGAGAATTAAGGTCGATGTTTTTACCGCCTTTTAAAGACGCTGTGCAAAAGGCAAATATCTATGCCATAATGCCCGCCTACAATGAGATTGACGGCGTGCCTGCACATGCCAGTCATTTCCTGCTGCAAACTATCTTAAAGCAGGAGTGGGGTTTTGAGGGTTATGTGTTTTCGGATTATGAAGGGCTCAAACATCTGTATACCTTTCACCATATCGCTAAAGATGCTGAAGGTGCCGCGCCCATAGGCCTGAGTGCAGGTGTTGATCTGGAAGCACCAAGCTCAGATGTTTATGGCAAATTGATCGGTTTGGTAAAAGAAGGTAAAGTGAGAGAAGCACAGATCGACAGCGCTGTTGCCCGTATCCTCACTATAAAATTTAAAGCAGGCTTGTTTGAAAAGGCATTGCCTGATACTTCGGCATTAAAAAAACGGGTGCATACGCCGGATCACGTTGCATTATCACAACAAATAGCCGAAGAATCGATCATTCTCCTTAAGAACGATAAACAGCTCTTGCCACTGCATATGAATAGCCTGAAATCGCTGGCTGTGATTGGCCCCAATGCCAATCAGGTTCAGTATGGTGATTACAGCTCCACTCGCGATAGCCGGTCGGGCACAACCGTGCTTAATGGTATTAAGCAATTAGTTGGCAGCAAGGTAAAGATCAACTATGCAAAAGGTTGTGCGCTTTCCGGCTCCGATAAAAGCGGTTTTGCAGATGCCGTCGCAGCCGCAAAAAATAGCGACGCTGTGGTTGTTGTTTTGGGCACAACAAGCGTTGTGTTTTCTGGCGTAGGCTGGAATGGCCACGCACCAGAGAGCGAGCCTAAAGACCCTTTCACCTGCGGCGAAGGTTATGATGTTACCGATGTTAACCCTGATGGCGTACAGCGTGAACTGCTACAGGCCGTTTATAAAACCGGTAAACCCGTGATATTGGTGCTGGTACATGGTCGCCCACAAAGCATCAAATGGGAAAAGGAAAATATCCCAGCCATTGTGGAAACATGGTATCCGGGTGAGCGAGGCGGTAATGCCATTGCCAATGTACTGTTTGGTAAAGTAAATCCATCGGGCAGGCTTACGGTGTCCATACCTCAATCAACGGGCCATATCCCGGTATTTTATAATCATGTAGCATCCAATAAAGGTTTTTATCACAATCCGGGTTCGCCCAAAAAACCAGGGCAGGACTATGTTTTCTCCTCGCCCGATGTATTGTTTCCTTTTGGTTATGGATTAAGCTATACGTCATTTAAATACAGCAATATGCAGGTATCCGCTTCGTCATTCACTAAGAATGAAGTTGTGACTGTATCGGTAGATGTAACTAATAGTGGTGGTATCGTGGGTAAAGAGGTGGTGCAGATGTATCTCGGCAATAAGGTAAATTCAGTAACAACACCGGTGATGGTCCTCAAGGGTTTTGACAAGATCAGCCTTAAACCCGGCGAAACCCGGACAGTAGAGTTTAAGGTAAAACCTGAAGATATTTCCATCTGGAATAACAATATGAAACAAGTGACTGAATCCGGGACATTTGATGTAATGATAGCCCGTTCGGCCGAGGATGTGGTGCTCAAAAAAACAATCGAATACAAGGAATAAGTGTATGAAAAAGCTGGTAGGTGTTTTAATGCTGTTGATTTCGGTTGTAGTTGCCAATGCTCAATACGGCAAATACGTAAATACGTTTATTGGCACATCCGCAACCGGGCATACCTTTCCGGGCGCTACGGTGCCATTTGGCATGGTACAGCTCAGTCCCGAAACCGGTAATTTCGGCTGGAACTATTGTTCAGGTTACCGCTATGAAGATACCGTGATCACAGGTTTTGCGCACACCCATCTAAGCGGTACAGGAGGTGTTGATTTGGGCGATGTACTGTTTTTTCCATTTCAGGGCAAAGATCCGCAGAAGTTTCAAAGCAGGTTTTCTCATCAGCAGGAAAAAGCTTCTCCAGGTTACTATGAGGTAATTTTGAGCGATAACAATATCAAGTCTCAGCTAACGGCTTCCGCACATACTGGTTTGCATAGGTATACTTTTAATAAAGCCGGTAAAGCCCACCTGCTTGTTGATATGCAAAGCGGACTGGTGGAGAGCGCCGAGCAACTGGCCGAGCATGTATCAGAAGGAGAGATTACTGTCGACAGCAAAACTGCTATAAGCGGCTATGCCTTTTCGAGCCAGTGGGTTGATAAGCAGGTATATTTCAATGCCATTTTTAACCGCCCGTTTACCGGTCACCATTTTATCGACGGAGAAAACAAACGCCGTTTGGTGCTTGATTTCGACCTGAAACCCGGCGAAGCTGTAGAAGCTAAAGTTGGCATTTCGGGAGTAAGTATTGCCGGCGCACGTAAAAACCTGCTGGCCGAAACACAATACAAAACATTTGAACAGGTAAAAACCGAGGCGAGTCAGGCCTGGGAACGAAATTTTGCTAAGCTTAAAGCTGAAGGCAGTGAAACAGAGAAGACCGCTTTTTATACGAGCCTGTACCATGCACTTATCCAACCCAATAATATTGCCGATGTTGACGGACAGTATCGCGGAGCCGATAGCCTGGTGCACCATTCGGCCGATAAAGTGTTTTATTCCACCTTCTCGCTTTGGGATACTTACCGGGCGGCTCATCCATTGTATACCATTATTTGCCCGGACAGAGATGGGCAAATGGTTGAAAGCATGCTGCAGCACAATGCTATTGCCGGCATGCTGCCCATCTGGACACTTTGGGGCAAGGAAAGCTACGCTATGATTGGCAACCATGCCATACCTGTAATTGTAGATGCCGCCCTGAAAGGTATTAAAGGCTTTGATAGGCAAAAGGCCTTTGAGGCAATCAAAAACACGCTCACGCATAACAAAAATCCTAAGTACGATTGGCGCCTGTACATGCATTACGGTTACCTACCATCAGATACCGTACGGCGTGAAGCCGTTTCCCGTACTTTGGAAGCCGCTTATGATGATTGGTGTGCCGCTCAACTGGCCAAAGTGCTAAATAAACAAAGCGACTATAATTATTTCATTAAACGGTCGCGGTTTTATAATAACCTGTTTGATAAAAGTACCCGGTTGATGCGCGGCCGCAACTCAAACGGCGAATGGGTACGGCCCTTTGCCAACCTTGATAGTGGTCAACTGGCCATAGGGGGCGACTATACCGAAGGCAACGCCTGGCAATACACCTGGCAGGTGCAGCATGATATTCCGGGCCTAATCAAATTGATGGGAGGTAAAAAGTCGTTTTCGAGCAAGCTTGATTCATTATTTTCAATGGATTCGAAGGTGTTTGGCAAAGGATCAACGCTTGATGTTACCGGGTTGATAGGGCAGTACGCTCATGGAAACGAACCTAATCATCATGTAGCTTATTTATATACGCTTGCAGGTAATCCAGCCAAAACGCAGGACCTGGTAAGGCAAATTGCTGATCAATTTTATATAAATAAACCCGATGGCCTTTCGGGCAACGATGATTGCGGACAGATGTCGGCCTGGTATATTTTTACGGCGATGGGTTTTTACCCGGTAAACCCGGCAGATGGTCGTTACGTTTTTGGCGCGCCATTGCTTGATAAAGTGAGTATCGCTTTGGCGGGTGGTAAAAGCTTTATGATAGAAGCCAGAGGATTATCGAAGGAGAATGAGTATGTGCAAAGTATCAGCTTAAACGGCAAGCCTTATATTAAAGCATACATTACCCACAAGGATATTATGAAGGGCGGGAAACTGGTATTTATAATGGGAAGCAAGGCGAAAGAGCCAGTGTATTAAAAAAAATTGTCTGAATCAGAATTTACAGAATTTTTAAATTAACAGAATTAGCCTCATTCAGATATTTGAGTATTTCTATTCTGAAAATTCTTAAATTCTGTAAATTCTGATTCAGACAGTCTTATTCCTTTGTCTGGTAATTCAGCATCCAGTTAATACCATACTTATCCGTAAACTCTGCGAAGTACGCTCCAAAGAACATATCCCGCAACGGCATGCTTACCTTTCCTTCGGCCGAAAGTTCATTGAACAGGCGTTCTGTTTCCTCGCGGCTTTCGGGTTCCACGTTGATATGCATATTATTACCGGTATGCAGTTTAAAACCCATGCTTTCCGGCGCGTCTGTCGCCATAAGTACATGCCCTCCCATAATGGTAAGCTCCGCATGTATGATCAGCTTTTTATCGGCTTCGTTCATCTGAACCTCGGGAGGCAGCTCTATATCACTAAAACGGGTAAGCTTTTTGCCGGTAAATTCGCCTTTAAAAACCTCTTTGTAAAACATGAAAGCTTCTTCGGTATTACCCGGAAAGTTTAGATAAGTGGTGACCCTTGCGGCGTTGCTTGTTTTGAGTTCTTTCCTGATCTTGAAAGCGGTGCTCAGGTAATGATCCAGGTTGCTTAAACCGGCGGTGAAACCTTCCTGGAAGCCCATACCAACAATAGTTTGCATATCCTCTACTTTATCAAAATAGATATCGATGTTAACGGTGGTATGTTCACCCTCGCCGGTAAAATTTTTTTCCCAGTTCATGACGGGGAAGTTGGTGTTTGTTACACCGTTTTCGTCACAAAATGAAACCGCGTTGGCTATTTTTTCAGGAACTACAATAGTTTTGAATTCTTCCTTACACCATGTTGGATGTTCCGTATGTTCAGGGCCAATCATCTGCTACAGCCAATAACCACCTTCCCTGAAATCCATAGTTTTGGTTTCGGCACGATAGGGTTTAGGTGCCCACCATTGGTCAAGGATCTCGCTTTCTGTCCATGCCTGCCATACTAAGTTAATCGGTGCGTCAAAAGTCCTAATTACATTTAGCTTTTTGTTTTGCAGGTCTTTGGTAAATACGGCTTCGTTTTTTGTCATGACTGTTTGTTTTTTAGGTTTTGTAATACATTATCTAATTGGCTAAAACGGGTTTCCCACAGGGTGCGGAACTGATCCATCCAAACATCCACCTCTTTCATTTTTTGAGCATTAAAATGATAATAAATTTCGCGGCCGGTTTGTTTTTGACTAACCAGCTGGCATTCGCTCAGGATTTGGATATGTTTGGATACAGCTTGTCTGCTGCTCTGAAAATGTTCGGCAATGGCATTGGGCGTCATGGCCTGTAAGGCCAGCAAACTAATGATGGCCCGGCGGGTAGGATCGGCAATGGCCTGGAATACATCTCTTCTCATAAAATCAATTTTGCAATCGTTTGATTGCAAATATATACGCAATTAATCGGTTGCGGAAATTTATTTGAAAAAAATGCTGTTTCGCCGCGTCATTGCGAGGTACGAAGCAATCGCGAACTTTACAGAGCAGCCCTGCATAGCGACTCTACCAATAGGGGATTGCTTCGTACCTCGCAATGACGTTGGAGAACAGCACTGATTTTGCAATCCCTAACACGAAACATAAAATGTAATCTGTAAATCCAATAATCCGGCAAATCCCATAAATCCCGGTTCAGACAATAACAAAAAAGCCGCCCTTAACAGGCGGCTCTTCTCATTAGATATAAAAACTATTAAACACTTTTCTCTGCTTTAACAACCATATGAATGCTCATAGGTTGTTTATTCATCTCCTTTTGAACCCTGGCGGCGGTTGCAGTTTGATGGCTGTTAAGGTGAGGTGCGATAACCAATGAAACAATCGACATTAACTTGATCAAAATGTTCATCGATGGGCCAGAAGTATCTTTAAACGGATCACCCACGGTATCACCGGTTACTGATGCTTTATGCGGTTCAGATTTTTTGTAAAAGATCTCGCCGTTAATATCGCAGCCTTTCTCAAATGATTTTTTAGCGTTATCCCACGCGCCACCGGCGTTGCTTTGGAAAATACCCATCAGTACGCCCGATACCGTAACGCCCGCAAGCAGGCCGCCCAATACTTCGGGGCCAAATGCAAAGCCGATAATAACAGGAGTGATCAGGGCTATTAAACCCGGCGCCACCATTTCGCGGATAGACGCTTTGGTTGATATGGCTACGCATTTCTCATACTCGGGTTTGGCTTTATATTCCATAATGCCTGGTATCTCGCGGAACTGACGCCTAACTTCTTCCACCATAGCCATGGCCGCACGGCCTACCGCCGAAATACACAGGGCCGAAAATATGAAAGGGATCATTCCGCCAACAAATAAACCAGCCAGTACATCTGCTTTGTAAATATCAATATGCTCAATGCCTGCAACACCCACAAAGGCAGCGAATAACGCCAGCGAAGTTAATGCTGCTGAAGCAATAGCGAAGCCCTTGCCTGTAGCGGCTGTAGTATTGCCCACAGCATCAAGGTTATCGGTACGGTGACGAACTTCTTCGGGCAGACGGCTCATTTCAGCTATACCTCCGGCATTATCCGCAATTGGTCCAAATGCGTCAATAGCCAGTTGCATAGCAGTGGTTGCCATCATGCCTGCAGCGGCAATAGCAACACCGTATAAACCGGCAAAATAATACGAGCCATAAATACCTGATGCCAAAACAAGAATAGGAAGTACGGTTGATTCCATGCCTACTGATAATCCACCAATAATATTTGTAGCATGCCCGGTTGAAGATTGCCTGATAATGCTTAGCACCGGGCGTTTCCCCATAGCCGTATAATACTCGGTAATAATAGACATTAAGGTACCTACCACAAGACCAACCACAATTGCGCCAAAAACACCATTTTTAGTGAAAGGTATTACTGTTGCTTTTACAACGCCATTAACTTCATCACGTACCATGTGAAAATCACCAGATGGCAGCATCCACTGCACAACAAAATAAGTAGCGATAGCAGTTAGCACAATAGATGCCCAGTTGCCTATATTCAACGCGTTTTGCACACTATCGGTTTCTGATTTGATTTTCACCATAGCGGCACCAACAATTGAGAATATCAGACCAAGGCCTGCAATTACCATCGGTAATAAAACCGGTGCTATCCCTCCAAAATTATCGTGAGATACAATTTCGCGGCCCAATACCATGGTAGCAAGCATGGTAGCCACATAGGAGCCAAAAAGGTCGGCACCCATACCGGCAACGTCGCCCACGTTATCACCCACGTTATCGGCAATGGTAGCGGGGTTACGAACATCATCCTCAGGGATGCCTGCCTCAACTTTACCTACAAGGTCGGCACCTACGTCGGCCGCTTTGGTATATATGCCGCCGCCAACACGTGCAAACAGCGCTATAGATTCTGCACCTAACGAAAAGCCGGCTAAAACATCAAGCGCTTTTGCCATGGCCTCGCCGTTAACGGTGCTACCTGTTACCTTAACTACATAAACCTGGTAAAAAACAATAAACAGCGACCCTAAACCAATGATAGCCAAACCGGCAACGCCAAGGCCCATTACTGTTCCGCCGGTAAATGATACTTTTAACGCTTGCGCCAGGCTGGTACGGGCAGCCTGTGTAGTTCGTACGTTAGCTTTTGTAGCAATACGCATCCCCAGGTAACCGGCAAATGCCGATAAAAACGCGCCAATCACAAAAGAGATAGCTATAACCGGGCTTGATGTAGCAACTGTTGTACCCGACCATGCCAGTAAAATACCGGCAACGGCAACAAAGCCTCCAAGTATTTTCCACTCGGCACGTAAAAAGGCCATAGCACCATCTGCAATGTAACCGGCCAGTGTAGCCATGTCGCCGTCGCCGGCGTTTTGTTTGGTAACCCAGGCGGCTTTAATTGCCATAACAAGGATCCCGATAAGTCCAAAAACAGGAATTAAATAAATTAAGTAATTGTTCAGAAAATCCATATCACAAATTTGGTTTAGTAAGTAGGCACTGTGTTGGTTTTTACACAGTGTGTAAATAATAATTGGTATTGCAAAATAGTAATTTTATTTATTTACAATAGTGATCCTTAATATTAAAGTTTTTGAATAGTTTAGAGATTTAAACTCTAAAATTATATATGGCGAAAAACTCATCGCAACCCAAAATGAAACATGAGCTTAGCCTGCTGGATGGTACCATGCTGGTATCAGGCTCCATGATAGGCTCAGGTATTTTTATTGTTAGTGCAGATATTACCCGTAACGTGGGCTCGGCCGGCTGGCTCATAGCAATATGGCTTCTTACAGGCTTCATGACCCTTACTGCCGCTCTGAGTTATGGTGAATTGAGTGGTATGTACCCAAAAGCAGGAGGCCAGTATGTTTATTTAAAAGAGGCCTACAATAAGCTTATCGCTTTTTTATATGGATGGAGTTTTTTCGCGGTAATCCAAACCGGGACTATCGCCGCGGTAGGGGTGGCTTTCAGTAAATTTACGGCTTATTTGATCCCGGCTTTTAGTGAAGACAATATATTATGGAAATTGCAAACCGGGGCAACATCAACCGGCGATCCGAAATTTTTTACCATAAGTGCCGCGCAGGTGGTATCTATTATACTGATCATTATTTTAACTTATGTAAATACCCGGGGTGTGAAGGGTGGTAAGGTGATTCAAACCGTGTTCACCTTAACAAAGTTGATTAGTCTTTTCGGTCTGATAGTTTTTGGATTATTCGCTTTCAAGGCAGATATATGGCATGCCAACTGGACAAATGCCTGGGATTTACATAACCTGAATAAAGACGGCAGTATTACTACACTCACAACAGGTACCGCCCTTGGCGCTATCGCAGCGGCCATGGTGGGTTCAATCTTTAGCAGCGATGCCTGGAACAGCGTAACCTTTGTTGCCGGCGAAATGAAAAATCCAAAACGCGATGTTGCTTTAAGCATGATGTGGGGTACTATCATTGTAACCTTTATTTATGTAATGGCTAACGTAGTTTATACAGGTGTACTATCATTACACGAAATTACTGTCGCCGATAAGGACAGGGTGGCTGTGGCGGCTTCGCACGTTATTTTTGGTAATATCGGTACTTATGTAATTGCGGTAATGATCATGATATCAACGTTTGGTTGCAACAACGGTTTGATCCTTTCAGGAGCAAGGGTATATTACACTATGGCTAAAGACGGATTGTTTTTTAAGCAAACCGGTAACCTCAATAAATTCGGCGTGCCGCAGTTTGGTTTGTGGATCCAGTGCGTGGTTGCTTCGTTATTGTGCCTTAGCGGTAGATATGGCGATTTGCTTGACATGATCTCATTTGTAGTAGTAGTATTTTACGTGTTAACCATATTGGGCATATTTATTTTACGTGCTAAGCTGCCCAATGCCGAGCGCCCTTATAAAGCTATTGGTTATCCAATTTTGCCCGCCCTTTATATTATTATGGGCGTAGCGTTTTGTATATTGTTGTTTGCCTACAAACGGGATTTCGCTTTGTATGGCCTTGTAATTGTATTGATAGGGATTCCGCTATATTATATTTCGCAGCGGAACGTTAAGAATGAGGATGAAACGGTTACTGTTAGTTAGTTTTTTATTTATAGGAGGATCTGTTGCGGCACAAACGCTTCAGCAAAAAATATCAAATGCATTTGGCAGGTTACAGGCCGATAGCCAATGCAGTTATGCTTCGCTATCGTTAACTGTACTTGATGCCAAAACCGGCGAACAGGTGTTTGCAGGCAATCCAAATATGGGCCTGGCTACGGCTTCAACGTTAAAAACTATTACCAGTATTACGGCCTTTAACGTTTTAGGTCCTGATTTTCAGTATCAAACGCAATTGGGTTACACCGGCGATATTGGTGCCGATGGAACCCTGAACGGCGATGTCATCATAAAAGGTGCCGGCGACCCAACCCTGGGCAGCTGGCGCTATGAACAAACCAAAGAGGGGCATGTTTTAGCTCTGATGGCCGATGCTTTGCGAAAGGCAGGCATTAAGAAAATTACCGGCCGAATTATTGGTGATGACAGTATTTTCGGAACACAATCTATCCCCGAAGGATGGATCTGGCAGGATATAGGCAATTACTATGGAGCAGGTACATCCGGCCTTTGCTGGCGCGAAAACCAGTTTGATATTAAACTGCGTACAGGTGTTGTTGGTAACCCGGTTGGTGTGTCCCGTACTGTTCCGCTAATGCCTTATCTCTCATTTAAAAGCGAACTGATCAACGGCTCATCAGGCTCGGGAGATAACGCTTACGCGTTTCTGCCGATTGGCAGCAAAGTAATGTACCTGCGTGGCAGCTATGCCGTTGATCAGGAAAAGAAAAGTATTTCTGCAGCCCTGCCCGATGCTGCTTATGATGCTGCTTTACGCCTTAATGATACGCTCAGGAGCTTAGGTATTATCATTAGCAATGAGCCGGAATCGGCGGCGACATTAAGCGCTAAGAATCTGCCATTACCGGTTATCAGTAAAAATCTGGCGACTATATCTTCACCTGCTTTAAGCAAAATAGTTTACTGGCTTAACCAGAAAAGTATAAACCTGTATGCCGAGCAATTACTCAAAACCATTGCCTGGAAACAGGGGCGGAAGCCAACAACTGCTAATGGCGTTGATGAGGTGCAAAAGTTTTGGGCCGCAAGAGGGATAGATACGCGGAGTTTAAATATTTATGATGGCAGCGGTCTTTCGCCGGGTGATAAGGTAACTACATTGACGCTGGCCCGTATCCTGCAATCGGCAAAAAAAGAAAGCTGGTTTGCTGATTTTTATACCAGTTTGCCGATTTATAACGATATAAAAATGAAAAGCGGAAGCATCAACAATGTGTTGTGCTATGCCGGTTATCAAACCAAAAACGGGCGAGAGCTTTGTTTTTCTATCATGGTCAATAACTTCAGCGGATCGAGCCGGGGGATAAAGGAAAAAATGTTCAGGGTGTTGGATGAGTTAAAGTGAGCCCCCCAACCCCCTAAAGGGGGAGCTGTTATAAATACGGTTCGAAAAAGGAATAATCTACTTCGTAGACTATCTGCGGTTTAACTCCCAGTTCAATTTTTTGAAATAATTCAACTAATTTCTCGCCGTCTACCAATTCAATGTTACCCACTCCGTCTCTGGAAGCTTCTCTTTTAGCTTCTTCCGAAAAACGGCCTGTTGTTATTACAATGCCCTTTTCAGCTCGGCCGCTCATAGCTCCTCGAAAATCCCTTAGGTGGCTGGAGCTAACCGGTGTTGTCGAGTACCGCTTACACTGAAATAATACACGATTAGTTACAAACGCATTAAGGGCAATTATACCAACCCCATCTATACCCCCATCGTTTGAACGTCCTGTAATGGTGACTTGTTCAAAACCTGATTTTCTTAATAGTAAGCCACAAATCTGTTCAAATCCTTTGGGTGATAGTTTTTTTAATATTTCCAGTAATGTAGGAGTATAATCTTGTTCAATGATTTCAGGTTCAATTTCATTAACATCGTCAATTATGTCTGTGGTTGACTTGGATTTTCTTCTTTCCTGATAGATTTTAACCCATTTCTGAAATATTAGTCGAGAATCGGATTCCGAAACGTCATTTTCCCAGCCCTTTTTCGTCAATAACCACGTTCCTCTTTGAGAATCATCCAGGAATTTCTCCCACACCAAATATTGTCGTGCCCATGCCACCTGATTATGAAATTTTGATTCACCGGATTTGAGGGTTTGTTCAAGGATAGAATCTGATAGCTTCAAATTCTGTGCGATTTTTTCCGAAACCTCGCGGGGTTTTCCCGATCCACCCAAATCTCTTAGTGCATGTAATAATGGGCCAAACCACTTCAGGAAATCAGCTTGCTTTCTTTTAGACATATCGTTCTTGTATATATAAGAACTTGCAATTTACAACCAAATCTTAATAAATAAACTTTAATGTAATGATTATAAACAACAAGGCGAAAGCAGCGCATTCGCATTAGATGCATGCTTTTTAAAGTTAAAAATCATAGCCTGAATAAAGTCGATTAATTTTGATTGCTGTATTAGTTTCAGGATATTTTGTAGGTTTATGTTAATATTAAAACCTTTATGAAAAAGAGTAACCTTTTAACATTCTTTTTTATTGCTGTTACGTTTGCAGCCTGCAAAAGCAAAACCGCTTCAAATGATGATGTACAATCCATCAAGTTCAAGTTTACTGAGCTTGGCCGCGAAACACAATTTAGGATTACCTGCGATAAGTTTGATTATTACTTTCCCGAAGGTAAAGAAAAACACTTTGACAAAAAGCCTGGTATCGACAGCGTGATGCAATTGCTAAGCGGTATGAAAATGGTAAATGACGGCACCGAGCCGGATGTGAGGGGAAAAATCTACATCACACATGCTGCTAAGGTTGTAGATACCGTATGTGTTGGCGTTAAAGCCCTTAGCTACAAAGGTACAACCTACGAAACCCCACAGCAATTGCTGGTGTTGATACAGAAGTAAGTCTGTTTGTTTTTTTATTGAAACGCATATGCTTTATAACTCTTCATTTACAATTCCCCGTAGGGGATACCTATTTGTAGTAAAATAGGAACAACAATCCTTTGCCTCATAGAGGCTACCCTTACAATATCGATTATAAACTTCATTAATAGGGTAGCACCCACGGCGCATATCAGGAGATATACCAAGTACTTGTTTTAGATAGAGTAAAAGGGCAACTTTAGAAATATAGGTTAGAGGGAAACTTTCGATGGCTATACCGTTTCCTTTATTTCATCCTCTACTACTGCCCTGCACCCTTTAGCACAAACACAGGCCTTGCCTACACATTTATTTAACTGCCACAAATCCAGGCAGCGGATGGTTTGATTGGAAATCTCTTGTAATTCGTCATCGCCACTCTGGATATGTTGTGGTGAGGTTAAGGGAATATTGGCGAGTTTAATGCCAAATAGCCCGGCTGCTTCTTTATTAATATGACCTGTTTCGGATGAACGGGTAACAATGTATTTAATACCTGCTATGGCCAGCTTCTCCATAACATCGGCTGATACTTCATCGTCAACGGTTATGATAGCTGCCGTTTTCCCTTCCGCAAATATGGCGGTATCTGTTGTGAGATTGTTTGATATCAATGTAATCTCATGCTTTTTATGATTGGCTATCGCCAGAAACTCTTTTTCGAAGGGCTTAATATTGTAGGCTATCGCTTTCATCCTTAATTTACTTAACCAAAGGCAAAGCTACCCTTAAGCCATCGTTGCAGGAATGAGCAATATCAGCTAAAAAAGTGACGACGGTCAGTTTTTCATTTTGCCAAGCCGCTCGGGTGAAAGCACTGTGATCTGGCTGCCTTTTTTATCAATAAGGTTTTCATCTTTAAAATCGGTAAGGGTGCGGCTTACGGTTTCTGTCGCGACACCGGCCATGGCTGCAAGGTCCTCGCGGGATACTTTGAAATCGCCTCCCTGTTGTTTATATAAACGCATCAGGGTATCGGCCATTCTTTTCCGTACCGAGTTATAGGCCAGTTGCAAAAGCTGTTCTTCCCTGTCGCGGATATGGTTGGAGAGTAACTTGATAAACTCACGGGCAACGTCCGGATATAAATTAAGCAGGTTATCCAGCTGGTCTTTCGGGATCAGGCAGAGCAGGCTATCCTCCATCGCGGTGGCAGTATCGGTATATGCCTCGTTGGAGAGCATGGCATTTACACCCAGGTACTCTTCGGCCGAGTGGATGCCTGTCATCAGTTCGCGGCCATCGTCGGCCAGTTTAACGGTTTTAACCCTGCCTCTCAATATCAGGTACAAGCCAGTCCCTTTATCGCCATCATAATAAATAACCTGGTCTTTTTTAAACAGGCGCGCCTTACGTTCGGCAATAATGCGCTTTAGTTCGGCGAGACCGGTGTTTTTTGATACGATAGAACTTAAGCTATCAAGCGATTGGCTATAAAAGTTTTGCTGGGCAGTTTTTTTCCGGAGCCTGCTTTCAATAGCGCTCAACAATTCCATATCATCAAAAGGCTTGGTCAGATAATCATCCGCCCCCATTTCCATGCCCTTGCGTTGGTCTATTCGTTCGGCTTTCGCTGTTAAAAATATGAAAGGGATGGTTGCCGTTTCCGGATTTTTGTTCAGCATGTATAAAACGCCATAGCCGTCAAGCTCGGGCATCATAATATCGCACAAAATCACATCGGGTAGGTTTTTTATGGCGAGGTCGACACCGGTTTTGCCATTGTCCGCTTCAAAAACAGTGTAACCGGCCAGGCCCAGTATTTCAACCACGTTTTCGCGGATGTCGGTATTATCTTCTATGATCAGGATCTTTTGGCTCATTATGCAGGGAATGAAATGGTGAATGAAGTACCTTCGTTTACATTGCTTTCAAAATCAACCTTACCGTTCATGAGCGCGGCATACCGGGCAACAATGTTTAGTCCTAAACCAGTGCCGGGAATATTACCGGTATTATGCGCCCTGAAAAAAGCCTCAAATAAGTGTTTCTGATCGCTCTCCGGTATCCCTATACCGTTGTCCTTGATAGTTACCGAACAGCCGGATTCGTTAATTTCAGTATTAAATTCAATAAAGCTGTTTTCGCCCGAATATTTGATGGCGTTGGTAATAAGGTTGATAATGCAGTTTTTAAGCAGGTTGATATCAAGCTGTACCATGCTGGTGGTACCGGTATGCTGGTAAAGGATATTTTGATTTTGCTTAGCCATGAGCTGCATTTCTTCAGTTATCTCCTCGGCCAGCTTAACGATATCAAAAGAAGTATACGACGGTTCAACACGCCCGGCCTCTAATTTTTCAAGTGAAAGAAAATCGTTCAGGATGGTGGTAAGGTTACCTACGGCGTTCTTGATCTTATTAACATGCTTGCCTATTTGCGGGCTATGCAGCGGTTCGGCATATTTATCAATAAGCGAGGCTGATAGCTGCACAGCACTCAGGGGGGTACGAAACTCGTGCGAGGCCATGGATACAAAGCGGCTTTTCAGCTGTCCCAGTTCTTTTTCTTTTTCAAGGGATTGGCTTACTTCTTCTTTTGCCTTTTGCAGTTCCCGTACAGATTGCTTTAATGACAGCGTACGCTCTTCTACAACATCTTCCAGATGGGCGGCGTATTCTTTCAGTTTTTCCTCAGCTTCTTTTTCGCGGCTCAGGTCATGGATAAAGCCGGCATATATTTTGCGCCCCGAAAAATTTACATTGCTAACCCCAAGCCTGAACGGGAATTGCGTACCGTCCTTGCGTAAACCTGTTACTTCACGACCAATTCCTATAATGTGCGCCTTGCCGGTAGTTTGGTAACGGTCAATGTAATGATCATGCTCCTGCTTGTAAGGTTGAGGCATCAATATGGATATATTTTTACCAACAACCTCACCTGGTTCGTACTGAAAAAGTTTACATGCCGAAGGGTTGATGGTTTCGATATTCCCCCGTTCATCAATGGTGATAATACCATCAATAGCGTTTTCAATAATGGCTTTCAGTAAGGCGGCATTTTCCATGAGGGATATTCGGTATAATTATCAGCTTTTGCAAATATCAAAATTGACATGGATTATTTTGTCCAAAAGGTGGCATATCTTATTTTAAATCAAAATTAGGCCTGTTTTGTAAGAGGAAAGTTACCGGTAGTTAACCTTGAGTTTATCTGCTTAGGCGTTATTTGCGCCTTGTTAAAAAACAGCTCAATGAAAAAACTCCTGCTATTAGCAATGCTTGGTTTAGGCGGTTTAAGCGCCTCCGCGCAAGCCCCGGCCACAGTTAAAAATACCCCGACAGATTATGTAAAAACAAAAAACTACGGCCTGCTTACTTTTTTTGAGCAGGATGCCGAAGTACGCGCTTTACTCAAAAATGATCCGGAACTGTCGCAACTTTTACAAAAGAAGCTAAGCGCCCTTAACGCTTCACTTACCGATTGTAAAGATGCCTCATGCCTTACAGCAGCCGTAAAACTGACCGATGATGATATCAAAACGGTGAGCGAACGCCTTGCTGCTTTGTATAAAGCAGGTAACGCGCTTGATAAGCTGGTTAAATTAAAACTGATCCCATCGGGCTTTTATAACTTGTATAAAAAGCTATCGCCCGGGCAATTGCTTGTAAAAGCCTGGGAGCAGGATGCAGGTAGTATTAACTACACAATAGGTGTTTATGCCGAAGGTAAAAAGCCTAACTATCCGCAAATAGATTCCATTAGCTATAATGTTAGATCGAGGGCGTATTATACGCTGATGTATGATGCCAGCGCTACATTGGTAGGTGATATTAAAGGAACAAAGCTGTTTTTTGAACCTGCCATGCAGGCTGCTCTGCTTTATCTGCAAATTAACGAAAGGCAGGATCCAGCCAATTACGAGCCGATGGAGCTAAACGCCAATAAAGCTGCGGTAGCCCGTGTTAAAACCATTAAGTGGGCCGATTATCCATATTCAAACATCCTGGTGCCTGGTGCTGGTCCGGATAATTTAACATCGCCGCTGAGCGGGGAGGGGATGTTGCGCTGTAGGTTGGCGGTACAGGAATATAAGGCTGGCAAGGCACCTTTTATTATTGTATCGGGCGGTAAGGTACATCCTTATAAAACAAAATATAACGAGGCCGAAGAAATGAAGGTTTACCTGATGAAAACGCTTCATATGCCGGAAAACGTGATCATCATTGAACCGCATGCTCGCCATACAACTACCAACATGCGTAACAGCGCAAGGTTGCTTTATAAGTATGGTATCCCTGCTGATAAGCCGGGGATTGTGGTAACCGATAAATCACAAACTGATTTTATCATGACCATGGACGCCCGTTGCCAAAAGGAACTCAACTATGTGCCTTATAAACTGGCCAAGCGTAACTCTGAAACCGAAGTTGAATATTACCCGGTTGAAGAAGCAAAACAAATTGACCCGGACGAACCCCTTGACCCTCGTTAATATTTAAACACATGCAAAAACTTACTTTAACTATAATAGCTGCTGTTTTAGGTATCGGCAGTATCACCACCGGGACAATTGATCAAAAACTTGATCGCGCCATCACCGTCGATTCGTTGGGCGCCTGCCAGGGCATCTCTTACCAAAACGGTCGTATATTTTTATACGGCGACAGGGAAGTAGGGATGATCCGCGAGTTTAAACTGGATCACGATAGTTTAATATATCAGCATAAAGAATATAAGCTAACCCAGAACGGGCAGGATGTTATTAACCATCCAACCGGTATTGCTTATAATAATGATAAGGGGCCAACTTTTATAGGTAATTCTATCAGGCTAAATGCTGCAGGAAGTCAATGGCGCGCTGTAATTTATAACGTAAACTGGAAAGGCTTGCTTAAAACAGGTACGCTTGATGGTAACCTGATCAACACCATTGAGGATGACGCCTGTATACAAGGCACCCGGCCGGAGTATGTTAAATATAATAATAAGTGGTATGTAGCCACTGCCGATTATGGCGATCACGGCAACGAAGTGCGTTTATACGACCCGGAAAAACTGGCTAAAGCCAAAAGCACCAAGGAGCCCGGCGTACTTTACAAAAAGTTTACATGCACACCGTGGGTACAAAACCTGTTTTGGAAGGCTGATAAAGGCGTTCTGGTGCTTATTCAGAATAAGCTTGAAGGGAGGCAGTGGCGGTTTACTTACGTTGATCTTAAAAAGTCGATTGAGACGGGTAAGCAGGTGGTGCTTAGCCAGGTTGACGGCATAGACAGGGGCGACGAGTTGGAAGGTTTTTCATTGCTTGGCGGCGATGTTAAGGGGATAGCGGTTACCTCATCACGAAAAAATAACGTGAATTTTACCACTACTTCATGGTAGTGTTAAAGACTTTACTAAAGTAAAAATGCTTGCAAAAAAGGCAGGTGTTTTTTATTGTTTGTTAATATAAACTTAACATTAAGGTATCCTTTGGTTAAGATAACTGGTTTAGCTTTGCTGCAATTATTACAATATTAACAACTCTATATTAATATTGTTTAATATTAACGCAATAATAATTATGAAACTATTAATTATTTGCTCACTTCTTTAAAAAAAGTCGCCTATGTAACATTAACTTCAACTTAACATCGAGCTCGGCGATAAAACTAAGAACCGGTGAATGCGCTAACACTCACCTGGTCCGGGAAAATTGTCAAATAACTCAAAAGCGGTCCAAGGCTTTAAGTCATTTCTTTCAACAATCAATTTTAAAAGTATGAATAAAAAGATTAATCCAAATCTTTTGAGCAGGTTTTTTTTAATTCCTGTATTATTTTTACTGGTTTTGCTAAAACCTTTTATCTCAAACGCTTCGGCAAAGAATATAGTATTTAACGCCGCAAAGCCAATTACCGGTACGGTTACCGACGAAACTAATCTTCCATTACCAGGCGTATCTGTTAGAATTAAAGGTTCTGACAAGGGTACTGCAACTAACACAAACGGTAAATACACCATTTCGGCCGAAGAAGGCGCCGTGTTGGTGTTCAATTTTATTGGTTACGATCAGCAGGAAGTAACTGTTGGCAGTTCATCAACTATTAACGTTAAGATGAAGCCAAAGGCAAACATGCTAAACGAGGTTGTAGCCATCGGTTACCAAACTATCCGTAAAAGTGATGTTACCGGTGCTATTGCCAGCATAAAACCGGGTGATCTTAATCTTTCGGCTCCTTCATTAGGTCAGGCCCTTGCAGGCAAGGTAGCAGGTGTGCAAATATCACAAACCAGTGGTGCACCTTACACAAGCACCAAGATCAGGGTAAGGGGCGTTGGTTCGTTAAATGCCAGCTCTGATCCTTTATATGTAATTGATGGCTATCCTGCGGGCAATGATATTTTCATTAACCCTGATGATATCGAAAGCATCGACATTTTGAAAGATGCTGCATCTGCTGCCATTTACGGTTCCCGTGCATCTGGTGGTGTGGTATTGATCACTACCAAAAAAGGCAAGGAAGGCAAAGGCCGTTTTGAATATGATGTACAAACCGGTGTTGACCAGCTTGCGCACAAAGTGAAATTGTTAGATGCCGATCAGGCTGCTTTATTGGTTATTGATGGCCGTAACAACGCTTATCATGACCTTTGGATAAATAGCGGTCACACCTGGAACGATGCCATGTACTCTGATAACAACGCAACCCGTGTTGCCAATGTTGGTAATACCGGTAGCGTGAGTATCCCGGATGGTTTATACAATTTTGCAACACAAAGCCCTATTAAGCAAACTGTAAATACCGACTGGCAGGACGAATTATACCGTAACGCTATTTTCCAGAAACATACCCTTTCCTTCTCTGGTGGAGCAGCTAATAATGTGCGTTATTATGTTAGCGGTTCTTACCAAAACAACCCTGGTATTATCGTATCATCAGGTCAGCAGCGTTATAACTTCCGTTCAAATGTTGAGGGCGATGTAAGCAAACGTATCCACATTGGTGCAAACGTATCATATACTCAAAATACCAACCAGGAAATTCCTGAAGGTCGTTTTGACCACGGTCCGGTGTTGGGCGCTTTGATCTATATGCCATATCTGCCGGCTTATAACGCCGATGGTACATTGGCAACCAATGCCGAAGCTGCTGGTTCAACTCAATACGGTTACCAGGGAATTGAAAACCCGGTTGCCCTTGCAGAGCGTGTTAAAATTAACAGGAAAGGTTACCGCAGTACTTATAATGCTAATGTAACGTATAATATATTACCTGGCTTTAATTTTAAAACTAACCTGGGTACTCAAACTTACACTGAAAAGTATGATTATTATTACCCTACTACATTGAGTAGCGGCACTTTCCCTCCGGGTTCTCAACAATCAATATTGGCAGCCAATGCCCAGGCTTCAAACTTAACAACGGTTGATAAGCTTGCCGAGTTTACCTTAAACTATAACAAACAAATTGGCAAACACCATTTTGACGCTTTGGCTGGTTACACAGCGCAGCGTACTACTAATGATTATTTTAGTGTTACGGCTAACGGTTTCCAGAATGACAATATCCCCGAAATATCAAACAAAGGAGCTTTGGCGGCTAACTTTAGCTTAAACTCAGCTTACAAAAATGCTTTCACTTTGTTGTCATATCTTGGTCGTGCCAACTATAACTACGCTGGTAAATATTTCTTAACCGCTTCGTTCCGTGCCGATGGTTCATCACGTTTCGGACCGGCGAATAAATATGGTTATTTCCCTTCTGTTGCTGCAGGCTGGAACCTTTCTGACGAATCGTTCTACCATAGCTTTCTTGGTGATCAATCAACAGTTAAAATCCGTGCAAGCTGGGGTAAAAGTGGTAACTACAACATTGGTAACTACAACATCCAGCAAACATTGGCAACTCCTACAGGTGTAGTACTTGATGGTAACAGTGCTGTAACAGCTACTTATCCTGGTGGTCTTAAAGACAACACCCTGAAATGGGAAACTACTTCACAGTATAACTTTGGTACAGATATAGGTTTATTTAACGGCAGATTGCAGGTTATTGCCAACTATTACCTAAGTTATTCATACAACCTGTTGTACAACCAGCCAATATCGGCTATTTCAGGCAGTACAACCATCCTTACCAACCTGCGCGATTCAAAGATCCGTAACACTGGTTTTGACCTGCAGTTAGACGGTAAGATCATCAACAATAAGGACTTTACTTTTGGTGCAAGCGGTAACATTTCATTAAACCGCAACAAGGTAGTTAAATTGCCTGCACAAAATACAATCATCATTAACGGCGCTGAGCGTTCATACTTAACCAGCATCACAACACAAGGCCAGCCTTTAGGTATGTTTTATGGTTTTAAAGTTGGTGGTATAATCAATGCTTCAAACTTAGGTAAAACAGCACCATCGGCATCACAAACCAACCCTGCCAAAATTGGTGACCTTTGGTTTGTTGACACCAATAAAGACGGTATTGTTAACGATGCTGATAAAACCGTTATCGGTTCACCATACGCCAAATTCACTTACGGCTTTGCTTTCAACAGTACCTGGAAACGTTTTGACGCAAGTGCTTCTTTTAACGGTTCATATGGTAACCAGATCCTTGACGGACAGGATTATTACTTGTACAATGGGGAAGGTTCAGGCAACCAGTATGCTAACGTTGCACAACGTTACCGTAACGAAGCCGATCCTGGCGATGGTTCATTTTACCGCGCTTCACGTGCCGGTACGCAAAGTAACAGTACCCGTTTATCAACCTTTTACCTGCAAAGCGGCTCATACCTGCGTTGTACTAACCTTACTTTAGGTTATACGCTGCCTAACTTCTTACAACAAACTTTAGGACTGAGCAAAGCACGTGTATTTGCAAGTGTGGTTAACGCGTTTACCATCACCAAGTACAAAGGTTATAACCCTGATGTTGATTACAACTATTCGGGTTCTGCTTCAAACAACACTCAAAACCCTAACCTTGCTCCAGGTATCGATTATGGTACTTATCCACTGGTTAGGTCGTACAACTTAGGTGTTAATGTTACTTTTTAATAAATTTTTTAAAGAGATATAGATGATGAATAAGAAATTTATAGCCATGGCCTGCCTTGCTGCAGTTGTGGCGATAGCCCCGTCTTGTAAAAAAGACTTCTTGAATGAAAGCGATCCGAACGCCATATCAGTTGACGCGAGCTATAAAACTCCTAACGACGTTTTGCTGGCCGTAAACGGTATATACCAATCATTGCGCAGCGGCAATAACGTTGGTGAAGGCAGCGACCTTTGGACAGATCAACGTTCGGATGATACCGGTACACAGGATAACCAGTCAAACTCAGGTGAGCCTTTCCAGTTTGGTAACTTTTCTATATTACCAACCAACACTTACCTTAAAAGCCACTGGGTATCGTTGTACACTACAGTTAGCCGTGCAAATTCTGTGTTGTCGCATATTGATCAGGTTCCTTTTCCTGATAACTCAGTAAAACTGAAATATGCTGCTGAAGCTAAATTTTTGCGCGCCTTTATTTATTTCGATCTGGTACGCACCTGGGGCGATGTGCCTTTGGTAACAAAAGCGTTATCATCAGCAGGCGATGTTTCGGCACAAACTTTCCGCGAAAAACAGGCAACTGTTTATCAGCAAATTGTTACCGATTTAACCGATGTGATTGCCAGCCCGCTGCCTAACTTGCAGGCTTCAACCGGTCGTGCTTCAAAAGCTGCTGCCAACTTCCTGTTAGGCCAGGTTTACCTTACCATGGCTACTACACAGGATCAGGCTAACCGTACAGCTAACCTTAACAATGCTAAAACATTTTTAATGAATGCTTACAACATGCGCACTTTCGGCGCGTTGAATGCTGTTCCTTATACCGATGTTTTTGATGTTTCTAAGAAAACAACATGTCCGGAGCTGATCTTCCAGATCGTGAATATCCAGGGCGACTTAAACTATAGCTCATCAATAGCTGCCAATTTCCAGGCTAAAGGCGAAACTATTAACTCGCAAAAAGTGTCGACAGGTGCAGGTTATAACGTTACTCATGATTTGATTAACGAGTACGAAACCGGCGATCCGCGTATGACTTTCTCTGTAAAATTTGCAAATGACCCAATTGTAAAAGATTGGTTTGTTACCAAGTTCAGAGATGTTAGCACTGCTGCAGGTATTAACGGTTACGGTGGTAACGACTGGATCCTGATGCGTTATGCCGACGTGATCCTTTCATTGGCCGAAGTTAACAACTACCTTGGCGATCAGGCTACTGCTATCAGCTTCCTTGACCAGGTGCGTACCCGGGCAGGTATGCCAACCTATGCGGTATCAATTACTAACAGCGATTATGCTACAAGGTACCCAACGCTTAAGCTTGCAATTTTACACGAGCGCCGTGTTGAGCTTGCATTTGAGCACCACCGCTGGTTTGATTTGCTGCGTACGTTTACAACCGACGAACTTGTTGCTTACTTCCACGCTAAAAAACAAACCGATTTTGGTTTGGCTTCATTGGCAAACTTTACTACTAAAGATCGTTATTATCCAATTCCGTTTGATGAGTACAAACTTGACCCTGTTAAGATGTACCAAAACCCGGGTTATTAATATTGATGTTACATAGAAAAGGAGGGGCCCAGCCCCTCCTTTTTTTATTTTGCGCCATGAAAAATACGTTCATCATTCTATCTGTATTCTCTTCGTTATTTATTGGTTTTAAGGCTTCATCCCAAACTAAAAAGCCTGCTGAAACCGGTCCTGCCAGCCAGGTAAATGTTTTTGTGGGTTCATCCGGCGATCACGGGCAAATGTCGCCTGCCGCTTCGTATCCTTTCAGTATGTTAAGTATAGGGCCTCAAACTTACCCTAACCTGCACATGGGTTATGAACATAAGGCTAAGGTGTTTTTAGGCTTTACTCACAACCGTTTTGAGGGTGTGGGCTGCCAGGGCAGCGGCGGTAATATTTTAATCAAACCCTTTTTAGGCGATGATGCAGGCGCTTCTGTTCTTAACAAAGTAACAGAACAAGCCGGACCTGGATTTTACCAGGTAGCTTTCAGCAATCATATTTCAACAAAAATTGCCGTTTCCCAAAACGCGGGTGTTGAAAGTTATAGTTTTCCGCAGGGCAAAAAGGGATTTTTTATTGATTTAAGCCATACACTCGCCAACCGTTTTGTTGCCGAAGAGCATGAGCTTGGAAACAACGAAATCACCGGCTGGATAGACTCGCGAACAACTTGTAATGTGGGCACTTACCGGGTTTACTATTGTATCAAATTTAACCAGCCTGTAACTTTTGTTCCGGGCGACGCACATAAATTAATAGCGAATGCCAATGCAGATCAGGTGCAGTTAAGTGTGGCTGTTTCTTCGGTTGATGTAGCGCATGCTAAGGCATCGGTTAAAACCACCGGCTTTGAGCAAATGAAAGTGCAAAGCAATGAAGGATGGAATAAAGTATTAAACCATATTAAGGTAAAGGGTAATACCGAACGCGAAAAACTTTTTTATTCCATGCTTTACCGCACAGTTCAGTCGCCTTATGTGGTTTCTGAGACTGATGGTAGCTTCCGGGCAACTGATGGCAGTTTGCAAACTACTAAAAATAGTATTTATAATGGCTGGGCTATTTGGGATAATTACCGTACGCAATTACCGTTGTTGTCCATTTTATATCCCGACAGATATCAATCCATAACTACATCGCTTACTAATCTTTATCGCTTCGGTAAAAAGGATTATGCTACAAAGCATGAGCCCTCGAATACAGTACGTACCGAACATGCTATTGTTGTATTGCTGGATGCTTACCGCAAAGGTTACAAGGTTGATTTTGCGGGTGTTTTGGATTCGCTGAAATCAGATGTAGATAAGCTTGATTTTTCGCACCCGGACAAGGCTTTGGAATCAAGCTATGATACCTGGGCATTTTCACAGATCCTGGCTATTGCCGGTAAGACTGAGCTTGCTAATCAATACAAACAAAAAGCATTAGGTTATAAGGAATACTGGAACAAAGATTTTAAGGATATTACCAAAAACGATGTCGACCGTGTTTCTGCGCGTGGCCTTTACCAGGGTACTATCTGGCAATATCGCTGGTTTGTTCCGTTCGATATTAAGGGCCTGACCGAACTGATAGGCGGCGAAAAGGAATACATTCGTCAGTTAGATCAGTTTTTTGATAACGACTATTATAATCACGCAAACGAACCCGATATCCAGGTACCGTTTATGTATAATGCATCGGTACAACCCTGGAAATCGCAAGCAGCAGTCCATAAGTATACAGCAGATACCGTAGTGCAATATTACTTTAATGATAATAGCCGAGGTATTGATCCCTTTGTTGATGTTATTTACCAGAATAAGCCCGATACCTATGTACGTACCATGGATGACGATGCCGGTGCTATGTCGGCATGGTTTGTTTTCGCAGCTACAGGCGTTTCACCTGCCTGCGTAGGCTGGCCGGTTTATTATTTGAATGTGCCGCTGTTTAAACAGGTGCAATTTGTATGGCCGGGCGGCAAAACTTTTAATATAAGTGTGCCTAACTATGTGGAAGGGCGAAAATATATCCAGTCGGTAATGTTAAATGGTAAAAAGTTGAACCGTAACTGGCTTACCCATCAGGAAATTATGAGCGGCGGAACGCTGGTGATCATCGCCGCTGATAAACCAAATGAGCAATTTGGAGTGAGTGATCAGTGGATATCGGATATTGATATGAAGTAAAAAACATAAAACCTGCCGCCGCTCGGCTCCAGCCCACAGGTGTTGGGAAGAGTTACCAAAAAGGGATGTGTCCATTTGTGGGAGGTTTATCGGGATCTCCACCATAAAGTCTTACAATAAATTTCATGAGTTCGGCTTCCATTTCCAAGGCAAACTGTTGTTTAGCAGACTTACTACTTTTAATTCGATTTAACTTTTGGTAAGTTATTATTAACAGCGATAGGATCATCCTGACATACAGTACGGCTTTGATGCCGTTTATGCTTCTGGATAGTAGATGTGAGAAGTTAAGTTCTTGTTTGATGAATTTGAAGAACACTTCTATATCCCATCTTTTCTTATACAGTGCGGTTATTTCATAAGCTTGAAAATCAAAGATATTGGTCAAAAAAGCGAGTACTTCTCCATTGGGTTTGACTGCTTCGATATATCGATAAACGTTCTTTGTCTTTTTTCCCTTCCTGTTATATAGGTAAAGCTTACGGTCTGTTACCAGCCTAAGCTTATAGTCATCAGGAGTAGCTTCAAATAAGTTATTCTCTTCAACAACTACACTACGTGGGTTCGGATTGATTCGTGTAATAAAATTGATTCCCTGGTCAAAGAGCTCATCATAGGCGTCTCTTGATTGTAGGCCGGCATCGACTATAACGATACTTTTATTAGATGCAGGACAGCCAACAATGGCTTGTTTCAAAGCTACGTTCTCACTGTTAAATGTAGCCTGATGATGAAAAGCCACATACTCAGGTATTTCTGAATAGCCTATAGTAAATTTAAGCTGTTTTACATGTTCCTGGCTTCCTCCGGAACGAAATCCGATCCTGATCAGCTTGGATGAAAGTGATATCAGCGTTGAATCAAAACGCAACAACTGATGCTGTTTATTATCTTTCGAAGGTAATTGGGCTGAAAAACGTTCAATACAATCCTGGTATAAAGCTTCAAAAAAAACCGCGTCCGCACGGCTTAGGCGTTCGCTGATTGAACTGTAATGTATCTTTTGCGCTTCGGATTTGTCAGATAAATGACTGAAAGCATACGAATTAAAGATATTCTCCATTACCCTGAGGCTATTGTGCTTTACTTCGAACTGACTGTAAAGTAATAGCTTAAAAAGGACTGAGACCGGTAGTTTCTTTACCTTATGGTCTGTTTTATGATAGTCAGCCAAAAACGCAAGACGCTCCTCTGGAATTAACTTTAACAAGTCGGGCACACGCATATGCCACTAAAAATACAATTTCTATTTCTCTTCCCAACACCTGTGGGCTCCAGCCGAGTGGCAACTATCAATCGGGCCTCTGGCCGCCGATTAAAGGGGGAATAGCCACTTGGCCGAAGCCGAGCAGCGACGTTTTAAAATAAAATAACATGAAACTAAAACTATTAATACTGGCCTCAGCTATTTCATTATCTGCGGCAGCACAAAACAAGATTCAGGTAACCGCCCACCGCGGCGATTGGCGTAATGCACCCGAAAATTCATTGAGGGCTTTTCAATATGCTGCCCAAATGGGTGTTGACATTGTGGAGCCTGATCTGAAAAAAACTAAAGATGGCGTTGTGGTGATCATGCACGATGGTACCATTGATCGTACAACAAATGGCAAAGGCAAACCTGCCGATTATACTTTTGAAGAGATCAGGAAATTTGGCTTGAAGAATGGCATAGGGCGTGTAACTAAAAATCAGATCCCGACACTTAAAGAAGTAATGTTGGCACTTAAGGGTACAGGCGTAAAGGTAAACCTTGATAAAAGCTATGACTATTATCACGAGGCCCTTGCCGTTTTAAAAGAAACCGGTACGGTACAGCAGGCTATTTTTAAATCGGAAGTGCCTTACGCCGAGCTTAAAGCCCGCTACCCAAGCCTTTTAGATAGCATCATTTATATGCCGGTGGTGAACCTGGACAAGCCGGAAGCAAAACAGATTATTGTTGATTATCTGAAAAATATGAAGCCTTACGCTTTTGAGTTGAACTTCACCAAAGACACTTCGGCTGTTTTGAAGGATAATAAATTTATAACGCAGACAGGCGCTAAAGTATGGATCAACTCGCTTTGGGCCTCATTAAATGCAGGGCACGATGATGATACAGCTGTAGAAGATGATAATAAAAAAGACAGCTGGGATTGGATCATCACGCACGGAGCCACCATCATCCAAACAGATCGCCCGCAGTTAATGCTGGAGTATCTGCGTAAAAAACATTTGCATAAATAGAAATATGAACCGGCTTTAACTTTAGAGCCGGTTTTTTTACGGATTATTTTGACTATTTACACCTCGATGATTTAGACATAAACGTGGTGGCGTATTTATTGCTAAATTCGTGTATTAACTTCAGGGGCTTAAATGAAAACTGTAACTGTAGAAGATTTTTACAAGAATGCCGCTACAATCACCAATAGCAAAGTGGAGGATTTGCTTCCTGTTGATATTAACAAAGAGGTTGGGCATTTCAATGTCTTCAACCTTGCCGACATAATCACCAAAATAAAAAAGGATCCAACCCATGTGCCCTACAATCGTAGGTTGTACTACAAAATAAACCTGGTTAAGGGACGCAATATTGCCGAATATGCTGATAAAGTTATAGATATTGAGAAAAACGCTTTAGTATTTGGTACCCCTAAAATACCGTACAGTTGGAAGCCGCAGGATGCAGACCAGTCGGGGTATTTCTGCATTTTTACTGATGCGTTTCTTGTACAATCAAAAAGTGGTGTAGTGCTTGATGCGTTACCGATTTTTAGTCCGGGAGGTTGCCCCGTGTTTATGCTTACCGACGCGCAGGCGGAGGAGATTAGCCTCATTTTTAAAAAGATGCAGCAGGAAATAGCATCCGATTACCCGTACAAGTATGACCTTATCAGGAACTACGTAATGGAGCTGATTCATTACGGGCAGAAATTACAGCCCTTTACTAACTACAGCAATAGCCACAATGCCTCCACAAGGGTTTCGTCGTTATTTATTGAGTTGCTGGAAAGGCAATTCCCTATAGCATCGCCCGATCAAAAAGTTGTTCTGCGTACCGCGAAAGATTATGCCGACAGGCTTGCCGTACACAGCAACCACCTTAATAAGGTGTTAAAAGAAAGCACCGGAAAAACTACAACAGAGCATATAGCAAGCAGGATCATCCAGGAAGCCCGCATCCTGCTCAAACAAACCGACTGGAACATCTCGGAAATTGCCTATAGTTTAGGCTTTGAGCAACTGTCTCATTTTTCAAACTTCTTTAAAAAGCAAACGTCATTGTCGCCGGTTGAGGTGCGGAATTTGGTTGGGTGAGGTTGTTATTTGTCTTCCTTACAAATCATCATCCTGCGTTAAAGTAAGCAGCCCGTCATGGTTTACGATACTGATCTTTTTACCATTAGTACTGATCAGCTTTTCTTGTAATAGTTCATTAACCACCCTGAAAACCGTTTCATAGGTTGCACCGGCATAAGAGGCTAAATCCTGCCGGGTAAGTTCTACATTAATATGGCCATCCGGATTTGTTCCAAATTGTTCCTGAAGGCTTATGAGGGCCTGGGCTACACGGCCTTTTACCGGCATATGCGCAAGGTTACGCATTTTGTGTTCAGCCTCCTGTAACTCATCAGCAAAAAATAAAAGTAACTGGTATGCAAACTGAGGGTTCACCTTTAAGGTAGCCTCAAAAAACTCCATGTCAATAAAGCATATTATGCCGGGTTCTAAAGCTGTGGCCGAAATAGGGTAGTGGGTTGCGTGTTTGCCTAAAACACGGTGGCCAAAAATAGCGCCCTTATTGGCAAAGCGGATAATAAGCTCTTTGTCGGCACCCCATTTTTTATGAACTTTTACATTGCCTTCATATACAAAATAAATACCCTTCACAGGATCTCCCTCACTGAAAATAACCTGTCCTTTTTTTACGCTAAAGTTCTTTTTGTTGGCTGCTATGGCAGGCAGCCATTCTTTTATGCAGCCTTTGCATAAAAAACACGTGTTATTATCGCATTGAATATTTCTTTTCATTCAAATCTTAAATCAATCAGTCAACCTTAGTTGTAAAAATATTAAGGAAAATTAAATTTATCGATAATTTATTTAATTATTTGCAATTTATATTGCTAATTGTTTGATTTAAATGGATTTTAAATGCTTTTTGTTGACTATATTTTGATATTTTTAATTTATCGTTGTCTTTTATTTTGGTTTTTTCGATGTGTTTTAATGTGATTTTTGTTTTTGAATAAAATTTGTGTTGGATTTTTGTTGATTTTTATTCAATTATTCCATTTTTTACTGCAAACATGACCAGTCCGGCGGTATTTCTAACGCCTACCTTGTCAATTAGCCGCTGTCTGATACCTTCAACAGAGCGTGGACTAAGAAAAAGTTGTCTGCCCATTTCATTAGCTGTTTTTTCGGCACAGATCAGTTTTAGTACATCTTGTTCCCGTTCTGTAAGTTCAACGCCTTCTTTAAAGGAAGGTTTGATGTTGCCTTTTATCACCAGTTTTTTTAACAGCGCGTTACTTACAATATTGTTAAAGTAGTAGCCCGTTTCATGTACCGAGTAAATCGCTTTCCTGATCTCCTCCGCCTCTGCGTTTTTTAACAGGTATCCGTTTGCGCCAATCTCCATTAAATGAATCACGAACTTTTCATCATCATACATCGTTACCACTAAAATTTTTATATCAGGGTATTTCTTTTTTACCAGTTTGGTAGCCTCCATGCCATCCATTACAGGCATTTTAAGGTCCATGATAACAACATCGGGCATATTGGTTTCTATGCCCGATATCAGGTCTTCTCCATCTGCGGCTTCAAGTATCACCTCCAGGTTTTCATCCTGGGTAAGGCCAACTTTCAGGCCTTCCCTGTAAATGGTGTAATCATCGGCTATGGCAATTTTAATAGGTTTCATCGCCTTGTATTTGAAGTGTTGTAATAATTAGATTGTAATTGCCCGCGGGATATTGATGTTAATGTAATACCCCTCAGGTTTGTAATTAAAAGATACTTCGCCCTTTAGCAAAATTATACGGGTTTGGATTGCCTTTAATCCAAGTCCCCGCTTATCAAACTTCAGTTCCTCATATTGGGCGTGACTTAATCCTTGCCCGTTATGGAAAATGCTCAAGTTCAAAGCATCCGGATTATAAACTGATGTAATATGTATTTTTTGAGGTTTGGCGTGTTTAAGTATATTGTTCATTAACTCCTGTACCATACGATATATGCTGATATCGTTTTCATTGGCCTGGGCGGTGTATGAGTCATCAAGATCTGTTGTAATATATATGAGGTCATTATTGGCTATTTTCTCGGCAAAATGCCTGATGGCCTCGTTTAAGCCAAACTCCTTCAGTATACTCGAATGCAGGTTGTGCGAAATGCCGCGCACCTGTTTAATGGCCATATCAAGTAATTCTTGTCCTTTCTCATACCGTGGCTCGTTGTTTTTATCAATAACATTGATCTTTACTCCCTGCAAATGCAGCTTTGATGCTGATAAAATAGCGCCAACCTCGTCATGCAATTCTTCGGCAATGCGGTGCCGTTCGGTTTCTTCGCTGCGTACGGCGGCTTCTATTAGCTGATTTTGCTGTGTTTGGTGCAGCTTTTGTATTTTTTGCTGATACTGGTATTTCTTCCGCTGAAAAAAAATGAAAATGAGCAATATGCTCGCGAATAATGAAAGCATCACCGCTATGCCCATAAAGAGCAGGAGCCTGATATCATCATTCGTTTGTTTCATACAACCCTTTCGCTATAAATACACATAAAATGGTATACGTGAAATTGTGAATGTTCCACAGGTTTATGGCAAAGTTGTGCAAGCGTACCGTTAGTTCATTGTATAATAAAAAAATGAAGAAGTTTACGGTATAGTAAATGCCCAGACCGGTCACTATCCAAAAGTCGGGTTGTTTTTTGCCGGGTTCTTCATCTTCGGTTATTTTAAACAGATAATACTGCATACAATAAAACATCATAATTACCGCCTCAAACGACAGTAGTCTGCTGCTCAGTTGCCCGTAATCAAAAAAGTTTTGATAAAAGCCGAAGTTAATGAGTACAAACCCTAAAAAAACATACGGCGCTAACTTTTTTGTTTTAGATAGAAACTGTTGATTTAGCTTTATAAAAAAGGAGCTGAACAGCAGCAGTCTGACTATGGAATGTACATTATATAGATAATTATTGGTGTTATAGGGGCGTGGCAGTATCGTTTTTAACTTCCATATTGCATCAATAGTTATATTGATTGCCAGCGCCGCCCATAAATAACTAACAACAGGTTTATTAAAGGCCGGCTGTTTTTTCTTCAAACAAAGAATGGCCAAAGGAATGAGCAACGCCCAAACCTCCGACCAGTCAGATATACCTTTAATTAGCTGTTCCACTTTGCAACAGTTTTAGCCAATATTACATTTTTGCCGGAGGTGATGGATTTGAGTCAATGTCCTGTGTGTCCCCATCTGCATAGTTAATAAGCTGGCCATTTTTTACCAGTCCTATAGCATACACCAGGTGCTGGTTCGAAGCTAAGATTTTAGGCGTAAAAACCAGGTAGTCATAATCACGTTTCTTTCCGCTGTCGGTAGATATTACAGCTTTTATTGCTTTTTTGGTAAGGTAGTTATTGCCTAAAACTACGGGGCCGGTTAAGTTAATCAACGTATCTTTTGCAATGGCTAAAGTATCCGGGTGTACCGGGTTAAGGTAGTTGCCGGCAGTGTCAAGGATGTATGATACAAGCTGATAAGGTTTTTTAACATCATCAACCTGCGGACTGTAAAACTGGAAAATGAAACTGTCGGTTGTTGACGAGTCGAGCCAGTAGTTAACCTGGGCAGCGGTGTACTTTACCTGGGCAAACCTGGTAGCCTGCTTGCACGATGTCATGGCGAAAAACAAGCAAACGGCACTTGCTATCGCAATTGGCTTCAAAAAGTTAAGGGGTCGTTTTTTCATGATATTATAGGTTTATATAAGTAGGTAATATAGTTGTATTATTTGTGTTTTGTGTTGTTAATAATAAATTATATAAGTGAGAAATTAATTATACTACTGTGAAATAATTTCACGCAAATTATTGATTTTTCTTATTGTTTATTAATGATTTTCCTTTGTGGCAAAGTTATGATGTGTGAAAAAGTGTGAAAGGGTGTTTTTATGGTTTGTATACGTATAAATACTTATTTTATTTAAGTGGTATTTATTCTCTAATAAGCCGGTTTAAATAAGCGGAAGTTTGTAGTGTGATAAGCAATTGAGAAAAACCGGTTAAGAAGCGCTTCGGTCTTTTTTGCTTTGACAAAGGAGTTAACCCGAAAATCCTTTAAAGAGTAGGGACATTTATTTATCCTAAAACCCTTTTAGTCATGGCAATTACCAGCGAATTTGTCTCCACCACGCAGGAGATCATCAACATCCAGATTGTGATAGATACCGATGCTATCACTACCGATTTTCCAACTCCAAGCCAGGATCCTAACGCTCCTACAGGCCTGCCTCACAATTATATGTATATGGTGGCTACCCGTGGCAATACTATTACCGGTTCCGGCGGCGCCGACCTTAACATCAAAGCCGATGTAGGTGACGTTATACGTTGGTACGCGGTATCAGAGTTCGGCAACTTTGATTCGGCTGTAGTTATTTACAAGTTAGAAAAGTACGCCCAGGATACTGTATTCAATAATGTAACTTTCAGCGTATATACCCGTACTGGTATTTTACCTGCCGATGGTACCGCTATCCCGATTGGCTTTTCAACTCAAAACTTTTGGTTTAACCAAGCTAATGTAGTGGCCAAAGGCACCGAGCAATATAACGTGTCATTTGCACTCTATACACGCCAAAGGGGTGTTGATCAGCCTGTATTATTCGGCTACTATTACTGGGACCCAACCGTTACTGTACAAAGCTAACCCTGCATAAACCTGAAAAAAAAACAAAAGCCCGGCCTATCAGTCATGATAGCGGGCTTTTGTGTTTTTGCGTGATATGCTAAATTAATAGTGGGAGATAAAAAAATGCCGTTATATTAGTTATGCCAAATACAAACCAAATATGGAAGATACAGTACAGGTAATAGCAATTAGTAATCCCATAAAACTTATCGGAAAAGTATTTACAGGTAGTTACTCCGGGGCATCAGCATACGTTACCGCTGTTCAAAATGAGTTAACTTCGGCTCAAATATCCTTTATTCCATATAAAATTTGCGGCATTTATTATGACAACCCGGAGGTTACCCCGGCTGACGAACAAAGAAGCTTTCAAGGTGTAGTTACAGAAGGCAATACTGATCTGTCAGAAACATCACTTACTGCCATTGATATGCTTGGAACGTTCCTGTACACAAGAGTTACCGGCGATCCGATGCAGGCCATCATGAAAGGCTACGGTGATCTGTTTGCGTATATCCATGCACGCCAAACCAAATTGAAATCAAACGCGGGCTACCAGATCCTGACTTTTAGCGAAGGATTAGTAACAACAGAGATCTACATGGAGATTTCTGAAGATTAATTAACCTTTTATGCCCCCGATTTTTTCCTGATCCTTAATAAACCATTAGCGGTGGTAGCGTAAATAACTCCTTTTGAGTCCTGCACCATCTGGTAAATGGTAAATCCAGGTAGCGGCGAATTGTTGTTGTGGTAATTCTCCCAGCCATTGTTCAGGTCAAACCTGACTATGCCCGATTCATCTGTACCCAGCCACAAAACGTGATCAAATTTATCATACAGCATGGTGTTGACGTGGTTGGCAGGCATGCCCGAGTTTTGATCGTTATAATGCAACCAGGTTCCATTAAACTTTAATACTGCCACACCTTCTTTTTCGCTATCAGTTTCGCCGGGTTGTTTATTGCAATCAACCAGTGAGAAGTAAACATTGCCTTTTTCATCCTCAACTGCACCCGAAATGGTAGTATTTTTTAACGGGGTATTGTTAAGGCTATTAAATGAGGTGATAATGTTTTTATCAATCATGATAGTACCTTTTGAAGTACCAATCCAAAGCCGTTTTTGGCCATCTACATAAGCAAAAAGCACATTGCTCGAAGGCATTTCAGGCATCGATTTTTTGTTGATAACCACTACTTTGTCCTTTCGCTTTACAACAAGTCCGTTTGGTGTGGTGAACAATAATTCGCCATTGCGGCTGTTCAGTACCTGGTTTACGCCGCCTGTTAAAAATTGTTTAAAATCAAACAGCTGCCAGCCGCCGCTGCCATACATAAATATTTTGTTGTCGTAATAAACCCACTTGTTGTTGTCCCGGTCAATAGTTACTTCTTTAATATTAGCATCTGACGGGAATGGAGAGTTGTATTCATTAACGGGGATAAAGGTTGTGCCCTCAAAACGGGTCATGCCTTTTTCGGTGGCATACCATAACAAATCCGATTGATCCATCGCTGCCGATTTACTGATATTATCAACCAGCGGTGAGTTGTATTTTGTCCAAACCGTAAAATCGTAGTTTTTTAACGACGGGTTGGCGTAGGTGACGTTTTTATTGTAAATAATCGGGTCGCCCGGAGGTTTCATCTCGGCGAGATCAAGCCTTTGTACCTGGCCATAAACGCCTCCGCTGATAAAGCGGAAGATAACATTTACAGATGCCGCCACAGGTTTGCCATCAATTTTAGCCGGCTTCCAGATACAGCCATTAAGATAGGTTATCAGCTCGTTGGTAAGGGCGCTTTTGGTAGCATCGTTGTGACTGAGCACACAACTGAAGCCACGTTCATCAACCAGCACCTGAAAGGTTATTGCGCCGGTCGCGTCTTTTAGCAGATAACGGTTATTGATCCTTGCAGAAACAAAATCAATGGCAAGCTGATCACAGCTGGCCTTTTCATCGCCGCAGTCCATGCAATAATTAGTGATATTACACATCTCTACCTTTTGCAAAAAAAGATTTTGCGCCGATAGGGCTGAAGGTAAAATAAAGATAAACAGGCAGATAAAAAATATTCTGCGGATTTTAGTTGGGGATAACAATGCCAGCATTACGCTTATAAATAAAAGAAAGCAAACGCGAAACTCCAAGCGAATGATAGTTAAATAATGTTAAACAAAGATACACATCATAAATGAGGATAATATGAAGCCATTTGTTTTTAGCGTGTTTATTACAAACATTTAAAATAGGAGTATGTTTATTAGTCAAAGCCAGTTATTCCAACCAGTAATTATTAAAAATGAAAGCCGAAAAATCAAAAAGCGCCGAAGCGCAAATGTTGATCCGCAAGCCGGTTGAAGAAGTTTTTAAAGCCTTTATTGATCCGGCTATCACTACACAATTCTGGTTTACCAAATCGACAGGTAAATTGGAAACGGGCAAACAAGTAACCTGGTCATGGGAAATGTATGGTGTATCATCGGTAGTTGTTGCTTCTGCCATTAAAGAGAACGAGTTAATAACCATTGAATGGGGAACACCAGCAACAACTGTCGATTTTAATTTTAAGGCTATGGGCGATGATGCTACTTATGTAGAAATTCAGCATTATGGTTTTAACAAAACAGGAGATGAACTCATTGCTGCTATCAAAGATTCGACAGGTGGATTTACCACAGTTTTAGACGGGTTAAAAGCCTGGCTGGAGCATGGTATTCATTTAAATTTAGTTGGCGATAAATTTCCGAAGGGAAAGTAAAGCTGATTGTTTTTTAGCATGAGTATTTTGAAAACAATTACTTTTGCATCATGAGCTACGAAGAATTGAGTGAATACTTTAGTAATGTTACATTACCCCAGGAATTAAGATTAGACCGCGCTACAACTCAGCTCCATGTTGCCGATTTTGTTAAGCAATTATTGAAAAACATGAAAAACTATCCCGATAACTGGCGTCATCAGTACCAGTTAATGCGGATTAAACACGCCCTCGAAAACCCATACAACGGCCCGGAAATCCCAAGATTTTAGGAAAACAGATCATTTTCGCCTAAATAGCTTCTGATCATTTTCAGAATGGGTTCGCCCAGGTCTGTTGCTTTGGCATCACCAAAGCTTTTTAACTGCGACAGCTGGTTTAATGATCGTGGTAGTTTTGCGGTGATGTCGCGAAGCATATTTTCTGATACCAAGGTATGCTCAGGGATTTTGCGCTCAAGACTGGTTGCCTTACGCCAGTTTAATAACTGCTTGTAAAGTTCGGGGTTTACAATTTCCTTTTCTTTTGGCAGGGCTTTTGGGTTCCAGTTTTTGTATACAGGCTTATAGCTTATCCCGGCTTCCTGTACCGATGATAAAATATCCCTGCCCGACGAGGCAATAGGCAGGCGTACAAAGGCGGCTGTTTTTGCCTTCAGGTTTACCAATAAGTGATTTAAGTTATCGTAAAATTCAGCTGGTGGGTTAGTGTTATTTACTGCAGTATAGAAACTGTTAATGGCTTCAGAAAAAGCATTTAGTTTGGGCAGAAAATAGTTGGCGGCATTTTTTAACCTGCCTATAAATACGGTGTTATCCCAAATTAGTTGATCATCGGGCAAAGCGGCGAGTTCTTTCCGGATAAAGCGGTCGCCAACGCTTTTTATATCGGTATCCCAATTAAGGTCTGTTTTGTTGATACTGTCAGATAAAGGGCTGTTTTTAATCCCTCCGGCCAGCATAATAGTTTTGAGTTGTTTCCAGGCGCCGGTAAGCATGGTAAAATCAAATACATCTTTCATCTCTTCCAATGCAATTTGCCGGATAGTACTTTCCAGTAAGCTTTCATCGGGAATAGAAATAGCCGCGTTTTGCATAAAGCTGATGATCTCCGGATCGGTGCGGATATTTTCGGGCCGTACCGGCGATTTCAGGATCATACCTTCTAACGATCGGCAACGGCTTAATGCCACATAAGCCTGCCCGAACGCAAAGGCCGCATCAACATCAATAACCGCTTTTTCAAACGTAAGGCCCTGGCTTTTATGGATGGTTATAGCCCAGGCCAGGCGCAATGGATACTGACTGAAAGATCCATTGTTTTGTTCATTTACCTTTTGCTCATCCTCGGCCAAAGCATACTTTACATTTTGCCAGCTTTCGGGGATCACCTCAAACTCAGATCCATCATCCAGAAAACTTAAACGGATATTGCCCGGCCCCATGGCAATGATGCGCCCGGTTCGCCCGTTATAATATTGCTTTTTACCCGAGCTGTCATTTTTGATAAACATTACCTGTGCGCCAACCTTTAATACCAGTTCCTCTTCGGCAGGGTAGGCTTCCTTTGGGAAATCGCCGGTTACTGTTGCTTTATAAGTATGTGCTTCGCCATCAAGTTCGGTTAAACGCTGCTGATTAATTTCGTTAACCAGTTGGTTATGGGTTGATAGGGTTACGTAGTCCTTAAGCCAGTTGGCATTCAGGTTTGGGTTGTAATGCGCGTTTAGCCTATTAAGCATTGTATTATTGGCATAACCATTCCTGATGCTGTTCAAGATCTCCACAAATACCGGATCTTTTTGGCGATAAACCTGGGTAAGCTCAAAAGTTAGCACCGGGAATTTTTGAAATGCAAGGCTATCGAAAAAATAGGGGCCTTTATAAAAGTTCCTCAATACCGGCCAGTCCTTTTCATAAACAGGAGGGAGCTGAAACAGGTCGCCAATCATCAGCAATTGGACACCGCCAAAAGGTCGTGCCGATCCTTTAACCTGACGCAGTACGGTGTCGATATAATCCAGGGTATCTGCCCGCACCATACTGATCTCATCGATAATAAGCAGATCAAGGCATTTTAATATGTTCGACTTTTCGAGGCTTACCTGTCTTAACAGGATATTGGGATTGTTATGATCGGTTACCGGTACCTGCGGACCGAAAGGCACCTGGAAAAATGAATGGATGGTTACACCTCCGGCATTAATAGCGGCGACCGCCGTAGGCGCTACAACTGCCAGGTTTTTGGTAATGTTTGCCCTGATCCAGCGTAAAAAAGTGGTTTTACCTGTACCCGCCTTACCGGTTAAAAATATAGGCCGGTTTGTATTTTCAATAAATTTAAGGACGAGTTCATGAAAAGGCTCCAACACCATACGCTTGTTATTATATCACCGCTTCCCAACCAGGAAATCATTTTCAAATTTAATAATTAGGTATGAGAGTGAGGGATTGGGTTATCAACAGTTAAAATTCAAGAACGTATTGATAAAAATGGCGTCATTGCGAGGCACGAAGCAATCGCGAACTATACAGAGGGACTTTGCTAATCGGAGATTGCTTCGTGCCTCGCAATGACGTTTTATTCCTTTATAATTACAGTTTTAGTAAACACAATATCATCGGCGGCCTTACCTACCTGTATTTCAAATTCGCCGGGTTCTACTACATATTGCATCTGGTCGTTATATAAACCCAACTCCGAAACAGGTACTTCAAGGGTTACGGTTGTGCGTTTGCCGGCCTTGATCAATACTTTACTAAAGGCTTTAAGTTGTTTTACAGGTGTAGCAACCGAGCTGAATTTATCGTGGATATAAAGTTGCACCACTTCTTTGCCATCACGGGTGCCGGTATTTTCTACATCAACAGATACTTTGATAGTTCCACCCTTGGCCGAAAAAACAGAATCGGCCAAAGTACAATTGCTGTATTTAAAACTGGTATAGCTTAAGCCGTAGCCAAAATTCCAAACCGGCTCGGGTTTATCAAAAATGTAGTGCATTTTAGGATCTTCGGGTGTGCCGGGCTGGTCAAATGGTTCTTCCCGGTCGGTTACATAATGATTGTAGAAACAAGGGGTGTTACCCGTGCTGCGTGGGAACGATACATTTAGCCTACCCGATGGGTTTATTGCACCGGTAAGGATATCGGCAAGGGTACGGCCTTGTTTTTCGCCGCCATACCATTGTACAAGCACCGCATCGGCATTGTCTTTAACCCATGGCATAGCCAAAGGCTTACCCGCGATAAACACCACAACCATTGGCTTGCCGGTGGCTTTTATAGCTTTCAGTAAATCCATTTGTACCCCCGGTAGCTCAAGCGACGAAAGGTCGAAACCCTCGCCGGATGTTGAGTATTTAGGGCTACGGCCTAAAAATGTACTGCGTGTACCGATAGCAACAATGGCGATATCGCTTGCCTCTACAGCCTTAACAGCCTCGGCAATGTGCGTTTTATCCTGGCTCCACCAGTCGCAGCCCTCGGCGTTGTTTATTGTAATTTTATTGCCGATAACTTCCTTAAGGCCCTGCAGTAAAGTTGTTCCTTCTTTCGGATTACGTTGGGTCCAGGAGTAATCGCCAAAAATGGTTTGGTTACTGTTGGGGCCTACAACAGCTATCGATTTGTATTTGGACAGGTTTAGCGGCAAAATATTGTTGCTGTTTTTAACAAGTACTGCACTTTCGTCGGCTACTCCTTTGGAAATAGCTACGTTGGCGGCACTGTGTACCACTTTATCAACCCTGGCCGGATTGCCATAAGGAGCGTCAAACAAACCCAGGGTAAACTTAACCGTCAAAACCCGGCGAACTGCCAGATCAATGTATTTCAGATCCAGTTTACCGCTTTCAACCAATTTTTGCAGGTGTTGATACGCATCGTCAATATCAAGATCGATGCCGGCGATGAGGGCCATCTTAGCGGCATCTTCCTGGGTTGAAACAGCATGGTGGAAAGTTAACAGCCGGTCAACCGATCCCCAGTCAGAATATACATAACCTTTAAAGCCAAGTTCGCTGCGCAGTATATCGGTCATGTAGTAATGAGAGCCGCTAAGCGCGATGCCATCGTATGAACTATAGCATGACATAACCGCCAGCGGATTGGTTTCGGCGATAACCCTTTTAAAGGGGTACATATACAGGCTGCGCAGCTCGCGTTCACCGCCGCTTACATTAGCACAATTCAACCCTCCTGAAGGGGAGCCGTGAGCCATGAAATGTTTAGGCGTACAGGTGATATTGTATTTTTGATAACCATTTACAAAGGCAATACCCATTTGAGCTATCAGGTAAGGGTCTTCGCCGTAAGTTTCTTCAACACGGCCCCATCTTAGCTCGCGGGCAATATCCAATACCGGCGAAAGGATCTGGTGAATGCCGATCACATCAGCTTCGGCCCCGGCGGCTTCGGTCATTTTACGGATTAGCGCCGGGTTAAAGGTACTGCCCTGAGCAAGTTCCTGCGGAAACAGGGTACAACCATTTTGCAGGATACCTTCAATTCCCTCTGCCGCGGTAAGGATAGGGATGCCCAGCCTGGTTTTGGTGAGCATGTAGATTTGCAATTTCTGGTACATATCGGCACAATCGGCCGCTTTCATGTTCATTTCATGGGTGCAGCCGTAACTCTCGCCTTTAAAAATGTTTTCAATTTCATCAGCCCGGCCCGATGCCCTGTTTTGCAGCTGCTCAATTTTTTCTTTGAGCGTCATTCGCGCCATCAAGTCTTCAACTCGGGCGTTTACAGCTGCTTTTTTGTTTTTGTATAATGGGGTATCGGCCGCCATACGCAAGCCACCAAAGCTTTTTATCGTAATTAAAAGTAGTAAGGGGATTAAAACGGAACTTCTTTTCATAGAATATTAGGTAGTGGGCGTATTTGGTTTTGATTATAGGTTAAATGACATTCGCAATCGATTGCGAATGTAGATGCGAAGATAAAACGTTTCACCAATTTGAACAAATGACTTGAGATTAATTTATGGCTACTGATATAGGGTTTGAACTGGCCATTATTTTGTGGATCTGAATGCGGCAAAGTAGTTCTTTGACCCCGTTATAAAAATGGACAAACCTAAATAAATGATGGACTAAAATATCGGACAAGCAGGGCAAAAGCTTGGAGAAATTAAGAAAGAAGGGAGCAATTTCCGTCAGTTGATTTTACGGGGTAATTACGCAAAATGGATAATGAAAAGGAGAAATAGACCATTTTTGAAGTTTTTTGAGTACCTGTTTTTTGATGAGGTCAACGATATTTGATAGGATTGCGAAATTTTGCTTGTGTAAATATTTGATTAAAAGCATGTTAATTTTAATACTTAAAAAGTGAAAAAATATTTTGACTGCATATACCTGAAGTTATATATTTGCGGCCACCAACGCGAAAGTAGCTCAGTTGGTAGAGCACGACCTTGCCAAGGTCGGGGTCGCGAGTTCGAATCTCGTCTTTCGCTCAAAAGCCTTTCTCTGTTCAGAGAAAGGCTTTTTCTTTTTCAGTCTTTTTAATTCTTCCTTGAGACCTATGGTTTATTCGCAATTTAATAGTTTCTAATTCCCCGTAGGGGATACCTGTTTGTAGCAAAATAAATATAATAATCCTTTGCCTCGTAGAGGCTACCCTTTCAACATGGTTATAAACATCGCCGTATTTGGGTAGCACCTAACGGCGCAAATGGTTGTTTTTGTCTTCTGGCTACAAATAGGTAGCACCGATGGTGCATCATATCATGACGTACATCTGCTATCGCCTTCAAGGTGGAATTGCACAATCCCGCGTTGTTTTGATTAATGGCTGTCAGCCGTTGGCGAATAACTGAAATGCTTCTTAAAAGCATAGGTAAAATGCGACAGGTTTTCAAATCCCACTTCAGCATATACATCTGATGGTTTCCTGTTTTGTTCCCTGATGCGGTAATGCGCCAGTTCCAATCGTTTTTGGGTGAGCCACTTTTGTGGGGTAGTGTCAAAGCTTTTCTTAAAGTCCCTTTTAAAAGTGGTAAGGCTGCGACCGGTGAGGTAACCAAACTTTTCCATCGGCATATTGAACATGAAGTTTCGCTCCATGAAATTGGTGAGGTCAATTTTACCCGGCTCCTGGAAATTGGCCAGTATTCCATCTATATCGCCGTCAATTATCCTTAAAATATTGATAGCTTCTTCAATTTTCAGCGAAGCAAGGTTTTCCGGCAATCCATCCTTCAGGTCAAAGTACGGGATCAGCGAGGCCAGGCAGCTTTCCAATAGCGGGTGCTTACCAAAGTTCCTGATCCCTGGCGAATGCAACAGGCGAGCCTTTGGCGGGTTCTTGGTATAAAACTCTTTGAGCATTGGCATGGTGAGGTGCATGGCCACTGTTTTATGTGGTAAACCATCCTTGGGATAGTTAATTACCGTGGTTAGCTGATTACGGGGGATCAGGAATATATCACCGGCACCAAAAACATGTATCGAATCGGCCTGCACTATCTTTGTTTCGCCCGAAATAAACCAGATCAGCATGTGATGTTCAAACAACACCTCTGTTCGGAATGGTTTATCCTCAAAATTTGAGAGTTTAATATCTGGGCTTAAATAATGTGTTTTAAATTCCATGGTTCATTGATGCTGCCGGTTAATATAAAGCTACAACTGATCTTAGTTTGCCGCAAATTTTACGCCTGTCATTTCTTCGCTCAAGGTCCACAGCTTTTGGGCGCTTTCAGCATCAACCGAATATGGTTTTACGCCACGTAAAGTAAGGGGCTCATCGTATTTATGTTCAATGTCCCCAAGGTCCAGATTGGCAACATCTGCATTTTCACAATATACACCACCTATGTTATCGAGCTGCGGACTGGTAGCACACCATACCGAGGTGGCTGCACCCTGTTCTACAGTTTTTAGCCGGGCCGCTACTTCCGGCAATATATTTCCGTCGGCGTCAAACATGCCCATCTGCTGAAATAACTCTACCGAGGCGGCTCGGCCAAGGTCGGTACCATTTACAGAGCCAGGATGTAGTGCGTAGGAGCGAACCCCGAAATCTTTAGCGCGGTGGTCAAGTTCGACAGTAAAAAGATTGTTGGCTGTTTTTGATTGACCGTAGGCCGTCAGGGTTTCGTAATCGCGATGAAGGAAGTTGGGATCGTCAAAATCAAAAGGCGAAATCTGGTGACCGTAAGAAGATACATTGATCACCCTTGCCCCATGGGCTTTTTTAAGCGCCGGCCAAAGTAAGGCGGTAAGCTGGAAATGCCCGAGGTGATTGGTTGCCAGTTGTGATTCATAACCCCTTGCATCGCGCTGAAGCGGCACCCACATGATGCCTGCGTTATTGATGAGCAGGTTAAGCGGCGCAGCAGTTTTCAGAAAACCTACCGCGAAGGAATCGATAGAGGCCGGATCCATCAGATCCATCACCTTAATGGTTACGTTAGGTACGCCTTCGAGATTTTTAGCGGCTTTGTTGTAATCACGTGCAGGTACAATAACTTTTGCCCCGGCTGATACCAACGTTCTTACGGTTTTTAAACCGATGCCCGCATAGCCGCCGGTTACTATAGCTGTTTTGCCACTAAGATTTATCCCTTTAATAACGTCGGTAGTGGTTGATTGGGTGCCAAATCCTGAATCCAGCGGTTTCTGTAATGCTCCATTATAATTATCTTTTATTTGTTCCATTTTTTTAATGTTTTAATGAAACAAAAGTATAGGCAAGGGGTTACAGCACTTTTGTTTTAAAGGCCGATGTTTTTTGTTTTAAAGATCATTTTTATGCAAAATAGATCTGTAACAGTTTTGATACAATAAGATCAGTGATAGGAGCGGGTATCAGGTAGGTGCTATGGCAGGGTTAAATCTTCCCCGGTTCGGGAAAGTTTGTATACGCCTGATTTACCTGTTAACGGGCATAAAGGTGGGGTTTCGGGGTAAATTCCTATAATGTTTTCAGGAAAACGTTTTGCGGTAACTATACCAGCGAATAACCTTCAGTAGTTCCTCTTCTGAAATGGTAACGCCGCCTGTTTGCTGAAAAGCCAGTTCTTTATCCAAAATAGTGGCCCTGAGCGGTTCTGGTAAACCCGGACTGGGCTGTGCTCCCGGGTCAAACACACACACGCTGCTGCCTGAACCCGGAATTAAAATAACGTCTACCCCATCTACGGAGTTCAGTAAATAATGTTGATCCATGCTATACCAGCGGCAAAAAGTGTACCTGTTAGCAGTTAGACCGTTACAGTGGCCTGCCAAAAAACAGGATATAACCATCGGTATCTGCCAGCTCAAAACCACGCAGGCCGTCGTGTGTATCCTGTAATGGTTGGGTGAAAGTAACATCCCGTGATATGAATTCTGCAGCGAGTATATCCGGGTTAGGAACGCTTACATAAGCATCCCAACGGGCATCCCGGGCACGACTGGAATTAGGAAGCGGATCTGCCTCTACCGCCTTAAGAAAGATCATAGCTCCATCGCGCTGCACAATGGCAAAAAACGGATCATGAGCAGGTTCCTGGAAAACAGTTTCAAAGTTGAGCATTTCACCATAAAACGAAAGTGAAGCCGTGACGTTATGAACGATAAAGAATGGAGCGATGCCTGCGATATATGCCTGATTCATTGAGGGGAATTGCTTACATAAATATATGGAGCGGATAGTAGATAGGCAATAGCTTTCATCTCAGTTTTACGGCGGCTGGTCTATTAAAAATGAGTCGTAATAGGTAACGTTCTGGTTATCGTCGATTTGTATGCCGTTGGCAGGGAAAACAATTTAGGGGATCAGTATATTTGTTTTAAGGAGAGATCAGTTCTTATGGTCATATCCTTCATCGAGTTATAAACCGTTCTCCAATCTGTAAGCCCTATGAATAAAACTACACGTAACCTGGCTTTTAAAACTGCAAAGTCCAGCCTGAGTAAATTGTTTACTTTAAGTTTTCTGTTGATAGTTTTTATTGCCGCCAGATGTAAGGCACAGTCAACACCATCGCGCACGCTGCTTGCGCTTTCTAAAAGTGATCATACCCTGTCTGTTATCGATCCGGTTACGCTGAAGGTTATAGCCAGTGTGCCCGTAGGTTCCGATCCGCATGAGGTTATCGCCTCGGCTGACGGGAAAACGGCTTATGTATCCATTTATGGCGGCGGGAGCCTGCACGAGCTTAGCGTGATTGACCTTGTAGCACAAAAAGCTTTACCCGCGCTTGATACCAGGCCGTTAATGGGGCCGCATGGCTTAACCTTTGCTGCAGGTAAAGTGTGGTTTTCGGCAGAAGGAGCTAAAGCTGTTGGCCGTTATGATCCGGCAACAGGTAAATTTGATTGGGCTATGGGAACAGGGCAGGACAGAACACACATGATCTATGTTACTGCAGATGGGAAACAGGTTTATACTACTAATGTAAACTCGGCAACTGTAAGTATTTTGACAGATAGCCCGAGTAAACCGGCAGGTCCTCCGCCCGGACCAACCCCTCCAGCCGGAGCGACACCACCGCCCGGATTTGCACCTCCGGCACGTCAGGAATGGGTGCAAACTGTTATTCCGGTGGCCAAAGGGTCTGAAGGTTTTGATGTATCACCCGATGGCCGTGAATTGTGGACTGCAGGTGCCGAAGATGGTAACATTTCAGTTATTGATGTTACAGCCAAAAAAGTAACCGCTACAATTGATGCGAAGGTTGTGGGAGCCAACCGTCTTCAGTTTACGCCTGATGGCAAACGGGTATTGGTTACCAGTCTCCGGACAGGTGATCTGTTTATTTTTGACGCGGCATCGCACCGGGAAATAAAACGCATAAATACCGGCCGCGGCGCGGCGGGCATCCTGGTAGATGATGACGGATCACGCGCCTTTATAGGTTGCACTTCTGATAACTATGTGGCCGTGGTTGATCTTGAAAAATTAGAAGTAAGCGGGCATATTGATATTCGCGGGGCAGATGGTTTAGCCTGGGCAGTTAGGCGATGAAAAAAAATGCGCCTCTCGCGCTGAGTGGGAGAAAATAGAGATCTGCAAAGGCTAAATGACATATCCGCCGCGTCATTGCGAGGCACGAAGCAATCGCACAGAGGCAGGTAATGACTATTGTTGTATTGAACTTACATCGTCGCGCTCTTGGCCGCGCGGGGCCAGGTACTTTTGTCGCCACAAAAGTACCCAAAAGGGCTTGCAGCAGAAAGGCTTCTTTGCGCTCATCCTTCCCTCCAACCCGCCGCCCGGCCTTTGCCCTGCAAAACGAACAGAACCACGGGCTGCAATTATTTTGCCCCGATTCGCCCTATCCCCAGCTTCTGCAAAAACTTGCTATGCCCCTGCAGCCGCACATTCCCCGCATTGTTCTGCCCGTTTTCACCCGAAGCTGATCTGCTGCGAAAAACATCCGATTTTAATTATGTCATGGGTAGCATGTCGAAGGGTCGCGCGCAGAGGCATGGCCCGCTATGCTTCGACAGGCTCAGCATTACCCCATTTTTAATTATGTCATTGCGAGTAACGAAGCAATCGCATGCTATACAGAGCGACCATCCTTCCTTGCAACAATGATATGATAAATCGATTTTCTACTTGATAGATGCATTTTTTTTATATTTTGCGCCGATTTTAATTCTTATCCTGCAAATCTAAATTTATTAATGAACAATAATGAGCTGGCCACCAAGCCACACTATCCCATCTTAGATGGCCTTCGCGGCGTCGCGGCCATAATCGTGGTAACCTTTCACTTAACTGAGCCTTTAGCAACCGGTCATTTAGATAATCTTGTCAATCACGGCTATCTCGCTGTCGACTTTTTCTTTTTACTATCAGGCTTCGTGATTGGCTATGCATATGACGACCGTTGGCATAAAATGACTGTCGGCAGTTTTTTCAAACGTCGTATCGAACGTCTGCAACCCATGGTGGTTTTAGGGATGACCCTCGGCGCTATCGGGTTTTATTTTACAGATTCTACACTTTGGCCGCTCATTCATACCGTTCCGGTTTGGAAAATGCTGCTGGTAACGCTGATCGGTTATACTATTCTGCCGGTGCCGCTATCGCTTGATATCCGTGGATGGGAGGAGATGCACCCGATGAATAGCGTGGGCTGGTCGTTATTTTTCGAATACATTGCCAACATTCTTTATGCTGTCTGGATCAGGAAATTTTCTAAAACGGCATTAAGTATCCTGGTTGGCATTGCCGCTATCGCGCTTGCACACCTGGCTATTAGTAATGGCGATGTCAGCGGTGGCTGGACGTTGAATGTAGAGCAGGTCAGGATCGGGATAACCCGTACCATATACCCTTTCTTTGCCGGTTTGTTACTTTCACGCATAGTTAAGCCAACTCAAATTAAAAACGCTTTTTTATGGTGCAGTCTTTTAGTGGCCATTGTACTGTATATGCCGCGCATTGGCGGTGCCGAGCACGTTTGGATGAACGGGATCTATGAATCGGTTTGTATCATCATCGTTTTCCCGGTTATCGTATACCTTGGCGCCAGTGGCGTGTTGCAAACTCAACGCGAGAACAAGATCTGCAAATTCCTGGGTGACATATCCTATCCGCTTTACCTGGTACATTATCCACTGGTTTACTTTTACGTAGCCTGGATCAGCAATAACAAGGGCATCACCATTGCACAAGCCTGGCCCTACGCGTTACTTATTTTGATAGGTGGAATTGGTTTAGCCTACGTCGCACTGAAATGGTATGATGAGCCGGTTAGGAAGTGGTTGCGGAAAAAGCTTGGGTAAGGGGGATTTGAGGGCTAAAATAACACCAAGCCCCCGATAGAATATTGGAGCTTGGTACCGATAACATTATGGGGCCATGGTATGCAAGAAAATTACATATCAGGGGGTAAGTAGGGGACAGTTAAGCGCTATTTAATATGCATATTGCTTTAACCAATTATTTTTACTGTAAACCCAACTATGATAAAAAGTCGCGCCTCGATAGCCCCATCGGCTGCCTTTATTTTATTGCTGTTATTTTCATTCACATGCATTAACCTTTATGCTGCAGCGAAAGGAACCAGAATTGTTAACCTGCAGGTAGAGTACACGGAGCATCCTATTGGCATTGATGTTAAACTGCCCCGGTTTAGCTGGCAGATGCTTGCGCCCGAAGGGGCGAGGGGATACACCCAGACGGCCTATCAAATTACGGTAAAAGATGCACAGGGAAAAGTGGCTTGGAACAGCGCCAAAATGAAAAGTGGAGCAGCTTTAGCTGTGGTTTATGCAGGCTCTGTACTCAAAGCCACAACCCGTTATAGCTGGACGGTGAACGTATGGGATCAAACGGGCGGTGTTTCATCCGCCAGCTCATGGTTTGAAACCGGGCTGATGGATACCGGCATGTCGGCCTGGGATGGCGCGCAATGGATAGGAGGCGGGGATGATGACCTTGTGCTTTATGCGCATTATCTGCCGCTGTATAACCTGAAGTATAAAATAACCATTGCCGAGGGCAGCTCAAAAGCGAGTATTGTTTTTGCAGCCAATGATCCGCGTTTGATGGATAGCAATAAAAATATCTTTCAACTGGCAAATAAAAAAAATCAATCATACTTTAAGGTTGAGCTGGATATTTCAGGTCTGGCGCAGGGTGGTAACGCGAACATTAATGTATACCGTGCTGGATACTCTGATAAGGATACCTCAGATAAAGTTTTTAAAAGCTTCCGGATAAAAACCGACCTGATTGGCAATGGCAATAAGAACAAACCGCACGCCATCCAAATCCATAATGAATTTGGTACGCTCACATTTACTGTTGATGATGATAAAACATTTATTGCCGACGAGAAAAGCGGTGTAGCTGTTGCCAAGCCGGTACCGGCCAATCGTGGAGCTGTAATTACGCTCAACCCACTGGGGGCGGGTCATGATGTGATCTCGTACGGCATGTTGGGTGAAATCGGTTTCTCTGCAGATAAAGGGCAAAAAGCGGCGTTTTCTGAGTTATCGGTTTCCAATATCAGGTCGCCACGTAATACCTTGTTCAGCGAAAAGCCTGAGGCAAATAATTATAGTGGCATTTTTAGGGAAGCGGTTGCTTCGGCTACATCAGGCTTAACTATAAAAGATGGAAAATATGAACTGAACGGCGGGAACGCGGGAGCTTTTGTCCTTGCCGACCCAAGCCGCAATGCTATGCCAATGCTGCGCTCGGTATTTAACACGGATAAAGCAATTGCCAAAGCACGGCTTTATGTAACCGCGAGAGGTATTTATGAGGTTTATCTGAACGGTAAAAGGGTGGGGAATGATTATTATAACCCTGGGCTTACCCAATACAACAAAACCCACCTTTACCAAACTTATGATGTAACCTCCATGATAGGTAAAGGGCAAAACGCTATTGGCGCCATGCTTGGCGAAGGGTGGTGGAGTGGCCTGCTAAGCTACGGTTCGATCTGGAACCATTTTGGCGACAGGCAATCGCTGCTGGCTAAACTGGTAATTACCTATGCCGATGGTTCGGAGGATGTGATCAAAACCAACGAAAAAAATTGGAAATATTTTAATCATGGCCCTGTAGTTTATAGCAGTTTAGATATGGGCGAGGTTGATGACGCTACAAGAGAGGCAGCTGTTAAAAATTGGAATACGGCAACTTATGATGATCACGACTGGCAAAAGGCCACATCAATATCGCTTAAGGGGACAACTTATACAGGCGATGAGACTGATTACTTCGGAAAAAAGATCCCGCTTGAGTTTGGTGATATTTCGCTGATCGGACAGATCGGAACATCAGCAGGCATTTATAAAACGCTGACTGCAAAAGCAGTCAAGGAAGTTAGAAAAGGCGTGTATGTTTATGATATGGGGCAGAACTTTGTGGGAGTGCCTAAAATCAGCATCAAAAATGGTATTGCCGGCAAGAAACTCACTTTTCGCTATGCTGAGATCCTGTACCCAGATCTCAAAGAATCCGGCAAAAATGTAGGCATGATTATGACCGAGAATTACCGTGCAGCCCTAAGCCAGGATCTTTATATCATGAAGGATGGTGAACAGGTGTTTCAGCCGCATTTTACTTCGCACGGGTATCAGTATATTGAGATTACCGGTATTGATAGTCCGTTGCCGCTTAACGATGTGCAGGGACTGGCAATCAGTTCGGTAAAGAAACTAACGGCCGATTATGCTACCTCCAACCCGAAAGTGAATAAACTATGGTCAAACTTGACCTGGTCAAACATCGATAACTTTTTAACCATACCTACAGATTGCCCCCAAAGGAACGAGCGGATGGGTTGGTCGGGCGATATCAGCATCTTTTCGCGTACTGCCACTTATGTATCCAATGCCGATCAGTTTTTGCGCAGACATATGCTGGCCATGCGCGATATGCAGACCGAGCAGGGCAGGTTTACTGACATAGCCCCAGTAGGTGGTGGTTTTGGTGGTGTGATCTGGGGAAGCGCCGGGATCACTGTTGCTTGGGAAACCTATCAGCAATACAATGACGTAGCCCTGCTTGCCGAGCATTATGATGCCATGAGCAAGTATATGGATTATGTGGATTCGACAGTCGATCCTAAAACAGGCTTCAGTACTGATGGTGTACTCGGTGATTGGCTTGGTCCGCAGTATATGCAACTGGGCACCGCTTTCCCGGTTACTGCATATCATGTTTATGATCTGGGAATTATGGCGAAGGTTGCGGCTATTTTAGGGAAGAAAGACGATGCCGAAAAGTTCAGGAAGAAATACGATGAGCGTAAAGCATTCTTTAATAAAACCTTTGTTAATGCCGATAAAAAGGCAGTTGGTTTGATTGGCGGCGGTATGTTTGGCGAACCGGGCAAAAAGGAGTTTAAAGAATCGGATACCCAAACCGCTTATGCTACTGGTTTGGCGCTCGGGGTGTTCAACACAGACAATATCAGCGACATGGCAAAAAATCTGGCAGCCGCTGTTGAGCGTGAAAATAAGGACGACCAGGGAATTGTTCGCCCGGCTTATTCTTTGATGACAGGCTTTGTAGGTACCGCCGGCATCAGCAAGGCGCTTTCTGATCATGGGCATTCAGATCTGGCCTATAAACTACTGCAAAACGAACATTACCCGTCATGGCTGTACGCTATCGATCAGGGTGCTACAACCATTTGGGAAAGACTGAACGGCTATACCGTAGAGAATGGTTTCGGTGGAAATAACAGTATGAACTCATTCAATCATTATTCATTCGGTGCTATCGGCCAATGGATGCTGGCTTATTCCATCGGCATCCAACGCGATGAACCAGGCTTTAAAAAGTTTATCCTGCAACCAGAGCCTGATCCTACCGGGGGGATGACCTGGGCAAAAGGATCCTATGATTCGCCTTATGGCAGGATAAACAGCAGTTGGTCTGTAAGTGGCAAAACATTAACTTATAATGCTACGGTGCCTGCAAATACTTCGGCAACATTATTGTTGCCTGCAAGCACTGCTAAACAGGTAACTGAAGGTGGTAAACCTACTACCGGTGCAAAAGGTATCAGTTTTGTCAGGTTTGAAGGTGGCAAAGCTGTTTATAAATTAATGCCCGGCTCTTATCAGTTTAAATCGAGCTTGTGATTGTTTTCTGTGCCCGATAAAATAAGATAGCGTCATTGCGAGGAACGAAGCAATCCCCGATTAGCAGGTTGGCCCTGTATAGTTTGGGATTGCTTCGTTCCTCGCAATGACGCGTGTTATTCAGCTTTAACCCCTTTTTACTTTATAAGCGTAACAAGCGGCTTGTCTTTTTCAACAATATAAGTAGCAAGTTCAACTGCCTTGGTGTCGCCCACATTTTTTACCGCATGCACCGTTCCGTAAGGGATAAACAAAACATCACCTGCTTTTAGCGTTGCCGGTTGTTTGCCCTCTACCTGGTATTCTAACACGCCTTCAAGTACATAAATAATTTCTTCGCCGGGGTGTTTGTGCTGTGGATAGGATTGACCTTTTTCAATATCTACACGGATTTGTACCATTTCGTGGTTGGGAATGCTGAGGTCATGACGTTGCAATTCGGTACGACCGCTTATTTTCTGCTGTGCCTGAGATGATGCAGGCAGTGTAAAAATGGCCAGGATGGCGATAATGATGACTGTAGCCAGTCTATTTTTATTAGTTTTCATAGCTTTGGGTTTTAATTTTTAGTAAAGCTACAACCGCATTTGCCTGTAACAGAATATTATAGTGATGAGTCAGGCCATATTATACTTTAAACGGACATTTCTGCTCCTGAATTGGTCATATAGTCATACTCAATTACTTTTTTCCGGTTGTGATACTCGTCTTTTGAAGGATACAGAGTTTCCGTCAGCGAGCTAAACCTGATTGAATTAATTTTTCCTTATCTTGTATAATAAATATTGTGATAGGATCCCCAGCATGAAATTGAAAGAAGAACTTTTATACTTTGAGGGCGAGTGGACAAACCTCCGTTCGCACCTAAAAGCTTTTGATAAAAAAGGCAAACAGGAAGATCTGCACCGTTTCAGGGTACAAGTTAAAAAATTAAGGGCCTTTTTGGTATTGGCAGACAGTGGTTTGCCCGTTAAACAATTAGAAAAGGAACTAAAGCCGGTGCGCAAGTTATTTAAAGCGGCAGGAGAGATCAGGAATGCCTATATCAACCTCGAATTAACAAAGCAGTTTTTAATCGCGCAGCCTGAAATGATGGAAGGCCAACGCAAGTTTATGAAGCAATCTGCTCATGATTTCCGTTCTGAGGCGGTTAAACACCTGCAACGCCTGCGTCGGGCCCGTCGCAAACTCAAAAAAGTTATCCCGAAAATCAGCGATATCCATATTGATTTTTATTACAGGCAGCAATTGGAGCAGCTTGCTGTTTGCCTTGCCCCGCCTTATGCGGATACCGCTTTACATGCCTGCCGCAAGCAGTTAAAAATGCTCATTTATAATTATAAGCTGGTTAAGCCGGTGCTTAATCAACCTTTTAATATTGCTTATCTGGATGAGGTGCAGGATATTATTGGTGAGTGGCACGATAAGGAAGTCGCGATCGCTTTATTTGCAACAGGGGAAGCCGAAAATGAGCAACTGGTAGAGGCGTTGAAAAAAGAAAAGACACGCTTAAAACGGCATCTTAACTCATTAGTTAAAGATTTTTACACGCGTGCAACCACAGTAAGTGATTTACCGCTTGAACAAATTGATTAAGCAAAGGAATAACGTAGATTACAGCCACTTGCTAAACCAATCCAGCGTCATTTTAAAATGCTCGGTTGTTGATGTATGCGGCAGTTTCGGTGTTACATCCCGTTTAATTTTATCGTTCGCATTTTTTGCGGTATACACTTTTAAAGCAGAGGCATAGGCGATATCTGCTCCCGGGAGTGGGCAATTCTGGTCATTCTCGGTACCCAGAACCAACATGGGGCGGGGAGCTATTAATCGGATCATCGACGGGCAATCAAACTCACCGGTGATGCCCGGCAGTAACTTATCCCAAACGGTCTTAACATTCCGCTTATTTACGGCAGAGTCGCCCAAATCTTTTGCGGCCTGCAAATGAGTTGCCTGGATAGTGCCCGCACGGCCTTGCCATCGGTCATTTTCTAACGACCATTTGAAGCTTTGTACAGCGATATCCAGTACCACCACTTTTATCCGCTTATCAACCGATGCCGCAAGCCATGTTTCAATACCTCCCATAGAAATGCCTCCCATGCCAATCCGGTTGGCATTAACATCTGGTCGGCTGGTTAAGTAGTCCGTTACCCGCCAAAGGTCAAAAGCTGTGTCAAACAAAAACGGGTGGGTTTGATGGAGCTTGTCCTTATTTTCCCAGGCAGCGATAGCTGCGGTTGCATATTCTTTTGAGCCATGCGCTCCACCGGCAATGCGTTCACCATGAAAGCGCGCATCAATAGCTACACCTATGATCCCTTTTTTGGTAAGCTGGTAAAGCATTTTCCTGTTATCTTCTTTTTTACCCCCTGTGCTATGCAGAAAAATAACAGCAGGGTATGGTTTGGCCACTGTAATCGGTTTGTAGATCAGGATAGGTACGCGTTCATTCTTTTCACTGTAAATAAAACCATGCTCTACAATAACAGAATCTGTTTTAGTTATGGTAAAAGATGGATTTAATGGCACCCGCGGCCTTTCCAGCAGTTTCTTAAAATCCGACGCGACTTTATCTGCAGGGGGATAATTTACCTGCTGCGCAAGTGAAAGCAGTGGTGAGGTTGAAAACAGAATGCCAATACAAAATGCCCTGATCCTGGATAACATAGTGAGATGATTTACAGGTACAATGTATGAAACATTGTTGCTTAAGCAGTGTAACAATTTACCCTCCAAAATACTCCGCCGAGTTATTTTCGGTTTCATACAGCCTTACCGAATGCAGGTAAACGCCTTTATTTGCCTCTACAGGTGCCTTTAGCTGATTGAAAATTTCGACGCAAAGCAGCTCGGTGGTCGCCATTTTTCCTTTCATAAAATCAACATCCAGGTTCAGGTTTTTATGGTCGAGTTTTTCGATCACGTATTCCTGTATAATCACTTTAAGCAATTTCAGATCAATGAGGTAGCCGCTTTCGTAACTGATATCACCCTTAACCGTTACAAAAAGGTTATAGTTGTGGCCATGCCAGTTAGGGTTGGCACATTTACCAAATACCGCTTCGTTTTGCTCGGCGCTCCATTCTTCCCGGTACATCCGGTGCGCAGCGTTAAAATGTTCCCTGCGGGTAACATGTACAATCATTGTTAATTCTTATAAAAAGCGGGGGAAAGTGCGATTCCCCTCTTGAGAGGGGTGGAGGGGTGTGTCTGCATTTTGCCTATCGATTGAAGAAACACACCCCTACCAACGCTCTTTCCTCCGCGCCCCTCTCAAAAGAGGATTTAATATTTCAGTTAAAGCAACATCTGCTAACTAATTACGCTTCTACGCTAATTTGTTCCCTTGCCTGTCTGGCTGCGGCCACCATGTTTTCTAAAGCGGCTTTGGTTTCGGGCCATTTGCGGGTTTTTAAGCCGCAATCGGGATTTACCCATAGATGTTGCGCCGGGAGCAGATCGGCTGCTTTGGCCAGAAGGGAAGCCATTTCCTGGGTTGTGGGTACTCGTGGCGAATGGATGTCATACACACCCGGGCCTATCTCGTTTGGATATTCAAAATGGGCAAATGCCTGTAATAGTTCCATTTGCGACCTCGATGTTTCAATCGTGATTACATCGGCATCCATCGCCGCTATATGTTCAATGATATCGTTAAACTCGCTGTAACACATATGCGTGTGGATCTGTGTTTGGTCCTGAACGCCACTGGCGGTGATCCGGAACGCGTTAACTGCCCAATCCAGGTAATGCGGGCGCTTAGCTTTCCGCAACGGCAAACCCTCACGAATGGCTGCCTCATCAATTTGTACAATGCCAATACCAGCGGCTTCCAACGCCAAAACTTCATCATGAATAGCCAAAGCGATCTGGTTGGTAGTAACATCCCTCGGCTGATCATCACGCACAAACGACCATTGTAAAATAGTTACCGGACCAGTTAGCATACCCTTCATCGGTTTGTCTGTTTGTGCAGCAGCAAACGCGCTCCAGCGTACGGTCATATCTTTCGGGCGACTTACATCGCCATAAATTACCGGCGGTTTTACGCAGCGGCTGCCATAGCTTTGTACCCAGCCATTTTTACTGAACAGGAAGCCATCAAGCTGTTCGCCAAAATATTCAACCATATCGTTGCGCTCAAATTCGCCGTGTACCAGTACATCCAAGCCAATTTCTTCCTGCCAGCGAATAGCTTCGATAGTTGCCTGCTCTATTTCCTTTTCATATTGTTCGAGGGTTAAGTCGCCCTTTTTTAATTTAGCTCGTAGCTGGCGGATATCATCTGTTTGCGGGAAGGAACCAATGGTAGTAGTAGGGAATGATGGTAAGTTAAAACGCTCACGCTGCAGTTGCTGACGTACCGGGAAAGCGCTTTGGCGGGTAGCATCAGCTGCGGTAATAGCCGCCACACGGTCTTTCACTGCTTGCTTATGCACTTTTTGTGACGATCTTCTACTGGCGATCGCTTTTATATTCGTTTCAAGCAAATCGTTATTTCCTTCGGTTATCTGCTTCAGTTCACTTATCTCATTTAGCTTTTGTTTGGCAAATGCCATCCAGTGTTTAATTTCAGGATCGATGGCCGTTTCAAGGTCAAGATCTATCGGGCTATGCAGCAACGAGCACGAAGGAGCGATAATCACCCTTTCGGTACCCAATTTCTCAACAGCTTTATTGATCAGGCTTAGCGATTTTTCGTAGTCGTTTTTCCATACGTTACGCCCGTCAACCAGGCCGAGAGAGAGTTTAAGGTGAGCCGGGATCAGTGCGAGAACTTCGTCCAGTTGTTCGGGAGCGCGTACAAGATCTAAATGCAGCGCAGCTACAGGAAGATTAACAGCCAGTTGGGTATTATCCAGTAAAGCTTCAAAATAGGTTGCTACCAATAACTTAACGCCGCTTACCCTGTTGGCAATTGAGCGGTAGGCAAATTCAAACGCTTCTTTTTCTTTCTTCGACAGATCAAGCGCCAGGCATGGCTCATCAAGCTGGATCCATTCCGCGCCCTGTTGTTTCAGGCGGTTAATGATCTCGATATAAACAGGGACTAACTTTTTGATCAGGTCAACACGCTCAAAGCCTGCTTCTTTCTCTTTGCCCAGCAGCAGGTAGCTTACGGGGCCAACCAATACCGGCTTAGCTTTTTGTCCCAATTGCTGTTTAGCGCTGTTGTATTCGCCAAAAATGTTTTCGTGAAAAATGCTGAACTCCTGGTTAGCGGTAAATTCAGGAACAATGTAATGATAATTGGTATCCAGCCATTTGGTCATTTCCATGGCGGTAATATCAAGGCCATCTTTCTGATAACCACGGGCCATGGCAAAATAAAGGTCAATTTCGCTGTTGGCTTTTACCTGGGATAGTACAGGCGAATAACGCTGAGGAATAACGCCCAGCATCAGGCTGGTGTCTAATACCTGGTCGTAAAAGCTAAAATCGTTGCAGGGGATCAGGTCGATACCTGCATCCAACTGGGTTTGCCAGTTCTCTTCTTTGATTTTACGGGCAACTTCCTTTAATTCTTTCAGGTCGATTTTACCTGCCCAGAATTGTTCGCAGGCTTTTTTGAGTTGTCTTTGGCTACCTATTCGCGGATAACCGAGGTTTTGCGTTAGCATTTCTTTAAAGATTTTAGTTAGAAAACAGTTGAAAGTGTTTTTACAAACTTTACAGCGCTTCACGAAAAAACAGGGCATACTAAGGCGTTCGAGCAGGCTATTGCCGGCTATTGAAAACCATCAGGTCAGACCATTTGCTTTATTTCGCGAAAGCATCGTCTTTCCGAAAAGGGCAGGTATCCTGGCTTATAACATTTCCGCCGTCCTTCCCAACCGCTGTTTGGTGGTCAGTGGACATTGCAGGCCGAAACTTTCTTGTTATTTACAGTTGCGCGACAGCCCGTGATTTGCACACGGTTCCCTTTTAATTTCCCATAGCTTATGGGACAACCTTTTCCGGTAGAGAAAGTAAAGAACTTTTGTTGTGATTTGATCCTTGTTTTAGGATTAAATTCTGAACAAAGCTAATAGTTGAGATTTAATAACTAATTAATCGTACTTAAATAGGTTTAAAAATCTACATTTGGTTTTTATTTAAGATTATTGAACTATTTGAAGGTTGTAATCTTCGCGATAAAAGAAAAATATTCTATGGAAGAACTGGACGATACAGATATACAATTGCTCAAGCTGCTGGGCGACGATTCGGAACTAACTATAAAAGAACTGGCGGCCAAAGTAAACCTTTCGCCAACGCCGGTTTTTGAAAGGGTAAAACGCCTAAAGGCAAACGGTTACATCAAAAAATACATAGCGTTGATTGATGCCGAAAAGCTTAATTATGGTTTAATTGTTTTTTGCAATATCAAACTTAAACAGCACGATAAAAGTATAGGCCATAGCTTTGTGACCGATATCCTAAGGCTTAAAGAGGTAGTGGAATGCTATAATATTTCCGGGGATTTCGACTTTCTGCTTAAAGTTTATGCGAGGGATATGAAACATTACCAGGATTTTGTATTTAATAAACTGGGCTCTGTTACCAGCATCGGGAGTACGCATAGTACTTTTGTGATGTGCGAGAATAAGAACTCTTATAATATCAATTTGTAAGATTAATCCTGTTGCATTAATTGCTGACTCGGGATTGAAGCGGGTGCAGGTTGAACCCTTATATCAATTGCCTCGCCCGATTCAAATAGCTGCATCATCGCTCTTGCATTTCGCTGTATATTGAACGGTAAAACGCTTTGATAGCTGGCATCCGGGTTGGTTAGTAAACTTTCAAGCTTATTAACCATCTCCGTTTTATCAACAGCAATATGCCAGTTTTCAATTGCAGCGTCCATTGGTTTTACAAAACTCAAAACCTGCGCCCCGGCGTACAATGCCTCCAGGCAAACCGCACCGAAACCTTCATAATTTGAGGTGTGTAAAAATACCTTGGCACGCTGCATCATTTGTAATACCTCTTCATGAGGCAACCTGCCTGCAAAGGAAACATTATTTGTCAGGCCAAGTGCTGCAGCCATTTCCTTTAGACGCTTCATTTCAGTACCCTCGCCAATAATTACAGCTTTTACATCGGGTATAGTTGTTTTCAGCGAAGCAATTACTTCTAAAAACACATCGTATTGTTTTAATGGGATCAATGAGCCTGCTCCAATAATATCAATATTCCGTTCGGTATAGGATTCTTTAAAGCGGGTTACATCAATACCAACCGGTATTACATGTGCCGGTGTCATGCCATAGTTTTTGCTGAACTCACGTACCAGGAAATCGGATAAAGCAATCAATCTATCTGCAGTTGGTTTTGTTTTCGCGAAATATTTGTTACCAGCTTTTGCATCCTGTCCCAACAGCCAGATGTAATGCTTCAGCCCATATCTGCGGGCAAACATATTACCGATATAAGCACATTTGCCAAGCCAGAAACTTAACATGCCGATAATCTGGGTTTCCTTATGAAACTTGTGTAAAACCCTGAGCACTTTGAGCCCGGTAAAACGGCGGATAACCCTGCTATTGCGGGGATTGCCGAACGCGATAACCTTTATACCATGCCACAGATATTCGCCGCTAAAAAAGGGATATTGAAAAGTAAGCACTACTATATTTAATTCCGGATGTTCTTCCTGTAAGGCCTTTACAAAAACCTGCTGTGGAGGGATGCAGGTACTATCGCCTTCATGTTCGGGAAAACCGGGAGTTAAAATGACCAGTGTTTTGTGCTTCATTAAAAATAATATTTAATGCTTTGGGGATAGGGATAAGCCTTTCTAAATTATTGTAATTACTATTAGTTACGGGAGAATTTTGCGCCGGGTTGCTTGATGGACTCGTTTTTATAAGGCTGATGTTTTTAAAAGCCGGTTGAGGGAGGATGTTTGTTTGGATTTATTTTCTAACTTGGCAATAGTTCCTTTTCCAATTAAAGGGACTTTAACAAACGTACTTTTCTAAAAAGTTTACGATGCAACCAAATAACCCTAAATCGCCGGGCCAGAAATTCCGTGAGGCCTTGCGAAATGAAAAACCACTACAAATAGTTGGCGCTATAAATGCCAACCACGCGTTGCTGGCACAACAGGCCGGCTTTAACGCTATTTATTTATCAGGCGGCGGCGTAGCCGCCGGATCCTTAGGCATCCCTGACTTGGGAATCACAACTCTGGAAGATGTGCTTATCGACATTCAAAGGATCACCAATGTTTGTGACCTGCCATTACTGGTAGATGTTGACACCGGCTTTGGACCATCTGCGTTTAATGTTGCCCGTACTGTTAAGTCTCTAATTAAAGCAGGTGCAGCTGCTTTGCATATTGAAGACCAGGTAGGGGCCAAACGCTGCGGGCACCGCCCCGGAAAGGAAGTGGTGAGCAAAGATGAAATGGTTGACCGTTTAAAAGCTGCGGCAGACGCCCGCATAGATGAGCATTTTGTAATAGGCGCCCGCACTGATGCCTTTGCCAACGAAGGATTGGAGAAAACCCTGGAACGGGCGGTTGCTTATAAAGAAGCCGGTGCCGATTTCATTTTTGCTGAGGCCGTTCCCGACCTAAGCTATTACCGAAAGTTTGTGGAAGCAACCGGGATCCCTGTACTGGCCAATATTACCGAGTTTGGTATGATCCCGATGTATACGGTTGAAGAACTTGGAGAGGCCGGCGTAGAGCTGGTGCTTTACCCACTTTCGGCATTTAGGGCGGCAAATAAGGCCGCGCAAAATGTTTATCAGCATATTCGTAAAGATGGCACCCAGAAAAATGTACTGGACACGATGCAAACCCGCGAAGAGTTATATAAAAGTATAGGGTATCATGCTTATGAGCAAAAATTAGACGACCTTTTTAAGAAGAACCAGGATGGAAAGTAATACTGAAAATACATTCAAACCTAAAAAGAGCGTGGCTCTTTCGGGAGTTATTGCCGGAAATACTGCCTTGTGCAGCGTAGGAAAAAGCGGTAATGACCTGCATTACCGGGGATACAATATTCTTGACCTTGCCGACCAGGCAGAGTTTGAGGAGGTAGCCTACCTGCTCATTTATGGTTCGCTACCCAGTAAACCGCAATTGGCCAACTATAAAACAAAGCTGAAATCAATGCGGGGATTGCCTAACTCGGTAAAGAATATTCTGCAGCAGATTCCGGCGGCGGCGCATCCTATGGATGTTATGCGCTCAACCGTATCGGCTATCGGGAGCATTCAGCCCGAAAAAGACGACCACAATGTTTCTGGGGCGAGGGATATCGCGGATAAGCTGTTAGCCTGCTTCAGTTCGGCTTTGTTATACTGGTACCATTATGCCCACAATGGTAAAAGCATTGAGGTAGAGACCGATGACGATAGTATTGGCGCGCATTTTCTTCACCTGTTGCACGGCCGTAAGCCGTCAAAGTCATGGGAGCGGGCTATGCAGATCTCTTTAAACCTGTATGCCGAGCATGAATTTAATGCTTCCACTTTTACCAGCAGGGTAATTGCAGGTACCGGTTCGGATATTTATTCGGCGGTTACCGGGGCAATTGGTGCTTTACGTGGCCCTAAACATGGTGGCGCAAATGAGGTGGCTTTTGATATCCAAAGCCGTTATAATTCGCCGGATGAGGCCGAAGAGGATATCCGCAAACGTTTGGCCAATAAGGAGGTGATTATTGGTTTTGGCCACCCGGTATATACCATATCCGACCCACGAAATGTGGTGATCAAAAAAGTAGCAAAAAGCCTCTCGGAAGAATCGGGTGATATGCTGCTGTTTAACATTGCCGAGCGCCTGGAAACCCTGATGTGGAACGAAAAGAAGATGTTTCCTAACCTGGATTGGTTTTCTGCTGTATCCTATCACCTGATGGGGGTACCAACCTTAATGTTCACACCGCTTTTTGTGATATCTCGTATCACAGGATGGAGCGCTCATATCATAGAACAAAGGCAGGATGGCAAGATCATCCGTCCGAGCGCCAACTATATCGGACCGGATAACAAGGAGTTTGTCCCGCTGGATAAAAGATGTTAACCGCCAATAGAAATCTTTAATAACCAAAAATCTAAAATAAATTCATGTCAGCCCATATCTCAAACGAACGACCACAACCGGATAAAGTACTAACCGATATAGTAGATTATGTGTTAAACTATGAAATTGAAAATGACCTGGTCTGGAAAACAGCACACTATTGTCTGCTGGATACTTTGGGCTGCGGATTTGAAGCCTTAACTTACCCGGCCTGCACCAAGTTGTTGGGCCCCGTAGTTAAAGGTACCATAGTGCCCAACGGCGCTAAAGTTCCCGGAACATCATTTCAGCTTGATCCTATTCAGGCTGCATTTAATATAGGCGCTATTGTACGCTGGCTGGATTTTAACGATACCTGGCTGGCGGCAGAGTGGGGGCACCCCTCAGATAACCTGGGTGGTATTTTAGCTGTTGCAGATTGGCTGTCCCGTACATTAGTTGCTGAAGGTAAACCCGCACTGCTGATGAAAGACGTGCTTGACGCTATGGTGCGGGCTCACGAAATACAAGGTGTGCTGGCGCTTGAAAATTCATTTAACAAGGTAGGCCTGGATCATGTGTTTTTAGTGAAAGTGGCCTCCGTTGCGGTAGTTGGCAGGCTGATTGGCTTAACCCGTGATGAGTTGATCAATGCAGTATCATTAGCTTTTGTTGATGGGCAGGCTTTACGTACTTATCGCCATTCGCCCAATACAGGTAGCCGCAAATCATGGGCAGCCGGCGATGCTACATCAAGAGCGGTGCGCCTGGCTTTAATTGCCCAGACAGGCGAAATGGGATATCCATCGGTACTTACTGCCAAAACATGGGGCTTTTATGATGTTTCATTTAAAGGGAATGAGTTTAAGTTTCAGCGCGATTATGGTTCGTATGTAATGGAGCACATCCTGTTTAAGATCTCGTTCCCTGCCGAATTTCACTCGCAAACCGCGGTTGAGGCGGCAATGACCCTGCACAATAAACTTAAGGAAGCCGGTAAAACTGCCAACGACATTAAGAGGATCACCATTCGTACACATGAGGCGGCTATTCGTATCATCGATAAAAAAGGCCCTTTGAACAACCCGGCGGACAGGGATCATTGTATCCAATACATGATTGCGGTGCCGCTGATATTCGGAAGGCTCACCGCCGCCGATTATGAAGACAATGTTGCCGCGGATATCCGTATTGATATACTACGTGATAAAATGGCCTGCGTGGAAGACCCGCAGTTCACTAAAGATTACCTCGACCCCGAAAAACGCTCAATTTCCAATGCCCTGACAGTTGAACTGAATGATGGAACTATACTGGATGAAGTAGTGGTTGAATATCCAATAGGTCATAAACGCCGCCGTGAAGAAGGCATACCTAAACTGCTGGATAAATTTAAAATTAACCTGGCCAGGATCTTTGCCGAAAAACAGCAGCAAAATATTTTGAGTGCTGCATTGGATTATGATAGACTGGTGAACACCCCGGTTAATGAATTTGTGGATTTGATGGTGATGTAGATCTCATTTAGTTGAAACGTCCTAAAAAAAATGTCATTGCGAGGAGGCACGACGAAGCAATCTCGTAGCTATACAGAGCGGCTCTGTTTCCGTGCGGTTGCCATGCTTCGCAATGACATAATTATTAATTTCGTCGCTATTTAATCAAAGATTGAACATCACCTTTAACAGTATAATCCGCCCCGGCAAAGTATACGAACTGGCTGTTAGCGTATTGGCCGTCAGGTAAAGTGCGTCATAGGTTTTTACATTCAGGAAGTTGACAGCACTAAGCTCCAGGTCGGTTTTCCATTTTTCTACCCGTAGTCTTGCGGAAGCATCCGCGAAAAAGTATTTCAGATTGGGGTTGCCACGCTGGCGGGTAAAATAATGCTCGCCCGATAATTTGAATTGTAAATTGGTTGTTGGGCTATAGTTGATAAATGCCTGCTGAAGTAGCTGGTTAATATGATACGCCGATGCCACTGCCGCCGAATGACTATCGGTTTGCGTAAAAATAGCCTTATAGCTAAAGTTTATTTGCTCATTTACTTTGGTATTGGCACTCACATTAACGGTTTCTGAAGTGGTATTGAAAGGCAGCAGTGAATTGTTCTGAATTTGTACCGATCTGTTACTTTGCCATTGAAGGCCGGCACCGAAGGTAGTTTTTAATGCGAAGGAATATTTACTCGCTGTGCCGCTCAACGCCCAGGAATCGGTGCTGTTTGGGTAGGGGAGTACCAAGCGTTGCTGCAAGTTATTGGTGATTACATAAGAGGCGATATTATTGGAAGCGATATGATTGTATTGCGCGTTCAGGCTGGCGAAAAACAGGGTAAGCGCTTTCCGGTAATTGAAACCAATGGCTGCTTGTTGGTTCTGCCGTTCGGTTAGGGCGGCGTTATTAGCATAAAGTGTCCGGTAATCTTTCAGGATATAGCCCTGGTACATATCTTCTATGGCACCTGTTTCATTGCGATAGCTATATAGGAAGGTCAGATAATTTTCAAGCCCTGTTTGATACTTTACCCTTAATTGTGGATTGAAATATAATCGTGTCAAACTTTTTTGCAGCGCATATAATGTATCCGAATAGTTGATCTGCTGTAGACTTATCGGCAGCGTCAGGTTCACTTTAAGGATCTCGCCCGGCAGGTCATAAGCTGCTTCGGCATACAGTTTTTTCCGGCTCCAGTTTAAATGATTGATGGAACTGTCTGATTCCAGGTTTACCGTATTGTTAGTCTGCACAACATTCAGGTTTGACGTTAACGTTTGCGATTGTATATTGAATCCGGTCCGGAAACTTTGTGTGATGAAGTTTGATGGTATTTTGAAGGATGCGTAGTTATTGGTAAACCATGTGGGCACATCAACATTTTGCAACAACCGGTTGTAAGGCACATTGTTATTGAATATAGCTGCGTTGTAATTGGGTTCGATAGTTCTGCTTTCGGGTTCTGATGAATAACTGACGTACGAATAAGCCTCGATGATATTGCCAGATCGTAGCGATTTGATCAGGTTAAATTCATTGGAAAAACTCAGTGTATTGTCCCTGAATACCTGGTTTACCATATTGCCATTGGTATTGAGGCTTGAATAATTGGTAGACCGGTTATTATCCAATAACAGCACATTATTCAGGTAATACTTATCCCGGTTGATATTCAATGTAAATTGGGTATGCAGCAGATTAGGCTGAAAGCGGTTGCGTTGGGCTTCATCATAGCGCACGGTATCGCCGGGTAGGTAAATAGTGGTGTGCTGGCTGTAGTCCTGCCGCCGGGTATCATGTAAATACCAGGCATTGATCTTAAGTTGGACATTCTTCTTAAAATTGACAAGGTTATTAAGATTAAGCAAGCCCGACCGGTCAAACAAATACCTTTCGCGTGATAAGGCCGGATCATTCACCGAACCAAGCGACAGCACGGTTGGCGGCACGTTGTTATCTATCCGGTTTACATAATCGGCAAAGTTGTGCGATATCAGGTCTTCCTGCAAATCGTCACCCGTATTGTTCCCTTTAAGATAATTAATAGCCTTGTACTTATCCTTAAACATCATGGCGTTAAGGTTTATATCGTAATTGCCGGGTAAGCCTGCGCCAACGCTTTCCTGCCCAACCATTTGTAGCTTAGCTCCTTTTTTTATGCTGAGGTTTAGCGCTACATCATCACTTAACACTTTGTTTTGGAGTACTTTAACCGGCTGATGGTTTTGGATCACCTGTACCTGGTCTACCACCCCCTGCGGAATAGTACTGGTAGCGATATTATATTTATCATCCAACAAGTTATCGCCGCCGATGTACAGGTTGGAGATAGGTTTATTGTTATAGCTGATCTTGCCATCGGCCGCAACCGTTATGCCCGGTAGCTTCTTGATCACATCGCCTATAACCCTGTCTTGCACACTGCTGAAATCTGATACCTTATAACTCAGGGTATCACCACTTGTGCGCAATACCGGCCGGCTGCTTTTGATCACTACTGCCTGTAACTGGTTGATAGAAGGCGACAAGGTAAAATCTACAGGTGCTTGTACATCTGTAATACTTTTGCTCTGATTTTTATAGCCAATGCAACGTACCTCTATCACCAGGCTGCTCACCGGTGCATTGACCGGGAGCAGCAAAGTATACGCACCTTTTACATCAGAAATAGCGTACGTTATAATACCGTTATTGGCCACGTTTTTTAGGTTGACGGTAGCATAAGGCACAGCCTTGCCGGTGCTGTCTTTCACTACCCCCTTAATACTTTGACCAAAACCGGGAGCCGAAAACAGCAAGGCAATAACCGGCAACAGTACAGCTTTTATAAACTGGTTCATTTCTTTTCGGGTAATTCGATAGGGTTATTGATTACAGGCTGCGGACCTATCCTGATGTCAATTTTGGGTGCCGGTCTGCCCTGGCTTGCGGCCTGCGCGGCGGCCATTGACTGGGCAAAAGCATTAGGGTCTTTACGCATGGCTTCCTGCAAATTGGCAAACTCCTTTTCGGTAGTTTTGATAGCCTTGGTTGGTAGCTGGATAATATTAGGATCGCTGGCTTCTTCGTCCATACCTATCATGACTGCCATTCGTCCCTGGTTATTTGGTGCCTGGCCGGTCGGCTGGTCATCTTTTTTTGCCGAGATCACCGCTTTCTCAATTCCGTCAAACTTAAAATCAACCTCTTTTTTGGTATCGTAAGCCTCTACAATTACTCCCGGCAAACCGTTGAGTTTCCAGGGGCCTATGTGCAGTGGCAAGTCGGGACTGAACCAGGCTGTATAATCTCTCCCTTTGAAATGAGCTGTAGCTTTTTGGCAATGCAAGCCGCCAAAAGTTGCGGTATCGCCGCTTATTTTCCATTCTATCGGAGGCAGTACATCTGTTATCAGATAGTTATTGAACAGCAGAGGCTCTTTCCGTGCCAATTTTTTACCGTTTGGGAATTGATAATATTCAGTGCCTGAACCTGACGCCTTCCGCTGGATGTTTATGTGGCCGTCTGCCGAGTTAGCCATTTGTTCCTGCACCTGTTTCCTGAATAGCGCGTCCTGCAGTTGCTTGTCATAGCTCTTGTAAGCTCCCGCGCTTTTACCAACAATTAAAACCATGTTTTCTGTGTAAGGTTGCTCCCTGTTGGTAGTGTCCCTAATGTGGGAGAACTTGTAATGCACCAATAATTGAGCGGTATCAGGCTTTTGCGCCCGGGCCATAACGGCACATGATAAAAGGGTTACACTTAATAGAAATTGCTTTTTCATAATTTCGGATATTTTTAAGCAATACTACTTTGCGCTTCAAACCCGCCAAAAACATTGTGATAAACTCCTTATTCGCCCGGGTGTAAAGTGGATATTTGTTATTTGAAGTGCTGTCTAAAACAAAACGCCGATAGCTCCTGGCCCGGATTTCAAAAAATGCAGGTTTACCCATCAAATCACTATATTAACATCAATAATTTATAAATGAGCAGGGTGGTAATATACCTTTGACCTTATGCGCCGCATTAAAGCCAAATACATTATTGAAATACTGATCCACCTGGCGTTCTGGATTGGGGTTTACTATACACTGAGCTCATTAACCAGTTCAACTATCAGTGTGCGCGTAAACCACAATGGGAATATCATGGAAAAAAGAGCGGTGGATACCATTTTTCCCTATTCGCGTTTTACACTCGTTTTTTTGGCCCTGCTTTTTTATGGCAACATATTTTGGGTGTTTAAATGGGCACTTCGTTATAAAAGTATAGCTATAGGTATTGCCATAGCTTTGGGATGGTTTATATTGATCTTTGTTGCCAATTATATTTTTGTCGGATCTAAGCTAAGTAGTAACCTTCCGATTGGGCCACCAATACCTGATTTTCCAGGGGCTAAGGATAGTCACGATCATCTTATTTCAAACCGTACCTCCATTTTTGCCATGGGCAACTGGGTGCACATGCAGCTTACGATGCTGCTTATCTTCTTTACTACAGCCGGGCTGTCGATAGCTTATTTCTTTTTAAAGGAATGGGCACGCAATGAACTGGCGCGAAACCAGCTGCAGGCTTATCAGCTGAGTACCGAGATCAAGTTCCTCAAATCACAGATCAATCCGCATTTCCTGTTCAATACACTTAATAACCTGTTTTCGATGGCGCAGGAAAAGGGGAATGACGAACTTGCTGATGGGATCTCCAAACTTTCGGGCATGATGCGTTATATGATCTATGACAGTAATACGGGAGGGGTACCCCTTAACAAGGAGATAGCCTACCTGGAAGATTGTATCACACTTAATAAACTACGTTATGCCGATGATGAGGTATGTGTGTTATTTGATTATCCATCCCAAACCGGAAAGATCACCATAGCACCAATGCTTTTTATCCCCTTTGTTGAAAATGCCTTTAAACATGGTGTTGCCATAGGCCATACGTCGGATATTCGTATAGTTATTTTGATTTCAGGCAACAAGTTGATTTTTACCTGTACCAATCCGAAATATAGAGCTGTAAAAAAGATGGAAGATGAAAAGAGCGGGATAGGGCTTGAAAATGTAAAACGGCGGCTTGATCTGCTATATCCGGATAAGCATAACCTGCAGATAAGTGACGATGAGGGGAAATATATTGTTAAACTTGAAATTGACCTGGAATGATATCCTGTATTGCCATTGATGATGAACCTAAGGCGCTGGAAGTGATTGAACGTTATTGCCACAAAACCAGCCTGGTTGATTTGAAAGCCACCTTTCGTGAACCGGTAAAGGCAATTGAGTTTCTGAACCGGGAGAAAATAGATCTCATTTTCCTGGACATTAATATGCCCGATATCAGCGGAATGCAGCTGGTGCAAACCTTATCGCCCAGGCCAATGATTATTTTTACGACTGCCTACAGCCATTATGCGGTAGAAAGTTATGACCTTAACGCGCTCGACTACTTGCTTAAACCCATCACTTTTGAGCGTTATCTTGCGGCAATAAATAAAGCTGTGGGTAAACTGCCGTCAAAAAATAATACCGGCAATGAGGATGAACAAACGGTTTTTATTAAAAGTGGCCCGCAAACGTACCAGGTTAAGGTAGGGGAGATCTTATACCTGGAAAAAGACGGCAACTATATTACCATTCATTTGAAAGACAGGAATATCCTGATCCGCGAAAACATGGGTGATATTTTTGATCTTGTACCGGCGACAGATTTTCTGCGGGTGCACAAATCATACGTAGTGGCCATTAAGCATATCGCCATGATCGAAGTACATCAACTTATTATCAATGGCGAAAAAATCCCCATCGGCAGCACTTATCGTGACCCTTTACGCAGCAGATTAGGCCTGAAATAATATCTTTTGGGAACTGTATTTTAAGAGCCCGACTTCCAGATCTTGAAACTGTTTTCGTAAACGCCTTCAGCATCGCGAATAATGAGCGAAAGGTGCTCCTTGCGCACAGGGAAATGCTGATCAACAGATTGATAGATATGCTGAAGCAGGCTGCCCAGTTTATGTTCTACTTCAAAACGGGAAATCGATACCACAATCTGGTTGGCAACTGCAGTAACGGTTCCGCCTGCTGCCAGCTGGCTTTTGATCAGGTGTGCTACAGCCGAACTAAGATCGGCTATTTGGGAAAGCTCTAATGGATTCATCTTCGGAAGCTATAACAATAAATAATCAACCTTGTTTTAACCAGTGAATACTCACAAATAAATGTATGTGTTTGGTTATATATATGCAACAATTAATTAGTTTTTGACCCGGTAATTAAATTAACAGACCGTTGTTTATTTTTTCATATGCCAAAGAAATCATATCTTGTACCCGTTCAGTTGTAAAAATATTATGCTGGTAATACCGGCAGTTTAAATAAAGCCGGAGCCGTACATGGTTCGGGCGACCTAAGCATCTACTAAATTACCGGAGGAACAACATGAATTATACTAAACCTGAAAGGGTTCTGGTTATTGATGACGAATCTATTAACAATTTTATAGCTCAGTCTATACTCAAAAAATACTATCCCGATATTAATGTTAAGTGTTGCCTGAGTGCCCAGGAGGGCCTTGATTTTTTACACAAACTTAAAGCGGATGGTTATTCATTACCCGAATACATCTTTCTTGATCTCAACATGCGGGTAATGGATGGCTGGGATTTTCTTGACGAATATATAGCATCGGGCTATTCTCCTGAAGGTACCCGGATTGTTATTTTAAGCTCATCGGTATTTAAACATGACGCTGATCGCGCTATGGCATATAATGTGGTTTTTGATTTTATAAGCAAGCCACTATCGCCAGAACATCTGCATAAATTATTTAATGCGGAGTAATTAATGGCGTACGTGTTTGCTAAGAACACGATAGGAATACTGTCTGTATCATATCCCGATAGTAAGCGAATCTCTGTTTTTAATCTTTATTTCGGGAAGTGATAGATAAGAAGTCTTTCATCTCTTAGTGTACAATGGAAGGGATTGGGGCAGAATTGCACGCTGATTATCCGACCGCTCTAAATTGCAGTAAGCGTTTCGCTCGTCCCTGTTTTAATGGTTTCCCGTTGGTGTAAAGGAAACTCTACAAAAAATGTGGTACCACTTTTAGGATGGCATTCAAACCATATTTTTCCTTCAAGCGCTTCGGTAAACTGTTTACATAGCACAAGACCAAGGCCTGCGCCTTTCTCATTGCCTGTTCCCGGTACAGATCCTGAATTTAAATTGAAGATATCATCCGATAATTGAACCGGCTGTCCGTTTCCGCTATCGCTTACAGCTATCCTGCATATGCCATTTTCGGAGGCGGTAGTAACAGTTATGGTTCCGCCCGGAGCGGTGAATTTAATGGCATTGTTAACCAGGTTCCTGATAATCAGTTGAACCATATCGCCATTGGCAACGATTTCAGAAAGCGGATCAAGCGCCATTTGAAAGGTGATCTTTTTCCGTTGTGCTATTGGTTGAAAAATAAGCAGATGCGAAGAAAGCAATGCGGAAACATTAACAACCGTTCTGGTGAATTTGATCCCGTCCATCTGGTTCTTTGACCAGGAAAGCACATTATTAAGCAAATCTAATGTCCCCCTGGTTGAAAGGAGCAACTGTTCTTCTATCTCCGACCTTTCCTCAATATTCAAGTTGATTTGAGAAAGAAGCTCGAGGTAGTTTTGAATATTTGAAAGGGGAGCCCGCAAATCATGTGAAATGATGGACAGCAATTTATTTTTTTCGTCATTAAGCACTTTCATTTCGGCTGTTTTTTCTTCTGCCGATTGCTTCTCAATTTCATAATTCCTTCTTATTACGTAAAACGTAAATAAAATAACTGCTACTACAGTGACATAGGCCGAGCTAAGATCAACATATCGGTCGAGTTTCCTGGTATAGGTAAACGGTACCCAGCCACCGTGTTGGTATTGGAGGTAATGCAACACCAAAAGGATCAGGATATTACTTGTCACCGCAATCCAGTACCGTTTAACGGGTACTACGGCAACCATGATAACTATTACCAATACAAAGAAAAGATCAGTCGGCCCATCAACTCCGGAGTTTAGAAAGTAGTTGACGGTAAACAGAACAAGACTTGTAGAGCAAAATATAAAGATGCCTATACCGGTATACGCTTTGATCCTGGACGCGAGATAGAGAACAATAACAATCAGTAGAGTCCCCGCGCTTATAAAAGCGATGTCAGGAAGGCCTACAAAAAAATTCAAGGGAATGTTATAGACAAGGGCAAGAATGCATATCAGGCAGATGGAGTGAAAAATCCGGGTTGTTAGCGGCAAATCCTTTCCATTTCCAACCAGGCGGGACCAAATCCCTGAAATCTTATCAAAAACTACCAACCTGCAAATGAATAATTGTAACTATCGTAAAAAACACGCTTCGGAATGCTAAGACGGGTTAATTATACGAATTTAAAACTATTATGTTTAAAATTTTAGTTGCTGGAGCTTGGTATTGAACTTAGATTTAGCGGTGTCGCTAACTTTTACAAAGGATGTTGACGAAATATTTTTAGTGTTAATAAAAAAGCAGCGGTGAATTTGCCGCTGCTTTTTTCAATTGATTATTTATAATCCGGATTTTGTATCAGGACACCTCCGCTCTTATCAATTTCTGTTTGAGGGAGTGGCCAGTGGTAAAACTTATCCTCAAAATGATAATTAATGAGGGTTGATTTTACCGCGTTAAGCACAGGGCCGGCAATGTGCCATCTTAACAGATCATAATGGCGCAAGCCTTCAAAAGCAAGCTCAACACGGCGTTCATGCCTGATGCGTTCGCGCATCTGATCTTTGGTATAACCGGTCGGATAGGCAGGCATATTTGCACGTGCACGTAAATCTGCCATGGCTTTATAAACCGTAGCATCAGGACCCGCAATCTCATTTTGCGCTTCAGCATACATCAGCATTACTTCGCCTAAACGTAATATAACTGCGTCCTGCTGGCTAAGGGTGGAGAAACCATAAGGGATGTTGTTAGGTTCCAGGAACTTGATAATACCGTAGCCTGTAGGCCTAAGGTTGGAAGGATGGTGAACTTTGCCGGGGCCAAAATAAACCGAATCAGCATATACGGTTTTAGCAAGCCTCGGGTCGCGGTTATTAAACTGGTTTTTAGTATCAGTTAACGGCGAAGTACCGTACGGTTGACCATCAGTACACTCGTAGGCATCTACCATGTTTTGCATTGGCGCGCAGGCATCCCAGTCGCCATAATACATATCCCACGGAGCTGTATTATTTGGTGCCAGGAAGTTAACCGAAAACATGATCTCGGTGTTGTTTTTCTGGGTAGCATCCCTGAAGATGTCTTCAAAATTGGTGCTTAATTTGTATTGGCCCATCAAATCAAGACAAAGGTCGCGCACCTGGGTTAGCATGGTAGCGTCAGCAGTACCGGTGTTACCGAAAGCTGCAAATAGTAATACCCTTGCCTTTAAAGCTTTGGCAGATGATGCCGCGGCATGGCCACCGTTAGCGTAATAAGCGTTGCTGCTCAAATTAGCAATGCCATAATCAAGATCGGCAGTAATTTGAGCGAGTACCTGTGCCGCAGGCACCTTAGGTTGTTTTTGATTGCTCAGGCCAAGCGGCTGTACTACCAAAGGTACATCACCATAAATGCTGTATAACTGGAAGTAAAGAAAGGCGCGGATAAACCTTACTTCGCCTTCGTAAATTTTACGCTGGCTATCAGAAATATCCGCGCCTTTGTAACCGCCTAAGTTTTGCAGAAATAAGTTTACTCTTGCAATGCCAACATAGCTGTCGTTATAAATAGCAGTTTCGTAACCGCCGGTTGTAGGGTTAAAATTACCCTGTACAAAATCTTTAGCAGCTCCCGAATTAAACTGGTTATAGCCGTTATCGGTAAACCCATCCCTAAAGCCCATGCCATAGGAAAATTCTTCGGTTTGAAGTGAAGCGTAAACAGCTGCTAAAGCTGCATCAAAATCCGCCTTCGTTTTATAGAAAGTTGAGGTGGCGATCTGGTCGTTAGGATTAAGGTCCAGCGCCTTTTTACATGCGCCTAAAAACAGCGATGTAATTAATATGATGGTTATTATAATTCGATTTTTCATGGGGCTAATTAAAAGGAAACGTTCAAACCAAAAGAGTAGATTTTATTTTGCGGGTACTGCACCTGGTCGCCGCTGCCATAACGCTCAGGGTCAAGGCCTTTAAACTTGGTAATGGTTAACAAGTTATCGCCTGCAAAATAAACCCTAAACCTGTTGATACCTATCTTTTTGGTAAGCTGCGACGGAAGGGTATAACCAAACACCAGGTTTTTAAGTCTTAAGTATGATGCATCCTGCAGGAAATATGAAGACCGGCGACCGATTTTATCAGGTGCACTTTGGCCGAAATAAAGGCGTGGCATAGTGGTTGAAGGATGCTCTGGTGTCCAGGCGTTCAGCCAATCTGTAGTTGGCGATGATCCCTGTACAAAAGGTATAGTGCCCCAACCAGATACATATGATTTAACGCCGTAAACGCCCTGCATCATGGCCGACAAATCAAAACCTTTAAAGCTGGCCGATAAATTAAATGAGTAATTTAATTTTGGATAAACACCGCCAATAATTGTTCTGTCATTCTGGTCAATTTTGCCGTCACCGTTTACATCTTTATATTTTAAGTCGCCTGGTAGTGTAGAGTCAGAAAACTGTTTAGGTGAATTAGCTACCTCTTGTGCCGACTGGAATATGCCGATAACCTGCAACATATAGAATGAATTCCATGGCTGTCCGTTTTGGTTAATGGTATAGTCGCCAATTTCGGTCTGACCAAATTTTACCAGTTTGTTCCTGTTATGATCAACGTTTGCGCCTACATTAAAGGCTAAACCTCTTAAAGCACCGTCAGTTATTACGTTATTGTATGATATGCCAAGCTCAATACCACGGTTATTCACCGAACCGTCATTAATAGTAGGTGCGCTTAAGCCAACAGCCGCTGTAACCTGGGCCTGTCTTAAAATATCAGATGTTGTTTTGTTATACCAATCGGCAGTTAAGTTAAAGTTTTTGAAAACGGTAACATCCAGGCCAATATCAGTCATGGTGGTAGTTTCCCATTTAATGGCCGGGTTGTTCAGGTTTTGCTGAGCTACACCGGTTACCAATGTTGAATTGTCAAAAGAATAGTTACCGGTGAAATTCAGTAAGGCCTGATATGGATAATTGGCGCCGTAGCCATTAATAACTATATTCTGATTACCCAATTGTCCCCATGAGCCTCTTAGTTTGAAGTTATCCAGCCAGGTTAAATTCATAGCTTTTACAAAAGGCTCTTCTGTAACACGCCAGCCCGCCGAAAACGATGGAAACACGCCCCATTTGTTTTTGCCGGCAAATTTTGAACTTCCGTCATCGCGCACGTTAGCCTCTAACAGGTAACGGCCCAGATAATCATAATTTAAACGGCCGAAGTACGACATTAAAGCCCATTGATTGCTGCTGCCATAAGCATTTTGTATGTCCGAACCGCCTGCATTCAACTCCTGCAGATCAAGGTCTGGAAAGTTTTTGCGGTAGCCCTGCAGGTATTGATATTTACTTTGCTCAATACTGTAGCCAACTTGTGCCTTAAGGTTATGCCCATGAAAGTTATGCGCGTAGTTTAAATAACTGAATAAGTTGGTGTATACGGTTTGCTCATCCTGATCGGTTAAGCCTTTACCAAGGTCAAGTGAGGTAGCCAGTTGATTTGTTTTAAAGTTGTACTCATCAAGGGTAGCTTTAAAATCCTTGTACTTATTCATGTTAAAGTTCACCGCACCTTTAGTATACCATGAAAAGTCTTTGTTAAACTGAACTTCAAACCAACCCTGAGCATTTACCGCATAATCATTAGTGATCCTCCGGAAGTTTTGATCCAATACAGCTATAGGGTTTTTGTTGTTGTACTCAAAGTCGTAAGCTTTGTAGGTGTAATGCCCGCTGCCGTCAGTTAGGTAAGGGCCGTAAGTAGGCGCCTGTGACATGGCCGAAAGAAAAAGGTCCATCGATGAACCATCCCATTGGCTTGGCGATGAAGGGTTACCGGCTACAGCGCCCCTGGTACCCGATTTTAGCAATACGTTAGTACCAAATTTGATATGATCATTGATTTTTGAAGTTAGGTTGATACGCGCGCTATATCTTTTGTAATCAAATCCCCGCTCAATACCATCCTGATCAACATAGCCTAATGATACATTGTAAGTGGTTTTTTCGCTGCCGCCGCTAAAAGTCAGGTTGTGGTTTTGTGTTACCGCTGTCCTGAAGATGAGGCTTAGCCAATCGGTATTCGGATAATGCAGCCTGTCTGTACTGGTGCGGTACAGGTCGATCTGATCTTGCGGATAAAGTGAACCCGGATCTGTTGTACCGCTGTTGATACGGGCCTGGTTAAACATCTCCATATATTGGGCAGAGTTGGTTACCAGTTTAAACATTTTAGTAGGACTGTTGTAGCCTAAATTACCATCATAAGTAACAGACATCTGGCCGGCTTTACCTTGTTTGGTTGTTACCAATACCACGCCGTTTGCGGCCCTTGAACCATATATGGAAGCCGAAGCTGCGTCTTTCAAAACAGATATGTTATCAATATCAGTTGGGTTAAGATCAGCAAAGTTACCCGGAACACCATCAATCAACACCAATGGATCTGAACCTGCACCGCTAAACGTGCTGTTACCGCGGATACGGATAGATACAGCCTCGTTTCCCGGCTCGCCAGAACCTGTGTTTACCTGTACACCCGGAGCTAAACCTTCAAGCATTGACGCTGTATTCACTACCGGGCGTTTATTCAATGTTTCGCCGGTTACCGTTGCTACGGCACCTGTAAGGTTTACCTTCTTTTGTGTACCGTAACCAACCACCACAATTTCGTTAAGTGCCGATGTTTGTTCTTTAAGTACTACATCAATTTTGGTTTGGTTACCAACCGTTATCTCCTGGTTAACAAAGCCTACAAATGAGTAAACCAGTACGGCGTTATTATCTACAGTAATGCTATAATTACCGTCGATATTGGTTTGCGCACCTGTGTTGCTGCCTTTAACCTTTATGGTTACTCCTGGTAAAGGGGCACCTTTCTGATCTTTTACCGTACCTGTAACTGTTATCACCTGTACCGGTTTCTTTTCAGCCGGTTTGGGTGTAACTACAATGGTGGTATTGTTAATGACATAACTAAAAGGCTGATCACGGAAACACTCGCGCAATACCTCTTCAAGTGCTGCATCCTTAAGGTCTACACTTACGGGCAACGCCTTTTTTAGCATTTTGGTGTTATAAAGCACGCTATAGCCGCTTTGCCTGTGGATGTCCTTAAGCGTTTCCACCAGCGAAGCGTTATTTTTACTTAGGCTTATCCTTTGTGCAAATGTGGTTGAGGCACTTACCTGAAGTATCGAAACCAGACACAAAAAGAACGACAATTTCATGATCAGAAATATTTTTGATACAGCACGGGGTATCTGCCCGCGCTTTAATGCAGTAGAATTTTTGTACATTTGAATGTTAGGTTAAATAATTGGTTGTGAGAAAAATGATCGTTAACTGACCTGATTTGCTACCCGTAGCATTGTGCCAGGGGCGGTGCGAACGCTCCTGGCCATCTTTAAGGATAGCATTATGTAAGTAGCTGATTACTTCATAATGATAACCCTCCTTCCTTCAATTTTGTAATGGATACTGCCGGTTAGCTTAATATTATCAAGCAACTCTTTAATATCCCTGTATTTTGATATAGTACCACCAAATTCATTTTCCTGAACCTGGGCATCCTGATATTCAACATCCACATCGTACCAGCGGCTTACCTGCTTCATGATATTCACAATACTTTGATCATGAAATACAAAAAAGCCGTTTATCCACGCCATGTTTGCTTCAACATCGGCCTTTTGTACCTTTATTGATGAACCGTTTTGATTTACACTACCTTGCTGACCCGGTAACAGCATTACTGCCGCCAGGCCTTTACTCATTTTAACTGAGCCTTCAAGCAACGTGGTGGTGATTTCCTGGTTATCGTTATATGCGTTAATGTTAAAGTGGGTGCCAAATACCTGTACCTGCGTACCATTGGCCTTAACTATAAATGGATGGGCCTTATCTTTTGCAACCTCAAAATAGGCCTCGCCGGTCAATTCAACTTCGCGGTTGGTCCCGTTAAAAAACTCCGGGAACCTGATTGATGAAGCAGCGTTGAGCTGTACTTTGGTGCCATCTGCCAATATTACCTGGTATTGGCCACCACGGGGAGTAGTAATGGTATTGATTTCGGGGATGTCTTTTTGTCCCTGTTCACCAGCTTTTCTGTCGAATTTATAAACTACTACTCCATTACTTGTTTTATTTACTTTCACCCCGGATTGATTTGCCAGTGCTCCATTTTTTGCGTCATCGAGTACAATCTGCGACCCGTTGGCTAAGGTGAGGTAGGCTTTGTTGCTGCCCGGAACAATAGGTTTTGGGTGTTTATTTGCTGTCAGGTTTACATTACCAGTTTCCTGATTTTTTTTAGCAGGGATAAAAAGCAATCCTGCTGATAAAGCCACCAGTAAAACTGCCGCTATTTGCAACCACCAGCTTTTATAAATTTTGTGTTTGCTTATTGATACTACTTTGCGGTTTTGGTTTAGGCGTTGCCATATACGGGCGCGTACATCGGTTTCATTAGCATCTTCATCATCCCAACCTTCTTCGGCCAATAGCATTTCATCGCGGTATGTATCCAATAGCTGTTTTTCAGCATCGGTACATTGGCCGCTCATGTATTTCTCATACAGTGCCAGGAACTCGTCTTTGGTTATCATTAGGTTGTAATTGCAGGTTTATATGGTGTTAGTGTAAATTTCATGCGGGCACACACATACATTTTTTGATTTTTTTTTACAGACTGTCTTAAGTGTTGAATTATTCCTAATTTTATCCGACCAGTTATATGCACAATACCCCTGTTAGTGATCCGGAGCTTTGGCTTGCCGTGCGTAACGACGATGAGCATGCGTTTGCTATGCTTTTTGACCGTTATTGGGTGAGGTTGTATAAAACTGCCCTCAGATACCTGAAAGACCGCGAGCAAAGCGAAGAGGCAGTACATGATGTTTTCCTGAATATTTGGGAACGCCGCGGTCAACTGGAAATAGAATCTGTTCCTAATTTTTTATTATCGGCCATTCGCTACCAGGTTTACAACCGTATGCGTGCCGCGAAGCCACCAATAACGTTAGAACTTGGCGACCTGGAAATGAGCAACCTGCCAGATTATAATCAGGGCGATTTCCGTATCAAAAACCAGGAACTGTTACAGGAGCTAAGTCAGTACCTGGAAAAGCTACCTAAACGCTGCCAGGAAATATTTTATATGAGCCGTATGGACAACCTGAGCAATCAGGAAATAGCCGGCCGCCTCGGAATATCCAAACGAACCGTCGAAAATCAGATAACCATGGCGCTGAAACATCTGCGGAGCTGCTTTAAACAAGTATCGACTATACTTTGCCTATATTATATGTTTTTTAAATAGTAAGCGCATAACATTGCGCGGTACTCCTTGTTTGTTTTCCGGTAATTGTTCAATTCTATATAGATTATATTGCTCATAATGTATTTTGAACAGTGTGTTATACCGTGAATCGTGCTATTAATCTCGTTAATTGTCCATTGATGGTCAACACGCGCTGTATTTACTTTGTATTGATTTAAATACTTGTGAAAATGAGAATAGTAACCATAGAAGAGCATGTTTCATTTCCGGAGATGAGCGGATTTTTGCCTGCCGATATACTTAGTAAAAGACGACATTCGAGTGCCGCCGCACAGATGATGCCCAAGCTGGCCGATATCTCCGGCGAACGTTTAGCCTCAATGGACCAATGTGGTATTTCGATGCAGGTGCTTTCAGTCGAAAACACAGATGTGAATTTATTAGACAGTACTGCGGCACCATATTTTGCCACAAAATACAATAATATGCTGGCCGAAAAGATCAGTGATCACCTCGGGCGTTTTACTGCATTTGCCCACCTGCCGATGACCGCGCCAATGGCTGCCGCAGATGAGTTGGAACGCACGGTAAACGATTTAGGTTTCCGAGGTGCCATGATCAGAGGCCTTACCAACGGCGAGTTTCTGGATGCGCCTAAATTTGCACCAATATTTGAAAAAGCCGAAAAACTTGACGTTCCAATCTACATTCATCCGGGACTGCCGCCGCAAGCAGTACTGGACGCATACTATAGTAATGTTGGCGGTAAAACAGGAGCGTTTGAGGCAATAGCTTGCTGGGGATGGGGCTGGCATTCTGAAACGGCAGTCCACGTACTTAGGCTTTTAGCAGCAGGTACATTTGATAAGTATCCGAAGCTAAAGGTTGTCATTGGCCACATGGGCGAAATGCTGCCTATGATGTGGGTGCGGTCAAACCGGGCATTTCAACCTGGTAGTGGGGGCGCAAATCAACGTACGCTGGATGATACTTTTCGTGAGCAGTTGTATATAACCACAAGCGGCTTTTTTACGCAGCCACCATTGCAACTGGCCCTGGATACCATCGGTATCGACAACATTATCCTGTCGGTAGATTACCCTTTTAGCAGTAACCAGATGGGTATTGATTTCTTGAATGAAATACAACTTCCGCCCGATCAGGTAGCAAAAATTGCACACCAAAATGCCGACAAGCTTCTTGGGCTTTAAGATGAATAGAGGTTTGTTGATTTCGCAGCATTAAAACTCCCGGTCGTTCAATTCGCTGTTAGGTAATTTTAGCTTGCTGGTAAAACGGTTGAGGTTAAAACTCAGGTTGATCAATAACACATTGATTTCATAGATGTAATTAGTGGTGGTATAGAAGTCGGTACCCGAAGTGGTGATCCGTTGCCTGGCCGCGTTAAAAATGCCGATATTTTGCCAGAGCAATGATGCTGCCAAGCGGCCGTTTATAAAAGTTTTCTTTACCGAAGTATTGGGAATAAAATACCGGGAATCTTCGCCCTGGGCTGTAGGGCGTTTAGACAGGTAGTTGAAATTAGCCTGCGCGCTCCAGGTTTTACTGAACTGGAAAGCCGTGTTCATATTTAATGAATAGGCCCAGCGCCGGTTGTTAACAACAAAAGGCTGATCAAGAATACGGATATCGCCGCTGATATGATAATTATAAGCGTTGGCGCCTATGTATAAGCTCCACCATTTCTTGAGTTGCAGGTTAGTACCCATTTCTACGCCTATTTGGGTGGCTGCGCCTGCATTGGTATAAACCCGGTTCAGCATGGTATCTGCGTAAACACTATTAAGGCGCTGTATTGGGTTTTTGATATGCTGGTAATAGCCGGTTAAAAAGAACGTGCCTGATTTAAAGTTATGTGTCAAACCCAGTTCTGCCTGATCAATAAACTCGGGTAGCAGGTCTGGGTCGCCTTCTTCCTGTGTTTCCGAATGTTCGCGCTCGGGGATAGGGTTCAGCTCCAGGTTGGTGGTACGGTTAATGCGTCTGCTGTAATCGGCCTTAAGCTTCCAACCCTCGCTTAAATTATACTGTACTAATACGGATGGAAACAGGTTTGACAAATTGAGCCGGTGTACTGTTGGATCATAGGAAAGGGTAACCGACCGGGTGGCATATTCATACCGCAAGCCTCCGTTATATTCCCATTGCCCCGATTTACCTGTGTACTGACTATAAACAGAGTTGATAACATTTTTGGCATGTAGGGTACCCTGAAACTTGGCCGCGTCTGGTTGCGAAGTTGGAGGTGTAACTAAATAATCAAATTGTCCGTCCTGCGTATCATACCTTAACTGGTAACCGCTTTCCAGCTTGCCATTTCCTATGGGCAGGCTATGATCCAACTTTAAGCGATAGCCCGTGATAGGGCGTTTGTAAGGGTTGTATACATATTGGATGGTATCGTTTGTATTAGGATAGTGCAGGTTGCGGTTTTTGGTGTTGCCGTAAAGATCTGCGTGTTCATAAACCATACCCGCAGCCAGGGTTGATTTATCATGAAAAGTATGCGTATAATCCAGGTTGGCCAGGGCAAAGCTACCCTCTTTTGTTTGGAGGTTGGAATTATAATAGGTTGTATTTTTAATAAGCGCGTTATTGCTCAGGTTTGATGTAGTGTTGTGATAGAGGAGATCGGCAACACGATCCTGGTAAGTTGGTCCAGGAACAGACCTCCCGAGAAAACATTGGCCGCATCTGCCGTGAAGTTGATGGACGCGCGACCGGCATAATTGTACTTTTTGAAACTGCGTTCTCCGGTTGAAGGGAAGCGGGTGATAGTGCCTGCAGCAAAGTTTTTGGTGTAAACATCACCTTCGCGATACCCGGCATTGTCGTTGCGGTTATAGTTACCACCTACCGAAATATCCCATTTGCCTTTGCGGTAATTCAGGGTGGCATCGGCCCCAAATCGTAAAGGTTTACGCGTATTACCGAAATCGCCGGTACTGGGTAAACCACCCTGTACGTTGGTTGCCAGTGTTATGCCATCTGTAGTGCCTTTTTTTGTGATGATATTGAGAATGCCACCCCGCCCGTCGGGATCGTATTTAGCCGATGGCGAGGTAATTACTTCAATATTCGCTATCGAATTAGCGGGTATTTGCGAAAGCACGGTTTGCGCATCGGTAATAACTGGTTTGCCATTTACAAGCACCATAAAGCTTTCTGAACCTCGCATGCTGATGTTCCCTTCGCCATTAACAGATACCGATGGCAGGTTTTTGATCACATCAATAGCCGAGCCACCGCGGGCGGCCTCAAACTGACCGGCTCTGTAAACCTGCCTGTCAATTTTATTAACAGCATTTACCTGCTGTCCCCTCACATTTACTTCGTTCAGCAGTTTACTGGCCGGTTGTAAAAGCACGTCGCCGAGATTGAGTTGCTGGCCTTGAGTTAGGCGGATATCTGTTTTGATTATGTCACGGTAGCCGATAAATGCAATTTTTAAGCGATAAGTTCCGGCTGCTATTTTGCCGAATTCGAATACGCCGTTGGCTTTGGTAACCGTGCCCGCCACCAAGACCGAATCGCCGGAATGGATCATGGCAACGCTCGTATATTCTATTGGATGATGATTTTGACTATCCAATACCCTGCCTTTTAGCTGGGCGGTTTGTGCGAGAAGGAGTACCGGGCTGCAAAGCAGAAAAAAAGCAAAAAGTTGTTTCATGGCTGATTCTTGCCCAAAAATACCCTGACGTTTGCAGGGTGCGCGGTAGTATTGCAGCCTTATACGGTATATTTAGTGCCTGGACTGTGATAATTCGCGGTATGCCCCCGGGGTAAGGTTAGTATTGGTTTTAAAAAACTTAACAAAGTGGGAGGTATCGGTGAAATGCAATACATGCGCAATCTCTTTGATCGGGTGATCGGTGGCTGATAACAAGGTTTTGGCCTCAAGCAGCAGGCGTTCAGTCAGCATCATCGACGGGGTTTTGCCGTTAGCTTCGCGGCAAACCTGGATGAGCTGATGTGTGGAGATATTCAACTCATCTGCATAATCTTTCACATTTTTTGCCCCTGCATCAGTAATATGCAACAGGCTTTTGAACTGGTAATATAAAGCGTTTGCGGGCGGCTTTGGGTCCTTGCCAGAAAGTGCGGCGGTTTTTTCCAGGAGCAGGCGCATATAAGCCATTAGTACCGGGACCTCTGTTTGGGTTTGCGCGTATTCTTCATGAAATAAGGCCAGTAACTGCATATAAGCGCGGCTGTCCTGCACATCTATCAGTATATTCAGCTGGTAAACCAGTGCCAGTAGCTGCGCGTCCAACAACTCCTCCTTAAACAATACCACATAACCTTTGGGGATCCGGGTAAAATTCCAGCAATGCGTTTGCCCTGGTTTCAGGAAAAATATCATGGGCGGGTTTATCTCGTATGTAATATCATCTATTACGTGTTCGCCTGCCCCGTCGCTCAAAACAATCAGCTCAAAATACCCGGCGTGTTTGTGCGGCACGGTAGGTTTAATCACTTCCTTAAAAGGACTGATCTTTAAAATCTGCTCCTGGCCAATCTTTGATTTAAACGGTAATATGCTCATGTCTGCTCAAAAATAAGCAACGTATTAAAATCTTCACTGCTTGCTCAGGGTAACTTTTTCGTGTTTGATAGTACTATTATATAATATCTGCCTGAACCATATCAATTAATATTACGTTTAGACAGATTATATATAATTATAATAGGGAAGGAGCTTACTTATTTGCATGGCATTTCTTTCTATATTTATCAGTTGATATAATTAACGGGGTTATATATTTTGTATAGTTGTATCTTGTTTAAAGAGTACCGATAATGAATCGATACAAATAATAAAAATGCCGCTAAAAAGCTCTTTTTTTAAATTCTTAGTAATAACGTTGTTTTTATTCCCGTGGCGGGTATATGCCGATACGCCCTACCAGGTAGTTTACCTTAAAAACTACAACGCTACGGAGGGCTTGCTCAGTTCGAGGGTTAATTATATCATGCAGGACAGCCGGGGCTTTATCTGGATAGCCACAGATAAAGGCGTAAGCAGGTTTGATGGTCAGCATTTCAAAAATTTCACATCGGCCGATGGCCTGGAAAGCAATGAATGTTTCCGGATAGCGGAAGACAACTACCACCGGATTTTTTTTTACTGCAGTAACTATAAGGTTTGTTACTATGAAAACGGACTTATACGTAAGCTTAACTCATCTCAAAAGGTACTTGTATTACCTTTTGCCAATTTCTTTTTTAACCGTTATAATGAGCTTTGTGTAAATTACAGGCTAACTACTAAAGTATATCACTTTGACGAGCTAAAATCAAAAAGGCATACCCTCCGACACCTAAGCGGGTATATTTATGGCTCGGACGGAGAAGAGATTATCCTATCTGAAAATGACCTCGATATGCTTGAAAAAGAGCTTTCAGAGGGCCAGTTAAATTATGAAACAGCTAATAACAATACCAGGCCTTATAGATTAGCTATTGAACAAAATCACCTGTTATTAATAACTAAAGACTGGGTGCATGTTTATCAGTATGAAAGAAGCGGGATCATTCCTCTTGAGAAATTCTCCTTTACCGGTAACGTGACCTCAGTTTATCTCACCGGGAAACACACCTTTGCCGTTACCACGGTAAAGCAAGGCACATATATTATAGACTATATCACCGGCGAACGAAGAAACTATCTGAATAATCATATCACTACCTCAACCCTTATCGACAGAGAAAATAATTTATGGTTTGGTAGTTATGATAAAGGCTTTTTTTTAAGTACCAACCCCGAAGTAAAAGTTATTGATCAGGAAAGCGGCCTTGCAAATGAAGATGCTTTAAAATTGGGCATCGCGGGAGGCTACCTTTTTGCCGGGCATGTTTTAAGCACGCTGAGTTATATAAAACTTGACGCTAATCCGAGGCCGCCGCTAGGCACTATATCCTTAAATCAAAACCGGTCGGACTTTAACCGGATCACCAATCTGCTTACCATTCCGGGTAACAGGCTCCTTATTGGCACAGATAACGGCATATTCGGATTAGATGTTTCCAAAAATAACCCGTCATCATGGCACCCCGAAAATTATTTTTTCGGCCCAATAAAAGGAATTGAGCAGCGGCCTGATACAGTGTATTTTATTTCACAAAACGCAGTTGTTGCATTGTCAAAGCAGTTCAAACGTATAAAAGGTTACAGATTTAAACCAGTACGCATGACATCCCTTGCCTGGTTTGACAACAAGCTGCTGATAGGTTCACTTTACGGGTTGTATCGGTTAAAGCCAACCACTAATGATATTTATTATGTGCGGTTATTAGCCAATAAAGGGATAAATGCTGTTAAATGCCTGGCCGCAAATGATAAGGCATATGCAGTAGGTACCGAAGCCCAGGGCTTATTTTTATTTGCCGGGGAAAGAACGATTCAATTTAACTCGCCTTTGATCTCTTCGGGCGATATCCGTAGACTGGTATGGACGGATGCTAACACCTTGTGGGCTTGTACGGCAAATGGGGTAAGTGTTATTAGCTTCAGTAACAATTATCACGATTACAAGGTAAGCCTGATCAATACCAGTAACGGGCTTCCGTCAGATAACGTGGCCGATGTAGTAAAATACGGTCTTAATTATTATATAGCGACAGACAGGGGCATAGCAGTTACTCAAAACCTGGGGAACAGGCACCTGCCCAAACCAGTACTGATTAATGACGGGGCGCCCGGAGCTCAAAATAATTTTACTTACGGCCAGCCGGTTGTGTTTAATTGCGTTGCCTTATCCTACAAAAGCATGGGCAAAATACAATACCGGTTCAGGCTAAAGGGTGTTGATAAAAATTGGAGTGTTGCACCTACCGGTGAAAAACGGTTTGACCTGTTGCCTCCGGGAAACTATGAGCTGGAAGCAGTGGCGGCCGACCGTTTCAACCAATTGAGCTCCTCGCTTATTTTTCAGTTTACCGTGATGCCTTTATGGTATCAGCAGGTATGGCTCCAGGCCCTGGCTGTTATCAGCGCGATAGTTATAGTGTTTTTGCTGGTACGTAAATACTATCTGTCTATTATCGGCTTACAAAAAAAGGATTATGAAAACGAGCTTGCCCTGCAACGGGAACGTCAGCGGATTAGTAGTGAAGTACATGACGATTTGGGGGCAAGTATCTCAGGTATTAAGTTACGAACCGAGCTGTTGAGCCGGAAGGTAGCCGATCAGCCCGACTTTCAGGAAATAGATGGCATTCATGAGGCTATTACGGATATATCTACCCAGATGAGGCTGATTATCTGGAGCCTTGACCCGGAAAACGATGAGGTAAGTAACCTGGCCAACTTTATTCATAAGCAAGCTATTAAGATATTTGAATTCAGTAATGTAAGCTTTCATGAAAATACCTCGGTTGGGGAAACTGTAACTATTATCAGTGGCGAGAAGAGGCGGCAGATATACCTGCTTGTGAAAGAAGTTTTAAATAATATTGTTAAGCATTCCAAGGCGCGAAACGCCTATTTGACAATCAACCTTTATAAGGAACGGCTGCATATCAGCATCCGTGATGATGGCCGCGGTTTTGATCCGGATATTCGTAAGCATGAAACCATGGGGCTCCGTAACATTCATGCGCGTGCAAAAAGGTTAAATGCAGAGTTGAAAATTGATACGGCCCCCGGAAAAGGTACATCCGTAAGCATTAAACTAAGCCTTTAACTACCCCATAATAGGTATAACGAAAGCCGGGACAAATTAAGATATTAGCGTTTTATATTTACCGAAGGCATGCTCCAGATCATTTTAATAGAGGATAATTTACATTACCGGCGCGGACTGGAACAGATTATTCATGACATGAGCGGAGTAAGCTTGATGGGATCATATACCAATGCCGAATCCGTATTAAAAAAGATAGATCAGCTTAAACCGGATATTTTCATAGTTGACATCAATCTTGAGGGTATGTCTGGAATTGAATTTATACGACGGGCTAAACCTTTTCTGCCAAATACCGAATTTTTAGTGTGTACTATAAACGACGATAATACCAATATTTTTGAATCGTTAAAAAGCGGCGCGACCGGTTATATGCTCAAGGAATCATCGGCAGATGAGATCAGGAGCGCGATCAACGAGATAGCGGCGGGCGGTTCGCCCATGAGCGCCTATATCTCGCGCAGGGTGATAGCATCATTTAATACAGCATCGGCAAAGCCGGCTGTTGTTTCCTCCGAAAATCTTACAGAGCGTGAAGTTGAAGTCCTTAACCACCTGGCGCGTGGCCTGCAATACAAAGAAATTGCAGATCGCCTTGAAATTTCTACAGGTACGGTAAAAAAACATATCCGCAATACCTACGTTAAGCTGCAGGTACAAAACAAAGTGGAAGCCATTAATAAATTCAGGGCTATCTGATATACCACTTTTTCAGTATTGCGGAGACCGGACGTTAAAGCTAATTTAGCATCATAAAGAAACTGAGGGGTGGAGTTTAAATTTGCTGCCTGTTAGTGATTTAAAACCTAAACCTTATCATAAATCTAAATTCGTGACCGTAAGGTCGCGGGTTTCTTTGTTGAAGCAAAGCAAAGTAGCTAATTTTAGTTTGCATCATAATGCGATCTGAAATTTTTTTATGAACTTTTTGTAGCCGGGAAGTTTACAGTTTAAGCCGCTTATAAAATCAAAAATTTTAATAGATAATTTTCAAAACCAGGGATTTTAGCTTTCCATTTTTGGGTATTGGCACCAGTAAGCTTTCTGCGTTGAATCAAATTTGTAGTAGTCGGGGAAGGAGAGGCCGAAAGGGGAGTTATTTTGAAAGAAGAGAAGATCTAATCACCCTGACTTTTGACCTGGTCGTGTTTGGCAATCCAAACATACAGGCTGATCATGATGATAATGTATATGATGATGTTAAAAATAGTGTGATGATCAACAATCCGGTTGGCTTTTTTGCTCCAAAACAAAGCCAAGAGCACAAAGCGTATAATATTTAAGGACTGAATAACCAAGACCCCGGATACGAGGAAAATGATCTTTTGCTTTAATGATTTAGGATAAGAAATCACAAAGGCGGCAAAAAAACTCATTAACCCTAACCCCAGGCAGGAATAGACCACCTCGATAGAACCTTTACCAGCCACCAATAGCTGAGTACCGTTATGTATAGCTGTAAAGCCCAGCCAGTTTAGGATTTGCGTGCTGCAGCTCAATAAAAACCAACGTAAACTCTGAATGTAATTGAGGTTATCGGCCAGGAAAGGATAATAATGATTGCCCGGGCTGGTAGCACCATAAAACAGGATGTTGAAATAATAAAATATCACAAACAAAAACAGGAAACTAAACGCGAATTTGAAAGGCGAAACCATTGCGTATTTTTTATCTTCTTTCTTCTGCGGACCTTTAATAAGCTCGTCAATTTTTACATCCACAATTAACCTGAACCAAAAGCCCTGTAAAAAATGGAATATTACACCGGTTCGCCCTTCTAAAATACCCAACTGAAAAATCATCCTATAGGTAAAATAAATCAGGGGTCTCACATAGCGAGGTAGTTGCCACCACAAATTTTTTAGCCAGGCGGTACGTTCATCGGGCGAGCCAAATAAAGTTGGATTGAGTGTTTGTGTCCTCAATTTTTGTATGCGTTCCACCTCTTCATTCGCCAGTAAATCGCTGTAGCGGTTGTGTTTGGCTATCCAAAAACTGATTTGATTTTCTTTTAGGTTTTCTTCCAAAATGTGCCCATCCTTCCAAACTTCGGTTTTGCCCGGTACAATGAAGCGGTGGTCCATGTTTTCATTAAGGTCTGAATACCCTTTGCCGTAGCGGATCATTTTTAACAGGTAAAAAGGATAATAGCCTCCATGTTTTATCCATTGCCCCTTAAAGTAATTTTTACGGTTAAAGTAAATGCCATCAATATCCTGGTGGTCTTCATCTTTGAAATCACGAAGTTTTTGTTGAAGCTCGGGCGTTACTTCCTGGTCGGCATCCAGGCAAATGACCCATGGCGTTTTAATATCGAAATTTTTAAGCGCGAAATCCCATTGTTTAGGATGATTTTCGAATGGATGTTGTAAAATAACAGCCCCTGCATTTTGCGCTATATTGATGGTATTATCTTCACTGCCGGAGTCTAAGATAAAAACAGGGGCGTTTAAATCTCTGATGGATGCCAGCAAACGGGGCAGATGCTGCTCCTCGTTATAGGTTAAAATGATGAAGGAATATAAAGGTGTCAATAATTACGCTATCTGTTATACAAACTTACGTTTTCTTTAACGGCTTTAAACCTCTTTTAAAATGTTGGCTGCAGTAAGGATCTTGTGGATGGCCAACATACTGATATAACTCCAGAATATGTTGTTGATGATAAATTCGAAGCTAAGTCCGCGCCACATGATTTGGAATAATCCGCTAAAGATCAAGGCAGTGCCCAGGATATAGCCGCCGAAGAGTTTCTCTGCCTTTACCGAAATTATTTGCGCAATAGCCCCATAAACCAGCATAATGACAAATATGCCCGGAGCGCCGGCGGTGAGATAAGCATCGACAATAAAAGCCGGCTTAGCCGATACCGAGGAAGCCCTGTTAACTACACCAGCGTCAAAAACGCGCTCCATCACCAAGTCTTCCGTAATAGGTTTTGCAGGCCAGAAAATACGTGGTACAAGTGCTATTGCTGATTGCTCGAACAATTTCGTTCCGTAAAAATCAATGGTTTTTGGTGTCGATTGCGTGAATTTGATGAACATATCGACTTCGCTGAGCCTGAAGACCAGGAAGCCCCAGTTAGAGTCATCTTCCTCTCCTGTATTTGCGCTGTTTATGGCCGCGTCAAGGGCCAGTTGTGTAGCCTCATCGGCAGATGCATCCCCCGACCATGCGTTCTGCCGGAAAATACGGTTATAGGTGGGGAGGAACATGAATAAAAGTAACAATGCAGGAACGAAAACACCTATCACAATTTTTTTATAGTTGGGATATAAGAAAATGCCTAAAACCAATACACTGATAATGATCGGTTCTTTAAATCCCGACGTTAAGGCCTGGTAAAAGTTAAATATGTAGAAGATGAAACAAATTAATGTGTTACCGGGCTTTTTTAAGGGTATAGCGAAAGCGAGGGCCAGGGTGCCTGCGATAAAACTAAGTGAACTGAATTGATTGGCAAATTGGGACAGACCAGGAACCTTGGTGAAAAGTATAGACGCCGGAAAGCTAACGACAGCGAACATCATTAAAAGATTAGCCAGCTTTTCCTTCGAGATATAGTACTTTGACTTGGTTTCATAATTCATGAACATTAAAATACCCGAAGCAAAAGAAGCATGCGCAAGGCAATAATAACGCTGGCATTGAGCAGTATGCTCCAGCCGGTCTTTATCAATCAGGGTGGTAGCCACCTTTTCGAAATTCTCATAACCCAACACATCCATAAAATAAAAAATAGATGTACAAGCCATATAGCCCGCAAAAATGATTTGCACCATAAAAATAGGGCGCATGAGTTGTTCGGCTATGCCTCTGTCTGTTGGTAGGGGTTTTACCCATCCGGTCAGGGTAAGGAAAAATATGAGGAAAGAACCCAGCCAGGCCACGCAGTATGATAGCTTAGGATCGCCGCTAAACAACATGGCTAAAGCCCAGGGTATAAATAGTACAATAATACGCTCAAGGGGCGCCTGGTTATTTTGCATAGGTATTCTTCAGCGTTTTCAGGATGGTTTCGGCCTGGATTTCAAAGCTCCAGGAGGCTACCTTAGTTTTGGCGTTGTTGCCTAAGGTGCTCAACCCTGTTTTGTTTTCAAGCAACAAAGATAACTTTTGGATTAAAGAAGACCGGCTTCCGGCTTCAAACATCTCCCCGTTGATACCCGAATCTACAAGATCAATTGCACAGCCACATTTATCAGATACAAGTACAGGGCGGCCTGCGGCCATTGCCTCGTTTACCGCAAGTCCCCATGTTTCGTTAGGCCCTTTTGAAGGGAGGCAAAATATATTGCATGACTGGTATATGGCAGGCATGACCGATTGATTTTGGAATGGTAAGAAATGAACTTTTTCCGAATCAGCTGCACTTGCTTTAAGGGAATTTTCCAAAGGCCCATTTCCAACAAACAACAGATGAGCATTTGGTATGCCCATCGATAGAAAAGCATCAAGTAACATCTGCGGAGATTTTTTTTCCTCCAGTTTACCTGCGAATAAAATAACCCTATCATCTGGTTTAATACCAAGGCCGGATCTTATATTAGTTGCTTCCTGCGACCTGTCTACCTCGAACCTATTATTGTCTATAGCGTGAGGTGCAAAAAAAAGTTGATCGGACTTTAACCCATATTTCTGAAAATATGCTTTGTTGTTAGTACCAACGTAAAAAACATAATTAACATGGCTGTACACCCAACGCAGCACAAGTGAGCGTAACAGGTTTTTGATGCCTTTCTGTCCGTCAAGTAATGTTGAATCACCACGAAAATAAAGCGGTATTTTATTCTTGAAATGGCGTATCACTTTCAAGTGGCTGTTATAAGCCCATCCGTATATCAAAATAGCATCGGGCTGCCAATTTTTTACCTGGTTGATCAGGTCGGGATTAACGATTCCTTTAAAATGATGGGAGCCTGGGTTTGGAGCGGTGTTTTTAACCCACTGGTAAGGGTAGCCATCAAGCAGCGGAATATCCCAGGCTATCGTTTTGCCGAAACCGGGATCAAACTTTTGTTGAGCTTCCTCACCCCAAGTATAAAATACCATCACCTCTATGCTTTGGCTTAGCAGCTTAAACACCGGCGCATAGTATTGAATAGGGTGGGTGGTAATAATGGCGAGGCGCATGTTAAATTTTTTCCCCCAATGCTGTAAATTTCGGGGTCGATTTTAATCGTAACAGGATAAAATCAATGTCACGGCAGTAAATGGTATTGTAATGCCCAAATGAGGGTATCAAATTTAATCCCCTCGTAAACGGATCATACCGGTATGGCGTAAAACCCGAAGATACTAGGGTTTGGTGAATATCTTCTTCGTTAAATCCGTAACGCGAGCCACTGCCGTTCAGCTCAATGATAATGGCTTTTAGCGTTGGTTGTTTTAAAGTTTCGTTCATTCCTTTAAGCACTTCCGTTTCAAAGCCTTCCACATCAATCTTAATGAGTGAGGGACAGTCGTCAGCAGTTAACGAATCTACGGTGATCACATTTATCATTTCCGCATCTGCTTTTTCATCATCGAGCACCACGTGATTGGTGGTATCTTCATTTTTTGAAAAACTTAACTGCCCTGTCCTTGCACCTGCCGCCGCATGGATCAGGGTAGCCTTGTTTTGAAGCCGGTTCAGCTCGATATTTTTAGCGGTTAATATCGCGGTAGTTGACGAAGCCTCAATAGTAATGGTTTTTGCATTACTGACGCCGGAGGCCAGCAAGGTATACGAACCCGCATTTGCACCAATATCAAAGAAAACATCTTGTGCGGTTAAAAAATGGAGCAGGAATGCCATATCCTCAAATTCATGCAATCCGGTATAAATGTTTCCTGTTATCCCGGTAAGGCCTTTACGAGCGTAAAAATTCACGTTGCCTATAAAAGGCTTTACCCACAATTTTGAGGGTTGAATACTGCTTTGAAGCTGCCAGCCTAAAAATCTCAAAAACGCTTTAAACGGATGCTTTTTACCTAAAGGGTGATTTAAAATAAAGCCGAAAGTCCTCTTAATTTTTTCCACTGATAACACGGTCAAAAAGTTTACATTGTTCTACAGTCATTTGCCTTGCGGAATATTTATCAGCGGCTTCCTCGTTATAATTAGGGAGCGGTTCATTACCCTGAACGATAGAAAGTAAAAAGGTATTGATCTCATCATCCGTAACCGTATCGTAATTATACACTTGTTTTACTCCATATTCCTTCATAATACCAATTGCCGAACTTGAGGCGTTAAAGATAGCCAAGATCGGTTTTTGTGTAAGCAAATAGGGGTAAATTTTCGAGGCCGTGTATTTTGGATCATCCGAGCCCGGTATAAACAGGGTATCGGCCTGTTTTAGTGTGAGCAATGTATGATAATAACTTATTCTGTCGGTAATTTCGGTTACGTAGCCGGTTACACCAAAATGATCAGCAACTGGCAGGATGCTGGGCTTGCCTTCGCCGGCGGGAGCATAACTGGTGCCAATAAAGTAGAACCTTGCAGCCTCCAAAGCTTTGTTTCCCGCATCCAGTCCGGCTTTGAAAGCCTTGAAAAGGGTACTTACTGCTTTTTGCATGTCTGCTCCACCACGCCCTACATATACTATATTGACGTGAGAGTCATCAAGCAGCTTGGGGAAATTGCTTTGATTTTTTTCGGCAATTTCCATATCGGGTTCAAAGGCCCCGAAAGTTATAGTAGCGGCCGGGATATGCTGAATACGAGGGTATCGGTTTTTAAGATCGGTAATGTAATGGTCAGATACGCTGATCAAACCGTCCGCGTTGTTCAGGGCAATGGGCTCCAGGTATTTGTTCAATCGGTATGAAAACCAGTATTTACGCGGTCGTTGGGCCTTTGGTTTATTCTGGTAATAATCCGAGTGCCAGGGGTCCTGCATGTCAATTACATAGGGAATGCCAAAGCGCTTTTTTAAATATGCCCCTAAAATACAAACGGGGAACTGCGTAGTCGAAAAATAGATCAGATCATATTGTTTCGACTTTAAAAGAGACCTGATTTTTTTCTTGTAAAACGGCAACGACCGCAAAGCAATACTGCCCAAGCCAAATTTTGAGGTGAGGTTTTTGGGGAGCGCTTTTACTTTATGGATCCTGATATCTTCCGGGATACTTTGTAAAAGCAATTGATCGGTAGGGAGATCTGAATATTGCTCATCCACAACAACTACTTCTGCTTCCCAGCCGTTTGCTACAAAATAAGGAATACTCATCCTTACACGCTGCATATCAGCAGCATTTACAGGTGGGAAATAAGGGGATACGATCAGCAGTTTTTTCATAGGCTATCTCATGATCCTTTTCCACCAGCGGTTGCCGCTGATTTTTTCGCGGGCCTGCGACCAATCGCAAACCTCATCGATAATGTCATAGAAGCCTTGCTGCTTTTCTGGCAAATCATTCAGATTGATCTTTTCAATGAGCTGTGGCAGGTTCTGATAAAAAGCTTCGGTACGATAGGGGGGATGTAATGACCATAAGCCCTTACCGCTGCCTAAAAAGTCGACCCGTTTTAAATTACGCTTTGTCAGATAGTCTGAAAACATATGCTCAGGAAGGTCGGCATTAGGGTTGCCTTCAATAATCGCTTTTATCTGTCCGCGAAACGGCGGCTGAGTTAATACCAGTTTATCAGTATCAAACCGGCTTTTATCGATCATGAAGATCCTGGTACTCATGCCCTTTAGTGCCCATGTATAGGGGGCGACTTTCTGAACAATATCCTGACCAACCAAAATGTCGGCCGGGTGCGGTGGGCCGGGTAATGGTGAAGCGACAAAGCAATCTGGATCAGACTCGAAAAGTTTAACCGCTTCGCCAATCCATTGCTGACTTCCTCCGCCTAAAAATATGTCCGAATCCAGGTGTAAAACGAGATTGTTTTGGGCCGAGTACAACCCGAAAAAGTAGGCGTAAAACGGCCCTCCCCTGAAATCTTTATCCGGTATATTCTTTTTACCGAAGAATTTGTCGGCTACTTTTTTTTTCGTCACGGGCGAGTAGTCAACGTAGTTTATCCTTACTGCGTAATTGTTCTCAATATCTGTTTCCAGAAATTTGTCCAGCAAGGTTTTATTGGCCTCCCATCCATCAGCGAAACGCCCCTTGCTTGGCCGGGTATCAACAGTTAAAACAATGTCGTCAACCTGTCCAGCCAGCATCTCCAACTGATGTTTAAGCATGAAGCGTACATGCGGGTAGTCGCCGGGCGCAAGGTTTATCTGTAAGCTTACTTTATTTTTCAAGGGCTGTGGCAACTAATGAGATGAGCTTTTTAGACTCGTTTTCCCAATTGTAAAATGTTCCGGCTTCAATTGCCCGGTTCCGTGCTAACTGCAATTTCTCCGGGCTATTGAGCCATTTTTCCAGCGCTTCAAGTTCTGTATTATTGGGCTGTTGCGACAATTTAAAGCCGGGTTTGAACAAATCATAACCCTCTTTTTGCCCTTCGGTTTCACTGGTGATAACGGGTAACCCGGATTGAATATATTGGAAAAACTTATTGGTGATGGTATAATTGCGGCTTGCCGGGGTCTTCAGTTCTAAAGCCAGGCCAATATCAAATTCAGCTATTTTTGTAGCGAGCTGATTTTCCGGTACCAGGTCGTGAAAAAATAGATGATGTTGGCTGGGTAGCAGTGCAATTAAACTTTGCCTGTAGGCCTCCGTAACGTTTCCCAACAGCTGCAATTCGACGGGTGTTTTTAGTAGATAAAGGACTTTTATAAACTGTTCCAGCCCACGTCCCGGGCCTATGGTTTGTGAAAACCAGAATAGTTTTAGTGGTTTGCTGAAGAGCTTTGTCTTTTGAAAGGAGATCTCCGGCACCGGAAAAACATTATATATAACCCGTGGCTTTGGCGATGAATATTGTTGGGCCAATTTTTCGGCAAGGATGTTTGATGTTGTTATACAAAAGGTTCCTTTGTTAAGTGCTTCTGATTCGGCACGGCGTAATAAACCAATTGGTCGCTCCGCACGTGCTTCGGGCAGAAGGTCTTCAGAATACCAGTCTTCCAGGTCAAATGCAACTTTAAAACCTCCTTTTAGCAGGCGACCACCTATGCAGGTGGGCAGTTCCTGATGGCAAATGTACAAATCGGCTTTTATTGCGCAGGCTGCATCATAATAGCGCAAGGCCCCGTAACCAAGCGCGAGGCCATTTTCTATCTTAAACCGGCGAATCACCCAACGCCCTAATTTGTTTAAAAACCGATCTGCAATTGATCTTGAGTTTGTTTTAGATAGATCAGATACCAATTGCAGGCGGATATTTGGAAAGTTAGCGATAGCCGACAGGTCCTGAGCATAAAGATCGGCCGAAACACTGCCTGTTAAGATCTGAACGTTATACCCCGCAGCAGCAAGTGCTGTAGCCTCTTTCAAAACCCTGGGGTTCCGGCAAAGGTGCGATTGGGTAATTATACAGATCTTCCTGCTCAAGTTGTTAATTAAATAGCCTGGTTTTTATTTTTTGCAGGGATTCCGGGATCGAATGAGCTCCGAGTGCTTTCTGCTGGCTCTTGATTCTCAATTGTTTTCGCCTACTTTCAGATCGGGCTAATTCCCGGCTTTTCAATACCAGTTCATCTGCATCAGCATATGTTTCAACGTCAGTGCCTAATTCGTAGAGATAGGTGAGCCCTTTGGTATATTCTGTAAGATAGCAGGCACCTAACATAGGAGCTTCCAGGTCCCGAAGCCGGCTATAAGTCAACATATTTTTTCCAAAGCCGTAAAAGGTTGGTACCCGGTTTATGCCCAGGGTGATCATACTTTCCCGGCTAAGACGGATGTATTCATCGAAATCAGGCTTCTCAAATAAGTTTTCGGCATTTATAAGAACCTGATCCTGTTTATTAAACCGTTTAACATGATAGGCAGCAAAAGCTTTCAGCCCTGTTTGGCGTATCAGTTGCAGCTGGTTATTGATTTTTGCGGATAGATTTGACGCCGGTAACACAGTCGCCGATTCGTTTTCATTGTGCCACCCCGTTCCGGTTATTTGTACCGGTAATCCTTTGTCGATCACATTTGCCAGGAGTTGCGCACGCAGGTAGTCTTTAGAACCAATAAAGGTAATGGCACCTGTTTCCCTAACAGGAAGCGTCCGATATTCTGGCGCTACCCACATAGGCATAGGGAGGTTAATATGAGCGACCCCTGCCGTTTGATACATATTCAAGGCTTCAAATTCCGGCACCCAAACCAGATCAAATATTTTAAATTCAGATGGTAGCTTGCTAAAGGACCTGATATTATCGCAGTAAAAATTAACGCAAGGCACGCCCATTGCCCTTATTTGTTTAATGGCGTTTATGTCAATCTGCTTGGGATACAGGTAACAAAGAAAAATGTCAAAAAGCTGCCGGTTGGTTTTAATATAATCAATAGTTTGTGTCCAGGCCTGTTGCTTCCACTGTTCTAAGGCCGGGTCTTTCTCATAAGGTACCATTCCTGCTGCCCAATCCAGTCCGGGGATTTCCATCCATTTCATGCCTGACTCCTCTATGCCATTTTTGATATAGTAAGTCCAGAAACGATAGGCCGGGATTGCGTGCGGTGCTGCCCCGCTATCCTGCATAAAAGAAAGTAAGATCCTCATGAGGGTCGTTTGAACAGCACGTCAATCTGGTTAAGCTCAGTGCCCAAAGGGGTGTTATTGCCGAATGCAAAAAGTTGAAACCGGTATCCCGCCAGGTAATTGGCAATGTCAAGAAACTGTGCCTGGCTATAGTAGTATTCTTTAAAGGATACTTCACAAATAATATACTTCGCGGAGTTTAGCCAATCTCCAAGTCCTTTAAGCACCTCTAATTCAAATCCCTGTACATCAAGTTTGATAATATTTGGTGGAGGTAAGGATTTATCGTCAATCAGGTCGGCAAGGCGTTTGATTTCTACCTGCTCTTCTTTTTCTTTTTGAATGTGAAAATGCTCAAACTCAAGCGGGGTAGCAGATAGTAAACTTGATGAGTCAGAAAAACTGGATATGTTGATGGTTCCGGTTCTGTTTTCATTACCAGCGCAATACGGATGCAGGTAAGCATTTTTCAACGCCTTACAATTTTCATTGAAATGTGAAATGTGAAAAGATAAGGGCTCAAACGCGTGCACTGTAGACTGTGGCAAAACAGATTTGGCAAGTAAGGTCCAGGTGCCGATGTTGCTGCCAATATCATAAACAACAGGATTAGCAGTTAGCGAGCGGTCTTTACCGATTATTTCAAGCAGTTCAAGCGAATCGATATGACCGAGTTTTAATGCCGCCCCCGGTGTGTTTTTTAATCTGCCGATGCGGCGTTTACGCGCTATTTCAAGCGCGAGCCTTTCAATCAGTTTTTTTGGTTTATATAAGATAGAAAAATTCATGAATGAGCTGGATTACAGTGTTTGGGTTGCAGGTTAATCATATACTTCCTGTATGATTTCCAGCATACGCCGGGCACTTTTTTCCAGGGTAATGTTTTTTAATATGTAATCCCTTGGGCTGAACTGTTGTTGTATAACCTTTTCCCAAAAGGTATGAAACCCGGCGTCAAAAGCCGCGTAGTTCTTGAAAGTCATCCCGCAGGTATCATCAAAAAAAGGAACGGATGATGCGGGCACATCCGGGGTGCCCCATTCGTGTCTTTCGGGGTCAAGCCAATGAGTTTGATCCCAGGCGTAAACGGGGATATCCATGGATAAGGCTTCGCAGCAGGCAAATCCCTGACTTTCATGCTCGCTCAGGAATATCATCGATCTGGATTGTTTTAAAAGCCCATGATAATCTGCTTCCTGGTAATGTCCGTAACAGATTTCAACGAATGAAAGACCAAGTGCCGTTAGTTTGTTTTTGATGGCTTCAATCAATTCCACCTCCATCTTCGGATAGTCCCATCTAATCTTATTATAGATCAAAACATCGTAAACCGGTTTTTTATCTTTTTCCGGAAGCCACTTTTGAGTTTCTATCCCTGCAGGCCAGAGTTCGCAGATGTTGGCCCCATAATAAGGAATGTAAATGTCATTAGCCCATTTGGAATGCTGCAGGTATTTAACTATTGGAAAATCCTGGCACATGGTGGGCCATTGCGTGGGATGGGATACCAATGCGATACCGGCTATAATAGGATTAGGTTTATTATAGCCTTCAAGTGCTTGCTCGCCAATCCCTAATACCACTACGGGTTCACCGGGGCCTATTTCTTTAAACGGCCGGTTTACCACATAATTCACACCGATTTCATCAAATCCGAGGCGAAGATTTATAAACACCTTTTCTATCCCGCTTATTTTCTTGGGGCGGAAAAGCTTTCTCGCCGCTAAGAAAACATATCTGTCGCCGGGAAAGTAGCGGTCTTTTTCCGGTGGTTTGCGAAAGTAAAGGTGAATGCGTTTCATGATAGCTTGCCAGAGTTTTCCGGCTTTTTTCTCAATTGATATTTGAAGAGTTGTAATCGTTTGGCAAATTTCCATCCAAATACCATAGATAATAATTTGCCGCTTGTTGTACCAAACGGATACTCCGGGCGAATTGACGCTTTTAAGGTTTTAAGATCGTTTTTAATTTGCCGCATCAGCTCCGGCGCGGCCGGATAGGCTTTAAAAAGTAAGCCATGCAGCCACCGGGCATGCATGTTCGTTAACTCCGGCAACGGGTTTTTAGCTTTTAGCCATAAAATTTTAAGACTCAAGGCGTTGTATTGTGAGCGAAGGTGTTTCTGCGTCGCTAAGCCCGAAAGGTTTTTATTTCCCTGGTATTTCCTGTAATAATTGTAACCGGCTGATTTTGTAACGCCTTTGGATGCCAGTACTACCCTGCAAAAAAACTCACCGTCGTCATCCAATGTTAGGTCTTCATTCCATTTGCCGGCTTTTTCTATAATGTTTTTTGGGCATAGCCAGGCATTCGGCTGCACCATGGATCCTTGACCTTCATTCTTCCCTCCGTAAAGATTAAAGAGGAAATCAAATGGGGGCAGGTTTAGTAAAAAAGCTTCTTCGTATGCAGATGGTTCAAATTCGGTAGGCTGATGGCCATCTGTAAAATGGATGGTGCTGCAAACGGCAACCATGCCGGGATTCGCGGCTAACAGGGTTACCTGTTTTTCTATTTTATCAGCACTTAGTATGTCATCAGCGTCGAGGAACTGAATATAATCTCCCTTGGCTTTCATCAGCCCGCTATTCCTGGCAGCGGCAGCGTTTTTATTTTCCTGGTGATAAACCCTGATCCGCTCGTTTTCAAAGGTTTTAGCGATGGAAAGAGATTCATCTGTCGATCCGTCGTCGATAATAATTACCTCTATATTTTGCCAGGTCTGGTTAACACAGGAATTGATAGCTTCGGCGAGATATAACGCCGAATTATAAACCGGTATAATAATAGAAACCAGGGGACTCATATCAGTTTCTTCCACGCGGTTGTAAAATAATCGTCTTTAGACAGGTCTACATAATGATGCAGCACACCTGCCGCATTATTAACCATTGAACTATCGGGGTTAACGATGTAGGTATTAGATGGCAGTATTTCTGCTTTAACATCTGCCAGTAGCATAGCGGTCAAGGCTTGTTCCAGGTAGTAAGACGCTCCCTCGTTTTCTTCCAGGACGCCTATCCACCGGTCTATTTTATCCCAGTTGACATCGGCACTGTTCATGCCGATAACGCCTACGTTTAATAATTCAGGTATTTTACTGCCGCAAAGTTCTTCCATCAGGTGCCTTGAGTACCCGTACGATTCCTGGCAGTCCAGCATGTAAATAGGAGATGCCGGGTTTTGCAGCCAATTCAACAATTCCGTTGGTTCATTCCAAAATAACATGTCAGAATCTAAAACTACTTTCCAGCCTGAAGGGGCGATGGTATGTATATCCGTTAATTTTTTGATGTGCGGATAAACCTTCCTTTTATGGTTTAAATGCGGGTACCGCTGTTCCGGTAATATGCTGTTGAGATTTTCATCTATCATCTGCCGGGTTACAATACCTGCACCCGGAAGCTGTTTACGGATTTGAGCCAGCAGGTCTTCATCAAAACTGCCATCATCAACCAATATAAACCTGAGCGGCGCATTGGTTACCCGGTTGAGCGATTGGATGCAAAACAAGGTTTGATAAAGATATTTTTTGCCTGTCAGGAAATAGACTGGCAAGCCATCTTCAAAAGATTTCACCGGGGGGAGTTCCGCTGATTTTGATGCCATCAAATGGCTCAGGCGGATCATCTTCTTGTAACTCGTGTATCCCCCGAACCTTTTAAAGGTCTTCAGCCTGGCTTTGGGGTAACGGTACAGGATATTTATAATTTTTTGGAGCAACTTGATAGTTTTTTGCTGTTAGATGCTTAGCCTGCCAAACCTTCAAAGGTTCCACAAGCCCCTTTCCATTTGAGGTAATTATAGCTGTTTTTCCAGGCTTTATAAACAACAAAACTTTTCAGTTTCCTTAAAGGCACTGTCCATCCCGGTATTTTTTTCCAGGGGCTGATGCCATGACTTTCTAATACATAAATCCATGATTTGCTCAGATCTTTACAAAGCCGGCCCAGGTAGTTTATTTCTAACCTTTCTGCCGGGATGATATGACGGAGGGAAAGTTGTGGGAAATACCCGCTATCCCATCCCGACTTTACAATTTCAAGCAATATGTCATTATCTCCACCCGAACTTAAGGAGTTTCCTTTCCGGTCTGTAATGATCGATTTTCCTGAATTGATCTTAGCGCGGTAAGATTGTAATGCAGCCTTACGCACTGCCATACCGGCACCTATGGGGCCATATTCGGGGAATTTGTTTTCCCATTGCTGGATGATTGCCTCGTCGCCGAAATCGCGCAGCGCTAAACTGAAATAGAAAGTAGGTAGCCATTCCGGTTCTTCATATGGCAATTCAGGAAGTGATTTTCCGCCTATAGCACCTATGTTTGGGTGATCAGTAAAAATAGTAATCGTATTTTGAACATAGCTTTCGCCCAAAATATTATCATCATCTACAAAAATTACAATATCACCCTTAGCTTCATCCACACCTCTTAAACGGGCATAAGTTAGCCCCTGGTTTTTTTCGATAACCACCCTGGCTGTAGCTTTCCACTGTAATGAAATCTCATCAATAACTTTATTGTTTGAGTTATTATCTACTAAGATGAGCTCCCAGGCTTCGGGCGCTGCGTTTTGTTTTTTGAGCCCTTCAATTGTTGCCAGAAGCCGTTCGCGGTTCGGGTTATAAGTCGGTATAACGACGGAGAGGTACATGACTTGTAAAATGGGCTGTTATTTTAAATAAGCTTGCTATAATTCTCTTCTAAAAGCGCTCCGATTTTCTCGTTACTATATGCTGTAGCTACTTTTTTCCTTGCGTTTTCTCCCAGCTTTACCCGCAGATCCGGATTGTCAATTAAGCGGATAAGTTCCTTCGCTATCTCGGTGTGGTTTGAAGGATCAATAAGCAGGCCTCCGTCGCAATCTTCAAGCATATCTTTCATGCCACCCTCACGGCTGGCTACAATGCCACGCGCGGCGCTCATAGCCTCAAGGCAGCTGTATGGGAAATTTTCCCAGATACTCGGAAAAACGCAAATGTCGGTATTGGCGTAAACTTCTGCAATTTGGTGGGCCGGTACCAGGGTAAATTCCAGGTTGTCGCGGTAATCTTTCAGTTTCTCAAGCAGATACTCTTTCATATCAAGGCCTTTAACAGGCGATTTTTGTATCCCACCTACGAATTTGACCTTGATAAATGGTTTGGCTTTTAAAACGATTGACAGGGCAGCTGCCAGCTTTACAAGCCCTTTTCTAACTTCCAGGCGGCCTATATAGGTTATCGTGTTCGTGTTGGTGCTTGATGGGATACTAAGAAGTTCTTTTCCGGGAGCAAACAGATTGGGAATGTTCAAGATCCGGTTCCTGTCTATACGCCACTTGCGGGCAACAATATCACCGAGGCTGATGGAAGGCGTATGTATTTGGTCTGCCAGCATCGTGGTGAGGTAATCAGGATCTGTTTTCGTATTGCGCGGTTTCCAGAAACGTCTGTATAGTTTTCCGCGAATAATGCCGCTGAGCATGAACCTGCATTTCTGTAAATACGTTAAATAGTGATTATTAATGATATCAACCAGGAACCAGGGTATGTGCAGCCGTACTACGAGCGGGATATGCATGAAATTTCGTTTAATAGACAGGCCATCTCCGGAAAATTCCGGCGACTCCATCAGGTCGAATTTTCCAGCTTCGTTAGCCGTTTCAAAAAAAGGCAGAATTATGGTATGGAAAATTTCCCTGTCTGTACATAAAACGCGGTTTACTTTGATACCATCCACTACTTCTGAAATAGTACGGTGCGTTGAAGCACAAAAGACCTCAACAGTATGTCCACGTGCAAGCATCATCCGCGAAACCTGATGAACGTATGTAGCTATACCGCCAACGGCGGTGTCAGGAGGATATTCATAAGATATGTACGCGATTTTCATCTGCTGCCTTTTATATCAGACCTAATGATCTGTAAATTTTAATTCTTATACGATTAATGAAATTAACTTTGCCCCAATGAGGAACTGCGCCGTGTCCTTCATTTGACCACATCAGTTTTTCATCTTCATCCCATTTCATTTTCATTTTTGCATCTGATGTTTTCGCGGTATCATGAATATTAGCTACCGATAGGGGCTTTTTGATCAGTTTCCTTTTCTGACCTTTAACCAGGCGAAGCCAAAGCTCAAAGTCAAGCGCGCAATGCAATTTTTCCCAGATAGGCTGATGAATAGTCGCGCTCCAAAACGATGATGGCTGTACAAAATTGGGTATTTTCAAAAAGAAGTCCAGTGATGGCAGTACTTTGCTTACGTCGAACTGTTGTGTGGTTTCGCGATAATTCAAACCATAACCATAAACGAATTTGGTTTTCGACTGTGTAAATAGTTGGATAACTTCATGAAAAACATCTTTCAGATAGTAATCGTCACTATTGATCCATGCATAGTAATCACCTGATGCCAGGCTAAAGCCCAGGTTAATAGCTTGTCCCTGCCCGTTATCTTTTGCACTGCGGTAGTAGCTGATCCATGGTGCGTATTTTTCAAGAATAGAGACGGTCTCATCGTTACTCCCGCCATCTATTACGATATATTCCAGGTTAGGATAGTTTTGCAGCAGGATGGAGCGAATGGTTTGTTCAATGAACCTGCCCTGGTTATAGGATGGTGTAACTATCGTCAGCTTAGGCCAGTTATTGTTGGTGCGGTATACCTTCGGATCTGTTTCCTCTGTCCAGGGCCAGCCGGTATATTGATTATCGGGAGCGGGCAAAACTTTAAGCAGGCCACCCGACGGTATTACCTGTAAGGGTAGGTTCACGCCAGCTGCTATAAAATCTTCCCGGTATTTTTTCAGATCAGGTAAATTCATCCTGCTTGCTTAATAAATGGTTATGCCGTTTCCTGTAGCGCTATGCGCAGAAACCCATTGCCGAAATTTTTAATATTGCGTTGATAATCAGGATTGGCATAAAGCGAAGGGAGCGGATGTGCACTAATGGCAAGCTCCAATTTTGCCGCTAAGTCCTTTACATTCAAAGGAGCGAAGAACCTGGCGCTGCTATCAACAAGTTGCTCCTGGTGAACTTCTATATCGGAAACAATTAATGCCTTATTCATTGATTTAGCGTCTTCAACTACGGTGCTCCAGCCCTCAAAAAGGGATGGCTGAACAATAGCAACAGCATTATTCATTAGCTGTAATTGTTCCTCTCTTTTGATAAAACCAAGAAACCTGATATTGTCAGTAAGATTATTTTGCTGAACATAAATATTAAGTTCTATAAAATATTCAGGGTTCCTAAGGTCGGCGGTGTTGCCGGTAAAAGCAACCGTAATGTTGGTGCCATCATTTTTAAGCCTGTGTACCGCCTGGATAACCGTAAGCTGGTTTTTATGCTTCCAAAACTGGTTAGGGCAAAGAAAATAAACATCAGGTAAATCAAACTTTTTGAGCAGGGGGCCGATAGTTAAATTTCGATAAGCCGGATGTGTGACCGCAAACGGGAGCACGTGCACATTGACGCTATGTTCTGGGTATAACGATTTAAAATGTCCTGCCGCGTTTTGACTGCTCAAGATAAGATGCTCTGACGAACCCTGGATCTCCATTTGGTTTCTTTTTCTGCCTTCAATAGCCTCTGCACTGAAAAATTCAGGAGAAAAATGTTCCTGAAAATCAGCTATCCAGTAAATTTTATTCGTGGCAAGGGACTGCGGTTTGCTTTTGTAGTATGGAAATACTGCTTCCAGTTTTTTTATGGTTTGATTGAAGAATGTTTTTCTGAGCAGGCGATTGGTTATTTTATTAGCGAAACGAGCTGCGAAGTTTGTTTCTCCGGTGCCTAACCTAAAACTCATGTATGGATAGGACAGGTTATTTTTAGCGGCTTTATAATCGCTACGCTTATTGATGATTAAAACCAGGTGCGGTTTAAGCACTTCATCGAGTGTATTTAACGCATTAATAAGGTTCTCAATATAATAAGTTCCGCCAATCCAATTTTCATTGTAAGAATAGCTGAGACCTATCCTTTTTCTTTTAGTCATTTGTGGTAGCTTTTTTGCCATCAAATCCTTTTGAACCAATAGGTAGCATAATCATTCTTCGGTAAGGTGCTTTTTTACCGTAGCCGGATTACCGGTCACCAAAGTGAATGGGGGCACATCTTTGGTCACAACGGCATTAGCCCCAACAATGGCTCCTTTGCCAATAGTTACACCTTTTAAAATGGTGGCATTAAAACTTATCCAGGCGTAATCCTCAATGATTACGGGGGCAGTGAGCACATTGCCTTTTTCTGCCCATGAGCCGTTGTTAACCAGGTCAACATATCTTTCCGCTCTTTCTATGGCGTCAAGTTCGTGGGCATTAGTATCCATAACATTTACGTTATGTGATATCTGTACGTAATCACCAATGATAACGCTGTCGCCCGACCATATCCTGGAATGATCACCTATATAGCAGTTTTCGCCAATAGTGATCTGTCCGCCATATTTAAACACGTGTAGCATCCCCCTGATATGGGTGCCCTGGCCAACTGTTATTTTTGACCGGTCCTGCGCGTTAGAAACCGTGGCTTCCGGATAAAAGATTGCTCCTGAATTAATCACATTCGTCTCAATATGCCTGTTGTTTTGCTCCTGGTACAGGGTATTAAGGATATGATGGATATTGATCTTTTTTAAAAAGCCGGTGATCAGTTTCTTTATCAGTTTTTTCATCGTTTGTTACGCCACAGGTTAATTAGCCGCCTGATCAATGAACGCCCGCGTTTAGTAGGCGGATTTAAAGCTAAATATAAATTTTCCAGATAAGCCTCATCCAACGGAAGTTCTTCAGGGTGTTTTAGGGGGAATGACATGGAAAACGCAGGCAATACAGCTATCGGGTTATCTACCGAATTCATATGCGTACCGCTCTCAAATCCGATGTTTTTTACAAGGTTAACCGAAGGGTTAATAGCTATTCCATCATTGATAAGGATGCTGTAAAACCACTGAATATCCCAGGTATCCAATGTGTTATTGTGTGCGCTCTCAAACATAGTGTAGTAGGTATTAAACCATTCCTGGCTTCCTATCGCCTGCCTGATCTGCGTTTGAGTTGCTTTCTCAGGCCAGGCTTTCATGCCGATGTCGTAGCGTTTCCAGGCCCTTTTCCATGTAGCCCATCCCCAGATCCCACCATGAGCCCTGAAATAAGACGGAGAGTGCTCATCGCCCGATTTACCTAATAAATTAGAACCGGAGATGGACATAACCTGCCCGTTGTTCCGGAACCGTTCCAGCAATTCCGAACAAAATGAAAAAAAGGTATTATCCGGTAAGCAGTCATCTTCAAGGATAATGCCTTCCTCCACATGGTCAAAAAACCAATTTATCGCGTCGCTTACAGCATTCTTACAACCTAAATTTTGCGGCCTGAATAGTGTTTTGAGCTCACATTTCCAATCTATTTTGGTGACTATATTTCTTGTTAAGGCGCATAATGCCTCATCTGTTAGTACGTCTGGCCTCGGACCATCCGCTGCTATAAACAGGTATTCAGGTTGATGCACCCTGATGCTGTCAAATAGGCGCTGGGTATTTTCCGGACGATTGAAAATCAGAAACAATACAGGAACAGCTGTATTACGCATTTGCCCCTTGCTTGACCGAGTTCAGAACCTGCTGAATATGTTGCTGGTGATTGATCACCTGCTTCCGGTTTTTTATAATGGAGGATACCATGCCATAGTGTCTCAATACGGTGCACCTTTGTTCAAGTGTGGGTCGTTTTCCTTTTTTCAGCACTTGCATCATTACTGCTTGCAGGCTCCTTAATAAGGATAAGCTATGACTTTTTAATAGCCTGGTACTTAAATCGTTCAAAGACACAGGTTCTTTGTTAATCAAAGCGATATAACCGTACAGGAAGTAATAGGAGTAACTAAGCCAGAATGCCATATCAATAATGGTTTTAATGCTCTGCCTTTTTACCGGAATTAAATGTTTGAATGTTAACCGGTTATTGGCTGCAATCTGATAACCGCGTAAATAAAACATAAAACAAATTTCGGCGTCTTCACCCGAAAGGAAATTGGTACCTGTTCGCCCGGTGGTAATTAGCGACCAACCATGTTTTGCCAATTCCATAAAAATGCTTTTCCTGATCGTCATCCCGGCGCTGTAAAGCCAATGATCTGTTGCTGCCCAATGTTGCGGGCCATTGGCGTTCAGCCGGCTGAGTAAGGTTTCATCTATAGCTATCGGCTCTTCAGCCACAATTTCGCCGCAGCCCCCTAACGCCCCAATTTCGGGGTTGGCATCCATGATTTCAAATGCGGTAGCCACATAGGAGGGGTTTAGCCAGTTGTCATCATCGCAAAATAACAGGTACTCATAACGCGCGCAATTGATCCCTTTTATCCGGGCGTTTAATACCCCGGGTGTCGGCTCATCCACTATATTAAATTCAATACCTGTAGAGGAATATTTTTGCCACTCATTTATGGCAACCTGTACCGTATTATCAGAAGATGCGTTATTAACGATCCATATTTCCCAGGGTAAATGAGCCGGTACCTCTTGTTGTGCCAGATGCCTGATAGTTTCAGGTAAGCGTAATGCGCAGTTGTAGCAACATATCACCACCGAGATTCCCCTGGGATTATTCAACTGTAAATGGAATTAAGCTGTGTTTTAAATTGCTCAAAGCTGAAGTTTTCTTTAAACCTTGTGAAGGCGTTTTCGCCTAAGGAATGACGTAAGTGTTCGTTGTCCACCAATTTAAGGATCGCTTCAGCATGTTGGGAGATAGCGGCCGGCTCAACAAGGTAGCCGTTATAATCCTCCCGGACAGATTCAGGAAGACCGCCCACATTTGATACCACACATGGTAATGATTGAGACATGGCCTCCACCACAGCAATGCCATGGGTTTCATAAAAACTGGGTTGGTAATAGATATGTGCCGTTTTCAAATAATCATCGGTATTGGTTACGGCTCCTTTAAAAAAGATCTGCTTTTGGTTGGATATTTCCGATTGGTACTGATTTAATAAAGGGCCATTCCCGAGCCAGATAAAAATAACCTTTGGACGTGCGCCGGTAACAACCTTAGCTACTTTTAACCAGGTTTCCGGATTTTTGTACCCTATGACATGGCCCATTGTAATCACACATACGGGATGTGCGTTGTACCGCTCTGTATTGAGTTGTACGCCATCTACGGGTTCTGTAACGCAATTATAAACAACGTTTACGCATGTCTGCTTCTTTTCGGTTATTTCCCAGTTTTTGCTGATCAATGATTTATTGGACTGGGAAACGGTAATGATTTTTTTTCTTTTACCAAGTTTTCGGTTGCAGGTATATGAGGTGAAAGATGTATATCTTTTGTTTGGTGTGGTGTGCAGTATATAATATACCTTGCAGAATGGGGCCCAAAAAAAGTATAAATGTTTCTCCGGTTCCACCGCGCACACGGTAATATCAGCTAAACCGTGTCTAAAGCTCAGTAATTGAATATAAAATACTGATTTCAAAAGTCGAAACGCTTCTTTGAGGTTGGTGGTCCAACGGTATTGTAAATGGGCATAACCGCAAAGATTTGTTTTGATCTTGTAACGCACAAGGCCGCTCTCATCTACTTTTTCCAGAAATTTTACTTGGCCTTCATCCTCTAAAATCAACAGCACGTTCTGCGGGCCAAAAAAACTAATAAGTGCTTTCAGGTGAGTGTTGCTTCCGCTGAATTCAAATAACTTGGTGACGATGATGTGTTTTACTGGCACAGCACGGTATTAGTAACTCCTGATAACTATTTTTCTTAGCTGATCAACCGGCATCAACCGGCTTAGTGTATAAAATAGAAAGGTTAAAGGCAGGTTAAAAACGCCTTTTATCAGTGCCCTGAAATTTTTGGCAGTACGTTGATGGCCGTAATAAAGCCAGTGTTTCAGCTTTTCTCTGATGATCGTTTGCACATCCTGCCAGTAGTCCGGGTTTTCTTTGCCAAAAGTTTTGATGATTTCAATAAGCTCAAGAGTTGCATGCCTGTCCCTCGCTGTTATTGACTCACTATGCACCCTGTAAAGGGATAGTTGAAGCGGAAGTGCTTTAAACACAGCACCATTTTTCAACAGCCGCAGCCACATTTCGTAATCTTCGGCAACCACTTTATCAATAAAGCCGCCGGTGTTCAGAAATAGCTCTTTTTTTGCCAGCACCGTTAGGTTAGGAATTTGGTTGTAATTTAAAAACGTTAGTAAGGCCGGGCGCCCTTCGTATACTGCAGACTGAACGCCCATTGTTTTTAAAGTAGAGAAATCCTCGGGCAACTCCCCTTCAAAAATGTAACAATCTGTGAAAACCAAGGAATAATCCCTTGTATTGATTTCATGTATACTAACCTCCAGCTTTTCTTTAAGCCAAAGATCATCTGCATCCAGAAAAGCAAGAAAAACGCCGGAACTATTTGCAATAGCAAGATTTTTGGCTTTACCCTGCCTGCCGTTTTCCTGGAAAAAATACTTAACGCGCTTATCTGCAGATATGTAGCGTTTTATAATCGCCGCTGTCTGGTCTGTCGAACCGTCGTCAACAATTAGCAGTTCCCAATTGGTATAAGTTTGTTGAATTACACTTTCAATGCTTGCCGCAATATATTTTTCGGCATTGTAAGCAGGCATAATTACGGAAACAAGCTGATCATTCATTGCTTATGATGTGCCAGTTTGACGGAATAAAATTATGAATATTGAACTTCACATTGTTGGCGTTAAACCAATTGGCCGGTGCAAAAACTTCGCCGTTGCTTTTTGATAGCCATGCGCCCCACCAGCTGAAACTGCTGTTTGCGATGATATGATGTTTACAATAACTCATCAAAGCCATATCCTTCCAGCTGTTTTCGGAATGATTACCGGTTATATAATTGGTTTGGCAGTTTAAGTTTAAATTTTCCTTTGCCCAGTCCATATCGTCAGAAAATACAAACAGGGTTAGATCATTGTATTTCGCCTTTAAAAGGCTCAACGACTGTTGGTAATATTGTACTTCAAGTACACCATGAACCTTATATATCTCTGGCGATTTTAAATAATCACCTCTGCGCACATGGATGCTCACCGGGTTGGCTGAAGCTTCAATCTTTTTCCTGATGTTGTCATTGTCGGTATCGAGTGCCGGAAACTCAAAATCTGCTAACAATTGATTGCGCAGGTGTTTGAAATATTTCTCCGACTGAAAATAGCCGTCAAGGTATATATTGACGGGCTTGCCATAAGTTTTTTCAAAGTCAATATATTCGTTTTCTATCTGCCGGCTTATTACAGTTTTAAAAAAAAGCCTGTACAACCGGTAATAAAAGCTATTGTTATTAAAGATTTTTAATTGTTTAGCTGTGGCTTTAACAGCCTTTATATTTCTAAAGAGCTGCAATTCATACTTCCTCGCCGTAAAGAGTGGTGAGTCTGTTTGATTTTCTTCCAGGAACCGATGGTTAATATACACCGGGGAACCCTGTGAAAGGCCTCTGCCCGCGGCGTATTGAAACATCTGATTTCCGAGCCCTCCCTGTAATTTAACAACGATCATAAATTGATGCCAATCATGACCGTTTGAACATTTTATCTCTCAGCTTCACCAATACCCGCTTCGCGGTGTGGACATTAGGTAATGATAATCCATTGATTTCCATCATTTGTCGGATGGACTCGCGATAAGATAATTGCAATTTATCATGATAAAAGCTAAGCAGGGTAGGAGCCTGTTTATAATTGAACCCGTTATAATGATACAGCATCACCATTTTAAGGTTAAACCGTAAGGCCTCAACAATCATTTGGTAAGTAATATCCAGGGCTGTAGTTTTCAGGTATTCGAAATGGATAAGAGCCCAACTGATGAAATCCAGATGGCCGCCAATCATATCGTTTTTGTTCCTGGCGGCGTTAGACGAGATATTTAAACCGCTATAACGCCAGTATACTTTGGCGTTTGGGATCACAAACATTCCTTTTTTCCTGGAAAATAATATAGACAGCGCCCAATCAGCACCTTGAGCATAACGGGTAAACACAAAACCACCGCATTCCTCGTAAATTCTCCTTGAAAAGATATGATCCGGCATGGAGTTTCCGCGTCTGCCATGTAAAAGGTTGTAAGCCATCTGTGCCGAACTCTCCGTTTGCGGGCCAGTTATGCCTTGGTTCGTAATTTCGCCATGCTGATTGATCACCACGGTGTTAAACCTGAAAATATCAAAATCATTTGTTGCAACGTCGACGGTACTATAAAACTCTTCGACGCAATTGCTATCCATCAGGTCATCATCTGAAAATAGACAGATCCATTTTTCAGTTTTACTCAAGGCAAGGCATCTTTCCCATTGTAAAACCAGGTCTTTAGCTCCGATATTGTTTTCAAAACGGGTATATATGATGTTTAGATCTTCCCGATACCGTTCTACTATGGTACTCAAGTCTTCCGGGCTGCAATCATCTCCGATATAGACTGTGAAATTTTTGTTGCTCTGAGCGGCAAGTGATGCCAGCGTTTGATCAAAGTATATCTTTTTATAAGCAGGTATGATGATAGCTAAATCGCTCATTTTACCCGGGCTACAATAATTTGATAACCTAATCTTGATTTACCAAGTTCCTCAGTATTGTATTGACCGGTATATTCTTCAATCTTTGAAAAATCGTTATCAGGCTTGATGACCGGATCCGGTGTATCTGCTTTAGGGGGCGGGGGGAGTAGTTTATTTTTAATTTTATTCATTACCCGCTTCGTTAAACCAATCCGTACCACAGGCTGCGGAAGAGGGATCTCAGGGTAAAGCTGCACATACACCTTTTCTACATCGAAAAATTCATCAATTACTCGGTGAAATTCCCTAAAGCCCCATTCCTGTACATGATATGGATTTGCCGGAGTATTATCTATCGGGATAGATGCAATTGGCGTAGAAACCAAAAACAGTCCTTTTGGTGCCAGTGCAGTTTTTATACTGGTCAAAAATTTCCTATAGTCGGGTAAATGTTCAATCGTTTCAAAACTTACGGCGATGTCAAAGGCGTTCTCAATGCCTAACTGTTGGGCGTCGTTAACCTGAAAGGTAATATTTTCCCGGCCATTGCGCCATTGCGCATACCTGATAGCATCCGGCTGAATGTCGGCCCCGTATACGCTGTTGGCTGCACCTTGAAGAGCTATCAGGTTACTACCCTTACCCACGCCGCATGCAATATCAATTACCCGTTTACCGGCTGTATAATTACAGGCAAGCTTATATCTTTCAATATGTGAATACTCAGTTTTCTCATATAAAAATCCGGGCACCCAGCGTTCTGACGACTGCCTGAGCAGTTGATTGGCCAGCGTGTTCAATTCAAAATTTAAGCAGAAAACTTCTTCGGTTAAACGTTCGGTTTCAGTCATCTTTACATCCAGATTTGTTCGGTGAATATGCTGCCCTGGCTCGAATCCGGTAATAAGTGTGTCTGTTTTACGGAGTGGAATATCTCAAATTGCAAACCATTGTCGTAATAGTCGAGGGTTTCCTGATCATTGCCAATATAGATTGCGATTTTGTAAGTTCCGGGCTTTAAATTGAGGTGATTTATTTTGCAACTTATGTGATTGGTACCCTGCTGTAACGTGTATTTTTTATCAAAAAATTTACTAAAGAGCGTGGTTATCCTTACATCGTTCACATCGTTTATGCCTATCCCGACAGAAACGTTTTCAAGTTGCTTGGTTGAGTCTATTTCCAGCTGTACGGTTTTTTTACCCTCCATTTGAATATGCTCGGTGCCATCTTCATCTGTAACCTTAAAGCCGGATAGCCAGGCTTTTTTACCGTCATTCAGAATCTTGACGGCTTTTGAATATCCTCCGTCCCTGTCGTCCGAATAGATTTTCATGACCTCTTCAATGCTGCCGTTACCGGTAATCTGGCCGTTTTTTAAATAAATTCCCTGATTACAAAGAGATATTATGGCCCCCATATTATGGCTTACAAACAATACAGTCCGGCCTTCGCCTTTGCTGATATCGCCCATTTTTCCAAGACATTTTTTTTGGAATTCGGCGTCGCCAACAGCTAAAACCTCGTCAACGATAAGAATTTCTGACTCCAGATGCGCAGCCACGGCAAAGGCAAGCCGTACGTACATCCCTGATGAGTAACGCTTTACCGGTGTGTCGATGTAGCGTTCCACCCCCGAGAAATCTACGATTTCATCAAACTTTCGTTTTATTTCGGCCTTGCGCATTCCAAGTATGGCGCCGTTCAGGTAAATGTTTTCCTTGCCGCTTAGTTCCGGATGAAATCCGGTTCCAACTTCCAGTAAGCTGGCAATGCGGCCTTTCACCTTAACGGAACCTGTGGTTGGCGCGGTAACACGGCTTAAGATCTTAAGCAATGTGCTTTTGCCCGCACCATTTTTACCGATTATGCCAACCGCATCCCCCTGGTTGATGTCAAAATCAATGTCCTTAAGGCTCCATATAACATCACTTTCTCCTTTTTTAGCGCGATCGTTGATTTCCCCGATCTTTAAAAACGGATCTTCCTTGCCGCGGAGCTTTGCCCAATAGCGTTCGAGATCGCGCGAAATGGTTCCCGTTCCAATCTCTCCTAATTGGTAGGCTTTGGAGAGTTTTTCTGCTTTAATAACAACAGGCATATATCAGACAGTATCAATGAATGTGCGCTCCACGCGATTAAATATTAAGATGCCAACCAGAAGTATAATGAAGGTTACCAATGTAGTAATACCCAATGACAGCATGGTAAACGTTCCCTGGCCAAGAAAGCCATATCTAAAAGCCTCAATAATGGAGGTCATGGGGTTGTACTCGACAATCCACGCATAATGCGGGAATTTTTGCTTCACCGCCGAAAGGGGGTAAATTACTGTTGTGAGGTACATCATGAGTTGGATCCCGAAGGCGACCAGGAAACTCAGGTCGCGATATTTTGTAGTCATGGCAGATATGATCATGCCGAGCCCTAAACCAAGCATGGCCATAAGTATCAGAAGCAACGGGAATATCAGCAGGAAAGCATTAGGATGGATGTTTGAGCCTTTAAAAACATAAATGAACATGATTAAAAGGAACAGAATCATTTGCACGCCAAACCGAAGCAGGTTAGATACCACAATACTTAACGGAACAATCAGCCTTGGAAAGTAAACCTTTCCAAAAAGCCCCGCATTAACTGTAAAAACAGTCGACGTTTTGGTAAGGCAATCGGCAAAATAATTCCAGGCTGTAATGCCGGCAAGGTAAAACAAAGGCTTGGGTAGGTTGTCTGCAGAGATATCAGCAAGGCTCCCAAATACAAAGGTGTAAATAATTGTGGTGAACAGCGGCTGAACAAAAAACCACAAAGGGCCGAGGATGGTTTGTTTGTAAAAGGAAACAAAGTCTCTTCTCACCAGTAAAACCAACAAGTCCCGGTAGTGCCACATATCGTTTAGCTTCAAATCAAAGGGACTGCTTTGTGGGCTTAATTCAATATCCCATTTTTCATCTGTTAATTTACTCATTCGTTCAGCAGCGTTTTTATTTTTAGCCTGTAATCGAGTTCATTGAAATGCATGAGGCACTGTTCCTGCAATTCTTTTCTTTTAGCTATCGTTAAGGGATTTTCTAAGTGTTTTTTTATGCATCTGACCAGTTCGTCCGGATCGTCAACGCTGATAGCGCTACCCAGCTCGCCATTCCTGATTGCATCGAGGCTGCCATCGGCATTGCCGCAAATAACAGGTAAACCGCAGGCCATGGCTTCTATGAAAACTATGCCGAAGCCTTCTTTTCTGCTGGGTAGTACAAAAAGATCGGCCATTAAGAAATGATCGGCCAGTTCATTTTCCTCAATAAAGCCAGTGAGTATTACCTGGTCTGTTACCCCCAGCCTCGCGATCAGTTCATTGATCCTTAACTGTTCCTGTTCGTCATACTTTCCCGAAAGCACATATCTTATATTCGGGAATTGATGCTTTAAGTTGCTTATGGCTTGTATAACAAGCTCGTATCCTTTATATTTTTCTGTAGATGCCAGGCGTGTAAGCGTAAATATAATGGGCGAGCTGTTATTCAGTTGATAACGAGACTCCAGATACAGCGGCTTATCACTAAGAGGCGGCTGTTTCATAAAAGGATCAACCGCATTGTTGAGCACACTGCAAACATCCCGTTTTACCTTGTGTCTTTCCATCATTTGATGCATGGTAAAATTGCTTACGCAAATTACCTTGTCGCATTTACTTAGCAGGTGTTTTTTTACGGGTGAAAGTTTGCGCCATACTTCTATGCCATGTGCAATCAACCATACTTTGCAGTTGGGGCGGGCCCATTTAATCAACAAGCCTATAATGGAGAGGTTGATGTGGCTAAGTATGATGATATCAGGTTTTACATATCGGCTTATCGCTTTTAAAACAAAATTAATACGATTTGTACCAAAACCCTTGAAATTGCTTTGCGGAAGATATTGCTCCATCAGGTCTTCCTGTTTATCATAGGCCGACCAGAGTTCAAAATTCCATTTATTGCTCAGGGCAAGTTTGTGTAAGGAGTAACCAAGCGTGCGGGTCATTTTCTGGATACCGCCGGTGGTACTGAAGGTTTGCAGGGTGAAAAGGATCACTTTTTTAGACATGGGGTTGTATCTGGTAAAGTGCAAAGGCTTTTGACCAGTGGATCTGGCCGTTTTTAAATTTCTGAATATTGTATCGCGCTAACTTCCCCTTATAGTGTTCGGGGTTGTTAATACGCGTGTTCTCGCGCATCCATATTTGTAGCGGGAATGAAAAACCCATCTTGGGCCGGTTCCAAACCGAAGCAGGTAATATGTCGAAGCTATCAATAAGCAGCTTTTTGGGTTGCTGACGATTAAAGCGAATATCGGATGCGATGCTTTGCGCAGCAGCAGTAAAATCTTCATCCAAAAATGGTACCCTTACCTCCAGGCCATGGCTCATGCTCATTACATCGGTATCCCGAAGCAGTTGATTTTGCATGTAAAGATTTGTTTCAAACCATGAAGCCTGTTCAGGGCTGTACCGGCTTGACTCTGACCCCTTATTGCTGTCAAAAAGTACAGCTCTAACTTGCGTAGTATCAGTATCAAGTATCCTGCTGATATCGCCGGGGGAGAACAAGCCACGAAGTAAAAGGTAGTCGGCAGTCGGACTTTGATCAACCAGGAAAGTAAGTTTTTTATAGGCATCGGGTAACAGCCCATGTACAGAAGAGAATAGAAATGGCGGAATATTGCGCAAATAAGCCAGGTATCTGATGCGGTTAAAAGACGGATAACCTCCAAAATACTCATCTGCTCCAATACCTGATAATACGGCCTTTAAACCGTTGTCATGAGCGTATTTGCTAATAAACCAGCTATTAATACCATCTGTGGTTGGCATATCCATAGCTTCCATGATATGCCCGAAGTGGTTTTCAAAATCATCTTGCTTAACCAGGTGCGAAAAATTCTCTCCCGTGGTTGTGTTTAAGATAACCTTTTGATAAGCCTGTTCGTCGTACTGTTTTTCGTCAAAAAAAATGGATATGGTTTTCAGTTGCCGTCCTTTTTCTTGGTCGGCCAGCAATGTCAGTAGGCTTGAGTCGATGCCTCCGCTTAAAAAAACTCCCAGCGGCGCATCTGCAATCATTTGCCGTTTTACAGCTTTTGTCAAAGCCTGCTTAATAATCTCCTGCGCCTCGTTGATATCGTTTATCCTGGTCTTATTTTCCTGTTGCTGATATGGACAAATTTTGTAGGTGCAAAGAGAATGATCCCAGCACAAATAATGTCCTTTGGGTAAGCTGTATATCTGCTGCAGTGTGGTATAAGGTTCAGGGATATGACCGAAGGCTAAAAACCTGATGGGCCAGTTTGGGTCTTGCTGAGTGGCGATACCGGCTGCGGTAAATGCACTGATTTCTGAGGCGAAGCTTAGGCCGTTGTCCTGCGCGGTATAGTAAACCGGTTTAATACCGGCGGTGTCGCGTACAACATAAGTAAGCCGTCGGGCGGTATCAAACAGCGCAAACGCGAACATTCCCCTGAATTTCCCGAAAGCTTTGACGCCCCATTGCAAGTAAGCCTGCAATATCACTTCGGTATCTGTAGCCGAGTTAAATGTGATGCCAAGTCCGGTGAGCTCACCTCGCAACTCCAGGTAATTATAGATCTCGCCGTTGAACGTTATTAAGGCCCTGCCATGCGTATCCGCCATTGGCTGATGGCCGCCACTGCTCAGATCGATGATCGAGAGCCTGCGGTGCCCGAATACCAGGTGACCGTTCTGGTCATAATGTACCCCCTCGTCGTCCGGTCCTCCATGCTCAAGTGTACGGCACATGACTTTTACCTTTTCAAGTAGAACCTCGGGCTGTACCATGTTATTAATTATACCCGCTATCCGGCACATTTTGTTTGCTGTTTGTACATGGCTTCGCCGCGTAAGTCACAATGTTTTATTGTAACTTATTAATAGTCATTTGTTTGCGCATCAATGAATGTAATGCGTATGGTTGATCCCCGGTAACAAAAATAACCGGATTTTTAGTTAAAAATAATTCCTTAAGATTAAATGCGTTGAATGTAGGAAGCCAGGGTATGAACAATGATAGACTGTCCTATGCTTTCTAACCGCAGGATAAACTGTTTTTGCGATTTGTGCGATATAATTTCTCCTGTCATTCCTTTTAGTGCACCTGCTTTCACCTTGATTTTTTCGCCGGGCTGTAAATTATCTTCAGTTACTTCCAATTCATATGGGCCCGCCATTAATAACTTTAATTCGGTTATCTGACTGGTAGGCATCGTCGCGGGTTTGCCGCTGAAATACAGGAAACGGGAAATTCCTTTTGTCATTAGCACATCGCCTTGTTCATGTGGGGCAATGTTAACAAACAGGTATGATTTAATAAGTGGTTCTTCCACCCATTTCTTTCGGTCGCTCCACTGTTTCAACTGCCGGTGTAAGGGCAGGTATACCTCGATCTTTTTACCCGCAAGGGCCTCGCATGCTTTTTTTTCGGCGCGTGGGTGCGTGTAAACAGGATACCATCTTTTATTTGTTCCATCTGCTTTCAAATCCATCATTATTCAGCAAATTTATTTGAACCATCGTCTCACATCCCACCATTTAGTTTTTTTATCATCCAGATAGTATCCGGATCCTTCATAGCCGTCGTAGGTTGAATAGTAATAGTACCTTGAACCCGCGTTTTCACCTGTAAATTTGGTTGTATAATAACGGGCATGAAGCAGGTCTTCTTCAAAAGCGTTGAGCACAATAACCGTGTTGTCAAGGTGGTATTCATTTGCTAAACGTTGCGGAATGGTGGCTGCATAAAATTTGGATCTGCCTGAGCGGATCACAAAAATGTTGATGTCACTTAACCTAATCAAAGGGACGGCATCAGACACAAGGCCTATTGGCGCCGTATCAATCATGATCACGTCATACCTTTGTTTTAACTCGTTAATCAAGGCTTTCATTCGTTCGCTGTGCAACAACTCGGAAGGATTGGGAGGAACAGGGCCTGAAACAATGATATCAAAATTTGCCTGTTCCGAATGAACAATAATATCGTCGATATTATTTTGGTGGGCAAGGTAATTACTTAAGCCAATATCGTTTGATAAATGGAAGGTTTTGTGGAGTCTTGAACGTCTTAAGTCCGCACCCACAAGAACTACTTTTTTATCGATAAGTGAAAGTGTACTTGACAAATTTACAGCCACAAATGACTTGCCTTCGCCGGCAACTTCTGAAGTAACGCAGATGATTTTGCTTGCTTTTTCTGAGGCCAGAAAACTTAAATTGGTTCGTACCGAGCGCACGGATTCGGCAAATATGGAGCGGGGTTTACTCAGCGCCAGAATTTCGCGGCTGTTTTCATCTACAATGTCCGGATATTTTCTGATAATACCGAGAATAGGGATGGAGGTAAGGCTTTCGATAGTTTCCTTATCATAAATATAAGGATTAAGAATCCGGATCAGGACAATAAGACCGAGACCTATCGCCAAGCCAAAAATGATTGCGGTGCGGTGTATATCGTGCTCATTAGGTGAAACCGGGCTAAAATTGGGCTGGGCATTTTCAATCACTGTAGCACCAGGCAAAATTCCCGCACGGCTGATCTGGGCTTCCAGTTTCTTTTCAGATAAAAAAGAATATACCTTGTCATTAATATCAAAATCACGTTGCAGGCTAACCATATCTCGTTGAGCAGCAGGTAATGCCTGGATGGTTTGGTTGATTTGTGCCAGCTGCGAATCTAAGTAAGCAATGTTTTTTTCAATATTGGTACGGATACCTTTAATGTTATTTAACAGATTAAGCTTGGTTTGCAGAATTTGCTGGTTAATGTCAAGGATCGGCTGAGAATTTGGTGTAAACGTCTTCAACACAGTTGCCTTTTCAGCGAGTATTGCGTCCAGCTTACCAATTAGGGCTTCTATTGCCGGGAAAGCAGCCCCGCCCGTACTGAAATTCAGGGTAACGTTTTCTTTGTTATTCGTGATCTGATCTTTTAATTGATCTAACGCGATGATCTGGATTTTTAATAACGAACGGTTGGTCTCGATTTCGGCAGCTTTCGCACCAGCAGAGGTTGACGTTGTACTTACATCGAGTATTTTAGTTTTGTTTTTGTATTTTTCTATAGAGCTTTCTGAGCCTTTTACCTCGTTTAGCAGGAAAGATAGTTGTGTATCAATAAAGTCTATCATCTGAGAGGCAGATTGCGCTTTCTGATTCCTGTCAAAAATGACATACTCCTTCATGATATTGTTAAGAATATCAGCAGCGAAAACAGGATTTGAGTCTGTTTCCTGTAAGGAAATGATATTGGTATTTCTACCTGTTTCACCAGCCCTGAAACCACTCTGAACACGGCCGATATAGTCTTCCGGGATATTAAACTTAAACAGGAGGATGGTATTATTCCCCATCTCGCCCGGAGATTTAATATTGAAACTGGTATTACCTATGGTTACAGGGCTATTGTATGCGTAATTATTGGCGATCTCTTTTTCTCCGGCCTTATAGCTTAACGAAAATTTATGTTTGTCGATGGGTTTGTAGGTGATCAGATCATGGAAGAAATTCAGGCTGTCAAATTTAATGAACTGAATGTTCAACGGCTTGGAAGGATATGTTTCGCTTGTGCGTACCCGGCCCGAGATGAAAAAGCTCACCCTATAGTCAATATCTTTGATGGCGCTCAGCATCACGCTCCGGCTTTGTAATACAGATATTATACTTTGAATTTTTGACGGCCCGCGGTCGGGTACAGCCATTACAGTTATCAGATCAGATACTTCCGATTTTTTTTCTTCAACCCGTAAAGTACCTGATGTGGCAAACGTTTTAGGCGTATACCAAAGGTAGGAGTAAGATATAATTAGGGCAACGCCGACTGAAGCCGCAATCCAATACCATCGGCTCAGCAATATTTTCGCTATTTTAAAATAGTCTAACTCCTGCGTAGGAAGCTTTCTCTGTACTTTTTCTGTTTCTTCCATTAGCGGCGTGAGAGCGATAAAATTACCAGGGCGGTGTTAAGCAAAAGCAATATCGGTTGCGTTAGCGTTGATAGATTTTGCAGTTTGTCACTACGAATAGCCCGTTTGTTTTGAGACGCATAAATAATATCCCCATTTTGCAAAATAGCCCGGGGATCATTGATCGATTGAATGTCTCGCAGGTTAATATAAGTTACCTGCGGATTTAATTGATCGCCGCGGATAATTTTGATGTTAGTTTCATTAGCCCTGTCAGATAGTCCACCCGCCTCGCCAATCATCTCAACAAGCGTGGTCCTGTCTTTGAGCAATGGGAAATTCCCTTGTCCTTTGAATTCACCTAATAGCGTCACTTTCAGATTTGTAATTTTTAACTCAATAATGGGGTCTTTCAGGAGCTTTTTACGATAAAGATCCTCAATAAGTTTGGCGGCCTGGCTGCGGGTTAGCCCTGTAACGGCAACATGGCCGATAACAGGTAACGCTACGGTACCATCTTCTTCAACCTGGTAAGTTTGGCCGGCGCCGGCGCCTCCGCTACCATTGGTTTGTGAATTGCCTGAAGGCGATTCGTCAACAACGTATTTGATGTTTTGCAGGTTCCGGATCTGAAGAATATCCTGCGACTTGATACGATAACTGCTGAGGTCCCCTGTACTTTTAGACGATGCTGTATCAGTAACTGGCGTTTTTTGCTCAAAAAGTACCTGGTATTGTTTTCCGGCACATGAGGTTAGAACAAATAAGATCAAAGAGCAGGAATAAATATATATCGATCTACGCATATAGGCGGTATCTATGCTGAATATTTTTATTATTGTGTAATATTTCAAAAATACACATTTTGTGTGTTACCGATGTGTGTTTTTCCAATTTTTAGAATTTGAAGGTTTCATTAATCACTGTTGTTTATAATGCCGGGGGCACATTAGCCCGGTGCATCGACTCGGTTATCAGCCAAAACCACCCCGATATTGAGTACATCATTATCGATGGCGGCTCGACAGACGGCTCTCTTCAGATTATCGATCAATACCGCGATTTTTTAAGTGTTATTATCTCCGAACCAGATAAAGGCATATATGATGCCATGAATAAGGGTATCATGCGCGCAACCGGCGATATTGTTGGTACACTTAATGCCGATGACGCACTGGCTGACAGTGATGTACTTGCTGCCGTGGTCCGTTCATTTGAACTGCAAAATGCAGATGTTGTTTACGGAAACCTAAATGTTATAGGTCCGCAGGGCAATATAAACCGCAGGTGGATATCAAAACAGTGTGTAAGAAATTCCTTCAACTGGGGGTTTATGCCCCCGCATCCCACATTTTACTGCAAGAGGGAATTGTTTGGGAAATACGGTTTTTATAGCCTTGAATTTGGTTCGGCGGCAGATTATGAACTGATGCTTAGATTTATGTATAAGCACGATGTTAAAGGTTATTTTTTAAATAAGGTACTGGTTAGTATGCTTGCGGGCGGCGTTAGCAACAGCAGCCTTAAAAACAGAATTAAAGCCTGGAATTTTGATTTGAAAGCTATGCGCCATAATCATATAAAAATACCTGTGTTGACAGTTGTTTTAAAACCGCTACGCAAGTTGCATCAATTTTTAAAACTTAAGGCATAGTTACTTTAGTTTGGCCTTAATGATCATGCTCATCCAGAAATAAGGTATCCTTCCACATCCCCTGAATGCAGTTACTTCAAAACCGTGCTCATTTAAAATTTGAGTAAGTGTTTTAACCGACCAGAATTTGATATGCCCGCCCTGCCATAGTGGACTGATGTGGTTGTCCCATTTATTAAAAATGCTCAGGGACAGGTTTTTTAAATAGCCATGATAGGGGGTTGAAATGATCAGTTCGCCTTTAGTTGGAGTTAATATATCGCGGCAAAGCGCTACGAAAGCATGAGGATCGTAAAGATGTTCAATTACCTCTGTTGATATGATGGTGTCGAATTTTATGTCTTCGAGTTGTTTAGGTAAGCCGGGAACCGAAAGATCCTGTACGAAAAACCTGCCCGGATTTATCTTGTCTGCTATCTCAATACCCTGTTCAGATGCGTCGGTCCCGTAAGCATTAAATCCGTGTTTGAGCAGGTAGTTTACTAAAAAGCCATTGCCGCAGCCAAGGTCAAGGATAGTGGTATTTTTATCTTGGTTTAATAATGAGGTTAACGGCTTTTCAAGATAGTTGAAAGCGTGGCAGGGATCGTCATTAGGATAACCGTAATCCTGGTATGAGCTCATGTGCTTGTGATCTGTGGGTATAAGTTAGTAGATAGTTTGTATAATATATTATTATTGATATGATCGGCAGTTCACGTATAGGTTCTCGCAATCTCAACCAGTTAATTGTCTGCAATGCAAGTATACCAATACACAGGCTCTTAATTGTCAAATCGTCAAAGTTTTCATCACGCGGCGGCGAAATAAACAATAAGCAGACCAGATTATCTAATATGCCAATTTCTTTCAACACTAATGAAACCTCTAATAGCCTTACAAGAATTTGTTTAGTTTCCTCTTTGACTAAATATTTGCGGGCTTTTCAATATTTAATTCACAGCAGAATATCAGTATTTTAAATATTGGAAAATATATTAGAAGTAGGCATTAGTCAACGTTCCCTGTTTACCCCGTTGTACGCTACATACATCGTGTGCCCCGTAAATAAAATGGAAATTAGGGGCGATGTTTTCAGGAGCTGGAGTAGCATGGGTGTGGAAATAATTCCTTTATCTGAGGATTATGTGCCCATTCGGGATTTTATGAAAAATGCGATAGATTAAAAAAGAGCCGATATTGCTTTGAATATGCCTAAACCTATGTTTATAAAATCGTGGTAAGGTTTGTGCAGACGTTTCACTTAAGCGGTTTTACCAAGATAAAGAGATAATGATTGTGTGAGGGAAATAGTAGTTGTATGTATCTGGTTAAAATTGACTTGTCACCCTGATTTTTACAAACTATGCTTGAAATTTTACGATCTCAACATTTAGTATTTTATACCCTCATTTTTCTGGTTTCGGCCACAATTACGTGGTTATGTATTCCTTCAATTTTGCATGTGGCGCGTGCCCGGCATTTGTATGATGATATTGGCCATTTTAGAAAGGAGCATGACCATGGGATACCCCGTTTAGGAGGTGTGGCTATCTTTGTAAGTTTCAACATAACAGCCCTTTTATTCGGCATACTTGATAAGTCGCTGCCGGTAAGCTACATGCTCACTGCATGTATTATTTTGTTTGCTATGGGGCTCAAGGACGACTTGTCTGGCGTAAATTCAAGTACAAAATTTGTCATACAGGCAATTGTGGCGCTGATCCTTGTTGTTCCGGCTGATATCCGTATCTCCAGTATGTATGGCATTTTTGGTATATACAGTTTACCTTATTTGCCAAGTGTTTTAATGTCTGTTTTGCTGATTATGCTCATTGTCAATTCCTTTAATCTGATTGATGGAATTAACGGACTGGCTGCTTCAACCGGAATCATTGTGAACTGTACTTTCGCTTTTCTGTTTTTTTACATCAGACAGTATGAGCTTGCAGCTATAGGTTTGGCTATGGCCGGCGCAATCCTGGGTTTTCTTCGTTTTAACTTATTGCCGGCAAGGATTTTTATGGGCGATACCGGAGCCTTGTTGATTGGATTGGTATCGTCTGTTATGGCATTGAAGTTTATCGCGCTCAGCATGAGTGGCGGAGGGGCACCCGATCTGATGTTCTATAGTCCTGCGCTTACAGTAGCAATATTAGCAGGCCCTGTTTTTGATACACTGCGTGTTTTTACCATCCGGTTATCTAAAGGGAAATCGCCGTTTGATGCCGATCGGAATCATATCCATCACCGTATATTACGACTCGGGTTTAACCATGTTCAGGCAACATTATGTCTTTCGGTAATGAGTTTGCTTTCTATAGGTAGCGTGTTTTTGTTCAGCAAGCTGGGGAATTCCTGGCTTATCGGACTTGTTTTTTTTATCTCCTTAGTAGCCAATTGCATGATCACCATTATGCTTCGCGCCAAAAAACGCAAAGACGCAGCATTGGCAATATCCAATTAAAGCAGAATTCAACTTGTTTTTTTAGCGGTTTTTCGTGTTATATATACCTTTCAGAATTTAACATCGGATAAATTTTTGCGTGATATTACCGGTTAGTTTTGCCGAAAAAATATCATGAACTGGATCTGTTTAATTTTTGCCGGCCTCTTAGAAATTGGATTTACCACCTGTTTGAAATTATCCGATAACTTCTCCAACCTGAAGTGGACATTAGGTTTTGTTATTTGCATTATTTTCAGTTTTGTGCTGATAAATAAAGCCACGCAAACCATTCCGCTGGGAACTGCTTACGCTGTGTGGACTGGGATAGGTGCCGCCGGAACCGTTATTGTTGGTGCTTTCTTCTTTAGTGAGCCTTTGTCGTTTATCCGGATGTTTTTCATCACTACACTTATCGCGTCTGTAATAGGGTTAAAGGCATTTGCCTGATCCTGCACTTTTTAGTTGAGCTTGTTTTAAACGTCTCTTATCCTTTGCCCTGATACGGCTCAGGGAAACCTGGGTCATGCCAAGGTATGATGCAATATGTTTGAGCTTCACACGCTGCAAAATATCCGGATGTGATTTTGTAAATTCCTCGTACCGGTCAAGCGTGCTTTTAAATTGCCTTGAGATCATTTGTTTTTCAGTTTCCACAAACGAGATATCTGCAAGCTTTCGTCCCCAATTGGCCAGGTGGATATCTGTACTGTATAGCGCTTCCAGGTCGTTTTTATGGAGCTGGAACAACTCGCAATCTTCCAATAATTCGATGCTTTCGTAACCTGCAATAGCCATCACATAACTTTGAATAGACAGGAGGATTTTTCCTTCGTCAAAAAAAGCAAAGGTTACTTCGTTTTGATCACCCTCAATAAAAGCCCTTGAAATGCCTTTTGCAATAAAATAAATACGGTTGTTGATCTTATTTGCTTTAAATAGCAGATGACCTTTAGGTAATGCAACTTGCTTTACGATGTCTTCTAACTTCAAAAATGACTCTTCAGGTATCCCTTTTATAGTAAATACAATTTCGCGGAAGTTCATAGTGGTGTTGTTTGTTGTTAACTACCCCGGCTAAAATAGCAACTGGAATTTTCAAATCAATTTATCAAAGGTTTAAAATTAGTTATATATCTGATCAGATTAGTTTTGAAGATCATAGCGGGACGTTTATCATTTCTGGCAATGAACTATTGCAATTGTATTGGTTATTGTAAATTGCTTAACAATAAAGTAATAATACAAAGCTTACTTTGCTGAAGCATATAAGTAGTTTTCCAAATGCAGCCAGTACAATCATTATCCGACTTTGAATTGCAGCAATTACTTGCCTGCGGAGATGAGGCTGCTTATAATGAATTGTATGGCCGTTATGCCGTGCAGATAAACAGGTTTATGCAAAAATATCTGCATAGCGCGGTTTTAAGCGAGGATGCAACTCATGACGTTTTTATCAAAATATGGAATAAGCGCGAGCAGCTCAAAAATGTACAATCGTTTAAAGCTTACCTGTTTACTGTGGCGCGAAACCAGGCTCTGGATAATTTAAAAACCGCCTTCCGCACAGAAAGTGCTATCAGTCAGATTTCGGCAACTATTACCGAATACCGTAATACGGTAGAAGAGGAGCGTCTTACCAAAGAGTACCTGTTATTTATAGAAAATGTACTCGCCGCCTTGCCGCAGCGTTCGAGGGAGATTTTTGCACTTTGCCGGGAGCAAGGGAAAACTTATGATCAGGCTGCCAAAGAATTAGGCATTTCCCGTAATGCAATTAAAAATCACATGGTGCTTACCATGAAGGTTTTAAGTTCAAAAGTTGAAACAGAGCTCGGTATTTCTCTCAGCATTTTGCTTGCCGTTGTTTTCAAACATTAAATTTTTCAAAAAAAATCATTTTTCTGCTACCCTGTTTTAGCCTTTTAAAGTCTTGGTATTAAAAGCCACGATTAAATGGAAGAAGCGTACTACAGGCAACTGGTAAAAAGGTATCTCGAAAAGCAGATAAGCGATGACGAATTAGAAGTATTTGCGCATTTGCTTAATGAAGGAAAACTCGACGAACACCTGGCCGAAGCCATGAGTAAGGATGCTCTTGCATTTGAAACTTCATCTGCGGGCAGCGAAGATATTCCATCCATAACCAGGAAAAAAAGATACTGGCCAACCTTCGCCGCGGCAGCAAGTATTTTATTATGCCTTTCTGTTGGTTTTTATTTCTATCGGCAGTCTCCAAAACAAAATCTGGTAAATAATAACGTCGTTAAGAACGATTTCCTGCCGGGCAGCAACAAGGCGGTGCTCACGCTGGCCAATGGTTCAAAACTAAGTTTAACAGGTGGTAACAAAGGATTATTGGCCCATCAGGGTATAACCGCTATCAACAAAAAAGAAGAAGGGCGGGTTGAGTATCGTCCCGGTACAGATGATCTGGCGGCCGGTCAGGCTGCAGCTACTTTATACAATACAGTTAGTACCCCTAAAGGTGGTCAGTACCAGGTAGTATTGCCCGATGGCACCAGGGTATGGCTTAATACGGCGTCATCAATCCGTTTCCCCACAGCGTTTACCGGTAATGACAGGCAGGTAGAGATTAGCGGGGAGGTTTATTTTGAAGTAGCCAAAAACAAGAGTAAACCATTTATCGTCAGCAGCGGAAACCAAAAGGTAACTGTGTTGGGTACCCATTTTGATATCAACGCCTACCAGGATGAAGGTACTGTGAAAACTACGTTGCTTGAAGGAAGTGTGAAAGTAACCAACGGAGATAACATGGTGTTACTTAAACCCGGGCAACAATCACAGCTCAGCACCGAAAATAAACTGACCGTAAGCAATGACATCGATATGGACGAAGTGGTTGCCTGGAAAAACGGTTTTTTTCAGTTTAATAAGGCTGATATTCAAACTATCATGAACCAGATTTCGCGCTGGTATGATGTGGAGGTCAGGTACGAAGGACAAGTACAGCCGGGACATTATTATGGTAAAATTTCCAGGAATGTTAATGCCTCAAAGGTGTTGAAAGTGCTGGAACTAAGTGGAATGCATTTTATAATTGAAGGGGGAAAGATTATAGTTAAATAGGAATATACCAAACATAAAAATGTCCCGGCAAGGCCGGCGCTTTTAAAATTTGCCCATAAAAAAGCCGGAACGTGTTCGAGCACAATCCGGCAACGATTGGGGCGGACTTATTCAAATAATTTGCCAACTAAATCAACAAGTAACCCTAACCATTACAAAGGTATGCAATTTTATACGCTTTGCCGCCGGTCTGTGCATTATCAGCCGGTACAAACAATGCCCGCAGGTGCAACACCTGTAAAGTACAATTCGGGGATGTCCCGGATACAATCAATGCTCATTCGCATGAAACTGATTACCCTGTTAATGCTTGCCGCCTGTTTGCAGATCAGCGCTGCCGGCTATAGTCAAAATATCAGCCTCTCTCAAAAGCAGGTTAGCCTGGAGAGCGTTTTTAAAAACATTGAAAAACAAACCAATTACAATTTCTTTTACAAGCTTGAGCTACTCAGTAGCCTCAACAAAGTCAGTATCGATGTAAAAAATGTTCCGGTAACCGATGTGCTTGATATGGTTTTGAAGAACCAGCCGGTAACCTATAAAATAGTCGATAATATTATTGTTATTAACGCTACAAATGCAGCGGCAGTCCAAAGCCTTAAACCGATAACCGTAACCGGTACGGTGAAAGACGGCAAAGGTGCTGCCTTGCCCGGCGTTACTATAACGGTTAAAGATGGCAAATCATCGGCAGTTACTGATGGAAATGGCTACTTTAAAATTGTAGTTGAAGAACAAGCTGTATTACAAATTACTTCCGTGGGCTATAAAAAACAGGAAATACCTGTTAATGGCCGTACAGTGCTGGCTATCACGCTTGATGACGATGTTAGTCAATTAAACCAGGTAGTTGTTATTGGCTACGGCAAGCAATCGCGTGAAAAAATTACCGACGCGATAACCACGGTAAAAGGAGCCGAGTTAAACAGGTACTCGGGCGCCAGCTTTGCACAGCAACTTGCCGGTAAAGCGGCCGGCGTAGTGATCAATGATGCTTCGGCGCAACCCGGAACCGATCCGCAGATCGTGATCAGGGGTATTGGTACTTTAACAGCAGGTCGGTCACCACTTATTGTTGTAGATGGGTTTCCATTATCAGAAGGCAGTAGCTTTAACTCTATCAATCCGCAGGATATAGAAACACTGGATATATTGAAAGATCCGGCTTCTGCAGCAATTTATGGCTCAAGGGCCGCGAACGGCGTTATCCTCCTCACTACAAAAAAGGGCAGCGGCGATAAGGTGAAGGTTTCGCTGGATATATATTCAGGTTTCCAGGAAAGGCATGATAACATGAAATACGTTGATGCCTACCAGGCGGCCACCTATTTTACAGAAGCCCGCGACTGGGGATATGTATCAAAAGATCCGAATAACAGAAGCATCAATGATGACCGCGCCACAAGGGTTGCAAAGGGTGCATCGTTAAGGGAGCTGCGCTTAAATTACCTGCAACCATATCTTGACGGTAAGCAAGGGCTTACCAATACCAACTGGCTCAATGAAGTATTTCGCAAGGCGCCAATGAGCAGTTATAATTTGTCGGTTTCCGGTTCATCGGGCAAAACCAATTATTATATCTCATCCAATTATTTTAAGCAGGATGGTATTGTGATTAATAACGGCTTGGAGCGATACAGCGGTACCATCAAGGTTGAATCCAAAATCTCCAAAATGTTTACGTACGGCGTTTCGGTTAACCCATCGTTTAACAAGGAAAAATACTTTAATAATAACGCTAACAACTCTAATGACGTAGTGAGTGATGTTACCATTAGTTATCCTTTTTTCCCTGCTTATAATGCTGATGGTTCTGTTGCCATAAGCCAGCAGATAAAAGGTAATACACCTGAAGATGGCGCATTGGGCGAAAATCCAGTTGCATTGGCCACCAAGATTAAAAATAACCTGAACGATACCCGCCTGTTTGGAAACACTTACCTGGTTTTTGAACCGTTAGCCGGGCTTAAATTTAAAACAGTACTGGGTACGGATATCAGGAGCAATTTTTATGATTATTACAGGCCATCAGATGTAGGCGGATACCGCGCAGCAGCACCGCAACCGGCTTCGGCTATTGAAACTAACGGGCATATCTATAATTACATTACTGAAAATACAGTTGATTATTCTAAAAGCATTGGTCACCATGATTTTGATATTTTGGCGGGTTATACTTTCCAATCCGAAAACGGTGCAAACACTGCTGTAACCGGCTCCGGAATCCCCGATGATAACATCACTAATATTGCGGGTGCCAGCGCATTCAGCTTAGTGTCATCACGCTACCAGTGGACCCAGATCTCATACCTGGCCCGTTTACAATACGCGTATGCTGATAAGTATTTGTTATCCGCAACCATCAGGAGGGACGGCTCATCACGCTTTGGTGATAACAATAAATGGGGTAACTTCCCATCGGTAACGGCAGGTTATATCCTGAGTAAGGAACCTTTTTTTCCTGAAAATAAAGTCCTCACCTTCGCCAAAATCCGTGCAAGCTGGGGATCGGCGGGTAATAACCAAATAGGATCATACAGTTCAAAAGCACTTATCGGGTCGGCATCTGCAAATGGCGGAGTTAATGAATATAACTACAATTATGTTTTCGGCAGTACGCTGAGCCCCGGTTTTGCTGCTACAACTACGGCTAACAACAACCTTACCTGGGAAACTAAAAACTCAACCGACATTGGTATCGACCTGGCTTTTTTCCAAAAGTTCAATCTCGTGGCCGATTATTATAAAAGCACTACCAAAAACCTGTTGCTGAATGTGCCTATTCCTGAGCAATCGGGTTTTACCAACTCTATTCAGAATATTGGTAAGGTGGCCAACCATGGTTTCGAGTTTGAACTTTCGGGTAATAACCTTAACGCAGGGCCTTTCAAAATAGGTTTTAACGCCAACCTGGCTACCAACGTGAACAAGGTATTGGCCTTAGCTCCCGGACAAACCCAAATCATACAAGGGCCGGCAAGTAATTTTATCACCAAAGTAGGCGGCCCGGTTGCGGCTATGTATGGCTACAACGTTATAGGTATTTATAAAACGCAGGATGAGATTAACAACACGCCGCATTTGGCCGGTACATTAACAGGTGATTATAAAGTAGCGGATACCAACCATGATGGCGTAATTGACAGCCGCGACCAGGTATCCTACGGAACCTACAGCCCTAAATTTACCTATGGCTTCGGAGCAAATATTGCTTACAAACGCTTTGAGCTTAATGTTGCGTTTAACGGGGTTTATGGCCGCAAAATATATGATAACGGTTTAGCCACCCTTGATGATTCGGGCGAAGGCTTTTCTATGCCGAGCGTTTATTATTTTGAAAACAGGTATCACCCTGTCGATAATCCAAACGGAACCTACGCACAGCCCAATCTTGGTAACTTATCATCGGCCAGAAGACTTACACGTGCCGCCAGCATTTTTTACTACAAAGGCGATTATCTGCGATTGAGAAACGCGCAACTGGCTTATAATCTGCCGGAGGCTTTAACCTCAAAAGTTAAGATCAGCCATATCCGTTTATACTGCTCGGCCAATAACCTGTTTACCTGGACAAAATTCAGGGGGTACAATCCTGATGCTACCAGCGGCAATGTGCTTACGGATGGCTTGTCGAATGCAAACTACCCTATTGCAAGGTCATTCATTTTTGGTGCTAATGTTACATTTTAATTGTTACAGACATGAAAATTAAATACATCATCATAGCAGCAGTGCTGTCGGTAACTGCTTCATCATGTAAAAAAGAACTTTATCAAAATCCTGTTACCTCTAAAGACCTCGGCAAATTCATAACCAACCAGGCCGAAACCGAAGAGTATATAACCGCCGTTTACGGAACTTTGCAATCAACCGGCCTTTACGGATTGTATCTACCTGCATTTGCCGAGATCCCTTCCGATAATACTTATGACCAGGTGCCATCTAATGATAGTGGTAACTACGGCCAGCTTGATCAGTTTACAACGATACCATCAAACGATATTATAGAAACCACCTGGCGCGATGCATATCAGGGGATCCAAAAAGCTAACGTGGTATTAAACCGGATAGATAAGATCACTTATACCGATCCGGCAGTGAAACAGGCCCGTAAAGGCGAAATGTTATTCATCAGGGCATTGCTTTATTTTAATATTGTGCGGTTGTACGGCGATGTGCCTTTAGTAACTACCGAAACTACCGATCCTAACCAGTACTTTGGTTTAGGCCGTCAGCCGGCAGCCAAAGTTTATGATCAGATCAAGGCCGATTTAACAGCCGCTATTCCTTTACTGCCGGAGGTGCCGGGGCAACCTGGAAGGGTGGTTAAAACCGCTGCAGAAAGCCTGCTGGGTAAGGTTTACCTGACACTGAAGGATTATGCTAATGCCGAAACGCAATTGCTGGCAGTTGTTAATTCGGGTAAGCATGCATTGCTCACCCGTCCGCAGGATGTGTTTGCAGTAAGTAATGAAAACAATAAAGAGATCATTTTCTCCGTGCAATTCACATCCGGTCTAAATGGCAATTCGGAAGGAAGCATCATGTTTCAGCAATTTAGCCCATCTGCCACGGTTACCGGTGCTAAAGGTCATAACCTGCCTACATTAAGTTTGTATAATTTGTACGCTGCCGGCGATCTTCGGAAAGGCGTGTATGTTACCCTGGCCCCAACCGGCGCCCCATTTGATAATAAGCTTACCGCACCAACCACGATCATCACCGATGGGCCAAGCGATTTTGTGGTTTTGCGCTACGCGGATGTTGTACTGATGATGGCCGAAGTAGAAAATGAGTTAGGGAACACCGCCCAGGCGGCAACTTACCTGAACATCATTCGCACTCGTGCCGGTTTGTCAAATACCTCTGCGGCTAACCAGGCCGATCTGCGCGATGCCATTGCACTGGAGCGCAGGTTGGAACTGATAGGAGAGGGACATCGCTGGTTCGATCTGCTTCGTACCGGTACAGCTGTTACCGTCATGAACAAATGGTTTAAGGATAATAATATCCTGATCACTATCGATCAGCACAACCTGCTGATGCCGGTTCCTCAATCACAGGTGAATACCGATCCGGCTATTAAACAAAATCCCGGATATTAAATTAACAGCGGGTTATCTTAACGGGTAACCCGCTTTATAAAAAGCTATATGAAGAAATTGGTTTTAGTACTTCTTGCTGTGCTTTTTATGATGAGAGGCTATGCACAGGAAAAAAACGTAAATGAGCATTTACCCGCCTGGCAGGAAGGACAAATGGATATCCACTTTATTAATACCGGCCGTGGGAATTCAAGTTTCCTGATTTTTCCGGATGGCACAACTATGCTCATTGATGCGGGGGACATGAATGCCCAGGAATTTGAGAGCACAAATGATCCTTTGAAAGTGCCACCCGCATTACCGGATAGCTCATTAAGGCCGGGGCAATGGATTGCCGCCTATATCAAACAGGTGATGCCAGAAGGGAGAAAGGCTGCTATCGATTATGCACTGATCACGCATTTTCACGGAGATCATTATGGTAATATCGAAAAAAACAGTCCAATGGCGGCTAATGAAGCTTACCAGTTGTCCGGATTGACAGATGTGGGCAATATTATTCCTATCAAAAATATGCTTGACAGGGGCTACACTTACCCCGTTGATCTTTTAACTTATTATCGCAATAATGCCACTTTCAACAATTATCTGGCCTTTGTGAAATATCAATCAACCAATAACGGGATGAGATATGCGGCATTAAAGGCAGGCAGCGCAAGCCAGGTTGTATTGTTGACCCATCCGGAGTTGTATCCACGCTTTGAAATACGCAATATCAAATCAAACGCCATGATCTGGTCTGGAAAGGGAGAGGGGACAAGCACTTGCTTTACAACGGGACAGTTATTGGAAAATGGTAAGTTTAATGAAAACCCGCTCAGCAACGCTGTTAAAATAAGTTACGGCCCTTTTACTTACTATGCAGGTGGCGACAATACCGGGTATGAAGGCAGTAATTATCCCGGCCGGCGAGATGTTGAAACGCCTATTGCAAAAGTAATTGGCAAGGTAGATGTGCTCACGCTAAATCATCATGGTAACCGCGATGCCACAAACGATGTATTTTTAAAAGCGCTCGCCCCAAAAGTTGCTGTTGAACAAAGCTGGTGCTCGGATCAGCCGGGACAGGAGGTTGCATTTAGGTTGATGGAAAAAACAAGCTCGGGAGATAATATAAATGTGTTTGATACCTATATGCAGCCTGAAGCTAAAACTTACCTGGGTTTTTGGATTGCCAAAGGATTTAAAAGCTTTGAAGGGCATGTGCTCATCCGTGTTTTAAAAGGAGGCGAATCATATTCCGTTTTCATCCTTGATGATAAAAGCCCTGTAATTAAAGTGAAACAAGTATTTGGTCCTTATTTAACACATCAAAAAATATAACATGTATTTAAAAAATATAAGAGCTGTTGCAATTATTGTTTCGGCGATATTATTGTATTGCACAAACGGCTATGCCCAAACTACGAAGGCCGATAGTTTGATAAAACAATTACATCAGCCGCTTGATAAGCATATCATGGTAGCCGCTCATCGTGGCGATTGGCGGGATGCCCCGGAAAATTCCCTGTTGGCATTTAAGTATGCTATGGCCATAGGTGTAGATATTATTGAACTGGATTTGAACAAAACAAAAGATGGGGTAGTGGTTATCATGCATGATCCAACTATCGATCGTACAACCGATGGTAAGGGAAGCCCTGGCGATTACACTTTAGCCGAGCTGAAGAAATTTCACCTGAAAAATGGTCTCGGGAGAGTTACCGTAAATACCATCCCCACCCTACAGGAAGTGATGGAGTTGATTAAAGGCAAAGTTTTAGTAAACCTTGATAAAAGCTATCCATATTATAATGAGGCTTACGAGGTTTTAAAAGCTACTGGTACCTTAAATCAGGCAATTTTTAAAACAACAGAGCCCTACGAAACGGTTAGGAAGCAATATCCTGCAATTATTGATAGCATTACGTTTATGGCCGTGATTGATCTGGATAAGCCTGGCGCAAAACAATCCATCGAAAATTACCAGCGGCATATTAAGCCGGTAGCGTTTGAATTGAATTTTGGCAAGGATACTTCGGTTATCCTTAAAAGCAACCAGTTCATTAATCGAAATGGTGCACGCATCTGGATCAATTCGTTGTGGGCGAGTCTTAATGCGGGACATGATGACGATACCGCAGTTGATCTCGGGAATACCAAAGGCAGTTGGGATTGGATTATTGCACATGGAGCTACCATCATACAAACTGACAGGCCAAGGGAATTACTGCAATACCTGCGGAAAAGAAATTTGCATGATTAAATCGGTATCTGTGATCTGAAAAATTTGCGCGTTTAAAGTGGAATAAATTGAGTGGTCCTGAAATAGTCAACCTATTTCAGGACTACTCAATTTGATTCTTATCGATTTTATTAAGGGCTTTATAGCTTGAGTCAAAGTCTATACTACTAATAGAAATCATCTGTCTGACTATATTTCTTCAAAATAGTTTGTTAACCCTTTTGCAAAGTATTATGACTTTGAATATATATAATAATGCGCAAACGTTTGTGTTGTGTTTTTTAATTTATTTATTTGATAATTAGTTGTTTGTGTTTTTTTTATGATGGGTTTTATCGTTTGTGTTTAGTATTAACTGAAAAAAAAGACTATAATACTGGTTTGTTTGTTATTTTGTAATGTGTTTTTTTATTTAACTTATTGATAGTTAATATTATTTTAATTTATATTGGTTGTATTTATACGAGCAAACGTTTGTGTAATAAAAACTATAGGTTATGTATTTTAAAGTAAATAGATTCGATTATTAATTATTAAAGCAGTAGGATATACTTTTAGTTAAAGTTGTCACCCGGTAGTTTTGCTGGGGCGCAGGATATAGTTAATAATAATACTAAACCTTAGAATTCATAAATCATGCTGCCTTTATTCCAGTCGGTATCCAACCCTCTTCGCGTCACATGTTTGTTATTAGATATCTTGAATGTTAAAATATCCCGAACAACACTGGAAAAGGAGATAGAAGAACATCCTGATTACCCAAGTTTGTTAAGCATTAGTGATGTACTTAATTCATATAATGTACAAAATTTAGCCCTCACGCTGGGGCAGGACAAATTTACAAAGATTCCACTGCCATTTATAGCCCAGATAAGAGGCGAAAAATCGCGTGAATATTATTCGACCGTTGTGAAAAAAATAGACGGCGATTCAGTTTATTTTTTTGACCATGGAAATGATGAATGGACTTGCAAACCATTATCTGTTTTTTTGAAGAAATGGACCGGGATAGTATTACTTACTGAGGCTGGGGACGACGCTGGGGAGAAAGACTATAATGAAAAATTGAGAGAAGAAAAACGGAAACGTTGGGGACAATACTTTTCTATTTTTTCCATTCCTCTATTGATACTGGCTGTCTCCATTTTTGCTTACCTGGATAGTGGCGTTAATGCCGTATTGCCATTGGCTTTTTACGGGTTTACACTTATCGGAAGCATCGTGGGGGTTTTGCTGCTTGGTTATGAAGTTGATAGGCACAACCCTTTGCTGAAACAAATATGTAAAGGTGGGAAAAAGGTGAACTGTGATGCGATATTACAATCGAAAGCGGCTAAGATTGCCGGTATAAAATGGAGTGTGCTGGGATTCAGCTATTTCACAGGGTTGTTACTTTTATTGGCATTCGAGGGCGTTGCCAACAGTAAATCCTTGTTTATATGTTCCTGGCTAAATGTCCTGGCCGTTCCCTATGTATTTTATTCTGTTTATTATCAATGGCGTATAGCCCGGCAATGGTGCATATTATGTTTAGCTGTACAATTTGCATTATTGTGCCAATTATTAATTTCTTTGAACGGGAGATGGTATACACTGTTGAATGTAGCCGATATCACCCCACAGTTATTCGTACAATCCTCATTAGCATTTCTCATTCCTTTTATCGTGTCCAATGCATTATTGACAGCCTTGAGTAAAGTGAAGGATAATAAGATTGTAAATACAGAATTGCAGCGTTTAAAACATAATGCACAAGTATTTGAAGCATTGCTTGTAAAGCAAAAAAAAATAGATCATGATGCTGTTGGTTTAGGGCTAACCCTTGGGAACCCAAACGCCACACATAGGATTATTAAAGTATGTAATCCATACTGTGGGCCATGTGCTAAAGCGCATGTACCGATAGAAGAATTGCTGAACAATAATCCGGATATACAGGTGCAAATTGTTTTTACGGCCACGAACGATGAAGATGATACTTTGGCTCCTCCGGTTAAACATTTATTGGCTATTGCCCAATCAGGCGATGAAATGCTAACAAAACAAGCCTTAGACGATTGGTATCTGTCAGAAAAAAGGGACTACAATTTATTTGCTGCCAAATATCCGATGAATGGAGAATTGAAAAAGCAAAGTGCTAAAATAGGCGCCATGCAAGAATGGTGTGATAAGGTAGATATAGAATTTACACCAACTTTCTTTGTCGCCATGAATAATGATGATGACCAACCTCCGGTTTATTACCAGTTACCGGAAACCTACAGAGTAAATGATTTAAAGTATTTTTTTTCTGTTTAAACTCGAGTAATAGCAGGGGAATGATAGCCTCGAATGTTCCCAGGCTAACAAAGGGGACAAAATTTATTTCTCTAAAATCTTCTTTACAATGAAAAAACTAAAATTAAAGGCGATCGAACTTGGCGCTAATGAAATGATGACGAGAGCACAATTAAAAAATGTTTTAGTAGGTGTTATCGGCGGTGCTACCGGTCCGGATTGCCTTCCGAGAGGATCGGGCTGCAGCCAGGTAACTGAACAGACAAATTGTTGCGGTAGTGGCAGGTGTCTACCTGATCCAAACAATGCGTTTGGTTATTCTTGTATGTAGTCTCTTTAAATAGAGTTGACCGTAGAGATACTTTTATAGTATCTCTACCTCTAACTGACGACACGTTGCCTGATGAGGAGCAGATAGAACCGGCTACCACATAAGCATCGTCACAGATGCTTTCCCGGTTTAATTGTAGCTTGTTGATCGGCTTGCTGGAAAAGGCTTTTCAATCATTAATTAAATAATAATTCTTTAAATGCCATTTCCCTTTTATAAACAACTTGAGCAAATGGATTGTGGGCCCACATGCCTTCGTATGATAACAAGGTATTATGGGCGTAACTTTAAGTTAGAAACGCTGAGAAAGCTTTGCGAAATCAATAAGGAAGGGGTATCGCTTTTAGGAATAAGTGATGGAGCTGAAAAAATAGGCTTCCGAACCTTAGGTGTTAAATTAAATACCGAATTGCTACAGGATGCTTCCATGCCCTGTATTTTACACTGGCGGCAAAATCACTTTGTTGTGCTTTATAAATTTAAAAAGCATAGGTATTATATAGCAGATCCGGGAAGTGGCCTGGTAACCCTCAATGAAAAGGAATTTGTCCTTAATTGGCTGGGGGATAAAGAGGCTGGCGAGGGCATCGCGTTGTTGCTGACGCCAACACCGCAGTTTTACGAGCAAGACGAAGAAAATAACACTACAATACGATGGTCATTTCTATTTAAATATATTATTATCTACCGTAAATTGCTTGTCCAGTTATTATTAGGGCTTACCATAGGTAGCTTGTTACAGTTGATCACTCCATTTTTGACGCAGTCGGTAGTTGACATCGGTATCAATACCCGAAATCTCAATTTTATTAATATTATTCTTATCGCTCAGATAACCTTAATCGTAGGGCGTGTGAGCGTGGAGTTTATCCGGTCATGGATACTATTACACATTAGTACCCGGATAAACATATCGATTCTAACCGATTTTTTGATAAAGCTGATGAAATTGCCCATGAGCTTTTTTGATACCAAGATGACGGGTGATATTATGCAGCGTATGAGTGATCAGAAGCGGATTGAAAGTTTTTTGACCGGCTCAACACTTACCACGATGTTTTCCTTGGTCAATTTGACGGTGTTTTCTATAGTATTGGCTTATTACAATGCTGGGGTGTTTTTTGTATTCGCTGCAAGCAGTACATTGTATATTGTATGGATAATTCTTTTCCTGAAAAGACGGCGATTGCTTAATTATAAAAGTTTTGATGTTTCGGCACAGAATCAGAATAGCATTGTGCAGCTTATTGGTGGTATGCAGGAAATAAAGCTTAATAATTGTGAGCAGCAAAAGCGCTGGGAGTGGGAGCATACGCAAGCGCGTTTGTTTAAATTCAACGTAAAAACGTTGGCACTTAATCAATATCAGCAGGGAGGTGCCACTTTCATCAATGAAGGTAAAAATATATTTATAACCTTTTTAAGTGCACAGGCGGTAATTCAGGGTAGTTTAACATTAGGCGCAATGGTGGCCGTACAATTTATTGTTGGCCAGTTAAGCAGTCCTATTGATCAGCTGCTTGGTTTTATTCAAGGATTTCAGGATGCTAAGATTAGCCTGGAACGGTTGAATGAAATACATCAAATGCCTGATGAAGAAGCTGTTCACAAAGAGTGGAGCCATGTTCTGCCTCAAAACAGGAGCCTGTTGCTCAATAAACTGACGTTTAAATATCCGGGTACAGGTAACGAAGCTGTATTGGAAAATATCAATCTTTATATACCACAGGGTAAGACAACTGCCATTGTAGGAACGAGTGGAAGCGGTAAAACCACAATTTTAAAGTTATTGCTCCGGTTTTACGAGCCACAAAAAGGAGAAATACGGGTTGGTGAACAATTGATTGACAGTATAAGCTTTAAAAGTTGGCGAAGGCAATGTGGTGTTGTTATGCAGGATGGCTTTATATTTTCAGACAATATCGAGAGAAATATTGCGGTTGGGGATGACTATCCCGATAAAGCCAAGCTAAGGCATGCTATTAAAGTTGCCAATATCCAGGATTTTATTGACAAGTTGCCAATGGGCCTCAAAACTAAAATAGGCGCGGAAGGTAATGGGATTAGCCAGGGGCAGCGACAACGCATATTAATTGCGCGGGCTGTTTATAAGAACCCGGAGTATATTTTTTTCGATGAAGCGACTAATTCTTTAGATGCCAATAATGAAAAGATCATCATGGATAATCTACTTGAGTTTTTTGCAGGCAGAACGGTAGTAATTGTAGCACATCGCCTAAGTACAGTAAGCAATGCGGATAATATCATTGTGCTTGACCGGGGGCGCATCATAGAGCAGGGGAGTCATCAGGAATTGACACGCCTCAAAGGAGACTATTATAAGCTCGTTAAAAATCAGTTGGAATTGGGAACATAAAAAAGAACGAAGTCTGTATCAAGAATAATTTTTTTATACGGAAAATCCCTGGTTTTGGAAATAGCTTCCATGAAATATATCACGTTGAATTAAATCGCCTGAAAAGTAAAATGACATTTTTAAAAGTCTCACAAAATGGTCAGCACCACCATCATAGCGATGATATACAGGATATTATTACCGCGCAGCCGGCGTGGATACTTCGTTGGGGTTTAACACTGTTTTTCGCCATTTTGATCATGATCCTCTGCCTCTCCGCCCTAATTCGTTATCCGGATATTATCAGAACTTCTTTAAAGGTGGATTCCCCAAATTCGCCGGAACCGGTTGTGTCAAAAGTTTCCGGAAAATTAGTAAAGCTGCTGGTGAAAGACAATGAAATGGTATCTGTTGGTCAGCCTCTCGCATATATGGAAAGCACGGCTGATCATAAGGAGGTAATGACATTGCTACAAAATCTTAAAGACATTCAAAAAAAACTACAGTTAGGTTTATTACTGGGAAATAGCTTTTTTTTTGATGCCGACAGGGCTCATTTTGGTGAACTTCAACAATCTTATCAGGTTTTTTTTCGGGATTATTTATCGTACAAATCATCAATAGAAGAAGGTTTCTATGTCAAAAAAAAGATGTATTTGGGGAAAGATCTTTTAGATATTGAAAAGCAACAAAAACAATTGAATTCTGAAAAGGTCATCCGGCAAAGGGATTTCAAACTCGCTGAGGATGAGTATTCCATACATCAAAAGCTGGCCAGTGAAAAGGTTGAAACTTCTGCTGAATTACGACAGCAGGAAAGTAAGTATTTGGCAAAGAAATCGCCTCTTGTTCAAATGGAGTCAGCATTGGTTGCAGCCAATACAGATTACTTAGCTAAGCAAAAGGAAATATTGGAGCTGGAAAATCAAATAGCTGAAGAAAAGGCGAAGTTTTTTCAATCGCTCAATAGCCTGATCAGCCAGACGGAGGACTGGAAAAGTAAATATGTTTTGATGGCCTTACAAAAGGGAAAGCTAACCTATGCTGGTATTATCCAGGAAAATCAAGTGCTGACACCCGGTCAGGAAGTTTTTTACATCAATCCGGGTAATGAGAACTTTTTTGGCGTAATGCCCATTCCTCAGTATAATCTTGGTAAAGTAAAGGTTGGACAGCAGGTTTTAATTAAGTTAAAAAGTTATCCTTTTGAAGAATATGGAGTAGTAAAAGGAAAAATAGAATATATCGCAGATGTTCCTTTTAAAGACAGCATTTTTATTTCAAAGGTAGATTTTAATATCAGAATGTCTTCGGTAAAAAGACCTGTTCATCTAAAACAAGGTATGAAAGCTGACGCGGAAATCATCACTCAAGATGCCACCATTTTACAGAGACTGGTGAGGAATATCTCAAAAATCATCAACGGCAACTAATTTCTATGATTTTTCTTTCAGCACAACCTGACGATCATTATTTCTTATGGCAACTGCAACTGCAGCTTTATAATTTCAAATTGCACGACATCGATTTGAAAAAGGTGCATATTCTTGTAGGGTATGATCCAATGAAAGGACTGCAACAGGATTTTCTTAATTTTATAGAAGATAACACTGACGTAAACGTACATGCCTACCCTGACACAAGGATAAAAAAAACCTACTTATCTTCCATCAGGCCACATATTATTGCCAAACATCTTGCCGCATTCCCGGAACTCCAGTATGACTCAATATTTTATCATGATTCTGATATCTGTTTTAAAAAACTCCCTGACTTTACATTGTTAAACAAAGGGGGAATCTGGTATGCCTCGGATACCCGCTCTTATCTGGATTGTAGTTATATAACTAAAAAGGCCGGGGCGCTTGTTTTAACGGAAATGTGCCGTATTGTCGGAGTTGCTGTTCAGGATGTTGAAAAAAATGATAAACACGCCGGGGGAGCACAATACCTGCTCAAAAGAACCGATGCTGAATTTTGGTTGAAAGTTCAAAGTGACTGTGACCGCATGTATGATTATTTAATCCAGTATAATAATGGGTTGGGTTTTTGCAATCAAGGCAGATTGAATCAAATACAAGCCTGGTGCACCGATATGTGGGTGATTTGGTGGAATGCGATATTTTATAACCGCGAATTTCAAATCCATCCCGAGCTTGATTTCGCTTGGGCTGATAGTCCTATTGAACAGTTGGAGAGATGCAAAATCCTGCATTACACCGGAACCATTGGAAAGGATGATCCAAAATTATTCAGGAAGACTGACTATATTAATTATTCTCCTTTTCATGCCGACTTATCGGGTTTAGACCCTGAAATATGCGGAAGATATGTAAGAGATATGATCGATGGATATATGGCATCGCAAGAGACCAAAAAAATTGATTTACATGATGTTTCATTTTTAATTCCGGTGCGGATTGACTCAGATGATAGGCTTGAAAATGTTTATGCTGTAACGAGGTACCTTGCCATTAATTTAAAATCCAATATTATTTTAACAGAAATTGACCAAACTTCTAAAATTGACGTTACAAAACTTCCGCCACAGGTAAAATACTTCTTTATCGAAGATGATTCCCCTCAGCTTTATCATACAAAGTATAACAACCTGATGATTTTAAATGCTGACACACCATACATTGCTTTATATGACGCAGATATTATTTTGCCTGTTGCTCAAATAATAGAAGCAGTCCGAATTTTAAGGGAAAATGAATTTTCCGCAGTTTTTCCTTATGATGGCAACTTCGTTAATGTGGACAGCTTACTAAAAGCGATGTTCATCAAACTACTGGATACCAATTTATTTGAGGAGAACCAACAGAAATTAAATTTTATTGCCAGAAGGTCTTACGGGGGATGTATATTTCTTAACAAGTTGGATTATCAGGAAGCGGGAATTGATAATGAGCTTATCGACTCGTGGGGGCCGGAAGATATAGAGCGCGTAAAACGGTTGACGATATTAGGTTATCGGGTAAAACGTATCAGCGGTAATTTATATCATCTATCACACTCACGCGGAATTAACAGTAGATATCAATCTATGGAGGTAAGATGTACATTGATGGAAGAATATCTGAAGATATGTTCATTTACCAAAGAAGAGTTGCGAATCTATGTCGGGACATGGTCGTGGGGGAATCCCAAAGTTAAATTAAGCAAATGAATAATATCGACAATTTTAAAACTTACCTAAGCGGATTTGAACAAAATTGTGCTAATGATTACAGTTTATATAATGGAAAAACTGGTCTTGCCATGTTATATTATATGCTTCATGCCGCCTCTGGTGACCAAGTTTCCCTTACTAAGGGAAAACAGTTATTGGATGAACTGAGTGAGAATATTCAGAATATAAAAGAGTTTAACTTTCAAAACGGACTTTCAGGTATCGGATGGGCGATAGAATGGTTGGTTCAGAATAAATTCATCGATGCCAATACGGATGAAATTTTAGAAGATATGGATGACGAATTATATAGGTCGGTTGTCTACGCTAAATCTGGGGATGCTTCGCTTGCCCATGGTGTAATAGGTAAGGCGCTTTATTTTTACAGAAGGTTGTGTGCCAGAAATTCAAGTTCCTCTCGTTATCGGTACATCTGTATTCAGGAGTGTTTGGTATTATTGATTGATGAAATAGATGAACTGCTGTTCTCTGATAATGCCATTCTTTATAATGGTGATACTCTTCTGAATGACTTACAAAAAATGCATCAGGTTGGGCAAGCCTTGTTACTTGTTTCAAGTATTAACCGGTTGAAAATCAATGCTGAAGTTTGTAAAAAAATAATCTGTTGTTCGAGGGGAGTCCTTGATCTATATTTTAACTCAAATAATTCGCACCATAATGATAATGAACTTGATTGGTATTTGACATATTGTTATTATAAATCAGGGATATACCTTGGAGATAGCGAGTTTTTATCAAAAACGATGTATGGTGGTTGTACCTTCAACGAGAAATTTATGCGAAGTCTCGGCTATTTCAGTGTTAATAACGAAGCTAATAGCCAAATCCACGTGACCTTGATGGCAGAACATCCACTTGATAACTCAGAAACAGGTGTTTTCAATCTTTTTAAGGAAATATGTCACTTTCCACAAATCGCAAAATATAATTGGGAAGAAGGTTGGGGACTGTAGCGTTTAATAAAAAGATTAATGGATTAGATAAGATCACATTCCACGTCAGCATTTGAAGAAAACTTATTACCTAATATCCCATTTATTATAACAAAAAGCAGCCCTTACGGCTGCTTTTTGTTAACGGTCCACTCAGCCATTTGGAAATCGCGGCTGCCATTATTGGTTTTAATGGTTATCCTGTAAAATTTATAGGCTACGTTATTGTTAAAGTGATATATGATCCGCTGAAAGCGATTGGCAAAAACTTCGTTGTTTTTGCTGTGCAGATTTATCCAGCGTATACCATCCTCCGAGCCCTGAAGCACCCATCCTTTAGGGTCGCGATCAGGAGAGTCGTTTGCCGATGTCATGGTATAGGCTCCTGCAACAACGGCAGTTTTAAGTTCATATTTCATCACCAGATCGCCGGAGAAACCCGATTGGAAAAACTTGGTATTTGGGTCGCCGTCAACCACTTTTAACGAGCCCTCGTTTGAGTTTGGACCACCGCCGTTATCGCGCGATACAGTAAACGTGCCGCCTATGGTAGCAAAGTAGCTCTCACCAACCTTGGTGCGGTCAAAATTAGGATCGGCAACATTCAGTATTATTTCCCGTGCCGCCGAGTATCCCTGCGAATTTCTGGCTGTTAACGTTACGTGATATAAACCGTCAAAAGCATACCTGTGTTTAGGGGCTTTTTCTGCCGATGTGCTATCGTCGCCAAATTGCCACAGGATATCTTTGTAATTGACGGCCGTACTGGTGAATTGATAACTTAAAAAGTCAACACTATCTGTACGTACGGCTGTAAAACCCACAATAGGTTTTGGCTCATCCGGTTCGGGTTGTGGCGCGGGCTTATCTTTTTTACATCCGGCAAACAACAGGGCTACTGTTGAAAATACCGATATGATATGCAATATTTTTTTCATGTCCTTAATTTTCATTGATCAATTAGCATAGCTGCCTTAAGGGGCTGGGAATAATTGGCTTTGCGGTACTATCCTTCTGCCATTGATGCCGGCCGATGGTACTTCAAAAGTTAAACGGGCACGCTGGCCACCCACGTTTTCACGATGATCGGCTTCTATTTTATAACGTTTACCGCGTTCTAAGAATATTTTAGCTGTACGGCTGTCCTTATCCCATTCGGTAGTGAAATCATTAATAATGGCCTTACCGTCTATGTATAACCTCGATCCGTCGTCCCATTCATTTTGCCAGAACACGTATTCACCCCGAACGGGCGCAAGAAACTCGCCGGTCCACCTGGTTGAGAAATTATCATGACTTATACTTGGTATCGCAGCTTGCCAAACCCCGTCGTTAGGCCAATCAATAGTGGGCTCTATTTGTACAAGATCAGGCTTTCTGCCATCAAAATCAAGTTGTTGATTATTCGAAAAGTATTCCGCCTTTAAACCTGTACCGTTGCCGGTGATGTATGAATTATTGTCGAGATTAACCTCTGGCTGTACCAAGACAATCATTTTGCTGTTTGTTGGATGCAGGATGTGTTTTGACGGATTAACCAGACTCACCACAAAGCCAAAACGTTTATTGGCAGCTATGTTGGCATCAAAAACAGGCCATCCTATTGATAAGCGTATCACCGCCGTGCTGGCATTGGAATTTACCCGGATCAACGTATCAATGTTATACTGGTCGGGCTTGAGCGCGATAGTGTTATCAGGGAGTACTTTTTTACTTACCAGATCGGCAATGGTATCCATGTTCAGTTTCACATTCACATTAAATGCACCTGCCGGCACGCCTGCCAGGTTTATAGTTAACGGAATGGTGATACCTGCCGGCGATGTTGTGTAGTTTTTTTGATAATCAACATTCAAGATACCACCGCCATTTAAAAGCGAAACGTAATGAATATCGCTTTCTTTAATAAGTGTTTTGGTATCAAGTACTACCAGGATGTTTGATTGTGATCCTTTAATCTGGTTGCCCTTGCCAGGATCTGTCAATTTAAATGCAAAAGCTACATTTTTTCCATAATTAGCTTCAATGGCCGATAACCTGACACTGGCAACCGAGGATGCGGTATCTGCCCCGAATGCTACATTGATCACGCCGTCGTAATCAATTGCACCGGCAGGCAGCATTGCCGTATTTTTAAGCGTACCGTTGGCTATCAGTTTGGAAACAGTATCATTATTAAACGTTATACCTACCTGGAACGCTTTAGTTGCGGGGCCCGATAAGGATATTTTAAATGGCACTTTAACTATTTCATTGCCGGCAGCTACACCATTGGCATCGGCTCCAGCGCCGGAAACATTCCTGTCGGTGTTTTGAATTGCTTTAAGCTCATCAAGATTATTTTGCCTGCATGCTCCCGCTATCAGAACAATTAATCCGATAAACAAAACATATCTGTATTTTTTCATCATCAAATAATTTAGTTTGTAATGGTTAACTTTTACTGATCAAGCCAAACCCGGCCATCAAGCCCCCAGGCCTGCCTGTTAGGTATCCTGAACCAGTTGATTATTTGTGCAGGTATATCTGCTGTTTGCGGTACAAACTGTGCGAGCGCTCCTGCCGGCGGCGGGCATATCAGATCATTGAAATCCTCCCATTGGTAATTGCCCTTTAGTTGGAAGTCGCGGGCCTGCGGGCCTATATCCCTGATCTTGTCACCCTGGCCATCTGTGCCCGGCCAGTATGCCGCCAGAAAAGTATAGTAAGGGTGGCCCTCGCTGATGGATGTTTCGCAGGCATAATTTCCGATCACGGCATCGGGCACGTCAATCTTGAAAAACCTGATGTCAGTTACATACACGTCAGGAGTACCGTGTCCCTGGCCGTTTAAATACCCCAATTTTAGCGGGCTATGGTTGCTAAAACTTCCCGACTCGGTTACGTCCAGTTCATTATTGAAAACCCCATCGGTATAGGTCCTGATATATCGTCTGCCTGCACGTATTTCGCATTTAACAGATAAGTTTTGCCATCTGCCTTTTTGCAAATCGGCGCCACGACATTGATGATAATCACCATCCTTGGTACCACGGTATTCAAAATACCAGTAAGCATCTTCCAGATAAATTACCCAGCCAACGCCCGGGTGCCCTGATGACCATTCCGGCCTTTTACCCAAAATGCTTGGCCAAAAGAATTTATCCTCATTCTTTTTAACCTTCAGTTCAATGGTGAATTTGGTAGTGTCATCAAGATTAAAAATATCAGCCGTATCGATTTCGGCCCGGATCCCGGTGTCCCTTAAACGCACTGTTCGCCCCAGATACCTGTTGCCGGTAAAGGGTTTACCTATTATCCTTTGTTTATATTTAGGATTGTAATAAATGGTAAACGTGTTAACGGCCGTGTTGCTGAAAACGGTATTGTCATCCTGGTTAGCCGGAATAGCAAACTTTCCGCCACCGCTTGATGCTATTACTACCAGCCAATCTTCATTGGCGTAATTCTTCCTTTTTTTCAGGGCGTCAATCATCTCACCTACATAACCATCAAACTTTTCAATAGAGGCTTTATACTGCGATGCTGAGTTGTCAAATCCATATTTGGCGCCGGCTTCTTTGATATCATTGAAATGGCCAAGTATCAATTGCGCTGTATCGGTATTCAGGCTATTAACTACGGCAGTTTTGATTTGCTCGTCGGTGTCAAATTGCTGGCTTATGGCAGCGCCCTGGGTTAACTTGTTTTTAAAAATAGCCGAAGAAGAAAAGGATACAATTTTGGCATTCGGCTTTTCTTCCTTTATCCTTTCAAAAAACACAGGATAAGTTGCCAGGTTGTTTCCGGCAAAATCGTCTGATAGGATCTTGTGTTTTTCTTTTTTTACACCGGTTAGCATATTGGCCCAGTTGCTCACGTCCCGGGTCGAATCCGGATCGCTCAAGGCTACCCAGCTATAAATTGAATAGGGGAGTAGCGCTTTGATATTAGGAACATTGGCGCTGTTTACGGATGAGCCCCTGGCTCCGTCAACAATCAGGTACAACACCTTGCGTTCGCCAGATGTTGCTTTGGCTGTATCTGTATAGTTTTTATCGGGGAGGGTACGTACAAAATCCTTGTTGCATGATATGGTTGCAACAGCCAATGCACAAATAATTGAAAAAATGATTCCTTTATATTTTTTCCTGTTCTGCATTTCCTTATAGATTATAGGTTCTCATAAAATTTATTCGATGGTTACACGTATGATGTTGTTAACCGGGGTATTATCAAAGCGATATATGCTGCCGATCAGCAATAATGCCCGTTTACCATCAGTGGATTTTGTTTCAATGATATCAGACAAGCTACCTGAGAATGGGCCGGTAGTGTTATAATTTCCGGCAAGTTCACCTTTGGTATTCAACACCATAAAGCCATTGCGGGTAACATTGTTATATTTTTTAAAGCTGCCGCTAACCACTATCAATCCATCGTTGAGCTGGCGGGCAAAACCGGGGTAACCTCCTTCAAATGTTTTAGCCACAAAGCTTTGGTCAAGAGATCCGTCAAGATTAACCAGCGCCATGCTGATGGCCGGTTTTCCATCGTATGTTCTGAAGATCCCTGTTATCAGGTATTTTTTGGTTACAGTGTTGTAGGTTAGCGATGAGATACTATTATCTGTGCCGGCTCCGGTTTTAAATGAGTCGTCGATGTTTCCATTTGCATTTAAGCGAACCAAGCGGCCTGCCGGTGCTTGATCAAACGTGGTAAAGCTTCCAAATAACACCAATTTTTCCAGCTGATCGGCGTCGGTATGCATGTAGGAGTCAACAGGGCCATTTGCCGAAGGCAGACCTTTATTGCTTGCTATATTAAAACGATAGGTTTTGTCCAGCGAACCATCCAGGTTAAAGCGGGCAATCTGTCGTATCTCTGTACTATCAAGGATCACCGTATCGCGGGTGAAATCATGATTGTGCTCGGTATAAACCCGGTTTACATAGTATCTGAAACTACCGGTTGCCAGTATTTTGTTCTGATGCTTATATATTTTAGATATGTACTCATTGGTACCGCCGTTAAACTTTGGAAAGTATTTGGTTGTATCTGTTTGCGACGGACGCCTATAGGTTTTCACGCCGATAGTATCAATGCTACCATCAACATTTAAAGTGGTAATATTGCTGATGTTTTCTGTACGCTGGTTGTAGCCGCTAAAGCCCCCTGCGATAACATATTTTCCGCCAAGTTCTATCACCCTTGATAATGATCCGTTTGCTGCTTTACCTGTCCGGAAAGTACGGTCAAACTCACCATCAGCTGATGTTCTTACAATGCGGTTGAGAGGAGTGATAATCCCTTTATTATCGTAATTGGTAAACCAACCCAATACCAGGTTTCGTCCGTCGGCAAGTGGGTACACCTGGTTTACAGTATTATTTGCGCCGGCAGTTGCCCTGAAAGAAGGATCAATGTTAATTAACCCGGATACCTTAAATAGTGGCCCCAGTACTAACTGATCATCAATGGCAATTGACGTAATACCGGTACTGCCAAACGGGGGCACTTTTACCTTAATGGTTGATTCTGTTACTTCGGTAACCTGACCGGGTTCGCCGTTAAACATGAACTTTATTTTGTCTTTATAGGGGACAAGGCCTGTAGCTTTGAATGTTACCTCTGTACCCACCGTTCCAACTGCCGGCGCAGGTACAGCGTCGGGGCTGAGGGTAACGCCCAATGGTGGTTTTCCGTCCCCATAGGGGTCGGAATAAACTGTTTTATCCTTTTTGCAAGCCGCTATGGTGAGCGCCAGCAGGATAAACATCATGATATGGTTAAATCTTCTCATATTCAATTTATTATCATTGAAAGAATGTCGTTAATAATGTTTTACTCAGAATGATGAAGGCCCGCGAAGTATATTTCCTCATAAAAGTCATCCTGGTTAAATCCGAAGTAAGCCGCATTATACTGCAGGGTATGCACTATCCCATTTGTGGGTTTGATATCAGATGAGGAGACATTATTTCGAAAAACCGCGTTTTGAGCATTGTTGATGTCGTATATATAACTGATAACCAACGTGCGCGGGCCAATGTATTTGATGTTATTGGCGTCGCCGTATAGTACACCAATGTTCTCCACATCGCCACTGTAAGAATAATAAAGGGCTCCCGGATACTGATTTTGCAGGTTAAAATCTATTTGCGGATAATCTTTAAGGTGGTTAATACCTTTGAACATATACCGTTGCAGGTATTTTTTCCATATGGCTGAGTCGATATCCGATAGCTTTTTCACAGTATCGCGACCAGAATAAAACAAAAAATAGTTTAAAGAGCCGCCGGTTTTGTTATTGCCTATGGTTCTTTTGATCACGTCATCATCCGGCGCAAAAAAGGTAAAATCACTTTTGCGGAATGTTTCTTCCATTCCGGCCAGTTTTACGATCTGGGCGATGGTATCAAACGGTACCGCTTTATCTTGCAGATATTGAAGCATATCGGCAGGATAATTGGCCTGGGCTTTACCGCCATCTTTATAATACTCATCGCGTTTACAGCCGGTGAGTACCAGTAAAAAACCGGCAAAAACAATAATTATATTTTTCATATTTCTTATCATTACTTTTTAAGAATAGGTTAATTACCTCCGTTTACCCAATACATGTTTAATGACATAAATGGGTTATTTGCAAGCGCGTTACTGTTGATTGGCCAGGTCCAGGCGCCACGGTTAAACTTGTCCAGCGTCAATACGTTGTATGACCACTCACTGCTCATGATCCTGCGGGTACGTACCAGGTCAAAGTAATGGTGCCCTTCGCCCATCAGTTCGCGCGATCTTTCCAGGAAAATGAAGTCTTTAAGGTCCTGCCCGCCACTTCCGGCATAGCGCGATGCTTCGGCCCTGTCCCTTACTTTATTCAGCATAGCGATGGCCTGGTCATCCTGTCCCAGTTCGGCCAGTGCTTCTGCGCATAGCAGTATTTCACCGGCATACCTGAATATCATGAAAGTGTTATCGGGATTGGCGTCCTCTTCGCCAGTTGCAAAGGCATTCTGAGCAAATTTGAGCATCATAAATTTTCCGTTATCAGCATATATATCGGAGTTAAACCATATAGTAGCGCGCTTGTCAGAGGAACCTGGATATAGTTTTTGCATATATTCCCCCCTGAAATAAGCAAAGCTTATACGGTGTGTGTACTCAGGCCTTTTGTAAGGATAGTGCAGAAACATATCACCAATCGGCGCAACATTGGTATTTTGATCGCCATAGTTAATACTGCGGTAAAATTCAAAAAGGCTTTCGTCAGATCGTCCTTTGATAACAGTAGCCCACTCAGTTATCGGTAGTAGCCTGTAAGCGTTGCTCTTAACAAGCTCCTGCCCCAGGTCTGCGGTTTCCTGGTAGTATTTGTTTGCATTAGGTTTATCAAAGCCGGCATTCCACATGTTCATGTTCATGATGAGCGCGATGACGCTGCCCCTGCTGGCCCTTACACCTTTTAAGGCCGGATCGGCGTAGGTCCAGGGTAAGCCGTCCTTATAGGTTTTAAGATCGGCGATACATTTATTTAAAACAGATACCATGTTTTCACGAGGTAAGGCTGTAGAATGGAAAGCGTCTGTGTAATAAGGTACATCGCCATAAAGCCTCACCATATAGAAGTATGCAAGCCCGCGTATAAAAGCGGCTTCACCTTCAAACTGCTTTTTCTCGGTGGCACTTACGCCGGGTATGCCGGTTTCCAGTTTTGAAATAAGGATATTGGCGCTCTGTATCACCTGGTAATAGCCTGTCCAGTCGGTAATAAGGCCGAAGTTGTAGAAATTCCAGGGCGGGTTTCCGTTGATAAGGCCAAGCAGGTCGTTCCTGCCCAGCACCTCCACAAATGCACGTGCCGGCCCCAGGTCTGATTGGGGCTCATATAAAACCTCTCCTGAACGGTATTCGCCGGTTGCGCCAATAAAATGTGTTTCGTTGATCTTGCCAAAAAATGTTCTTGACATATCATAAATATTGGCCACAACGTCATCTTTCGATTGGTAAAAGTTATTCCCTGTTAGTTTATCAATGGGTTGTACATTCAGAAACTTTTTACAGGATGGTAAACACAAGCTTGCTGCCGCTGCTAAAATGTATATAACACTTTTTTTCATGATCTTGAGTTTTATTTACTTGTATTGAGTTCAATATTTAAACCTAAGTTGTAAGTACGTGGTACCGGGTATCCGCTTGATATATCGCGGCCCAGGGAGGTTACGTTTTCGGGGTTGGGACCATTATATCCTGAAAATGTGATCAGGTTATTGGTTGAGAAATAAACCCTTACGTTGTTAAACCCAAAGCGCCGTACAAATTTCCGGTCAAACATGTAGGATAGCGTAACCGTGTTGATCTTGAGGTATGACCCTTCTTCCTGCCATAAACTCTGATCGGAGCGAAGCGGCCTTATCTGGTTAAACCTTGAAAACGAATAGGGATTAGGATACTTGGCATGGTCACCCGGTTTTCGCCAAATGTCCATGTCATCCAATGGAACCGCGGCCAGTAGGGCATAAGGATCCTTCATGATTGACAACCTGTCTGACAGTGCATTATTCAATATTGTTCTCTTGGCTGTATAACTGGCATAAATATTTAATCCGAAATTCTTGTAGTTTATATTTGTAGATACACCACCCGTAATTAAAGGTTGTGAGTTGCCGGTTATTTCATAATCCCGGTCGTCAAGGATATAGTCGCCGTTCACGTCTTTAAAAATCGGGTCACCGCCTTTGAAGGCAAGCCCATTGGTTTGATATTTTTTACCTGTTACCGGATCTACAGGCACATTAGCATCTGTTGGATAAACACCCTGGTTAACCAGCAGATAGTTAGACAAGGTATTTTTACCCACCCTGAAAACAATGTGCTGGTAGTTGTTATAATCAAATTTGATGTATTGTCCGTTGTATTCGGCTGGTAACCTCAGCAGGTAATCGCGATTAATGGCGCCATTAAATGATACCGTCCAGTTAAAATCCTTAGCAGTTAGCGGCCTTACGGTTACCATCAGCTCATACCCGTAATCGGCAATGGATACATCATTACTTGATTTTTTCTGAAAGCCTGTACTATTAGGTAAAAACCTGTCAAACAATAAATTATCAACCTTTTTGTAATAAGTATCAAAACTCAGGTCAACCTTACCTTGCAAAATCGTCATGTCAAACCCAAGGTTATATTGCGTTGTTGTAGTTGGCTTTAGCGCAGGATTAGGTACAAACTCATAATTAATGCCGATAGTTGGATTGTTATTAAAATTGCCATTCAGGTTGTACAAACCATAGATACTTTGCAAACTGCCGGTTGGCACGATATTCTGGCCCCAGGTTAATCTTAACCCACCTGAAGTGAGCCAATCCCAGTTTTTAAACCAGTTTTCCTTGTAGTAATTCCACCTTAAACCGGCTGCAGGGTTTTTGGAATACGGATTCTCCAGGCCGTTTGAGGATGTACCATCCAAGCGGTAAGATAGCTCCAGTACGTACTTCTTTTTATAATCGTAGTTAAAGGAACCTGCAAACGACGCGATAGTAGCATTTTTAAAGTTTGATAATACGCCACCGCCTCTTGAATTATAGGAGTCGGACCCAACCGGCCCCTGTAACTGATCATTTGGGATACGGCTTTGGCGGATGATACCGCTCTGGCCGCCTTGCTTATATATCTCATTAAAGGTATTAATGAATATGGTATGATCGGCGCTGAATGTTTTAGCGTAAGTAAGCGCGTTACGGTTGTATAATGTAAAGTTGCGCCCCTCATAATCATACATCTGTGCAAACTGGGCATTTGCAGCTGCCGGTGTAAATGTTGATTCTGCATCCGATGTATAATCGTAACTGATGCTTGAGGATAGCGCCAACCCCCGAATAAACTCATAACGGCCATCAATATTGGTACGGATGTTCCTTGTGCTGTTGCTGTTTTGAGTTTGCAGGGCCGATGTTACACCATCGGGCGAAAGATAAAAGGACGGAGGCGGCAGCAGGGTAGAAGCCTGGCCATTTTGCGCCACGCCCTGTTGTAGCAAGCCCACACCGTTACCCTTGGCCTGACTTCCTAATGAGCCGAATAATGAGCCGAAGAACCTGAATTTGTCATTGGGTTTAAACTCCATGTTCATGTTCAGGTTATACCTGTCGAAACCGGTGTTTTTGATAACCCCTTTTTCCGAATAGTAGCCCATGTTCACTTTATAGTTAAAGCGATCGTTGCCACCATCCAGGGCTACGTTGTGGCTCTGGTTATGTGTTGTGCCATAAAAAATGGACTGCCAGTTTGTTGAGTTGTTCCAATAGGCGTTCAAACTATCGGCCAGGAAGCCGGTTTGTCCTAATTTTCTAAGCTCATCAATAACGGTAGCGTTTGATAATATTTGCTGGATTTTTGCCCTGCGTTCGGCATTACCTCCAATTGTTGCACGTAGTTGTGGGGTAGCGTTAACAAAGAAGTTACCGGTATAACGTACCCGTGGTACTTTGGAGTTTCCGCGTTTGGTGGTGATGATGATTACACCATAAGCACCTCTTGACCCGTACATAGAGGTGGCCTGGGCATCCTTCATGATCTGTATGCTCTGGATATCCTCTACCGGTATCAATGATAAAGGACTCACACCCGGCCCCTGCGTTTGAAAACCAAACTCAGCCGCCTTATCCGCATCCAGCGGTACCCCATCAATAATATACAGCGGAGATGTAGGTTGCAGGAATGATTCGCTGCCGCTGCCGGATACACTAAGGGTTGATAAACCACGTACCTGAACCGAGCCCCTGAAACCTGGTGCACCGGTATTATTTTGAATATTTAAGCCGGCTACTTTACCTTGCAGCAAGCTTTCAACGTTTGATGTTGGTACGTCCTGGATATCTTTGGCTGTTATAGTAACAGAGGCACCCGGGGTTGATTCTTTATTCCTGTTCTGGTAGGCTACAATGATTACCTCATTAAGCCCTTTCTTATCCTCGGTTAACGTTACAGTTATATTTTTTTGTCCGGGTTCAAGCTTTACTTTTTCCGTAACAAAACCAACAAAGGTGAAAGTAAGTGTGCTGTTAGCTGGTACGCTAATGGTAAACTTTCCTTTATAATCGGTTTGCGTTAAGCCTTTACTGCCCATATAAATATTTACGCCGGGCAAAATTTTATTGGTTGCCTTTTCAACCACCGTACCGGTAACCGTTATATTTTGTGCCTGTGCATCAACCTCTGTGCAGCAGAAGATTGTGCAAACAACAAGCACTATATAAAATAGTATGTGTTTTCTCATCGTGATAAGTTTTAAATCGGTTATTCGTCTTTAAACTTTGGATTGTCCTTCAAAAAATGGAACACTATCTCCCAGTCGCCTTTTTTATATATGGCGAAATCTATCCCGAAACTTGCCACTGTGCGGCCGCCGCCAAAACCAATTCGCGAATATTTGAATTCGGCATGGTCCCTGGTTCCGCCGGGGGCATAAGCAGTTGATACCTCCACTAAAGGGATGGGATAGGCAACATCATATTGTACATAGGTGGCAGTTTTTTGCATGTTAAAGCCATGTACTATTTTGTCCCAGGCTGTTTCGTTAAGCAAAGCCGGGTTCATCTCTACCGAATCCTTGTTCAAAAATTTAAACCTTAACGAGTTTCCGGTACCGCCGGTAAACGGACGGATATAAACCACCACATCTTTTTTATCGTCATTACTCTGCAGCGGAATGTCAGTTGCGTCACCAATTACTCCATTTAAAAATGGCCTGATATAGTTACGGCTGGCCGGGTTATATGGCGTTTTCGGGTGAGGCGCAGGTCCGCCCGAATAAATGTTAAAGTCGTCAGAAGGCTCATAAGGGCGTTCGCGGAATGGCCGTACCTGCAGGTCACGAATTATGGTGCTTCCGCCCGTATTGGTTATTTTTATGTCGAAATAACGCGTATCCTGCGGGAAATTGGTACTGTCAGACGGTCTCGGCTTGATCAGGTCATTGCTGGAAGAGGCCCACATGATGAACTCGCCAGATGAGCGCACTTCAAATAAGGGGTGATCTTCCAGTTTACGTTTTGCCTCTATTTCGGCCAGGCTCTTTTCAAGCCCGTTGTAGGGCGCTGTCCATACGTAGGTTGGCCTTTTTTGAAAAAGATCGGTTACCGGCCGGCCATCACCAAAACGCGCGTTGATGATCTCAAACTTTAGCGGCTGGGTTGAATTATCGCCATTAAACCCGCCCATTAAAGTGGTTCGGCCTAAAATCGGTTCAAAAACTTTATTGCTGTAATTTACATTCGAACTCAGATAATCTTTTTCATCCGGAATGCCGTACATCTTTTTGCAACTACTGAGCGCGATTGCAGCAAACAGCAGCGCTACAGATCCCATTTTTATGAATGTTTGCATCTCTTTTCGTTTTTTTAATGCATTGATATTTTGATCTTCCATACCTTACTTTACTTTATTGATGGTCCACTCGGCCAGTTGGAAAAGGCCGCCATCGCGCAGCTCAGAAATATCTACCCTGTAGAATTTATAAGCTGTGGTATTGGGGCATCTGAAAACTTTGGTCTGGTATCGTTCTTCAAAGAAGAAGTTGCTCCGTCTATCTAACTCTGTCCAGGTTTTGCCGTCATTTGAGCCTTCGTAGGTCCATGCCCTTGGGTCGCGCTCAGGCGCGTCATTGGCAGATGTGAGGGTGTAAACCCCTGATACGGCGGGTTCATTTAGCTCAAACTGCATCCACAGGCGTCCCTGGAGGTCGGCCAGGAACTTAGTATGGTCGTCGCCGTCTATTACTTTTTTAGAGCCTTCGCCATTATCCGGACCGCCGTTGTTATCCCTTAAAACGGTAAGCTTACCACCTATCAGGGTCATGAGATTGGGCGGTGGCGGAACAAAAGTTAAGCGCGATACAAATTCATCAAAACCAAAAATGTGATCGGGGCTTAGCACATGAACAATGCCGTTTTTGGTGCTGATATTATTAGAACCTGTTGTAGTGGTTGCCCAGTTTCTGATAAACTTGCTGCGTTTAGTATTGCTAAATTCAATAACATCGGGGCCACCGCCTGTAAGCCCGGAAGCCGAGATCTTGGAAACCTTGCCATGCATAGGGTATCCGAAACGTACGCTGGAAAGGTCAAGGCCGTCCTGCAGCAGTAGGGAATCAGTAGTACGGTTACCCCTGATAATGTAGTACGAAACCATGGTGTCCAGCTGCACGCCATCAACCTTTGCCAAAAACAAAGGGTCTTTGTCGCTTTGTCTCCTTAGTGTATTCAGGTTTCTGATTGCCAGTTGAAAGCTTGGGTTGGTAACCGCAAAAAGGGTAACGTTACTATCCATAAGCGTTTGTTGCAGACCCATCCGGTTTATTACCGCCAGTAATGAATCATATACACCGGGCTTGCTTTTCAAATACTCATAAGTATTCCCCGCAAATTTTGAGTTGGTGCCTGTAGCGTCATGATAACCGCCATCCTTTTTGCAAGAGGTTTGCAACAGGGCTGCAATCAACACCGGCGTTAAGGCACTCATATATTTTATCAACTTTTTCATATATGGTCAGTTTATTTCCAAAATGGGTTTTGAGTTAGCAGGTTATTTTGTGCGATGAGTTTGCGTGATACAGGCCAGTAAATTCCCCCTGAATTGATGAGTTTGAGGAATGCCGGGTTGTTTTGCTTGATCTTGTTGTATCGTACCAGATCATACCAGCGGTGTCCCTCGCCCATAAGCTCGCGGTGCCGCTCTTTGAATATCACATCGATAATATCCTGGTTGCTGTCTATCGTAAGATCTGTCATCCCCCGGCGGGTCATGATATTAAACACTTCATTTACTGCACCGTTCACATCTCCTAAAACAGCCAGCGCTTCGGCCCGGAGTAATACGACATCTTCTATCCTTGTAAAAATCAGGGCGCTGGTGAAGTACCGGAATGTGGGATCAGAAACGCCCCCCAGTATTACTTTCACTTTGCTGAAAATGGGGTACTTGCCGTTAATATTGGTGAAGTATCGCTCGGTACGGGGCTGGCCAAGCGTATCTATGCTAAAGCGTTCGTCTTTAGGCATATCAAATATTTTAAGGATGGTATCCTTGGGCATATAAATGTCAGGCACTTTTTTATTCACCACAGGTTCGGCCAGGGTTAACTCCTCGAGATGGCCCGTTACCGAACCATCAACATGCCCCCAATCAGAGTTAAAGCCAAACATCTGGCTGGTGTTCTTATTAAAAAAGAATCCGTTTGACTTGGTCAAATCTTCTGTGCTTTGAAAATTGATACCGCTTTTGCCATAATTATCTTCAACAAACTTGGCGTAGGTAGCAACATCGGTATAGTTGCCCTGCCATGCCGCTAAATGGGCCAGCACCGCGTATGCCGAGTTTTTTGTAGCTAAAGCTCCGCCCCAGCGGGTAGCATCTTCATTATAATAATTGCCGGGCTGCTGTACATCGTTATTGCTGTATACAAACGGCAGATCTGCAGCGGCCTTAAGCATTTCCTGCTGTGCCCATACTAATATTTTGCTGCCGCTTTCGCGGGCCTGATTTTCAAACTTACCATCGTGCGATGCAGTGATGAATGGCACATCTCCCCAGATCCTTACCATATAGAAATAGGTAAAGGCCCTTAAAAAACGAACCTGGGCAACATCAACTATCAAATAATTTTCTGTATAGCGCTTATCGGCTGCTTTTACATCACCAATGCGCTCAAGAAAAATGTTTGCAGCATTAATGATAGCGTAAAACCTTGTCCAGTCCGACAAAGCATCAACAGTTGGGTATGAGGCGTTGAGCTGATTGGTTGAAATTGCTTTCAGGTCCTGACGGTTGGGACTAATAAATTCGCCGGTACGTACATCGCCATAAAGCCAGTGACCATCGTTATCGGATAAGCCGGCACGTGTAAGTGCATAAACACCTAATAAGCCTGCACGGGCATCTTCAAGCTTATTCCACATATTTTTTTCGCCCACAACCCTCGTCGAATCAATATCCAGTGTTTTATTACAGCTTGTAATTGCTGCAGTAAACAGGATCAGGACGATACATAATGTCTTTTTCATTTTTACAACATGATTTTTGTGATCGTTTTTCATATCATAATTCCATTTTTACACCCAGCGTGTATGTTCTTGGTATGGGCAGGCCATAGCCGGTGTCGTAACCATCATAGTTCACCAATTCGGGATCCTGGCCTGTGTAAGGCGTTATGGTGAACACATTATTTGCAGTGGCGTACACGTAGAATCGGGTTAGCTTGATTTTCTTTAAGCGCATGGCTTTGGTGAGATCATACCCGATAGAAACTGTTCTTAATTTCAGGAATGAAGCATTTTCAAGAAACAGGTCCTGATCTACACGGTAAGGGATAACTGTACTCCAGGGGTTATAAAGGGGATATTTGCTATAGTCGCCGCGTTTTTCCCAAAAGGTGATCTCTTTAACAGAATTTACATCGCTGTTGCCTTCGCGGTTAATAAAATCAAACCGGTTGGCCATTTCCTGGTGTATAAGGTCGCGCCCGAGATTGAAATACAGGTTGATATTTAAATTCCAGTTGCCGTACCTGAAATTGTTATCGTATCCACCTGATATTTTAGGTAACGAATGGCCTTTTAATACCTTATCATTATTATCAATTACGTTGTCGCCATTGATATCCCGCCATTTTGGATCGCCGGCATGCATGGCAATGCCATTGTATTTGAGCGGCTGCCCGTTTACAACAGGTATCTCACTTTCTGATTTATAAATGCCATCGTTTATCAGCAACCAATACTGATCAACCGGGCTGCCAACCTTTAAAAGCTTGTTATCAATGGTGATCTGGTTTAAGCCTCTTGGCAAAGCTTTTAGCTTATTGATATTATGATTTAGGTTTAGGGATGAAGACCAGCCAAATTTTGTATTCTGGATGATATTGGCAGATACAGATACATCTACACCGGTATTATTTACAGCCATACCGCTCTCGATAGACTGTTTATAACCGTACTCGGCAAAGGCCGGGATACCTATCAGCAAATTCTTTTCCTGTTTCAGGTACCAGTCAACCGAAAGGTGCAGGCGGTTATTAAGGAAGCCGGCATCGGTTCCTATGTTAAGCTGATTGGAATATGACCATGGTATACCATAACCAATCCAGCCGGTAGAGTAGGGCCGGGTAAGCACGCCAAACGCGTTATATCCGGGTACAGTTAAGTTACCGGTATAACCTACAGAAGCTGTGTATTGAGGCCCCTGTGCGTAATTATCAAACGCGTTAAGGCGGCCTATTCTGCCCGCGCTTGCACGTAAAATAAGATCGTTGATGATAGTGTTGTTGGCTAATAACTCTTTCTTAATATTCCAGGCTGCAGATACCACAGGCGAATAGAACCATCGGCTGGTAGGCTGAGCGTTTGATGAGCCATCGGCACGCACGGTTGCAGAAAGGAAATATTTTTGTTTGAACGAATAGTCGGTTTTTGCATAAAACGAAACCAGGTTATGCTTGATCTTATCCAGAAAACGGAAGGTTAACTCGCGCGGAAATGCCGTAGGATTAAGATAGTTAGGATTGTCAGACCCGTCAGGATTTTTCGGGTTTGAATCCAGGAGGTCTATCTTAATGTAGTCGTTTACGCCTTTGTACGCATAGGCATTGCTGTACTTGTAAATATCCCATTGCGTTGATTGCCCCAGCTCAAAATGGAAATCGTTTACCTTGTTGATTGTCAGATCATAAGTTGCCCTGTTATCTGCCATTATTCTTTGGCTAAACCCAAAGTAATTGGAAGCATAACTGTTGCCCTGCAAAAGGGTACGCGCATAAAACACGTCACGGTAACCTTCATTATAATCTACATTAAAGGTGGTAGTGAATTTAAATTTTCCAAGATCGAGGCCTATTTTGGCATAACCATCAACAATATTTGTCTTGTTGTTATCAAAGCCCTTTTTGTATTGTGCCAGATAATCGGCATAATATTCTTTGTTGGGTGGCAGCGGAGCACTGAGATCGGGGAAGTAATTGATCTGGGAAAATCTGTCCCGGAGATATTTGTTTCGTTGCCTGTCCAGTCGGTTGGCATTTACCATAGTCGAGAAAAGCAACCATTTGAGCGGCTTCATATTGATATTGAACATGGCGCTATAACGGTTTAGCACAGTTCCATCAGCAATGCCATTGTTCTTCAGATCCCCCAACGAAAAACGGAAGTTAGCACGATCAGTGCCACCGGAGATGCCAAAGTTTATACCGTAAACTACCGCGTTACGATAGTAAAGATCGCTCCAATCAGATTTTCCGCTATAAACATTGTTCAATGAGTCGCTCAGGTAGATAGGGTAGTTCTCATCATCTGAGTACCTGCCATTGGTGGTATACAGGTCATAAAAGCGCTGTCTGAAAGCGTTTTCATACTTGCCGTTTATGGTAGTTACATGAGGGCGCTGCGCTAAGCCTATATACGAATCAAAGGTGATGCTTTTAGCAGCCACCGGGGTTTTAGAGGTTAACACGATAACGCCATTAACCGCACGGGGCCCATAAATTGCTGTAGCCGACAGATCTTTTAATACCTCGACCGAGGCGATATTATTCATATCGATAGCAGCAAACGGGTTGGTGGCAGTACCCATCCTGTTGTAGTCATACAGTTGTATGTCAAATGCAAAAGGGTGTTCTGTTACCAGTGGAATACCATCCAGCACAACCAGTGGCTGCGATTGGTAAACATCCCTCGGCGAAAGAAGCGGCATAGGCACACCCCTTATAAACATATTTTGAACGCTGCCGGGTTCGCCCGAAGGTTCCTGCACATAAAGCCCCGCAAATTGCCCTTTTAACAGTTGTTGAAGGGAAACAGCCGGGAATTTGGATAGGTCATAGGGCTTTTTGGTAACACTATCTGCAAGCTTATTATATAAGGTATGCCTGATAATAATATTTATACTATCTTTTAATAATGAGTCTTTTGCCGTTGTATCCCGACGGACATAAGTCTTACCATAAAAAGGACGTTTTACTTTGCTTTTTTTACCCTCATTCCCCTTAGCTAAGCCCGTAAGTGCATTCGTGGTAATTGCTGCGAAAACCACAAAGCACAGCCATAAGTATCGCATAATGAATGGATCTTTTAGTTTGTGAAATAAAATTTTGATTTAACGGCCATGTGTTGCTATGCCTGCAAAAGAGTTATGCAGATAACATGCGCCCTTACATTAAGTAGCGTGTAATTCTTTTTCCATAGTGTTGATTTTCAAGTGAAAAGAACAAGAAGTCAGGAGTAGTCTGCAGGAATACTCTCGACAGCGGCGCATAGTTATGCCCCCTCAGGTTTGCCATCAAAAAGGCAATGCCTAAGCGTTCTTTTCACTTTTGGTGATTAGGTTAATTAATAAAAGTCTTTGATGCCTAAAATCTCGGCAAGAGATTTTTGCCTTGTCAGATGATTGGTTTCTGAAGGACGAGGTACAGGTAAATCAGGTTTTTCATGTCAGTGATATTGGTTAATATATTTGTTACGTAAATCTCGAAAAAAGCAGGTCAGGTGGCTTAAACGATTAAGTGGTAAACGTATTTTTATAACTGGTTTTAACAAATATAATTAACAAAAACGTTTTACCAAGAGATATTGATGAAATATTAAATTTTTGCTATTTCAGGCAATAACAATCGATCACAATTGAAAAAATGTTAACAAAATTGGCAGAATGTTTGTCTTTTTTGATATTTTATCATTGAAACGGGCCTGCTAAATTTCAATAAAGCGCTAAAAAATCTTCTTAGCGCATTAAAAATCTGTCATAAAATGTAAGAATTACATTTTTAGTTAAAACATTGTAATTCGCGCTTTAAATTTCCGTTGGTAATGAAGCTGGTTTAAAATGCCATGTCATTGCGAGGAGGCACGACGAAGCAATCTCGTAGCTAATGTTTGTTCGCCCCGTATAGCTACGAGATTGTCGCGCTACGCTCGCAATGACATCCTTTTTTTAAGATGTAATTTTATCCTCTGAACACTTGTGGTCTATTCACCAATCTGGTGGGAAGTTTTTAGGCCCAGAAAAAATGGGACAATAAAAGGAGGGGAGTATCAGAAAGATTTCAATACAAGAAGGTAATGGTTAGAAATTCCGGGAATCTTGAACAGGCTATTCCACGGAATTTGACGTATTTGCTTGTGTTTGAATAAAGAGCATAAGTCTGCTTAAAATCTTTTCTTTCCTTGCTGAAAATTTTGGCAGGCTCGTTACGGGCACTACTTCTTATTTTCCATCTTTTCAAGAAGTTCCAATATGCGGTCCAGCTTATCAACTTCAATGGAGTTTAGTTTTTTTGTTAATGCCTCAATTTCTTCTTTAGCATCGCAGTTTGTCTTATAGTCAGCGTCGGCCTGTGCCCTGTCGCGTTCGTTCTGACGGTTTTGTGCCATCATGATGATGGGTGCAGCATAGGCCGCCTGTGTTGAAAAAAGAAGGTTTAGTAATATATAAGGATATGGGTCCCAATGATAGATATATGCAACGGCATTCAAGATCATCCAAAGGGCTACAATAATAGTCTGGATAATGATAAAGCGCCATGAACCCATGCCTGTCGCAACTGAGTCGGCTAATCGCTGACCAAAATCTAATGATTCCTTGTGTAATTGATGCCAGGTTTTTTCTGCCTTTAAATGATTTAGCTTTAGTTTCATTTGTAATATTTAAATTATAGAGTTGTGAGGCGATTGATTCAGAATCTGATTCTACGTTTATGTTGCGGTTAAAGTTGACATGGGAAACGCGAATTAAAGACTGAACTAATTTAACACGTTATGACCCGACTTCAAAACTTTAGTTGAATGGGAAAGGACGATGTGCTCAATATTTTATAGGCTCTTTTTAGGAAAGCGATACTGAACGATGTCAAAAGCAGTATAGTCTTATAGTTGAGATTAATTCCAGGGAGGGTTCTTTTTGAAACCGTACATCATACCGTCCGCTTTCGGTACGCTTTTACTGAGGCTTTTTTAATGTAATTTATTGTTAGTGAGTTGTTTGTAACTTTGGAATGATGGTTGTCTCGGTCTTATTCACTTGGAATTTATAACCTTTCATATTGGCTTTTACGAACTGGCATCTCTCGGAACCTTGTTTTCAGGAATACCGCTTGTGGTTCTTTTACTGCTTTCAAAACGGGGAGACCAATGGGCAAACCTGTTTTTGAGTTTGGCTATAGTTGCCATTATATTAAAGGTTGGAGGCCTTATAGCGTTCTGCTTACCACTGGTGGGGCCTTTATGGTATTTTTTTGTTCGCCGGCAAACAGGTCCCGACAGGCAATTTCGCTGGCGGGATAGCATGCATTTCTGGCCCCTGCCGGCTGCCTGTTTGATTGCATTGCCATGGCTGGCCTTGATCTCGAACATAAGCTATCTTTATTTATCATACCGTTTGATCCAGGGTTTTTATAGCCGCCTGAAGCCAGTACTGATGGATAAACCGCGTTTTACTTTCAGGCGGCTGAAAAAAGTTCACATTCTGCTGGCTTTGCTCTGCCTGTGCTGGTTCTTTAATGATCTTTTCTCTTTCGCTGTTACTTATGTGTTGTTTGGTGTGGCGGCCGGCACGATATTGCAACCAGATAGTAATGGCCAACCAGCAGCATCTTTAGCATATCGTTCGGATGTGAGGGAGAAGGGCAGGCGGCTGAAAGAGACCGTTGTTGCCAATCGTCTATATGCGGACGCTGAATTAACCCTGAGCTCCCTGGCCGTGAAATTGAATGTGCATCCACATGATTTATCCCGCATTATCAATACAGGATTGAACAGGAGCTTCAACGATTTTATTAATGAACTCCGCGTTCGGGAAATAGCCCGTAAAATGCAGGACCCGAGTTATAATCATTTCACGTTGCTGGGTATCGCTTATGAATCCGGGTTTAACTCTCAAAGAACGTTCAATCGTGTTTTCAAGGAAATGACCGGTAAAACACCTGCCGAATATAAAAAGAGCCTGGAAAAAGAGTGGCCAACTCATAAATTGGCTATCCCGCCAGGAATTCGGCCTGTAATATTGCGTCAGGAAACACTGTCTACTTGGACAGGTAACACATTAAAACGCAATTATATGTTCAGGAATTATTTCAAAACGGCAATCAGAAACCTGCTGCATAGTAAGGTATATTCTTTCATTAACATTGCAGGGCTGAGCATTGGTCTCGCCTGTGCTATGCTGATCCTGCTTTATGTTCAGGACGAGGTAAGCTTCGATCGTTTTCATCAGAACGCCGGCCAGATCTACCGGATAGATAAGCAAATGAAAAGGGATGATGGAAGTATTAATAATGGCAGTTATACAGGCTATTTTCCCGGACCTCGTTTTACCGCCAAGATTCCCGAAATACAAAGCTTCGTCCGGTTTCAGCCATCGCAGGCGGATATCAAAACAGGAACCGACATTCGGTCGCAGGCTATTTGCCTGGTCGATGCAAACTTCTTGTCAGTATTTAATTTTCCGCTACTTACCGGCGATGCCAGATCTGCATTAATTGAACCTAATTCGGCAGTAATTACAGAAGATATCGCTAAAAAATATTTTGGCAGCGCGGATGCCCTGGGCAAGATCATCTCTGTAAAAAACGATGGTGATTTTAAACCTTTTATGATCACCGGAGTCGCCAGAAATTGCCCGGAGAATTCATCCATTAAATTCCAGGTGCTGCTCCGGTTGAGCGTTTCGGCGGCAGATGAAAGCAACAACGGTAATTGGTTCAACTCCTTTTTAAGTACTTTTGTGGTGCTTTCGCCCGGTGCCAATATCAAAGCAGTTCAGGATAAAATGAACCAGGTATTTGAATCAGATGCCAGTAAGGCCATTAGCGAGATCAAAAACAAATATCATGTTCAGCATATTGGCCAGTCGTATATGCTGGAGCCGCTAACTGGGATCCATCTCGGTAAGATCATCCCCAACGAAGATGAGATATTGAGTGATAAAAGCAATCCCGAATTTTCGTATATCCTTTCGGCTATAGCCGTTTTTGTCCTGCTGATTGCCTGTATCAATTTCATTAACCTAACGGTGGCACGCTCTGTAAAAAGGGCGAAGGAGATTGGCATCCGTAAGGTGATTGGGGGTACAAGCCGGCAGTTGCGGTTTCAATTCTTAAGCGAGTCCTTTGTGCTTTGTTTCATCGCTTTCATCTTCGCCTTTGCAATTGTCGTTATCGTATTGCCTTTCTTCAACAGTCTGGCCAATAAAGCCTTATCGCTTTCTTACTTATTTAGCCCGAAACTGATCATTGATTATATCGTACTTTTTATAGTCACCGGCTTATTGGCCGGCGCTTATCCGTCAATGATTTTATCTGGCTACCGGCCTGTTGAAACATTGTACAGTCGGTTTAACCTGGCCGGAAAAAATGGCCTGCAGAAAGCACTTGTTATCTTTCAGTTTGCACTGGCATCGTTTTTAATTATTGGTGCTATGGCTATTTATCGCCAGTTCGATTATCTGACGACTCAAAAGCTGGGTTACGACGACAGTCATTTGATAACTATTGATCAAATGCCGTTAAGCGCCGATCAGGCTGCTTTGTTCAGACAGGAGTTGATAAAGGATCCGGATATTATTGATGTGGCACCCCGGAACGGCGGTTACAATAATAACACAGTGAAAGTAAACGGCGACCAGTCGATCAATGTGTCTGTTGAAACGGTTGATGCAGCTTACGTGCCGCTCCTTAAAATACCATTACTGGCAGGCCGGAACTTTTCTGCCGAATACTCCTCAGATCGCACACGTTCTGTACTGGTGAACGAAGCATTTGTGCAACAGGCAGGGTGGAAGCAGGCCATAGGACAGCAAATATCAAGCTTTGAAAACGAAACCTACCAGGTTATAGGCGTAGTAAAAGACTATCATTACCGGCCTTTAACAGAAAAGATCCTTCCCCAATTTTTTACCGCTAACCCTGCAAATAATTATGGAATGATGTACATCAGGATCAGGCCCGGTACCGAAATAGCAAGCCTGCAACACATTTCTAAAATATTTAAAGAGATCTTTCCGCTAAGTCCGTTTAGTTACAATTTTAAACAAGACCAGAACCAGCAGAGTTATACCGCCGAAGCCAGGTGGAAAGGCATTATTTTGTTTAGTGCTGCGTTAACCATTTTTATCTCGTGCATTGGTTTATTCGGGCTATCCGTTTTAGCCGTTGAAAAACGTGTTAAAGAGATCGGCGTACGCAAAATACTCGGCGCTTCGGCAGACAGGATCGTTATACTTTTATCGGCTGGTTTCTTAAAACTTATCCTGATCGCACTCGCTATATCCATCCCGTTTGCGTGGATAGCGACAAGCAAGTGGCTGCAGTATTATCCCTACCGGATAGCACTTAACTGGTGGCTATTTGCGTCAGGTGCCATATTAGTGATACTCATCGCCCTGATCACTATAAGCTTTCAATCAGTCAAAGCGGCTATTACTAACCCGGTAAAAAATTTGAGAACAGAGTGAGTCAGCTTTACGCAGGTTGTCTGATTTTATTGACAGAGGTGAGCTTTAAAGCAGCTATCACCTCTGCTTTGGGCCGTTTTATAATTTCAAGCCACCTATAGTACTGAATAGCATTACGCAAAGTACTATTGTGGTAATAATCACATAAAGCTTATCTTTTTCTAATGCAAAACCTAATAGCGACAATGCTATCCGCAAAACCGGCGTGGCAATAAGCACCATTACGCCAAATTGCACAATGCCTTTTGCATTGAACTGCAGTGTGCTTGAAATAATGCCACCAAAAGTGGTGAAACTGCTGTCCTCGCCGTTAAAGTGATGATAAGAAGGCATGGGTGCCGAACCATGCTGAATGAGGAATAAGATGCCCCCGAGCAGTACTATACAGCTTGCAGTTATTACACCGGTACGTAGCAATCGCCCTACAAGGAGCTCAATATCGCGGTCGCTCAGGTTTTTGCCATTGTTATTTGCGTTCATATATTTTCAATTAAAATTTGTGTTGAAATCCGTTATACATCATTTCGGCAGCTACAAAAACTATAGCTGCACAAAAAATATAGCGCAGCACTTTCGGATCAAGTTTTTTAAGTAATCTGGCTCCGGTAAATGCCCCTCCTAATACGCCCAGTACAACCGGAAAGGCGATTGCCGGGTCCATATAGCCCCGTTGCAGGTAAACCACCGCGCTGGCTGCGGCAGTAACGCCAATCATGAAATTACTTGTGGTAGTGCTTACTTTAAATGGTATGTGCATGGTTGAATCCATGGCCAGTACCTTGAGTGCCCCTGAGCCTATGCCCAGCAAGCCCGAAAGTATACCGGCTAAGGTCATGATAGAAAATCCGGCCCCTACATTTTTAAGTTTGTAGTCAACCGGCCCTGCCGGGGTTGGGTAACTGCCGTTAAGCTTCAAAAATTCCGATGTTTTGCTCCCTTCTGTAAGCGCAACTTGATTTTTCTTTCTCAAAGTCATAGCTGCCGAAAAAAGCAGGATGCAACCAAAAAGTATTGCGATAGTATTAGTAGGAGTGTAAACAGCAAGTAAAGCGCCTATGACTGCCCCAACGGTGGTAGCAATTTCCAGGAACATGCCTAAGCGGATATTGGTGATGCCTTCCTTTACATACGCGCTTGCTGCGCCTGATGAGTTGGCGATAGAAGCCAGCAGGGCTGCGCCAATGGCGTAGCGAATATCCACATGGAAAACCAGGGTTAACAAAGGGATAACAACTACCCCGCCGCCGAGGCCGGTTAATGAACCTACAAGGCCGGCCAGATAGGCGCCGACCAATAGTATGATGGTGAAAGTTAAAATGGTCATGATTTAATAATTGTTTTTTAAAATTTCGGTGGTAATCTGTCGTGCGACTTCGGCATCGCCTTTTGCTATAGCGTTATAAAGTGCCTCATGTAAATGGTGGCTCATCGCAAAATGGTTTACGCCCTGTTTTTCGCGTTTTTCAAAAAAATCGCGGATGATTACCGTGAAACTATGGTACAGATCGGCCAATACGCTGTTTGATGATGCCTTTGCCACTGCGGAGTGAAAAGATAAATCGGCATCGATACAGGCTAAGCGCTGCCCGGCCATTATCGCATCCTTACGCTGTTGCAACCTGAGTTTAATTTCCTGGAGGTTATTTTCAGTACGGTGTTTTGAAGCAAGGGTAACAATTTCCAGTTCAAGCATCTGGCGCACTGCATTGATCTCATCAAAGGCGGCAAGTTTTAATCGCTGGTCAATATTGTCTGAATCTGATATTGCGTTTACAAATGTTCCTGATCCCTGCTGTACGCGTAGCACGCCTGCATCTGCGAGTGATTTGATGGCTTCGCGTACTGTTGAACGGCCAACATTATATAAATCCATCAATTCAAACTCCGAAGGCATCTTATCGCCTTCGTTCCATTTTCCGGCAACAATATCGTTTTTGATAAGCCGGATAATTTTATTACTAAGTTTCTCTGCCATGTTAAGCTATTAAACTGTACAAATGTATGATGTTTATTTAAACATCTGATGTTTTAATTTAATTCTTTTATAATTGTATGACATTACAAGGCTTTTGGCAGGGGAGTAGATGATATAATTAGCTGATTTTATAGCGTCCTGGCGAAGCGAGATCATTTCTTCAACCAATGTCAATCTATAAAATCTATTTTATAAGATAATTTCTATATTTGGATTTGACGCATAAACAAGAAGCATTGAACCACCATGATGTTTGTGTAATTAACCTGATTGCTATAGGAAATTGAAATAACACATGGCCCCCCTTGACTTATCAGCCGACGATGCTGAACTTCTGAAACTTATCAGCGAAGGCTACAAACCTGCCTTCGACGCGTTGTATAACAAATATTGGAAACAGGTTTATAACACGGCATACAAACGGGTTAATGATATTGAGCGGGCACAGGATATTGCCCAGGATGTATTTGTGCAATTGTGGGTGCGCGGATCAAAATCGCCTATTGAAAACCTATCGGCTTATTTGCTCGTTGCCGCCCGTAACGGCGTTTTCAAATACATGGAGAAGGAATCGCGCTATGCGGCATTGCCGGATACCGTGCAGGAAATTGAAAGCCCCCTTGGTCGTGCCGATGCCAATGTACTCCATGATGAGTTTTTAAAAGCTTTTAACGAGCTTGTAGATACTTTGCCACCCCAACAGCGTGTTATATTCAATTTGCGCTTTAATGAAGGCCTCTCAAGCCAGCAAATTGCAGATCAGCTGCAAATCTCACCAAAAACAGTCCGTAACCAAATGGGAAAGGCCCTTGCCACGCTTCGCAAGTCGCTTTTTTTATTTTATGTGTTGCTTTATTTTTATCAAAAGGGCTGATAAAACGTTTTTTCTCTAAAGTTGATGTTGTTTTTTTATTAATAATGCAGCTTTGTTGGTTTAATTTTATCAGTTTGATTGGTAATATGTGCTATTTTTAAATAAAACATTAAAAATATTTTCAATTAACATGGGCTATTTTCATTTTGCCGACTCATGTATATATAAAGGATGTAAATGGACGAGGCGAACAAACAATATTTTATACAAATACTAACAAAATACAGGCTTGGTGAGGCTACCCAGGAAGAAATTAAATTCCTGGAGTCGTATTATAACCTGTTTGATTTAAATGATGATCTGATTACCGACGAGAATGAGGCCGACTATCTATATCTGAAACATGCCATTAAAGCTAACGTTGACGAGCGGATAGCGCAATTCGAAAAAAAGCCGATTACCATGCCTTCAAGATCTGGCTGGATCAGGTACGCTGTGGCGGCATCAATTATGTTGTTTATTTCGGTTGGCGCTTACTTTTTGATTCGTGGTAATCATACGGCCAATAATTTCACAGCAGATAACTATAAGGGAATAGTGCCGGGAACAAACAAGGCTACGCTTACTTTGGCTAACGGCACAACCATATCGCTTGATGATGCCGCTAAGGGGCAGATAGCTAAACAGGCTGGTGTGAAAATTACCAAAACTGCAGACGGGCAGATAGTTTATCAGGCCGACGCGACAGGACAGGATCAGGCAGTTCAAAATACAGTGGCCACACCCAAAGGGGGGCAATATAAAGTGATCCTGCCCGATGGTACCAACGTATGGCTTAACGCGTCATCCTCAATAAGCTATCCAACAGTTTTTAAGGGAGCAGAGCGGGTGGTAACACTTAATGGTGAAGGGTACTTTGAAGTTACTAAAAATAAAGCGATGCCTTTCAGAGTAAAATCAGCATTGCAAACTATTGAAGTATTAGGTACGCATTTTAATATCAATGCTTATGCAGATGAAGCAGTTGTCAAAACAACGCTGCTGGAAGGTTCGGTGAAGGTGATATCAGAAACCAACTCAACGCTTATTGTTCCCGGTGAGCAGGCTGTAATAAGCCGTCAGGGTAATGGTGTTATCAGTAAGCAACAAGTAAATCTTGATGCGGAAGTGGCCTGGAAAAACGGCGTATTCTCATTTGCAGATGAGGATATCCGTGAGGTAATGCGCCAGGTAAGCCGCTGGTATGATATCGATGTGGTTTATGAGGGTGATATGCCGACTGAAAAATTCTTCGGCGAAATTTCAAGAAGCAGCAACCTGGCTGATGTTTTCAAGATCCTGGAACTTAACAACATGAAATTTAGGGTGGAGGGTAAAACGGTGACGGTATCGTACAGTAAATAATATTTAACCTTAAACTTTATACTAACAACTAAACAAAACTAAATGCTAATCACTAAAACAATGCTTGATGGATAAACAACTACGATAAATCTCAGCCATATCTCCTATTAACAGACCAAAAATTAACCGGAAGCCTCTCACCGCTTCCGGTTTAAAATAGGTCAGGCAGCACAAGATGTCGAAGCCCTGGGCTGCATTTTATTAACCCAATCTTATTCAAAAATATGAAATTAACTTTTCTTTACAACGCCGTATGCGCAATGCGGGGGGTAAAGTGCAAATTCTTATTAGTATTGAAACTCACCACTATCCTGCTGCTTATTGGCGCATTGCACTTATCTGCTGCGAGTTATTCGCAAACGGTAACCATATCGCGTAAGAACGCCACGCTTGAAGTTCTTTTCAGGGATATAAAGCTGCAAACCGGGTATTTGTTTTTTTACAGCGAAAAAATAAATACAGGTGGCAAAACTCAAAATGTTGAGCTTAAGAATGTGCCTTTAACCGATGCTCTTGGTATCCTGCTCAAAAACTATGAACTCACCTATACCATAGTAAATAAAACGATCGTGATCAGGAATAAGGTGCCCGAGGAGGGGCCGGCAGAAGCTGCAAAAAAGATAGAAATAAGCGGCACAGTTATCGACTCCGCAAATAATAAAACAACCCTGCCGGGGGTAAGCATCACGCTTAAAAAAACTAAAACCTTTTTAGGGCAAACCAACGGTAACGGTGAGTTTAAAGTAACTGTTGATGAAGGTGATATGCTGGTATTTACCTATATAGGCTACAACACAAAGGAAATTAAGGCAGTTGCAGGTAAACCAATGCTAATAAAGCTTGGGCAAAAAATGAATAATATCAATGATGTGGTGGTAACCGGCTACCAGGTTATCAAAAGAGATAATTATACGGGTAGCGCCATCACTATAAAGGGGGATGATCTTAAACGCGTTAACCCTAATAATATAATTGAAAGTTTGGCATCGTTTGATCCCTCTTTCAGGATAGATCAAAATAATCTTTTAGGCTCGGACCCTAACGCGTTGCCCAAAATTAACGTTAGGGGATCAACCACGCTACCATCATTAAACGGCGGTGTGCTTGACCGCAACAATCTTTCAAGCTCGTACAATTTACCTGCTTTTATATTGGACGGCTTTGAGGCAACCCTGCAAAAAGTAACCGACCTTGATATCAATCGTATAGCCAGTATCACCATTTTAAAAGATGCTGCAGCTACGGCGGTTTATGGCTCGCGCGCTGCAAACGGCGTTATTGTGATAACCACTAAAGTGCCCAAGCCCGGTAAATTACAGCTTACCTATAACTATGAACTAACCGTTACCGCACCCGATTTAACCGATTATCACGTACTTAACGCATCGCAAAAGCTGGAATATGAAAAGCTGGCGGGTTTATATGTTACAGGAAATTCGGCGGCCTATACGCAAGATCAGCTTGATGAAATGTATTATAGTAGGCTTAAAAATGTGGTAAGCGGTGTAAATACCTATTGGCTGTCGCAGCCCCTGCAAAACACCTTTGGCCATAAGCATACTTTATATGCCGAGGGTGGCGATACAACATTCAGGTATGGTGTTGATCTGCGTTATCAGAACACTCCGGGGGTAATGAAAGGTTCGGGTCGTACCCGGTACAGTGGTGGTATGGTGTTTAACTATAACCCTACGCGCAATTTGCTTTTTAAGAATGAGCTTACGGTTACGCAGGTTAACGCTGCTAACTCTAAATATGGTGATTTTAGCACCTATGTACGCATGAATCCTTATTATCCCATCAGCGATGCAAGCGGTAACCTGATCAGGGAAATTGCCAACTGGCGTGTTGACACCCATGGCGAAGGGCAGGATCAGTTTAAGAACGTACCTGTGTTAAACCCGCTTTATGAAGCCAGCCTGGGTAATTTTGATAAGAACGCTTACCTTGAGGTTTTGGATAACCTTTCAATCGATTGGAGGATTACGCCGTCTTTACGATTTTTAGGCCTGGTTAGCCTGATTGATAATAAAGCTACTGCCGATCAATTTATTTCGCCATATAGCAACGTATTTTATTTAACCCCTGCCAGCGAAATTCAAAACCGTGGCAGTTACACCTATGGCAGCAATAATATGCTCAATATTGATGGTAACGCCAGGCTTAGCTACAACAAAATAATGGGCGATCATGCCATTAACGCGGTTTTAGGCGCCAATATCACATCAGACAGAAACGATGCTAAATCATTTGTAGCAAGAGGCTTTTCAAATGATAAGTTTACCAATGTAGGCTTTGCCCGCAGCTACGAGCCCGATGGCCACCCCAATGGGGATATTACCCTGACAAGGCTGGTGGGTACGCTTTTCTCAACCAACTATTCGTACAAAAACAGGTACCTGGTTGATGCTACATTCCGCCTTGATGGTTCATCGGCTTTTGGTTCAAATAGCAGGTATGCGCCGTTTTATTCGGGCGGTTTGGGCTGGAACATCCACCGCGAGAATTTTATGAAAAACCTTTCGCCGGTTATTAACAGGATGAAATTAACCGTAACCGCAGGTATGGTTGGTTCGGTAGATTTTCCGGCGTACCTGTCAAAAACTACCTATAGTTATCAAAGTGCCAATTGGTACTCAACAGGCATAGGTGCTACCGTAAATAATTATGGTAACGAAAGCTTGAAATGGCAAAAAACCGATAACTATGATGTAGGGCTTGATCTGGGTTTGTTTAATGACAAGGTTACCCTTATTCCGCATTACTATTATAAGCTTACACATGGCCTGGTTAATGATATTAACATAGCCCCATCAACCGGTTTTACAACTTACAAAGCCAACCTGGGCGATATGACCAATAAAGGTTATGAGCTTGCCGTAACTGTAAATGCTTACCGGGCAAAGGATATTAATGTTAACCTTACTGCCAACCTGGCGCATAATAAAAACACAATTGTTAAAATCTCCAATGCTTTAAAGTCATACAACAACATGGTCGATACCATGCAGGCCAACACCAAAAATAACCTGCAGGGTACACCTTTGCTCAGGTACCGGGAAGGTTTATCATTAAACACTATCTGGGCCGTAAAGTCAATGGGGATTGACCCGGAAACAGGAAAGGAGATCTACGTTAAAAGGGATGGCACGCTCACTTACGTTTACGATGTAAAAGATACCCAGCCCGTGGGCGATATAACACCAAAGGCCGAAGGTTACTTTGGCGGCAATGTTACCTACAAGCAGTTTTTGTTAAGTTTTAATTTTCACTACCAGTTTGGTGGCCAGTTGTATAACCAAACTTTAGTTGATAGGGTAGAGAATGCCGATCCGCGGTTTAACGTTGACAGCCGTGCCCTTGAAGAGCGCTGGAAAAAGCCTGGCGATATCTCCTTTTACAAAAATATAGCCGATTTGGGCACTACTTACGCCACATCGCGCTTTGTACAAAAGGATAACCTGGTTGAGCTTAAGTCGGTTTATTTATCATACGATTTGAACCGTGCAGTGACTAAAAGACTCGGGCTGCAACTGCTCAGGATAGCGTTCACGGCCAATGATATTTTCCGTTCGGCAAGCGCGGGCGTGGAGCGGGGTATCGATTATCCGTTTGCCCGCAGTTTAACATGTTCATTACAGGCTACATTTTAACAAATACAGCAATGAAGAAATATTTATATATACTAACCGTGCTGATGGCCTTTACATCATGTAAAAAGTTTCTGGATGTAAAGCCTACCTCGCAAATTGAGCAGGATCAGCTGTTTGAAAACGAGCAGGGTTTTAAAGAGGCCCTTAATGGGGTGTACACCCTGTGTGCAGGCCCGTCACTATATGGCGAAAGTCTTACGTTCGGCTACCTGGATGTTATGGCTCAAAACTATGATTTTACTGATGTTGGTTATTCCAATATCGCCAGCTTCAACTATACTTATGTTGATCTTATTAACCGCAATACAGACATCTGGAATTCAGGTTACCGCGCCATTGCCAATTGCAACTACATTTTAAATAATATTGAGAAAAAGAAAAACCTGTTTACCGGGCACAATTATGAGCTGATAAAAGGCGAAGCGTTGGCGCTAAGGGCTTACCTGCATTTTGATATGCTCAGGATGTTTGCGCCATCATACAAAAGCAAGCCTAATGCAAGCGGTATCCCTTATGTAACATCGGTCACTATCAAAAGCACTAAGTTCTCGACAGTGAGCCAGGCGCTTGATAGTGTTATCACCGATTTGAAAACCGCAAGAACATTGTTCCGCTCTTCAGATCCCATCGTTTCAAATTATACCGTTGGGTATCCTGGCGATGACGGTAGCCCCGAAGTTTCTGATCCTGATTTATTTATGCAAAACCGCCGCCAGCGCATGAACTATTTTACCGCCTGCGGCGAGCTTGCAAGGGCATACCTGTATAAAAACGATATGGTTAATAGCCTGGCCATGGCCAATGAGGTAATTAATTCAAAACGTTTCCCGGCAACAAACGGTACCGATTTTAACCAAAGCGATAACACTAAAAAAGACCGTATTTTTTACAAAGAACTTATTAGCTGCTGGTATATTAATGATAACAAAGACATTAAAAACTACCTGTTGGCTGCTTTTGCAGGCGATGCGCCTCTTTTTTCGCCAACCAGCACACAGATAGATGATATCTATGAATCAGGTGCGGATGGCGCCGACGATTGGCGATACAGGCAATGGTTTTTCAAAACTAAAATTGGGTCAAGCAGTATTGAACGAGCTTTGCTGCAAAAATACCTCACCAATACAGCACCGGTAAAAAACTTGCACCCTTTGGTTGCACCGGCATTAAGGCTTAGCGAAATGTACTATATAGCCGCTGAGGCCAGCTTTGATACCGACCCGTTTAAAGCTATGAATTACTATAACACCGTAAGGAGAAGCCGTGGCATAGGGAACGATTTAACCGAAGTTCCAGCTAAAGCTGATTTTATTGATTTGCTGCTGAAAGAAGCCCGGAAGGAGTTTTATGGGGAAAGCCAGATCTTTTACATGTATAAAAGGCTTAACGTACCTGTTAAAGCAACTTCGGGGATTAGCTATCCGGCTACCGATAAAATATTTGTGTTCCCGCTGCCGCCAGATGAGGAAGCTTTCAGAAATAACTAATAATAATGATGACGATGAAAAAGCAAATACTTTTTATACTGCTTGCGGGCACCATTTTATTTGGATGTAAGAAAGATGCAAAGTTTTTCTACAATTCAACCGATAATATTTATTTCAATTACCCCAAAAAGGATACGCTTACCTATTCTTTTGCTTACGATCCTACCCTTGTACAGGATACGGTTTGGATCCCAGTAATAATTTCGGGTAAACGGAGCCATCAGGCCAGGAGTTTTTCAATTAGCCTGGTTGATACTGCTACCACAGCAATCAGCCCGCTGCATTACGAAGCACTGAAACCAACTTATACTATGCCTGCCGATTCTGGTGTGGTAAAGGTTCCAGTTATTCTTAAAAATACGGACGCTGCGCTTGAGAACAAATCTGTGATATTAACTATCCGTGTTTCGGGTACCGGTGATTTTACCAATAACATGCCCGATAGTTTGCGTACTAAAACCATTTTGTTCTCGAACCGGCTTGAAAAACCTTTCTGGTGGAATTCATGGCTTGATGAGGTGAAGGAATACGGCCGTACAAAGCACCAGTTGTTTTTAATTACTTCGGGCACACGCGATCTGATTGACTATAAAACCTATGGCGATCCTAATTTCCAGATTCCGCGTTGCCTGTACTACATAGAAAACACCCGAACTTTTTTAAGAGATCCTATTGGCTGGGTTCAGGAGCACCCTGAAAAGGGCTACGTTATAACACCAAAAGCAGGCACCAGGGATTACGAGTTTTACTATATCAATTCGCCAACCAAACGGTTCCTGTACAAATATTTCCCCGAGGTAGATAAATCCTATTTTATTGACAGCGAAACAGGGGCAAAAGTAACAATGGAATAATTGATAAAACCAGCGTATCATGAAATTTAATCCTATAACTATTTGTGTTCTTCTTATCCTTGCCTTTTGCTCATGCAAAAAGGATTTGGGTAACTATAAATATTCGCCGCCTACCGAGCCCATTGTTGTTAACCTGCAGGACGCTACGGTTGATGCCACCATTGGCGATACCCTTGTACTACAACCATACATCAGTTTTAAAGATGCGGACCCGACTAAAGACCTGGATTTTGACTGGCGGATAAGCATCCAGGAAGAAGCCCGTGATATTCATTACACAGGTTATCCCCTGAAAGTGGTGTACAGCCTTGCCCCCGGTGTGCGTGCGGCAAAGCTTACCGTCACCGATAAACGTAACAGCATGAAATACTTTTACGATTTTAAAATATCGGGCAAAACGCAGTTTTCAAAAGGTTTAGCGGTTTTAAGTGTGCAGGACGGCATAACAAAACTATCATTTGTTAAGGCTGATACCATTGGTGTACTGCCCGACCTATATTTTGCTCTGCATCACGAAAATTTACCCGAAACCCCTTTGCAGCTGTTTGCGAGGCCTGTATTTTATCAGCCCGGCACCGTACAAGACTACTGGGTAATTTGTGCAGATGCCAATAAGAGTAGCGTTATTATTGACGGCAGTACTATGCTAAAGAAAAGGGATTTTCCCGGTCAGTTCTTTTCTCCGCCGGCAACAATAAAACCAGAGGCATTTGAAGCAACAAAAGGCTGGGTATCGGGTGTTATTAATGATAAATTATATCTGAGTGTAACATCAACCGCTCCTTTTGCCGAAGACTGGGGTAAGTTTGCCAATCCGGTTGCCGGCAATTATGAATTGTCGCCATATTTTTCAAATACCAGCAATTTCTTTTTTGGATACGATAAAAAACGGTCGGCTTTTGTGTCTTTCAGCCCATCGGGTGCTTATCTGGATACACTTTATACCGTAACCGGGACTGCATTTAACCCACAAAAATTGGGTATGAAAGATTTGCTGTTCATGAAACCAGTATCGGGCCGCAACTATGCTTTCATGAAAAGTAACGACGGACAGATTTATGAATTTTCGTTCAATGTTGATATGGACGATTATTCAAATACCCGCATTATCAGCGCCGATGATAAGCGCATTTTTAAAGGTGCAGCATTAGTAAACGCCGATACCAAATGGCAGCGCTCATACCTGGATGTATTTTACTTTACATCAAATGATAAGATTTATCGCTACAACCCTATTAACCAGGACCTGCGGACGCTTGACGCCAATTTTGGCGGCAAAAAAGTAACCATGCTCAAGCTGGATGATAATGATAATAAACTCATTGTTGGGGTTGATGGAGCTTTGATGTTCCTTGATATCAGTGTTGGCGTTAACGGAACCATAAAAAGAACAGTTACAGGCATCCCGGGCGCGCCGGTTGATGAAGTGTCTAAAAATTAACCATTTATTAAAATCGACATGAAATTGATAAGGATAACAACATTCTTAATAGGCTTGCTCATGGCCGTATTAACCATTGCGTCATGCAAAAAAACAAAAGATACAGTTAAGGAAGAGGTTGATCCGCCGGGTGCGCCGGCCAAAACATGGCAGGAGCATTGGGGCTTGCATCACCAGTTGTTGAAACGCGTTTATTATGATGATAATGTAGCCATTTACTATGATGCCAACATGGATCCATCAGTTACGTGGACCTTTAAGGCCATGTCTGACTCCTGGGCTTATGTTAAGAAAAACTATGGCGACTTTGGCAAAGATCCACGCCTGTATTGCATTTTCCATTCAACGGTTGATACCACCGGCGAATTAGGCGGCGGCCACCCCGCATCCTGGCGCGATTCGACACACGATTATCACAATACTATCGACGACGGGCTGGATAACTGGACATATCCAACAGGTACGCAGATCGCTATCCCTATTCATGAAATGGGACATATTGTAGCCAATGCTTCATGGGGACACGCACATGAAGACCAAAACATCTGGCACGACAGCAAATTTGCTGAGATTTTCATTTACGATGTACTCATGAACATCGGTAGGCAGGACGAAGCTTCCCGACTTTACTACCAGCTCAAGGATCTGCGCGAGGTTTTTCCGAACCCGGAGTCAAATTGGTTTGCAGGTTGGTTTTACCCCGTTTGGAATAATTACGGCAAAGGGCCGGTGCTTAGTAAATATTTCCAGTTGTATGCCAAATATGTTCCGTCTAACCGCGATCTCAACTGGGGCGAATGGATCCATTTTTGGAGTGGAGCAGCAGGGGTAAACCTCAAGTTTCAGGCAACTATCGCTTTTGGCTGGAGCGATGAATGGGAAGAGGAGTTTAACCAGGCTCGGATAGATTTTCCGGATATTAAATACAAAGATTAATAGTCCTTTTTAATGCAGGTACGCATTACATCGAACTGGAATATAACACAAAGTTTTTGCAGGCCGGGCGGCGCTCATTTAAGAGTAGGGGTGCCGTTCCCGGTTCTGCATATGTTAACTGATATTAAATAATGAAAAAGAGTACACCGGCTAAACTCCTTGTAGGAGGGATCATCATTGCATCATTTTCCTTTTTTTATGGTAAATGTTTAACAATTGATGAGTTAAAAGCAAATCACAAACAGGGCCTGCCACCATCAACTTGGCATGAGCATTGGTTTGAGCATGACCAGGCATTATCATTGGTTTACCAGGATAAAAATGTGGCTGTTTACTATGATAAAGGAATGGATAAGTCGGTTACCTGGCCCTACAAAACTATGTCGGCCGCCTGGGAATATGTTAAAAGTACTTACGGCAGTTTCGGCGATTCAACCAGGCTGTATACAGTTTTTCACCAGGGTATTTATGGCGGTGGTCATCCTGCTACTTATTTTGATGATAGTCATGACTACCGCAACACCATCGACTGTGGTTTAGGTACCTGGCAAAAGCCAAACGGCGAACAGCTCGCGATGCCAATCCATGAAATGGGGCATATAGTAAGCGGAGCAAGTCATGGCGTAAAAGGCTCACCATCAGATGCGCTTTGGGGCGACAGTAAGTTCATGGAGATCTTCAATTACGATGTGATGCTGCATATCGGTCGCGAAGATGAGGCTGAAAAAATATACCAGCAAATGCAAACCCAGTATGATGATTTCCCCCGGCCAAAAAGTCTTTGGTTTAAAAACTGGTTTTATCCTATTTACAGTAACTATGGCAAAGCAAAGGTGCTCAATAAATATTTTGCCTTACTGGCGGCCAACTTTCCTCAACAGAAAAACCAACAGGGGCGCGAATATACCCGCGATATGAATTGGGGTGAGTTTGTCCATTTCTGGAGCGGGGCCGCAGGTGTAAACCTTAAAGAACAGGCCAAACAAGCCTTCGGCTGGACAGACGAATGGGAAGCACAGTACAACGCGGCCCGCAAGGAGTTCCCTAAATTGAAATACAAATAACATTTTTTTAACTCTCACAACATAAAATGAAATTAAAATTATCAATTCTGGCTGCCTTGTTGCCGCTCATGGCTTCGGCTCAGAAAGCTAACTTCAGCATTACCGGATACATCGGTAAACTGGATAAACCTGCCAAAGCCTATATCGATTATATGGATAATGGTAACAGTCATGAAGATTCATGCGTGGTTACCAATGGTACGTTTAAATTTACAGGCAATGTATCAGGTATAACTACCAGCCGCATGGCATTTGATCATACCGGGCAGGGCAAACAACACGCTATTTATGCCCCAAATGCCGATGTGGTTTATATCTATTTCGGTAAAGAGAATATGGTATATACCTCGGCCGATTCACTGGTAAATGCTAAAGTTACGGGCTCAAAAGTTTACGACGAGTTTCAGGCATATAACAAGCAGATAGGCGGTACCATTATGGATTTAACCAAAGCCGTTAATGCCGAATTTTCACGTGCTACTCCTGAGCAGCAAAAAGATACCGCTTTTGTAAAAGCTATTGATGCACGTTATCGCAAAAGCATCGCCGATAGAAATGAAAAACAATTTCTCTTCGCCAAAAACAATCCCAACTCATACTTTGGTTTGGTAGGCCTGTCTGAGTCGGCCGGTATTAAGGTTGATGCAGATAAAGTTGGCCCGGTATTTAAAGCGCTTAACGCACAGTTGCGGAGTACAGATGTAGGTAAGGAACTTGAGCAGCGGATACAGGCAGCCGGCATCACCGCAATTGGCAAAGCCGCGCCAATGTTCATCCAAAATGATGTAAACGGAAAGCCAGTTTCGCTAAGCGATTTAAAAGGCAAATATGTTTTGGTTGAGTTTTGGGCAAGCTGGTGCGCGCCATGCCGTGCCGGTAATCCTAACCTTAAAAAGCAATATGAGCTTTATAAGGATAAAGGCTTCGAGATTATTTCGGTTTCGCTTGATAATGTAAAGGAAAAATGGGTTGACGCCATTGCCAAAGATGGCTTGCCATGGATCCATGTGTCTGATTTAAAAGGATGGAATAATGCTGTTGGACGTTTATACGGCGTGAGGGCTGTACCGCAAAGCTTTTTGCTTGATAAAGACGGTAAGATCATCGGTAACACCCTGCGCGATGAATCCCTGAATACCAAACTTGCCGAAATTTTTAATTAATACGGATATGAAAAAGATCAGTTTGGCTTTGCTGCTTTGCCTTGTGTTTGGTGCGGCCACTTTTGGTGACGTAATGAAACATGGAGCAGGTAAAATAACGCTCCATGTTTTATATGTAGGTTATGACCCTGCAAAACCCAAGCCGGAGCATGTAAATTATTATAGTACGGCTACAGGTGCCATTGATGAGGCATGGAAAACCCGCATGGCCGATTTTAAGGCATTTTTAGAGCAAAGATTTGAAAAGGCTGATGTTGTGGATGTAAGGGATTACGATGCTGCGATGTCGGAGAAGGTAGATGTTACCATCCTTGATGCCGGGCCAGTAAAATTGCCTGCCGGTTTTGATCGTCCTATAATTCTGATGCATGAAATGGCCCCAAACGTAGGCTTGCCTATTGGCCTGAAATTCGATTGGTATTGCCAGTGTCTGGAGGATGACGCGCTGAACATTAAAACCAGTCATGCTATATTTAATACGCCTATCAAAGTGAATTTAACTTTGGTTAACAGGCCTACGCCGGGTTCTTTTTTTAACGGTTTTCAGGGGGGTACAGCGCCAAAGGAACTACCTATGTGGAAGGTGATCAAAGAAGATCCGGCTGCTAAGGATAAATACATTATCGGCATGGTAGCCCACGGCGAGGGCTTCAATGATTCGCCCGATGCGGAAGCGATAAGTGGTGGCGTTTGTCTTAAAAATGCCGAGGCTGTGGCATTGGGGCGTCAGGGTAATTATTTTATGTGGGGATTTTCGGGTTCGCCCAATCACATGACTGATGAGGCTAAGGACGTATTGGTGAATACCGTTTGCTACATCAAAAAGTTTGACCATCAGAAACCCATCATGAAAAAAGTGCAGATCGAGAATCGTGAATGGGTTAACGAAATGATCTATCGCACAGATAAGGGCCTGTATGAAAAAGCGCTGATTGCCCGGAAAGAAGGCAACGCCCGTTTGCTGAAAATGCAGCAGGAACTTAAAGACCGCAAAGCCAAAGGCGAAGATATTGGCCGTGGAAACGAGATGTTTTTGAAAATGCCCGTTACCGATGATACACAAAGCTTTGATGATTACCTTAAAAGCTGGGCTGGTAGTGGTATGTATGATATGTTTGGTACCAATACCTCAGCTTATCATAAGTACTACCTTGCCAACCTCGAATACTTTTACCCGCTTGATGCTTACTCATTACAGGTTGATGAGGATGCCAAAAAACTGGGTATCTCCAATCGTAAAGTTGAGTTGCTGGAAAAATGTATCAAAATGCTTGAAAAAGGGGAGGAGCCTGCCCTGGCGCAACGGGTACTGGAAAGGTATACCACCGAAAAATTCGCGTCGGCTAAAGAGTGGCGTGATTGGTTGACCAGGAACAAAGCGAACCTTTATTACACTGAATCGGGCGGTTTCAAATTCATGGTGAATATTTATAAAGCTGAAACAACAGCAGTTGTACCGGCACCAACCGGCGACATGAAAACTGCAAATGCGGCAATAATGCCAACCCGTACCGACCCGGTGATAGTGAGCGCCAAATTAGTTGATGAGGCAAACGGGAAAAAACAGGTGGTTGTTAAGGCCGATATTTTACAAGGCTGGCATATTTATGCGTATGTGCCAAAGGACAGTCCTTTTATTACCACACAACCTATCATTGAGTTGCCCAAAGGCATAACAAACACCGAATGGCAAACATCAGCCGGCGTACCATTTACCGGTGGCGAAGGCATGTTTGTTTGGGAAGACAAGGCAACATTTAAAACGGAAATCAGCACGGCCTCATTAAAGCCCGGAATGGTGATTAAATGCGGCCTTTACTACCAGGTTTGTGATAACAACAAATGTTTCCCGCCAAAAAGAAAAATAATTGAAATACAGGTTTTATAATCCAGCTCAATGAAAATAAATTTTAAAAGGTTGTTGTTGGTAACACCGGTAGCACTTGCCTTAAGCACAGGATGGAAGGCAGATGGAAAAGCGTCATCATCAAAACAAGATACCGCTGACGCCAGTCAAAACCTGACTGTTGGAAAACCATTGCCGGTTTTTGAGTTACAAACTGCCGATGGTAAAACCATCAAATTATCATCGTTAAAGGGGCATGCGGTACTTGTTGATTTTTGGGCGTCGTGGTGTATGCCCTGCCGGGCTGCCATCCCGCATCTCAAGGAACTCTACCAAAAATATCACGGCAAAGGATTTGAGATTTTAAGCGTTTCGATAGATCAGAACAGCAAAGCCTGGAAAAACGCTATGCTTAAAGAAGCTATGCCATGGCAGCAGGGAATTGATAGGTATGAGGAAGGCAAAGACGCCTCAATAATGATGACGGCCTTAGGGATCCAGTCTGTACCATTTGCTATTATGCTTGATGCAGGAGGGAAGGTGATACTGGTTAACCCGGCTGCTACCGATATGGACGGGTATCTGAAAGATACATTTACTAAATAAAAGACATTAACAGGATAGCATTTAGCAAACCTTAAAGAAGCTTTCGGGCGTTTTCATCAGTTTAGTTAGTTTAATTTTCCGGAGAGCCGGTTTTAATACCGGCTCTTTTTTAAATTAGCGCTGAATCCTAATCCGATAAACAAAATATGAAAAACATAAAAAGTACTATTTTATTGGCCAGCGCGGGGCTTGCCCTCAGTTGGTCGTTTCAGGCAGCCCCTACTTGGGCGCAGGTAAGTAAACCTAAAATAACAAAGGCAGCAGCAGAGAAGAACCTGCCTCTTGATCCTGCGGTGCGTACGGGCAAACTGCCAAACGGTTTTACCTACTATATCCGCCACAATGAAGAGCCCAAAAAACGTGTTACATTTTACCTGGCCAACAAGATTGGCTCGGTATTGGAAGATGACAGCCAGCGCGGCCTTGCTCACTTTATGGAACATATGAGCTTTAATGGTACTAAGCATTTTCCTAAAAATGAGCTGGTGAGTTACCTGCAAAAATCTGGCGTGCGTTTCGGGGCCGATTTAAATGCTTATACCTCATTTGATGAAACGGTATATCAGTTGCCTATCCCGTCGGATAATCCTGAAATCCTGAAAAATGGCATCCAGATCATGCGCGACTGGGCCCAGGATGCTACTTTAGATCCTACTGAGATTGATAAAGAGCGCGGTGTTGTGCTGGAAGAAAAACGTTTGGGTAAAGGTGCACAGGAGCGTATGCAAAGGGCTTACCTGCCGGTAATCCTTAACCACTCGCGTTATTCGCTGCGCCTGCCTATCGGTACAGATGAAGTATTGAATAACTTTAAGCCCGAAACCATCAAACGTTTTTACCACGATTGGTACCGTCCGGATTTGCAGGCCTTGATAGTAGTAGGTGACATCGATGTTAATGAGATGGAGAAAACCGTTAAAGCCAAGTTTAGCGATCTGAAGAAACCATCTCCTGAAAAGCCCCGCACTAAATATACAGTACCATTGACCGGGCAAAATCAGTTTATTGCCATTACCGATAAGGAAATGACGGTAACTGTGGCTCAGGTGTTTATGAAACAACCGGCGCTTGATCTGCATACCGCTTCTCAATACCGTCAAAGCATTATCCGTGGTTTATTCAACAGGATGTCTGGTGCCCGTTATGCTGAAATAATGCGTCAGGCTAATCCTCCATATTTACAAGGTGGTGCCGACCTGAGCGGATTTTTAGGAGGATTAGATACCTATAGCGTATACGCTGTAGCTAAACCCGGCGAGCTTGAAAAAGGTTTCAAAACTGCCTGGCGCGAAACAGAAAGAATCAAGCGTTTTGGATTTACCCAAACCGAACTTGACCGTGCCAAACAAAGCTTCCTGAGCGATATGGAATCGGCGCTGAAAGAGAAAAACAAAACCAATTCCGATAGCTACGTGAACGAATACCTGCAATACTTTTTAAAGGGTACTGCAGCTCCGGGTATCAGCTACGAGTATGACCTGGTAAAAAATGACCTGCCTGGTATTGCGTTAAGCGAGGTGAATGCTGTTACCAAAACATCTATCAAAAACAGCAATCGTGATGTGATGCTGCTTGCGCCTGAAAAGGATAAAGCCACTCTGCCATCAGAAACAGTGGTTAACACCTGGATAAAGGATGTTGAAGCAGAAGATCTGAAACCTTATAATGATGAGGTGAGCAAACAAGCGTTGTTAGCCAATGCGCCTGTAGCCGGCAAAATCACAGCCGAAACCAAAGATGCCGCACTGGGCACAACAACCCTTACGCTAAGCAATGGTATCAAGGTAGTATTAAAACCAACCGACTTTAAAGATAACGAGATCCTGTTCAGTGCCTCGGCACCGGGTGGTACATCGCTTTACAGCGATGCTGATTTTGAGTCGGCTAAAAACGCGTCGGGTATGGTTGAGTCATTTGGCGTGGGTAATTATAATCCTACACAATTAGAGAAATACCTTTCGGGTAAGCAGCTAAGCGTTAGCCCGTACATTAGCGAGCGTACACAAGGCGTTAGCGGAAGCTCAACCCCTAAAGACCTGGAAACGGCCTTTGAGCTTATTTACGGATACTTAACCGAGCCACGTAAAGATGCCGATCTTTTTCAGGGTATTATCACCAGCTCAAAAGCCGGGCTTGCAAACAGGCTGAACGATCCTAATGCTGTGTTCCAGGATACTTTAAGCGCGGTATTGGGTAATCATAACGTTCGTCGTACCGGTCCGAGCATTGCCAAGATCGATCAGATTAACCTTGACCGTGAGTATGCTATTTATAAAGAGCGTTTTGCCGATGCATCAGGCATGACCTTCACTTTTGTTGGTAATATCGACATTGAAAAAATTAAACCGCTGCTTGAAAAATACATAGCCTCGTTACCGGCCAAAAACCTGGGCGAACAAGCTAAAGACTTAGGAATTCACATCCCGGAAGGGCAGATAGCTAAAAACGTATACAAAGGCTCGGAACCTAAAGCTTCTGTTGATTTGATTTGGTCAGGTGCGTTTGAATATAGCGCTGCCGAAAAGATCCAGCTGGATGCTTTGAAAGAGTGTTTAGAGATCAGGCTGATTGAGCGTTTAAGGGAAGATGAAAGCGGTGTTTACTCGCCGGGCGCGTTTGCCAATAACAGCAAGTTCCCTACGCAACGTTATTCTATATTCGTTTACTTTGGTTGTGATCCTAAAAATGCCGACAAGCTGGTAGCTTCAACACTGGATGAGATCAACAAGATCAAAACCAATGGCCCTGCACAGGTAAACATTGACAAATGGCGTGCCGAGAGTATCCGCAGCCGCGAAACCGCGGTACGTACAAATGGTTTCTGGTTGGGCTACATTGGCGGGCAGATCAACGATAAGGAAGACCTGCACCAGTTAGATACCTATGTTAAGGATTTGAATAGCGTAACTGTAGAAAGCGTAAAAGCTACCGCGCAAAAATACCTGAGCGGCAAAAACTACATCCGTATGCAATTGCTTCCAGAGGCAACTGCCGGTAAATAATAAAAAGCTATTTAAACAGGGCCATCTACTAAGGAGACGGCCTAAAACTGCACCCAGACTACATATGCATGATCTGGGTGCTTTTTTGTTTTTGAGGACAAGTTGTTGTCAGCTAACTAAAGCTTTTTTTGCGGCACGAATAGAATAGCATCTGCGGCAGTAGCTCCGTTAGCGTCCTTAGTGCTGATTTCTACATAAGGTTGTTGTCCTTTGGATAGAGTAAAGCTGCCCAGTGCAATCCATTCGCCCGAGGTTTGCCCGGCAACTTCAAGAGAGGCCACGTTGATCGTTTTTTCATTCAGCTGTTTACCATCAAAAATCTTAATCATCGTTTTAGTCGACGCTTTCTTGACTTTTGGGAAATAGGCATAAACGCTGTAGCTTCCACTCGCCTTTATTTCGGGTAGGTATTTTATCGATTTGCCTTCGCCGGAATTCAGGGTATCGAGCAAATATGACGGGCCATAACCTCCTGATTTTTCTTTTTGCCAGTTGCCTGTAATCTGGCAGTGCGTGGTGTCGTCATTATCAACCAAAACTTCGGGTATGCTGCCATCAGCAAGTGGGTTATCACGCAATTGCTGACGGATCAACCCTGCATCAAGCTGTTGTACAGTTTTACCTTTGTCTATAGCTATACAAGCGGCAACCGCGGCCGACTGTCCGAGTACCATGAAAACGGGTTCCATGCGGATAGAGCCATATGCGATATGGGTTGCTGACAGGCAAACCGGTACCAGGAGGTTAGTTGCCTCCGCCTTTTTAGGAGTAATGGCACGGTAAGATACCGGGTAGGGGCCGAAGCCACCTACTTCTACGTTGCCTTCATTTTTTGCCATGCCGTTGATAACCTGGCGGTCGCAATTGTGCGAATCCATGGTATAGGCGGCCATGCCCACGCCGTCTGTTACGGTTTCCCGACCCTGGCAGTGGTGCTGGGTCATGATCAGTTCTCCCTTCATTCGGCGGGCCTCGCGAATGTAAAGTTGAGGACTAAAGTGTTGATGATCTGTAAACTCATCTTTAGGATAGCCCCATTGCAGCATCTGCTCCCTCACCTGTTCGGGTACAGAAGCATCGTGGCCAACAAAGTAGAGTAAACCTTTGGTGTAATCCTCATGTGCTTTGATGATCTGCGCACGTTTAGCATAGTCAGCATCAGGATAATCCCAGTTCATCCCGATCATATCGGTAGAAAAACCGCCCAGATTATTGATATCTGTTTTTCCGTTAGGCATGTTGCTCAAAAAGAGGATATCGGTAAATGATTTCCAGGGTTTCAATTGCTTTAACCGCTTCAGCAGCTCGTACCGTTCGGGGGCATAATTGTCCGGCCTGGTTATGGGGATCCTGTTTTCGGGAACGTTGGTTAAGGTTATACGATAGTTATAGGCCTGGATTTTTTTGTCACCGCTGCCACTGGGACGTACGTCACCCTGGTTGATGCCCCATAACAGACCACTGTTAGCATCGCCTGGTGTCTTATATGGATCAATTCCGTCGGGCATTTGATGGCCTTCCATTACCTGGACGCCGTCGATGGTTTCGTTATACTCACTATTGGCCTCGCGACCGGCAGAATAGGATACGCCGGCCCTCGCCATCAGGTCGCCCTCATAGGAGCAGTCGATAAACATAGTTGCTTTAATGGTGCGGTAGGATATTTTGCCGGGATGTACAGAGTCTTCAGTGGTAATACTAATGATCTTGCTGCCTTGTTTTTGTGCCGATACAATGCGGGTGCTTTTTAAAACTTTGAAACCGGCGCGGTTTACATAATCATCAAATATTTTTTCGGCCACTTTAGGCTCAAATATCCATTGCTCAAACCTGCCGTAATTGGCCCCAATCCGGCGATAAAAATCGCGAGCCAGGCCGGTCACCACATATTTATTCCCAATATCGGTAAACCCGAGGCCTCCGCTTGACATGCCGCCCAGGTGTAGCCCTGGCTCAATCAGCAGCACTTGTTTCCCCATCTTTTTAGCGGTATAAGCGGCTATAACTCCGGCAGAAGTTCCGCCATAAATGCATACCTCGGTGTTAAGTACAGATGTCGATGCTATGGAGGTGTTAACTGTTATGAACAATATGGGCAGGCAAAGCCAGGTGGTTTTGAACAGGTTTTTCATGGTAGTGTTTGGCGGGTTTTATTTGGTGGTGTTAGAACCCATTTTTGCATACCCTACATCATTGGGTTCCCATAGTTCAATTTTATTGCCCTCGGGGTCCATCAGGTGTACAAAATCACCATAGCTTGTTTTTTCTACGCTGTCGGTCGGTAGGATACCTGCCGCTTTCATTTGGGCTAAAAGTTGGGTTAAGCCTTCTACACGGTAATTGATCATGAATTGCTTTTCAGAAGGCTGAAAATATTTGGTGGTTTCCTTAAATGGCGCCCATACAGTAAATCCCTTTTTTGTGCTGTCCATGCCCTGGTGCCATTCAAAATTTGCACCGTAATCGCCAACCCGGATTCCGAGGTTCTTGCTGTACCAGGCTTCCAAGCCCTTGGGATCTTTGGCCTTAAAGAAAATGCCGCCGAGGCCCGTTACCCGCGGGCCTTTGTTTACGGGATTGGTTAAACGATTGAAACTATAGCCCAGTAAAAAGGCTACACAAAACAGCCCGAGGAGCAGAAACTTTTTCATGTTATATGTTTTAGCCTAAAGATAACATATAAATGAATTGACCGGGTAAATACAGGTGCCGTTTCTGATCAATCGCCCATAAGAAGACTTCCGAAGTTTTTAAAACTTCGGAAGTCTGGATTATCCGATATAGTAACTAACTTTCTTTTGGATTGGGTTCGCCCTTGCCGGTGGTGATCAGGTTATACAGGCTGCCTGTAATGTAACCAGTCCATGCGTCTGAACAAACCTCATAGCACTCATGTTGAGGGACTAAACCCTGATGCGTGAATTGGATTTGCGTTTTGCCGTCCTTTTCAGAAATTTCAAAAATTACTTTTGTGCCTTTCCATTCGGTTTGATCTTTGGTGAAGCTGAAATAGTTGTCCAGCACAAGCCAAACTACTTTTTGGTTGGGGACAACTTCTATGAGCTTCATGGTGCAGCGATGGAGGTCACGGGCTTTATAGGTAAACTCATCGTTGAGGTTTTCCGTACCGCCTTTAACTTCTTCCGACCACCATCCGCGAACGTTATTGATAGCGTCAAATGCCTCTTTCGGCGATTTGTCTACCGCTATAGTTACAGTTAAATCCTGATCTTTCATTTCTTATTTAAATTATCGTTCATTAATGCTCCCAGCTTATCCAGTTTATCGCCCCAGAACTTATCATAGTAAGCAAGCCACTCATTAAGTTCTTTAAAGCCATCTTGTTTTAAAATACAATGTCTTTCCCGGCCAATGTCCTGAATTTCAATAAAGCCGGCATGGTAAAGCACTTTGATGTGCTTTGAAACAGCGGGACGGCTCATATCAAAATTTTCGGCCAGCGAGTTAATTGTGCGGCTGTCTTTTGAAAGCAGGTGCAATATTTGTCTTCTGCTGGGGTCTGCAATTACCTGGAATACATCAAGCCTGTGCTGCTCCATCTTTTTCAGCGTTTATAGCATTCAGTATTTTATGCATATTGCTTAACCAGCCTTTTTCCATGGAAGTAAGTATCAACGGACTTACTGCGCCGGCAAAGTCACGGTGTACCAGCAAAAGTTCGGTACCATTATCTTTTTCAGTAAGCGTCCAGTTCACTGTCGAGTCGCACAGTTCGCCATTGCCGGGGCCAAATTTCCATGAATACGAAAGTTTTTTGTGTGGGATAACTTCCAGGATCTTGCAATAAAAAATTCCGTCAAAATCCATTTCAGGCATGGGTTTGGCCCTCAATTGAAATTCATGACCTAATACAGGCTTCAGATCGCCGGGCATTAGCCACTGGCTTATCAGCTCCTGGTTTGTAATGTACTCCCAAACCACCTCAGGTGGGTGAGGGTAGAATAATTGGTGTTGAATGATTTTTGCCATAATAGGTAACTTTTAGGTTACTCAAATTTATATGTAACTTGTGAGTTACGCAAACTTATTTTCATTTTTTTACCTCTCATAGCATACTATTGCTCTGGCAGAAGCTATTTCTTTAAAATACCGGGGCATGATGGTTCAGGGTATAATCTTTTCTACCCGGAGTTCGTTAAACAGGTTATAGAACATCTGTTCGGTATCAATAAATTCATGAAAGCCCATGCGCCTTGCCTTGGTGCCATCGGCAAAAAAATCATAATCCCATGAAAATACAAATTCGCCGAACGCCCATGATGACAGCTGGCGGTAACTATGCGGTGCAAGGGTGTATTTTTCGCGAATAGCTTCCCATTGCGGTTCTTTATCGGCCATAATAGTTTGCAGTGGCATTTGAAGTGGCGGTGCTGTTTCCATTTTAAAGTAAGCCGCAATTTTAGGCCAAAGCTCAGTCCATCTAAATAAATCGCCATTGTTGATATTAAAAGCCTGGTTTGCTGCGGCTTGAGTAGTGGCAGCCCACACAGTAGCCTTAGCTAATAAGGTGGCATCTGTCATTTCCAACAATTTATCATAAGCGCCCAGTTTACCCGGAAAACGAAGAGGTAGGCCAAGTTCTTTTGAAATTGTCGCGTATAGCGCAATCACCAGAGCCAGGTTCATAGGGTTACCTATAGCAGTACCGCCGACCACTGATGGGCGAATGGCCGACCACGACCATTTTTTACCTTGCTGCTGTTTCTCCAGAAAAATTTGCTGATCTACATTAAATTCGGGCGGCATGTGTCCTGCATCACTTTCCTTTGCAGGTGTTTTAAATGGGCCAAGGTGCGCGCCATATACCTTGTATCCTTGCATAAGACTGATGTGCTGCAAATTGTAGGCAATGGGCTCAATTGCTAAAACAACATTCATTAGCATAGCAAGGTTGGGTTGTACCAGTTCGGCCCATGTGGGTTTGTCTTGATAGGCGGCGTAAAATATGTGTGTAACGTCAGTTAATACACTTAGTTTTTGCTTATAGTCGTTTTCATCCAGCAAATCCACGGCTATGTAGCGGATATTCCCGTTGTTTGAGCCGCCGCGGCGGGATAGCGCTATAATGTTCCAATTATTAAGTCCTTCAAGGTAATTTATCAAATTAGTACCTATCACCCCGTTGGCACCAACAACAAGCGCTGTGTTTTTTATAGTTTCCATTTTTTTGTGTTTGATAACAAATATTTGTTGATCAAAATTGGGTAAAAGCTGTAAGTCGAAATTGTAATTATCTGTGATAATATGGTATATTTCCGCTATGGAACGTTACCGGCAATTTGAACCTGTGCTGATTTCTGATTTTGAAACGGAAAAATGGTCTCATCCCGAACATAATCATAACCATTATGAATTGATCTATATCAAAAAGGGGACAGGTTCGCACATCATAAACAGCTTAACTGTTAGTTACAATGCCGGGGATGTGTTTTTACTGGGGCCGGAAGAATCTCATTATTTTGAGATAGAAGAGACCACCCGGTTTATCTACCTGAAATTTACCGATCTGTATATTCATCAGGCGGGCGACAAGACCAGCCATGGTGTCCAAAACCTTGAATACCTCATCAAAAGCAGGGAAACCCATTTATCGGGCTTTGCATTAAATAACGCTGACAGGCACACTATTGAGATGATCTTTAATGTAATAGTTTCTTTAAAGCATGATATGTTTTTAAATGAGCAGCTTATTTGGATGCAGATCATTGCGCTATCGGCTGTGTTGCAAAGAAATATGCCTGAGTTAAAGAAGCCCGCTAACGGCAGTAAAGATATGCAGGCCATCTTTTGCTATATTCATAAACACATTTACGAACCCAGGTTGCTTAAACTGCCGGTGATGGCTGCCAGCTTCAATATCGCCGGCGAATATATGGGGCCTTATTTTAAAAGGAATACCGGTGTTACGCTACGCGATTACATCCGCGATTATCGCAATGAATTAATTAAACAGCGAATTGCCAGTGGTAGGTATAATCTTAAACAAATAGCCGCCGAGTTTGGATTAACAGACGAAAGTCATGTAAGTAAAATTGTTCATAAGGCTTTGTAAATCTGATTAATACCAGTAGTAATCTTAATTTTATTTGGACTGATTCTAAATAAGTTGTTTCTTTGCACTAAATCCTGTTAGCAATGAACATCAACGCACCCCCTTGAAGGTTCTTATAAAAACAAAAATCCCGATGCTCCGTCGCCAAACTTTACATCGGGTTAATGTTAACCGATCCTTTTAATCCATTAATCATTTCACTCAAAATTATGAAATCTGTTTTACTCTGCAGTAAACGGTCAAACTTTACTTCACTATTATTTCAACATTTTTACTTTCTCTTAATCATCCTGTCTTTTTCAACTTTCACAGCTAAGGCTGATGATGGTGCAACCGGTAGCATAAAAGGTAAGGTTACCACAGCCGACGGCCAGCCTGCAATCGGCATTACCGTTGCCTTAAAAAACACAACTTATGGTGCCCTTACGGATGCCGATGGTCGTTATGCCATTGGTAAAATCAAGCCCGGAAGCTACACTATCCGTGTATCTGCCGTTGGCCTTGCACCCGAAGAGCAATCTGTAACTGTAGCATCCGGCAGTACGCAAACGCTTGATTTTATGCTGAAAGAAAATGCCAGCTTATTAAAAGAGGTTGCTATCACCGGCGCTAAAAGCCGCTATAAAGCTGATGTGCCCTCCAACTCTATCCGCCTAAATGAACCTTTGCTGGAGGCTCCTCAAAACATCCAGGTAATTACCTCTCAAACGCTGTCTGATCAGCAGGTGATTTCCATGAGCGATGGTGTTACCCGTAACGTGAGTGGTGCAACCCGTTTGGAGCACTGGGGCGACCTGTGCACCCGTGTAAATATGCGCGGTAGCCGTGCAGCAGCATTCCGTAATGGCATGAACGTAACCTCAAACTGGGGGCCGCTTAGCGAAGATATGAGCTTTGTTGACCGTATTGAATTTGTAAAAGGTCCGGCCGGCTTTATGATGAGCAATGGCGAGCCAAGCGGTATCTACAACGTAGTTACCAAAAAGCCTACCGGCCGTGATTTTAACGGCGAGGCCACGATGACCATGGGCAGCTATGACTTGTATCGTGCCACTTTAGATCTGGATGGTAAAGCCACTAAATCGGGTAGCCTCTCTTATCGTTTAAACTTAATGGATCAAACCAAAAACTCGTTCCGCAATTACGAGTTTAATGATCGTTTCAGCATAGCTCCTGTACTTACCTGGAAAGTTGATGATAAAACCTCGCTTACCTTTGAGTATACCTATCAGCACGCTAAATTATCAAACCTTGGTTCGTACTATGTTTTTGCAACCCAGGGCTATGCTATAAAACCTCGTGATTTTACCATAACAGAACCCGGTATAGCACCTACTTATATTAAAGATAACAGCGCCTTTATTTACCTTAACCACCAGATTGATGAGCACTGGAAATTAACCGGCCAGCTGGGTTATTTTAACTACCAGCAGCAGGGAAGCTCGGCCTGGGTAAACAGTGTAAAAGCCAATGGCGATCTGATCAGGAGCGTTAGTATCTGGGATGCATCAAACGTGATGAAATTTGGCCAGGTATTTTTAAATGGCGATGTACAAACCGGCGTAGTGCGTCACCGGATATTGGGTGGCCTTGACCTGGGCAACAAACAATATATTGCCGATTGGGGGCAAGGCGGAGCTATTGACAGCGATGCTAAACCTTTTAATATCAATAACCCGGTTTACAATCAGCCTGCTTTAGGTTTACCGGTATTTGACAGGTCGAAACCATTGGCACAACGTGGCGCGGGCAACCTTTCAAGCCAATCATACACAGGTGTGTACGGCCAGGACGAGCTGGGCTTTTTTGATAACGTACTGCGTGTAACCATTGCGGGTCGTTATACTTATGTAAAAGAGATCAATTACCTTGCTGGCCGTAACCAGAAGAAATTTACCCCTCGTTTTGGTGTAAGTGTAAATATCGACAGAATGACATCCGTTTATGGCCTGTATGACCAATCATTTGTGCCGCAAAGCGCCCTGATCCGTGATGGTAGCCTGCCAAAACCTATCACAGGTAACAACCTTGAAGCCGGTATTAAACGCGACTGGTTTGATGGTAGCTGGAGCACTACTTTATCTGCTTACCGTATCCTTAAAAACAACACCCTTACCGCCGACCCTGATAACAAAGGTTCAGAAGGTTTTGTGATAGATGTTGGCCAAACCAAAACCCAGGGTATTGAGTTTGATACCCGCGGACAGATCTTCAGTGGTCTTTCGTTAGTAGCCAACTATGCTTATACCGATTCAAAGATCTCTAAAACCGGGGGCGCGGCTAACCTGCCTGCTACGGCTGTTGTTGGTGCCAAAGTTCCGGGATATGCCAAACATAACATCAATGCGTCATTAACTTATACCATACAGAACGGCCCCTTGAAAAACAGTGGTATTTATGCCGGCGCAACCTACCAGGGTGACCGTACCACCTGGACCTGGAACGCCAGCAGCGGCCAGCTGCAATTGCCAGATTATTACAAGTTTGATGGCGGCCTGTTCTGGGGTAAAGATCATATCAAGATAAGCGCTAACGTGTACAATCTGCTTGACAAATACCTGTACAGCGGCGCGGCTTATGCCACTTATTACTACTGGCAGGCCGAAGCGGGACGTAACTACCGCCTTGGCATCAGCTATCGTTTCTAAAAAAATTATTCACCTGCAGGCCGGGATCCCGGCCTGCCTTTTTAGTTTAGTATGCTTAAAACTGCTACTCCGGCCAAAGCCGTTAAACCCAAAAAGAAAGGCGATTCGATGTTTAAAAGGATCTCCGCGTGGCTGCACCTGTGGCTTGGGCTTTTTTCGGGAATTATCGTGGTGATTGTAAGTATTACAGGCGCCATTTATGTTTTTGAAAAAGAGATTCGTAGTGTAACCGAACCCTGGACGCACGTACAGCCGCAAAATAAAAAAATGCTGCCTCCTTCGGCGTTAACAGACATCGCTGTTAAAACTGTGTCAGGTATGAAACCTACCGCGCTAAATTACGGACTGCCAGATCAGTCTGCCGCGGCGGTTTCTTACAGCCGTAAAACAGGTTTGCTGATAACCGTTTTTATTGATCCGTATAGCGGGCGCGTATTGAAAAAAACAACTACAGACTTTGTGGGGAATAAGGGCGACTTTGATTTCTTTAGGTTTATACTGCACGGGCACCGTGCCTTATGGTTGCCATACCCCATTGGCCGGCCTATAATTGGGGTAGCCATACTGATTTTTGTAGTGCTTTTGCTATCGGGCCTGGTATTATGGTGGCCCAAAAAGTGGACTAAAGCCACTCGTGACAAAAGCTTTAAAGTGAAATGGAACGCCAGCTTTAAACGTGTAAATTACGACCTGCATAATGTGTTTGGTTTTTACAGCATGTTATTGCTGCTCATCATAGCGTTAACCGGCCTGGTATGGAGTTTTCAATGGGTAAGCAAATCGGTATATTGGGCTACATCTGGCGGCAAATCATTAACCGAAGAAACCGCCATGGTATCGGATACTACCACAAGGCTTTCCTTTAATATGGCATCGGTAGATAAATTATGGAACCAGATTGCTATACAAGATAAGCCAGAGGGCTTTTATATTAATTTACCCCGCCAAAAGGCCGATTTAGTTGAGGTAATAGCTTACCTGCGTTCGGGCACTTACTACAAAACCAATATTTACAATTTTGATCAGTACACACTGAAGCCGATTAAATCTGCAGGGCCATACTCCGGGCGTTATGCAGATGCCGGTGCTGCCGATAAATTGCGCCGCATGAATTACGATATCCATGTAGGTGCTATTTTAGGCATTCCAGGTAAGGTGGTGGCGTTTTTCCTGGCTATGGTATCTGCCAGTTTGCCTATTACCGGTTTTTATATTTGGTGGGGGAAACGTAATAAAAAGCCGGCTGTAAAGCAGCAGCGACCTAAGAAGGTGCAGCCGGAACTTGTTATTCAATAAAAGGGATCGAGATACTCCATAAAGCGTCATTGCTTCGTACTTCGCAATGACGCTTTTTTTAATGAAGCCCAGACTTACGAAGTTTTCAAAACTTCGTAAGTCTTTAAGCGTAGTACAATAACGTTCTTTTACGCTGAATGCCCATTCTGATATAATACTACACCAATTATTATCAGCGCTATTACAAACAACACCGCAAGTATGATCTTGAGGGCACTTACGGGTCGTTGGCCAATAACTTCGCCGGTGCTGGCATTAACTGTAAATTGATAGATCTTGTTATTGTAGTTATAGGCGCTTACCCAAACCGGCAGCATCAGGTATTTGATCGCTTTATCAAGGTATTGGGTGTCAGTGCTATCTATCCTTTGCTCATCGCCACCAATATCATCTCTTATGGCCGAGTCAATCGCTCCAACGGTTTGCTCAGCTGCTTTAACAAAGCCTTGTTCCGGGTTTAGCTGGTAGGTTTCGGAACGGAAACCGCTCATGTACCGTTCATCAAACTTAACCAGCATGTTAAAATTCCAGGGGCCAAGCTTATTCAGTGTTTTTTCGGGTAATGATTTACTGGCGGGGACCATTAAATCCCTAAAATCGCATTCCACTCTTCCTGAGGCGTATGACCAATCGGTATGGCGTACTTGCCTGGTTCTGGTTTCTTCGCGTCCGTTAACGGTTTCGGTATAGGTTTCAGTGGTGTAGTAGTAATCGCCGCGTTCGCCGTTGTAATCCGTTATGGTGTAGGTATCGTATGTCCAATGGGGAAGGTATACGCCTTTTAGTGCCGATGAAGCATCGCTTACTTTTTTAGCCAGGTCATTTGGCGCCCACCAAAGGCTTTTTAACCATTTTTTGAAAAATTCGATACCCTGTTGCTGAGTAATGGCAAAGGGTAAAATATAGTGCGGAAGTACGTATTGCTGCCCGCTTTCCAGGTCAAGCACCAGTGGAGCTGTGCAAAAGGGGCATTTATCTGATGTTACAAACTGATCAAGAATAGTTTGCGAACCGCAGTTTTTACAATTAACTACTTTAAGATCTGCACCTTGTTTATTGCTATCGATACCGGCAATAAACTCTTCATAGTCGTAAGGTAAAATATCGCGACTGTCGGGAGCGCTTTCAATTGTATTGCTCACGCCGCAATAATCGCACAGTAGGTTATGGGTACCCGGATTAAAGTGCAATAAGGCACCGCAGCCCGAACAGTTTAACGAATTGTTTATAGCCGATGGGTTAACCTCGTTGTTCATTTCAGAAATAGATTTAGGAACGGATGAAGGTTAAGCTATCGGCGGAGGAACATTACTAAACAGTTCTGCAATTTCTTCAACAGACGATGCGGCGGCCCATGCAGCCATACCTTTTTTCCAGATCATACTCTCCCTGCTTAACGCTCCGCTGGAAATCATGGCATTGATGTCGTTGAACGAGTGTGGCCCGTCAGATTTGCCATCTTTTACAATATGGTATTGAACAGCAGGCGCAGGGGGAGGTGGGGGCACACTACTATCGGTGTTATTAGGAGTAACCTGGTTTTGCTGAAAGATGTTGCCTACCTGGCCCATCATGGCTGCGCCAACACCCAAACCCATACCGGCAGCGCCCAGGTTGCCACCTATAGTGTTCTCGGCAGATTTTTCAATAGCATTGGCAGCCTGGAATTGAGCGTAAGCACCAAGATTGCCCAGTATGCCCATTTCACTGCGTTTATCAAGTATTTGCTCAACTTCAGGGGGGAGGGAAATATTTTCAACCAGTAACTTGGTCAGGTTAAGGCCAAGCTCGGTAAAATCGGGCTGGATAGATTCTGTGATGAATTTGCCCATTTCGTTGTAGTTGGCTGCCAGGTCGAGTACGTTTATCTTCGACTCGGCTACGGCATCCATACCACGCGATACCACAGTGTTGCGCAGTTGCTCATTGATATCTTCGATAACAAAATCCGGATTGGTGGCGGAGATCTCAGTAATGAATTTCTTCGGGTCCTGAACCTTAAAGTTAAATGAGCCAAATGCCCTCAAGCGTACCGGGCCAAACTCTGCATCGCGGATCATAACCGGATTTTTTGTTCCCCATTTTTGGTTTGTGAACTGGCGCAGGCTCACGAAGAATATATCAACCTTAAAGGGACTTTCAAAGCCATATTTCCAGCTCATTAAGGTTGTTAACAGGGGCATGTTCTGTGTTTGAAGCTCGTAAGTACCCGGAGTATATACGTCGGCTATGCGCCCCTCGTTCATGAAAACAGCCGCTTGCGACTCGCGCACAATGAGTTTCGCCCCCATTTTAATAGCGTTATCATGGCGGGGGAATTTCCATACAAGCGTATTCTGAGTGGTATCAACCCACTCTATTACATCTATAAATTCGTTACGAAGAATATTGAACAGGCCCATGTTTTTCGATATCAGGTTTAAATAATGATTAAATATGTGAAAAAAACAAATACATAAATGCGCCCGCGGTTAATTATTTTATTCTTTAAAATCTGCATAAAACAAAAAACCGGACATTAATCAATTGACTAATGCCCGGTCCAAATGTTACACAATCAACTAAATTATGGAACTACCTTATCAAGTGCTGGTATGTTGGTTTCGGCACCTGCGTAACCTTTGCTTTGGTTAATATGACCATTTACGTTCAGGTCGATCTCGCTTTGCGGGATAGGCCAAAGCACGTGGTATGGCGAAATGGTGAAGTGGTTACCCGAGTTAGTTACAACGTTAGGGTTTTTATAAAAGTCGTTCTTCTCCATGATCCTGTCGTAGAAGAAGTTGCTTGTTGAAAAATTGGCCACATTGTAAGTTTTGCCATTGTAAGCAGGGATACCGGTTTGCGCAAAGATGAACGCTATACGGGTAAGCTCGGTTTTGCGTGGTTCTTCCCAATACAGTTCTCTTTGACGCTCGTCAAGAATGGTACCGATATTTACACTGCCGGCATCAGTTAACGGTTGAGCGTTTGCACGGGTCCTTACTTTGTTGATATCATCCATAGCAAGGCCTGTTTGTCCTTTCCATACATAAGCTTCGGCACGTAACAGGTAGGTTTCGGCTAAGCGGAAAACGTACCAGTCGGTGTTGGTACCGCGCGGCGGACTCCACCATTTATCAAGCGCGATAGGGCCTGAGCCAATAAACACTTTGTAATGCGGCCAGCCAAACCATGCACGGATGGTATCTTTGGCCCCGTTCAGGAAGCGTTTGCTTACGTTGGCATCGGTATATTGCTCCAGGTGTTTGCCATACCAGGTAGGGTCGGAAGTTTTAAGGGCAGGGCTGTTGAATACAAGATCGGTCATGTTCATCCAGTTGCCGGGAGCATGCCTTAAATCGGTATTATCTGTCCAGATATATTTGGTAGCATATGGCGTACCGCGTAAACGGCCAATACCACGACCATACCATAAGGTAAGCGGGAATTCCTCGGTCACTTTATCCGAGATACCCGGTTTAAGCGCTCCTGGCGTAAGGATGGTGCCGTTATGCCACATCGGCACGCAGTTCCTCATCACCTGCGATCCGTTTGGTGTTGCACCGTCAAGGGTTTCGCGGTCAAGCACTACGTACAAAGCCTCGGCATTGGTTCCCAATGCTTTGTTTTCCGGCCTGTGAAGGTCCCAGATGATGTTTTTCGAGGCATCGCCCGCAACAATACCAAAGCGGCTGGTCATTAAGTGATACGGGCCATTGATAGCTACATTAGCTGCCGCGATAGCGTCATCAAATAAACCAAGCGCAAGGTCAACCTTGGCCAAAAGGTGGGCGGCACCGCCTTTTGAAATATCGCCTTTAGCATTTGCATCCGTAAGGTTAGCTACGGCAAATTCCAGGTCGGTTTTCATTTGTTTTAGGATAACGATACGTTGGGTACTGAAGTAGCCTGTGTTTACGGCAGTTTCTTCTTTAAGCAGCAGAGGCACATCGCCAAACTCATGTACTAAACGATAGTAACGATAAGCGCGGTGAAATAAAGCCGTAGCTTTTACCAGGTTTTTATCGGCATCAGAGGGCCATTTGATATTATCTATTCTTGATAAAATTACGTTACAATCATGGATCCCCTGGTACCATGCGCTCCAATACCGGCCTATTTTGTTATAGTCGTCGCTGTTTAGGTTGGCGGTAGGGGTGATACGGGCGTTCAAATCCTGCGCCGGTGTGGTTTTATCCGTGGTGCCTTCAACCGCTGCATCAGTAAATATTGATTCGGTAAGTAAGGGTGCCGAATCACCGAAATACTCAAACCTAACGCTTACGTTCAGGGTAGCCAAAGCTGCTTTAAATGCGGCAGGTGAGGTATAAGTTACGTCGGGCGTGAATTTTGAAGGCGCCTGCGGATACAGATCAGCCCGCTTGGTACAGCCTCCGGTTATAAATATGGTTGCCGCTGTTAAAGCCGCAGCCATGATGTTTTTGTTTATCTTGTTCATGTATTAAAATCCCTTCTTTAAAAAACTACGTTAAACCCGGCTGATAAATATCTTGGCGTAGGACCGCCGTTTTGCGGATCCCAAAGCGGCCAGCTTGAAAACACAGCAGCATTGCTGGCATTCACGAATAATTTGGCGCTTGAGATACCCAGGCGTTTGATTAGCTGTGGACTGAAAGTATAACCTATAGAGGCCGTTTGCAACCTCACAAATGAAGCTTTGCGCCAAACGTTGATGGTAGTGCCAGATGAACCTGAGTTTAAGCGGGCGTAATCATCAATCTGGTTATCTGGTGTCCAGTAAGGCAACACGTATGAATTCATACGTGCAAAGCCTACGCTGCCCGGATTGTTTAAGGCTTGATTATATTGTTTTAGTGCGCCAATGCTTGATACCAGCAGGAACGATACATCAAAATGTTTGAAGATGTTGAAATCGTTACGTAACGACCAGCTAAAGCTCGGGTTTTGTGAGCCTAAGAATTGTTTGTCATCGTTGGTAAACTTAAAGTCGCCGTTTACATCCTGCAGTTTAAAATCGCCTGGTTTTGCGCCATATTTTGCAGCCTGATCGGCTTCGGTTGTTTTCCAAACGCCCTGGATCTTGTAATCCCAAACGGCGTTGATATCATGACCGATGAACCAGCCGTTACCGATATCATCTTTTTCTACGTTAGTAGTAACGCCGTTGGCATCAGTAACCGGGAATGCGCCATACAGGTGAACAATCTTATTGCGGTTAAGGAAGAAAGTACCGCTGGCATTCCAGTTAAAGTTTTCACTTTTCATGATCTTGCCATCCAATGAAATTTCGAAGCCTTTGTTATTAACCTGGCCGATGTTGGTATACGGGTTTGAGTTGTTAGCACCACCCGGTAAATCACCAGACGAGTTATAACCCTGAACGTCAAGGATACTGCGTTTAACAAGCAGGTCGGTAGTTTTACGGTCGTAAACGTCTATCGAACCGCTAAGCCTGTTGTGCAGTATGGTGAAGTCAAGACCGATGTTTGGTCCTACGGTGCGTTCCCATTTCAGCTGCGCGTTTTGCAGGGTACTTACATAAATACCACTGTTATTGGTAACTGTACCGGAGTTGTTTGCGGTGGGATATTTAATACCGCCTAATACGGCTAATGAGATAGAAGGATCGGCAGTGGTGGTAGATGTACGGTTACCGTTAGCACCATAGCTGAAGCGTAATTTACCATAATCAAGCCATTTAAAGGCATCGCCCTTCATGAAACTTTCATCACTAAATACCCATGCTACTGCTGCTGAGGGGTATACTTCACGTGGGTGTTCTAAACCGAATGCCGAGAAACCGTCACGGCGTACAGTTGCAGTCAGGATATAGCGGCCTAACAGGGTGTAATTGATCCTGCCCATGATAGCGTCGGCGTTATAGATGCGGTCGTCGCTGCTTTCAACAGGTAAGGTCCCTGCACCAATGTTGTGGTAACCCAAAATGTCGGTAGGGGTTAACTGTGTGTTTGAAGCATTGGTATACCAGGTTTGGTATTTTTCTTTGTTAAGCAGGAAGGTTGCATCAAAGCTGTGGATGCCGAACGTTTTATTCCAGCTTAAAATGTTATCGAGGTTGTACCTGTAACGGTTCTCCTGTGTACGGATAGCAGTACCACCCGAAAGCTCATTAGGGTTAGCTACCGGACGGAAGAAGAAGTTCCTGTATGATTCAATAGTTGGTGCATAGTTCACCGTATACTTGATACCAAATGGAAGATCTAAACGGGCAAAAAGTACCGAGAACAGGGTGTTTTGCACAGCCACGTTTTGATTGTAGCGATTGCCCAGGAAAGGGTTACGCTGGTTCAAACCACTGTCATCAGTATCAATACGACGCAAAGAGCCATCAGCATTGTACATATCGCCATAAGGTGATGAGTTGATGATCTGCGTCCAGTCGGCTTCAGTGGCGTCTATGGCTTGTCCGCTAAGTGGCGTGCTGGCTGCGCCTTCATCGCGGCTTGCGAATTGGGCGTTTACACCAAGCGTCAAAAATTTGGCGGCTTTACCTTCCAGGTTTACACGGAAACGGCCATCGGTATACTGTCCGCCCTGTATCAGGTTTTGGTTTTTGGTATAGTTGCCCGATACGTAGTACTTAACTGTTTCTGAACTACCGGAGAAGCTACCGGTATAATCCTGGCGGAAACCATTGCGGAATATCAGTTTTGACCAATCTGTCATTTTACCGGCCTGGTAATTGGCAATTTCATTAGGGAATAAACCTAAACGTTGCAGCCAGATGGTAGTTGGGTCGCCTGTAGCACCGTTAAGGAATTGGGCAAGCGTTACACCATCCGGCAGCTTGTTAGGATTGCTATAATAGTAATAGGGGTTTGAAGTGTTAGAACTGCGGGCCCCATCGGCACGCCAGTTCAGGAAGCCGTCGCCGGTGTAGTATTTTTGATTTTGCAATAGTTGCGCAATACCGAAGTTGGCATTTAAGGTGATTTGCGTGCCGCCTTTTTTACCTTTTTTTGTAGTAATAGCTACAACGCCACCGGCCGATTGCGCACCGTATACGGCAAGCGCGCTTGGGTCGCGGAGTACGTCAACGCGGTCGATATCATTAGGGTTGATATCAGCCAGCTGACCAGGATAAATAACACCATCCAATACGATAACAGGCTGAACGTTGCCCGAAAGGGAAGCTTTACCCCTGATCTGCAGATCGCCTGTACCGCCGCCTTTGGCCGAGGTATTCAGTGCAACCGAAATGCCTGGGATATTGCCCCTGATAATGTCAGTAGCGCTGGCTGGGTGTTCGTTCTCCAGTTTCTCGGCCTTAACACTGCTGATGGCTCCGGTAACGTCTTTAACGGCCCGTGTACCGTAACCTATCACCACAACCTCTTCCAATTGTTTGTTGGCATCGGCCAGTGTTACATCAATTGTTGTGCGGCCTTTAATTTGTTGTTCCTGTGTGGCCGAACCCACGAAGCTAAACACCAGCGTCGCGTTGCTGTTTGCGGTAATTGAATAGCCACCTTTTACATCCGTAACTGTTACGGCACCTGTTGATTTGTTTTTTACAGTGGCGCCAGGTATTGGCAGACCCTGGCTGTCTTTAACAATACCTTTCACGGTAACGTCCTGTGCAAACGTCCGTGTTAGTATTGTAATAAGTAAAACAAAAATTAGCGTAATTTTTTTCTTCATAATTTATTGCTGTTTAGTTGGTTAAGCAGCCATAGCTGCCAGAATGAGCTAAAGGAAAACCTGGTTTACACAATAGCGATGCAGGTAAATGCCGTAGCGCGATCTTTACTTCATATAGGTGATTTGTTGGTTAAGCGTATTACTAATTGGTAATTGGTGGGGTAAATTTAAAGTGGAATAAACCAATAATGCAACAGGGTGAACTTATGTAAGTTATTGATTTTAAGATAATTAAATCAATTTTGATACGTTTTGATAACGAAGAACTCAAACGTTGAAGTGGCGTATTTACAGCGGGTTACACCTGCTTCGGTTTTGTAGCTGATACGCTTTGTGAACAAGAAAAAAAAATGAAAATATTTTAAAAAATGACAAATGAAGGGAGTGGTAGACGGTTGTAATCTGCTTTTTTATGCCGGAAATGGGGTTTTGGTAGGGAAGAGGGTATTGCGATTATCTCGTTTTGGTATCGCGATTCATTGCTTTAGAAAGTAAAAGCGAGAGGTTACTGCTGTCCGTAGACTCTGTCTACGGATGCACTATGACTGTAGTTTGCAACTACAGTCATGAATGCGTGAATTTCTGACAATACCTGATCCTGTAGTCAGAGACTACAGGCATAAAGAGTCCGTAGACAGAGTCTACGGACAGCGAAGAACGCAAGCAACGGTAAACAAATATGTCATTGCGAGGAGGAACGACGAAGCAATCTCGTAGCTCTACAAGGCGAACATGCATTGGCTACGAGATTGCCACGCTGCGCTCGCAATGACATAGTTTTATAAAGCTGCCCATAGATTCTGTGTCGTTGTCCGAAGTAAGACTCTACGGACAGCGAATTTCCACAGATGAAGTACAACCTATTACATCACCAACATCGTCCAACCTTGCTGGTCATTCTTCTTTCGTGATTTTTTCTTTTCCTGTAGTACCTTTTTTATGCGGATGGCGTAAGTCCAGCAGGTACTTTGACGGATATCAAGCTTTTCGGATAGTTGGTGCGATGAGATGGTGCCGTTGGTGCTGTAAATGAGATAGGTAAGATAAAAGGCCTTATTAATAGGGATCCTGCTGTTTTGAAATATGGTATTATGTAAGGCCGATTCTTCATAGCTGCACTTGGTACACCGGCGACTGTGCGGCAGTCTTCCCGCGCAATAGGTAGTGTTTGAGCAACGGGTACAAACAAAACCATCTTTCCATTTTAAAGCAGACAGGAATTTAAAACAGGTTTCCTGATCGGGGTATTTGGCGCTAAATTCTTCATAGTCCAGTTCGGTGGATAAAGCCCGCGATTCGGTAACCTTTTCAATGTTTGTTTTAAGCTGAACGTTGTCCTTTTCAAGCAAAACATTCATGCGCAATATTTCGCCTGCTTGTTTTTCCAGTTGCAGGTTAGCCTCCAGCAATTCCTTGTTCTGGTTTTCGATGATCAGGCTTTGCTGCCTTACCTCGTCTGATTTTGCAACCAGTTCATGTGTGCGGGCCCGTACCTGTCGCTCCAGTTCTTCGTTAATCGAATCCTGTAACTGGCTGTTCAGGTGCATTTGTCTTATGGTTTCTTCATGGGCGGCATCCTTTTCTTTCCGGAGAATACGTACCTGATCGCCAATGGCAAATGACAACAGCACCATCTCAATAATAAAACAGAAACTGAGACTATAATAGCTTATCGGGGCGGGTAAAAAGTAGGCATACCCCAGCGCGCTAAGGGCTTTAACAATAAAGCCTATAAATAATACCAGATAGGCCAGCACAAAAAAGCGAGCCGGCTTGTAACCGTTTTTGTAGATATAAACGCCGGTAGCAAAGGCCAGCGACAACGGGATCACCTCAACAAACTTGTATACAAACAATGATTTGTTGAAAAACAGGCAATACAAAAAGTAAACAGAGCGCAGCAGGATTACATAATTGATGGCCCTATTAAACTGAGGTGCTTTTGCTTTAACTTGTAATAATTCTTTGCTGAATACCAGCGCGCAAATACTGATAAAGTATAGGGAAATACCATTACCATAATGATTTAGGCCCGGTGTTTCGGGCCATAAATATTGGAAGGCAATGCCATCGGCACTCATTTCGTACAGGCCTACACTTAAAATGTAAAATACGTAGTATAGATATTGTCTCTTCTTTACCGCCAGGAACATAAGCAGGTTATGGAAACAGAAAATAAGGATCATCCCATAAAACAGCCCATAGGTTAAATACTCATTAAGCGCGTAATGAATAAAGTAATTGATGGTACGGTAAACTATGATAACATTTACCGCGTTATGCGATTTTACCCTGAAATAATAGGTATGGTAACCGGGCTGCGTATCGCCAATCAAAAACTCGAAGTTTTTATGGTGAAAGAGCCTGCTACTGAAATCAAGGTTTGCCCCGGATTCACTTTTAGTATAGCTGCCTGATTTATCGGGCATGTAAGCGGTTACTTCGTCGGTTGTTTGATCAAACAGCTCAATAATGCTGTTACCGCTTATAGGTTCGGTAAAGTACATACGCACCCGGAACCAGTAGGTTGAATTTTTATGGTGATTGCTGGGATAATAGGAGCTGTTTTCGGTAAAAGATGAGCCCATTTCCTGGATATCCTGGAAGCTTAGCTTTCCTGAGCTATCCTGAAGGTATTTTACCTCGTTAAGGGTAAACTTATGTTGCTGAACATTTTTGTCAATCCTGAGTATGTTTTGCGCATGCAGGTTAAGCGCCCACAGGCACAAATAAAAAACGAATAAATACTTAGTCAACTTTGGTAAACGTTTAATCAAAAGCTTTTAATAAATAGTATGGCGCCGTTAAATACACAGATGTTAAATGTATAATTTAAAGCCTCCGCTGCCTTTTAAGGGCGGGTCATGGTACAATAGATGTTTATTAAGAACCGGTTTATAATATGCCCAAATATAATTATTTGTTAATTATATGTCGTTATTGAATGGGTATTTTCTCCGCACATTTTGATGAGGTGTCGAACCACGATTTTGTTTTTATGCTTTTGTTATATTGTATCCTCTGCAGCGTTCAAACAGGATAAAATTCGCTAATTAAAGCAAGCCGCATTTTGATATCTTTGGAGGTAACCAGTTATTGATTTTGCGGCGAATGTTTCAGCGATTAAAGGCCTTTTTGCTTATTTGTTTTTTATGCTCTTCTTTGGTAGCCTTAGCAAAAGGTCCTGGTTTTCCGGTTAGATATTTAGGTATTGAAGATGGTCTTTCGAATAACGCGGTAACTTGTATAACGCAGGATCAATATGGTTTTATGTGGATGGGCACCTATGATGGCCTTAACCGCTATGATGGCTACTCATTTAAAGTTTTCAGGAATATCTGGGACGATAAAAATTCGCTGGTTAACAATCACATTAAATCCATTAATGCCTGCGGTGCACGAATATACGTGGGCACAGAAAAAGGCCTGATGTATTTTGATTATGCCGATTCGCGCTTTCATCCCATGTATTGTTACAATGAAAAGCATGAACCGGTAAAAATTGGGTTTAACATCAATGAAATAGTAGCAGACAGACAGGGGAATATCTTTGTAACTAATGGTACTTACGGCTTTCTGAAATTTGGGAAAACTGACACCATCGGAAAAGAGATCCTGTACGATGTTAATAAACAGCGGTTTAATACGCTCGCTGCCCGGATGGATAAACAGGGCACCATTTGGGTGCTGGTGAGTGGTGCAGGGCTGGGTAAATATGACGTAGCAACTGAAAGAATAAAAATAGTAGCGCCTGAACTTGCTAACTCGGGTTGCATGACCATTGACGGAAAAGGTAAAGTAATAGCAGGCTGGGGTAATGAGCTGTATATGTTCGATCCTGCAACGCTGAAAACTACCAAACTTGATATAGGACTTAATAAATTAACTAATAACAATATCTTCAGCCTCGCCACAACAAAAAATGGCGATATCTGGGTTACCACAAACGGCGGTGGCATCAAAGTATGGGATCCGGCCAAAAATCAGATCACCTATATTACGGCGGGTGAAACGCCCAATAGCTTGCGCAGCGGTGCTGTAGATGCTGTTTATGAAGATGATGAATCCCGCATCTGGATAGCCACGTTGCGGGGCGGGGTAAACATTATCGACCGCAAACCAACATCATTCCATTTGTTTGCGCATGATGTGTTTAATAAAAACAGCGTCATCAATAACTTCATTTTATCCTTTTGTGAAGATAAACAGCATAATGTATGGGTTGGTACCGATGGTGGTGGCTTAAATTATTGGGATACTAAAACGAACACGTTTACGGCCTACGAGCATCAAAACGGTAGCGGAAGCATCAGCAGTAATTTTGTGGTTAGTATATTAAATGATTATACCAACAAAATATGGGTAGCAACCTTTAACGGTGGTATTGATGCTTTTGATAATGCTACAAAGCGGTTTAAGCATTACAGTTGCTACAACCCAATAGAAAAAAAGGAAGAGCGGAATTTCTGGAAATTGTACCAGGACTCGCAGCACCGTCTCTGGGCAGGCAGTACCTGGGGTGGGGCTTTGTTTTTGTATAACCGGGCTAAAGATCAGTTTGAACTTTTTGATAACAGTTTGGTAAATATTCACGCGCTTTTTGAAGATCATGCCGGTAACTTATGGGCCGGAAATTATACCAGTCTTATTAAAATTGATGTTGAGCATAAAAAGCACCAGGTTTATTTTATAGGTCAGGCTATAAGGGCCATTACCGAAGATACTAAGTATAACTTTTGGGTAGGTACCGAAGGCGGCGGGTTACTTCAGTATGATACTAATGCCCATCAGTATAAACGATACACAGAATCGGCAGGCCTACCGAGCAATACGGTACTGAATATACTGGTAGATAACAGCGGCAACTTATGGTGCAGTACCTACAACGGGCTTTCCAATTTTAATGTCACTACTAAAAAGATCACCAATTACAATGCTTCTGACGGCTTGCAAAGCAACCAGTTCAATTACAATGCGGCCCTTAAATTGTCATCAGGTAAAATGCTTTTTGGCGGTATAAAAGGGTTTAACCTTTTTTCGCCGGATAGCATTGCTCCCTACGCGCACCAGCCGCGCCTGATGCTGTCAGATTTTAAAATAAACAATGTATCCATTGAGCAGGATTGTGCGTACGCACAAAAGCAGCCACTAAATGAGCTTAAAAAAATAACCATCCCCTTTAGTGAGGCTACCTTGAATATCAGCTATACGGCGCTTGAATACTCATTTCCTGATAAAATATCATATGCCTATTACCTGGAAGGCTGGGATCATGGGTGGAACTATGTAGGTAAATTAAAGTCGGCGTATTTTTCACGACTTAATGAAGGTACGTACACCCTCCGGATTAAGGCCACCAATACAGAGGGACGCTGGGCTGCACCACCTATCGCCATAAAAATCATCGTATTACCGCCATGGTACCGTACGTGGTGGGCTTATATCATTTATGGAACCGTCGCGTTTGCTATAGGCTATATTTTTTATAACTACAGGGTAAACCAGGCAAGGCTCAGGTTTAAAGTGAAACTGGCAAACCTGCAGGTTGAAAAGGAAAAAGAGCTTAATGAAAAGAAACTGACCTTCTTCACCAATGTATCGCATGAGTTCCGGACGCCGCTAACGCTCATCATTAACCCGATAAAAGACCTGCTGAATCAAAGTAAAGGCAATACGGAGGAGTTAAGCACTATTTACCGTAACGCACGCCGCCTGCTTGGTTTGGTTGATCATTTATTGCTGTTCAGAAAAACAGAAAGCGAAAATGCATCACTGAAAGTGAGTAAGCTGAATTTTGCGAGCCTTTGCAATGAAGTTTATTCCTGCTTTATTCAACAAGCTAAAATCAAGCATATAAGCTATTGCATTGAAGGAGCCGGGGAAAGTATAGAAGTATACGGCGACCTGGAGAAAATAGAGATAGCCCTGTTTAATCTCATTTCAAACGCTATAAAGTTTACTCCCGACAATGGCGCCATTCGTATCATCATTGAGCAGGATGATAACAAAGTATACTTCAAGATAATTGATAATGGCATAGGTATAAACGCCGAAGTAGGTGACAGGTTATTTGATAAGTTTTATCAGGCCAAGGACAAAAACTACTTCCGGAAAGGGTTTGGTATAGGCTTATACCTGGTTAAGGTTTTTATTGAGAGCCATAAAGGCAATATCAGTTACTCCAATAACCCTGATGGCGGCACTACCTTTGTACTTGAACTGCCAAAAGGTAAAGTTCATTTTACAGACGATATCATTGTGGATGATGTTGTGCCTGATTATACTTACGTAAACGAGCTTATCGACGGAGATAATAAGGAGATTATAGAAGAAGAGGAGGAGCTAAGCGTCTTAGAGCTGTTCAGTTCGGCCAGGCATACGCTTATCGTGATTGACGATAATGACCAGATCCGTGCATACATCAAAAAGATCTTCACGCCGGGGTATAATGTAATTGAAGCTCAAAATGGCAGCATCGGCCTCGAACTGATCAAGAAACACATGCCCGATGTGGTTGTAAGCGATATTGTGATGGATGGCTTGAGCGGCCTTGATCTTTGCCGGATCATAAAGGAGGATCAGGCTATAAGTCATATTCCTGTTATCCTGCTAACCGGCGATACAACGCCCGATATCATGCTGAAAAGCATGGAAGAAGGTGCTATTGACTTTCTGCGTAAGCCTTTTGACAAGGAGTTACTTATCGCAAGGGTAAAAAGCGTATTGCGCAATAAGATTGAACTCCAAAATTATTTCTACAAAGAGGTTACCAAAAAAAGCACCGGCCGTAGCATCTCACAGGAAAACAAGGACTTCCTGAATAACTGTATTTCGGTAATAGAACATTATTTTACCGATGATAAATTTGACGTGTATGTGCTGGCCAAAGAGATAGGCATCAGCTATCCAACCTTATTTAAACGCCTGAAAAGCATCACCGGCCAATCTGTAAATAATTTTGTCCGCTTTGTGCGCCTGCGTAAAGCAGCTGAATTGCTCATCCAAACCAATTGCAACGTTAATGAGGCCGCGTTCCAGGTGGGCTTTAGCGATGTAAAATACTTCCGCGAGCAGTTCTTCAAACAATACGGATCTAACCCTTCCGATTTCATCAAAAAACACCGCGCCAGTTTTCAAATCTCCTACCGGATGAACGAGTTTGAAAAAAGCTCATCTAAATAATCGCTTCTTTATTTAAGCTGTATGCTTATTGCCATCAAAATCACCTGAAATAAAATAAAGGTTATTTTAACACTTATTTTATCGTGTTTTCTACAAATTCTCTCAAAAAAGGGCATTTTTATATATTTTGACCCCGTCAATTTATAGTTTTACCCCTCTCTCGCAATCCCAAATTCCGCTTATTTCGTCTTAACCAACAGGCAATAATCAGCACTGATATTTTATTGCCTGCAAATTATAAACAATAACCAATGCTATGAAAATTTTAAAAACGCACAATGGGATGGCTCCTGCTGTGGTATTAAACCGCCCGGGATAAGTCTGGATTATGATTAAAAAAACACATGATAAATGAACCCAATAAACCAATTAAATTATGAAATATAGATTTACTCTCTTAAACAGTTTTTCCGTATTGCTTGCCATAATAATGCTGATGGGCATTACCCTACCGGCCAATGCGCAAACAAAAATTAATGTAAAAGGCGTTGTAAAAGACGCTACCGGCAACGTACTGCCGGGTGCAACAGTAAACATTCAGGGAACAAGCCAGTCAACCACAACAGATGTTAACGGTGCCTTTAAAATTGAAGTTGCCGAAGGATCTACATTGAAGATCTCTTTTGTGAGCATGGTTGCCAAAACCATCGTAGTTACTAAAAATACCACTTCGCTGAGCATAGTACTTGAAGACAGCAACAAACAACTTAACGAGGTAGTGGTAGTAGGTTACGGTACGCAAAAAAGGTCGGATGTTACCGGATCGGTGGTATCTGTACCTAAAGCCAGGTTATCGCAATTACCGGTAACCAACGTGTTGCAGGCCTTAGAGGGTGCTGTGGCCGGTGTAAATATCACAACTTCGTCGTCTGTGCCAGGCGCTCAGCCTTTAGCAGGGATTAGGGGCCAAAACTCAATTAACGCCGGTACCGGCCCGTATGTGGTTGTTGACGGTATCCCGCTTAGCAAAAGCGGTGGCTCGTTAAATGATATCAACCCTAATGATATCGCTTCAATGGAGGTGCTTAAAGATGCCTCGGCTGTTGCCATTTACGGTACAAACGGCTCAAATGGTGTAATCCTTATCACCACCAAACGAGGTAACACAGGTAAACCGGTTATCCGTTATAATGCTTATGCGGGTGTTGAAAATATAGCGCATATGCTTGAGCCCCGTGACCCTGCATCATATATTCAGAAATATGCTGATTATATGTCACAAACCGGGCAAAAACAAACAAGCCCTGTGCCAAACTATACCGAACTACCAAATTATACCGCAGGTAAAACTATCGACTGGATAAAGCAAGTTACCCAAACAGGTGTTATGCAGGATCATAACCTGAATGTATCTGGTGGTAGCGCTGATACCAAATACTATGTATCCGGCGATTATCTTAAACAAAAAGGCGTACTAAAAGGCTACCAATATAACAGGGTAAGCATCCGTTCAAACCTGGACATTAATGTAACCAACTTTTTAACAGTGGGCATGTCATCTTACTTCGCCAACAATAACTATGACGGAGGCCGTGCTAACCTCTTAAACGCTACCGCGATGAGCCCTTACGGTAATGAATATAATGCCGATGGTACTTATACCATTTATCCAATGGCGCCTGAGCAATTATATGTTAACCCCTTACTGGGCCTAACTACCGATCAGGTAAACCGCAGCGTAAACCTTAACGGAAACGGCTACGCCGAAGTGAAATTTGGTGGTGTTTTAAAAGGTTTAAAATATCGTTTAAATGCAGGCTACACCTACCTGCCAACAAGGGTTGATAGCTACAGCGGCCGTTTGGCCAATACTCCACTGGGTTCGGCCAGTGCTTCAAGCTCTGAAACTAACACTTACACTATTGAAAACCTGTTGTACTACAACCGTGATTTTGGCAAGCACCACTTAGATTTCACCGGCTTGTACAGTGCGCAACGCCGCAGGTATTTTACGTCAACTGCTGCTGCTACAGGTTTTGTTAACGATGAGCTTTCATTCAATAACCTGGGTGCTGGTGCCACACAAACCGCATCGTCATACTCAGACAGGTACGCGTTAAACTCGCAAATGGGCCGTGTTAATTACTCATATGCAGGTAAATACCTTGTTACTGTTACCGCCCGCCGCGACGGTTCATCGGTGTTTGGTGCAAATACCACCAAGTACGGCGTATTCCCTTCGGCTGCATTAGGCTGGAATATCGATCAGGAAAGCTTCCTGAAAAACTCAAGGATCGTTAACAGCTTAAAACTTCGCGGCTCTTACGGTAAAACCGGTAACGAAGCTATCAGCGTTTATCAAACCATTACAACCGACGGAACAGTACGTTCACCATTTAATGGTGTTAGCACCATAGGCGTACAAGCCAGTAACTTAGGTAATGCTAACCTGCATTGGGAAACTACCACCGGCGCCAACGTTGGTGTTGATTTTTCTTTGTTAGGCAGCCGTATCAATGGTTCGGTTGATGCTTATAATACGCGTACGTCGGGCTTGTTGTTAAAAAGGAGCCTCCCGCTTGTAACGGGTTATTCAAACGTTTGGGATAACATTGGTAAAGTAGCCAACAAAGGTTTGGAGATCAACTTGAATACCCGCAATATTGATGGTAAAAACTTCCGCTGGGAATCAAATATCGTTTACGCGCTTAACCGTAATAAAATTGTTAGTCTTTACGGCGATGGCAAGGACGATCTGGGTAACCGCTGGTTCATTGGCAAACCCATCGGCGTAATTTATGATTACAAAATGACCGGTGTTTGGCAAACAGGCGAAGATCCGTCTAAACAAGATCCGGGCGCTAAACCTGGTGATCTTAAATTCGCCGACATTAATGGCGATGGCAAAATTACCGCTGATGGCGACCGTGTGATACAAGGTCAAACTTCACCAAAATGGACAGGTGGTATTACCAATACATTCCATTACAAACAATTTAACCTGAGCGTATTTATACAAACAGCGCAGGGAATGATGCGTAACAATACTGACTTAAACTATGCTGATGAGTCGGGCAGAAGAAATACCCCTGCCGAAATCGGTTACTGGACACCAACTAACAACAATAATTCATTCCAATCATTGGCTTATACCAATACCCGTGGTTACGGATATCCAAGGGATGCAAGCTATACCCGTATCAAAGATGTAACCCTGAGCTATGTAGTAGGGCAAAATATACTTGATAAACTGCATTTGAACGGACTTACATTTTATGTGAGCGGCCGTAACCTGCACACCTTTACCAAATGGATTGGATGGGACCCTGAACAGACTTCTTATACCAGGGGTACCTCAAATTCAGGGTTAAATCAGTCTGCATTTGCATCTGATTGGACTAACAACTATCCAGTAACGCGCACTTTTGTTTTTGGCGCTAATATTTCATTAAAATAAACTGATAAAACATAAACACATGAAAAAGTATTCAATCATATTGGTTTCCATATCAGTGCTTATTACCGCGTTTGCATCCTGCAAAAAGTCATATCTGGACGAAAAGCCATATTCATCATATACTCCGCTAACCCTTAATGATTCGTTGGGTTTTGAGGCTGCGGCCGTAGGTCTTTATAACTATGAAAGCACCATTTTAACATATTCAAGTGCACAGGGCTGGCCAAGTGTTTGGCAGGTAGGTACCGATGTGGCTAACGCTACTGCCAACCAGCAAGGTATTGAAGTGCCTTATTACAACTATGCCCAGCTTACCTCAACAGATGGTGCTGCGTCATACATCTGGGGTAAATATTATTCACTCATCAATAATGCTAACATCATTATTGCTTCTGTTGAAGACCCTTCAAACACCAAGCTTGGTGCCAAGGGCAAAAGTGCTATTGATGCCGAGGCCAAGTTTTTCAGGGCATATGCTTATAACAACCTGGTAACCTTGTTTGGCAAGGTTCCGTTGGTTACAGCACCGCTCACAGCACCAAAAACTAATTTTACACGTGCATCTATTGATGATGTAAATAGCCTGATCGTAAGCGATCTTACCTATGCAAATACCAACCTTTCTGATCTGAACGCGGGAACTTCAAAGTTAAATGCGCAAGGCAAACCAGTTGGGCGTGCCAATAAGTATATGTCTATGCAGCTTTTGGCCGAGGTATACTTACGTATGGGTAAAAATGACCTTGCCGAGCAACAGGCGCAGGCTGTTATTACCAGCGGTAAATTCAGTTTAATCAAAGCTCGCTATGGTGTAAGGGCAGGTGGCACCGGCGACTACTATTCAGATATGTTTGTTTACGGTAATGAGAGACGTGCACAAGGCAACTCCGAAGCCATCTGGGTATTGGAACAGGAAAACCCAAGCTCGGTAGTTGGTGGTAATACCGATAATGCCCAGCAACGCAGGGTGTGGGGTGCTGCTTACTATAACATTGCAGGCATGACAATTTGCGATTCGTTAGGTGGCCGTGGTATTGCCAGGCTTAGGTTAAGCAACTGGGTTTTGTATGGCTTATATCCAAATGGCGATATGCGTAACTCGCAATACAGTATCAAAAGACGTTACTACTATAATGATCCAACAAACGCCAAATATGGCCAAATGGTTCCGTTTACTGGTCCGGACACTTTATATAAGATCTGTCCAAGTACTACTAAATGGGGCGCTTTTGATCCTAACGACACATTTGGCTATGCTATGATCAAGGATTTTATGATGATGCGTTTAGGCGAAACTTACCTGCTGCTTGCCGAAGCGCAGGTTAAACAAGGCAAAACTGCCGACGCCGCTACCTCGATCAATGTATTAAGGACAAGGGCTAATGCACCACAAGTAACTGCAGATCAGATGACGCTTAATTTTGTGTTAGATGAGCGTGCAAGGGAGCTTATCGGTGAGGAAAACCGCCGTCAAACCCTGATGCGTACAGGTACATTGGTTGAGCGCTCATTGCGCCTTAACTCTGGCGATGCACAACATCCTACAACTGGTTTGGCCGATAAAAATATGTTGCTGCCTATTCCGCTATCGGAAATACAGCTAAATAAAGATGCCGTACTGGAGCAAAATCCGGGTTATTAATTAAAACACAAATAAAAAGTAAGGGCAGTAGTTATTGCCCTTACTTTTACTATTTATGAAGCCATACCTTTTTAAATCGCTGCTTTTTATCTGTATCCTGTTTGGAGGTACTGTCATGGTATCTGCTCAAACAGAAAAGGTTACTGCTACTACCATCGGCCCGGCATGGGCAAATAACTCGGTTAATACGGTTGTATTCCGCAAAAACTCGCTTGTTACTTTTAAGGGCGAACAATATGCCGCTTATTATAACAACGACCAGGTATTGGTATTAGTTAAAAGAAAAAGCAGTTCGGCTAACTGGCAAACTGTTACAACGCAATATAAAGCTGATGCTGCCGATGCCCATAAGGATATCAGTATTATGGTAGATGGCGCTGGCTATTTGCATGTGGCCTGGGGGCATCATAATCAGGCTTTGAATTATGCTAAAAGCATTAAGCCCGGCAGCCTTATTTTAACGGCAAAACAAAACATGACAGGCATTGCCGAAAACAAGGTGAGTTATCCCGAGTTTTACCGTTTACCTAATGGCGATCTGTTGTTTGTTTATCGCGATGGCGGTTCGGGGAATGGTAACCTTGTGATGAACAGGTATAACGTAGCATCAAAAAAGTGGGTTAACTTACAGCAAAACCTTATTGACGGCGAAGGTAAACGCAATGCCTACTGGCAAATGTGTATCGATAAAAAAGGAACTATCCATATTTCTTGGGTGTGGCGCGAAACACCGGATGTGGCAAGCAATCATGATATGTCTTACGCCCGTTCAAACGATGGCGGCTTAACCTGGGAGAAATCTACCGGCGAAAAATATACATTGCCAATTAATGCGGCCAATGCAGAATATGCCTGCAGAATACCACAGCACAGCGAGCTCATCAATCAAACATCTATGTTTGCCAATGATCAGGGTAACCCTTTCATTGCTACTTACTGGCGCGATAGCAGTACTGCGATACCTCAGTACCATATGGTTTATAAAACCGGCGATAGCTGGCAATCGGCAAGCCTTGGTTTCAGGAAAACGGCATTCAGTCTTGGCGGTACAGGCACCAAACGGATCCCGATATCGCGCCCGCAAATTATTGCCTGGGATAAAGGAGGGAAGCAATCTGCAGCCATTATCTTCAGGGATACCGAACGTGGCGATAAAGTTTCTGTAGCTGTAAACACCGATTTGCAAAGTGGAAACTGGCAGGTTAGTGATTTGGGTTCTGAATCGGTAGGGGAGTGGGAACCCACTTACGACACCGAACTATGGAAAGATAAGAAAGTGCTGAGTCTGTTTGTGCAAAAGGTGACCCAGGTTGATGGTGAAGGGAAAGCCAGCATACCGCCCGCTAATGTGCAGGTATTGGAATGGAGGCCTTAAAGATTAATTACTAAGCTCAATATTGATAAAACGCAACTGAAAAATAGCCCGGATGAAAAAGCTCATAATTTACTTCTTATTACTAAGCATCCCGTTTTGTGCATCGGCTCAAAGCAATAAAAAAACCTCTCAGATATCTGACAGAAAATTGTGGCTAAGCTACATGGATAAGGTAGCCCGCCCGGTGATCAGCAACCTTGCTGCCGATCAGCTTAAGGAAAAAATGCCTATGCGATTATCCGATAAGATCGACAATAAAGAAAGTCGGGCAAAAGTGGGGTATCTGGAAGCTTTTGGTCGCACATTAAGCGGAATAGCACCCTGGTTACAGTTAGAAGGTGGGGATGCTGCTGAAGTGAAACTTCGTGAACAGTACAGGGAGTGGTCGTTAAAGGCAATCGCGAATGCGGTTAACCCGCAGGCAAAGGATTACCTGGAATGGAAGGGCGGACAGCCATTGGTGGATGCTTCATTTGTAGCTTTTGCATTGGTAAGGAGCCCCTGGTTGTGGGAGCATCTTGATGAAACTACCAAAAAACAGGTGGTTGATGTAATGAAAACTACCCGTGAAACTGTACCGGTTTACTCTAACTGGATCTTGTTTTCGGGGATGATAGAAGCATTTTTTTGTAAGTATGATTTGGGATACGATCCGGTGAGGGTTGAATTTGGCATTCGCGAATTTACCGAGCATTGGTATGTTGGCGATGGCATGTATTCGGATGGGATGAGCTTTCATCTTGATTACTATAACAGCATTGTGATCCATCCAAACCTGAGCACCATACTGGAAGAAGTTAACGCTAAAAAGAAAAATTATACACGTGAATTGCAGCGCGAGTTAGCCGTAGGCCAGCGTTATGCCGAAGTACTCGAGCGCCTTATTAATGCTGATGGCAGTTACCCGGCAATTGGCCGCTCAATTGTTTACCGTGGCGGCGCTTTTCATCACTTAGCCAATATCGCCTACAAAAAACAATTGCCTGAAAATCTGAAACCTGCACAGGTAAGGTGCGCGTTGACAGCCATGATCAAAAAAACATTAGGCGCGCCTCAAACTTTTACTGCCGATGGCTGGCTTAATATGGGTTTATATGGCAAACAGCCCGGTCTGGCCGATTTTTATATCACAACTGGCAGCCTGTATTTCTGCGCTAACGCTTTTGTGCCATTAGGCTTGCCCGAAACCGATCCGTTCTGGGCTGATGCAGATGAACCATGGACAGCCGTGAAAATTTGGAGCGGGCAGGATGCACCTGCCGATCATGCACTTGATATCAGAAAATAACATAAACATCTTTATATGAAATACTATCGCTTTTTATTGCCGGCTTTTTTGCTGCTAAGCATCATCGGCCGCGCACAAACCAAACTGAGCAGTTTTAGTCCAGGAGCTATCTGGCCCGATGATAAAGGGGTGCACATTAACGCGCATGGTGGCGGCATACTGTATAATAATGGGGTTTATTATTGGTTTGGCGAACACAAGATTGCAGGCGACGCCGGCAACCGCGCAATGGTTGGGGTTCATTGCTACTCGTCAAAAGATTTGTACAACTGGAAGGATGAAGGGATTTCCCTGAGTGTTTCACCAGATACCACTAATGATATTGCCAAAGGCTGCATTTTGGAACGGCCTAAAGTTGTTTATAATAAAAAAACTAAGAAGTATGTAATGTGGTTCCACCTGGAGCTGTTAGGTAAGGGCTACAGCGCTGCCCGTGCGGGAGTTGCCATAAGCGATAAGGTGACCGGCCCTTATAAATTCATTAAAAGCTATCGCCCAAATCCTGGGCAGATGCCGTTTTACCCGGCGCTTACTCCTGAAGCCGATAAAGTGAACTGTGTTAATCCGGCTAATAAAAGCGATGGCTTTTTTTGCCGCGATTTGCCGGGCGGCCAAATGGCCAGGGATATGACCGTTTTTGTTGATGATGATGGCAAAGCTTACCATGTGTTCTCGTCCGAAGAAAACTTTACGCTTGACCTTGCCGAGTTAACACCTGATTATACTGGTCACAACGGTAAGTTTATCCGCATATACATTGGTCACCAAACCGAAGCGCCTGCCTTATTTAAGCGCAACGGAATTTATTACATGATTGGTTCTGGTTGTACCGGATGGGCGCCTAATGCTGCCCGCTGGTTCAGTGCTAAATCAATCTGGGGGCCATGGACTTACCACGGAAACCCATGCCAGGGTCCGGATAGTCAAATTACTTATGGTGGTCAAAGCACCCATGTGCTGCCTGTGGCGGGTAAAAAAGATGCTTTCATATTTATAGCCGATAAATGGACACCTAAAGATGCTATTGACGGCCGTTACCTGTGGCTGCCGATCAACTTTAAGGGCAACGATATTGAAATAAACTGGACAGACAACTGGAACCTGGATGTATTTAAGAAATAACATGCGAAATTTCATAAGCTTATGCTGCCTGCTGTTCATTGCCGGTAAGGTAGCCGCACAGGACAGCCTGATCACCAATATTCAAAGTCGTAAATCGCTTGATTTGAATGGTAAGTGGCAATATATTGTTGACCCGTACGAAACGGGGTTTTATGATTACCGTTACAAGGAGCTTAACGAGAAGAACGGCGATGCTTACTGGAATAGCGGCATCCCAGCCAATAAATCCGAGAAAAAGGAGCACGGTTATATTGACAAGTATAGTATTGATGTGCCCGGTGACTGGAACCATCAAAAGCCCGAGTTTACTTATTACGAGGGCACCATCTGGTATAAAAAATCATTTGACTATGCTAAGCCGGCAAATGAATGTAAACAGTACATCTATTTCGGAGCTGTAAATTATCGTGCGGATGTGTACCTGAACGGTAAAAAACTGGGGATGCATAAAGGAGGTTTTACGCCATTTAACTTCGAAGTTCCGGCCGGATTGCTTAAGGACAAGGATAATTTATTGGTGGTTAAGGTTGATAATAAACGCTACGCCGACGAAGTGCCTACCCTTAATACCGATTGGTGGAATTACGGGGGCATTACCCGCGATGTAAAGCTGGTTGAAGTGCCGGCAACTTATATCCGCGATTTTGTGATCCAGCTTAAAAAGCCTGTTAATGGTCAGGCAATTGGTAAACAGCCAGAAGTTAGCGGATGGGTTAAATTAAACGATATCCCGGCATCTGCTCAAAATATCACTGTTCAAATACCCGAGCTTAAGTTTAGTAAACAGTTTGCTGCTACAGGCGCACTTACCCAGTTGAGCTTTAAATTACCCAAGGTTCAGTTATGGTCGCCGGAAACACCTAAGCTGTATAAGGTTATTGTAAGCACCAGTTCCGATAAAACAGAAGATAAGATCGGCTTCCGCACTATTGAGGCTCGTGGGCCGCAGCTGTTGTTAAACGGTAAGCCTGTGTTTTTGCGGGGGATCTGTATCCACGGAGAAATACCGCAGGAAGTAAGGAGAGCTTACAGCCAGCAGGATGCCGAACAACTGCTAAACCAAGCGCATGAACTGGGCTGCAATATGGTTAGGCTGGCACATTATCCGCACGATGAAAAAATAACCCGCCTGGCCGACTCGCTGGGTATTATGGTTTGGTCGGAGATCCCGGTTTACTGGACTATTGACTTTGGCAACGCCCCGGTACTTGAAAAGGCAAAGGCGCAGCTAAATGAAATGATCACCCGCGATCATAACCGCGCCAGTATCATTATCTGGTCGGTAGGGAACGAAACGCCTGTTAGCCCAACGCGCACCAATTTTATGCATAACTTGATTATCAGGGCCAAGCAACTGGATGATACGCGCCTGGTATCGGCAGCGCTTGAAGTAAACTACAGTTCGGGTAAGGATGTGAATGTGGTAGATGATCCGCTGGGTGAGTTTGTTGACCTTGTTGCCTTTAACGAATACCTTGGCTGGTATGGCGGCTCGCCTGATAAATGCCGTACTACCAACTGGAGCACACCGTATAATAAACCGCTGTTTATCAGCGAAACCGGAGCAGAGGCTAAAACCGGTTTTCATGCCGATTCATTGACCCGCTTTAGCGAGGAGTACCAGGAATGGTATTTTAAAGAACAGGTGGCCATGTTTAAACGGATGCCTGCAAATTTTGTAGGCTTATCGCCATGGGTAATGGCCGATTTCCGGTCGCCAAAACGTAATAACCCGCTTTACCAGGAAGGCTGGAACCGTAAAGGGTTATATGATGATAAAGGCAATAAAAAGAAAGCATTTTATATTCTTCAAAACTATTACAAACAAAAAAGCGCGGAAGCGCTGAACCGATAGCCAACCGCGATGAAAAAAACTATTTTATCATTTTTAACACTTTTTTTGAGCCTGGGCATAACCGGTTTTTGCCAGGCACCTAAACATACATTCGCGCTTGGCGATGAGGCTTTTCTGCTGGACGGGAAACCATTCCAGATGATCTCGGGCGAAATGCATTATCCCCGTGTACCACGCGAGGCCTGGCGCGCACGCATGAAAATGGCTAAGGCCATGGGCTTAAATACCATCGGCACTTACGTGTTCTGGAACCTGCACGAGCCGCAAAAAGGGAAGTTTGACTTTACCGGTAATAATGATGTGGCCGAATTTGTGCGCATAGCCCAACAGGAAGGCCTGTGGGTAATACTTCGCCCAAGCCCGTATGTATGTGCAGAGTGGGAGTTTGGGGGATATCCTTACTGGCTGCAAAACGAAAAAGGCCTTGAGGTGCGTAGCAAGGAAGCGCAATATCTTAAGGAGTATCAAAGCTATATTAAAGAGGTTGGCAAGCAATTGGCCCCGCTGCAGATAAATCATGGCGGTAACATTCTGATGGTGCAAATCGAAAATGAGTACGGCTCTTATGGCAGCGATAAGGAATACCTCGCTATCAACCAAAAGTTCTTTAAAGAAGCTGGTTTTGACGGGCTGCTGTACACTTGCGATCCTGCCCCGGATTTGGTAAACGGGCATTTGCCGGGATTACTGCCTGCCGTTAACGGTCTGGACGATCCTGCTAAAGTGAAAAAGATCATTAATGAAAATCATAATGGTAAAGGGCCATATTATATAGCAGAGTGGTATCCGGCCTGGTTTGATTGGTGGGGAACTGCTCATCATACCGTTCCTGCCGAGCGCTATGCGGGCCGGCTTGATTCTGTACTGGCTGCGGGTATCTCCATCAACATGTATATGTTTCACGGAGGCACAACCCGCGCGTTTATGAATGGAGCCAATTTTAAGGATACTTCACCATATGAACCGCAGACAAGCAGTTATGATTATGATGCCCCGTTGGATGAGGCCGGGAACGCCACGCCAAAATTCACGCGGTTTAGGCAGGCAATTCAAAAGCATTTACCTGCTGGCACGCAACTGCCTGAGGTCCCTGCGGCTAAACCGACCATCGTAATACCTGCCTTTAAATTAACGCAATCGGTGAGTTTATTAAATACGTTACCTGTGGCTAAAGAAAATATTAGTCCCCTCACTTTTGAAGATCTGCACCAGGACTACGGTTTTGTGCTGTACCGGACTGTTTTAAACGGAAACAAGAGTGGGCAACTTAAGTTTAAAGAGCTTAGGGACTATGCGGTGATTATGATAAACGGTAAAAATGTAGGTACGCTCGACCGCAGGCTTAACCAGGATAGCCTGTACTTAAAATTACCTGCCGGCAAAGTAACGCTTGATGTTTTGGTAGAAAACCTGGGCCGTATCAATTTTGGCAAGTATCTTTTGCAGAATAAAAAAGGGATCACAGAAAAAGCGCTTTTAAATGGAACCGAATTGCAGCATTGGAAAATGTACTCATTGCCGTTTCATGATCTAAGCGCGGTTAAATTTTCCGCAGCGAAGCAAAATGCGCAATCGCCCGTGATCAGAAAAGGCGGATTTACGCTGGATAAAGTAGGCGATACTTATCTTGATATGAGCAATTGGGGTAAGGGTGTGGTATGGGTAAACGGTCATAATTTGGGCCGGTACTGGGGTATTGGTCCGCAGCAAACCTTATACCTGCCGGTTGAGTGGTTAAAGAAAGGTTATAATAATGTTGAGGTACTTGAGTTGTTAAAACCCGAAGTAAATCAGTTATCAGGATTAGATAAACCGATATTAGATAAATTAAACCCATAATATCATTACCATGGCGAGAGTAGCGTTCAAAATGAAACTTCACGAAGGTAAAGCGGCTGAATACAGGGCCCGGCACGATGCCATCTGGCCCGAGTTAAGCAGCTTGCTTAAGGATGTTGGCATCAGTAACTATTCTATTTTTTTAGATGAGGATACGCACCTGCTTTTTGGGGTGATGGACGTTGAAGATGAGCAAGCCCTTGGCCATTTACCGGATAGTCCGATCATGAAAAAGTGGTGGTTATACATGGCCGATATTATGGATACCAATCCTGACCATTCGCCGGTAAGCACCCCTTTAAAAGAGGTGTTTTTTCTCTTGTAATGTTGCTGCCGGAATAATTATCATTCAAATACTTCAAAAGCAAAAAAGGCGTCATTGCGAGGCACGAAGAAATCCCAAACTATACAGAGTCGCTCTGCAGATCGGGGATTGCTTCGTGCCTCGCAATGACGCTTTTATATTAATGTCGCATCAGAGATTCTCGTAGATGCCTCTGAATATACAGGAAGTAAAAAAGCTTCGTGTCTTTACAGCAATGACGCTTTTATATCTTTTGCCAACCATTTCTGCTGTTTTGCAGCATGTTAACATTATCCTAACATAGCCTCCTTACATTTGAGCCAAAACAACTCTTTGGCATGTATCCTGCACTTACTGATGAAGCGTTGATGGGGCTTTTGCAACAAAGCGATCCTGTTGCCCTTGAAACACTTTTTAATCGTTATTACAAAACCTTATGCCAGCTGTGCACGGTGTATACTAAAGACTATACCATTGCCGAAGAGATCACGGCTAACCTTTTCATCAAACTTTGGGATAACCGCGATACCGCTATCCTTAACGTAAAAAGTTACCTGTTTGTCGCTGCTAAAAACCTTTCTTTAAATCATATCCAAAAAAAGAAAGATCCGGTACATTCCATCGAAGATATTAATCTGCAGGATTATGTATTGAAAGACAGGGATAACCCCTTCAAAATCCTTTCGGGCCGCGAATCGTACAATAAAATTTTAAGCCTTATTGATACCCTGCCAGCCAGTCAGAGGCAGGTGCTGCTCATGAGCCGGATCGATAACCTCGACAAAAACGAAATAGCCAAAGTGCTCGGTATTTCGGTGCGCACGGTTGAAACTACACTTTACCAATCAATAAAAAAACTTCGTCAGCTGTTAAAAGGGCAGCACAATTTCACTTCTGAGGGTTAATGATTTCTTAATGTAAACTTAACTCATTTCGCTACGTATCGGCTACGTAAAATCGGTCTTTAAGTTCGGAGACAGATTTAATGGAAGATAATAGCTATCGCTTAATAGTTGAATATTTTGAAAAGACCATCAGCGATGATGGCTTAACGCAGTTACAGGAGTGGATTGAGGAAAGCCCGGAAAATCTTGCCCAGTTCAGCGAAACCATCCAGATCCTGGAAGCATCTAAAGCATACTTTAAACAGCCCGAACATGCCGAAAGCAGCTGGGCTAAGATCAGTGCGCATATAACCCAAGCTCAGATATCTGCAAAAAAACAAACTCCTAAATTCAACTGGATAGCTTATGCTGCCGCCTGTCTGCTTATTTGTGCTACCGGCTGGCTTGGTTACAGGTATTTTAACCAGTCACCGGCTTTAATTTATGAAGAGATCAGCAATGCCGATGGTAAACATTCTAAAATTATGCTGCCCGATGGTTCGATAGTCTACCTCGGCGGCGGCAGTAAATTTAAATATGCCAAAAACTTCGATGGCGAAAAGCGCGATGTAACGCTTGATGGCGAAGCTTTTTTTGATGTTGTTCATAAAGCCAACCCCTTTGTAGTAAAAAGCGGTGATATCACTACCGTGGTATTGGGCACATCATTTAATGTCAGGGCCTATTTAGCCGAGCATAAGGTAGCAGTAACTGTACAAAGCGGTAAAGTTGGCGTAATGGCCAGCGTACATGGAAAACCTCAACTGGTTAAATACCTCGTGAAGGATGAGGCGATCAGCATCAATACCCAAAATGGCATCTACACTTTTAACAATACCGATGCATCCGCGGTAAGCTCGTGGATCAATAACGAATTTGTTTTTTACAATACAACTTACAGGGAGATAGCTGCGTCGCTTGAGCATCATTATGGTGTTAAGATCAGGTTTACAGAACAGGACCTTGGCAATGTGAGGCTTACGGCAAAATTAAGGGGAATGACATTGTCAGATGCCATGGAAACTTTAAGCGCGCTATCCGGATTAGGCTATACGCAAAAAGGCGATCAGCTATTTATTTCAAACAATAATCAAAAAGGAGGGAGTATAATGAAATAGTATTTACCCGGCTATTGGTAAAAGCCTGGATGTTGCTGGTAACAACCCCAGGCTTCAGAATTTTGACAATTTAAACTCACGGTTAGACAAGTATAAATTAAAGTAAATATATGAAAAAGTTATGGTTATTAACCATGCTGTTCTTTTTACAATTGCTTTTTGGCGGCATAAACGCTGAAGCTCAAACAGTAACAAACAAAAGGATCACCTTTGGTGCCGAGGGCACTATGCTCAGGGATGCCTTTCAGCAAATTGAAAAATTAAGCGATATCTCTATCAGCTACAACAATAGCCTGCTTGATGATAAGCGCAAAGTAAACATAACAAAAGCAGACCGCTCTTTAGGCGAAACTCTTGACCTGCTTTTAAAAGGCACCACCTGCACCTACAGGGCAGCAGGCGAACGTAATATCCTCATCATTGCAAAAACACAGGATAGGGGTAGCATTAAAGGGAAAGTGGTTGATGAAAAAGGGCAGCCACTTCCCGGTGCTACTGTAAAGATACCCGGAGCAGGGGCGACCACGATTAGTGGAATCGACGGTGCATACACATTAAATGTTGTGCCGGGTTCTTATACTGTTGAAGCAAGCTTCATCTCTTACGAAACTAAAAGGATTCAGAATGTAAGTGTTAGCTCAAATGCAAATACTGCTTTAAGCATCACGCTTAACCCGGCCGATAATAAACTTAATGAGGTTGTAGTAACAGCGCTTGGTATAAAAAGAGAAGATAAAAGTTTGGGTTATTCGGCACCGGTTATTAAAGGCGATCAGTTAACCAGCGCCCTTTCGGGTAACTGGACTGATGCTTTATCTGGCAAGGTAGCCGGGTTAAACCTGATCCGTTCAAACAGTGGCCCGGCGGGATCAAACAAAATAATTCTTCGTGGTGAAAGCAACCTTACAGGTGATAACGAAGCCTTGATAGTGGTTGACGGTGTGGTAATTAACCAGGGCAGCGGCAGGCGTACAAGCAATTCCGGCGAATCGGCCTATGGTACCAGCAGCGATAACATGCCGGCAGATTACGGCAGTAACCTGAATGATATCAACCCTGAAGATATTGAAACAGTAACTGTGTTGAAAGGGCCGGGTGCTGCAGCACTTTATGGTCAGCGTGGCGCCAACGGTGCTATTATCATCACCACCAAATCGGGTAAAAAGCATAGTGGTTTAGGTATTACCTTTAACTCAAACGCAAGCCTTGAAAGCGTAAACCGCTGGCCGGACCTTCAGTATGAGTACGGACAAGGCACAGCCGGTTCCCGTTATTACTCTTTCGGTGCAGGTCCTGATGGTGCCAGCACCAGCGCAACAAGCTCTGCTTACGGCCCCAAATTTGATGGTCAGCTTTTTTATCAGCTTGATCCGGTTACCCAAAAGCAAGGCACAACACGTACGCCATGGGTACCATACAAAAATCAGATCCGCGATTTTTTTGATGTAGGGCAAACTTTTACCAACTCGGTAAGCGTTGATGGCGGCAGCGATAAAACAACGGCCCGTTTCTCGGCAACCAACGTTACCAATCACTGGATAACCCCAAATACAGGTTACACCCGTAACAGCATCGCTTTATCGGTTAACTCAAAAATCAATGATAAGTTAACCATCAGCGCAAAAGTAAATTACAATAATAAAAACAGCGATAACTTACCTGGCGCGGGCTATGGTAACCAATCGCTGATGTACTGGTTTATTTTCTGGCAGCCTAATGCCGATTTAAACTGGTTAAAAAACTATTGGAGAAACGGCCAGGAAGGTAAAACCATATTTTATCCTTTCAGCTCGTTCCCTGAAAACCCTTACGCTGTATCGTACGAGTTTATCAACAAATCGAACCGTAACTCGGTTACCGGTAACGTTGAGGCGCTTTACAATGTTACGAAAGAATTTAGTGTACAGGTACGTGCTACTTTAGATATGGGTTATGAGCAGCGTGCACAACAGCGCCCATATGACGCGGGTACCAAATACCCTAAAGGTTCATTCCGCACTCAAAATATTTATTCGGAAGAACAAGGTGCCGATTTCCTGTTGAAATACAACAAGAAAATAACCCATGATGTTAATATAACTGCCACTGCCGGTGGTAGCATGCTGCGCAATAATTATAACCGCGATGAGGTACGTGCCGACTCGCTGGTATATCCTGGTGTATATTCAATGGCTAACAATGCCGGTCCGTTGGTTACGCTGCCATATAAATCAAAATATGCTATCAACAGCTTTTACGGCTTGTTATCTACATCTTTTAAAGATTATTTATATGTGGATTTAACAGCCCGTCAGGACTGGATCAGTACATTGGCTACCGCAAATCGTACCGATCAGGTTGGATTCTTTTATCCATCTGCAAGTATGAGCTTTTTGCCGTCTGAAGCATTTAAGCTGCCTAAATTTATTGATTATGCAAAAGTAAGGGCCTCACTTGCCGGTGTGGGTAGCGGTACAACAAACCCTTATCAAACAACATTTAATTATGTAACTGCAGGTAGCACCTATGCCGGCGGTCTGCAAAATCCACGTACACTGTCAAACCCTGATTTGAAACCACTACGCACAACAACACTTGAGGTTGGTGCCGAAATGAGGATGTTCAGCAATCGCTTAGGTTTTGATATCGCTTTATACACAGGTAATACTAAAAACCAGATCCTGAGCCGTACTGTCGATCAATCGTCGGGTTATAGCCAGGCGGTTATTAACGTGGGTAAGGTAAACAACAAAGGTATCGAGATTTCATTGAATGGAACGCCTATACGCAAAGCCAACGTATTTAGCTGGAATATTACCGCTACATTCAGTGCCAATAAAAACACCATTGAACAGCTTGCCGATAGCGCCGTAGTATTGCGTAACGGCCCTACCGGTGGCGGCCAGATTGTGGCGCGTGTAGGTGGTAGCATGGGCGATATGTATGGTCGCGGTTATTTACGCTCTCCTGATGGGCAAATCGTATATGACGCGGCTACAGGTTTTGCCAAACTATCAGATAACCTGGTTTATTTGGGCAATACCATTCCTAAATGGAAGGCAAGCATGGGGCACGATTTCAGATATAAGCAATTTAACCTGCACCTGTTGTTTGATGCGCAGGTTGGCGGCGTATCATACTCGCTATCAAACTACAAACTGGCCGAGCAGGGTAAAACTACGCTTACCTTACCGGGCCGTTACAACGGCATCATAGGTAAAGGTGTGATCCAAAATCCTGACGGAAGTTACAGGCCAAACGATGTTATAGCCACAGATATTGACGGTTATTACCGCTCGCACTATGGTATCGATAATGCCGAAGGCAATACGTTCTCTACCAACTTCCTGAAATTCCGCGAAGCAAGGTTTGATTATTCACTAAGTCCGCGTTTGGTTAAACGCCTTGGTTTAACGCGCGCTACTGTAGGTGTGTACGGTCGTGACCTGTACATCTGGACTAAGTGGCCAATCTTCGACCCTGAATTTGGTACACTTTCGGGCAGCGACATTGTACAGGGCTTTGAGATTGCCCAGTTCCCCTCAACCCGCACATTTGGTTTTAACATAGTTATTGGCATTTAATAATTAACAATATGAAAAGGAACGGATATATACTTATATCGATGATGATGTTGTTCGTTAGCATAATGTCGTCATGTAAAAAAGATTTTATTGAGCTTAATACCGACCCTAACGGTACGCCTAACGCCCTGCCGCAGCAATTGCTGGCGCCTGCGCTGGTAAATACTTTGGGTACCAATATGCTGCGCGCACGTAATTTTAATAACGAGCTGATGCAGGTTACCGTTGATCCGGGCGATTCGGAAGGTAAGGTATTCAGGTACGATATCAAACGCACCTGGGCCGATGTTACCTGGAACGCCTGGTATACACAGTTAACCAACTTTAAAGATATTTATACCATTGCCAGCAAGGAAGTTACCTATAGCAAAAGCTATATGGGTATTTCGTTGATATGTCAGGCCTGGTTATATTCATTGCTTACGGATACCTATGGCGATGTGCCTTACTTCGATTCGAACAAAGGCAAGGACGGAAACTTTACGCCTAAGTTTGATAAACAAAAGGATATCTACCTGGATATCTTCAAAAACCTGGAAGCGGCAGACACCCTGCTTAACGCATCGGCTAACGTTGTTGCCGGTAGTGATCCTGTGTTTAACGGTAATGCTTTAAAATGGCGCAAGTTTGGTAACTCCCTTTACTTAAGGTTATTGTTAAGGGTATCTGGCAAGGCCGATGTTTCTGCCGATGTGATAGCCAAGATCAAACAAATTGTTGATACCAATCCGGATGCTTACCCTATCATGGGTAGTAACGATGATTCAGCAGTTTTAAGGTGGACGGGCTCAGGCGCGTTAACATCGCCATTTATAGGTGGTGTGCGCGAGCAGGACTGGAGACAACCTGGTGTTTGCGAGTTTTTTGTTAACAACCTGGCCAAATGGGCCGATCCGCGGTTAACAACCAATCGCTGGTCGATATCAAGCTACCAGGGCGGTATCCAGGGTATACCAAGCGGTTATGCTCCGGGTCAAAATATTGGTATCAAATCATACTTCCAGTCAACCACATCAACTACCACATTAATGAATGACCCATTGATGGGTAATATCATGAACTATTCGGAGCTGCAGTTTATTCTTGCGGAAGCCGCCGCTAAGGGATGGATAGCGGGTGACGCTGCTACGTACTATAAAAATGGCATTAAGGCGGGCATCACATTCTGGATCCCGACGGATGCCACATCAATAGATGCTTATTTAGCTGCTGCCGATATAGTTTGGGATAATGCGGGTCCGCTTGATGAGAAAATGGAGATGATCCATGTTCAAAAATATTACTCCATGTTCTATACCGATTTTGAGCAGTGGTTTGAGTATCGCCGTACCGGTCACCCGGTATTGCCAAAAGGTGCCGGTTTAAGGAACAATGGTATTATGCCTGCAAGGCTGCAATACCCGGTTTACGTACAATCAGCAAATCCTGATAGTTACAAAGCCGCAGTAGCCGCGCAAGGCGCCGATGAGATCAGTACACAGGTATGGTGGCAGAAACAATAATGAACCGGTTTTAAACTAAGATATCAATAAAATGAAAAAGATATATTTATTACTGGTGCTGGCAACAGCCGCTGTCAGTATGAATTCATGTAAAAAGAATAACTATGCCGAAGGGACGTTGAGCCCCATCATAGCTGTTGTTGACCTTCGCGGTATTTACAAAGGTTCGGATGTTGTGCTTAACAGCAACAACATGGGCGGTGCTAAGGAAATAGTAGGGGTGGTGATCTCAAACACTGCTGCTGGTAACTGCCCGGCCGGTGTATTGGTGGTACAAAACAATCGTCGTAATGCGATTAGGGGTATCGCTTTGGAAATAGGTAATTCCGCAGCTAATTACGTTCCAGGCGATTCGGTGGTAGTGCAGGTTAATGGCGCTACACTTACCAAAGTGAATGGCAGCATGCGCGTTAAAGGGCTTACTGAGGCGTCGGTAAACAAAGTTGCCGACAACAAGACTATCAAAGTACAGTCGGTACCGTCAGCTACATTGCTTGCTTCGCCCGATGTTTATGAAGAAACACTGGTTACCATAGCCAAGGCGGTAACCGACCCGGAGCCGCAACAGGGAGAAACCTACACAGGTGATAAAACTATTAATGATGGTTTTGGCAAAATTACCATGCACACCGAGGCTAACGCCAGTTTTGCGACAACTGAATTGCCATTTAGCGCTAATTTTAGCGGGATCCCTTTTGCAGTAACAGCAGGTACCGATACCAAAATGCAGCTTTGGCCACGCACTATCGATGATGTGTTTACGCTTGCAGCAACCAAGCCATCGCCAATTGTCATAACCGGTTATCTGACCAACCCTTCGGGCAGCGACGCTGATTATGAATACATCCAGTTCAAGGCCACTAAGGATATCGATTTTTCGGTAACCAACTATGCCGTAGTAACCTGTAATAACGCGGGTACAAACCCTGCGCCGGTAAATGGCTGGGCACAAGGCCTGGCAAAAACCTACAAGTTTAACCTTACATCGGGAACAGTTAAAAAAGGCCAGTTCTTTTATGTTGGCGGTAACAAAAATATCTGGGGCAAAGGCTCAACAGATATCAGCTCATCAAACTGGATTAATAGCACTATGTATGCCGAAGTGCCGGGTGCCGATTTTGGTAACGTAACTACAAACCTGCTGGCCAACAGTGGTAACGTTGCGGGTGTGGCCGTGTTTGCCGGTATAACCGTTAATGCTTCAAGTGTTCCGCTTGATGTGATCATGTATGGCGGTAGCGGTACTGTTTACTCGGCTGGTCCGCCGGAAATTGGTTACCGTATCACCAATACCGATTATTACAGCACCATTAACCCGGTAACACGTACCGAGCAGGGTTTTTATGGTGGCGGCTCAAATACATCAAAGCTACCGTTACCAACAGATGGTTTATTTAGCCAGTTGGGCGGTGTGTACGATGCGCTTACCGGCAGGTGGACAACCGGTAGGACGGTGACCAGCGTTCCGCTGACATTGACATCGCCGATTACTGCTATTGAAACAGCTACAGGTGTAACAACAATTCAAAATTAAACACAATAAAGGGCCAGTGATGAATTTATAGGTATAAAAGCCAGGGAATGTGCGATTCCCTCCCCTGGGAGGGTGTAGGGAGGGGGGCATCCGCAAGATCATTTGATCAGTAAGGCGGATAACCCCTCCCTGCCATCACACGTTTCCGTCGCGCCCCTCCCGAGGGAGGGAATTGAAAGCTTGTGACTACCTGCAATTTATTATCGAGCCTTTTTTTCATCCACATTTACCAAAGCTCAACACCCGTTTGAACTTTGAAAACATAACCCTATGAACAGAAGATCATTTTTACAGGGCGTAGGCCTTATAACCGGTGGCGCATTCATCTCGCTGCGTGCCAACGCGCTTACTCAAATATTAACAGGCGATACGGTAAAAGGCCGGGTTACAGCCGGAAAAAAAGGAATTAAAGGAGTAGTGATATCCGACGGTTTTTCGGTAGTGCTTACCGATGATAAGGGCAATTACGAACTTACACCGAATGAAAAAGCCAAAAGCATTTTCATGAGCACCCCATCGGGTTACGAGTTTAAAACCGATTATAATATTGCCAAACATTACGAAAAAATCGGAACCAGTTCGCATTTTGATTTTAAACTGGAGCCGCTAAAAGTTGATGATAATAATCATCATTTCATCATCTGGGCCGATCCGCAGGTTAAAAATAAAAAGGATGTTAAGCAAATGATGGATACTTCTGTCCCCGATACAATTGCCACCATCAAATCATTAGGTAAAAGCGCGCTGGTGCATGGTATTTGCGTAGGCGATATCGTTTGGGATAACCACGAACTTTTTCCGGACTACAACGAGGCTGTTGCTCAAATGGGAATCCCATTTTTCCAGGCCATTGGCAATCATGATATGGATTACCGCCAGGGCGGCGATGAAACATCGGACGTTACTTTCAAGCAGATCTACGGCCCAACCTATTACTCCTTTAACAGGGGAAAGGCCCATTATGTGGTATTGGATAACGTGCGTTACCTCGGTGTTGAACGGGAGTATGATGGATATATTACCGAAGATCAGTTAAGCTGGCTGGCAAAAGACCTGCAACATGTTAATAAAGACCAATTGCTGATCATCAACCTGCATATCCCGGTTTATAACCAGGTAAAAAACAATCAGGATTTTTATAAGGTGCTTAATGGTTTCAGTAACGTGCACATCATGTCGGGTCATACCCATTACCATGATAATAATATCACCAATGGTGTTTTTGAACACAATCACGGTACAGTATGCGGCGGCTGGTGGGCAGGCCCCATCTGTGTTGATGGTACGCCGCGCGGCTACGGCGTGTACTCTGTTAATGGTATCGAATTGAAATGGTACTATAAATCTACCGGTTTGCCTGCCGAAAACCAGATAAGCGTTTATGCCGAAAAACTAACCGATCAGATGCGCCTTATCGCTAATGTTTGGAACTATGACCCACAATGGAAGGTAGTGTATTATTTAGATGACAAACCGATGGGGGCCTTATCAAAAGAGCAGGGATATGATCCTTTATCGGTAAGTTTGTACAAGGGCGATCAGTTACCGGCAGGTCGTCATTTTGTGGAGCCGCATGAAACCGGGCACCTGTTTGTGGCGCACTTTGATCCCTCGGTTAAAAAGGTTAGGGTAGAGGCTACAGATCGTTTCGGAAATAAATATACAAGCGAATTAGATGCAAAATAAATTAAACATTGTTGCTGGAATAAGCCTTATCTTGTTATCAGGCTTTACGGTTGTTAAAAACATGGAATTTAAAAATGCCGATTATCCTTCGTTCAGTGCCGAAGCACATCGCGGCGGCAGGGGATTGATGCCTGAAAATACCATTCCGGCCATGAAGAACGGCATTGATCTTGGCGTTACCACGCTGGAGATGGATGCCCACATCACAGCCGATGGACAGGTGGTATTATCGCACGATGAATACATCAACCCACTGTTTTCGCTTACGCCTGATGGTAAGGAGATCAGCAACGAGGAAGGGAAAAACCTGATCCTGTATAAAATGAAGTATGAGGACCTAAAGAAATATGATGTCGGTTCTAAATTCTACAGCAAATTTCCCCGCCAGAAAAAGCTCAAAACCTATATGCCGCTATTGTCCGAATTGATCGATTCGGTACAGAACTATATTAAGGTAAATCATAAAAAGCCGGTTTTTTATAACATAGAAACCAAATGCTCACCTGCTGGTGATGGTATTTATAATCCTGGTCCGCAAGAGTTTGTAGATAAGCTGATGGCGGTACTGATCAAAAAGAAGATCCTGCCTTATGTGGTGATCCAGTCGTTTGATAAACGCACACTGCAGATCATCCACAAACAATATCCGGATGTACGCACATCCTATCTTATCGAAAACAAGAAATCGTTTGAAGATAATATGGCCGATCTGGGTTTTACACCTTTCATCCTAAGCCCGGCCTATAAACTGGTTAATGCCGATCTGGTAAAGAAATGCCACGATGCTAAAGTAAAAGTATTGCCATGGACGGTGAACACCAAAGAAGAAATTGAACAGCTTAAAACTTTGGGCGTAGATGGCGTAATTACCGATTACCCGGATTTGTATTAAGGGAAAAAATATGTCATTGCGAGCGCAGCGCGGCAATCGCACGGAAGCATAGCCGCTCTGTACAGTATGCGATTGCCGCGTCGCGCCGATGCTCATACCCGTTTTGCTCCTCGCAATGACATATTTTAATTTTCGCACTTCTTGCGCTTATTGCAAACGAGTGCAAGTTTAAACGCTGCGGCCAGAGGCCGCAAAATAGTTGCCACTCGGCTGGAGCCGAGCGGCGGCTAAAAATGACATATGGGTATCGACGCCAAATAAGCTGAATGTAATGTCAATTTCCGATAATCTAAACATTAAATTTAAGTGTGATATTGCGGTTGTTAAAACGTTTTATCAATTTAACCAACAACCCAATCATGTTTAAATTAAGAGCAATATGCTTTATAGCACTTTGTGCAGTTTCACTCTCACTAAAAGCACAAACACCCCAGCATCCTGTAAAACCGCTTGCCCAGCTTCAGCAGGAATTTGTCGACCTGCGTTTTGGTATGTTCATCCACTTTAACATTCCAACCTATATGGATCAGGACTGGGCAGATCCTGATGCTTTGCCAACCATCTTCAATCCAAAAAAACTGAACTGTGACCAGTGGGCAAAAGCGGCCAAATCTGCAAACATGACTTACGGTTGCATTACCACCAAGCACCACAGCGGTTTTTGTATCTGGGATACCAAAACAACCGATTATAACGTGATGAACAGTCCGCTGAAAAAGGATGTGGTTAAAGAATACACCGACGCGTTCAGGGCTAACGGTCTGAAAGTGTTCCTGTATTATTCTATACTGGATACCCACCACAGGTTAAGGCCAAACATGATCACGCCAAAGCATATTGATATGGTTAAAGCGCAGATCACCGAGCTGATGACCAAGTACGGCGAGATCTCGGCATTGATCATCGACGGCTGGGATGCCCCGTGGTCAAGGATTTCGTATGATGATGTTCCGTTTGAAGAGATCTACACCTTAGTAAAATCCTTGCAGCCTAACTGTTTGGTGATGGATCTAAACGGTGCCAAATACCCGGCCGAGGGCATGTACTATACCGATATCAAAACCTATGAAATGGGTGCAGGTCAGCGCGTATCAACCAAAGATAACCGTATGCCAGCCATTGCCTGTTTGCCGTTGCAGGCCAACTGGTTTTGGGAAACAAGCCACCCTGTAACCCCGGTTAAGGAGCCTGCTAAACTGGTTAATGATATCCTGAAACCATTAAACAATGTTGACTGTAATTTTATTCTGAACGTAGCACCAAACCGCGATGGCCTGTTTGATGATAACGCCCTTACCGCGCTTAAAGAGATTGGTAAGCTTTGGAAAAACGAAGGCCCGGTTGCAAAACTCTCTACATTGGATGCGCCTATCATTTCATCAAACATTGCTAAAAATCAGCCTGCAAGCTCAAGCTGGAGTGATGATTCGGCCATAATGGATTTTGCCAACGATGATGATTTTCATAGTTCATGGGTATCAAACCCAACGGTTAAAAATCCATGGTACGAGATCGACTTTAAGAAAGACCAGGCGCTGAACACCATCGTAATAGCTGAAGAAAAACCTAACATTTCACATTACCGTCTGGAGTATTACCTGAACGGAAGCTGGAAACCGTTGTTTGATGGTGAAAATGCCAGCAAGATCAAGGTACACCGTTTTGACAGGGTATGGGCCGGTAAGGTTCGGATCTCTGTCGATAAGGCCGATCACCAGGTATCGATAGCCGAATTCCAGGTTTATAACGAAAGAAGATAATACACTATAACTGACCTACTACTTACTAATGAAGACCCGCCCGCAAGGCGGGTTTTTCATTTACAATTAACCGTTTTGGATATAAAAATGCCAATAAGCATTATTTTTTATAACCGCCGCATTGTTATACTTGTAAAAACAATTGTATCCTACTTTATGAACCAAGGTCTGATAGCAACACTCCTGTCTGTAGTTTTACCGCTATGTACGCAATTAATTACGCTTAACGCAAACGCGCAAAATAATACGTTATGGTACAAACAACCCGCCAAAACATGGACGGAGGCCTTGCCCATTGGTAACGGTCGTTTAGGGGCGATGATTTTTGGTGGCGTTAATGACGAATTGCTGCAGCTCAATGAAGCTACCTTATGGTCGGGCGGCCCGGTAAAGCAAAATGTAAATCCCGAAGCTTTTCAATACCTGGCACAGGTAAGGGAAGCGCTGTTTAAGGGTGATTACCAAACCGCACGCGACCTTACCAAAAAAATGCAGGGGATATATTCAGAAAGTTTCCTGCCCATGGCAGATCTGCATATCAAACAATCGTATAACGGCGGCAAAGCCGGCAATTATTATCGCGACCTGAATATCGGCAATGCCGTGGCAACAACAAAATACGCGGTTAATGGCGTAAACTATAAACGTGAGATCTTTGCTTCGGCGCCTGATAAGGTGATTGTGATCCGGATCACTGCCGATAAACCCAAACAGATTAACCTCAACATAAATACCAGCAGCCAGCTTCGTTTTCAAAAAGATGTGCTGAATAAAACGGTGTTGGAACTGAGTGGCAAGGCCCCGGCCCATGTGGAGCCAAGCTATGTCGACTCGCAAAATCCGATAGTTTATGTCGATGATGATAAGTGCAGGGGCATGCGCTATGAAGTACTGGCAAAGGCTGTAAGTAATGACGGTAAAATAACTGCCGATACAAGTGGTATCACGGTAAAAGGGGCATCAACAGTAACACTTTATGTCACCGCGGCTACAAGTTTTAAGGCCTACAACCAATGCCCGGATGGCGACGAAAAAGTTGCTGAGAAAAATCTCGACAAAGTCGCTGCTAAGCCTTACGCGCAATTGCTTGCAGCCCACCTTGCCGACTATCATCACTTTTTTAACCGTGTAAACCTTAAACTTAATGATAATAAAGGCAGCCATGCCGAATTGCCTACAGATGAAAGGCTTGCACTTTATAATAAAAATCAGGCTGCCGATCCCGGTATTGAAGCCTTGTATTTTCAGTACGGCCGTTACCTGTTGATAAGCAGTTCAAGAACACCGGCCGTGCCTGCCAATCTTCAAGGCATCTGGAACAAAGAATTACGTGCGCCATGGAGCTCTAATTATACCAGCAACATCAATGTGCAGATGAACTATTGGATGGCCGAGGATTGTAACCTGTCTGAAATGCATCAGCCACTATTTGAGTTGATCAAAGGTTTGTCCGAAACAGGTACAGAAGTAGCTAAGGATTTTTACCATGCCAAAGGTTGGGTAACACATCACAATACCGATATCTGGGCGTTGGCCAATCCGGTGGGCGACCTTGGTCACGGCGACCCGGCATGGGCTAACTGGCCGATGGGCGGCGACTGGCTTACTCGCCACTTATGGGAGCACTATTTATACACCGGCGACAAGGAGTTTCTTAAAAATACCGCATACCCTTTAATGAAAGGCGCTGCCGAATTTACATTTGATTGGCTGGTACCGGACGGTAAAGGGCATTTAGTAACTGCGCCGTCCATGTCGCCCGAAAATGAGTTTATATATGCAGAGGGTAAAAAGTCGGACGTTTCTGTGTCTACCACTATGGATATGGGCATCATCCGCGATTTGTTTGATAACCTGATAGCGGCAACAAAGGTGCTAAATGTTGATGCCGCTTTCCGCGATTCACTTATTGCCAAAAAAGCAAAACTTATTCCGTACCAAATAGGCAGCAAAGGCCAGTTACAGGAATGGTATAAAGACCAGGAATCGCCCGATCCGCATCATCGCCATGTATCGCACCTGTATTCTGTATATCCGGCAAATGAAATTTCAATAGCAACCAATCCTGAATTGGCAGCCGCCGCGAAACGTACGTTAGAATTACGCGGCGATGAAAGCACCGGCTGGAGCCTGGCCTGGAAGGTAAACCTTTGGGCACGCCTGAGGGATGGCAACCACGCCTACAAATTATACCGCGATCTGCTACGCTTAACCGGCGAAAGCGGCTATAACTATAGCGAGGGTGGGGGACTTTATCCAAATATGTTCGACGCACACCCTCCGTTTCAGATTGACGGAAACTTTGGTGGCACTTCTGGCCTGGCCGAAATGCTGCTTCAAAGCCAGGATGGTAACATCCACCTATTACCTGCATTACCCGATGCCTGGGCCAATGGTGAAATCAAAGGCCTTGTAGCAAGAGGCGCGTTTGTAGTAGGTATGAAATGGACAGCGGGAAAGGTCATATCTGCTGATGTGTTTTCAAAAGCAGGAGGTACATGTCGTATCATTTCCAAATCAAAACTTACTGTCAAAGGTTCAAATGCTGCCCCTGTTAAAGTAAAAGAAGGGTATGAGTTGGTTATAAACACCGAAAAAGGTAAATCATACCAATTAGTAAGCGCGTTATGAGCAACAGCAGGAGAAACTTTTTAAAGAGAGCCTCGTTGGCTGGCGCGGCTGTAATGGCTGCACCCGGCATTGCTATAGCATCTGTAAAAGGAAATGATTATCTGCCCGATGATGGCGTAGGAAAAACGTTCCTGTTTCAGGGCGATTCGATAACGGATGGTGGCCGTAGTTTTGATAAGGACTGGAACCATGTGTACGGGCAGGGCTATGCTTACCTGATAACCGCCCGGATCAATTTTGATTACCCCGGCCGGGATTACCAGTTTTTTAACCGGGGAATCAGCGGTAATACTGTCAATGATCTCGCGGCACGCTGGCAAAAGGATACACTTGATATTAAACCCGATGTATTGAGCATATTGATAGGTATTAATGATGTGCATCATGTAATAATGCAGGGCGATAAAGCAACAGCCGATGATTTCGGCACTGCCTATGACCGGTTGTTGACCCAAACAAAAGCCGCGTTACCTGATGTTAAATTGATTTTGCTGGAGCCTTTCATTTTACCGTTAGGCATGGTAAGTAAAAATCCCGATTTATGGGCGTCAGAAGTGCAAAAGCGGCAGGTAATGGTTAAAGCACTTGCATCAAAATTTAACGCCATTTTTGTGCCTTTGCAGGATGTTTTTAACAAAGCCCTGCAAAAAGCCAAAGCCGAACACTGGATCTGGGATGGTGTTCATCCTATGCCAGCCGGCCATGAGCTTATTGCCCGTGAATGGATGAGGGCGGTTAAAAAGCTGTATTGATACTTATTTAGCCCTAAATAAATGCTGTCCGAAGTCTCCTGACTTCGGATATCTATGTCTGTGGTTTGTAACTGTCTGTATCATAGTCTTTTGATTCTTGTGCCTGTAGTTGCAGACTACAGGCATATCGAATTCGAAGTCATAGACTTCGAACAGCCGACAATCTCTTAGCTATACAAATCGGTCATGCACTGGCTACGAGATTGCCACGCTGCGCAATGACATTATTTTTATTACTTAAAAGCGGGAAACTTTACGCATGACTTGCAGCTATCATTTGAATAGCCTCTTCACGGGTTTTGTGTTCAATAGCCATTACAAATTCAACCGGGCCACCGCCTTTGCCGCAGCCAAAGCATTGAAAAATATTTTTTTCGGGGGATACCATGAGTGAGGTGGCCTGGTCTTTATGAAAAGGGCAGCGGCCTTTTAAATTTCTCCGGCTTTCTTCAAGCAGCACATATTTTGAAACAATTCGTACAAGATCGGCCTGTACCGGCGACAGGGAATGAGATGCAGACATGTTGGGTATTAGAATAGTTAATTATCAGGCTGCGAAAATAAATTATTACCGGAACTGAATTAACGTTTGTGGAAAAAAAGGCTTCAGAAACTCTTGTTTGGGGCTTTTTTCCTGACTCTGTAGCATTATATCAGATGCTTTCGTAATTAATTGAAAACCTAAAATTATGAAACAATTACTCGCCTTTATTTTATTGATTGCTGCTGCTGTAAGTTCATGCAAAAAGAATGATAATACGCAAGTGCTAAAATTAAACGGAACTTATGCCGGTACTTTTCAAAGAAAGGTTTCGGGCACAGGTGTTGTATCAAATGTAAGCCTCAGTTTTAATGAAGATGCTTGGAATGGCCAATCAAGTATAGTCAAGTATCCGGCCTTAAATTATGGTTCATTTATTATAAACGGCAACAAGATCAATTTTAAAAATGAATCGGCCTGGACAGCCGAGTTTGACTGGTCGCTGATCCTAAATGGCGATTATGATATTGCAGCATCTGGCAATAAAATAATCATTTCTAAGAGTTACGCCACCGGTATGAGGGATGTGTACACCCTAAGCAAGCAGTAAAATATAACTGAAATATTACAGGGGAGGGGGTAGCGCTATTCACCGGGCGAATCGTTAAATTAGCCTAACCAAAATCTGCTTTTATGAATCAAAGAACAACCTTGTTGCTTGGCTTGTCGCTAATGGCGATAGGCGGGCTTGCCTCGTTCAGGCTTACTAAAAACGATCAGCACCTGCCTGCTAATGCAGGTCTTAAAATTCCTGATGGATTTAGCGCCGCCGTAATAGCCGATAATTTAGGTAGCGCAAGGCACATGGTGGTAACTCCCAACAATGACATTTATGTACATCTGGAGGGTTTGAAAAACGGTAAAGGCATTGTGGTTTTGCATGACAATGGTGATAAGGCGGATGTTAAAACCAGTTTTGGTAATTTCTCAGGTACAGGCATCCGTATCAATAATGGATATTTATATGCTTCGTCGGATAAGGCCGTTTATCGCTTCAAGCTAAATGCCAATCAGGAAGTAGTTGATCCGGAACACCCTGAAATTGTTGTGAGCGGCTTAGTATCTAAACGGGCACATAAACCCAAGGCTATCGCGTTTGATAATGACGGGAACCTGTATGTGAATATCGGTGCGTATTCAAATATTTGTTCGGAATTTGATCCGCAGAAAACAGGTTGCCCTATTCTTGATTCTGCAGGTGGTATCTGGCGTTTTAAAACAGATAAGATCAACCAAAAACAACGTGATGGCGTACGCTTCGCTACAGGCTTGCGTAATGTAGTTGGGCTCGACTGGAACCAGCAGGATAACCAGCTATTTGTAATGCAGCACGGTCGCGACGCTTTGCACGACCTGTTTCCTAAATATTATACCACCCAGCAATCGGCCCTGCTACCGGCCGAATGTATGTATGCTTTGAAAGAGGGTGACAATGCCGGCTGGCCCTATATGTATTATGATGACGTTAAACACAAAAAAATAAAAGGCCCTGAGTATGGTGGCGATGGAGAAATCGAAGCAGACGCCAAGTATGCCGAACCGGTAGCAGCATATCCCGGTCACCTTGCACCCGATGGCTTGTTGTTTTATACCGGCAACCAATTTCCGGAAAAATATAAAAATGGGGCTTTCATCGCTTTCCATGGTTCATGGAATAGAGCACCCGAACCGCAGGCCGGTTACTTTGTGGTTTTCCAGCCATTTAAGGATGGCAAACCCGACGGTAAATGGGAAGTATTTGCCGACGGCTTCGCAGGCACCGCCGAAGAAACATCTCCGGGAAAAGCCGAACACCGTCCATGCGGGCTTGCGCAAGGCCCCGATGGTTCGCTTTATGTAAGCGATGATGTTAAAGGAACTATTTATAAGATCACTTATAAGAAATAACAGGATAAAGCGCTTTCAAAAAAGCCCAACTTGTTTAAAGCAGGTTGGGCTTTTGTATGAGTACTGACTTTTTATAAAACATGTCATTGCGAGCGAAGCGCGGCAATCGCATACTATACAGAGTAACTATGCTTCCGTGCGATTGCTTCGTGCCTCGCAATGACGCGGTGGATATGTCATTTGACCTTCGCAGATCTCTATTTTCTCCCACTCAGGATGACATTACTTCGTACCTGATGCAGAACTCTGAATGGGATCATTTAGCTACATCACTCCCCATATTATCAGAAATATTTACTTTAGTACCCATAAACAAACCCTGCGCACTTGCCATAAATACAAAGGACCATGAACTATACTCAAATTTGCAAAGCCTTCAATGATTTAACAGTTACCGAGCTATACCAGCTGTTGAAACTCCGGAGCGAGATATTTGTGGTTGAGCAAAATTGTGTGTTTTTAGATGCTGATGATAAGGACTACGCCTGCCATCACCTGTTATTATTTGATGATGAGCAGGAATTGGTGGCCTACGCCCGTATTGTTCCGGCGGGTAAATCATATACCGAAGCATCAATAGGGCGTATAGTAAGCAGTAAAAAAGTGCGCGGCACTGGTGTTGGTAAAATACTGACACAGGCGGCTATAGATGCAGCTAAAAACCTTTATGGCGATGTGCCTATCCGGATAGGTGCCCAATACTATGCCGTTAAGTTTTACAAGCAATTAGGCTTCAAAATGGAGGGCGAGATTTATGACGAGGACGGTATCGACCATATAGAAATGCTCCTGACCTGATAGCGGTTTAAACACGATTTGTTTAAATACGGCTTTTAACGATTGTTTTTGCCCGCTCAACGAATTTAGCGCATGTACTAAATGGCCGGCTGCTAATTTTATGTCATACTTTAAAAGCTATGCCATGAAAACATTGCAGTTACCGCCCGATCCAAGAGATCTTGCAAAAAGCAAGAGAAATAAAGTAGATATCGAACTAAAGAAAGCCCCCGTACAGCAGGAGCTAAAGCAGCCGAAACCTGTTCTGGATAATTTTCTGAAGCGATTTTTCCCTGATGATGCTCCGGAAAACCTGAGCACTACGGAGGCGGTGATACGCGGGGCATTAGTGTTTACAATGCCCGCACTGTCAGCAATTGACTGGAATTATCATACTCATGCCATGATTATCATAGCACCGGTAATATTTTACCTTGAGGTAACAGCATTTACCCTATATTGTCCCGTGAAAAGACTGTTTAGTAACTATACTCATCCATCAAAATATGAGTAAGTTATAAAACAGAAAACGTATCAACCCTACAAAACACAATATCATGAAAGCAAACATCGGAATTAACGAAGCAGACCGCCAGGCCGTTTCAGACCAGTTAGCAAAATTATTGGCTGACGAATTTTTATTGTACACCAAAACCCGTAACGCGCATTGGAACATTGAAGGTCCTGATTTTCACTCAATGCACGTGTTTTTTGAACAACAGTACAATGAGCTTGACGAGATCATGGACAGCGTTGCCGAGCGTATCCGTAAAATTGGTCATTATGCACCTGCTACTTTAACCCAGTTATTACAACTTACCCATTTAACCGAAAAGCTTGATCATAAAAACGATAGTCTGGGCTTTTTGAAAGAGCTGCTTGAGGATCATGAAAGCATTATCGAGTTTATCCGCGGTAATATCGATCCCTTTGTTAGCAAGTACAATGACGCCGGCACCAGCGATTTTATTACCGGTTTAATGGAAACGCACGAAGGCATGGCCTGGATGCTAAGGTCGCACTTTAGATAAAATCCCCCCTATTAAATAACCGCTTTTAGCTCAATTGGCTTTCCGGATGCAAACGGAAAGCCATGGGCAAAAAGTAAATTGATTATCTTAGCAATATTATTCAAGCCGCTCATGACCAGTTTAATTGTTGATGATAATCCCATTGCCCGCGCTACATTGAGCCATCTGGCCGGCCAGGTTAATGACCTGGATATTATTTGCGAATATTGTACCGCCATGGAGGCTTATAATCATCTTCAAAACCAAAACGTTGATTTACTTTTCCTGGATATTGAAATGCCCGGAATGGACGGTTTGGAACTTACCCGAAACCTTAAAAACAAGGATATAGTTGTAATTTTTACTACTTCAAAAAAAGAATACGCTGTTGAAGCGTTTGAACTTAACGTAGCCGATTACCTGGTTAAGCCGGTTACTCCCGGTCGGTTTTTACAGGCTGTAAATAAAGCCCGCGAAATATTGGATGGCCGAAAGGAAGAAGTGCAGGTGAAAAACGACGAATTTATTTTCGTACGCGATTCAAATATCACCCGTAAACTTATGCTCGACGATATTTTGTATGCCGAGGCAATGGGCGACTACGTAAAGTTTTATACCCCCAAAAAAGAATACGCCATACACGGCACATTGAAATCGGCCGAAGAAAAGCTGCCATCATCGAGGTTTATCAGGGTGCACCGCTCATACATTATTGCCCTGGATAAAATTGATACCCTGCAGGATGGCGGTTTGGTAATTGCCGGCAAATTTTTGCCCGTAGCCGATGCCTACCGCAAGACATTGAATAGCCGGATGAACGTTTTTTAGCCATCGATAAAGCCGGGCGGTTTAACGACAGTTTTGCCTTGTTGAACGATTTTTGGAATTAAAATAAATTTAACACCTGCATATTTACTTATCACCAATGCGTTCAGCGTCATCAGTAATGGCTAATAAAAAGTTTGCTTACCTTATACTGGCATCATTTGTTGCAGGTACAATTTTGTTGCTGGTTATTCAATATAATTTTTCGCAGAATATGCAGTCGATGCGTAAGGGTAACGAGAGCCTGTTGCGCGAGCTGCATACCAGTAACCACCTGCGTGAAGTTGACCGCGATTTGCTGGGCGTTGAAGCCCGGATTAGGGCTGCCATAGCTACCGATGATATATCGCACCTTGAGGGGGTTGACGCCAAGATCAAAGCGGTTAAAGATTACCTGGACTCGCTTCGTGGAGGAAACCATAATCCTACGGTTAAGCAGTACCTTGATAGGTTGAATATTTTAGCTGATGAAAAAGTCAGGATTAAAAACGACTTGCTGAAACACTACTATAAAACCGGTAATATGAACGATACCAGTTTTATAGCTAATCCGGGCGCACGCCGTATCTCCAATGAAATCACTGAAGTAACGCATAAGATCTACGACAATCGTCAAAAAATGATGGATGAGCTAAGTGTGGACGTTATTGATAACAGTGCCCGGGCCAGGATGTACGGCAATATGCTGATGATATTCATGTTTGTAAGCGGTGGTACCTTATGCTGGTTTATAGTTAACCAGTTCAGGCAGCAAAACAGGCTGATCAACCGGCTTAACGAATCGGAAAAAACCGCGCGGGAGGCATTGCTGATCAAAGAGAACTTTCTGGCCAATATGAGCCACGAGATCCGCACGCCGCTTAATTCTATACTGGGTTTTACCAATCTGCTAAAACGTCGTAAAATTGATCCGGACGCAGGTGAGTTTGTAGGTTCGATCCAAAAGGCTGGTGAGAACCTGCTGGCTATTATTAATGATATTCTCGATCTGTCGAAGATTGAGGCAGGGATGATGCGGATAGTGCAATCGCCATTCAGTGTGCGCGGTTTGATAGACTCTATCGAAACTTTGTTTAACGAACGCATCAGGGAAAAAGGTCTCACTTTTAGCAGCAAAATTGCTTCAGATGTGCCTGATACCCTTGTTGGCGATGCTACACGTTTAACACAAATTCTTGTAAACCTGATTGGTAATGCCCTGAAATTTAGCGAGCATGGTTGTATCAGAGTTGAGGTTTATAGTAAACAAACAGCGGGTAAAACCATAAAGCTGGGTATCCGTGTGGCTGATGATGGCATAGGTATTCATAAGGATAAACTGGCCTCCATATTTGAGCGCTTTAACCAGGCCGAAGATTCAATTACACGCAGTTATGGGGGCACAGGCCTTGGTCTCTCAATTGTTAAAGACCTTGTGGTTTTGCAACTTGGCGAAATAGAAGTTTCAAGTGAGCCCGGAAAAGGCACCGAGTTTAATTTTTATATCCCGTACATTATTGCCGACGACCAGGTTACCGCGCACATTGATGAAGAAGCGTTAGGTTCGGAAGTAAAAGTAAACCACGACTTAAATATTTTGGTGGTTGATGATAATATTATGAACCAAAGTTTGATGAAGCATATGCTTACCCAGTGGGATGCTGCGTTTGATGTGGTATCAAACGGCGAGGAAGCGATTAGCAAACTGCAATCAGAAACTTATAATGTGGTACTCATGGATATCCAGATGCCAAAGATGGATGGTTATACTGCAACTTATCACATTCGCAATGAGCTGAAACTGGATGTACCGATTATTGCGATGACAGCCCACGCTATGGCCGGTGAACGTGAAAAATGCCTGAGCCACGGTATGAACGAATACATTGCCAAGCCTGTAAATGATGATGATCTGTTTAAGCTCATCTTAAAGTTTGTGCCCGGCGCATCGCGGCAGGAGCAGGCTACGGCAATAAATGAATACGATTATCCATTTATTGATCTCAATTATATGAAAGATATCAGTAAAGGGAATATCGACTATGAAAAACTGGTAACGTCGCAATTTATTGAACTTACCTTAGCTGATGTAAGCACGCTCAAAAATATGTTCAGTGCGGAAGATTTTGAAGGTTTGAAAGCCACTGCGCATAATATGAAAACCACGGTAGCCATTATGGGCTTGCTTCCAGCTTTAGAAGCTGATTTAGACGAGCTTGAGCAGGCGACCATAGCTGATACCGAAACTTTAAGGCTCATTAATGATATTACCGCGGTATGCCTTAATGCTATTGATGATGCCAAGCGTTTTTATAGTACGCTGGTTTAAACCCTATTTATTTAATGTAGAGACTTTAATACTGGTCGAAGTTTAGCGATAGCGTAACTTCGTCCTAAAATAGTGGAAGCATCCTGCTTCCGCGTTTAATGATTAGGAGATAAAGGCAAAGCAATTGTATCAAGGCAAGCTGAAAGCTTGCCTTGTTTTGGGACGAAGTTACGCTATCGCTAAACTTCGACCAGTGTAAACCGGGAGACGCATGTAATGCGTCTCTACTTGTTTTAAGACAACCCTTCACCGACAGTTTTTGCCTGTTCAACGAATCCCGAAGCCAAAGCCTTTAAAGTAGCCTTAGTTTTATGATAACAAAAATTGTTACCCTAAGCTCATGGCAACATTAACCGCAACCCCACAACAATTAATTAGTGCTAATCCGCAGATAGCTGCATTTGGTAATCCTGATAATTTTATTGAACCGGTTTTCCCGGGGCAGATATTAAACCAATATGCTTTTTTGGTTGATATATCAGAAAGGGTGCACACCCGCGAAATGGCCATCACCAACGTATTGGCCACCGCCGGAATAGGGATGTGGACTTATGGGATATACAGTAAAAAGTTTCATTTATGCCCGGTTGCAAGTAGCTTTTTAGGCATGAAAGGCAGCAGCACTTTTGGTTTAGGTGTGTTGATGCAAAAACTGGTGCAGTGGAACCAGAAGCATGTTTTAGATACTGCTAAAACAGCCTGCCGCATGCAGCAGGAATTTGAAGCCGAATTGCACATCAACACTGCCAATGGTTGCTACGGCCGTTGGCTCAAAATAACAGGAAAGCTTTATTGTAGTGATGGCCTGGCTATGAAAATGATGGGCACCCTGACGGATATTACCGCTGCCAAGCAGGAGGAACTCCGTAAAAATGATCTGATGGCATTCCTAAACCATGAGCTTCGTACACCGCTAAGTACTATTAAATTATACATTCAAAATACCGCCCGCGTTGCGCGGATGGAAAACAACAAATCGTTGGAAGATAAAATGCTCAAGGCAGATCAGCAAACCGTGAGCATGACCCAACTGATCAATAACTTTTTAACATTGTCGCAGGTGCAGGATGCGAAGCTTAGTTTACAAAAAAGCCATTTTGATTTGAGCGAACTGCTTGAGGATGTAACAACTGATATGATGGTGCTTTATCCCGACCGGAAATTCAAGGTAAAAGAAGCAAAGGAAATTTGGGTTACTGCCGATTATGATAAACTGGTACAGGTGCTCGTAAATTATGCGAACAACGCGGTTAAGTTTTCGCCGGTAAAGAGTGTAATTACCCTGGGCTGTCAAATGGTTAGCGGTGAGGCTATCGTAACCGTACAGGATAAGGGCCGTGGAATAAAAGAAGCCGATCAAAAGTTGCTGTTTTGCCGCTATTCGCGTATTCATCATGAAAAAACTGGCGGTGCAAAAGGGTATGGCTTAGGCTTATACCTCTCGCGTGAGATTGTTGAAAGCCATGGCGGAGCGGTAGGGGTGAACAGTGAATATGGCAAAGGGGCAACATTTTATTTTAAGTTGCCGGTTAAGTAGGACATTTGCTGCGTGGGAGGGGAAGACTTACGAAGTTTCAAAAACTTCGTAAGTCTGAAATTTATTACACTTGCTATTCATCAGTAAGCCGTTTTACAATCCACGGTAAGGTAAGGCCCTGGCCAATCAGGGTAAACAACACTACCACAACCGAGATAAATATAATGGCATTGCGCTCGGGGAATGGACTGCCATCAGCCAGAGTAACCGGCAATCCAATGGCAATAGCCAATGATACAATTCCTCTCATGCCCGACCAGCTAATGATCAAACTGCTTTTAAAATCAAGCAAGGCATCTATGGTTATTTTATGCTTTCCCTTTTTGAAAGCATTTTGCAGATTTACTTTTTGAAGAAAAACACGTACCATTCGTAATATCAGGGCAACAACAGTAATCAGGAAAGAGTAACCCACGTACGGCCATATCTGCGCTTTTGGGATGTTTTTGATCACATAAGGGAATTGCAGGCCAATGAAAATAAAGATCAACCCATTCAGCAAAAAGATGATGATATCCCAGATTGATTTGGACTGCTGTTTCAATTTTTCGGGGAAAACCTTAGCGCTGAAACGGGCAATACTCAGTCCCAAAACCACTACCGCTATAACTCCCGAAACATGGAAGTGCTCGGCCACAAGGTAGGTTACAAATGGCATCAGCAACAAAAAGCTAACTGTCACCATATCATTTTTATGTACCCGTTTAATGATGAATGCCAATATTTTTCCTATGACCAGTCCAGCAACAAAGCCACCGGCCATCAATATAAAAAACTCCAAAGTCGCTTTCCAGAATATAAACGCTGCGCCTGTTACGGCGGCAACTGCAAAGCGGTAAGCTACCAGCGCGGAGGCATCATTCACCAGGCTTTCACCCTCCAAAATGGTGTTGGTATTGTGCGATATTCCGAGCCCTTTGGTGATACTCATGGCAGCAACGGCGTCTGTAGCCGAAAGAATAGCACCCAATACAAAAGCCAGCGGCCAGGTCATACCGGGTATCATGAAGTGCGCTACCACTGCAATGCCGGAAGCCGTGATAAATACCAACGAAATAGCCAGCGTACCTATGGTATTGATATTGGTTTTAAACGTTTGATAGGATATGTTAAAAGCCGCGTCGTACAATAAGGGAGGTAAAAAAATCAGGAAAACAATTTCGGGGTTAAGCTCAATATCCGGGATAGACGGAATAAAGCCCACCGCTATCCCGGCTACAATGAGTAAAATAGGATAGGGCAATTTTATATTATCGGCAATAGCCGATAAGCCGATCATGATAGCGAGGATCAATATAACTATGGTGTAGTTTTCCATAAACAGTTACGCTTTTATTGAATTGTATAACTGAGGTACCATCGCCAAGATAAATGAAAAGTTTGGGAAATTGTTTTTTTCAAAGTACTTCAAAACGCAGCCATAAATTTTGAGTTGATAACATGATATATTTTTAAGGCAAGATAGTACAGGATGCCAAATCATATCTAAAGCTTTAGTATTGTTTAATTATAAACTTAACAGCTTTTCCGGGTACAAACTCAACTATTCTGCTTAACAGTATGGAAGTATAAAGCTTTATAAAACAAAATATCTACCTGATGCAAAATGTCTACAAAAGGGCCATCCTAACATTGCTTGTGGTCAACGCAATTGGTTTTGGTGCCCGATGCTTCGCCCAAGCCAGATCACCTAAAACCGATCCACTTTACAGTGGGTTTAAAACCACGCCCGATTCCGTGCAAACCAGTGTGTACTGGTATTGGATCTCCGGGAATGTATCAAAGGAAGGCGTGGTTAAAGACCTTGAATCGATGAAAAAGGTTGGCATTAACCGGGCTTTTATCGGTAACGTTGGCCTGGATGAAATCCCTTATGGCAAGGTGAAAATGTTTTCGGACGAATGGTGGGACATTATGCATACAGCGCTTAAAACCGCTACTAAACTCAAAATAGATATCGGTATTTTCAATGGTCCGGGTTGGAGCCAGTCTGGTGGGCCATGGGTTAAGCCGGAGCAGTCTATGAGGTATCTGACTTCGTCAAGTATCACAGTTAAGGGGCCTGTGAGCCTCGATAAAAAACTGGATCAACCCCAAAAACAATTTCAGGATGTAAAAGTGATCGCTTTTCCTGCCCCTGTGGGCTACGGCGAGCAGATGGTAAGTTCATTTATCAGTTCCTTACCTGTCGATGCGCACGCTAACAACCTGATGGATGGCAACGAAAATACGGTGTATACTATCCCAAATGATCCGAAGCCTACGGTGACTATTGATGCCACCTCACCTTATACGGCACGCAGTTTTGTTTTTTATCCTTCACACAAGGAACTGAGGTTTGAGGGCGATATCCAGGCCCGCGATGCTTCCGGGAGCTATCAAACCATTAAGCACTTTGTGGTTGACAGGAGCAATACTAATTTAAATGTGGGTTTTAGCCCTTTTTCGCCTGCCACGATATCTATTCCGGCAACAACAAGCCAAAGCTTCAGGATCGTGTTCAGTAACGGCTCGCAGGGCAGCGATATAGCCGAGCTTAAAATTTCGTCATCGCCCAACGTAGAAAATTATGCCGAAAAGACCCTGGCAAAAATGTTCCAGACACCGCTTCCGTACTGGAAAGAATATCAATGGAAACCGCAGCCGGCGGTTGATGATCAGCAATATGTGATCGATCCGCGAAAGGTTATTGATATCTCAAAATATATGCAGGCTGATGGTACCCTGAAGTGGGACGTACCAGCCGACAACTGGATCATCATGCGCACCGGAATGACACCGACGCAGGTTACCAATGCCCCCGCACCGCCCGAAGGTCGCGGGCTCGAGATCGATAAGATGAGCAAAAAGCATATCGCCTCGCATTTTGATGCTTTCCTGGGTCAAATTATAAAGCGTATCCCCGCGGCCGATCGCAAAAGCTTTAAAGTAGCTGTTGAAGATAGCTATGAAACCGGTAGCCAGAACTGGACGGATGATATGCTCAAAAACTTTAAGGTTAAATATGGCTACGATGCTTTGCCTTACCTGCCGGTACTTAACGGCAGTGTAGTAGGCAGCCAGGATCAAAGTGACAGGTTTTTATGGGACCTGCGCCGTTTTGTTGCTGATAGGGTAGCTTATGATTACGTTGGTGGGTTGAGGGATGCCAGTCATAAACACGGGCTTACCACCTGGCTGGAAAATTATGGACATTGGGGATTTCCCGGCGAGTTTTTGCAGTACGGTGGCCAATCGGATGAGATAGGTGGTGAGTTTTGGAGCGAGGGCGATCTGGGTAATATTGAAAACCGGGCGGCTTCATCGTCGGCACATATTTATGGTAAAACCAAGGTTTCTGCCGAATCATTTACCTGTGCAGGAGGCCCGTTTTCGCGTTATCCGGCTATGATGAAACAACGTGGCGACCGCTTTTTTACCGAGGGGATCAATAACACCCTGCTGCATGTGTATGTAACACAGCCTGCCGATAACAGGTTGCCCGGAGCTAATGCCTGGTTTGGTAACGAGTTTAACCGCAACAATACTTGGTTTTACGATATGGATATGTTTACCAGCTATATCAAGCGCTGTAATTATATGCTAAGGCAGGGCAATTATGTGGCCGATGTGGCTTATTTTATAGGTGAAGATGCACCAAAGATGACCGGTGTACGTGATCCGGAATTGCCGCAGGGTTACTCATTCGATTATATTAATGCCGAGGTGTTGAATGGCCGTGCAAAAGTTGTGAACGGCAAACTGGTATTGCCCGGCGGCATGAGTTATAAGCTTTTAGTATTACCTAAACTCTCAACCATGCGACCTGAATTGCTGAAAACTATCACCAAGCTGGTTAACGATGGTTTGGCCGTATTAGGCCCAAAGCCCGAGCGCTCACCAAGTTTGCAAAACTACGGTGCGGCCGATGCTGAGATCAAAAAAATGGCTTCAGCGCTTTGGGGCAATATCGATAGCGTTTCGGTAAAAACACATCAGTATGGTAAGGGGATAGTAATAAACGGTATGGATACACAACAGGCGCTTGATCTGCTTAAAGTTGCTCCTGATTGTAAGTTTAATACCGTTGGTCAGGCTTTATTTATCCATCGTAAACTGAATGATGGTGATGTGTATTTTGTATCCAACCAAACAGGCCAGGATATTGACATCAATGCCGCTTTCCGGGTGCAGGGAAAAGCTCCTGAACTTTGGGATGCTACAACAGGCAACAGCCGTAACCTGCCCGAGTATAAACAGGAGGGAGCTATTACAACCGTTCCCGTAAAATTAGCAGCTTATCAAAGCGCATTTGTAATTTTCAGGAAGCCATCCGCCGCCAATTTATCTAAAGGAGAAAACTTCCCCGATCAACAGGTTTTGGTCGACGTAAATACCCCATGGCAGGTTACCTTTGATCCGAAAAGATGGGGGCCTGCAAACCCTGTTACTTTTGATAAATTAATAGACTGGACATTAAGGCCGGAGGATGATATCAAATACTATTCGGGTCCGGCGGTTTATCATAACACGTTTAATATAGCCCAGATAGAAAAAGGTAAACGCCTGCTGCTTGATCTGGGCCAGGTAAAAGCAATGGCTAAAGTAAAAGTGAACGGCATAGCGGTAGGTGGCGTTTGGACAGCACCTTATCAGCTTGATGTAACCAGGGCACTGAAGCAAGGCAGTAACACCGTAGATATTGAAGTAGTAAACACCTGGGTTAACCGCTTAATTGGTGATAGTAAGCTGCAGCCTAATGAACGTCACACCTGGACAACCGTTAATCCTTACAAGCCCGAAAGCCAGCTTGAAGCTTCGGGGCTGACAGGTCCGGTTACTGTTAGGGCGGTGGTTTATTGATAATGAAATAAGAAAGAAAGGGATGGCATGTGCGATTCCCCTCTTGAGAGGGGTGTAGGGGTGTGTTTCTGCTTTGATAAGTCAGGCGTATTAACACACCCCAGCTACCTCTCTTTGCCATCGCGCCCCCTCTCAAGAGGGGAGTTTTTAAAGCTGTTATAATAATTCCAACATGAAGAAAACCCTATCCATACTCATATTAACCCTTGCCTGTTCAGTCGGTAAAGCCCAGAAACTTCCACCTGTTTTTGACGCTAAGCGATCTGCCGAAGCGCAATCAACTGAAACAGTCAGGAAATATCTCTCGCCGGTCCGTATCCTGTGGAAATCGCAGAACGCAGCTACCAATATCACCAATGCTGAAAAACTGCTGAAGCAAGGTACAGGGCAGGCTGATCTGTCGGGGAACGACCTTTGCATTCTTCAAAGTAATGAAAAGGGGAAACCGGGTTTACTGCTTGATTTTGGCAGGGAACTGCATGGCGGCCTGCAATTGGTGACCGATCAATCCAGGGGAGGAAAGCCGGTAAGGGTACGGATTCGTTTTGGTGAATCGGCAAGCGAGGCTATGTCCAATATCGATACCATAAAAGGCGCTACTAATGATCATGCCATGCGCGATATGGTGGTTTCGCTGCCATGGTTGGGCAAACTGGAAATTGGCAACACCGGGTTCCGTTTTGTACGGATTGATTTGGTTGATGATAACAGCCAGCTGAAATTAAAAGAGGCGAGGGCTATTTTTATTTACAGGGATATTCCTTACCTGGGCTCGTTTAAATGCAGTGATACGTTGCTTAATAAGATCTGGCTTACCGGAGCTTATACCGTGCACCTAAATATGCAGGATTACCTTTGGGATGGCATCAAACGCGACAGGCTGGTTTGGGTAGGGGATATGCATCCCGAGACATCAACTATTGCCGCTGTTTTTGGCGATAATCCCGTTGTTCCTAAAAGTCTTGACCTTGCCCGCGATATTACCCCGCTGCCGGGGTACATGAACGGTATGGTATCTTACTCCATGTGGTGGATCCTGATACAGCGAGATTGGTATATGCACACAGGCAATCTCAAATATCTGCAACAGCAAAAGGCTTACCTGGTTAAGTTACTAAACCAGTATGCTGTGCAGGTTGATGCTAATGGCAGTGAGAAGCTTGATGGCGCGGGTAGATTTTTAGACTGGCCATCCAGTGAAAATAAACCTGCTATTCATGCCGGTTTGCAAGCCATGCTGGTTATGACCCTGAATGCCGGCGCCGAACTTTGCAAAGTTTTGAACGATCCGATCACCGCCAAAAAATGCGAGGCTGCTGTTGCCAAACTTAAAACCAACGTGCCGGATGCAGGAGGTTCAAAGCAAGCCGCCGCTTTATTGGGGCTATCGGGTTTATTGCCTGCTCAAAAAGCCAATGAGATACTTTCGGCTGGCGGGGTACATAATTACTCAACCTTTTTTGGATACTATATGCTGCTGGCCAAAGCCAAAGCAGGCGACTACCAGGGTGGGATTGATGCTATCCGCAATTTCTGGGGACCGATGCTAAACCTCGGCGCTACCACATTTTGGGAAGATTTCAATATCGACTGGCTGCCTAACGCTTCGCGGATTGATGAATTGGTACCCGAGGGGGAAAAAGATATCCATGGCGATTACGGCGCTTATTGTTACAAGGGTTTCAGGCATAGCTTGTCGCATGGCTGGGCATCGGGGCCAACACCATGGTTAACTGAGTACGTACTTGGTGTAAAGGTGGTGGCTCCGGGTTGCAAGGTTATCAAAATTGAGCCTCATTTAGGCGATTTAAACTTTGCCGAAGGTACATATCCAACACCATACGGTGTAGTGAAGATCAGGCACGATAAACAGGCCAACGGGAAGATAGAATCAACCATTAAAGCCCCTGCCGGGGTTAAAGTAATTCAGTAATATTTATTGCTGCGGCTGGCAAAAGCGTAAAGTATTGCCATCCATATCGGTAACATAAAACTCGCGCGTTCCCCAGGTTTGGTCGGTTGGCCCCTGGTGAACGGGTGAGTTTTCTTTTCCTGAAGTATCAAGTCCGCGGGAAACATAAAATTTAAACCTGTTGTCTACATCATCAACCCAAACATTTACCACCGAGCCAAACAGCCGGTCGCTTTCATACACCGTTAGCTGTAGTTCCCCAAATTCATTGATCAGGTCAACAACACCGTCATCGGCTGTTTCCTCAGGATATTTTAGCCTGAAGTTGAGCACATTGGTGTAAAAACCGACAGACTGCTTCAAGTCGCGGCATTTAAAAAGCGGGATCATCTTCATAGTATTAAATTTACGGTTTTTAATGGATAGCACAGTTTAGTAAATGCTTGTGTTTTTATGTGCCCGGTAGTATCTGAGGTGATTAAAAATAAGGCCTTGTTTACACTTTAATCTGCTGTATGTCATACCCGGATCATTAATTACCGGCAACAGTAAAATCGACCAAATTATCAGCCTTTTGTACATTTTTTACTGGCGATTAACTTGCATTTTGTATTGTTAAAGGAGATTAAAGTAGTGAAAATGAGGTTGATTTTAAGTGTGTAATAATTACACTAAGATGAGGCTGTTTTTTAAGAAACTCAGTAAATTTATGTTAGAAAAACAAGGCAAATAAAGCCGGGATATTTTTTTGAAATCAGTCTTTTCCTGCTTCGTCTGTCTGCAAAACGATTATAAATATTAAATATCATGACAAGCGTAACACCCAACGGTGATAAAAAAAAGATAGTAATAGTTGGCGGCGGCTTTGCCGGTCTTAATGTTGCCGAGCAGCTATATAAAAATAAGCACTATGATGTAACCCTGGTTGATAAAAATAACTACAATTATTTTACACCGCTGCTGTACCAGGTAGCAACCAGCTTCCTTGAACCATCAAGTATTAGTTATCCATTTCGTAAATTATTCAGGGATAAAAGGTTAAACTTTAGGATGGCCGCTGTAGTTAAGGTTGATCCGGCAGCGAAGATCCTGTATTTAACCGACGGGGAGCTGTCTTATGATTACCTTGTATTTGCGGCTGGCGCCAGCACCAATTTTTACGGTATCGAAAGCGTTAAGCAGAATGCTATATCACTTAAAGAAATTGACGACGCGTTGTATATGCGTAACAGTCTTATTAAAACGATGGAAAAGGCGGCCATTACTACCGATTCGGTTGAGCGCCAAAAGCTTTTAACCATAGTTGTTGCCGGTGGTGGCCCTACTGGTGTGGAAGTGGCAGGTATGCTGGCCGAAATGAAAAACTATATCCTTAAAAAAGATTATCCTGAATTAACTAATGCCAGGGGGAAAATTTATATAGTTGATGGCGGTCCCTATTTGCTTGCTCCAATGAGTGATAAAACCCATAGCGAAACCCGCCAGGCGCTTATTGATTTGGGTGTTGAAGTTAAGTTGAATGCCCATGTAAGTGATTTTAGCAATGGTGTGGTAACATTTGCCAACGGCGAAACGCTTGAAGCTAAAACCCTGATCTGGGCTGCAGGTATCATTGCCAATACATTTGAAGGTATACCCGCCGCAAGTTTGGGGATTGGCCGCCGGATGATCACCGATGAATACAACCGGGTGAAAGATCTGGAAGATATATATGCTATAGGCGATATAAGTATACAGATGACTGATCCGGTTTATCCTAAAGGTCACCCGCAGCTGGCACAGGTGGCTATACAAATGGGGCGCAATACAGCTAAAAACTTTATAGCCATAGCAAAAGGTAAAAATATAAAGCCATTTAAATATTTTGACAGGGGTGATATGGCCATTGTTGGCCGGCACAATGCCGTTGTTGACCTGTTTAAGCATAAGGTGCACCTGAGCGGTTTTGCCGCTTTGTTTGTATGGTTATTTATTCATTTGATATCATTGGTGAATTATAATAATAAAATTAAAACCTTGTATAATTGGGCTGTGGCGTTTTTAACAAGAGATCAAGCTTTAAGGATGATATTCAGAGGCGGGAAAAACAATACGGATTAATACTTATTAGCTAATTAAATTATGGATAATACTTATTATTAGATATTAAATCCGAATTGCTTATTACATTTGCCCATAAATGGGGCAGTGCCTTATTCAGGTAACTGCCCCATTTTTTATTGAAATTATGTGTCATATAAATGCAGTTTTTGCCCGCTAACTAAAATAGCTTAACTTAAGTTCGCTATTATATACCTGACCTTGCCTTTTTATATACAGATGAAAGTTAATTTTATTAACGGTTTAATTTTACGCTCGGCTGCTTTGTCATACAGGCAAAAGCTTGGGAAAAATAGTTTACTTACTTTATGGAATAACAGACTAATAAAGGAAAGTATTTATATAGCAAGCAAATCGCTTTATAACGAACTTGATATTTTGTTTGCGGGCGAGCAATCCCATGCCAAAGAAGCTCAATTATTATCAAGTTTTTATAAGTACATGGCGCGTATGGCAAACCGGGCCACGCCATTTGGTTTGTTTGCTGGTTGTTCGTCGGTTTATTGGGGCGAAATCAATAAAGTAAAACTTTCGGCAAAATTCAGAAAGTATACTGTACCCGATGCTGTGGTGAGCTTCTCGCTCGCCAAACAAATTGAAAGCGCCAATCAGCTACTGGCGGGTTATAAGCTTAATAATACGCTTTACAAAGTTGGTGGCGATTTACGTTTTATTACTTATCAAATTATTGATGATCAAAGAATTTACCAGGTAAGTGCTCTTGAAAGTAATAACGTGCTTGACGAGATAATTAATGTTGTTGGCGACGGAATATGGAATAAGCAACAATTGCTGGAAAAGTTTCCGGATTTTGAACAGGATGATTTTATAGCCTTTATTGATGACCTTATAGAAGGGCAGTTACTAAAACCTGCATTTGAACCGGCAATAGGTTATGATTTCCCTGTCTTTTTGCAGAAAACGGACGATACCGGGTTAAACAATACCGTTGATGCATTAATAAATCTGATTAGCGAGGTAAATAGTTACCATCCTGATAACCCGAACTGGTTCTCATTTTACACCCTCATTGAACAACTTACCAACCAGATAACCGGGCGGGAGCTCAAAGATCAGATCCATATTACCCGATTTAATGAACTAAACGAGCAGGAACTTGATAAATCACTCCAGTGGAAAATAGGGAAAGGCATTGCCTTATTGAATAACCTGAATCCGCCGGTACCCAATAAAAGGATAGAGCAATTTAAGGCGCGGTTCAGGAAAAGATATGAAGAACAAAGCGTGCCGCTTCTGGAGGCATTTGATACCGATACCGGAATTGAATATGGGCAATGGTATGAACATGAAACCCTTTTTACCGAAGGTTTGTATGCCGGCAGTGAGGGTACTCCTTCGTTGATAGATTATACAGAGATTGATTTTAAAATGCTTGACCTGCTCAATCGTGCCAAAATAGAGAAACAGTATAAGGTTATTATTCCCAATAATTTTGTTAAAGAGCGGAGCACAGATAACCTGCCTTTTTCTATGTGCGCGCTTTTTCAGGTTTTCGATAACGATCTTTTATTTCTTGAAAGGGTTACAGGCCCGGGAGCCCTAAGTATGATAGCGCGGTTTGCCATGGGGGACGCCGAAATACACAAAGCAGGTTTGGATATAGCAACAAAAGAGGCTGATAATAGTCCCGACGCGATGTTTGCCGAAATAATTCACATGCCTGAGGAACGCATCCTGAACGTTATGATGCATCCACAGTTTTGGCCTCATGAACTGGCTTATATTGATGACGCTAAAGGTAAGTCAGTTTTGCGGCTTGATGATATTTATATCAAGCTTGAGCAAAATGTATTTAAACTGTTTTCAAAAAAGCATCAGAAAGAAGTAATCCCAAGGTTAAGTAGTGCTTATAATTATAACCGGTCGCAACATCCTATTTATACCTTTTTGTGCGATATTCAACATCAGCGCGGTAACGGAAGCCTGAGTTTTAACTGGGGGGCGCTCGCAAATGATTATGTGTTTTTCCCTCGGGTTGAAACCGGTTTTGGCCTCATCCTGCACCGGGCTACCTGGAAGTTTACTCCAGCCATTTTAGACGAGCTTTGCAAGGCCGAAAAATTCACAGATAAATTTTGTGATCTGTTTGGTAGCTTCAGCAAAGAATGGCTGATACCCGATAAATTTTATATTGTAAAAGGCGATAACGAATTGCTTATTGATACCGGAAATGAGATAAGTATGCAGGTGCTTGCAAAGGAAATAACAAGGCAAGCCCCGGTTTTGATTTTCTCCGAATGCATTCATCTTGAGCATGAGGCCGTTGTAAAGGATGCGGAAGGAAACCCTTATATGCACCAGTTTGTAGCGCCCTTTCATTTCGACAGGCCATTAACGCCTCTTTATTTTCAGTATGTCGAAAATACGCTGCAGCGAAACTTTTTTCCGGGCAGCGAGTGGCTGTTCATCAAGTTATACCTCAGCAGTAATATTGCCAACGAGGTGTTGTTAAAGCTTGATGAGCTGTTAAATTACTCGGCTGAGATAAAAATAAAACAATGGTTTTTTATCAGGTACCATGATCCTGATAATCACATCCGGGTGAGGGTAAACCTGCTTGATGAAGTTGATTTTCAGGAGGTTTATTTGGCAATACGGGAGGTGCTGTCGCCATTTTTACTGAGCGGCCAGGTTCATGTTGTGCAGCTTGATACTTATGTGCGCGAGCTGGAGCGTTATGGGCAGCAGATAGAACAGGCTGAAGGGCTTTTTTGTATCGAAACTATGTTTTGTTGCAATGTGTTCAGGATGCTTGAAAGTAACCGCTATGATACTGAAGATTGGCTCCTGATTTTTTGGCTCATCAAAGATTATCTTAACCTGATGAGTACAGACCTTGCCGATCAGCTGCAATTTGTTGAGCGACAACAGGCTTACTTTTTTACCGAGTTTGATGACAAAGCTGTTAAAATACAGATTGATCAGTTATACCGGAAATATCATAGTAGTTTAAATAACCTGCTATTGGCGTATGATGACCTGCTTCAGCAAAAAAGAAAACGGGTTGAATTGCTGCTTCAAAAGTATAATATCAACTGGAATGCCAAGTTTTTAAGTAGTATAATCCATATGGCCGTTAATCGTTACTTCAATACGCAACAACGCCTGCATGAATGCATCCTTTACGGGTTGCTTTTAAAATTTCTCAAATCGGAAAAAGCAAGAAAGGGAAAACCGTAATCTATTTAAACATCTTGTTATTGAGCAAAGCAAAAAATCCGTCGCGATAAGTAACCCCTATAGGAACTTTTTCTTTGATTTTATCAAATATTACCATGTTGCCGTCTATCGCTTTGATGCGTTTTAAAGCTATGATATATGATTTATGGGTACGTGCAAAATCTTCCTGCGGCAGACTGTCGGCCAGCGTTTTCATGCTTACCAGCGAAATGTGCCTTTCTGTTTCTGTAAAAACTGAGCAATAGTTTTTAAGTCCCTCTATATAAATTATATCATCAAAGTTTATTCTTACAATTTTACCCCGATCTGTTTTCAGGTAAAACGAATCGGATTTAGGTTGCATGTCAATTACCTGCGAGGGTTTGTTTGCTGCAAGCAATAAAAGTTTATCAAGCGCCTTTTGAGCGGCCTGCAAAAATCTGTCGAAAGCGAAAGGCTTGAGCAGGTAATCAAGTACGTTGTTCTCGAAGCCGGCAAGTGCAAATTCACTAAAGGCTGATGTTATGATAACCTCAGTGTTTTTAGGGAGCATCTTAATCAGGTCGATACCCGAAAGTTCGGGCATATTAATATCAAGAAATATAAGGTCGACTGCCGATTCTTTCAAATACAATAATGCCTCAATTGGATTTGTAAAAGTTTGAGTAAGATTAATGAACGGCACTTTTGATATGAAATCGCTTAAAATATCAATAGCGTAAGGCTCATCCTCAACAATAATACAATTAATTACTTTCATGATATTTTAAAGGCATAATAAGTTTACACTCATAGCTATTATGTGTTTCATTTACCAATAGCTCATATCCATCAGGGCCATACTCATCCGTTAATCTTTCACGGATATAATTCAGCCCTATCCCGTTTGATTGTACTTTATTTACGCTGTTATTGTTTTTGTAATTAAGCGAGTAAAAATGCAGTTTCCCATCTTCAACGGCAATGTTCAAAGCTGCTTCTTTGGTGTTTTGATTAAAAATGCCATGCTTAAACATGTTTTCGATAAGCGTAATTAAAATCAATGAAACTACCCTATACGGTTTTAAAACGTTTTCGATACTGATGTTCATAAAAAAAGCTTTGCTCCGGCTTTCATGAATTTTTATGAAATCTTTAATATAGGCCAGCTCACTTTCAAGACTGCTGTATCCATCCTCATTTTTGGTTAAGGCGTAACGCATGATATTTGACAATGTAATAATTGACTGCCCAACCTCCGGAAGCTTTTTGTAAGTTTCAGCATATAAAAACCCCAGGGTGTTGAATACAAAATGCGGGTTGATCTGTGATTTTATTACATTCAACTCGGCCTGTAGTGCCTGTTTTTCTAATTTTTGCTGTTGCTCAAGCATTTGCACTTTTTCAAGTCTGTGTTGGGCGGCTTCACGCTCTTTTAATATTACTTCTCTCGCAAAGCCATAAGCTGCACCCATTACTGCAAAATAAATTGAACGCATTACAAAAGTCAGAATTCGCGTAGGGGTTCCGTAAACTTTAAGTGAGCTGTGCAGGAAAACGATAAATGAAAATGCCTTTAAGTAAGCCGATATGGTAATGATAACTGCCGAAACAGCAAAGATTACTATTACCAAAAGCAATTTGTTCCCGATTTTCTTTTTAAAGAATTTGTAAAAGCCCCAGATACTATAAAATACGCCGGCGTTAACGGTGAAGGCAACAATAGTGTTAGGAAACTCCACCCCCATGCCGGCGAAGTAAGCGATCACTTCTTCATAAAGCAGATAAATAATCCAAAAAATCAGGTGCTGAAATATTGCCTTTAGGTTTTTCTTATTCACTGTAAAAGTCCTCTTGTTATTTTTTTTCGTCACGCTTAAAAGCGGCTTTGGTCATTCGGAAACGGGCATTGGTACTAATTTTTTTCTCTGTAAATGGCTGTTAACCACATTTATACTATCAAGGTTAAATAATCAACTATCCATAGCCATTTAAAAGTTTAAAATTATGAAAAATCACGACAAAGCCGCTTTACCAAAAATCCAAATTAAACAAGTACAGGTGTTAAACAGGGCTTTTACCGGTAATGCAACAAAATATGGTAACCAGGCAGGGTTTATTATGACGCAAACAACTACTGAAACTGTTACAACTAACACAGTTACTGGTATTATTTAATTGGGCCATCCCACATCGTGGTGCCATTTAAATGAATTGAACTAAACGTTTTTCATCAATTAGGTTATTTAACAATAGCCGGCTGTTATGAAAGCAACAAAATTATCTGAGCTATATAAATTTTCGTCAAGCTTGATGTTAAGGTTTCCTGCTTTTGACAGCAGTGAGGTCTTAACGTCTGCTGATGTCAGAAAATTTGCTAAAGATGAATTGTTTATGCAGGCGCTTTGGCTTACATCCAAAGATCTGTATGAAGCAGTTTTAAATATTGATGATATAAGCGATCAAAAAAAAAGGGAGAAGCTTGAAATAACCATTGCCAAATTTATAAACCGGAGCGCGACAGGCGTCAATCCGTCAGGGTTGTTTGCAGGTTGCGCCGCCGTTAATTGGGGCGAGCGTACCGATTTGCAGCTTGGCGGGGTTTACCAGCATATAAGGCTAAACGTTGCTGCTGCTGTCAATATAACTCATCAGTTTTTAAATGATGAAGTTATAAGATCATTACTGAATTACAGGGTAAATAAAACACTGTATACGCTAAACGGATCTTACAGCAAGATTGACTATCAAACTTTAAACTGTGGTAAATATAAAGCCTCGTCGGTAAAGATATCTGATGACCTTCGGTCGGTTATTGGGTTTTGCGACGGTTTTAGGTCATATGATTCAATAAGGCTATTTATAATGCAGGCACTTGGGAAAACTGAGGAGTCTGCTTTAGTTTTTTTGAACCAGCTGATTGAAAGCCAGGTTTTATGGAGCGAGCTTGAGCCTTGTGTGGAAGGTAAAGAATACCTTGACCAGGCTATTGAAATTTTTACGCGGTTAGAAAAAACAAGCGCGGAAGCGAAAGCTTGTTTATCAACGCTGAATGCGATTAAGGAGGTGCTGCCCGGCACCGATAGTGTAATTAAGAAAAATAATAAGGTAGCTATGATTTTGAAAGATTTGTCAGGGGATACCTCACAGGGAACACTGTTGCAGGTAGATTATTTTAGGCAGGGGGCTTCGGCTACGCTTGATAAAGCTTATGCCGATCAATTGCTTGATGCTATTGATATGCTTAACCGGATTTCACCCCGGAATCAAAGTAAAAATTTAAAGACATTTATAAAGCGCTTTAGTGACCGCTATCATGAGCAGGAGGTGCGACTAACAGATGCGCTCGATCCTGAAAAAGGCATCGGTTATACCGGAAAGCGGTCTGCAGAGTCTTCAGGCCGTACAACCGGTAATAAAGATCCTCAATATACCGATGCTGTGAAATGGCTTATTGGTCAAATTGTTAACAATCCCGGACAAGAAGTTATTCATTTACAAAAATCACAGTTTGAGAATGTTAAAATCGCAGATGATGAATTGCCGCCGAGTTTTTCGGTAATGTTCCGCATTTCGGGGCATGATGAGCCTTTGCTTTATCTTGAACATTGCGGCTGGCCGGCAGGTACTGCCATGCTTGGCCGCCTGGCGGGTGCCGATCGGAATTTTGGACAGATTCTTGAAGAGATTGCCGAAACAGAGGCTCGTATTTATGAGCCGGCGATAGTAGCCGAAATTATACATACACCAGATGACAGTTTGGGAAGCTTTACATCCGCGCCATATCGGAACTCGCCGTTACAAACACAGCTAAGTGCCGGTGATCAGGAGGTTAACTTAACAGATCTATTAATATCTGTTAAAGGGAACAATATTATACTACGCTCTGCTAAATTGGGTAAACGGATTATTCCACGGTTAAATACCGCGTATAATTATGGCATGACATCATTGCCTGTATATCAGTTCCTGGCCGACTTGCAATGCCAGGATTCAAAATATCAGCTTGGTTTTAATCTTGATATATTACCTAAACTTGGGGTAACCAGAACGCCAAGAGTAGTTTATGAGGGCGTAATATTAGCCTTAAAAACATGGTACATGGCCAATGCCGATTTACAACAGTTATCAAAAGATTTAGCTGTTGATTACGATCAGGCCTGGGCAAAGTTTATTAAATACTGGGATTTGCCGGATGCTTTTGTTTTTACAGATACCGACAGTGAATTGGTTGTACACACCGGTAGCCGACTTGAGGTTGCGGCATGGCTTTCATCGTGCAAAAAAAGGAATGAAGTTGTTTTGCGCGAATACATCGGCGAACGCAAAAACATTGTTCTTAAAAAGAAAGACGAAAAGCTTATCGGGAACCAGTTTGTTGCTGTTTTAAAACGCGGCGAAAAAACAACCGGTAAGTATGGAAACATGATGCCATTAAGTACAAACGCGGCAAAAAGGCAGTTTTTCCCGGGCGATGAATGGCTGTACGTAAAACTATATTGCGGGGTTAAAACCGCTGAGCAGGTAATTGGTAACGAATTGATCCAACTAAGCAAAAAACTTTATCACGAAGACTTGATAGATCAGTGGTTTTACGTGCGATATGCCGATCCAGAGCCACATATCCGTTTCAGGGTCCACCTTGCGTCGGTATTTGCGCTAGGTAGGGTGATTCAAAGTGTTAACAGCACTTTTTCGGCCCTGATTAAATCAAAGCAGATCTGGAAGGTTCAGTTTGATACTTATGAGCGCGAATTGGAGCGCTACGGTGAAGCATCGATAGAACTTGTAGAGCAGTTGTTTTTTAATGACAGCCTTGCCGTAGCCAGCCTTATATCAAGGGCCGAAATGACCGAGAACTTTGATGAAGTGCGATGGCTTTGGGGACTTTTATCAATTGACAGGTTATTGGATGACTTTGACTTTCAGCTTTCGCAGAAAACCGAGCTGATGGAATTGCTTGTGGCCTCATCTTACCCCGATGTTAATTATGATAACCTGCTTTCAAAACAGCTTACATTTAAATACAGGCACTACAAAAGCAGGATTGAAGGGCTTTTTGCTGAAGGGGCTATAGTTACAGGTGATGACCTGCTCAGGTACCGGAGTTTAAATAACAAGCCTGTTGCTTTATTACTTAATGAACTCATTTCATCCGGAACTGTGCCTCAGGATTTGAATTTGCTTGTAATCAGCCTTATTCAAATGAATATGAACCGTTTGTTTAAAACAAGGCAGCGTGTTTATGAGCTGGGCGTTTACGATTTTCTGCTGCTTTATTATAAATCGGTACTGCAAAATAAAGAATCAATTTATGAAACCAAATTTGCGGCCGGGGCCGAAAATGATTTCAGAAACTGAAATTGATTACATGACAAGGTAGATCATATCTACAATAAATAAAATAATAGGTTTATTACCCTAACAATACTTTAACCATTCCTACACAAATCACATTAAGCTTTCTGTTAATTCAGGAGGCTTTTTGTTTTTAAGAAACATAGCATTTGTTTCTTAATAAAAGTTTAACAAAGGTTCCGGTATGTCAGGAGCAATATAAATGTATTTTTGAACTTGCTATTGCCTGTGTTTTTAGGGGCAGTATTTATACAATAATGGAAAGAAGATCGGCATTAAAAAATATAGGCGGCCTGCTTTTGGTGCCTTCATTGGCACTTGGCAAAACAACAACATTGGCCAAACCTTCGTTACGGATAGCCCATATTACCGATGTGCACCTGAAAGATAAGTTTGATGCACCCGCGAGGTTTACGAGGTGCCTGCACCATCTGCAACAACAAACACCTAAAGTTGATATGGTATTAAATGGTGGCGATATTGTTTTTGATATGAATAAAGAAAACATCGGCACTATTAACGATCAATGGAAACTGGTGCAAAACATCATGAAAAATGAATGTAGTTTGCCGGTTCATTATTGTTTAGGTAATCATGATATCTGGTGGTATGAGGATGATAAAGGCCAGGCCATCTATGGCAAAAAATATGCTTTAGATAAGCTGCAGCTTGTAAAACCATACTACAGCATGGTTAAAAACGGCTGGAAAATCATTGTGCTTGATAGTGTGCATTTGGATATTGATAATACCTGGTACATAGGCAAACTGGGCGATGAGCAGTTTAACTGGCTTAGCGACGAACTGAAAGCTACCGATGCTAATATGCCGGTGATGGTAATGTCGCACATTCCGATACTTACCGCTTTGCTGATGATTGAAGATGATATTGTAAACAAATGGACTATGCTTGGCGGCGATATGCACACTGATACGGCTAAGATCATTAACCTGTTTTATCAGCACCCTAACGTGAAGTTATGCCTGAGCGGGCACCTGCACATGCGCGATAAAGTGGTTTATAATAATGTTACTTACCTGTGTAACGGCGCTGTTTCCGGTGCCTGGTGGGAGGGTAACCGCCGCGAAACGGCGCCCGGCTATGGTTTGATTGACCTGTATGCCGATGGTACCTTCGATGAAAAATACGTGAATTACTAAAACATAAAAAAGGGGCGGACTAAATTAAATAGCCCGCCCCATAGCATATATATGTTGGTTGTTTAGAGCTGGAGAATACTTTTAAACTTATCGGCATAATCATTAAGCTGGGCCAATAACTGACCACTTAACTCCATTTGGTTGCTGTTATGTGTAATGGCAACCATATTGTTTAGTAACGACATGCTGATCTGCACGTCGCGCGGGCTTAACCGGCCTGTATCCTTTTGCAATTGATGGTAATTATAGTCAAGCTTATCGGTAAGGTACCCGTTAACGCTTTTGATTAGCTTGTTGCCCAGTTTTGCATAGTCAAGCTTGTAGGAAGTGTCGGCCATAGTAATTTTACCTTGTGCAGCCATAAAATTAGGGTTGATATCAGGCATCACTTCTTCATATTTATGCAGCGCGTTAAGTGCAAGATCAGGATGCCCGTCCTTTAACAGCCCTGTCGAAAGATCCGAGAAAGCTGATACCATTTGCGGATAAAACATGGTTGTTGATTGCTGATCAAGGTATTTGGCGGTTTTAAAATTACCGAATTTAAACTTGGTCATCATGTTGCTGTACATCACCAGGCTGTTGGTTTTTGAAAGCTGATCTGCTAATGATGAATCTGTTTTGAATGGCAACAATCGGTACGCAAAACCTTCCTGATATAAATAAGGCTGTAGCCCAACCATGCTTGTCTGCCCGATAGAGGTGGTAAAACAAATTGGTCGTTTCCAGTCGTTATGGGCCAGGATGTCAATCATAGCAAGGTTTTCTTTGGTAATGTAATTAGGAGGAAATTTCCATTTAATGGTATCCGTCAATAACCCTTTTTGCTCAGCCGTGATCACCTTGTTTTTCATTACATCGACTGCATTAACCGCAAGCTTGAAGTTTTTGGTTGGTAAATAGTTTTCGGTAGTGCCGTTGGTATATTCAACCCGGGTGCGTTTATCATCTGAGGTAATAAAATCAAATATATCTTTCACATCAACATACCCCGGTATTTTTGCATCATTATACCTGATTACATCGCGTGTGCCTAACTTGTATTTATCAAAGTTCATGGTGATAGGCAGGGCTTCGGCCTCGTTTATTTTACGCTGCATCTGCCTTACCGACCAATCGGCACTTAACAGGCTCAGGTTTACAATGCGTACGTCGGGGCGAATATTTTCCACTTCCTGATCATACCATAACGAGTAGGTATCATTATCGCCCAGATCAAACAGGATAGCGTTTTTGGGACACGACATTAGGTAGTTGTAAGCCATATCATGAGCTGCCATTTTGGTTGAACGATCGTGGTTTTTCCATTCTTTACTCGCCAATAAAATAGGGCCAACGATGGTGCAAAGTACAAATGCCCCAATCGTTGCGAATCGCGGATTGATCTTTTTAGGTACCAGGTCAATCAACGCGATTAATCCTACGCCAATCCAAATAGCGAAGGCATAAAACGAACCAACGTATGAGTAATCACGTTCGCGCGGTTGTACCGACGGTTGGTTGACATACAACACAATGGCCAGTCCGGTGAAAAAGAATAGTAATGTGATTACCAGTGCATCTTTTCGTCTTTTTTGGAAATGATACAGCATTCCTAATAAACCAACAATTAAAGGCAAAGCATAAAGTGGAGTGTAGGTAACATTGTTCAAAACAAACTTGGGTGTATTGGAAGTGTTATTGAATAAACCCGATGTCCAGTTGCCGCCAATGCCGTTCATATTGGTTTGGCCTTCCATGTCGTCGTCACTGTAGCGGCCAACAAAGTTCCACATAAAATAGCGCCAGTACATCTGGTACATTTGCCAGCTGAACATCCACTTTAAATTATCCGAGAAAGTAGGAGTGGCGTTATCACTCAGTTGCAGCCAGTCGCGGTAAAATTGGGCATCCTGGGTATAGGTGGTATTCTCCTCTGTCGACCACATGCGGGGCAAAATACTGGTATGATCATAAACATAATTAGGTTTGTTATATGCAACCTCGTATTTGTTTTTGCCTTTGCGGTATAGCGGTGTACCATCGGTAACGTCGGTTATCTTGGCATCAAAGTAGGGGCCGCTTAATAAGGGTGTTTCGCCGTATTGCGTACGGTTAAGATATTCAACCATGGTAAATGCATCACTTGGGTGCGAATTATTAAGATTAGTACCTGCCGATGCCCGGATAGGGATATAAACAAATGAGCTGTATCCAAAGTAAATGAATACGATGCAAAGCAGGCCCACATTTAAAAAGTGTTTTTGCTTGCGAATGCTATACCAGATACCGGCTACCAACAATCCTATCAGCAATAAAAAGAAGAATAAAACGCCGCTTCCGAAACCTAAGCCCATAGTGTTCACAAAAAACAGATCGAACCGGGCAGCAAGCGCGATGGTATATCCCCTTATCCCAAACTGCACAAAAGCCAATATCAGGATGCTGATAGCGAATGCGATAAGGCCACTTTTGATATTGATTTTTTTATGCCTGCGAAAGTAGTAAACCATAACCAGGGCCGGTATAGTCAATAAGTTAAGCAGGTGAATGCCTATGGAAAGACCAATGATATAGGCGATGAACACCAGCCACCTGTCGGCTCTTGGCTCATCTGCAACGGCATCCCATTTTAAAATTGCCCAGAATACTACCGCCGTGCATAACGACGACCAGGCGAAAACAATGGTTTCAACCGCCGAAAACCAAAAGGTATCGGTAAAGGCGAATGCAAGGGCACCGGTTAACCCGGCACCCATTATTTGTAAGGTTTGGGTTTTGTTTAGTTGGGAATCTTTTATAGCGAGGAGCTTTTTGGCAAATGCGGTTATACTCCAAAATAAAAACATAATAGTAGCGCCGCTGGCCAATGCCGAACCAAGGTTGGTGAAGTACGCCACTTTAGTTCTATCGCCCATGGATAGCAGGGAAAAAGCTTTGCCTATCATAGCAAAAAGCGGGTATCCGGGTTGGTGCGAAACCTGGAGTTTATAGGCGCAGGAAATAAATTCGCCGCAATCCCAGAAGCTTACAGAGGGCTCTAAAGTAAGGATATAAGTTAGGGATGCAAGGGTAAAACAAAGCCAGCCCAAAAGGTTGTTGATTTTGTTGTAGTTCATGATAAAGTGTAAAAGTTTTTTCAAATAGTTAATACCAAATTAGGGCTTAAGATTGGTAACGTATTGAAATTTAACACTTTTAACAATTATTAACACTTAATGGGCCGAAGTGTTAAATGGTTGTTAAAACAAACTGTTCCCTCAAATAAGCGTTAAGCTTTAATTGTTTTTTATTCGGAAGCTTAGCGTTTGTGTTATGAAGATAGAGAAGTTTTATGACCAGCTTTATATATGGGTGATCCGTTATGCACCCAGTTTTTTGATAGGTTTAGTGGTTTTGTTTATAGGTCTTTGGATGATTAACCTGCTGTTAAAATGGTGGCAGGCGCACATGCAAAAAAAGGAAATAGATCCTACCATAAAGCCGTTTTTGCAAAGCCTTGTAGGGGTTATACTCCGTGTGTTGCTGATACTGGGCGTGGTGCAGATCATGGGAATCCCTATAACGCTGTTTACCGCATTGGTTGGCGCTTTTGGTGTAGCTGCAGGTTTAGCACTTTCTGGTACGCTGCAAAATTTTGCCAGCGGGGTGCTTATCCTGTTGCTCAAGCCTTTTGTTGTAGGCGAAAATATCATAACCCAGGGACTTGAAGGAACGGTTACCGCCATCCAGATCTTTTATACCATTGTGAAAACTTTTGATAACCGGATAGTTATTGTTCCTAACGGCAAATTATCAAACGAGGTGATCATTAACATCAGCAGGGAAGGTACCCGAAGGCTGGATATTGAACTGAAGTTTGCCAATAATATAGATTATAACCAGGTAAAGTCGGTTATTGACTCGGCCATTAATAAATCAGAGAATATATTGGAGTCGCCTAACCGCAGGATTGGCGTTGCCGGATTAGATCCGGATGGTTACCGGGTAGGGGTGAACGTATGGGTGCATGCCCATGGTTTTCAGGATACGAAGCTGGCCGTTCAGGAAAACATTTTGCAGGATATCAAAGCGGCAGGAATAAAGATCCCCGGTCTATAATAAGATAAAACATGGATAATTTAGAAAACGGCATTACGGTAATTGTGGAAACGCCCAAAGGCAGTGGGCACAAGTATGATTACGATACCGCGACAAAGCAGTTTAAACTTAAAAAATTATTACCTGCCGGCATGGTTTTTCCATTTGATTTTGGGTTTATACCCAATACCGTTGGGGGCGATGGCGATCCGCTGGATGTGCTGGTGATATCAGAGATAAGTACTTTTCCAGGTTGTGTGATTGCAGGTTAATAGGGGCTTTTAAGGTAGAGCAAACCAGTCCGGAAGGAAAACGTTACCGTAACGACAGGCTGCTGGCAGTGCCTGTGGTGTCAAAATTTTTTACCGATCTGCATGATGCTGCGCAGTTGCCGCATAGCCTTACCGACCAGATAGAGGCCTTTTTTACCAATTACAATCGCCTTGAGTCAAAAGAATTTAATTTGATGGAACGCCTTGGGGCAGAGGGCGCTATGGAACTCGTGAATAATGCCACTACCGGTTACGAGTAGTTTTAGGGCAAATTTTATAAAACTCAATCGCGATTGGCCTGTAGTATTTATAATAAATATTGTTGAATTTAAATATAGCTACTATGAAAGCTCAACAGGATTTTAAGAATAATGCTAATACACAAGGCAAATCAACTGCCGATCGTGCCTTTACTAACCACAATGATGCGCAAAAACAAAAAGGCATCAGTAACGCGGGCGGGCAACGTTCCGATCAAACATCAAGCAGGGACAGCGCCCATCATCCCGAAAGGAAAAAAGCGTAATATTGTTATTTAATACAAAACGCCTTTGCTTACCAGGCAAAGACGTTTTGTACTGAAAATGAAGTTGAATATAATTAAACAACCATAGCCTTACGGGCTTCTGCCTCTTCCCGGCTCATTTGTTTTATATGCTCGCGGTGTTTCAAGCCCCACTCGCGCATCTCATTTATAACATTGCTCAATGAATTAGCATATTCCGTACGTTCATAAATTACGGTTACCGGAGTAGTATCATAAACTGTTCTCTTAATAAAGCCGTTCAATTCCAGGTCCCTTAGCTCTTTAGAGAGTACCTTGGGTGTGATGTTTTCGAGATCGCGCTGAAGCTCCTTAAACCGTTTAGGACCGGTCATTAAACTTACCAGCATTAGTAATTTCCATTTGCCGTTAACTACGTAAAGTGTATCGCGCACGGCGTTTACCGCGGCGTTGCAGGCCTCTTTATTGTGAATGACTTTTCCGTTGTTCATGCTGCTATCCTCAACGATACCGGTATCCTTTAGGATAGTAGTATCTTTTTGAAAGTAAAGGTAGCTAAGTTTGCGGCAAATAATTAATAAAATGAAAGCAACTAAGATTTTTTACTGGATACTGACCGCAATAGTAGCCTTGATGATGGTATTTTCATCATACGCATACTTAACCAAACCTGAAATGACCACCGCGTTTCATCATTTAGGTTTTCCGGATTATTTCAGGATTGAACTGGCAATAGCCAAACTTATTGGAGCCGTGGTATTATTAGTACCCGTACCGGCAAAGGTGAAAGAGTGGGCCTATGCTGGATTTACTTTTGTATTTGTTTCAGCTTTTATAGCGCACACGGTTTCAGGTGATCCGGTAGCAAACCGTGTTATGCCATTGGTGTTTTTGGTGATTTTGGGAGGGTCGTATTTCCTTTATCGTAAGCAGCGGCAATAGATTGCAAATAATTGAAAACACGTTGTCATTTCGAACCCTTTGAGGGGGAAATAGAGAGGCAAGGGTGAGAAATCTTATACGACATGCGTTATTCGCCCTGCTTGAAACCGCTCGTATAAGATTTCTCCTCACCTCCAACGCATCAGTCCCAGTCGGGTTCGTCGAAATGCCAGAGAGAGATAATACCTACGGTACCAGTAATTTTTCAAATTCCGTACTATCACCTTTAAAAACATTGAAATCCACCACGTGGTTAATGCCATTAACGTGGGCCTTATCTGAGTGCTGCCAAAATTTCCAGTTGGTTTTGTTTGATACAAGCAATTTAGGTTGATAATAATGCGCTATCCAAAGCGTATAACCATCAAAATAACCTTCCAGGTAATCCTGGTAAAACTTAAGGTTAGTGTATATAATAGGCTTGATGCCTGTACGGGTTTCAATGGTTTTGATAAAACTCTCTAATTGTTCCCTCATTTTTTCGGGACTGGTTCGATATAGCCGCTCTATATCAACCACCATAGGGAGGTCGCCTTTTTCGGTTTTTACCGTTTGCAAAAAAAACTTGGCTTGCCATACGCCGCTTTTTTGCGGAAGAAAAAAATGATAAGCGCCGCACATAATACCCGCTTTTGGTGCCTCTCGCCAGTTGCGCTGAAAATATGGGTCGACACTTAACACACCTTCGGTAGCTTTTATAAATGCAAAGCTTACATGTACGTCGCCCTCACGCATGGCTTTTACCTGTTTCCAGTTTATACGGCCCTGGTACGATGATACATCAACGCCATACACCGAGTATCCGTCGGGAATATGAATAGCAAAGTCCTTGTATTTACGGTAATGCGTATCCTCTCCGGCATCCATGATCCACCGCCAGGTGGCGCTGCCGAATTTTAAAATATAGCCGTAATAAAAAGGGGAGAGCAGGATGAGCAGTAAAGCACCGATTGCCACTATCCATGATGTGGAAAAGCCAGACTGTTGTTTTGTTTTGACTACCGGTTTTTTACGGGCAGGCGCTTTCTTTCTTACAGATGTTGTTTTCTTTTCAGGAGCAGGCACGGGGTAAAATTACGAAAAACGAACCGTTGATTGAGATTGATTACCTTGATTACGCTGATTTTTTAACTGGGTGTGGTTGTCAATGCATATTAGTTGCCGATATTTATGTAAGCTGATCGGTTTTCAGCGGAATCAAAAAATCAGCGGTCAGGTTTTACATTCCCTTAACAAATCAATCTCTATATTTGTAAGGTAAACTTACAAGTTTAACTGATTAAATATATGAGCGACGAAAAAGAGATCCAGCTGGCTTCCGAATTGAGGTTTATCATAGGCAGGCTCAGCAAAAAGATCAGGAAGACTTCGGCAACCGCCGAGAAACTTTCCCTGACCGAGCGATCGACCCTGGCCTTGATATTTCAATATGAAGAGATACTGCCTAATGAACTGGCAGCTATGGAAAAGATCACCACACAATCCATGTCGCAGATATTGAGCAACCTGCTTAACCTTGGGCTTGTCAAAAGGCGCATCTCTGAACTGGATAAACGTAAGGTGATCATCTCGCTTTCGGAAGAAGGGATCAGCCTAATTCATAAATCAAGAAGCGAAAAAGACGAGTGGCTTAACCGGGCCCTTGAGGCCACCTGTACTGCCGAAGAGCAGGAGATATTGAAGAAAGCGCTGGCCCCGCTGGCCAAATTGTTGAATTTTGATTGATTGAACCGACAGCAGAATCAGATGAGCAAGATAACTACATTCAACGCTTTTAAAAGCCGCAACTACCGGTTGTATTTCGGCGGGCAATCGGTTTCGTTATTGGGTACCTGGATGCAGAAAACTGCTGTAAGCTGGGTGATCTATTCGCAAACACACTCCAAGTTTATGCTGGGGCTAACCTTGTTCGCCAGCCTTTTTCCATCATTCCTGTTTTCGTTTATCGGGGGCGTAGTATCCGATAGGTACAACCGTTTTAAAGTGCTGTTATTTACGCAGGTAGCCTCAATGGTGCAGGCTGTTCTGCTTACATTGCTGGTGTATTTCGGCTATTATTCGATTTGGGCAATTCTGGCTTTAACCGCTATGTTGGGGCTCATTAACGCGTTTGATGTGCCTGCACGGCAATCGCTGGTTTACGAGATGGTTGATGATAAATCCGATCTGCCTAATGCACTTGCGCTTAATTCATCTATGGTAAACCTGTCGCGCCTGATAGGGCCGGGCATTGCAGGTTTGATCATCGAAAAATTTGGCGATTCGGTTTGTTTCGGGGCTAACGCGGTAAGCTTTATAGCGGTAATTGGCTCGTTGCTGATGATGCGCCTGCCCAAATTTGCTCCCAAGCCACACGGTAAAAATGTACTTGCCGATCTGAAAGATGGTTTCGAATACATCCAAAACACACCCACCATTAAGTTTATGCTGCTGATGCTTGCTACGGTAAGCTTATTCGTGTTGCCTTTTAGTACACTGATCCCGGTTTACGCTAAGGATATTTTTAAAGGCACGGCATCAACCTTTGGGGTGATAGACAGCGTGATAGGGCTCGGCGCTTTTGGCGGCGGGATCTTCCTGGCCTCGTTGAGTGCCGGCACCGATCTGAAAAGGATCCTCGCTATTAATACGCTGATATTTGGAGTAGGGTTGATCGTGTTTTCGCACATGCATAATTACCCGGTAGCATTGTTCTTCGCAGCTTTTATCGGTTTCGGCATGATGTCGCAGGTTACCATTGGCAATACCATTATTCAAACTACCGCCAGTCCTGAAATGCGCGGCAGGGTGATCAGTTACTACGCCATGTCCTTTTTTGGGATGCAGCCGCTTGGCGGTTTACTTATTGGCGCGGTATCGCAAAAAATAGGTGTACCAGATACAGTAATGGCCGAAGGCATGGTGGCACTCCTGTTAGGTATTATACACTTTAGCTTTTTAAGACGGAGCCGGCTGAAAAAGGCAGCCGCAGCGGCTGCTTTGCAGCAGCAACCTACAGAAGTTATTCCTTAAATATTAAACAATCAAATAACTATGATAACTACAATTGATCAAAATGCAGCATTGGTATTGATAGATTTGCAAAAGTACATCGTGCAGTTGCAATGCGCTCATCCGATGGACGGTATCCTTCAAAAATCGGCCCAATTGGTTGAAGCTTTCCGCAAAGCCGGTAAACCTATCGTTATTGTTCACGTTGAACCAATCAGCGGTTCATTTAAAACAAGGCGCGATGCCAAAAGTCCCGCTATGGCCGAACTTCCCGCCGACTGGAATGAAATCGCTCCCGAAATAAAAACTGAGCCAACTGATATTTTCATTATCAAGAAAACATGGGGCGCTTTTTATAATACAGCCCTGCATGAGGAGTTGCAGAAAAGAGGCGTCACCCAGATAGTACTGGCCGGTGTAGCAACAAGCATTGGTGTTGAAGGTACCGCGCGTTCGGCTAATGACTATGCCTACAACATTGCCTTTGCAAGCGATGCCATGACCGATATGTTTGCCGAAGCGCATGACCACAGCTTCAAATATATTTTCCCGAGGATTGGCGAGGTAGGTACTACTGCCGAGATCATTGAGAAATTGGGATAATGCTAATTATAAAGAGTGCCCGTATAGAGTTGCAGATGCCAGACTTACGAAGTTTCAAAAACTTCGTAAGTCTTTTCCGCACGCAGAAGGTATTTATAGCTACCTTCGCGTCATAGTGAAACCGCTAAAAGCGAAAGGTTTGTCAGCTATCGCCTATGAAAAAAATCTCCCCGCTTAAATTCCTGGTAGTTTTAATTCATGTGCAGGGTTTATTAACTTGTTTTACAAACAAGGCCTTCGCACAGGCCGATTCGGCAAAGATCACTGTGAATAGTCCGGCATTTATTCCTCCGGCTGTTCAACGCTGGGACGATCGTGTGATGATCGATCTGCAAAATCATCGCACCCCTGGTCAAACCGGCTTTTTTATGTTCCTCAGCAAAAATGTTTTGTATGGCGATATTGGCATTCCGGCCGGTTTGTTGGTAGGCGGAATTGTAAGTAACAATAAAGAAATGCGACAGAATGCGGGCTATGTAGCCAGCGGCACTGCGGTATCATACGGTTTTATGCTACTGATAAAACATTTGGTAAAACGACCGCGACCATTTATCCAGAATATCAATATTACACCGGTTTACCGGGCAGGCGGTACTTCATTCCCTTCAGGACATACTTCATCAAGTTTTGCCACGGCTACCGCCTTATCGGCTGCTTACCCTAAATGGTACGTGATAGCGCCATCCTTCTTTTGGGCAGGGGCTACCAGCTATTCAAGAATGTACCTCGGCGTTCATTATCCAACAGATGTAGCCGCGGGTTTAACATTGGGTGTGGGTAGCGCGGCGGCAATGTCTTTTTTGAGGAAATAAATTTTATCGTTATTTAATAGCTATCTTTATTTATCAAATCTAAATTTATGATTGCCATTCTTGATTTTTTACTCGGATTGCTGCTCACCGATTGGAAGCGCATACGAAGGCTTAAATGGAATCGGAATAGATAAGCATATGTTATGGCTTTTTTCAGCTATATCTAATAAAACTTCCACTTCAATGTTAATAATAGGAGGGGTTTATTCGGAGCGATTAGGGAAAGAGTAGATTTCTAAACCTTCTTCGCTCCATGTGGAAACTTGAGATAGTTTGTTTTTGTAGACAGATGATTCCGTCTTTAATTCTTGTTGTATAATCACTCCAAGCTCCTTAAGTATTTGTTTAACCAAAATGCTTTTGCCATCAGGAATATCTATTACTAATCTTACCATGATAAATTCAAAGATAGAATGATTGCAGAAAACCGTTATGCGGATGTTATCATCACCGTTGTTACGGGGTTTTGGATCTTCAGCAATCGATGTGCCCTCGGGCTTCGTTAAAGCGTTGCTGGCCCGATCCGAGTGCCCTGTAGTAATAGCTTCTCATAAACCTGGGGTGTTTTTTTATCGTAAAGTTTGATATAGTGCGGTAACAATACCGACCAGAAGCAAAAAAACCTTCAGTCTTTTCGACTAAAGGTTTTTTTGACATTTTCAGATCATATATTACCAGGATACGTTGGCTGTGTAAGTACTTTTACCATCAACATTCCACGGTGGCAATACTTTTGCGTAGTAATTGCCTGTTAAGGTAACCGTTATATTTGGTCGAGATGCTTGAAATGTACATAAAGTATAGTCAAGCTTGGTGATATCTGTTTCTGACAAATTAATGTTTGAACCATTTACGTAACTTAAAGTTCCGTTACCGGTATTGAAAAAAGCAACCTGAAAATTCATGCCGGTTATCTTTTTTTCATAAGTCTCCGAAGAGGTAGGTAACCAGTTCCCAGGTTTGTTGCCACCTAAATATTCTTGTTTTATACGTGTGCGTACATAACATATCGAAGTTTGGCCGGCAGCTTCAACATAATTGAAAATTTCAAATACAAATTTACGTTGGCTGTTAGGATCTCCGTTTCTTAAAAATTGATATTGATAACGTGCATCAGTTCCGCCTCCGGGAAGCGATGTGCTTTCTGTAGAAAGAGAACCAGATTTAACAATAGATGAAGTGCTTATCGGCACAACCCCTGCTTTGAATTTTAACGTTGCAATTGAGGGGTCTTTTTTAATTTTATTTAACAATGCTTCATCATTATTGGGAACCAAATATTTGTAACCATTATTAAAATAAACAATCGTGTCGGCTATCATATACTCGCCTTTATTGTTTAAAATAGCCCCATAGAATGTGGGAAAGTCGAAGCTGTCGTAAATTCGTGATGCTGATGAATCGCTTCTTAATGAGATAAAATTAAAATCACTTTCCCATTTTGTTAAGTAATTCGAGTCTTTATTAATCAATGTGCTTACGGTTTCTTTAAAAGCGTTGCTGTTTTTAAATACCAGCCTGCCGTTTTTACTTGTAACAGGCGCAGCAGAGATTTTATCTTCATCTTGCACATTTTGGTGAATTTCCTTTTTGCAAGAAAAGATTGTTGTAGCGATAGCAATAAGTGCTAAATTAATAAACAGATTTTTTTTCATGATAATTGTTTAGATATGCAACAAATATAACAAAAAAGCATTTATTTAACTGTTAATAAAATAATAATTAATTATTATTTTATTAACTTAAGTTGAGGGTTCATAAAAGGGAATAGCGAGTGAGCAAATAAGGATAACTTTGAGTTACCACACTTAAAGCAAACGATCAACCATACAGCCCGACACAGGTATAACGAATTGATCCGGAATATCCTGAATCTCTCCAGAGGTTTCAGCTGCATATCATCGTCTTTTACTAAGGGTTACTAATGAAACCCTTAAGCGTATTCGCAATATTTTTTTAAAGTGGTGAGAAGATCAATGGCAAGTTCAAGTTCCTAAAAAAATCAATTAGCTGAGATATCCTTTACCGGCAGTACACCAATCTCGTCTTCTTTCTTTAACTCCAGCTTTGGCGAACTTATTGAACCGTTTGGTTATAATAAAGTAAACGATTCGGTCAGGATAGTAGGCATTTGTTGTCAAAACGACTGAAAAACTTATTCTGAAACTTGAGCAGTTATAGATTACTTTTTTCTTTTAACAAACTCAATACCCCAACCTGAACCTGGTCGATAATAGACCAATCAGTAGCTATATAAATATCGGTGGTTTTACGGCTAAGGTCGATGTGATCGATAAGCTCGAAAAAAAGATAGCAAAACTTAACGACTTAGGATGAATCCGAAATTTGCATTTTTTTTCATAAATCCTCAAAAATGCGTGTATGCGCATGAAAAAAGCCCTTAGCTGTATTGCTAAGGGCTTGAGTTATTAGTTTTCCTACAAGGGCTCGAACCTCAATCTTCAGAGCCAGAATCTGACGTGATACCATTACACCATAGGAAAATAACAGAACATATTCACCATCAAAACAGTGGCAGTTTGTACAGTGCAAATATACTAAATATGCAGGCTGCTGTAAACCCCGTTTTGCAAAAAAAGCCGTACCGGGATTAATACGGTACGGCTTTTTTACGGTATGATTATTCGTGGATTAGTCTTCGTTTACGAATGAACGCAGCATCCAGGTATTTTTTTCGTTAAACTGCATGAAACGGTTAATCATATCATTGGTGCCGTCGTCACCAGCTTCTGCGGTGATATTCAGTATTTCACGTTCCATTTTAATTAATGAGGCCAGGTCATCAATAATAGCTTTAACCATCAGGGTATCTTTCAAGCCAATAGTCTGGATCTCTTTGATGATTGATGTTTCGATATAATCTTTAAAGGTGCTGATAGGAGGTTTGCCAAGGCTCAGGATCCTTTCGGCAAGCTCGTCGATGGTGACCAATGCCGCAGTGTACAGTTCTTCAAATTTCAGGTGCAGGGTAAAAAAGCTTGTGCCTTTAACGTTCCAGTGGCAGCCGCGCAGTTTTTGATAATGGATATGATAGTTTGCCAACAGATCGTTCAGGTGGTCAACTACCGGTTTTACTTTAACTTCTTCGAGGCTTATTTCTTTTGCGTCCATAAATAATAGTGATGTTTTTAAGTGTAACATGCCGCTGCCGGCAATGTTTGGCAAAGGTAAACAGTTTTGATTTTAATGAGCATATTTGCAACTTTATGACTTCGCTTTTACCCTTCATCAGCAAAACTTACCAGGCCCCGGTTTGGCGTATGGAAATTGACGAGATCAGCCAAACGCTGTTCCTCGAAATAAGGGACCATGTCAATAAACAGGTTAGTTTTTCGGCCTTGAGCCTGCAACACGGCGGTGTTTATTTTGAAGGTTTTACCACACCCGAACGCTGGCTTACCGGTATTGAGGCCGCTTATGATGGTGTTTTGCTGCTGCATAATTACCAGTCGGCAACAGGGCCGATACATAAGGGTATCACCGCTATTGAAGCTGTATCTGGCAAAGAATTGTGGAGCAATTTTACTTTAGCCTTTGATCATCTGTCGGCCAATGGTCCTGTGGTTTATAACGCCCAGTTACAACCCCGGAAGTTATTGTTAATTGATGTAAAAACGGGGGCTACTTTAAGAGGGTATGAACCGGTTATCGATCAACCTCAGGATAATAAGATCGTGAGCCCCCAACTGTTGCCTGCCGCGGAAGTAAATAATTTATATTTACCGCTTAGCGTACATGCAAATGCGGTTCATTATATCGGCTACAATAGTTTCAGAATTGTATCTTTGCACACGCTTTTGCAGGAGCATCTTGAACAGCACTTGTTTGTATATAACGAGGAGGGTACCCTTTTGTATCATGATTTGTTACACAACGCTATACAAAAAATGCAACCCGAGGCGTTTGTACTACATAATAATCAGCTTATCTATTTAAAAAACAGATCGGGCTTAATAGTGTTGAAATTGTAATTTACTGTATTTATAAATTATCATGAAATTTAAGATTTTATTATTGGTCACTCCTTTACTCACATTCTCCATATCAATTTTTGCTAACCCGCTTGCCGACTCAGTTGGTGTTGAAAACCTTAACGGTAAAAAGGTAATTGTTCATAAGCTCGATCCCAAAGATAACTACTACTCAATAGGCCGCCGTTACAACGTTAGCCCTAAAGCCATTATACAATTTAATAATAATGCACCGCTTAAAATCGGAGGTACAATAAAAGTTCCTACTGAGTTGCCTTTTTCTGGCGAGTCTGCGTCTGCTGCCCAACCCGCAAAACAGGTAGCGACAACTACTCCGCCGCCTGCGCAACAACAGCAAAATAAGCCTGTTACACAAGCTCCGGTTCAGCAAAGCAAACCACAGGTTCAGCAACAGGTAAGTTCACCTGCCCCTGTAGTACAAACTGCAGTAGCCAAAACGCAACAGGCAGTTGCTGATACTGTTAAAAAAGTAAGCATGCTTAATGTACAGCAATACAAAGTATCAGCAGGCGAGACCTTATATTCTATCGCTAAACGTTTTAATACTTCTGTAGATGATATTAAAGCACTTAATAAACTAAGTTCTGATTCTGTAGCCCCCAACCAGGTTATTAACGTGCGCACCGGTTTACCTCCTCAGGAAACTAAAGAACCGGTAATGCAACGCGACTCGACTACTGTTGTAGCGCAACAAGATACCACCGGTGGAGATCACGGCAAAGCCAACCGTTTTGGCCTGTACGAAAAAATTGAGAAAGGTGTAGCCACCTGGATGGACGATGCCGGTTTAGATCCTAAAAAGGAACTGGTACTGCACCGTACAGCGCCAATTGGCACCATCATTAAAATTACAAACCCTATGAACAATCATACCACCTTTGCAAAGGTTGTTGGCCGTTTTACCGATAACGAAACAAACAAAAATGTTTTGATCATCATGACCAAAAACACTGCCGATGCTTTAGGTGCTTTAGACAAACGTTTCCAGGTAAATATCAGCTACGGTAGCCCGAATGAATAAACCTTATATTATTGGAATTGCCGGCGGAAGCGGCTCAGGCAAAACCTTTTTCTTAAAGTGCTTTTTAGAACATTTTACTGCCGACGAGGTGAGCCTCGTATCGCAGGATGATTATTACATTCCGGTAGCACATAACATGACGAAGGAAGAAAACAAAGAGTATAACTTTGATCTTCCTTCAACTATTGATCACGAACATTTTCAGCAGGATATCAGCAAGCTTTTAAATAAGGAAGCTATCCTGAAGCAGGAATATACTTTTAATAACCCCGATGCTATCCCTAAAATGATAGAGATCAAGCCGGCACCTATTTTAATAGTGGAAGGTTTGTTTATTCTACATTTTAAAGATATTGCCGAGTTGCTTGATCTGAAGGTTTTTATCGATGCTGATGAAGATGTAGCGCTGCAGCGTCGTCTTAAACGCGATTTGATAGAGCGTGGCTATTCGCATGATGATGTGATGTACAAATGGATCAATCACGTTGTACCGGCATATAAAGAATACCTGCTGCCTTATAAAGATGAGTGCGATCGTGTGATCACCAACAACACTCACGTTGCAGAGGATATTATGGTGATTACCGAAGAGATCTCGGCCGATTTAAGGAAGAAGCTTTTTTAATGCGGATTATTGCCTAAGATGTTTCTGAGGGCATTGTCATAATCTGTTTTAGTGATAACCCCCGCATCAAATTGGTTTTGCAGGGCTCGAAGTTTAAGCGCGTTTTCGGTTGTATATCCAGGATAGCCTGGTTTATAATGATCCAAAGGCGCTTTTTCTTTTTCAAATGCCCATACAAGTGCCATAATCCAACCGATGATGGTCCAACCCAGAAACAGGTTAAGCAGGAAGATCGATTTAAAGTCGGCCTTTTCGCGGGCTACAATGGCAGGTATAAAATACAGCAGACCGGCTATGGCCATGCCAATCATCCCAACTATTCCAAACATGAAATCCATGTTTTAAAGATAGTGTTTCTCATATTGCAAAACTACTGTCATTTCGAACGAATGGGCAGGGGATTGAGGGCTGTTATGAGGAGAAATCTTATACGCCAGGTGTTTAAACATTGCCTGTTCATTAGCATGACGTATAAGATTTCTCCTCACTGCAATCGCACGAAGGCTCTCCCGCTCGTTCGTTCGAAATGACAATAAGGTTAGTAATTTCGGGCTTATTTAAACCATTATCTCCGGCACATCTCCCTCAACAATAAGTTTCCCGGCTGTAGCCTGTTTAATTTCTTCAACACTTACACCCGGCGCACGTTCTATTAGCCTGAAACCACCTTCTGGTAAAACGTCATATACACCGAGTTCGGTCACTATTTTTTTTACGCAGTGCACACCTGTTAGCGGTAAACTGCATTGGGGCAGGAGCTTTGATTCGCCTGCTTTATTTACCTGTTGCATGGCTACAATGATGTTTTCTGCTGATGCAACCAGATCCATAGCACCACCCATGCCTTTAACCATTTTGCCGGGGATTTTCCAGTTGGCGATATCGCCGTTTTCGGATACTTCCATAGCACCAAGGATGGTGAGGTTTACTTTTTTAGCCCTGATCATCCCAAAACTCATAGCCGAATCAAATATGGCCGAGCCGGGCAGTATGGTGATGGTTTGTTTGCCCGCGTTAATAATGTCCGGGTCTTCTTCGCCGTCAAAAGGAAAGGGCCCCATACCCAGTAAGCCATTCTCTGATTGTAGTACCACATCCATGGTATCAGGTATATAATTGGCCACCAGTGTAGGTATGCCAATGCCGAGGTTAACATAGTAACCGTCTTTTATTTCTTTCGCTATTCGCTTTGCGATGCCTTGTTTATCAAGCATAATCTTCTTTATTAAATCATGTCATTGCGAGGAGGAACGACGAAGCAATCTCGTAGCTATACAGATCGGACATGCATAGGCTACGAGATTGCCACGCTTCGCTCGCAATGACATATTCTTTATTGTTTGTTCCTCACCGTTACATGTTCAATCCGTTTTTCATAGTCCACACCCTGAAAAATTCTATGCACATAAATACCGGGTGTATGGATATGATCAGGGTCAAGTTCGCCGGGTTGTACCAGTTCTTCTACTTCGGCAATGGTTATTTTACCGGCCATGGCCATTACCGGGTTAAAATTGCGGGCGGTAGAACGGTATACCAGGTTACCCATAGTATCGCCCTTCCAGGCTTTTACAATGGCGAAATCGGCATCAAAGGCCATCTCCATTAAATAATCCTTGCCATTAAAATTGCGTACTTCCTTGCCTTCCGCCACTTCGGTTCCTATACCGGCAGGGGTAAATATGGCGGGCATACCATAACCGGCAGCCATACAGCGGGTGGCCAGCGTACCTTGTGGTATCAGGTCAACCTCCAGTTCACCGCTTAACAGCTGGCGTTCAAATTCGGCATTTTCACCTACGTACGATGAGATCATTTTTTTTACCTGGCGTTGTTTCAGCATCAGACCGATACCGAAGTCATCAACCCCGGCATTGTTGGAGATACAGGTGAGTTGTTTAACCCCTTTTTTCACCAGCGCGGCAATACAATTTTCGGGCAACCCGCATAAACCGAAGCCGCCCAGCATGAGGGTCATGCCGTCGGTAATGTCGCGGATAGCCTCGTCGGCACCACTAACTACTTTATTCATATATTATAATTGGTTATCGTAAATGTACTAAATATGCTTTACAGATGGCTGTAAACAGATAACGTAAATAAAGTTTCGTCATTGCGAGGAGGTGCGACGAAGCAATCGCATGCTATACAGGGCGGTCGTGCTTCTGTGCTGTTGCCGCGCTATCGCTCGTAATGACATAAGCAGATTGATTTATAGGTTTAATAAAACAATTAGAAAATTATTTTATTAATAATTAATACATCAAATATCAAAACCTATGGAATTAAGAGATGAAGAGTTGAGCAGCGATGAGCTTAATCGCCCCGAACAGGAAGAGAACAAACCTAACGCATACCGTGTGGAGGATGATCATAACGAGGAAGAAAAAGACCTGAAAAGGAGCTACCTGTTTGGTAGTTCGGAAATGAAAAGCCCGGACGATGAAGGCATGGAGGGTAAAGGTATGGGCGGGCAAAATTTCGGTCAGAACAACATTACCCCGGCAGGAAATGATAAAGACAATCCTTCGCAAATGGCCGGCAACAACAACGAGTACTTTAACCGTACTCAACCTGCCGAAGAACACCCGGAAAACAGCAATTTTAAAGATCCAAACCAGGCGGGCAATGCTAATTACAGCGATGTGATCAGTGCTTCGCAAAACGGCCGGTCAGAAGAGGATACTGGCGAAACTGAAACCGATGATAAAAAGCCCAACCCACAACAGCCATACCAGGAAGGGACTGCCGATGACGACGGGGATAGCGAAAAGAAACAGCAAACAAATATCCCCGGCCCAAATGAAGTGCCCGATCAGCAGAAGGTAGGGGAGTAATAATATCTCTTAATAAATCCATGTCATTGCGAGAAGGAACGACGAAGCAATCGCATGCTATACAGAGCGGTAGTGCTTCCGTGCGATTGCCACGCTTCGCTCGCAATGACATGTTTTATTTCTCTCTACGTTTGTGATTTTAAAAAAGCCTTAATCACCACTTAACCGTCTTCTCCATAAAGGCAATCAAATCATCGGCCATGGCTTGTTGCTCTTTAAGGCTTGGGTGACCTGGTGTGTTTTTGTATGGAATAAAATGGGTATAGATCTGCTTGTCGTTTAAAGCGGCAACGGCCTTTTCAATATAGCCGGGCCAGGGCGATCCCGCTTTGGTTGCATCCATACTGCCTAACGCGCAAATGATCTGCGCTTTGGGATAAGTCTTCCGGATATTTTTTACAAAATCTTTATAAGCTTTTATGATCTGGTCAGGCTCTGGCGCTTTGGTGCCAAAACGCTCTTTAAATTGTGGATTGTTGGGCTGGTTTACAATCCATGAGTCATTCTGAAACAGGTTAATCACCACAACATCAGGTGTATACTTTTTGAAATCCCAGATGCTTGTTGGGTCTGTTGGATCCAGGCGGTTATACATTTCGGGCATGATGAGCGGAAACCAGCTTACCGTGATGCCGATACCACTTTTTGAGGTACAAACATACTGTGCATCAAAGTGACGTGCGGTTAGCGCGGCATAGCTCAGATATCCGTTTTCGTAAGGGGCCGTACCACGGTCTTGCCCGGTAGTGTCCTCATCGGCATACCCACAGGTGATGGAATTACCGAAAAACTCGATCTTACGCTTTTTAGCCTCCGGTGGCGGGAGTGCTGTACCCTCTTTAGCTAAAATAAACTGGTAAAAAAGAGTTTTGCCTTTATCCCATTCGGTACGTTTAAATAATTCGAGGGTGTGTTTGCCGGCCGGCAGATTTTCGGCCAGTGTGTAGGCCTGCTTAGTATTATCAAGGTGGATGGTGTTGATCACTTTATCATCAACAACGATGGTATAATAATTTTCACCACGTTCGTCCTGCATCAGGGCCGACGCGCCGGTTCCGTTGAAATTGATTTTGAGTGATGAACCTGTCCAGTAAAGTTCGGCAGCTTCATCGGTTTGGTTAATGCGCCCGGTATAACGGATGCGTTGATCTTTGCTTTTAAGTATAACGCTTTGAGCGGCGCAGGTATTTATAGTGCCGGTAAAAGCAATGAAAAGTATAAGGAAATATAGTTTGCGCATTTTTAAGTAGGTTTTTGCCCTTTAAAAATAGGAAATTATGCTAAATTAATGCAGCAAAAAATCCCCTCTTGAGAGGGGGCGCGGCGGGAAAGAGGGGTTGCAGGGGTGTGTTTATGCGATTAGTATGTAAACAAAGCGAAACACACCCCTCCGCCCCTCTCAAGAGGGGAATCGCGCATACCCTTGCTTTTATATTCGGTTATCACTCAATCGGCATCCCGAATTGCAGCAGGTAACCGTTGTAGTCAAAAACACCAAACTCGCGCATACCGTAATTAAAATCCTCAATAGGATAGCAAATTACTGCCCTGTCTTTAAGTTCGCTCCATAATAGGTCTACCTTATCGGTACGGATATAAAACGAGCCTGTAAATTTAGGCACAGTGAATGATGCGTTATCAACCGGTAAAGCAAACATGATTTCGATATCATCGCGGCTTACGGTAGCCCATCCCCAATCTTCATCGTATCCGATACAGGTAAAGCCGAGGTTAGTAACATAAAAGTCGACAGTTTCCCGTACCTGCCGGGTGTATAACATAGGGGCAATAGATTTTAAAGACATATATTGAAATAAGTTAAGGTACAAATACTGAAAACGTAATTGTGATTAAAAGCGTCATTGCGAGGAACGAAGCAATCCCCGATAAGCAGAGCCACTCTGTATGGTTTGGGATTGCTTCGTTCCTCGCAATGACGCTTTTTTAGTGGTTTCTTAACCTTACGTTTACTTCAAATATACATAAGTTATTCCATCCCCACCACGGTCTGCGTGTTCATCTTCCATGCGGTCAACCTGCTCGTATTTTTTGAGGTACTGCCTGATCATTTTACGCAAAATGCCATCGCCTTTACCATGAATGATCTTGAGGTTGTTAAAGCCCATCATTAGCGCCCTGTCGAACAGTTTTTCAATGGCATGCAGCGCATCTTCGGTACGCTGGCCACGCACGTCAATCTCCGGACTAAAACTGGCCATATCATTAGTTTGAGCGCTGAAACTCCGCCTGATCTCCTTAGGTACCGATGATTTGGAAACTTTAATCACTCGTTTCTTTTTAGCAACGGTTCGCAAATCGCCAATAGCAATCACCACATTTTCTTTAATGATCTCAATTACCTGCCCTGTAGTTTCCGAATCGGTAAGTTTCACCCAGTCGCCCGGTTTTAATTCCTCATCGGCAGGGGCGGCAGGTTTAGGCATTTCTGCCTTAACGGTGTTCTTTTTAAGTTCAACGTTAAGGTTTTCACGTAGCTGTCTGGTTTTTTCCTTATCGGCATTACTACTCTTAATTTCAGAAATAGTGTTTTCAACCAGCTTGTTGGCGTTCAGGATAATATTCTTGGCCTGGTCCTTGGCTTCTTTAATGAGTGTGCGCTTATTTTCTTCGAGATAGCTTTTCAGTTTCTCGTTTTCGGCAAGCAGCTCATTTACCTTGCGCTGTTGTTTATCCAGTTTTTGTTTAGTTTCAAAAATGGAGCGTTTTTCACGTTCCAGGTCAACCAGTAAGGTATCAACCTTTTTTTGCCCTTCGCTTATTTTGTTTTTGGCGAGGTTAAGCACGTTGGCCGGTAAGCCAATTTTCTGGGCAATTTCAAAGGCGTACGAACTACCGGGTTTACCAATTTCCAATTGATAAAGCGGCCTCATTTCAACGTTGTTGAACAACATTGACGCGTTTTCGATCCCTTCGGTATTGCTGGCAAATATTTTAAGGTTGGAGTAGTGGGTTGTTACCATGCCCTTAACCTTTTTTTGGTTGAGTGCTTCAAGAACGGCCTCAGCAATCGGTCCGCCAAATTGCGGATCCGTACCGGTACCAAACTCATCTATCAGGATCAGGGTTTTGCCGTTGGCCTGCTCCACAAAGTTTTTCATTTTGGAGAGGTGGGCGCTGTAAGTACTCAAATCGCTTTCAATCGACTGGTCATCACCGATATCCACAAAAAGCTGCTTAAATACACCTACAACACTCGCTTCATCGGCAGGGATCAGCAAACCGGCCTGTACCATCATTTGCAGTAAGCCAACGGTTTTCATACAAACAGATTTACCGCCGGCGTTAGGGCCAGATACCACGATGATACGGGTACCTTCGTCTATCTGCATATTGAGCGGAACCACCGTTTTTTTCTCGGCCTTAAAGTTCAGGAACAAAAGCGGGTGGCGGGCATTATATAGTTTTACCCTGGCCTCATTTACAACCTGCGGCATTTCGGCCTCAATATCGATGGCAAACAGGGCTTTGGCGCGTACAAAGTCAAGCTTGGTTAACAAACTATGATAGGAGAGTAGTAAAGGTACGTAAGGCCTTAATTCGTTGGTTAAAGCGGTTAGGATCTTTACAATCTCGCGGCGGCGCTCAAATTCCAGGTCACGGATGCGGTTGTTGAGTACGAATACTTCTTCAGGCTCAATGTAAACAGTTTGGCCCGAAGCTGATTCGTCATGAACAAAGCCTTTCAGCTTACGTTTATTTTCTGCCAGCAGGGGGATCACCAAGCGGCCATCGCGTATAGTTAGTGAACCATCGGCAGCCCAGCCGTTTGATGTAGCATTTTTAAACACCATATCAATCTTTTTGCGGGCTTCCTGCTCGGCTTTGGCAATGCCTGTGGTTATTTCCATCAGCTCGCGCGATGCATTTGGCCTGATCTTGCCTTTCTGGTCAATTACCGCGTCAATCTTCTTAAGGATAGCCTTTTCAATAGGCAGGTGTTCAAAAAGGGCTTCGAGGTTGGGGTAAAGGCCTTCGCGCTCATTAAAGTAAGCTATTACAGCAAATACTGTGGTGAGCGAGGCTTGTACCTGGTAAAATTCTTCCTCGGTTAAAAAAACGCCCTCTATGCGGGCTTTATTGGCAAGGGTTTTTATGTCGAAAAAATGCTGAATGGGCAGGGCCTCATCATTAACCAGGATATTCTTAAACTCATTTGCCTGGCTCAGGAATTTATGTATCTGGTCATAATTGCTCATCACCTGGATCTTGTCAACCATTTGTTGACCCATTTCGCTCAGGCAATGTGCTTTTATCAGTTCTTTTATTTCGGTAAAACCCAGCTTATCTACACTGTTTTGGGGGTAAAGCATCAGGTTATGACTTTAAATTTCTTAACGAATCGGCTATGTGTTTTGCCTTTCTTTTGCGAAGGTCAAGTTTTTTAGCCGGATCGGTTTTGGGTTTAGTTTTTAAATTTTCTAATGAATCGGCTCTGCGGGCTGCCGGGTTTTCATGAGGCACAGGCTTCTTTGCCGAGTCGGTTTTAGTTTTAATATTTAAGTTTTTTAACGAATCGGCCCTGTGAGCGGCTTTGCTTTGTTCAAGCTGCACTTTGTTAAGCGAATCGGTTTTGTTTTTAATTTTGATATCCACCTGGTCATAAATGGCCAGTAGCTTATCGGGCTGCGTGGCGTAATACCGCATGCTTTTGTTAAAATGAGCGGTATCGGTATGCAGGCGCTGAAACATGGCAACGTATTTACCCGCACCGTATTTGTACAAACTATCCGGCACTTGAGTGGCATTGTACAGGGTGCCATCAATAATGTGCATCTCGGTCAAAACTTCGGCCATTGCTGCCGGTTTAAGCACATCGCCGGGAACACTTTTGCCATTGCAGGCACATAAAAAAAGTGCTGCAGAAAAAAACAAGGTTATATATTTATGCATTCAGTAATTTAGCGGCTGATTAATTAAGCAAATTTACGGATAAATGAGCATTGCAGATAACATCAAAAGCTTAAAAAAGGAAACGGAAGCAGATAAGGTAATATTATTGGCGGTATCAAAAACAAAACCGGTAACCGATATACAGGAAGCTTATGATGCCGGTCAGCGGTTGTTTGGCGAAAATTTGGTGCAGGAAATGATTGAAAAATACGATCAGCTTCCCAAAGATATTGAGTGGCATTTAATAGGGCACCTGCAAACTAACAAGGTAAAATATATCGCGCCCTTTGTAAGCATGATCCAATCTGTTGATAGCCTCAAGCTTTTGCAGGAGATCAACAAGCATGCTGAAAAAGCCGGACGGGTGATTGATTGCCTGCTGCAGATTTATATTGCAGACGAAGAAACCAAATACGGACTGGGTTTTGACGAGGCTATTGAACTACTTCGCTCAGAAGAGTATGCTACGCTGAAAAATATCCGGATCCGCGGATTGATGGGCATTGCCACCAATACCGACAACGAAAAACAGATCAAGGAAGAGTATTACGAACTGAATACTTTTTTTGAAGGCATAAAACTGAGCTACTTCCGGAAAGAGGAAAGCTTTGATATCCTGTCGATGGGTATGTCGTCAGATTATAAACTGGCCATTGAGCAGGGGAGCAATATGGTAAGGTTAGGCAGCACCATATTTGGCGGCCGCGTGATCAAGCATTGGAAAAATAATTGATTGAACGTCCGATGTCATTGCGAGCGCAGCGTGGCAATCGCACGGAGGCATGGCCGCTCTGCGTAGTATGTGGTTGCTTTGTCGCTCCTCCTCGCAATGACATGGTTTTTGGGTAACTGCGAAACAATAAAAATGAGCAATACAGAAAATAAAATTGAAAGTCACCCTCTTCAGGGAGCGGGGGAAGTAATCATAAGGGAAGCTATTCAGGCAGATTGTCCGCGTTTGATGGAGCTGGTTCATGAACTGGCCCTGTATGAAAAAGCACCTGAAGAGGTTACGGTTACCTTACAGCACTTTGAAGACGCCGGCTTTGGCCCTAACCCTGTTTGGAAGGCCTTTGTTGCCGAAGTTGATGGCATTGTTGTTGGCTTTGCTGTATACTATGTCCGCTACTCTACCTGGAAAGGTAGTCGCATGTACCTGGAAGACCTGATTGTGACCGAAGATATGCGCGGTAAAAAGATTGGTAAAATGCTTTTCGACAGGTTGATCCAGGAGGCCAAGGAGCGTGGCTTCAGCGGAATGGTTTGGCAGGTGTTGGACTGGAATGAACCAGCCATTAACTTTTACAACAAATACGGCGCGAATATTGAAGCGGGTTGGTTAAATGCGTCTCTTTCAAGAGAGCAGTTATTAAACTACTAAAAACTATACCTATGAAAAATCTGTGCCTGTTGTTTTTTATTGCCCTGGGGCTGTCATCGTGCCAATGGGGAGTACCTAAAAAAACACCGGAAAAACCGGTTGATACACTGCACTATGTTTATAAAGTAATAAAAGCACGGGCTGCAGATTGCGGCACTAAAGCAGATAGCGCCTGCACGGTAGTAAAGGTCAACTACCCGGTTTTTGATAGCGCCAAAGCTTTAAATGATACCATAGTAAACAAACTAACCGTGATGTTTGCGATGGACGGTAAAGCCGATAGCAGCCTGGAACTGATGACCAAAAACTTCCTGAAGTCATACGATGATTTTAAAAAGACAGACCCGCGTACCGGTATGTTTTTTACGCTGGATGATTCTGTTAAAGTTATCCACCAGGATTCGAGTCTCGCTGCACTTCAAGTGAGTGGTTATAGCTATCAGGGCGGCGCGCATGGCGGCTCATTTACCGGATTTATTAACTGGGATACTAAAGCCGGTAAAAACCTGAAACTTGATGATGTTTTTATCAGTGGTTATCATGATAAATTAACAACAGTAGCCGAAAAGATTTTCAGGAAAAATGAAAAACTAAGCGACACCGCATCACTGAAGGATAACTATTTTTTCAAAGATGATAAATTCGCGCTGAATGAAAATTTTTCCATCACGCCTTTTGGTATCAAGTTTTTGTATAACCAGTACGAGATAAAGCCTTATGCGGCCGGTATCACCGAATTATTTATTCCTTATACACAGATCAAATCATTACTACAGCCTAATACGGTTGTAAGTCAATTCATCAAATAAATGCTTGTTTTTAAATTCGGAGGGGCATCGGTTAAGGATGCTGCAGGTGTTATCAACCTTGCTAATGTTGTAAAACAATATACAGACAAACAATTGCTTATCGTGGTATCGGCCATGGGCAAAACTACCAACGCGCTCGAAAAGCTTACCAAGGCTTATATGGATCAGGCCGATGATATGCACGATATCTTTAACGAGATCAAGGAGTATCATTATAACATCCTGGGCGGATTGTTTGAGCCTCGCCACCCGGTATTTGATGAAGTAGCCAATACCTTTGTGGAGATTGACTGGGCTATTGAAGATGAACCTCATGATAGCTACGATTTTGTATATGATCAGATCGTATCTATTGGAGAATTGGTATCAACCCGGATTGTTAACGCTTATTTAAACCAGGCCGGCCTGAAAAGCAAATGGCTTGATGTTCGTGGGTATGTACATACCGATAATACTTACCGTGAGGGCATTGTTGAGTGGGAGAAAACCAAAGCAAGTATCAGCAAGGATCTTCCGGGATTGCTCGAAAAGAGTATCGTTGTAACTCAGGGTTTCCTGGGCGGTACATCTGAAAATTTCACAACCACGCTTGGCCGTGAAGGTTCGGATTATACGGCTTCAATATTTGCCGCCTGTTTGAGCGCCGAATCGGTAACTGCATGGAAAGATGTTCCTGGCATACTGAATGCTGATCCGCGATACTTTACCGATACTGTTAAGTTTGAAGAGTTATCTTATACAGAAGCCATCGAGATGACCTATTACGGGGCAAGTGTTATCCACCCTAAAACCATTAAACCTTTACAGAACGCTAAAATCCCGCTATTGGTAAAGCCATTTACTAATCCTTCGGCATCAGGTACCGTAATTAAAGAAGACGGACATAACCAATTTACCAAGCCGGTAATCATCCTGAAGCAAAACCAGATACTGCTATCGGTATCGGGTAAGGATTATTCATTTATTACCGAAGATCACCTGAGTGACGTGTTTCGCCTGTTTGCACAAAACAACATCAAAGTGAATGTTATGCAGACTTCGGCACTAAGTTTTTCTGTTTGTTTCGACCTGAATGAGGAGCGTTTTGAAAAACTGTTAACAGGCCTTAAACAGGATTTTAAGGTGAAGTACAATAATGGCTTAACACTTATTACTGTACGCCATGATGGTGTAAATGCCATTAAAGAATTAACCGAAGGCAAAACAGTTTTACTGGAGCAGATCAGCAGGAATACGATACAGGTGGTGGTGAGGTAATAAAATGGGCGAGGTAACAATAGAAATAGAAGCTGCAATAGCCGAGTTAAAGCTTGATAAGAGTATTATATCAAAAATTGACCCTCAATATAACAGTCTGCTATATTTTGAGTTACTTGCCTTTTTTGTTAAAGGTAATGATAGGAGATGGTGGTGGGAAGCTTTTAAATCTTCTTTCAGTTTTAAAAGGTTGGATTACCCTCCCAATAGCTTTTCAGAAATTATTCCAGATCTAACCCGAAAGGTATGGCTAATGATTGAAGATGATCAGGAACCATTTTATCCGATTTATGATGTTGATCCTAATTATATATGTAACATTTTAAATGAGTGTTTTGGCTTTGAGTATTATATAATAGACAAAGATTACAAGTGGCTACTTTGTGAAAATCATCATGGTTCACTCATTGGTATTGGAGACCTATTAAAAGAACACAATCTATCATTGATCGTTTAATTGCTAATTAAACACTATTGTTAATAATTTAGACTGATTGGTCTTAGCTATTTCATCCTTCAATGCCCGCCTTTAGCCTCAAAAAAGTATATTTGGGCATGAAGGTAATCAACATCATCAGGGATTCGGCTAATATTGGTATCGGGATTTTATCGGCAGCGTTTGGATTAAAAGGCTTTTTGTTATCAAGCCATTTTATTGACGGCGGTGCTACCGGCGTTTCCATGCTGATATCAGATATTACCTTTTTGCCCATATCTATATTGATCTTTGTTATCAATGTCCCGTTTCTGTGGCTTGGCTACCGGAAGCTCGGTCTTTGGTTTGCTATAAAAAGTACCATAGCTATAGCATTACTTTCCTTATGCCTCGCTGTAGTTAAGTTTCCGGATGTAACCCATGATAAGTTACTTACCGCCGTATTTGGTGGTGTATTTATTGGCATGGGCAGCGGTTTGGCCATGCGCGGGGGAGCAGTCCTTGACGGTACCGAAATAGCCGCGGTACTGGTGAGTAAAAAAACACAGCTACTTAAAGTGAGCGACTTTATCCTGTTGCTTAACGTTTTGATATTTGGAATTGCCGCGTCGGTACTGGGGGTAGAACCTGCCATGTATTCGATATTAACCTACATGGCCGCCGCTAAAATGATTGACTTTTTATTGAATGGTATAGAACAATATTCAGGTATTACCGTGATATCCACTAAGAGTGATGCTATCCGCAGGGCTATCACCGTTACCCTTGGTCGTGGAGTTACCATATACCAGGGCAAAAGCGGTTACGGCAAGGATGGTCATGTTAATGATCCCCGCGATATCGTTTTCACAGTAGCAACTCGTTTGGAGATCCCGTCCCTAAAACAAACTATTCTCCGCATTGATCCCAAAGCGTTCATAGTCCAACAAAGTATTGATGACACTACGGGTGGCTTATTGAAGCGCAAGAAACTTCATTAAGAAGCTTAAAGCCTAAAGCCGAATGCTGAAAGCTTTTTTTCTTTTTTTTTCGCTTTCGGCTTTGAGCTTTATGCTTCAAATTGCTTACAAAACGTTTATCGGGTGTTTGTGCTCATCAATGGCCACAAAGGTGAATGTGCCGGTGATGGCCTTTTCGCGTACGAAGGAATACATTTCTTCAATAAAAATTTCAACCGAAACTTTAAGGCTGGTGTTGCCTATGTGCGATATGTTGCCAACCAGTTCAATAATGGTGCCTGCGGGAATAGGGCGCTTAAAGTCGATCCTGTCTGATGATACTGTAACCATCCTTTTACGGGTAAAGCGGGTGGCTGTGATAAAGGCAACTTCATCCATCATGGCCATCGCCGAACCGCCGAAAAGTGTATCGTAATGATTGGTATCACTTGGAAATACCGTTTTAAATATTCTTGATTCCGCCTCCTTAATTCGTTCTTCGGTTGTCATACTCATAGTATATTAATAAATAAGGCTTTCCTGTGATAAAGGAAAGCCTTTGTATTTTTAGATTGTGTTATAAAGGTATTATCTTAGTTTGCCCCATTTTAAATAAGTGGCCCCCCATGAAAAGCCTGCACCAAATGCAGTCAGGATCACGTTATCGTTCTCTTTGAAATCGGCTTTGTAATCCCACAACGCCAACGGGATGGTAGCGGCTGTAGTGTTACCGTAGCGGTCGATATTGATCTTAACACGGCTTTCCGGTAAACCCAATGCATCGCCTACGGCATGGATAATGCGGTAGTTAGCCTGGTGAGGGATCAGCCAGTTAATATCATCAATGGTGAGGTTGTTGCGTTGCAGGATGGAGGTACAGCTTTCAGTCATACCTTTAATGGCTGCTTTGAAAACCACGCGACCGTCCTGACGGATATAATGTAGTTTGCCATCGATAGTTTCTTCTGAGGCCGGGTTCATTGAACCACCACCAGGAACATATAAGTGTTCGCGTCCGTGGCCGTCAGTTTTAAATACACTGTCGACAACACCGGTATCTTCGGTTGAAGCTTCAAGCAATACAGCTCCCGCGCCATCGCCAAAAAGGATACAGGTATTACGGTCGGCATAGTTAACGATGGCACTGTTTTGATCGGCGCCGATAACTATTACTTTTTTATAGCGGTTGCTTTCAACCAGGCTTGAGCCAAGAGTAAATGCATAAAGGAAACCACTGCAGGCCGCGTTAACATCAGATGCCCAGGCGTTGTTTAATCCGCATTTGTCGCAAACAATACTGGCTGTCGAAATCAGCAGGTAATCAGGGGTAGAAGTAGCTACAATTACGCACTCAATTTCAGAAGGGGCAACTTTGGCATTTTCAAGTAAATTTTTTACTGCAAAGGCCGCCATGTCTGAAGTAGCAAGTGTCCGATCGGCAAGAATCCTTCTTTCCTTAATCCCTGTACGCGAAACTATCCAATCGCTGTTGGTGTCAACCATTTTTTCTAAATCGCTATTAGTTAAAATGTTGTCAGGAACATAGCCGCCTACACCGGTAATAACCGCGCTACTTTTTAATGCCATAAATATTATATATTCTCAAAAAAACATGCAAAGATAGGGAAATTTGGCGGTTTAATGGTGTCATGCAACTGTATGATTATATAATTGCGTTTTCGGACACAGCAATAATTTACCATTTGTCGACACAAAAAGGCTTCTAAACGACACATCCTAAAACCTCAGTAACGTTCCTGTTACTTTTGAATCAACAACTTAGATTAAACTTAAAAGGAGAATATACAATGGAAAGAAAGAACTTTTTAAAAAGCCTGGTAATTGGCGCGCTATCAACCTCGGCATTGGTTGAAGCCTGTAAAAAAGATGCAGATACTGTTACAGGAACTACCACCACCTCGGGGAGTTCATCTTCCGGCAGCAGTTCAGGTTCAACCGATTCTGGTACTTGCAGTGTTGCGCCAACAGAAACTGAGGGCCCATACCCAACACATTCTCCTGCATCATATGTACGAAGCGATATTACCGACGGCCGTACCGGGTACAAGCTTACCGTGAAAATTACAATCAATAACAGCAATAGTAGCTGCGCCGCGCTTCCTTCGGCGCTGGTTGACATTTGGCATTGCGATGCTGAAGGTAATTATTCAGAATACGGCGGCAGCGGTTCGCAATCAACCAATTACACTTCGGTTCACTTTTTACGCGGCAGGCAAACAACCGATTCAAACGGACTGGTAACTTTTACATCAATATTTCCGGGTTGGTATACAGGGAGGGCAACGCATATCCATGTGCATGCGTATAATTCATCGGGTACCTCATTAAAAGTAACGCAGATTGCTTTCCCGGAGGGGACAGGCACGGCGCTGGCAGCAGTTAACGGTTATAGTAAGGGAATGAGCGGTTATACCTATAACGCTACCGATAATGTATTCAGCGATGGCTATTCGCTTGAGCTGGCAACGGTTACGGGTAACACTACCGACGGGTTTGTATTAAGCATTAGCCTGAGCGTGCCAGCCTAAAATTTTCATTTTGTTTTTTGTAAAAGGGCGTCGGTTACTGCCGGCGTCTTGTTTTCATTATTCTTTATTATGCAAAAGCGTGTGATTGTTTTGTGCTACCGTAAAGTGATCGATAACAGGTCGGTTAAACAGTGGGATAAGCTGGTGTTTGACAGCACTTACCTGGAATTTAAAATGCAGGCCCAGAATTTTAGCCAGGGAACAGCTTACACTTCCTATGCCGAGCTGATGAGAAACGTTGCTAATGCCCGGCGTTTAACCGGCATGGTAACACCATCGGCTACGGGTTATATTCAGCAGCTTGGCAGTATTATGCCCGATATTTTAAATAACGTGGGCAGGCGCTTTCTTACATTTAGCAGGTTTCAGTTCGAAATCATCAACTCTGATATTAATGATAAGGATAAACACCAGGTGGCGGTTAACTTTTATTCGGCTCCGTTGATCTGGCATGATACCATTGACAGTTATTTGCTGATCTCTGATCATCTGCCAGAAAATCAACCTTCCGCAGAGGGCGACGCCATATCAACCAATCTTATGCAGTTGCAACCATATGTAAATATCAGTTCATTACAATATCTTGATTAAAATGGAAATGATCTCACCGGGACAAATATATTTAGCCGATCAAAGGGGACTTGCGAAAACTCAGGTTTGGAGGCGTTACAGCAGTTTTAACTATGGTGATTACTTTAATGAGTATCGCAGGCCCTTCGGCAGGCTGGAGGTATGGAACGATGAAATGCTGGCGGGCGGTAAATCAGCTATGGTTACTGTCGAAAGCCCCTGCCGGTTTGTGTTAATACCCGTTACCGGCGAGGTGCTGTTAAAAAAGTCAAATGGCGATATGCGTTTGATTGATGTAGGAGAAGTATTCGTTGGCGGGGCAGTTGGCGGAGAGCGATTTGAGTTAATGAATCTTTATAAAAGCGACTGGATCAATTATATTTATTTGCAATTGAAAGATAATGAGGCTATAAACGCACCCTGCGACGAAGTTTTTAATTTCGAGCTTACCGGTAAACAAAATCAACTGATCAACGTGGTGCCGCATGCCGCAAATCATCCTTTTCGTTTACATATAGGGCAGTTCGGCGGGCGTATGGACGCGCTTTATCGGCTTCAAAGTGATAGTTCGTTATTTTATGCCTTTGTGCTTGCCGGTGCCTTTGAGCTGCAAGGTCGGCTGATGCATGAGCGTGATGGCCTGGCCTTATGGCAACTGGAAGAGGCCGACCTGGAAGCGTTAAGCAATAATGCGGTGGTTGTGATACTGGAAATATTATGGTGATTCTTTTTTCTCGATTTTATAATAAAAGCGTCTCTCAGGATTTCTGAGAGACGCTTTTATTTGGGGGGCTTTCGATTAAATAGCCATCCCGCCCGAAACTTCTATGCGTTGGCCGTTAACCCAACGCGCATCCTCAGTACATAAGAAAGCTACTACACCGCCGATATCTTCAGCAACGCCCGGTCGACCAAGGGCGGTGATGCTGCTCACCATTTTCTGAGTTTCTTCACTGTTACGCAAATGACCGCCGCCAAAATCAGTCATGATGGCGCCAGGGGCAACTACGTTAGCACGGATTCCTCTTCCTCCGAGTTCTTTAGCCAGGTAACGGGTGAAAATTTCTACCGCGCCTTTCATTGAAGCATAGGCAGAAGAACGGGGAACAGATACGCGGGTTAGTCCTGACGATACATTCACGATACCACCGCCATCGGCCATTAACGGGATCAGTTTTTGGGTTAAAAAGTATACGCCTTTAAAGTGTACGTTCAGCAGGTCATCAAAAAACTCCTCGGTAACATCGCTGATAGCGCTGTAGCCGCCCTGCCCCGCATTGTTCACTAAAAAATCAATATGATCGGCCCCGAATTTATCTGTTAATACTTCACGGAGTTTTTCGGTAAAGGCGTCGAAGCTTTTAATTACCCCGGTATTTAGTTGCAATGCCGCTGCCTTTGCTCCGGCTTGCTCAACCAGAGTAACAACTTTTGAAGCTTCTTCGGCATTGGTGTTGTAAGTTATAACAACGTCTATTCCTTTTTCGGCAAGCCTTAAGGCCATGTCCCTGCCTAAGCCGCGGCTACCGCCGGTTACTACCGCTATTTTATTTCTGTTTTCCATTTTGTTTTTTGTTTATGATACAAAAGTAAAACAGACAAGCAGCCAGGTGTTTGAATAAATCAATCCATTATTTGCAAAATTCAAATAATGGTTAAAATGGCGGCAATCAATAATCGTACAATTGCGGCTTAAACCGTTTGGCTAAATAGCCTGTGGCTTTTTCAATAGCTATATCTGCTATAATAACGCCGGTTGTTCCGTAAGCCTGGTAATTCAGAAGAGTACCATCCGGTGCGATAATTGAGCTTGCTGATTCCGGGTAAAGCGAGCCATAATTGGAGCTGGCAAAGTAGATGGTGTTTTCCAAAGCGCGCATCATCATTGCTTTTTCATAATACGGATTGGCCATGCTGCCCCATTCGGTAAGGATTGTACCTTCTGTATTACTACCAGAAAAATGCGGGTGAAAAACAATATGCGCGCCATTACGTGCCGCCCATCTTACCGATTCAGGATAGCGGAAACCTTCATGGCAAATGGTGATACCAAACTTTAACCCATTAATTTCAAAAACGCTTCTTTGAGTTCCCGCAACCCACATAGTATCTTCCGATGGATCTAACTGGTTTTTGGTTTGATAGCCAAGTACTTCGCCGGTGTCCGATATTACGTGCGCAATGTTTAATAACCCGTTTTCGCTGTACCAATCCATCGGCATAATCACTGCTATTTTGTTTTCGGCGGCCACCCGGCATACTTCATTTAATGCCTGCTGCAATATGGCGGGCGATGTTGGCTCTGGTTCGGCAATCATACCCGGGTATCCCGGTATGTATGATTCAGGAAAACAAATTACTTTCGCATCCTGGGCTGCTGCATCTTTGATCAGTTTTTCGGCCTGAGTTAAACCATCATTAATTGATTTGGGAAATGGGGGAGTGGCTATTGCTACTTTCATGAGGTATGAATCTATATGCTAAATTAAAAGTTTGATTTTACCCATCGTAACAATATCCTTTCAAGTGTCAGTTTTTTGTTTTAAAAATCCACCAGCTTGTAATGTTTGCGAAATATCATTGTACATTTGTTAGGGAGATCCTCTCCACGATTCATAAATCATCATTCACACTACTTAACATTTACTACTATGATTGAAACTAAAGCGTATGCCGCGCAAGACGAAAACACGCCGCTTGCCCCCTGGACTTTTGAAAGGCGCGAGGTTGGCCCAAATGATGTGCAGTTTGATATTTTGTACTGCGGCGTTTGCCACTCAGATTTACATCAGATTAAAAACGACTGGTTCCCTGGCATATTCCCAATGGTACCCGGACACGAAATTGTTGGCCGTGTAGTTAAAGTTGGCGAAAATGTAAAAGGCTTTAAAGTTGGCGATCTGGCTGCTACCGGCTGTATGGTTGATTCATGTCGTGTGTGCGAAAACTGCAAACGCGATTTGGAGCAGTATTGCTTAAACGGCAGCTCACAAACCTATAACGGTCTTGAACAGGATCATAAAACACCTACTTACGGTGGTTATTCAAACACCATTGTTGTTAATCAGGATTTTGTACTGCACCTTAAAGAAGGTGTTGATCTGGCAGCAGTTGCTCCATTGTTATGTGCCGGTATTACCACGTACTCACCTTTAAGGCATTGGAAGGTAGGCAAAGGCCATAAACTGGCAGTGCTTGGCTTAGGTGGTTTAGGCCACATGGCGGTTAAATTTGGTGTGGCTTTTGGTGCCGATGTTACCGTATTAAGTACGTCGCCTAAAAAAGAAGAAGACGCTAAGAAATTAGGCGCTCACCATTTTGTGGTTACTACTGATCCTAAACAGGTTGAAGCTGCTAAAAATACATTTGATTTTATTTTGGATACGGTATCGGCCGAGCATGACTTTAACATGTACCTGTCGCTATTACGTACCGACGGCGTTCATATTTGTGTGGGCGTACCTCCTAAACCGGCGCAGATTGCTGCTTTCAGCTTATTGGGCGGCCGTAAAAGCTTAGCAGGTTCGGGCATCGGCGGTATTAAAGAAACCCAGGAGATGCTTGATTTCTGCGCCGAAAACAACATTGTATCCGATATTGAAATGATTGATATCAAAGATATCCACACCGCATATGATCGCATGGAAAAAGGCGATGTGCGTTACAGGTTTGTAATTGATATGGCTACGTTGTAGGCAATGTATTATTGTTAAGAAGAGGGCTGTGCGGGAGCATGGCCTTTTTTGTGCGGGCATATTTGCACCCTTTAAAAGTCGTTTTAGCCCCTTGTGTAATGTATGGCGCCCTTTAAATTTGAGATATAAAATATAAACAATGATATTATGAGAAACTTAGTAGTATTTATGCACATTTCGCTTGATGGTTTTACCGCCCGCGTTGATGGTGCTATGAACTGGATAAAAGTAAGCAATGAAATGTTTGAATATGCCAATGCCCGTACCCAGGCAGCGGATACAGCTTTATATGGCCGTAAAACTTTTGAAATGATGGACGCCTACTGGCCAACCGCCGGCGATAAGTCCAATGCATCAAAGCATGACATTGAACACTCCACCTGGTATAATAAAACGCTTAAGTATGTAGTATCCGAAACTGCTGAGCAACAAAATACAGATAAGATTAAGTTTATTGGTGGCGATATAAAAGCACAAGTTTTGAACCTCAAAAAGCAGGATGGCGGTGAAATTATTATGTTTGGCAGCCCCGGCCTTGCCCGCTTCCTGATGAAAGAAGGCCTGATTGATGAATTTTGGCTGTTTGTTAACCCGATAGTGCTTGGTGCCGGTATCCCGCTGTTTCCCAATACAGAAATAAAGCTCAGGCTGGAAAAAAGCAACGCTTTTCCAGATGGTGTTATAGGGTTGCATTACCTTAAAGAATAAGCACTTTATAAGGTGAATTTTTTGCCATTGTAAAAAATCTTCACTCGCAGGCAACGGCCGCACTAAAATGGTAGTAATCATTATGTACACAAAATATCACTAAATGAAACTACTATCAAAGTTAACAGCAGCGGTCCTTGTAGCGGGAGCCCTGTTTTTCACAAATACGGTAAAAGCGCAAACCACTCCTGCAAACGCTTTCCGTTTAGGTTTAGGAATTGAAACCGGTTTACCCACAGGCGTAGCCAAACTTGGCAGCACCTTTACCTTAGGTGGTACAGCTCGTTTGCAATATGGTATAAGCGATAGCTTTGCCCTTACCTATAC